>JBDWLM010000015.1:0-15597 GCA_039973155.1 Erythrobacter sp. | reverse complement strand
GTCATCTCGTCGACCGCCAAACTTACAAGTCCGCTCGCTCAGCCGCACTGGCTGGGTGGCAAAATCTCATGGCTTGAGAACCGAGCGGGGAAGGGGCACCTACGCCGATCAGAGACTAGTTGCGATTAGACTGACAGCACCGTCCTGCCAACTCTTCAACTTCGCTGTTTGAGAAACTGCGGGGTTCCCCCGCTTCATATCTTATTGGCATCTATTCTTACCCTGGGACAATCTGTGATCAGGTGTGATTGGCAAGTTACTCGTTTGTCACTGTCTACATCATTCATTGAGCACATAGCCAGATTGGAAACTCTTCAATTCGCGTCGGGCCTTTGACCCGAACGGCGGCTCCCCGTGATTTTCAGCCCTAAGCAGACGGTCGGCTATCGGCCCAATTCAAGTCAGTTTTCAAAGACCGAATTTGGGGGTGGAAGCAGAATGTCGGCTTTGGGACCAAATTAGCGCAGCGCAGACGTGTTCTGGTTCCTTAATAGCAATTATCGATTCAAAAGCCGGCGCTGAAACAGACTTCTGTATTCGCCATATGCTGGTGGCGCTCGCCTTATCTGCATGACTGACATCCCACTGGATGGTTAGCTGCGTTCTCGTGACGCCTGATAAAGAGTGAAGACCAACGCGCCAAGGAGACAGGACAGCATGCCAACCACTATGCTGTCGACAACGAGGATGACTGCAAGTCCCGCCACCGGCGCTAGGTCAACCGCCATGAAGTTTAGCTGATAATGGATCACCATCAGTGGCAGAACAGTGACAACGGCAACAAACAAAAAATGCATGGTGGAAAGCACGTTGAAACGCTTCTTTTCAGCCTCGCTCATGGGATCATCATCAAACATCGTGGCGGTTGCACCGACATATCTTATCTGAAACCAAAACGATATCAGCAAGGCAATCACGAGCGGCAGGAAACGCTGCAAATTTTCTGAGATTTCTACACCCGTTATGACAATCATTTCCACGAGGGCAGGGCCGAGATAGAAGATGAACAAGAAAATGCCGACGAAGACCAGTGCTCCGAGTAAGAGCGCCCGCTTGGCTTCGGGGCTAAATGTCATCGCTTTCTTGAGGTTGTTTTCGTGAAGGAAAAATCTCGGCACGATTATGGTAATTGCTAAAAGTGACAGGACCTTCACGATGCCCGCAGCCAAGCGCAAGTTCTGCTCTTGGTCACCCACAATGCCATCACTGGAGTCGAACATACCTAGGCGATATTCTACGAAATGCTGCAATGCCTCAGTCAGTATTGGGAAGAGCACTATGACAAAGGCGCTAATAAAGAACATAACGGCTAAACGGTAAGTTTTAGCCGACCATTTGATAAAATCTCTAATCAAAGTTCAATCCCTGTTCCAAAATCGATTTCTGGAAGTAATAGCTAGCCCTTGGCCGCAGTGGCAAGAGCTGATGTTCGGTTCTAAGAACTGCACTAAATGGTTCCCATGGCTGAAAATGGGTCGTGAACTGACTGTCGGCTTCTGAGCTTCAGGCAACCAAGAGTAGACAGTCAGCAATCGGCCCAGCTCCGGTCAGCCCACTATAGCTTAGACTGGGGTGGATCGGGAGCGACTAGCGCCTTGTCGTTTTTATCCATCATATCTGTTAGCTTCTCACTCCGCATCGACCCGCCGAAAAGGGGTACTGTCAGAGTAACTGGGTTTGGCCAAATTTGCTCATCTCTGCTGCCCTTTTACCAATTTGATTTTGGTAAAAGGTTAGCTTTTCTGACGTACAACTTGGGACGAGAGCTCGACGGATAGCGGAAGTAACCTAGCATGCCCCTTTAGTCTGACAATATCTGGCTTGCTCCCCGTGGGTGGTCCTGAGCATTGTAGCTCCGGCATGTCCCGCCACGCTGGAGCTATCATGGCCATTGTGGCATCGCCTACCGGCTCGCAGACTGAAATGCTGTCTTCGAGCCCGATTTGGCAAGCAGCGTGAGATTATCGTCAGCGATTGCCTTCACAAACTGATCCCGCAAGTCGGCAGCACAACGATCGACCGCATCTCGGGGTGCAATGGCTGAGCTTGTTTCGCACGATCTAAAGGACACTGTCTCAATACGTTCAAGAAGCGCTTGGCGTGTGGCAGCAGTCGCCAATTCCTTCGCATTGTAAGCGAAGTCCACTCGCTCGCCCGCATGGGCGACGTGCGGCATTGCAGTGGCGACGACAATCGCAGCGATATATCTAAAGTGTTTTTGCATTAAAGCCTCCTACGTTGCTGCAATGCAGTATGAACGGTGCGGCGCAGCATACCATCGCAAAGGTGGCAATGCGCCATTGCGATCAACGCAACGCATGCAAGTATCTATTAACTAACAAGTTCTTTCGCCTTCCACTCAGAGAATGCGCAAAAATTACTATTTGTGCAATGCAGCGTAAATGTGCATATTCATGCAAATACGAGGAGTTCTTTATTCGCAGACTACCCCCAACCGGCTCCCTTGAGGCCTTTCTTGCTGCAGCGCGTTTCGGTTCACTTCGAAGGGCGTCAGGCGAGCTTAATCTGTCCGTATCCGCCTTAAGCCGGCGTGTGCAGAAGCTGGAGCAGCACGTTGGTATGTTGCTCTTCACCCGCACGGGCAATGAGTACCGGCTTAATCAGGAAGGAGAGCGCTTGCTCGCAGAGATCGAGCAACCTTTCGATCAGATGTTGTCGGCCTTTGAACGGCGCGACAAGACTCAAAAATTAAAATTGGTAGTCGGCGTTCCGATGTCATTCGCGACCGCATGGCTGATTCCTCGGCTCGATTTTTTCCGGAAGGCCAATCCGGACATTGAGCTGCAGCTCGACACATCCGGTTCACCCATCAGAAAATTAGGTGAAAGCGTTGATATGATTATCTTCTTCGCCGAAGAAGGCGCTGAGAAAGTCCCGTTCCAGCCCTTGCGCCCTCAAGGAGCCTTCACTGTCGCTCAAGAGAGTATCGTCGACCCTCTTGATGGTTTGAGGAAGACACTAGGTAGCACACCTTTGCTGGTGCACCGCCATTTACCCCACATACTTGATATCTGGATGGAGGCTGTCGGGCTGTCGCGCAGCTATGATCTCAGTGTCGACAAGTTTGATGACGGGCGACTTCTTGTCGCCGCCGCGAAGAGCGGGCTTGGGATGGCTCTTGTACTTGAGGACATGGTCAATTTTTACGGCAGCGATACAGGTTTGATCCGACCTTTCGGCGAATATGTTCGAACCCCATTCAGCTATGCGATTGCGGCAAAGCCTGTCTCGGGCAATCGACGCGCTGCAGAACGCTTTGGCACCTGGATAACCGAAGAGACGCGCAAAGATACCGGCACGGCCATTCCGGAAAAATTGCTGGAGGCGTTGTAACGCCTCCAGCATGTAAGTTTGGGAGAGGTTCAGAAGGACATCCTTCTGAGAATTCGTTGATCGTTGAATTGGGCGGAGAATGCCATCGCAGTGATGGAAAGGGCGCGTTGCAATAACTGCAATGCGATCGCGTGCTCAGACCCTTTGTTCGCCAGCTATCCTAGAGTGAGACGTTCGGCTTAGGCCATAAGTGGGTCGGTCGCCGAATGTCAGCCCTACAACCCAGATAAGTAAAATTCTGACGATCTGCAATCGGCCCATGTCCAGCCGCCACAAATTGCGGAGTCCCAAATTGTTGTGCGCTAGTCGTGAGTGTCGCTCAATTTCTTCAAGAAGTCCGCTGTCCAGCTTACGATGTCGTCGTTCCGTACACTCGCATTCAGTTTCTCCCACCGCGCCTTGCGTTCATCGAGAGGCATATCGAGCGCCGTGCGGATCGCCGATTCCAGCTCGTCCGGACTATGCGGATTGACCAATAATGCCTCAGTCAATTGCTGGGCTGCCCCGGCGAAGCGTGAGAGGATCAATACGCCGGGATCTTCCGGGTCCTGCGCCGCGACATATTCCTTCGCCACAAGGTTCATCCCGTCACGCAGCGGGGTGACGAAGCCGATCTTCGAGGCACGGTAAATGCCGTACAATTCGGCCATCGAATGGCCACGGTTCACATAACGGATGGGAACAAAATCGATCTGCGAATGCGCGCCGTTAATCTCGCCGGTCTTCTGCTCGAGCGTTTCGCGAATTTGCTGGTAGGATCCTATGTCTTCCCGGCTGGGCGGAGCGATCTGGATGAAGACTAGGTCGCGCACTCGTTCGGGAAAGCGTTCAAAGAATCGAGCCAGGCCCTCAAGCCTTTCGGGCAGGCCTTTCGAATAATCCAGCCGGTCAACCCCGATCATCGCAGTCCGATCGCGCGTGCTGGCGATCATCCTCTTTTCGGCATGGCCTGCCTCGTCAGATTTCCCTAGCTCCTGGAATTTCTCGTAATCAATACCGATCGGGTAAGATCGAGCGGTGGAGGTGCGTCCGTCCAGAGTGATCTCGCCGGTTTCCTCGTTGACCTCAGCCCCCAATTCCTTGCCGCAATAATGTAGGAAGCTTTCAAGCCATTCATTGCACTGGAAACCGACCAGATCATACTCAAGCAAGGTACGTACCAGCCGCTCGTGATAGGGAAGCGAAACAAGCAGGCGCGTGGGCGGCCAAGGGATGTGAAGAAAGAAGCCGAGTTTGTTGGTCAGACCCTGGTTTCGCAACCGTTCACCAAGCGGGATGAAATGATAATCATGTACCCACACGACATCTTCGGGCTCGATTAATGGCGCCGCGGCATTGGCAAAGAGATCGTTGACCCGCTCATAACCCTTGCCGGTCTCGCGATCATATTCGGTCAGATCGATCCGGTAGTGGAACAACGGCCATAGAGTCGAATTGGCATAGCCGTTGTAATATTCCTCCACGTCTTGCGGATCGAGATCGATGGTGGCGGTCGTGATCTCTTCGTTCGTACTTATGACCGGTTCAGTAGACGGATCTTCCACTTCATCGCCTGACCAGCCGACCCACAGGCCCTTTTGCTTTTTGAGCGCTGCCAAAAGCGCTCCCGCCAAGCCGCCCTGCGCGCCCGCCGCCCCGCGTGCCTTAGGCACGGCAACGCGGTTGGAAATGACGACAAGACGGTTCATGAATGGCTCAACGGATTGTGTTCCAGCTCTTTGACAACAGGCCTGCGCAATTGATGATGCCGACAAGCGAATAGGTCTGCGGGAAGTTGCCCCACAACTCGCCGGTTTCAAAGTCCAGATCTTCGCTGAGCAATCCTGACTGCGTCCGGTGCGAAAGCATGGCTTTGAACAAGCGACGCGCTTCGTCCTTGCGATCAGCCAATGCCAGGGCTTCGATGAGCCAGAAGGTACATATATTGAATGCGGTTTCCGGCGCGCCGAAATCGTCCTCCGCAGCATAGCGAAGCATGTGTTCGCCGCGTCGCAACGCTTTTTCGATTTGCTTGAATGTCGAGACAAATTTGGGATCGAGCGGATTGATGAAACGCAGCTCGATCATCTGGAGCAAGCTGGCATCGAGGTAATCGCTTTCGAAGCTGGCAGTGAAATGGCCCCCGCCTCCTTCTGCGCCGCCATTTTCGGTCCAGGCATGCTGCAAGACCTTGGCGCGAACCGTGTCGGCGCGCTCCTGCCATATGGCTTGGCGATCTTGCTTGCCGAGCCGTTCCGCAACATTGGCCAGCCGATCACAGGCTGCCCAGCTCATGACGGTAGAATAGGTGTGCACTTCCTGGCGAGTGCGGAATTCCCACAGGCCGGCGTCAGGCTGATCGTGCATGGCCCAGGCCATCTCACCAACTTGCTCCAGGCTTTCGAATTCGGATTCATCAGCCATGCGCAAGAGGCGACGGTCAAAGAAGCCTTGCACGGTTGGCAATACGATCTGGCCGTAGCAATCGTGCTGGACCTGCTTGTATGCCGCATTGCCGACACGAACAGGGCCCATCCCACGATACCCTGCCAGGCTTTCGGCCACATTCTCGTCCAGCTCTGCCACGCCCATTACCGAATAGAGCGGCTGGATCTGGCCGCCGGCAGCCTGGTCAACAATATTGCGAAGATATCCAAGATACTTCTCCAGCACGTCAAGCGCACCAAGCCGATTAAGCGCTTGAACCGTGTAGTAGGAATCGCGAATCCAGCAGTATCGGTAATCCCAGTTGCGTTCGCTTCCCGGTGCCTCGGGGATGGATGTGGTCAGCGCAGCAACGATCGCACCGGTTTCCTCATGCTGGCACAACTTGAGCGTGATCGCGCAGCGGATTACCTCGTCTTGCCACTCAAGCGGGGTGGCCAGTCCCCGCACCCAGTGCTGCCAGTATTTGCGCGTGAGCTGCTCCATATGGCGCACTTCTTCGCGCAGGTTCCCGACAAACGGCTCGTCAGGGCCGAGAAAGAAATGGGTGTCTTCCTCAATCCGGAAACTGCGTTCTTCCAGAACGTAGCCGACCGGCGCATCGGTAGAGAGGCGGATCGCCTGATCGCCAACGAGATAGCGGATATGGTTGGTGCCGTTGGTCCGCTGGGCCAGCTTTTCGCCATAGTCTCGCATCGGGTTGAGCCGCACTGTTATCCGTGGGCTCCCGGCGATTGGGCGCACGATGCGCATGAAGGCGACCGGGCGGTACATGCGGCCTGAGCGTTCGAAACGGGGGCAGAAATCGAGGATTTCCAAGGCGCTGCCGTCTTCCGCCTCAAGCGTCGTCACCAGATTGGGCGTGTTCCGAATATATTGCTGGCTTGCGCTGACCTGGCCTTCAAGCTCGAACTGCCAGATCCCGGCATCGCGCAGCTCGCCGTTGAGCAATGAACAAAACACCGGATCGCCATCGACCCGCGGTACGCAGCCCCAGACGATCGAGCCGGTTTTGTCGATCAAGCCGGATACCTGGCAATTGCCGATAGGCCAGAGTTCAAGGCTGCTTGTCATTCCAACTCCAGGCCAAGCCATTGGTGGACATCGTGTGGGTCACTAAGGCGATAGCACGCTTCACTCTCGCGAGAACCCCCGACGAGTACTCCCAGCCCCTCGAATTCCTTCACTGCAGCAAAGCCATCCTCATCGGTCAGGTCATCGCCTACGAATAAAGGCCGGGAACCCGCAAACGTGGCATGAGCGATCAGCGCACGCACGGCATCGCCTTTGTCCGTGCTGTTGGCCAGCAATTCGATGACGGATTTCCCGCGCTTGACCGATAGGCCGCGATCCTTTGCAATCGCCTGAGCGGCGGCCACAACATCACCCTCGATTTCGGGCCGCGCGCGATAGTGGATTGCTGCGCCATGGCTCTTCGTCTCAAGCGAAGCGCCGGAATGTTGCGAGACGAGAATTTCGAGATCGGCCCGTATCGCCGAAGATAGTTTGCGCGGATTTGTCCCTATCCGGGTGCTATCGGCCAAGCGACAATCTGCCCCATGCGATCCGGCCTGGGCAATAGCAATGTGCCCAATGTAGGACGCCAAGTTTTCCAGCGATCGGCCAGAAACCAAAGCAAGCCGCCCATCCAGCCTTGCCGACAACTCTTCCAATTCGCGTGGCAAGCCAACGTGCACTTCAATGGAATCATGTGTGGGAGCGATCTCCACCAAGGTCCCATCGAAATCGAGAAATAGGGCAACCGGCCCTCGGTCGAGCAAGTCGTCTAGCGACGGCGGTGGCGCAAACGATTCTTGCTGCATTGCAACATCTACATAGCGTGGATGTGATTCTGGTCAAATTCCGGCACTATCAAAGCAAATGCACCCGATTGACGATTGAGGCGGTGAGGGTAGGGCGGGGTGATGCCCAGACCTCGCAAACCAGCCACTCCGTTCCGTTATTTCAACTCATCGCCTGAAGTCATTCGCCTAGTCGTGATGATGTACGTTCGGTTCCCGCTGAGCCTTCGCAATGTTGAAGATTTGCTGTTCAAGTACGGCGTCGACATCAGCCATGAGACCGTCCGTTTTTGGTGGAACAGGTTTGGACCGCTGTTCGCTGCGGACATCAAGCGTCAACGGATCAGCCGGATGCGAGGCTTCAGGAATTGGCGCTGGCACGTTGACGAGGTCTTTGTGAGGATCAACGGTGAGACCCACTATTTGTGGCGTGCGGTCGACCACGAAGGTGAGATACTAGAGAGCTATGTCACTAAAAAACGGGACAAAAAGGCCGCGTTGAAGTTCCTGCGCAAGGCGCTGAAGCGGCACGGCGAAACAGAGAAGATCGTCACCGATGGTCTCAAATCCTAACTGGCTGCGATGCGCGAGCTTGGCAATGAGAACCGCCGCGAGATGGGGCGGTGGAAGAATAATCGAGCGGAAAACAGTCATCTGCCGTTCCGACGAAGAGAACGAGCGATGCAGAGGTTACGCAGAATGAAATCGCTGCAAAAATTCGCGTCCGTCCACGCCAATGTCCATAATCACTTCAATTCAGACCACCATCTAACCGATCGACATACCTACAAAGAAAACCACTCAACCGCACTGGCTGAGTGGCAAAATCTTGCCGCCTAAATTGCGGTCGACTTTGCCATAGCAGCGCCGATCAGAGACTAGTTGCGATTAGACTGACAGCACTTGTCTGAGTGCTGTCGCAAATGCTCATCAACACGCCAGCATCCGAGTGTCACATCTAGGCAGAATTTGAATGTGATGATATTCAGTATGCCGACGCGATTGTTATTGGTGTCGCCAAAGGCTATGATGTCCGAACAAACACTGACTTGCTCAAACCTCTTTGCTCTGACTGCAAAAGAAAAGATGTAATGGGCCTGTTTTGCGAACAATGGAGGCTAATCAATGGTCTTTTCACAAGGTGTTGTGTGATGTTGAGGCCGGGAATTTACGAACAATGAGGGTGTCAATTGAGCTTTGTGTTTAAGGCAACCCGGCGAGAGTTTTCTATGGGTTTGACTGTGTTGGTTGGCAGTCAAGTCTCAAGGCCGATCACCGTACCATCTTCTCTGACTGATGAAGACACCAATTTTAACTCCTGGGCAACCGCGCTTCCCGATATCGACACAAGGCTAGATTTTGAGCCCGGATCACCTGTATTGCGCGCTCCACCGTCGATAGACATCGACGTTTACGCCTATCGGCGAGCTGAGACAATTGAGACCATCAAGACTGTAGTGTCTGCCGCGTCCCTTGCTCTTGATGTCGCATCATTGGTTGTTCCAGTAGCTGGAGCGTTTCGATTCACAAAGTATGCATATAAGGCATATGAAGCGACACAACTGACCGCAGATTCAATTAAGTTTGCTACCGATTTGGCGCCGTCCAATTCAATTCCGAGGAAGGACGAACTCCACAATGCGCTGGAGAAACTGAGCGTGGGAGGGCTTTCCGACGCGCTCAATTCTGATGCTGACAATAGACTAACAGGCGATGGTAGCCTCGGCTTTTTGTTCGAGAAAGCTCTAACGGCCATGTCGAAGAGCATAGATGCAAAAAAGCCTCGAGACAGCATAATTGAATTCGTCAAGTTTGGAAAGGCGCTCGACGAGCTGGCGGATGAGCTGGCTCAGACAGATGAGGATCCAGCTGGTGCAAGACACCTTTCGACGGGCTCTCCAAGCTGGATAGAAGAGTTTCGGCACAGCGAAGAACATGAAGAGTTCCGAGAGACGGTTGCTGAGAGACATGAGCTGGAACAAGCTGCCAATCGCGAATTTTCGCTAGGAGAATTCGGTCTTCGCTCTGAGTTTCTCGGTTATCACGCAGAGTTTGAGGAACAAGAAAATGAAGAAGAGGATGATGGGCTAACATGACCACATATCGCGAATACGCATCTCAGTTAATGAGCGAAACTTCAAAGTCTTGGCTTCCAGATTTTCGAGATCTTGAACGCGAAGTGTCCGAATATTTCGCAAGAGACTATTCCGTTGCTAAGAACTTATACAACCCACATCTGATTGAGCAAAATTTAAGTAAGCTAGCTGCAAGTATCGATAAAATTCTTGCGATCCAGTCTGTCATAAATGAAATTGAAGAGAAGGCGCTCTATCAAGTGATAGAGTATGCCTTCCAGGACCAACGTAGAGACATTTTAACAAAGCTGGAGACTCAGGAATGGGTTTCTTTGGGACTCGTTCGCGCCTCCGAACTTCATCAGGCTGATAGTGCCGCATTCGCCCAATCCGATCATGAGTTGGCGGACGGATTTTCGGCCTTGTCTAGCACAGCTAGAGCGCTCGCCAAGGAGCAGGTCACGCACGAAACTGAGCGCGCGCAAGGTTTACGAGAGCTTCGGCAAACTGATGCTGAGCGGCAGACAGTCATGGAACGAAGGCATATCCAAGCTGGCCACCCATTGAACTTCAAAGAGCGCATAACGCGGGCGTACGGATTATTTGACTTTGAACTCGAGGAAGCGTTTGAACGAACTGTCGCTGTGCTGCGCGGCATCTCAAGCGTTTTTGGCTACCGAGGAGCCGATAATCCCATATATTGTGGCCGCAATCGAGAGAACCCTTTCTTCTCTAATACAGATATCGACCTGCAGTCGTTTTGTGCCCTTGGTCCTAACAACAATGTTCTTTCGTTCTCCAGTGGCGGGCGTTTCTTAGATAGGTTAATTGCTCAAACCCGGCGTTGGGCGCAAGCCTACCGTTCATTGCAACAACGTGAACTAATTTTTCAGCACACTATTTCAATGGCACAGATGCCATCCCTGGGGAGACGAGCCGGGCGACTCTTCGAGTTCAATTGGGGAGGGCCCAATTTAGCTAGCACCAGTGGCACTCGGTTTTCACAAGGTGAAGCGGATCTAAGCGATTATTTTCCGGAATTCGAAGTGTTACGGATCCTCAGAGTTGGAGTTTCAGTTGACACAAAATACAGCTCAGAAGAGGAAAAGGGTTGGGATAGCTATTTTACCAAAATGCACCTTAGTTACGAAGCAAATCAGAATCATGACCAAATTGGGAAGCCTACCGATACGGCTTTTTTTGATCATGTGACGGGATTTAGACCCTATCAGAGAGTTCAGTTCCATACTCCCAATTCAATGGTGAACGTTGACCCACGGAAAAATTGGCGATGGAAGCTCTCTGGAAATATATACTCGAAAGATCGAGCGCTTCTTATAGAAAATGGAGATGTGACAGATGTGAAGCTTCACTTCGTTCTTGCTGCCTTTGGTGGGGTCGATGAAGATTCTTGGCTCCCTAATACTGAGCCGTTTTGGGGGTGATCGAATTGCCCCAAGGGCATAGCGCTTATTGGAAAAGCCCAATGCGTGGGTGCTGTCAAAGCAAACGCACCGGCGACGGAATACGTGGTTTCTGGCCAGTGTTGAAATTAGAGAAACGGCAGAAAACTGCCATTTTTGCACTCACGTGAGCAACCTAAAATGGGGCAAATAGCGGAAAGTGCACTTGCTTTGACAGGACCCTTGAGAGCTACGTCACCAAGACCAGAGATAAGAAGGCCGCTCTGCGGTTCCTAAGGAAGGCGTTAAAGCGCCACGGCTCTCCCAATGAAATCACCACCGATGGCCTTGCTTCTTACAAAGTTGCCATGAAAGAACTCGGCAACACCAGCTAGCAAGAGGTGGGGCGGTGGAAGAATAATCGAGCGGAAAACAGTCATCTGTCGTTCCGACAAAGAGAACGAGCGATGCAGAGGTTACGCAGAATGAAATCGCTGCAAAAATTCGCGTCCGTTCACGCCAATGTCCATAATCACTTCAATTCAGACCACCATCTAACCGATCGACATACCTACAAAGAAAACCACTCAACCGCACTGGCTGAGTGGCAAACCTCATGGCTTGAGATGCGGCTCGGGTAGGGCGAGCTATGCCAAATGGAGACGAGTTCGCGTTAGACTGACAACACCGTTTGCGGCTCTCATTTGAGACCACTTTTTTGCGATATTTGGATGGGCGATTGCGGGCTTTGTCGCCTTGAGCGAAGACCGACTCCATCGTTTCAGGTTAGATTTAGACGGTCATGGCGATTTGCTTCATGCTCATCTCGAGATTAGACGTAGCACAGATGTCCGAATTTTTTTAGAGATGATGGACCACAACATGGTATTTGCTTTAGGTAGGAAAATGATTGCTAGAATTGCTTATAATAAAGGATGGAAAATTATTCTTGAAGAATATTCATTCGGAACTTACTGCCTAATTTATAAATCAAAGTGCGATAATATTTCGTCAAGAGACGAGCTATTTGATAACTTGCAGGATGCTATTGCTATTTGCTATGAAGATTATGGAATATCAATAGATAAATGGGAAATAATTAAAAACCACAAGTCAATTATGATCCCAGGGCAAAAAAGTTCTTGAAACAGTGCAATTGGCTGGCGCGGAGAGCTTTTGCTAAGGCGGTGTTTTTGTTGCGCTGCCGCTTAGTTGTTTGAACGCTGGGCAGGCATGGCTGCCAGAGATCGGGCTCTATTATTACAAGGCGCGCATCTACTCACCAACGCTGGGTGTCGTCGCTTGCAATCATCCCCCGGATGATCGCGTCTCCTCCATCCTGCAAACCGATCCCATCGGGTACGAAGACCAGTACAACCTCTACGCATACGTCGGAAATGATCCGATTAATGGGATCGATCCGACTGGGCTGCAGGAAGATTTTGAAGAGGAAGATACAGGTGGGAATGCTGGGAGTGAAGAGAATGATGACCCGCTCGGAATTCAAGCATCGCTTGATGCATTGCAACGATCTGCCGACGCAATGGAGTCATCAGCTGATGTGTTTCTTGGTGCTGCTGAGAATTTTGGAAATGTTACAGGAGAGATGCTGACGGATTCTGCAGATGCAGTCATTCCAGACGCAATATGGACTTCTGAGAGATTGCAGAATGGTGAAAGTGGCATTTACTCAGACCTCGTTGTAGACCGAGATCAGGATGGCAGAGTTGTAGATGTTCGCATTATCTCCCCAGAGCAACAATTAACGGAGACGGCAGAAGTTAGAGATCCAAGCGAATTCAGATCTAGATCTTCAGATAGGCGTTCACTTACCGAAAGGGTCGGCGACCTTCTTTCAGATATTGGTGAGAGTGTGAGTGATTGGGGTTTTTAGTGCAGATAATTGCTAAGTTGAAAGCGAGATATGCGATCTTTCGAGGCCTACGTGCATGGCGATCGAGAGATTATGTTCAGTGTGCGATCAACTTAAATCGAGCTTGGGTGCTTATGCGCAAACTAAATCATGATATTGCGCCCAGAATTCCACTTAGGCTGTTGATTTCGAGCGCAATATCCGGTGACAGAGAGACCGGATTGCAGTTAGTTGACCCTGCAGTGAAGTCACTGTCCAAGCTGAACGAAACCTCCGAGTCTGACATTCAATATCTTAAGTTGTTGATAGAGCTCTCTTGCCAATCTCTTGAAATAGCTATTCCAGATGGCCTCAATTACGAAAAGAAAGAGAGGTACGAAAATATTTCCCAACAAGTTTTGAAGCATTATCCAATTTCAGTTTCGAAAGCTCTAATTCGAGGAGCCAATCTAGTATGAGAGCGCTCGCTCTGCCACGTTCACCTATGACAGCGTTTTGATGAGCTAACGCTGACAATATTTGAGCGCGTTTTTGCTGCGCTACCGCTTCGCTGCTTGAGCGCAGTGCAATCTGACCTCAGACGGCAGCTCGACCTATCTTTACGATGTAGAGAACCGTCTGGTGCGGGTGACGGGCGGTGGGCGCACGACCAATCTTTATTACGATCCACTTGGCCGCTTGTACCGGATGGTGGATACGCAGAGCGGCGAGACCGGCTTCCTGCATGATGGCAATGCACTTGTGATCGAGTACAACGCCGCCTCCGGCACGATCTTGCGCAGACATGTGTACGGATCGAATCTGGATGCTGATGATCCTCTGCTAACTTATGAAGGCAGCGTGCAGACCTCAACAGCGCGCCGCTATCTCCACGCCGATCCGCGTGGGTCGATTGTAGCGGTGGCGGACTGGCGCGGGGTGTTGTCAGAGACCAACTCCTACGACGCCTATGGCATCCCTGACACCGCCACTGGTGACGACATCGCGACCAAGGGACGCTTTAGATACACAGGGCAGGTCTGGCTGCCCGAGATCGGGCTCGGCTTTGGGCAGCGCCCCCAGCGCTGCCGTCGCCTGCGCTACTAATACAAAGCCCGGATCTACTCACCAACGCTGGGCAGGTTCCTCCAAACCGATCCCATCGGGTATGAGGACCAGTACAACCTCTACGCCTACGTCGGAAATGATCCGATTAATGCGGTTGATCCGACTGGGTTAGAAACAACGAGGCGCTGGTTTGAGGTTGGGGGGCGTGTTGTTCTACTAACGGACGGAAGATTTGAACACATCAACGATCGGCACAATCCTGGAGGCACTGCACAGAGCCACTTTGGCGAGGAGTTAAGCTATCAGGCTGTTAGCCGCATTGCTGCTGAAACTATCGATAGAGCGCTTGAAACTGGGGCTGTCAGGTGGCAGGAAAATAACTCTTCTGTTTATGAAGCCCGTGAAGGAGGTCTGCTTAGGGACCTATTCCATGGTGAGTTTGGGCGCGACGGTGAGACTTATGTGAGAGTAATTGCGACTCCCTTGGAGATGATCGAGGATGAAAAACTGAGAGAAGAAGCTATGGCTCTTTTTGAGCAATTAAGCCCGGAAATCGCGTCGAATATCGCCAGATACGATCGCACCGGGTTCTCTCCGGCAGTCTTGGTGGTGATATCCATTTATCCGATCCATGAAGAAGATAGAAAAACGGGAGACCATTGATATGTATAGGAGATTGGATGCGTGAACTAAGGCCAACGGGTTATTCTCTTATTGGTGTGGCCCAAGCTAATCCATTTAGTAGTATTATCCAACTAGCAATACAGGTGGTCTGCAGAGTTGAGTTGCCGGTCAATCAAGTTGGTCGCTTTATTGAATTCTATCCGATCGATTTTTGCAATTTCCTGATTGAGGATATTGATCTTAGGGCCGAAAGTTCAAATCGATACCACTCGATTATTGATGGCCTAAACCTTCTAGTAGATGTCGAAGACGATCTATCTATAGTGATTAGTTTTATGTCATCTCGGTATTACGTCTCATTTAGGCCTGAAGAACTTCAATCGTGTTTGGTTGTAGTGATGAAAGACCTAATAGAAAACCACTTCAACGAAAAAAAATCGCATATCGATTGTACGAAATTCTTGCGCAGCATAATCACCAAATTGAGTAACAATTAAACTCCTTGCCTATTCTCATATCCGAATGCCACGTCTCTGACCCGATGTTACGCGATACAACGAACCCTTGGTATTGCTTCTCAAACTCCTGATTTGCCCCCTCCGCTAGCCTCCGTATCTTAGCACTATAATTGCAACTCCAACTGCCATTTCTATCCTTGCAAATTGCCCGCAATTCCGCAGCCGCCTCATTCAAGGATCAGAGTTGCGCGCGCCGGCTGAGCAACGCCGCCGACACAGTGAATTTGTCGCCCCAACACCCTTTGCAAAATCAGCCTGATCGCTCCACCCGCGCCAGCAATTCAAGCGCCAGCCGCCGAATTGCGCTTGTGCAGCGGCGCCGCTGATCCGCGCGGCTCGATCGTTGCTCACACCGATGCCCGGGGCTCCTCGATCGCGACCAACACGTATGATGGAGTCGCCAGACGTGCAGAGCACAATATGGTATTCCGGGCACCAGCAATAACGGCCGGTTCCAATATACGCGAGCAGCGACAA
>JBDWLM010000014.1:0-2369 GCA_039973155.1 Erythrobacter sp. | reverse complement strand
AAGCGACGACACCCAGCGTTGGTGAGTAGATCCGGGCTGCGCGGCTCTCGCTGTCCCCCGGACATTGTCGCTGCTCGCGTATATTGGAACCGGCCGTTATTGCTGGTGCCAGGAATACCATATTGTGCTCTGCACGTCTGGTGACTCCATCATACGTGTTGGTCGCGATCGAGGAGCCCCGGGCATCGGTGTGAGCAACGATCGAGCCGCGCGGATCAGCGCCGCCGCTGTGCCGATCGCAATTCGACGGCTGGCGCTTGAATTGCTGGTGCGGGTGGAGCGATCAGGCTGATTTTGAGTTCGCTCTCTGTCATCTTCGTCACAATCTGTACCTAAGGGCGTCTGTCCGCAATCAGCCCAAATTCAGCCTCCGCTTAATGTCCTATATTGGGGTGAAAATCGAACAAACACCATCACCACCAGTCGAATGACTTCAAGCGATGAGTTGAAGCACTTGAACGGGCTGGGCGGTTTGCGGTGTCTGGGCATCGCCCTACACTAGCCAATCAGCTTCAAATTTCAATTGGGTGCATTTGCTCTGACAACACCGTTTGGCGATGTCACCAACACGCGCAGTCATATTGTTCTGACGACCTTGCTCGAACGTGGACCGCAGCCGATGTTGGATTAAAGGGTCCGCGCCCCACCCCGATCCGACCATTCGACGGTGGCAGGAATTGGGCCGGTTGCGGAACGTCTGCTTCCAACTTGCAAAAGGCGAAGAGCCGCCTTTCAGCTTACGACCCAAATTGTTGCCATGCCATCACATATTCCTACCTGAACAATTGCCGCTTAGCGCTTGCGTGATAGTTAAAGAGGAAGATCATTGCCTATAGAAAGAAGCCTTTTCTAAATCGCCAGCAGTTCATCTCGGTTCGATTTAGACTAAACATTAGCCGACTTATGCTGCGAATACTCCTGAATCCAATCTTCGGCTACCTCTCTTATGAGACTGACGTCACTTTGCCTAAGTCGCATCATGCCTTCCAGATAACATGGTCGAAACGCCTCATGGTCTAAAATTGATTTAGCTGAATCATATTGCAGACTTGGATCTTCAGATGCCATTGCATCGATCCAAAAGTGATTCAGATGCAAGAAATTTTCCGGGTTCAACTCAAATAAAATAAATCCTCCCGCTAGCCGAATCCGCTTATCTTCATGACCCAGAAGCTCTGGAAGGCGCTCAATTCCAACTCCACGATACATTGAATTAAGTAGCAAATTAGTGTCGCGCCCATTTAATTTGGACGGGTTCGTCATAATCTCTGCAATATATTTATACGCCTCAATCACGTTCAAGGTTTCTCCTTCTCTCTACTAATGCATCCAGAAGTCGTTGCTCGTCAGCGATTCGTTCATCATAAGCTGAGTCTACTGGAAGCCCATTTCCAACTCGCGTAGCTAATCATCTTCTTGAACTTGCATCTGATCGTTCTGATGTGAGACGATCAATTAATCGCCCCGCTAACTTCCACGCAACGCCTGCTGATACCAAAAGACCTCCGATCGCGGCGATATATTGCATGCCGGTGAAGGTGCTTGTAAACTTTATGGCGAGCCAAATAGTTATTGCTCCAAGTGAAACTGATCTCAAAAACCCCAGAAATAGGCTAAGGATAAAAATTTTCACCAAGAACTCCCTTAGTCCTTCACACCGTCACGCATGCCAAAAAAACCTCTGAGATTATCTAAGAACGACCTTCCCTTCGATGGCCGTGAAGCGGTTACCGTAATCGTAAGTTGATATTCGTCAATGCCAGTCGCCCTAGTGACATCATTCACTGTAGCTTCTACGCCAAGTGCGGATGCTCCGGCTTTAAGAGCTTGGAACCCGGTGATGGCACCCGCAGCGGTACCAACACTTCGTGTCGCTTCACCGAGAGCTCTCTCAGCATTCAATTGGACTTGGTATTCTTCCCTTACATTTGAACGCAACTGTGACTGATTGGGTCGCAAAGCATTTGATCTGGATTGTCTGATCACCGTGTTTTGAGCAGCCTGGGCTCTCCTTGCAGCGTTCAGCGCCTTGCCAGCCCTCACAAGCTGCGTAACCGCTCCAAGTCCCGTGGCAGTTTGTAGTCCGCTCAAACCGGCGGAAACAAGATCCACCTCACCTATACTCTTGCCCTCCAGCAATTGGATAGCAACATCTGATCCAGCGCCGATCACGAACCCAGCGACTCCTGCTTCCCCAGTCGGATCGACCATATTTATCGGATCGTTCCCGACATAAGCATAGAGGTTGTACTGGTCTTCATAGCCGATGGGATCGGTCTGGAGGAACCTGCCGAGAGTGGGTGAGTAGATGCGCGCTTTGTAATAATAGAGCCCGATCTCTGGCAGCCATGCTTGGCTGCGCGGCTCTC
>JBDWLM010000013.1:0-6765 GCA_039973155.1 Erythrobacter sp. | reverse complement strand
ACACAATGGGGTTATCGATGCCAAACCCATGCACATAGCGCCGCTGAAGCTGATTGGCGGAGTTGTGTTGTCCTCGCTAACGCTCGTTCAGCTTCGCTTCCTCCAATCATGTCCACACCGTCATAAGCAAAACGGGTGAGCCCACCGCCGCCCGGCGTTCCATTGGTTTCATAAAGCCGACCAAACGGATCATAGGTGAGGTTCACCTCTCCCGCGACGCTGGTGAGGAAGTTCTCCGAAGAATAGGCAAACACATCGCTGCCAGAATTCGTCAGGTTCCCGCGACCATCATAATTGTTAAGAGTACCTATCATAATTTTTTCTTGATGACAGTAATTTTACACTGTAAAATGAAATATTAATCAGAGATATTAAAAGTGAAAGTTTTGATTTAAGAGATTTTGCCTTTCCCCAGTCCTTTGACCAAATTTTTCTTTTGGCCCATACATGACCCTTTTTTGCTGCAATCTCCAAATGACTCCAGCCGTTTTCTGGATCACCAATGTCTTCCAAAAAAATCCTTCCGAGCCAATAGTGCGAGGGGATATGACCTTCTTCAACTCCTTTTTCTAAATATGGGATCGCTAATTTTCTTTTACCCAAACGTAGGAATTGCCTTGAAGTACCATAGACACCTTCTGAGAATCCAAGATCGACTGCTTTTTTGTAGAATTCGAGCGAAATTCGATTGTCAACATCGGTATCGCAACCTACTTCGTAGATCCATCCGAGTGCAACCATAGCATCGCCGTCATCGCGGCTAGCTAAATCTTTCAGACCCTCAATTGCTTCGCCATACCCCCCTTCGGTATAAATTTTGAAAACCTGGTTTCTTTCCATCTCATCGTTAATCACCAAAACCCCTCCGAATTTCAGAGGAACATACTTTAATCGCAGTTCCCAAACTCAATAACAACCCAACAATCATTATCAGCAGTTTCGTTCTAGATTGGTTCACGATGATACCATTCAAGACTCAACGCATCGCTGGCCGCAAAGAAGTAGTAAACCCCCGTGGGAGAAATGGATAGGGGTGATGGAAACCTTGATGGCTGGAGCGGAGGAGGTGTGATAGCGGTGGGGTAAATATTGTCATTCAGGATCAAGGCCGCCGCTAATCAGGCCTTTCAAGCCTATCGCCTTTAGGACGACTTAAAAAAAGCACGACAATAGACAACAAAAAGAAAAGCCCCACTGTGAACGCGAACTTTTCGAATCGAAGCCTGCCATCGTCCAATGCTGCAACCGCTAATCCGATAATTGTTCCCCAAATTAAGCCGCGACCCAGTGTGCCAAAAACCCTGTGTCGGGCAACCTTTTGCAGTCCTTTCGTGAGATTCCTCATCTTAGCCTTTGATCCTATCGCACATTCCGAGGCAGTCTTTAGGTGAGCTTCCAAGTCGCTCGAAGAAGCCGGGGCGCTGGCCTGTCACAACAATAACATTTTGCGGTATTGCGTTTGCAATCGCCCCGCCTTAGCTAATCAGCTTCAATCGTCAATCAGGTGCATTTAGCCTGACAGTACCCTCGCGAATAACCTTATTTAAAACAGAGATAAATCTTCTCTGCAGGTTTGACCGGATGAAGTTCGATACTCGACAAAAACGGAGTCTGAGCTCGGTGCCTTCTTTGATGATCCGACTTCGCTAATATATACTTGATTCTCGACGTTGACATACCAAGCCCTTGCATCTCCAAGTATATCACCATCGTACATTACGACGAACAATACGGATTTGGTGCTGTACTCGAAGTCCACATTGTAAAACGCGACGGAACCGCCTTCAACTTCCTCGACCTTTATCAAGCTCTTTATGGTCGTAAACTCATAGGGGGTCAGGAGTTCAGCTTGCTGAATGTTCAGTGCTTCGCATTGCGGTGTCCCATCTTCCTTGGTTTTGCTCGCACCTAAACAAAGGGCTGCAAACGTTGTCGCAAAGAGTGCCAGTGTGATCTTCATAACTTCAATTTTGACCCGATACGTGAATGTGGTTTTGATGAGTCGCAGCGACACTTGCCACTGGTACAGGAGTTCCACCCGGCACGCGAACTTTAGTGTTACTGACAGGCCCGAAGTTTTCTCTTATGTTTGGTTGATCAGCGAAAGCGTCTTGAACGGTGTTGTCAGTCTAACGCGAACTCGTCTCCATTTGGCATAGCTCGCCCTACCCGAGCCGCATCTCAAGCCATGAGGTTTGCCACTCAGCCAGTGCGATTGAGCGGTTTTCTTTGTAGGTATGTCGATCGGTTAGATGGTGGTCTGAATTGAAGTGATTATGGACATTGGCGTGAACTGAGGCGAACTTCTGTAGTGATTTCATCTGTCGAAATCGCAGCATTGCTCGCTTTCGTCTTCGGAACGGCAGATGGCTGTTTTCCACCCGATTGTTCTTCCAGCGCCCCATCTCGCGGCGTTCTTCATTTCCGAGTTCGCGCATTGCAGCGGGATAGGATTTGAGACTATCTGTCACGATCTTAAATGGGCTTCCGTGCCGCTTAAGCGTCTTCTTGAAGAACGCTAACGCCGCTGATTTATCTCGCTTCTTCGTGACGTAGCTCTCTAGGATCTCACCTTCTTCATCAACGGCGCGCCACAGATAATGGGTTTCGCCGCCCACCTTCACGAACATCTCGTCGAGGTGCCCGCGCCAATGACGAAGTCCTTTCATCCGGCTAACCCTTTGCCGCCGGATATCGGCTGCAAGCAGCGGACCGAACCGATTCCACCAAAGCCTCACCGTCTCATGACATACGTCAATCCCGCGCTCAGCCAGCAGGTTCTTAACATTCCTCAAAGAAAGCGGGAACCGAACGTACATCATCACGACTAGGCGAATGACTTCAGGCGATGAGTTGAAATAACGGAACGGACTAGCTGGTTCACGACTTCTAGCCATCGCCACCCGCTAGCAGCGCAGCTTCTCGCCTGCCACGTTAGTCTGACAAGACCTGGGCCGCACCTTCAGATTTCTAACGCTACACCGCCTTGTGGTCCATCATAGTTAGGGTCGGGAAAATCTGACGACGCTGTTGATGATCAGCTAGTGCCAGGACGCAGGTTTCAGGCAGCGCTATTCCCGCAGGTTGTCGCTGAGCCGGTCTGTCCGGAGTTGGCGAAAGTGCGGAACTATTGACCCCAAATACTGACATAGCCCTATGAGAAAGCTTATAGGATTCAGACTGGTTGCGTTCATTCTCGCTAGGCTTTTTAAGGCTGGGATATGACCGAGCTTGGCAGCCTTTTCGAGATGGCGTTTGGACTCCTGAGGGTTCATTTCTGCAAGTAAACCTTCCTGATACATCAACCCCAATCTATAGATGGCTGGAGAATAACTGCGGTCTGCCAGTTCCTCAAACACTGCTATTGCTTCATTGTTGCGCACATATTTTTGGTAGTAACATGCAAGACGAAAAGCGGCCTCAATAGAACCTAGATCTTTTGCTTCTAAGAGAAGTGCTTCGCCCTTCTCTCGGTCAATTGGTGCATCGAACCAACCATAAAGATACAAATCTCCAAGAACGAGCTTAGCAACCACTGAACCCGATCCAGCGAGATTCTCCAATTCCTCAATTGCACGAATGATATCATCTTTACGAGTTCTAATCGCGGCTTCGACCTGATCTGCCTTCGGATCACTACGAACTTCTAGAGAATATTGCTCCATTTCATCTGCCTTGTTATTTGAATACAAAGCGATAGCCAAACATTCTAAAATTTCCATCTCTAAAATGATTATCGGTTCGTCTTTTCTTCGTCATCCGGATCAGGACCGTCTCCTGCCTCATCCAGCTCAATTGGTGGGTCCTCTCGCACAGGCCTCCGAGGCGGGTCCGGAAGTGGAACTTCCGTGGTATCATTGGCAGCTGGGTCGACGGCATCCCCGCTGCAAGCTGCTATGGTGAGGCCAAGAGCTGCGCAAAAATCTGCGATGGCACCTCGTGTCGCTCGGCTTTCCTGAGTGCCGCCTTGCTCCTCATCCTCATCCTCAAATAACGAGCCAATGTCTTCAACAATTTGCTCTGCACCATCAACAGCGCGTTCAACACAGTTCACAAGTCCGCATAGCGCCGCCACACCCAGAACGACTAATTGGCCACCTACACACACTGCGGCAACCGGCGTCGGGCCTCCGGCTGCACAAGCCAATGTTGAACCAGCCTCCCGAGTCGGATCGACCATATTGATCGGATCATTTCCGACGTATGCGTAAAGGTTGTACTGGTCCTCATACCCGATGGGATCGGTTTGCAGGATGGAGGAGACGCGATCATCCGGGGGATGATTGCAAGCGACGACACCCAGCGTTGGTGAGTAGATCCGGGCTGCGCGGCTCTCGCTGTCCCCCGGACATTGTCGCTACTCGCGTATATTGGAACCGGCCGTTATTGCTGGTGCCAGGAATACCATATTGTGCTCTGCACGTCTGGCGACTCCATCAAACGTGTTGGTCGCGATCGAGGAGCCCCGTGCATCGGTTTGAGCAACGATCGAGCCGCGCGGATCAGCGGCGCCGCTGCACAAACGCAATTCGGCGGCTGGCGCTTGAATTGCTGGTGCGGGTGGAGCGATCAGGCTGAATTCGCAAGGGGCAAAATTACCACCGGATCACGGCTGGCACAGAAATGGGCACCTCCATTTTTGCGACAATTTTCAAGAATGTACTTGCCAGCACCGCTGTGTATGGTGTGCGCCCTAAGGCCTCCCAAATTGCGAACCGTGATCCGGTGATGACGCCGGTTCGTTCAATGGAAGGAATGTCGAGCAGGTGAGCCGGTAAATTGAGCAGCCGAATGTGCTATTCGGTTACCCAATACCGAATCGATTCCAGGCTCCCTTTTGATACCTGGCAATTCGCAAAATCTTGGAGGCACTGATGGTCCAGTCCCTCAACAGAAAACTCGAAGTAGCCCTTTCCACCCCTCGGAGAATAGGCAATCCAGCCACCTTCTTCTGCCCCGGAAGTTAGCCTTCCCTCGGGATGTGAGGACAAGATTTTTTCGAGGGTGTCGCCAACGCTAGCACCCTTGTCAGTCTCAAAGTGGCGCGATTGAGTCGAAAGTGATGAGACCTTACCATCCTGGCCTCGATCAAATATCACCTCTACTTCGCCATCGCAGTTGGTCGCCATTTCACCGTCTTCGACTGAGTATGGCAGATATGCTTCTTCGAGATGCAGTGGTGGGCTAATAGCTTCTAACCTTTCTCCTATCCTGATCGGGCCGATGCGCTCATCATTGATCGTTTTATCAAATTCACACACACGACTCGTCGGCGTTGCGGAACACGAACTAGCCGATAAAGCCGCCGCGATTCCGACGAACAATGAGAAGCAGTATCTAGCCATCACTATCGACCCCCTCAGCATGGTCGATAGTTGCAGAGGCGACCTTGATTCCTCGCATTTGTGTTCTGATCAACATGCACGTCGCCTCCGTTGGGGTATTCATTTGATCGAGCAAACTCACCGGAAGCTGCGGCGGCGTCGGTTAACTAATTTGCTGTAATATCATATGCATTAACGACTGCGAATGAAAGTAAAACACCCGGGAACATCGCAGAATCAGCATACAAACCTTTCACTAAAAAATGCGGACTAACACCAAATAAAAATCCCATTACCAATAAAGCCAAATTGAAATATATAACTGGGAAAAGCGCGCTTGATATAATCATATAAGGCTTATGATACGGGTGCAGATACAAAATTCGATCGAATAGTAATTTGATGAAAGGGTAAAGAGTAATAAAGTAGAAATATAACGATATTATTAAACTTCCATAATAGGAATTCAAATTAAATGAGCCATTTTGTTCGAAATACGAAAATATAAAAACAACAAGAGAAAGTGCCAGTGTTTCAAATAATCGATATTTTAGGCTACGTAAAATCATCAAATTCCCTATATCAGCGTCAGCGCTCCCGCAGAATATCTGTGAGTGCATCCCCAATCGCTACACGATGGCCTTCATTAGCAAAATCTAGATCTTCTACGCCAAGATTGATCTTAGCATTTGAAACTGCTTCGGCATAGGTAGGATCGAGAAAACTCGAACCGAGGGTAGGCACCACTTCATTCAGAGCGGCGTTGGCATTTTGGACAACCGAATGGTAAGTATCAGGATCAGCGTCATGAAGTTGGTCTAGCGCTCCTTGTACTTGGGACTGCTCAAAACGCACAAAAGCCCGATCATTTTGCTTCACAGTCCTTCCATTGCTATGCAACGTTCGAGCAAATTGTAGGTTTTTTTGCCTCAAGTCACGATTGACTTGCGTTAAGAAGGTACGGCCTGCTCTTGAGCTGTAAATTCCGCCAACATGTGCGCCAAAGATTGTTCGATTGACCTCATTGAGGGCTGCGCTAACAATACTGGCTGCCTTAAAGAAGGTTGTTCTTCTTCCGTGATAACCACGGTGATGGCGAGCGTAAAAACGGGCAGACTGGCAAAATGTCGAATTGCTGCGTCTTTGGCACCTCTCCCCTGTCGGATCCACCGCATTAATCGGATCGTTCCCGACGTATGCGTAAAGGTTGTACTGGTCCTCATACCCAATCGGATCGGTTTGGAGGATGGAGGAGACGCGATCATCCGGGGGATGATTGCAAGCGACGACACCGAGCGTTGGTGAGTAGATACGCGCCTTGTAATAATAGAGCCCGATCTCTGGCAGCCAGGCTTGGCTGCGCGGCTCTCAATGTCCCCCGGACATTGTCGCTGCTCGCGTATATTGGAACCTACCGATGTTTCCGACATCGGGAATGCCA
>JBDWLM010000012.1:0-695918 GCA_039973155.1 Erythrobacter sp. | reverse complement strand
TGCGGCAACTAAACCCGCTTTCCAAAAGCGTTGTCGGGAATTCGGATAATTCCAAATTCGTTGGCTGAATATCTTGGTTCGCGAAATCGGCGTAAAAATAATATCCGTCAATATTGCCAAATTCTTTTACTTGCCGCTATGGTCGCGCTGACATCGATATTGGCGAGGCGAGTCTTGCAAAAGCCGATTTTCACCACCGCAGTAGCGGCAATCACCCTAGCGGCTTTTACGGCCACGCCCGCGCAAGCAAGGTTTTTGCAGACAGACCCTGTGGGCTATGAGGATAATCATAACCTGTATGTTTATGCTCATAATGACCCGCTTAACCAAATTGATCCTGAGGGCACAGATGCAATCGTCGTGATTCAGGAGAATGGTGACGTGAATATCACTCTCCCCATTACGTTCTCGGGCGATGCAGCGACACCTGAGAACATCGCTTCAATATCCAGCTCAATCGCCAGCACATTCACTGGCAATTTCGATGGTGTGAATGTAACGACGACAGTTGTGCAAGGCCCTGTTGATGGTGTCGAAAATACGATGGAAATAACATCTGGGCCGACGACTGGTAGCACTACTTTTTCCTCGTCGCATGGGCATTCATATGTGAGGAACTCGACTGAAGCTCATGTCACTATGATTGACCAAAATGGAGGCGGCATCACCAAGGATGGCTTCGTGTCAACTGGAGACAAAGGTGCTAATACAGCCGCTCATGAGGCTGGTCACTTACTTGGACTGTCAGATACAGATGCGCCGGGCCCCGGCCTTATGGATCAAGGCAGCGGCACATCTGTTAGAGGAACTGACATTAGGTCGATATCACAGCAAAGAACACCAGGGGGCGCCATAAATGATGTCAGGCGTTCTCCTGAGGATTGCTGATTGGGTCCCATGAGTATTGTGAGCGAATGTTTGGCCGTCATTGCAGGCCTATGTATTAACCAATCTGCGACAGCGGACATTTCATACAGCGGTGGATGGGCCGGAGCACAGATATCCATATCGAACACCAAGTTAGTGGCGGTTTGGTATAGTGATAATATTGTTTTCCCTGACAGACGTTTGATGGAAAAAGTGTGCGTGAGGGGCGGCTGCCTTTATTATCATAAATTCTGCAATGAGAAGGAGGGGCGCCACCAGTGCACAATCTCATATAATGAAGGATGGTGGGATACGAATAGACGCATTGCCATTGAGTCGCCCACGTCCGAAGAGTTGATACGGGTGTCAAATGGGCTAAGCATCGTCTTGAGTGGCGGGCAGCTTGTTCCGATCACATCTATTTCTATAGCGTCTCAAGATGAGATCCCGCCATTTTGCCGTCCGACTGACGACCCAGAATGCAAGTAGGCACAATCTGAAATGAGATTGCTTTGGGCGGTTGTCGCCACAATTTGGCTTGCAGTCGTGCATCCAGCCTTTGCCCAATCCCCCGCCGATACCGTCCGCGCCGTTCTAGCCGCGCCTGATAGCGAGTTGAGTTACGAGCGGGCAAAACTGACCTTCGATCACATCATCACGCCAGAGCTAGAAGCCAAGGATAATGCCTGCAAAGGGTACGGCAACTAAACCCGCTTTCCAAAAGTGTTGTCGGGCATTTGGATAATTCTAAATTCGTTGGCTGAATATCTTGGTTCGCGAAATCGGCGTAAAAATAATATCCGTCAATATTGCCAAATTCTTTTACTTGCCGCTATGATCGCGCTGACATCGATATTGGCGAGGCGAGTCTTGCAAAAGCCGATTTTCACCACCGCAGTAGCGGCAATCGCACTAGCGGCTTTTACGGCCACGCCCGCGCAAGCAAGGTTTTTGCAGACAGACCCAATTGGATACGAAGACCAAGTCAATCTCTATGCATATGTCGGCAACGACCCAATAAATGGTATTGACCCTACTGGATTTAGCTGTGTGGCTGCCGAAAGCGGTGAAGGCTACTCCTGCTCACTTGATGATACCGGCGACTTGTCAGATGATGAAGTCGCGGAGATAAACACCGCTTACACGAACGCCGTTAATGAGCTTATGAGCAATCCGGACAGAGAGGCATCTGTGACGTTGACCCTGGGTGGAGAGGAAGTAGCTTCAACCTTCAGCGCTGGGGATGTTGGGCAGCGTCTCGTAGATGCAGAAGTCGTCGCACGACCAGCAAGTGACACTAGAAGAGGCGAGCCTCGTGCGTTTGCAAACGCTCAAGGGGGGCCGGGAGATAGACGCCAAGACGGTTCTCAAACCATTCGAGTGTACCGGAAAATTTTCCAGAAAGACTCTTTCGGACAGCAGACTACTTTCACTCATGAAGGGATGCATTTAAGCGAGGCCGAAGCCGCCTTCGTAGAGCCTTTCGGTCATAATGACTTAAGAAACCGAATGTTTAGAGGCCAAGCATGGGGCTCACGTCATCAAAGACCATACAATAGCGGGGCACAAACACTTTTGGGTCGTCCCCCGAGATGAGACTTAGGGGAGCAATAATTGCGATTGTGGTCGCTGTATCGGGTTGCCAGAAAAATGAGACTGAAGGCCAGAACGTCTCGCTTGATGGCCACCGGATTGCTTACGTTTCGGAAATAGCGCGGGAGGTTGCTCTTTTTGATTTAGAAACAGCTTCTTATACGTACGGGGTCCTGAGTGATGATCCGCAGAAACGTTACGAAGCGACCGACATAGGCGGCGAGCAAATCCAGTGCAGCGATGAGAACTTCTTTTGCACAAAAGGTCATGTGGATATCGTTGTGCCAAAAGACGAAATCGACCCACAAGGCAAGCTGCACGGCGAGTACTCACATGCCGGGGTCACATGCCAGTTTATTGGGAGCCGATCCGGTGAATTCAGATATTTGATCGACTGCCGAAACGAGCATCAAAAGACAACATTTCTGTATGGCAAGCGAGGGGTCGAACGGTATCAGATTTTCTGTGAAGTCTGCGATCCATCACTCTACTTTCTCGATACGCCAGTTGGCCTATTCCAGCCTTCGACCTGAGATTCGGCGTGTGACAATACTCAAGACACTGACTTTCGCGGCAATGTTCATTGTTAGCGTGTTTCCCATCCCTGCATTTGCAATTTCGCGTTCTGAGGTCATTCGCGCCGTTCTAGCCGCTCCTGACAGCGAGTTGAGTTACGAGCGGGCAAAACTGACCTTCGATCGTATCATCGCGCAAGAGTGGGACGGTGAGATTTGTGCAGCCGAACTAAGGGAATCCGTTATGAAGGACGCTTTATCCATAAAATTCCTGATCCCAGCACTTATCGCTCTATGCATGGGACAGGATGAATCGGCTCCCACATCCTTCTCGCAGCTGCATGCCGATCCAAACAGCTACTACAATAGCAATGTTTGTGTGACGGGCTATCTACTCTTTGATCGTGATTTGCCGAAGATATCTGCGCATCAGAATGGGGCATCCGACGGGGCAAAAAAGCTGGTGCTTTTGGACTTTGATCCATCTAACTTTGTTAATCAAAGGACTGGAGAGTATTACCAAGGGACACGAGTCAAGGCTTGCGGCCTAGTTCACTTTGACCGCCGATGCTTTGCGGAGGTGGATCGATTAACATGCATACCTCAATCAATTTATTTGAAAGATGCAACGGCTGAAAGATGGAATGGCGATGGTTAAAAAGCTTGTTGGTGAGCATTCCTGCGATGCAGTGTATTTTATGCTCTGATATGAGAAGTGGGAGGAAACTCAATTTAGTGCTCTTGATGGCATTATTGTTATCAATTTTAAACCATCCAGCCTTTGCCCAATCCCCCTCCCATGCCGTCCGCACCGTTCTCTCTGCATCTGACAGCGAGTTGAGCTACGAGCGGGCAAAACTGACCTTCGATGCGATAATTGCACCAGAGCTAGAAGCCAAGGATAATGCCTGCAAAGGGTACGGCAACTAAACCCGCTTTCCAAAAGTGTTGTCGGGAATTCGGATAATTCCAAATTCGTTGGCTGAATATCTTGGTTCGCGAAATCGGCGTAAAAACAATATCCGTCAGTATTGCCAAATTCTTTTACTTGCTACTATAACCGTGCTGACATCGATATTGGGGAGGCGAGTCTTGCAAAAGCCGATTTTCACCACCGCAGCAGCGGCAATCGCACTTACGGCTTTTACGGCCACGCCCGCGCAAGCGAGGTTTTTGCAGACAGACCCGATTGGATACGAAGACCAAATCAATCTCTATGCATATGTTGGGAATGATCCAATCAACAATACCGATCCGACAGGATTGAGAAATTGCCCGGCCGATGACGACAACTGCATTGAGACCCCTGAATCTGAAGAAGACCCCTCTGAGCCCGCACCCATTTCTGACGCTGAACAAGAAATGGCGGAGATTGTTGTGACAGCAGAGAGGGAAGATGCCGCAGACTTCGAAGGGGAGAACGAAGATTTATTTATTGTCATCAATGGTACAATGACCGAAAGAGAGCTGGAAAAGTTTCGAGTTCGATGTAGAGGCGGGCGAATTGTAGAAGGCGGACAGTTAGCTGGTCTAGAGTCAGGGCAAATGGCCGCTCACAGCCATGGCAATAATTTGGAACAACATCCCGGCCCAGCTGATCACAGTGCAGCTAGAGGATCGACTAGGGGAGTGGCTGGTGTGTTTACACAAACCCGCAGCTTCACGGTCAGGGCATTTCCAAACAACACGTATAGGGCCCGTCAAACTTCTGGGCCCGCGTTATCTTCGGCAGAACGCTCTGTTTTGGTCTCTAATATGCAAAACTGGGAACGTGTTGGCAGTGGTCGCGGTATGACTCTGCGTCAAATGGTGTGTGGATGAAGGCTGGGCTGCTTTTTTTCTTGCCGCTATTTGCTTCTGGTTGCACCACCACGCAACCCATTTTGTATCCGATGACTTTTGAGGAATGTGCAGAAGCCAAGTTCTGCACTGTAAGCGGCAATGTTACAGCTAGGGCGGCTGAACATGCATGGATGGGCGAACTTGAGCTTCCTGATGGACGCTGTGTCAGTGTTTCACTGCCCCGTGCCGAACTCGCAGATTTGAGGGAGAATGGCCCTCGCCGCATGACGGTGCAGGGGCAGGTCTTTGGGGATCCATCAGGAAGTATTGAATTTGTCACATTAGAGATTGAAGGGCGCAAAATCGGTCTCGGCCTTTGTGGTGACTTTTTCGTATTTGTATCTGGTCGTTCTTAGGGGCCGACCATGAGGCATTTCCTAACACTCGCCTGCGGGTATTTGTTCGTTGTTGCGGCAAATCCTTCCGCTGTTTCTGCCCAATCCCCCTCCCATGCCGTCCGCGCCGTTCTAGCCGCACCTGATAGTGAGTTGAGTTACGAGCGGGCAAAACTGACCTTCGATGCGTTAATCGCACCAGAGCTGGACGAGGCGGCTGTTACGGCCGAGATTGGCCAGCTAGCCAGTGCCGCGACACGCATAGCGACGAACGGCAGCGACGTGGACAAGCTAAAAGCAGCACGGCAGGTCATTTACGAGGCAGGGGCATGGAACGGGAATAGGCCGTTCGTCTATGACCATGACGACCCTTACGGCCAAACTTTACGCAACAAACTCCTAGCCACCTATTTCGACACGCGGCGGGGCAACTGCGTCTCGATGCCGATCTTGCAGGTTATCGTAGCAGAGAGGCTAGGGCTGAAAGTCTCCCTATCGACCGCGCCGCTTCATGTGTTCATGCGCTACACCAATCCGACCAATGGCCGTTCCATCGCCATCGAGTCTACGAGCGGAGGCCATCCTGCCCGTGAAAGCGAATATTTTGAGCAGATGGGCGTCACGCAGCGCCAAGTGGATAGCGGCATCTATCTTGGCGTTTTGACTAAGCGAGAGAGCATTGCCGTGATAGCCAGCACTGTCACCGAATGGTTGATGAGCGAAGGCCGCTTTGATGAGGCCATAGCGGTCGCTGACGTGCTTCTCGAATATTACCCTACCGACGTTCACGCCATGCTGACGCGCGGGTCTGCGCATGGCGAGCTGCTGCGCACGGAGTTCATTGAGCGTTTCCCGAACCCGCAGTTGATACCGCCTGCTCTGAGGCCGCGATTTCAGATGCTCGCCAGCCAGAACGCCGCAGCTTTTGGGCAGGCGGAAGCGTGGGGCTGGAAGCCGCTCGAATAGATTGACGGCTATAACCGCTTCGCTTTCCTACTCGGCCATGCCTTGCCACATTCGCGGTTCGGCTCTTTCACATCGTCAAATCTCGCGTAAAAGCACGGATAAGTGTCAACTTCGCACGCGCCGGCAGAACCTATTGGTATTACGAGATAATATTCGCAAAATTGCGGGTTTCAGAGTGACAAGTTTGTCAACTTTGCCGGGCCGCCGTTCAAACCGGCTATTGGCGCAGCATCTCATCCACCCAGGCAGGCACCAATTCCCCTGCTGGGCCATGGCGGCTATCGGCGAAAAAGCGGGTCCCCTCGCTCGGTTCAAGGTTCAATTCCAGCGTGACCGCGCCTGATGCCCGCGCCTCCTGCACAAAGCCAGCCGCAGGGTACACCGCGCCGCTGGTCCCGATGCTGACAAACAGATCGCACGCCGTCAGCGCGGCATAAATCCGCTCCATCTGATAGGGCATTTCGCCAAACCACACGACATCAGGGCGCAGGCTGGGCGCCTGGCAAATGGTGCATTTGGGACGGTCTGACATCGGCGCGTCCCACGCAAAACGCATCTCGCAAGATGTGCACAAAGCGCTCTTTAGCTCGCCATGCATATGCAGCACCTGCCGCGATCCGCCACGTTCATGCAGATCATCGACATTCTGAGTGATCAGCAAAAGCTCACCGGGAAATTCACGTTCCAACCGCGCCAAGGCCTGATGCGCCGGGTTGGGTTCAACCTGTTTAAGCGCCGCGCGCCGCATATCGTAAAAGCCCAGCACAAGATCGGGATCGCGGGCAAATCCTTCGGGCGTAGCGACATCTTCCACCTTATGCTGTTCCCACAATCCGCCAGCGGCGCGAAATGTATCGATCCCGCTTTCAGCCGATATTCCTGCGCCAGTTAGGATGACGATGCGTTCAATCTCTGCCATGGCCATTTCAAAGCATGGCAACGAGCAAGGTAGCAATGGCTAATATCGGTATCATTGGCAGCAAAGGACGGATGGGTCAGGCGCTGGAGCAGGCAATCCGCGAAGCTGGTCACCACAATGCAGGCGGCTTGGATCAGGGCGATCAGGTTGGACCGCTGGCACTATCGGCAGACGCGTTGGTCGATTTTTCGGCGCCTGCCGCACTCGAAGCCAATCTGGCGGCCGCACGGGTTGGCGGGACACCGATTGTGATCGGTACAACCGGGCTTGAAGCGGCGCATTTTGATGCGATTGAAGAGGCCGCCCAAGTTGCGCCTATTCTGCAAACCGGGAACACATCACTGGGCGTGACCTTGCTAGCCCATCTTGTGAAAGAGGCAGCCAGCAGATTGGGGCCCGACTGGGACATAGAAGTGCTGGAAATGCATCACCGGCACAAAGTTGATGCGCCATCGGGCACGGCGAAATTGCTGGGTCAGGCGGCTGCCGAAGCTCGCGGCATTTCGCTTGAAGACAATATGGAAAGCGGCCGCCACGGCAATACCGGCGCACGGCGGGAAGGTGCGATCGGATTTGCAACTCTGCGCGGCGGCAGTGTGGCCGGAGATCACAGCGTAATCCTGGCAGGAGCTGAAGAGCGGATTACACTTTCTCACAGCGCGGAAAACCGCATGATCTTTGCGCGGGGTGCGGTACGCGCAGCGGAATGGTTGATCGGCAAACCAGCCGGCCGGTATTCCATGAATGATGTCCTTGGGCTTTGATCGAGCGGCATGACCAAGGATCAAATTTTTGAATTCTTCCGCCGTTTGGCTGAAGATAATCCAGAGCCTGAAACAGAGCTGGAATACGGAAATGTCTTTCAATTGGTGGTCGCAGTGGCCTTGTCAGCTCAGGCCACGGATGTGGGCGTAAACAAGGCAACACGGGCGCTGTTTGCCAAGGTGAAAACGCCGCAGCAAATGCTCGATCTTGGGCTTGAAGGATTGGTCGAGCATATCAAGACTATCGGCTTGTTCAATTCCAAGGCTAAAAATGTGATCGCGCTGTCGCAATTGTTGATCGAAGACTATGAGGGCGAAGTCCCCGACACGCGTGACGATCTTGTGCGGCTGCCCGGAGTGGGGCGCAAAACAGCCAATGTTGTTTTGAATTGCTGGTTCAAGCAGGAAACTTTTGCGGTCGACACCCATATCCTGCGAGTGGGGAACCGCACAGGCCTAGCCAAGGGTAAAACGCCCGAGGCGGTTGAAGCGAAGCTGGAGAAGCGCGTGCCCCAGCCCTTCCGCCTTCATGCGCATCACTGGCTCATTTTGCATGGCCGGTACACATGTAAGGCGCGAACGCCGGAATGCTGGCGCTGCGGTTTGACCGATCTTTGCAGCTTTCGAAAGAAGGTGATGGATCCGCCGCAGAAAGCCCGGGTTAAGGTCGATAAGCGTTAAAAGACGTTAGAAATGGGAGAGCTGCTATGATTTGCACATCTTTTCGTTTGGTCTCTGGTTTGGCGTTTGCCTGTGCAATCGCAAGCTGCGCGCCGGTTGAAGGGTCGTCTGAGTTTGTCTCCGACGCGCCGCCCGCAAAAGTTGTCGGCGAGCCTGTCACCTGCCTATCAATCACCTCTATCCGGCAAAGCAATGTCCATGATGATCGGACAATTGATTTTGTGACACGGGGCGGCAAAGTCTACCGCAATTCGCTGTCGCGCGGCTGCTCTCGGCTCGGTTTTGAAGAGAGCTTTACCTACGCAACGTCAATCGCGCGGCTATGCCGCAACGAGATCATTTACACGCTCGAAAGCGGAGGCGGGAACAACCTTCAAAGAGGCGCAGGCTGCTCGCTCAACGATTTTGTTCCGATCGAATATATCGAGGACGAAGAAGACTGAGCCGATCAACTCGCACGGTTAAACATCGTCCGCGCTGATCATTTCCTCGCGATCAATTTCACCGGTAAGGCTCGCCACTGTCGTCGCCACAGCAGCGTCTCCGCTAACATTGGTGGTTGTACGCATCATATCCATGATCCGGTCCACACCAGCGACGAAGGCAATTGTTTCCAGCGGCACGCCAACCGCGCCAAAGACCAGCGCCATCATGATTAGGCCTGCACCGGGAATGCCCGCTGCACCGATCGCCCCGAGCGTGCCCAGAATCGAAATGAGGAAATAATCACCCCAGCTTAGATCGACCCCAAAAATCTGCGCACCAAACAAAGTCGCCAGCCCCAGATACATCGCCGTGCCATTCATATTGATCGTAGCGCCGAGCGAAACCACGAAACTGGCCACAGAATTGGAAACGCCCAAATTGCGCCGGGTACAGCGCAAAGTGACCGGCAATGTCGCGTTGGAACTGGCGGTGGAATAGCTCACGGCAATGGCATCAATGATGCCGCGGAAGAAATCGATTACGGGCAAGCGCGCAATAAACTTAATCATCCCGGCGTAGATCACACCGATTATCAATAGGCACCCGACATAGTTTAGGATCACCAATTTGCCGAGCGCTCCCAACGCGTCGAGCCCCAATGTCCCCGCGACCCACGCCATCAGCGCGAACACGCCAAATGGGGTTATCTCCATGACGATCATGGTAACCTTTTGCATCACCACCGAACCGCTCTCAAAAATCTTGAGAACAGGCTCGCCCTCTTCCTTTGCCATCAAAATGCCGATGCCCAGCAGCAGCGAAAATACAATAAGCGGCAGCACATTCACGTCTGCCATCACCTGAATGGGGCTTTCCGGAACAACCCCCATGATCATATCGCGCCAAGTGGTTTCATTTGGCGTGGGGGTCGCCCCCATTTCAATCGCGGAGGTATCCACACCAAGGCCCGGCTGAATAAATGTGCCAAGCGCAAGGCCCAGCCACACCGCGATCTGCCCACTAACCAAGAACAGCGCCAAAGCCCGCCAACCAACACTGCCAAGTTTGCGAATGTCACCAATACTGGCCACTCCGGCCACCAGGCTGAAGAAAATCAACGGCACAACCAGCATCTTGATAAAGCCGACAAAAACATCACCAATGATCTTGATGCTGGCTGCATCTGGCCCCCAAAAGGAACCGACGATTACGCCTAGTATCAACGCCGCAATTACGCGCTGCCAAAGTGGAATTGTAAACCAGGCTTTCAACATCAGATCGTCCCTAATTCAGTCCGTCGCCAGAGCGGCGATGGCAATCTTGCTATAAATCCGGGTCAGCACGTCTAAATCCGCGACTGCCACCGCCTCATCCCGCTTATGCATGGTTGCATTGCAAAGCCCAAATTCAATCACCGGGCAGACATTGCGCAGGAAACGCGCATCAGATGTTCCGCCGCTGGTCGATGCCTCTGGGGCAATTCCGGTTTCTGCCTCAACCACCTCGGCGATGATTTGGGAAAACACGCCGGGCTCGGTCAAAAATGGCTCGCCAGAGATGATCGGTTTTGCCTTCCCATCATGATTTTCTGCGATCGCGCCCACCCGTTCAGACAAGGAGGCACCGGTATGAAGGTCATTGAAACGGATCGATATGCGCGCCTCCGCCTTCGCTGGGATCACGTTATGGGCCTTGTTGCCAACGGCAAGATCGGTGATTTCCAAATTCGAAGGCTGGAACCAATCAGTCCCGGTGTCGAGCGTGAGCGCATCAAGTTCAGCCAGCATCCCGACCAGTTTGGGTAAGGGATTATCGGCAAGATGCGGGTACGCAACATGGCCCTGAACCCCCTCAACCTCTAACCAGATATTGACCGAGCCCCGCCGTCCGATTTTCATCATATCGCCAAGTTGATTGACGCTGGTTGGCTCACCAACGAGGCACAAATCAGGGCAAATCCCTTCACCTTGCATAAAGTCGATGAGCGCCCGCGTGCCATGCAGTGCCGGGCCTTCCTCATCGCCGGTGATGATGAAACTAACTGTTCCTGCATCAGTTGGGATTTCGGCAATTGCAGCGATCATCGCGGCAATAGCACCTTTCATATCCACCGCGCCGCGCCCGTACAGCAAGTCGCCGCGAATTTCTGGCTCAAACGGGCCGCTGCTCCACCCTTCCCCCGGCGGAACCACGTCAACATGTCCAGCGAAGGAAAAGTGCTTTGAACCATCTGGACCCGTTCGAACGGCCAAAAGGTTTTCGACCGGCGCCTCATCACTGCCGGCGGCGCCTTCCCCGCGAATGAAACGATGGATGGCAAAACCTTGCGAGGCCAAAAGCTCCTCAACCACATCAAAGACCAATCCGGTGGCGGGAGTGACGCTGGGCGCAGCGATCAGCCGCTTTGCGATTTCAACAGTGCTGTTCATCACGAGTCACCTAGCAGGCCCGAACACAGCGCCCAATCACAATAATTTGGGTGCGAATTCAATTTCGTTCCACTTCTGGCAAGGGACCTTGCGCAAATGCGCTCTCGATCAACCCGGCAATGCGAATGCCAGCCTGTCGAACGCGGCGCTGCGCCACCGGCAGGCCGTTTTCGATATCCTCCTGGCTCAAAGCTGTTTTCGCCGGCAACTCTGCCGAACACGGATCTTCGACATCAAATGCCGCAGTGTAAATTAGGTCTCGGCTGATCTGCCAGCTTTCCCGGCCCCAATCGTCTGGACCGCCGCCGCCCAATTCGGCCCGTTCAGCAGCGTCATATCGCCTGACGATCGGGCGATCGGTACTGGTGATCGCACGTTCGGCCAATGGGCCATCCCATATCCAATGCAAATTCAAGCTTGGAACTATGCCGTAATCGGTCTCTCGATCGTTGCCGCCGCGATCATCCTTGTCTCCCGAATGCAACGGCATGTGCAAATCGCCAGCAAAATGCACCATAAATGCCAGAGCTTCGAGGCGGATGTGATCCGGCAAACTCTCATCAGCTAGGATCCGATGACTGCGTTCAATCTGCGCCGTTACGCAATTGCCGCCCGCACAGTTCGCGCGAGGATTGTAAGCTTCGCAAATCGGCGTTGAGCGATAGTGCCAAGCAGATGTGTAGCCCCAACGCCATTGAGTTCGCCTTACGCAATCAGGCCAAACCGATGCCTCTTTAAGAGTGGCCAAACTGCATTCTGGCGTCGCAAGCAATTCTTCAGATCGCAGCAAACGGGCAATCTTGGCCCGGCTCTCGGGAGAGATGTTCTCATGCGCAATATCTGCGGTTATTCCGTGCGCGTAAAATCCCCAAGCGTGAACCGGAGCCGAGATGCTGAAGGTAACGAGCGCAAACAATGCGCAAGGTATTGCCCTCAACCAATGCTTTCGTATTGCTCGATCACCCATTCCTCATTCTCCGCAGCCTCAATCCATTCCTTCGTCCAGGAATGTTCCCAGACCGCCTCCATATAAGCTTCGGCGAAGCCCGGCACCCCAATTCCATATGTGATGAAACGAGAAACAATCGGGGCGTAAAAAATATCAGCGGCGCCGAATGTTCCAAACAGGAATGGCCCGGCGCTGCCAAAGCGCGCGCGCGCTTCTGCCCACAGCCCCAAGATGCGAACGATATCGTGCTGTGTTTGTTCAGTGACGCTTTGCAGATTGATGCGTCGACGTACATTCATTGGCAAATCGCTGCGCAATGAAGCATAGGACGAGTGCATTTCGGCAACCATTGCTCGCGCCATACCTCGCGCCGCTTCGTCCTTAGGCCAAAAGCGGTCGCGCCCTACTTTGTCAGCGAGATATTCCATGATGGCAAGGCTATCCCAGATAACCTTGTCTTCATCCCACAAGATCGGGACCTTACCGCTTGATGGTTGGACATCGCCCAATTCCTGCTTTTGTTCGTCCCAATGCTCCCCCATGATCGGCACAGTGATCTCTTCAAAAGACAGCCCCGATTGCTTTGCCGCTAGCCAGCCGCGCAGGGACCAACTTGAGTAGTTCTTGTTGCCGATTATAAGTTTCATGGGGGCTGTACTCCACCTAGAGAGCCGTTGGGGGATTAGCGCGCTGCGCCAGTTTGACTATTGTCCCTAGTTATTCAGTGTTTCGCTGTCGAGGCTGAACAGGTTACTCGCAGCGCATTTTCGAAGAGCGATGCCAATTGTGAAGATTCCACCATTTCACCTCGCATTTCCGGTTGACGACCTGGAAGCGGCACGCGCTTTCTACACCAGAGTGCTAGATTGCAAGGAAGGCAGAAGCTCAGATCTTTGGATCGATTTTGATCTGTTCGGGCACCAGATCGTCGCGCATCTTGTTAAAGGCCAAGTCGCGGATCGTGCGAGCAATCACGTTGATGGCCACGGAGTTCCCGTCCCACATTTTGGGATAGTCCTGAGCATGGAACAATGGCGGGCGCTGGCAGAAAGGCTCAAAGCCGCGAGGGTCAATTTCGAAATAGAGCCAAATATACGGTTCAAAGGCCAAACGGGCGAGCAAGCTACGATGTTTTTCCGTGATCCAGCAGGCAATGCGATCGAGATGAAAGCATTTGCCGATCCTGATCAGCTGTTTGCGAAATAGCTTTCACCCAGTGCATCTTGCACCACGGCAGCTCGCAATTCGGCAATACCCATGCCTTTTTCACTGCTGGTAATATGCAAGTCAGGAAACGCAGCGATATGCTTCCGGGCTTCCGCAGCAACAGCTTCCGCGGTTTTTGCCAATTCGCTGGCCTTGATCTTATCCGCCTTCGTTAACACCACACGGTAACCAACAGCGGCTTCATCAAGCATAGTCATCATATCGCGATCGACATCTTTCAAACCGTGACGACTATCGACCAGCACCAAATTGCGCGCGAGAACCGGGCGGCCCCGCAGATATTGCCGCACCAGCTTCTTCCAAGTCTCAACAACTTTCGGCGGCGCTTTGGCAAAGCCATAGCCCGGCATATCAACCAGTCGAAACTGCGTCGGTTCTCCGACTTCAAAGATATTCAATTCTTGCGTTCGACCGGGGGTTACCGATGTTCGCGCAATCGAGCGGCGCCCGGTTAGAGCGTTTAGAAGCGAACTCTTTCCCACATTGGAGCGCCCGCAAAATGCAATTTCGGGCACGTCTGGCTCAGGTAGAAATTTGAGCTGCGGTGCTGACAGCAGGAAATCCACCCGACCAGAAAACAGCTTGGCCGCGCGTTCTTCACGCCATTTTTGGGCTCGCTCTTCCTCGGGTGTCACGCGTCACCTTTGGCCTTTTCGCGTGCCTTATCCGCTTTTTCTTTTTCGGCCGCCGCGCGCAATTGCGGGTGCTTGGAATAAAGATAGGTTTGCTGTGCCAATGTCAGGACGTTCGAAGTTACCCAGTACAGCAGCAATCCAGCGGCGAACGGCGCCATCACGAACATCAAGATCCAAGGCATCAGATTGAAAATCTGTTGTTGCACCGGATCCATTGCGCTCGGGTTCATTTTGAAGGTCAGCCACATGGTCACGCCCAGCAAAACCGCCAGAACCCCAATGCCCAGGAAGCCTGGAACTTCGAACGGCAATAGCCCGAACAAGTTCAGAATGGTCCATGGGTCTGGGGCCGACAAATCCTTGATCCAGAAATCAAGGAATGGCTTGTGGCGCATATCAATTGCTAGGATCAGCGCCTTGTATAGCGCGAAGAATATCGGAATTTGGACGAGCAGCGGCAAACACCCGGCAAGCGGGTTCACCTTCTCATCTTTATACAGCTTCATGATTTCCTGTTGCTGCTTCTGCTTGTCGTCTTTGTAACGCTCCTGAATCGCTTTCATCTTCGGCTGGACAGCTTTCATCGCCGCCATGCTGGAGAATTGTTTTTGCGCAATCGGGAATAAAAGGCCGCGAATGAGGACAGTCAGCAAGATAATCGCAACACCAAAATTGCCGACGAAATCGTACAAGGTCCGAAGCAGCCATACCATCGGCTTGACGAACCATTCGAACCAACCCCAATCGATCGCCTTGCCAAACCGGGCAATCCCCAGATCATCTTGGTACTGATCAAGAATCACACTTTCCTTGGCGCCGGCAAACAAACGGGTTGTTTGTTCAGCTGCGCCGCCAGCGGGCACGGTTACGGGGGCATAAATCACATCAGCGCGAAACTGATTTTCGCCAAGCGAGCGGAAACCGGGAGTCGCCTCTGCGTCTTGTCCGGGTATCAACGCGCCCAGCCAATACGTATCAGAGAAACCGAGCCAGTCGGGCTTGCCTTCAGGCATGTAGGTGGTCGAATCGACCAGATCGTCGTAATCGGGGCCATATTCCACCGCATCGCCGAACCCACCAATCGGTCCCGTATGCGCAATCCAAAGCCCGGAATCGGGATCTAGGACGGTGCGATTCAACAAGCCATATGATCGGACGACAAACTGGCCATCGCCAGAATTCACAACCTTTTGGCCCGCCGTGATCATGTAATTTTCATCGATGGCGAGCGTTATGGTGAAGACTTGCCCGGCGCTGTTATCCCAGCTCAACGTAACGGGATCCGTTGCGGTCAATGTTTCCCGATCGGCTTGCCAAAGTGTTTCAGAATTGGGCAATGCTATCCCATCGCCAATCCAGCCGAACTCAGCAAAATATTGCTCGCTAGTGCCGCGCGGTGCAAAAATTTGGACCGGGCCACTGGTTTCCTCAATGCTTTCTCGGTGATCTTTCAGCTCGATATCATCTATCCGAGCCCCAACGAGATTGATCGAACCTTCAACCCGAGGTGCATCGATGCTGATACGCGCAGGAGAAGCCAGAGCGCTTGCCAATTCGACCGGACCACTCGGCGTAGTTTCTTGGCCAATCCCTGCTGCCGATCCGCTTAATGGCGTGGCCCCAGCATTCGAAGGCGAAGCATTCGATGGCGAAGCATTCGATGGCGACGCGCCCGTTTCGGATTGTTCGGTCTGACCAGCAATGGTCGCTTCTGGATACAATGTGCGCATTGCAAAATCCCACCCAAAAATGAGCAGGCCCGAAAGCACGACGGCAAGGATCAGATTACGCTGATTGTCCAAGATGAAACCCTGTTTATGAAATACGGTCTTAAGTGACGAGGCGTGTTATATAGGCACTACGGAACTGGATCATAGCCCTCGCCACCCCACGGATGGCAGCGCATTAGCCGTTTCGTGGCGAGCCATCCACCCTTGATCGCCCCGTGCTTTCCCAGCGCCTCAATTGCGTATTGCGAGCAGGACGGAGAAAAACGGCAGGTTGGCGGAAGTATCCGGCTTGGCCCCCATTGCCATAATCTGGCGACAAAAATGAACACGTGCTTCATAACCTTGCCTGTCCCGACATCCTATTATCGCTTGCCCCGACGTGGACGGCGTCCGCGAGCAGGATCGCCCTTGCCCGCTTTCGCACGCTCCAGAGCATCTCGCAAATCGTCCTCTAAGGCTGTGAAGTCACGTTCAATCCCGCCGGCCCTACCAATCAGAACATGGTCATGATGGTCCAAACCACCTTCTGGCAAGGCAGAACGGAGCATTTCACGAAACCTCCGTTTCATTCGATTTCGCACAACCGCGTTGCCAATTTTCTTGGTGACTGTGATTCCAAAACGAATGCCAGATTGATTGTTGGCCTGCGTCAGTAAGACAAAGCCTGGCTTCGCGACGCGCAGCCCGCGATTGGCAGCCAAAAAATCGGCGCGCTTTGAAAGCACAGAAATCATAAGCTTATATACGCGAAACGGGCCCCAATGGGAGCCCGCGGCGATGTTCCTACCCTGCTGCGGCGGAACAAGAATGCAGCATTCGCGCTGGCGATTGCTGGCTCTACTTTATGCGCAGAGGTTCTTGCGACCACGATTGCGGCGAGCCCGCAAAACTTTGCGACCGCCAGGTGTTGCCTTACGTGCGAAGAAGCCGTGACGACGTGCACGCACAAGGTTGCTAGGCTGAAATGTCCGCTTCATTTGATCCTCGAAATCAGGTGTCGCTCAGTTTTTCAGGAGAACCTGCCAACTGTGCTAATAAAAAGGGCCGCCGGTTGGCGACCGCTTACAGACGCGCGCAGTTATGGGAAAGCCAAGGCCGAGTCAAGATACACTCGCTCTATGTTGGCCGGAATTATTTGCAAAATTTGCGGCAATTCTTCGCCAACAATCTTGATATCGATCCGCCTGCTACGCTGGACATCTGAACGCTCGGCAAGGTGTTCTGCACTCAACCAATATCGCATCTCATCTGCGCCGAGCCATTTGGCGCTGCTGTGCGGAACCGAATTTGTCATCGCATAGAAATCACGCGCACCGCCATCACTCATGCCCATCTCGCGATAATAATCGAGATAGAGCATATTCTCCGCCGCATCAGGAGCGAAATCATCGGGCTCTCTCCCGTGACTGTCTAGCCACGAATGCACCGCAAATTCAGCGCCCTCATCCATGGTCCGCTCAACTCCAGCAAGAAACAACTCAACCGCACCTGATCGCACTGATCCGCCATTGGGAACATGAGTTGAGATGCCCGCAGCACGGATACGGCGACCAACGGCCAAATTGGCGATATCATCGTTTGTACCAGGAGCTTCGACCATATCGAGTTGCTCAAGCTGGGGGAAATTGCGCAACATCGCGTCAAAATAATGTGGGCTCATATTGTTGGTTGGTCCAACCAAGGCTGCTCGCTTTTCATCGATAACGCGAAACGGACCATATTGGGCCAGCGCGCTGCCGCCGCCAAATTGACCCGCCGGAGCCGCATAGCGCGAGGCATGGCTTGACATTTTCAGGCCCGAAACATCTGCCGTTTCGGCAGCTGATCTCGCTGGCTCAATTGCTGCGCGCGCCTCAGGCGTTGTGATGATTGACGGTTCGGCATCGATCCGCACCCAGCGCTGGGAGACATCGTCCCATTCCTCCACCCAGCGTTCTACAGTCACCGTGCGGGTGGTGAAGTAATTCTGAGCGTGCGCTGCCGCAGGCAATATCGCCATGTTGGCAAGGAGGATCAAAAAGGCAGCAATTATTCGCATGCACAATGCATGGACTTGGCCCTTTTTAAGAAAGACAAACTTTTATGCTTGCGAAAGTCTTTCTAAATCGAACCTAGTGCTCGACAATTTCGTTATATGCCGCCACAAACGGCGTTCTTTCGAGTGCGTTTTGGGGGTTGGTGGCATGGTCGCACTGGTCAAAACCGTCGCCTATCTTGGGCTTGAGGCTCGTAGTGTCGAGGTTCAATGCCAGGTCGCTTCTGGTTTGCCGCGTTTCACGATCGTTGGATTGCCGGACAAAGCCGTTAGCGAAAGCCGCGAACGCGTTCAGGCCGCACTGGCGGCAATGGGCCTCGCGCTTCCGCCAAAGCGGATAACCATCAATCTTTCTCCGGCAGATTTGCCCAAGGATGGGTCGCATTACGATTTGCCCATCGCGCTGGCATTACTCGCAGCAATGGGTGTCACAGATGCAGAGCAGTTGGGGGATTGGGTCGCGGTGGGCGAATTGTCGCTCGATGCGCGAATTGTTGCAACGCCAGGCGCTTTGCTCGCCGCCTTGCACGCCAGCGAAGCCGATATCGGGTTAATTTGCCCCGCAGAACAAGGATCCGAAGCGAAATGGGCGAGCGGCCTTCCCGTCCTTGCGGCTCCCGATCTTATGAGTCTGCTCAATCACCTAAAGGGCACTCAAATTTTGCCTGAACCGCCAAGAGGGGAAGTCGAAATTGCGCCTCCCCGCGCTGATCTGAAGCAGGTTAAGGGACAAGAAACGGCGAAGCGAGCTCTCGAAATCGCCGCTGCAGGGGGCCATAACATGCTAATGGTCGGCCCTCCTGGCTCGGGCAAGAGCCTGCTCGCGTCATGCCTCCCGGGGATTTTGCCCAACCTAACGCCCGGAGAAGCGCTTGAGGTTTCGATGGTCCAGTCGGTGGCCGGATTGCTTGAAAGCGGCCGAATCAGCCGATCGCGCCCATTCCGCGCGCCGCATCACTCGGCCAGCATGGCGGCACTAACCGGCGGCGGCTTGAAAGTTCGGCCCGGGGAGGTGAGCCTGGCTCATCTTGGGGTGCTATTCTTGGACGAATTGCCGGAATTTCAGCGTGCTGTTCTAGATTCGCTGCGACAACCGCTCGAAACCGGTCATGTCGATGTGGCGAGAGCAAACGCCCACGTCACTTTCCCTACTAGAGTGCAATTGATCGCAGCAATGAACCCTTGCCGCTGCGGTCATGCAGGAGAGCCCGGCCACGTTTGTGCTCGAGGCTCAAGATGCGCGAGCGAGTATCAAGCGCGATTGAGCGGGCCTTTGCTGGATCGCATTGATCTGCATGTCCACGTTGCGGCGGTCAGCGCGTTAGACATGGCAGCTCCCGCTGCTGCGGAATCGAGCGAGAATGTTTCGTTGCGCGTCGCAGCAGCTAGGCAAATTCAGGGTAAGCGCGGGGTGCGCTCCAACGCAGAGCTGGAGGGTGATCGCCTTGAAGCGCATGCCAAACCAGACGATGCAGGACAGGAATTGCTAATGCAGGCGGCGCAAAAGCTCAGGCTTTCCGCGCGTGGCTATACCCGCATGCTGCGCGTTGCGCGCACAATTGCCGATTTAGACGGTGCAGATACTGTGGGCCGCGTGCATATCGCTGAAGCCCTCAGCTACCGTTACAACCCAGTTCAGTCATAGGGCCGGCGCAGTCTTAAATTATCCGGCGGCGCGCTTTTGTGCTTGAAGATCGATAACATCACCTTGGCCCAGTGATGGAGCAGATGATGCCACAGTTCCATCCGCACGCCTACCCAAATGCTCGCGCTTGACCAGCCACAGATCCTCATGACTGAGAATTCTGCCATCGTGCGATAAGATTGAAACAGGCCCTATCGGCAACCGATCCACTTCATCGACCAAGACCGGGCTTTCTTCGACCTCGACGCCATATTTCTGACCCCATTGGCGCAATGCAAGCATGGCAGGGAGCAGATCAAAGCCCTTTGCCGTCAATCGGTATTCGATTTTGCGGCGATCATCTGCGCATGGTTCGCGTTTCAGAATTCCATGATCGACCAATTTGGCGAGACGATTCGACAGAATATTGCGGGCAATGCCCAGCTCGCTCAAAAATTCTTCAAAATGATGCAAGCCGTTAAAGCTCGCACGCAAAATCATGAACGACCAGCGTTCTCCCATAACTTCAAGAGCTTGCGGTAGGCCGCACTCAATCAGTTCCCGTAGTGGTTCGCGAATTTCACCCATTTCAGTCCTCTCGTTGAAACCTACTTAGCGCGTTTTTCCCGACGCTCCAAAATTTTTTCAGTTTTTAGTTGCAACTCAAAACCTAATCTCTTAAGTATCGATTCGCAACTGGTTTTAAATTGAAACTCAATGTTGCGCAAATCTTTTGATGAAGGACCATACGATGAACCTCTCTCTCCCTCGCTTCAGCCGTCTTTCCGTGTTTTTGCTTGCCCTGGCATACACAAGCCTCACGTTTGGCGTCGCAACCGCGCCAGCCAATGCGCAGAGCAATGCGTATTATACCGCCGTTCTGGCCCAGCCTGCCGACGATAACCGCGCCGTTGCCGGTGGGGTTGCGTGGTCCTGCAGAGGCACAACCTGTGTCGCGAACAAAGGCTCATCACGACCCATGCGAATTTGTCGCGGGCTTATGCGTGAGTTTGGCGAAGTCGTGAGCTTCACCGCAAAAGGTGAAACACTCGCTGAAGATAAGCTTGCCAAATGTAACGGCAACTAGACCACCGTCCTCCTCGATCATCCGAATCTCTCCACTCGTCGGATGATCAGCGAATGCCTCCGGCCCGCCCCCAGCCGGAGGCATTTTCATTCCATCGCTATGCTTTAACTAGCCCGCGATTGCGCAGGTCAATCGCAAGCTGCTCTGCATTGCTGAAATGATGCACCTGCCATCCCAGATCACGCGCGGCGTCAATGTTCGCTTGATTGTCATCGATAAACAGCATCGCTCCGGAACGGTGACCAAACCTATCTTCAGCCAATTGGAAAATGGCCGGGTTTGGTTTGACGATTTTCTCGCTGCCCGAAACAACGATATCGCGAAAGCGCGTTAGCAATGGCTCTGTTGGGAAAAATTGCGCCCAGAACTCGGCCCCGAAATTTGTGATCGCATAAAGCGGAATTCCGCCTTCAGCCAAACTTTCTATCAGGTCAGCTGTGCCGGGAATCCGTCCAGGAATCGTCTCAAGAAATCGCGCTGTATAGGCATCGATCAACCCGCCATGCGCTGGAAAGATCGCCTTCCGTTCCGCCACCATTTCGGCCAATGGACGCCCTGCATCATGTTCAAAATGCCAAGCCTCCGTGATCACGTTGGAAAGCACAAAATCGAGCTCTTCCGGATCATCGATCAGCTTTTCGAACAGATATCGCAAATCCCATTGCACAATCACACGGCCCACATCGAACACCACAGCTTCGATTTCGCCTTGCGCAGCATCCTCATTGGTTTGGACCACGATCAATCTCCACACATGACAACGGCCCGCCATCCAATAAGGAAGCAGGCCGTCACAAATTCGCGATTGCCCGGTCGAGCAATCAAGCGATCACCAAATTCTTATCCCTGACGGGCTTTGAACCGACGATTGGTTTTGTTGATCACATAAGTGCGCCCACGACGGCGGATTACCCGGCAATCGCGATGGCGGTTTTTCAGCGACTTTAGGCTGTTGCGAATCTTCATGGTCAGTCTTTCAAATGCAAACGCGCCGGAACCAAGCCCGACGCGTGGAATTTCAAGCAGCGCCGTTAGCCCCCATGCAGGGACAGGTCAAGCGCTCTTGCGGATTTCGGACAGCTTTCGCTCCCAGGCAAGCGCGTGCTCAATGATCGTATCAAGGTCATCAAATTTGGGCTGCCATGGCAAGGTCGCACGAATCCGAGAAGGGTCGGAAACGAGCGAATCGGGATCTCCCGCGCGGCGCCCCTCTATGTTGCGTTTGATTTGTTGATTGGTGACCCTGTCGACCGCATCCAAAACTTCAAGAACTGAAAAGCCCCGGCCATAGCCGCAATTCATCGTCAGCGATTGATCGTGATCTTTGATCAAAGCTTCAAGCGCCAAAACATGCGCCGCCGCCAAATCATTAACGTGGATATAGTCTCGAACGCCGGTGCCATCAGGCGTGCTGTAATCCGTGCCAAAAACACCAACCTGCTCGCGCTTGCCTAACGCCGCTTCAACCGCGACCTTGATCAAATGAGTTGCCCCGGCGGTCGATTGACCGCTTCGGGCCTGAGCATCGGCTCCAGCGACGTTGAAATAGCGTAGAGCGCAAAAGTTCATCGGATGAGCAGCAGCGACATCACCCAGCATCTGTTCGGTCATCAACTTCGACCAGCCATATGGGTTTATCGGTTCACGCGCGACATCTTCAGATACCGGCGATGACTTTGGAATCCCGTATGTCGCAGCCGTTGAAGAGAAAATAAAATGCGGCACTCCGGCTGCCACTGCTGCTTCAATCAAGGCCCGGCTTTTCGCCGTGTTGTTGTGGTAATATTTGAGCGGGTCTTCGACGCTTTCAGGGACAATGATCGATCCGGCGAAATGCATGATTGCCTGCGTTTTCTGCTCATCGAAAATTTGACGCAGCAAGCCGCTGTCTTCAATGTCGCCTTCGTAAAGCGGGACATCGTCAGGGACAGCAAACCGAAAGCCGGAGGAAAGATTATCGATGACGGCAACCGGCCAGCCAGCATCTTTCAATGCCAAGACTGCGTGGCTGCCAATATAGCCTGCCCCGCCTGTTACCAGCACGGGAATTTTGCGAACTTCACTCATGATGAGGCGTCTACCAAGGAACGATTAAAAATGCGCTAGTGCGCGAACGGTTTGTCGAAGATTTGCACAATGTTGCATCTAAGCAGAATTCAAACCCTAGAGAACCGGCGGGTGGATGCTATGATGTGTCTCGACGTCGCACCGGAGAATGAACATGAAGTCTCTGATCTCAAGCCGTATTCGCCCTGCCACCCTAGGTTGCGCCACTGCATTCTTGTTGAGCGCATGCGCCACCGTGCCGCCGCCCAGCCCGATAGAAGTCACTCGCTTTCATCAGGCTGAAGCGCTTCAACAAACCGAACGCGGCGTGTTCTTTGTGGAATTTGCACCTTCAATCGAAAATCCAGGACTTGAACTCGCGCCATATAAAGCAGCGGTCGCCAGCGAGCTTTCTACGCTAGGCTATGAAGAAGGCTCACGCGACACAGCGACCACAATCGCGCAAATCTCGATCGCGCAGTTTGAAGTCGATAGGCTGGGTCAAAACCGCGGCCCGGTTAGCGTTGGAGTTGGCGGGAGGACGGGCTCATTTGGAACCGGGGTTGGCCTTGGCATTGGGATCAATCTGGGAGGAGGCTCTCGTTCTGGTCCGCAAATCGGTACCGAGCTTTCTGTTTCCTTACGCACCGCCGAAAATGGTGTTCCCGCAGCAAGCAATCTTTGGGAAGGCCGCGCCGAAGTTCGGATTAGCCAACAGAGCCCGGAAAGCGCCCCCACTTCCACCGCGGAATTGTTAGCAAGTGCATTATTTGACGAATTCCCCGGCAATAACGGGGAGACCATAACAATTGAACCCAGAAACCTTGAGGCAAATGAATGAGCGACATCGCAATTGATGCAAAATTCGATAGCGGAAACATTGAAGTTATCTCGATCGCGGGTGATCGGGCGAAATTGGCTATCATCAAAGATCACATGGCCGAGTTTGCCCAGTGGTTTCATTTCAGAGTTACAGGCAAAGCTGGCCACGAACTTGAACTCAAAATCACAAATTTGAACGCCAGCGCCTATCCCGGTGGTTGGCCAAATTACAATGCATGCGTTTCAGAAGATCGGGCCTATTGGGCCCGTGCGAACAGCACTTTTGACAAGGATGAGGATGGCGGCACTCTGACCATCCGATATGTTCCATCAAGCGGCATATCGTGGTTTGCCTATTTCGCGCCTTACTCAATGGACCGGCATCACGATCTTGTTGCCGAAGCTGCTGCATCGGAAGGGGTGGAGCTTGCTCGGTTGGGAACAACACATGATGGACAATCAATTGATTGTTTAGAGCTGGGCGAAGGCGATACGCAAATTTGGCTGTATGCGCGCCAGCACCCGGGCGAAACTCAGGCTGAATGGTGGATGGAAGGGGCACTAGAATGCCTAACCGACACAAGCGATCCGATCGCGCGCGCGCTGCGGCAGCGATGCCGGTTCCACATCGTCCCAAACTGCAATCCCGATGGATCTAGAAGAGGGCACTTACGGACCAATGCAGTCGGCACCAACTTAAACCGAGAATGGGACAAACCTAGCTCGGAAAAATCCCCTGAAGTGCTGGCCATTCGTGATTACATGGACACGACCAGCGTTGATTTTGCTATTGATGTTCACGGCGATGAAGCGATCCCCGCGGTGTTTCTCGCCGGCTTCGAAGGGATCCCCTCCTGGACAGAAGATCTCGGCGCAAGTTACGACCTTTACGAGAGCATTCTGGACCGCCGCACACCCGATTTTCAAACAAAGCTCGGTTACCCGAAGACCAGCAAAGGCAAAGCCAATTTGAGCTTGAGCACAAATCAGGTTGCAGAGCGTTTTGGCTGCACAGCCATGACACTGGAAATGCCGTACAAGGATTTGTCAGATGCTCCGGAGCCTGAACAAGGCTGGTCGCCAGAGCGTTGCAAATTGCTGGCGCGTGATTGCCTCGCCTCCTTATTGGAGTGGTTAGAGACAGAACGCGGTTAGAAAGAGCAGCATTCGGAACAATGACCGCCTTCACTGCCAATTCATCCAGCCTTTGATACCAAACCGAGAATTTTAATGGGGGAGCGCAAAATGAACCAACTTCAAACCAAGCTTAATCGCCGCCGGATTCTAACCACTGCTGGAGCGTTGGGAGCCGCAATGGCAATGCCAAGAGCAGCTTCGGCGCAGGGACTTGGCCTCAGTTCAATTCTTGGCCAAGCGAGCGACAATGCTCTAGACAAACTGGCCGTGCCCGGCGCCTTTTATGGTGATGAAGACATTCGAGTCGGCCTGCCTATTGTTGGCAATTTGGGCGGCGGCCTGTTCGGTTCAATTTTAGGTGCTGGCGAACGTCTGGGGCTGCTCGATGGCGTTACTCGTAAGATCAACGACGCTGCCGGCATTGCAGCCGGAGAAGCAAAGCCAATTTTCCGAACCGCAATTGACGATATTTCGTGGTCCGATGCACCCGGCATTGTCCGAAGCCAAGATGGCGGAACGCAATATTTGCGCACAAGCTCAAACGACCAGCTTCATTCCAAACTGGAGCCATTGGTAGACAACGCGCTTGAGGAACTTGGTGTTTACGGTGAATTTGAAGATCTATCGAACAAGCACAGCTTTGTACGCCGGGCCGGTCTTGATCGCGGATCAATCAATCGCAGCGTAACCGATCAAGGGCTGGACGGCATCTTTTCCTATATCGGAAACGAAGAACGCACATTCCGGCAAAACCCGGTTGGTAACATTGGCCGAACGCTCGGAGATTTGCTCGGCAACTAACCGAGATGAGCTGGGCCAAATGCTTTGGGCAAAAGCTGCGATAGCGGCACTTGCTCCACGGCATTTGAACCCACGCAAAATACCACGGGGTCCATCCCGCCGAGCTGAGCCAATTCATTCAAGACCTGTCGGCACCGGCCGCATGGTGTGATCGGTTCGTTGCTTTTGCTGGCTGCTGGGCCAGTGACGGCGATTGCAATCAATCCGCCGCGTTTACCGTCTGCCATCGCTTTTGCGACAGCAATTGTTTCTGCACAAAGAGAGAGGCCATAGCTCGCATTCTCAACATTGGTCGCCGAGACAATGCTGCCATCATCAAACTGTAATGCAGCACCCACGGCATAGTTGGAATATGGGGAATAGGATTGCAGCGCCGCAGTTTGCGCGCTCGCCACCAGTGCATCTTGATCTATTTTTGGATCACCACCCATTCGATGGGCTCCTCTGCAGCTTCGCTGAACAATTGCCTATTCGCGCTCCATAGCAGCCAGGGTCTACCAGCATAATTGGGCTTTGCACGGTCGCGTTCCAGCCAAAGGTCGCGCTCGATTGATTGCACCACGCCATAGCGTTCTTCGAAATCTTTGCTGACTTTGAGGATTGCCGGCTTGCCTGCATGCAGCTCAATTTGATTGATCAAAGTCATCAATTCGCTTTCGACCGCCGCGTCGCTCACCGAAACCCCGCAATGATCGGCATCAATATTCAGCGCAATAGCTGGCGGCAGCAGATCGGTATTGCGGGGAACCATTCGAGTGAAACGCGCCGATTGCGGATCAGCGCGAACGCAAGGATCAAACTCCTGCAGCATGCCAACCTTCAATCCTGAAGCTGCTGCTCCATCAAGCCTATTGGCAAACTGGGTATCAGGCTGATCAGCGTCCATCCCGAGTTCAAGATAAACAAATTGCCCGCCGATCGCCTTCAGTGTGTCAAATCTCACATCTTCTACATCGCTTGCAATTACCGCGCCTTGTTCAGGATAAAGCGCTTCGTTCGGCTGCCAGCTGCGCATGTCCCACCACAGCCATCCGGTATATCCAATCGTCAAAAGCACGATGGCGGCCAATGAATACGTCAATATCCGGCGGCCAATTCCATTGGTTTTGCGCCTGCGCGTGTCGCTGCGTTTCTTGGGCGCTCTAGCCATAATTCTTGGAATTCTCGCAGGTCATCAATCAGCCTTTGATGTGGAGCACACATATGAGAGTGAACAATCGACGCGCGGTTGCAAAATCGGTCTCAACTTTTCCTTCAAGCCGTTCGATCAGCAAATTGGCGGCATCATTGTGAATCCCGCGCCGCGCCATATCGATCGTTTCGATCTCAGTTGGCGTGGCTTTGCGGATCGCCTGATAATAGCTGTCGCAAATGGCGAAATATTCGCGGATGGGGCGTCGAAATCGAGCCAACCCAATAACCAAAGATTCCAGCAAGGTTTCATCGCCATCGCTTATGTCCATCACCAGACGTCCATCGCGCACAGCCAAGCTCAATCGATATGGGCCGGTGGCGCCGCGCTCTATGCTGCGAACAGGGCGGAAGCTGTTTTCTTCAATAAGGTCATAAATGGCGACACGCCGTTCTTGTTCGACATCCGCATTGCGCCAGAGAATAGTCTCTTCATCTAGCGCGATGTGCGCGATGCGATGTTTCCCTTTCGGATTCGCTGGAGATGGAGAGTTTTTTTCGGCCATGCCAAAACCGCTTTCGCAGATCGCGACCCAACTATTCAAGCGCTTCAGAGAACCATCCCCGCTATCCACAAGCGAGTGAGGCGATTTTGCACTGAATTGCCCTTGCACATGCGCGGCACTGGGTCGATCAAGTGCGCATGGCCGAACCAGAACCCCTTTTGCCCGTATCCGATTCTGAAGATGCCGATTCGAAGGGCGCAAAGAAACTCCCATCGAATCTTGAGGCAGAAGCCGCCTTTCTAGGCGCCGTGTTAATCGACAACCGTGTGATCGAAGAACTTGCCACGCCGATCCGGCCTGAGCATTTTTTCGAATCGCTGCACGAACGGATCTATGAGCGAATCCTCAAACTGGTAGAGAGAAACGCCACAGCCAGTCCCGTCACCTTGCGTCCTTACTTTGAAAATGATGAGGCATTGCAAGAACTGGGGGGGGGCAAATATCTTGCTCAATTGACCGCCAGCGGGGCTGGCTTGCTTGCCCCCCGCGAACTTGCCCAACAAATATACGATTTGGCGCTGCTGAGAGAGCTCGTGAGCGTCGGCCGGGGGCTGGTTGAAGGCGCACTGGACACTAGCGAAGAAGTTGACCCGATGGACCGGATCGCGGAAGCTGAGGCCGACCTTTTTAAGGTCGCAGAAGGCGCTGCGACCGGAACCGAGGCTTCGTCTTTCCGTGATGCGGCCTTGGCGGCCATAAAGATGGCGGAAGCCGCCATGAATTCTGGCGGCGGGCTGTCAGGCAAGACCACCGGCCTGGAGGTAATCGACCAAAAAACATCCGGGCTGCACAATTCCGATCTGGTGATCTTGGCCGGACGGCCCGGGATGGGAAAGACCTCTTTGGCGACGAATATCGCATTCAACTGCGCGGAGGCGCACCTTGAATGGGAACGCGATGGAGGTGAGTTTAATTACGGAGCGCCAGTTGCATTTTTCAGTCTGGAAATGAGCGCCGACCAGTTGGCAACTCGTATCTTAGCCGAACAGGCAGAGATCAGTTCTGAAGCGCTCAGGAGCGGTAACCTCACTCGGGAAGATTTTCAAAAGCTCTCATTTGCCAGTCAGCGGCTTGCCGAATTACCGCTTTTTATCGATGACACCCCTGCTCTCACCATCGCCGCGTTGCGAACCCGCGCTCGGCGACTGAAGAGGCGGCATGATATTGGTGCGGTTGTGGTCGATTATTTGCAGCTGCTCCAAGGATCGGGCCGAGCCAACGACAATCGGGTCAACGAAATTTCCGAAATCAGCCGAGGCCTCAAAACCTTGGCTAAAGAGCTCGGAGTGCCGGTGATTGCTCTTTCTCAATTAAGCCGGGCTGTGGAACAGCGCGACGACAAACGCCCAATGCTTTCAGATTTGCGCGAATCGGGCTCGATTGAGCAAGATGCTGACATGGTTTGGTTCATCTACCGCGCCGATTATTATCATGACGCGATCCGGCCCGATTTCCCTACCGAGTCGAGCAGCGCCGATGCCGTCGAAAAATACCGTGTTTGGGAAGAGAAATATGAAGAGCTCAAGAATCGAGCCTCTCTGATCATTGCCAAACAAAGGCACGGCTCGACAGGTAATGTGCCGCTGCATTTCCAAAGCGAGATTACGAAGTTTACCTCCCCAAATCTCAAAGATTATTCCGATTACGGGTACGAATGATTGGCGGTTGGAGCTTCTGGCAAAGCGTTCATTTCCTTGACTCATAGTGATCGCCTCCCTAGGTGCGTCGCTCTTTCACAGACAACCAGATTAAGAGGCCTGTATGGCACGCGTTACCGTAGAAGATTGCGTCGACAAGGTTCCCAATCGTTTTGATCTCGTTTTGCTGGCCGCGCAGCGCGCTCGCGAAATTTCAGGCGGTGCTGAACTTACGCTCGATCGTGACCGGGACAAAAATCCGGTTGTGGCTTTGCGCGAAGTGGCTGAGCAGACGATCAAGCCCAAGGAATTGAAGGAATCGTTGGTAACTGGGCTTCAGAAAATTTTGCCTGACGATGAAGATGATGCAGATGAAATCGGTTCGCTGAGCCAATCGGCTGAAGCATTGCGGATTACTGCCTCGGCCCCAACCCGTTCAACATCGATCAGCGCGGATTACGAAGCCAGTTAATCGCAGCGATCAATTGGGCGAGTTTTCGCCCCAAAATTCAAAAGGGCCTCCGTAACCGGTGGCCCTTTTTTATGGGGAAGCGCAAACGCGCACATGGCTTCCTGATCGTTCAGCAATGCCAAGAGGGCCAGATTGTCGACAACTCGGACATATGTGGACCCAACCAGCACGTCAGCTTGCCAAAAATTGATTGCCAGCCCTATTCATCGAGTGCAGCCTGGGATGGCGGACGGATCTGAATTGGGGCTTTTATGAGTGATATAACCGATGGAATCGGCGGAGCTGTTGAAGGGGCACTCGCTGGCAGAGCCGTTGAGCCGAACCACGGCAAAGTTCCAAGCTCCGAACCATCCTCATCGGCAGAAGATGGTGATTGCCTCAATTGTGGCAGCGAATTGATTGGGGCGCACTGCCACCAATGCGGGCAAAGACGCTATATTCACCGCAGCCTGGCAGCGATTGGCCACGACATAATTCATGGTGTGCTCCACTTAGATGGGAAGCTTTGGCGGACCATGCCAATGCTCGCATGGCGGCCAGGCCACCTAACACGCCGATATATCGATGGTGAGCGAGCAAAATTTGTCAGCCCAATGGCGATGTTCCTGTTCAGCGTATTTATGATGTTCGCTGTATTCCAGGTTGTGGGGATAAGCACGCCCAGCACGCTAACAACAGATGGGCAAACAAATGCCGTCCTGTCCGATGTGCAAGAACAAGCCCAACTTCAACAGGTTGAACTTGAAGAGCAAATTGCGGCTCTGCCAGAAGGCTCAGCCGACCGGTTGGCTCTCGAGGAAACACTGAGCGAGGCTGAGGAAGCTTTGGCCGGTGTCGAGGCATTGCAAAATGTCGATCTGGCCGGCGGCAATGATCTTGAGGCGGGCGAGACCGGTGTCGAATGGATCGACGAGAACTTCATAAAGAAGTGGCGCGAAAACCCAGGGCTGATGCTCTACAAACTACAGAACAACGCCTACAAATTCAGCTGGCTCCTGATCCCAATTTCAGTCCCATTTGTTTGGTTGCTGTTTGCGTGGAAACGCCGCTTCAAAGCCTATGACCACGCGATATTCGTGACCTATTCGCTCGCCTTCATGTCGACATTGTTTATCGTCGTGTCTGTTGCAGGAGCGCTAGGCGCTGCCACCGGATGGCTTGTCGCGGCGAGTTTGCTTATCCCGCCATTTCACATCTATCGGCAGCTCAAAGGCGCATACGAATTGTCACGCCTCTCTGCCATTTGGCGCACACTCCTCATGAATTTTATGATCGGCCTGCTCGTCGTGCCCATCTTCTTTTGGATCTTGCTGCTACTCGGTGCTCTGTGATCCCAGAAAGACTAGCAGGGGCTCGGGCATGCGTGGGTGGCCCAAGCATCCGCAGAAAGTCCGTGCCTAAAACAAGCGCGTTCAGAACGAGATATTAGGCGCCCTGAGGCTCGGCCCCGCCGCCATCATCTGTATCCTTCGAGCCAAAGCGCTTACCAGCTTTAGGAATCGCTGATCCATGGGCAGGCTGCACAATTGTCGGCCCGCTTGGCTTGTCAGGACGATCAAGCTTCCCAGTCTCAAGCAATTGCCTGATTTCCTCGCCCGTCAGCGTCTCAAATTCCAGCATTGCCTGGGCAAGCAGGTGAAGCTCGTCCTCATGCTTCTTCAGAAGATCGGTCGCTCGTTCATGAGCGCCTTCGACCAAGCTCTTGATCTCAGCATCGATGAGTTTGTTCGTTTCCTCACCGCCCATTGTGCGAGCTGTCTGCCCCATTCCAAGGTAGCCTTCTTGGCTTTGTTCATACTGGAGGGGCCCAAGCTTCTCTGACATGCCCCATTTGGTGACCATATTTCGCGCCAGATCGGTCGCATATTGGATATCCGAAGACGCACCTGAGCTGACCTTGTCATGCCCGAAGATGATTTCTTCTGCGACCCGGCCGCCCATGCTGACTGACAGATTCGCATGCATTTTATCGCGGTGATAGGAATAGCTATCACGCTCTGGCAGGCGCATGACCATCCCAAGCGCACGGCCACGCGGAATGATTGTCGCCTTGTGAATGGGATCAGAGGCATCTTCATGGACCGAAACGATCGCATGCCCAGCCTCGTGATAAGCGGTCATCTTTTTCTCATCTTCGGTCATCACCATGCTGCGGCGTTCCGCACCCATCATGACCTTATCCTTCGCGTCCTCGAATTCTTGCATGGCAACCAGCCGCTTGTTGCGCCGGGCGGCAAGCAACGCAGCTTCATTCACCAAATTCGCAAGGTCCGCGCCTGAGAAACCCGGGGTGCCGCGCGCAATTGTGCGTGGATTCACATCGGGCGCGAGCGGAACTTTTTTCATGTGAACACCGAGAATTTTCTCCCGTCCATCAATATCAGGGATCGGCACAACTACTTGGCGATCAAACCGGCCGGGGCGCAGCAAGGCCGGGTCAAGCACGTCAGGACGGTTGGTCGCCGCAACGATAATGATCCCTTCGTTGGCCTCAAAACCATCCATCTCGACCAGCAATTGATTCAATGTCTGCTCGCGTTCGTCGTTTGAATTGCCTAGGCCGTGTCCGCGTGATCGGCCGACCGCATCAATCTCATCAATAAAGACGATACATGGGGCGTTCTTCTTTGCCTGTTCAAACATGTCGCGCACCCGCGATGCACCCACGCCCACAAACATTTCAACGAAATCAGAACCCGAAATGGTGAAAAATGGGACGCCCGCCTCACCTGCGATTGCACGCGCCAACAGGGTCTTACCCGTGCCGGGTGATCCAACCAGCAGTGCACCCTTTGGAATTTGCCCGCCAAGCTTTGAAAAGCGTTGCGGGTCTTTCAAAAACTCGACGACCTCTTCCAGCTCTTCACGCGCTTCATCGATTCCAGCAACGTCTTCAAACGTCACCCGGCCCTGCCGTTCAGTGAGCATTTTGGCTTTGGATTTACCAAAGCCCATCGCGCCGCCGCCGCCGCCTTTTTGCACCTGCCTCAGCGCGAAAAACGCGATGCCCAGGATCAAAATGAATGGCAGCGCCTGAATCAGGATTACCCAAAGAACGTTCATCTGTTCAGGCGCTTCACCCGAATATTGAACACCATTGTCGTCCAACAATTGGGTCAATTGATCATCATTCGGAACCGGAACGGTCGTAAAAGGATCGCCATTTTTGCGCTGACCCGTGATCAGATCTGGCGCCAATTGAACTTCCTGCACCTGGCTAGCAGCAACAGCTTGCCGGAAATCCGAATATCGAATCTGTTCGCCCTGAACCTGCCCAGTCCCGCCAAACATCGAAACTATCAGTAACAGCGCCATAAAAACGCCGCCCCAAATGACCAATTGCTTGACCCACGGATTGGGGTTTTCAGGCGGTTCCTGCTGCGGATCGTGTTCGTCGTTCATTCGGAGAGATTCCTTTCCTCACCCCGCTATGTAGGAGGGCCGCAATGAATGGCAAGATAATGCGGATTTTTGTGCGATGACCGCCCGCGCAGGTAGCGGCCCCATTGCACGATGCCCGCTTTGCCCAATTTTCAGAAAACTAGCCGATCAATCAGCCAATAACTCGCGGTGATACCAATTCCATATGTCGCAAACCGGATCAGGGGTTGTTCCGATTTAGGCGCAAGACGGGCAGCTGCAAATCTCACTGCGGCAACAGCTGCAATAATTAGCAATTGCCCTACTTCGACACCAATATTGAATGTCAAAAGCGCCAAAGGCGTTTCGCCAGGGGGAAGTCCAATTTCGGCCAGAGCGCCCGCAAACCCAAATCCGTGCAACAGGCCAAATGCAAACGCCACAATCCAAGGGAATCTTTTGGTCCATGTTTGGCGATCCGGTCTGGTCAACTCAATCGCCAGAAACAATATCGATAAGGCAATCAGCACTTCGACTGGCCTTTGAGGCAACCCGGCAACGCCCACCGTTGTTAAAATCAAAGTAGCCGAATGGGCAATTGTGAATGCTGTGATTGCTTTGATCACAGCTGCCAAGCCTCTGACTAACAGCACCAGAGCAACAACAAATAGGAAGTGGTCCCAACCGAAAAGGATATGTTCCACACCGATCACGAAATAACTTTTCGCGATTTGAAAGCTGGACGCTTGCGGTGCGATCATCACGTTTGGCGCATCCGCCGTCAGTCGAAATGTTTGCGCCGACCCATCTAAAGGGACAAATCGCAACAAGGCATCCGCACGCCCAGTAAGGTTTTCCAATCCTACGCGGCGGTGGCCAAGTTCCCCATCGCATTGAAGCCGAACCAACCCCGAAGACGCGTTCTGGCTCGCTCCGCCTGCGGGCGATCCAATCATCTTACAGTTGTTTGGGAATACAGGCTCGAGGGGCCGGTTCAATTGCGGTCCTGACGTCGGCACAGCCCAGATCAAGACCCATTGTCCGGCCTCTTGCTCAACCATCTCAACCACAGCCGGCCTGAATTCATCGGCACGGGCCAAATTGCCTAAATTTGCTACGAATATGATGAGCAGAAATGCAATCGCTCGGATCACTTTCGAACCTCAACTCGATAAGCGGCACGAAGCAATTCATAGGCAGTTTCTTTGCGTTCCGCGATGTTGGAGCTGCGCCAATCATTCTCCACTTGAGAGCGAACATCGTCGAAATCAGAGGCTTCGGAGGTTTGGCGCCTGGTCACACGAACCAAGTGCCACCCAAAACCGGATGGAATAGGGCCTTGCCAATCAGACCCCTGCTCCATTTGCTTGAGATTTTCAGTGAATTCAGTGCCAAACCGGTCGCGAATATCTTGATCAGCACTTCGGACAAGACTGGAAGGCAAACTGATCGGATCGCCTAGCGCTTCCCAATCGGCGCTATCGCGTAGCAATCGCAAAGCCTCCTCTGCACCTGCCAATTTGCCAAAATAAATTTGGTCAAAATCTACTCTTTCAGCCGACGCATATCGCGAGATATTTTCCGAATACCAATCTCGCAAAACCTCTTCGCTAGGAACCGCGGCTTCAGCTGCAGCGCTGGCTGCCAAATCCATTTTTGTCGCCAGCCTACGCCGAACCACAATATCATCTTGATCGAGGCCAAGCCGCAACGCTTCGCGGTAGAGCACTTCGTCTCGGACAAATTGTTCGATTTGCTGATCTAGCTCAGCATCTGTCGGCACACGGCCAAGGGTTTGCTCGAACCGCTGAACAATCTGCGCCTGCACGACTTGGTCCACGATGATAGTGCGGCTTGACGGATCCACCGGCTCTCCGCGCCAAGCGAACAGGGCGAATATAGCCGCCCCTGCGACCAAAAAATGGACGAGCGGTTCCCGCATCCAATTCGGCGTGTTCACCTGGCTTACAAACCTGCTTCTGGCCCAGGATTCAGCCAAATCGGAGATGTGTATGCCCGTTCCTGCGCGACAGAGTTCGCAAGCGCATCTTCCGACAACGTGATCCCAAAACGCACAGCATCGAACAATGTCCACCTTGGGGTCGGAATTTCGATGACGCGCACATAGTAAAATGCACGTTGCCCGGGCTCATAATCAGGGTCTGTCCAAACCGTGCGAAGTTCGGCAGCACCAATTGTGTTGGCATAAGTTGCTGCGGCGCGGTCTACGGTATCGCCGACTGCGGGAACTTTACCTGCTGCCCTGACGCGATCTTCCATATCGCTCCAAACCACATCGTAGACCTGCTCTTGCAACCCGCCGGAACTGTCGATCCAGCCCTTTATTATTTGGGCTCGATCGAGATTTGCGCCGTCAGGATCCTTGAGCGCGGAGATCATAAAGCGCGGCGCCAACCCTGCATCGATAAGTTCTCCGCCCATCGGCACGCCGCGAGTGTAGCCCGACCGGACCCAATCATCGTTCCAATCATCTTCAAGAAAATCAAATCCGCCGAAAACGCGAACAGACATGCGCGGACCGGTGGTCGCGTAAACCTCTCGCCTCGCAAAGGCGTCAAATATCTCAGCCCGAGTGTTCCCTCTGGCCCATGCCGCTGCATAACCGCCAGCCAAATAATGCCAGCCGAAGCGCCCCTGCCTTGTCCCGAGATTTTGAGGGCGCATTGCCCGATCTTCATTGGCTTGTTCATTGCCGGTGTGCTTGCCCCAAAAATTGTTCTCATCACCGGTGGCAAGCGCTGTGTGACTATCGGTCGATCCGATCATCCCGAACGCATAGGGATTGACCCCCAGCTGCGCTTCAAGCGAAAGGCCGCGCTTTAACGCTTCGCGGGCATAATTGCCGCCATACATCTCTGGCGTGGTCTCGGCTGTCATGGGCAAATTGCCAAAATCCCAGCCGGCATCGCCAAATCCTGCCATCTCATCATTTGGCGAGAGAAACGGATGAGATTCGCTATCGCCCTTAATTTGAGTGGCCTCGATAACCGGCTCTGCCGCCGCTCGCTTTGCAGCATATTCTGCTGTCATTGGACTTCCGTCTGGCAATGTCATTTCGAACATAAGCCCATTCGAAAGGTTCGAGTTATGCGGGATCGCCAGCGCCCGTCCACCGGTGTTTTCAGCGTAAGCAGCCATATAATCCCACAGCTGCTCCGCTGTTGTGCTGAGCCCTGGGAAAGGCAGAGTTTGGCTTGTGCGCTCACTGCCATCGCGAAACATCACAACCCGGTGGAGGTTGTTGCCGCCTGGCATCAAGGTCCATTCAAATCCGGCAAGTGCAGTGAATTCGCCCGGCTTGTTGTATCGATCCAGGATATCTAGCTGAGTTGTCCAAATATCTCGGGTGTTCTCTTCCTGCCGTTCTGGATCGCTCAGCGCCTCTGGTAAACTGCCATTGGCAGCCGCTGTAATCAGCTCAGAGATGGCAAGCTGTGATTGCTGCGGGCTTTCATGCATCATGTCATACCAGCGCAGCAGAGTGTCATCGCCCATCGCCTGCACCCCAAGTCGCGGTGCATCATAGAGGCGCCGGGTCGCGCCCAAACCATCAGAATGATCGGCAATAACAAGGAAATCCAATGGGCGAGCCAGTTGCGCGTCCAGCCCAGTCGTGGCTGTTACCTCTTCACCGCTCGCAAACCTGAGCGCTTCTTCCGGCCCAAGTCTTACCCCAAACCCAAACGCATCCACTGAATTGTCTGTGTGAAGGTGGGTGTCGCCCCAATATGGCCGATCAGGAAACTCTGCCAGCTCGATCGCCCCTTCGCCATCCCCTCGCTGGACCTCGTCGATTGTCTCCATCGAGCCACACCCGGCCGCGAACATCACCGCCGCGGATACGAAAATCGCACCACTCAACCTTCCAAACAACGACCTTCTCCCTCATCATTTTTGTTTTGATGAGTTTGCAACTTGGCCGTCAGATTCGTCAAGTCGGTAAGATCAATTTGCCTTTCTAAGCAAAGCACTGCGTTCGCAGCGACACACAATTTCGCCGCGCTGATTGAGAAGCTCGTGAACAAAGATAACGATCCCTGCATCGGGCTTCGATTTGCTTTCTCGCAACTCTTTGATCTCACTTTGCGCCCGCAAAGTGTCTCCGATAAATACCGGCTTCGGGGTCACGATCTTATCGAAGCCCAAATTGGCCACAAGTGTTCCCAGTGTCGTGTCACCCACCGAAAGCCCCACGAGTAAAGAAAATGTGAAAGTGGAATTGACCAGAATTTGGCCAAACCCGCTTGCCTTGGCCGCCTCAACATCGAGATGGAGTGGTTGCGGATTGTGCGTCATCGTTGAAAAAAGGAGATTATCCGTCTCGGTAACGGTCCGACGGATTTCGTGCTCGATCCTCTCTCCAACTTGCCACTGATCGAAGAATTTTCCTGCCATTTGCGTTACTGCCTTTGCTGCCAGCGCGCTACAATTTCTGCGCCATCATTTGCACTATCGCGAATGGTGCCAGGGGTGCGACTGAACCGCGGAGCTGGCGCAGTGTGCAGTTCGCCGTTTCGCTCTACAAATGCGTTGCGAGCTTTGAGATGAGGATGATTATGCGCTTCTTCGAGCGGCAAGACCGCAGAGAAACAAGCATCAGTGCCTTCTAACAACTCGCACCATTCGGCCTGTGTTTTCGTTTTGAAAAGCTGAGCCAATTTTTCGGCATTTGCATCCCAATTTGCCGTATCGCCTTGGCCCTGTTGCAATTCAGCAGGCGCCCCTGATTTGGCCAAAAGTTCGGCGTAAAACTGGGGCTCGATTGCACCAACCGAAACTTCGCGGCCGTCTGCACATTCATAGCACCGATAAAAGTGGGCAGCCCCGCCCAAAACGCCTTTGCCGCGTTCGGTGGAGACCCGCCCTTTAGGCAGCGCCCCGAGGAAAAAGCTCATCAAGCTGGTAGCGCCATCAACAATCGCGGCATCGACCACTTGTCCTTTGCCAGATCGCTCCCGCTCATAAAGCGCGGCCAGAATCCCGAACGCGCAATACATTGAGCCGCCACCAAAATCGCCCACCAAATTCTGCGGCGGGGTCGCGGTCTCTCCTGATCGCCCGACAGCATCGAGCGCGCCAGTGATAGCAATGTAATTGATGTCGTGCCCGGCTGCATGCGCTAGCGGGCCATCCTGCCCCCAACCGGTCATCCGTGCATATACCAAGCGCTCATTAAGAGCGAGCAGTTCGTCTGGGCCCAATCCCAACCGTTCCATCACGCCGGGCCGAAAGCCTTCGATCAGCACATCGGCTTGCTCGATCGCGTCGCGGCAAAAAGCCTGCCCTTCTTCGCTCTTCACATCAACAGCAACACGGTGCCGAGCACGCTCGACAATCGGGTTGGAAACTTGAGTGCTGTTGCGCTCTATCCTAACGATTTCGGCGCCCAGATCGGCAAGCAACATTCCAACGTGCGGCCCTGGTCCAATCCCAACAAATTCAACAACTCTAAGGCCCGTTAGTGGGCCGTTGGACTGAGGCATGCTGACAATCTCCTTCTTTGAAGTTCTACTTGGCCTGTGCCAATGCAACTGGCAACCTATCGGTTCCGCGAAATGGAAATCATTATGTGCCCAAAAATGTGGCGCCAAATTGCAACCGTTTGCTCGCAAAGGGCCGATCATAAATGACAAAAGTTTTGGCAGTAGCATCTGGTGGCGGGCACTGGGAACAATTGATGCTACTTCGCATTGCGCTCGATCAATTCGATACGCGCTATGCCACCACGGAAAAAGGGTTTGCAGAGCAGCATGGGCTCGAAAAAGCTCACATCCTGCCTGACTGCAATCAGAACCGCCCCTTTCGTTCGCTTCAATGCTTGATCGTCGCCCTGCTCTTGATCATCAAGCTTCGCCCTGATGTGGTCGTTTCCACTGGCGCAGCACCAGGCTTTTTTTGCATCTTTGCAGGCAAACTTATCGGATCTCGAACGCTTTGGATCGATAGTATCGCCAATGCGGAACAGCTCTCCATGTGCGGACGGCTCGCAACACGCATTGCGGACAAGTGCCTGACACAGTGGGAGCATTTGGCAAGTGATCCATCACCGGATTTTGCAGGCGCGTTGCTGTGATCCTCGTTACCGTTGGCATGCAGCTAGGGTTTGATCGATTGATCAAAGCGATGGATCGAATTGCTTTGGACCAACCTGAGCCAATAATCGCCCAAATTGGACCAGGGGAATATTGGCCAAAAAATATCGAAGCGCGGCGGAGCATTTCAGGCGCCGAGTTTGAGCAGACGATCGCAGATGCGAAGCTGATCGTTGCCCACGCTGGGATTGGAACAATCATGGCAGCGCAGCGGCATCAAATCCCCATTGTACTGCTTCCAAGGCGCGCAAAATTGGGCGAGCATCGCAACGATCACCAATTGGCCACAGTGGACCAATTGCAGGATAGAAACGGCGTTTTCGTCGCACATTCTGAGGAAAATCTGGCGCAAGTCATCGCCGCCGGATTGGCATGCAATATCGGCCATGATGCAAGGCCGGCGAATGCAAGCAAGCTAAATGCCGCAGTCGCAAGCTTTATCAATTCTGCAAAAACATAATTCATCTTCCCCAAGCCATTGAATAGAATGTATTTTATACCTTTCGCCAGCAGGCTTTATGAGCCACATAGATCGCGAAAGTTTTGGTAAAAACCTCAGCAAGCCTAACGTGATCTTAAGGCATTTTCTGCACGACGATCCCCTAGTTTGGGATCAAGATCAGATGAATGCACCATTTGACGCAGCCACAGCGATTGGGCCGCAAGCGATAGGCGAACCGGCACTCGATCATCAGATCGCAGTGGTAGGGCTCGGATATATCGGCCTGCCTACAGCTGCTGTACTTGCCAGTTATGGTTGGAATGTTTGCGGTGTCGACATCTCTGAACGCGTGGTAGAGACCGTGAATTCCGGCGGCGTCCACATTGAGGAACGCGATCTCGATCGATTGGTGAAAGAAGGGGTCGATGCCGGACGGCTGGTTGCTTCAACCAACATGCCGGAAGCATATTTTTATATGATCGCGGTGCCCACGCCGCTTGGACCATCAAACAGCCCCAATATTCGGTTTGTCGAACGGGCGGCAGAAGAAATTGCGCAAAAATTGGTGCCTGGTTCGTGTGTCATCATTGAGTCGACGTCTCCTGTTGGCACGACTGAGCGCGTTGCGGAGATCATTGCCAATATTAGACCTGACTTATCCGTCCCAACCTTTGGCTCTGATGACGCTGCGGATATTGCAATTGCTTATTGCCCCGAACGTGTGTTGCCGGGCAAAATTGTATCCGAATTGGTTGAGAATGATCGGGTCATCGGCGGCATCACGCCAGCTTGCGCAGACCGCGCCACGGCTCTTTATAACAGTTTTGTAGCTGGCGATTGTTTGCAAACCAGTTCTAGAATTGCCGAGACGGTGAAGCTTGTCGAAAACAGTTTTCGCGACGTCAACATTGCGTTCGCTAATGAGCTTTCGATGGTAGCTGATGAGATTGGGGTGAATGTTTGGGAGGTCATCCGCCTTGCCAATCGGCACCCTCGGGTCAATATTCTTCAACCTGGGCCAGGCGTTGGCGGGCATTGTATCGCCATTGACCCTTGGTTTTTGGTGTCGAGCGCGCCGAAATCTAGCAAGCTCATCAAGGCAGCGCGTGAAGTCAACGATCATAAGGCAAAGCACACCCAAGATCGTATCCGCGCACTTGTCGCATCCCAGCCAGATTGCAAGATTGCCCTTTTGGGCCTCGCTTTCAAACCCGATATTGACGATTTTAGAGAGAGCCCCGCTCTCGAAATAGCAGAAGCGCTCGCTCCAGATTTTGGTGACAGAATCAATGTGGTAGAGCCATTCGCCGAAACGCTGCCGGGCACACTGGCACAATCTGATGTGCGGCATTGCTCGCTTGATGCAGCCTTGCAATCATCAGATATCGTCGTGGTGCTTGTCGACCATTCAGCCTTTAAGCATTTGAGCCACCGCGAACTGAGCGGTAAGGTCGTGTTCGACACACGGGGAATGTTCGAACGATGACAAATGATAATGGCGGGAGCAAAATCCTTGTCTCTTTTGGCACAAGGCCAGAAGCGATCAAGATGTTCCCCGTCGTTCAGGCACTACGCGATCGGGGCGAATTCGATGTTCGTGTTGCGGTAACCGCGCAGCATCGCGAAATGCTCGATCAAGTTTTGTCGATTGCGGAAATCAAACCAGACATTGATTTGGACTTGATGGAACCCGGGCAAAGTCTGGATTCTTTGGCGACTGCAATCATTACGAATTTCGGCCGAGCGCTAGATTCTGAGAAACCGAACAGGGTGCTGGTTCACGGCGACACGCTCACAACCATGATGGCATCCTTGGCCTGCTATTTCAGGAAAATTCCGGTCGGTCATGTTGAAGCGGGCCTGCGCAGTGGGGATATATATTCGCCTTGGCCAGAGGAAGCGAACCGGAAGGTCACAGGGGTGATCGCCGATTTGCACTTCGCACCTACCGACGGCGCAGCCCAGGCATTGCTCAATGAGAATGTCGAACCGTCTGCCGTGCATGTCACAGGCAACACAGTGATCGACGCATTGATCTCAGCAAAGGCCAAACTCGATGCAAACCCCGAGCTTGCGCCCGCAATCCAGCCGATAACGCAACGCTTTGCTGGCAAACGCATCATTGCTGTGACAGCTCACCGAAGAGAGAACTTTGGCGCAGGGATGCAGCAAATTTCGGCTGCTTTGCAAACCCTGGCACAGCGCGAAGATATCGCGATCGTCTATCCCATGCATCCCAATCCAAATGTGGTTGAGGTCATGCAGCCCGCGCTCGATGGGATGGAAAACATCGCATTGATCGAACCGCTCGATTATCTCAATTTCGTTGCCATGATGGAGGCATCCGATGTCATCCTTACTGATTCAGGCGGCATCCAAGAAGAAGCACCAAGTCTAGGCAAGCCGGTTTTGGTTATGCGCGACACCACTGAACGCCCAGAAGGAATAGATGCGGGCACTGCCAAATTGGTTGGCACATCGCCCGATATCATTGTTGCCCAAGTAAACCAGCTGCTGGATGATAATGCGGCTTACGAAAAAATGGCGAAGGCACACAATCCTTATGGCGATGGCGAAGCGGCAACGAAAATTGCAGCCATCATCTCCGCGCCACATCACTGATTGAATTACGAAAAGCCGCTATCGCTCGCCAGCCTTAAGCGCCGATCGAATATACAAAATCGCACATCCCATCACAGCGATGGCGCAGCCGATATCGACGAACCAGTTGATCTTCAAAGGTCCGTATAAAAGCGCATCAAGCGAATGCAGCGAGACGATCCGCAGCGCGATGAGGAGCGACATCAGCAATGCTGCAAAGCCTGCCCCCGTTGTTGCCAAATCCATTCCTTTGGGAGCGCTCTTTGATATGCGGAAAAGTGCCCGCATCAATAGCCCGGCACCAAGCGCAAGGATCAACAAAACGATGGGCACCTGCCACGCTCGCCGATCGGCGTAGGCTTCTTCGGCGATCAAATACTCTCGCAAAGTAGCCCGCAAAATATCTTCTGCGCCGCCAATGCGCATCGCGACAAGGCAAATGAAAAATACCGCCAGAAATTGCCAAAGGCGCACGTGTGATTTTCGGTGCGCCGTCCGTTTCGCGGTAACACTGGCTCCAAAACTAGTAGCCGCCACCAGGCAATAAACGCCGGCACCCAACAAACTGACGAGGGAAGGTTCATGCAGCACCAGAATAGAACCTCTTGCACCAATTTGAGCGTTGTTCGTTCCTAGCATTGCCATTTGACCGAAGGCAATCGAGGCCTGCCTCAGCTTGATGACATTCTTGCGATGATGTCCATCCTATTGCCTGCGCAACTGTTGCGCTGCAGCAATTCGCTCTTTAAGCATGGTGATTTAGGGGCTTATACTTAGTCTCGGAGAGTGCGAACGTGAAATTCAGATTTGTCGGCAAAGCACGAAATGGCATCGGGGTATCGATGATGGTGCTTGCGCTCGGCGCTTGTGCGACCACGCCTCCCGCAATTGTCGGCGCTGCTGTAACTGAACCGAACGCCGAATTGGGTCAATCGACGTACACTTTTCAGCAACCGACGGTTTATCGATTGCGCGCGGCCGATGTCATCTCAATCACAGTCTTTCGCGAACCCGATTTTTCGCTGGATGAAGTCCGCGTTGGAGTGGACGGAATTGTATCGTTGCCCTTACTTGGAGGGTATCAAGTTGGCGGCAAAACCACTGGCGAAGTTGAAGCTGATTTGACAGACCGGTTTGCGGCTGTCGGGCTTAGAAACCCGCGAGTTAGCGTGAATATTTCCGACTATGCTTCGCATCTGGTGACTGTCGATGGCGCAGTTAACAAGGCCGGCGTTTATGCATTCCAGCCCGGCGCCCGGCTATCGTCCGCAATTGCAATGGCCGAAGGCGTCAACCGGGTGGCCGAATTGGATGAGGTCGCAATGTTTCGCAACCGACCAGACGGCATTTATGTTGCGAAGTTCGATCTTGGAGCGGTAAATCGTGGCACGATGCTAGACCCAATTCTTGAACCAGGAGACCGAGTTGTAGTTGGCACCTCGTCATTGTCTCAATTTTGGCAAGATGCGTTACGTGCCCTGCCTGCGCTTGGCGTCTTTGCCAGCATAAGCAACAATTGAGCCGGCAATGAACGAACGCTCAATAGTTGAAGCTCCGGAATCAGGGCCGGCTGCGCGTTGGTATGACCAATATCTGCCATCGGCCCAGCAAGGTATTTATCCAAGCCATGCACCAATATTCGATGCCACGACACTTCGTGGGATCCTGTTTCGCCAACGCTGGGTTGTCGGCGGGGCAATATTGCTGGCTCTTTTGGCCGGTCTAATTTGGACCGTCCTGCAACAACCAATTTATCAAGCGGATGCCACCGTGAGAGTCGAGCCAAGGGGCTTGTTCGTTGTGGAAGGTCAGGACGTTGCACCCCAGATCTTTAACAACGAAATTTCCAGCTACATGACGACGCAAGTGGGAGTGATTGAAAGCCAAAACCTTGCGCTTGTGGTTGCCGAGGAACTCAATCTCGCCAATCGTTATGATCTATTAGGCAGAGATATCGAAGATCGCCGCCCAGATGGCATCAGCGATGAAAAATGGCGCGATCAAAAAGCATCGATCGCCGCATCTTTGTTGCAAGGCAGCGTGTCCGCTGAAATTCCGTTTGATAGCAGGATCGCAACGATCAGTTTTCAATCAACCGATGCATTGTTGGCGGCAGAAATAACGAACGCCTATGCAGATGCATATGTTTCATCAGACACTCGAAGAAACGTGGCAAGCAACGAGTACGCTCAAACCTATCTGCAAGAGCAAGTCGCCGATGTCCGCGTTCGTCTGCAAGATGCCGAAAAGGCAGCAAACGCCTATGCGCGCAGCAGCGGGATTGTAACTCAAACGACTACGACCCCTGAAGGGGAAAGCGGAAGCACGGTCACTGCATCAAACCTAGCGAGCATCAACCAAACAGTGTTGGCCGCGCGCGCTGCCCGCATTGCGGCCGAACAGAGGTGGCGGGCCGTGTCGCGAATCCCAGCAGGACAATTGCCCGAAATTCAAAACAACGCCGTTGTACAAGGTTTGCTGTCCAACAAGGCGGAACTGGTCTTCGAACGGACCAATTTACGTCAGCGGTACAATGACGAATTTCCCGAAATCATCGAAATTAACGCTCAAATCGGTGAAGTTGATCGCCAGATCACCGCAGCCAGTGCTGACATAAAAGCCAGCATCCGCAACGATTTCGTCATCGCTCGGCAACAAGAGCAAGCGCTCAACCAAGAGCTTGAATCGATCACGCGTGAAACGCTCGACGAACAAGACAAGCAGGTGCAATATAGCGTGCTCGAGCGTGAGGCAGAAGCGCTTCGGACTCAGCTCGCCGTGCTGCTTGATCGGTTCAATTCGATCAGCACCGCTGTAAATGTCCAAAGCGGGTCGATCACAAAACTTGATCCGGCGTCGGTGCCAAGCGATCCCATTTCACCAAACCTTACCCGAAACCTGCTGATCGCACTGGTCGGCGGGATCGCCATTGCAGGCGGCCTGGCAGTTCTTCGCGAAACATTCGATGACAGATTGCGTTCACTGGAGGAAGTTGAGGCAAGGATCGGATTGCCGTTGCTGGGGCACACGCCCTTTGTCGAAGAAAGATATATCGACAATCAAGAGGCCAGCCAGTTTGGCGCATTGATGGAGGCCTATGCGTCCATTCGCTCGACCATTGATTTTGCAATCGCTCGCGATCAAAATGTGCTTCAGCTTAGCAGTAGCCAGCCGAACGAAGGTAAGTCGACCACCGCCCTAGCATTGGCGGAATTGTTTGCACGCTTAGGCCGTAAGACGCTGCTTATTGACGCAGATTTGCGCAAACCCTCTTTGGCCAAGCTAGTGGGCGCTGAGAAACCTGAAGCGGGTTTGGTAGAAGTGTTGCGAGGACACTCCGATTTCAAATCGGCCATTTTCAAAGGTGCTCATGAAAATCTCGACATCCTCGGAGTCGGCGCGCTTCCTCCAAATCCTGTCGAAACGCTTTCCTCAAACTACCTCAAAGAATTAATCGAAACGCAGCGCAAAGAATATTCGCTGATCCTAATCGACTCGTCACCGGTTATGGGATTGGCAGACGCTCCATTGCTCGCGCGGCAGGTGGATGCCACGATCTTTATTCTTGAGGCGAACACAATTCAGTTCTCCCAAGCTAAGGCTGCAATCAGGCGTTTGCGGAGCGACGGCGGCAACTTACTTGGTGTCATTTTGACCAAGTATCGCGCCTCCAATGCGGGTCAAAATTACGACTACCAATATGGCTATTATGAGTATGAAGAAGCTTGAGGCGCCTCACTCCTGCCTTGCAATTTCCTGGTTTCAGCAATGGCGCTGAATTTTCCAAATTGGTGAGCGCACATGCACAGGTGACTTGCGCCCTTAGCTTCCACACGTCCTAATCGAGCACGGGCAGAAAATGGATCGGTTTAGCTTCACCGTTATCATCCCTGCACACAATGAAGCGAATGTGATCCTGCGCTGTCTATCAGAGATTTTCGATCAAACACCGCAAAGGATTGAACCCGAAGTTATAGTCGCCGCCAATGGCTGCGAAGATGAAACGGCGGCGATTGTGCGTGAGCATTATCCAGACGTAATCGTGCTCGAATTGAAAGAGGGTTCAAAGACCCAAGCCATGAATGCCGCGATGGAGCGCGCAACAGAGTTTCCGCGAATTTTTCTGGATGCAGATGTTCGGTGCGATTTCCGATCCTTGTATGCCTTGGCCGCGGCCCTGAAGGACGGTGATCTTTGGGCCGGTGTGCCCGCAGTGCGAATGGATGTGTCACAATCAAATTGGTTTGTTCGCGCTTATTACCGGGTTTGGTCCAAGCAACCCTTCGCAAAAATGGCTTTGGGTGGCTCCGGGTGCTTCGGGCTCTCGCAAAAGGCGTTGGAGCGTATCGGCCCATTCCCAGGAATAATCGCGGACGATTTCTGGGCGCTGTCTAGATTTTCAGCTGAAGAACGCGGAGTTATTGCGGAAACCCAAGACGGATCGCCGGTTTTTTCGCAAGTTACGCCGCCGCGCGCCGCCTTTGAGCAAATCCGCGTAGAGGCGCGGCGGCGAGCAGGAAACGATCAGGTCAAGAATGCCCATTGGAATGCCGAGCTGGAGCTGATGAAGCGGCACAGTTTGCTGCGATCGGCCTTCACTTCAGGGGCTTCGCTTCTCGACATTTTGGTCTTCTTAGTCATGAAATTCCTATCCGCGCTCCTTGCCAAGTGGAGAAAATGGCGCGGCACCGAAACTGTTTGGGTGAAGGACCTAAGTTCCCGTCAGGCCCAAGCTCATCCGTCACGGGCGAGGCGGTAGGACGATATGCCACTCAAACAAAGCAGAAATCTGTCATCTTCGAGCGACAAAGATCTCGGGCATTCTGTCGATATTTCGATCCTGATTGTCGCTTACAATTCGCGCGATTGCATAGAAGAATGCCTGACTGCCATCCGGTCCGCTGCCCATTCCGTCCGCACTGAAATCATTCTTGTCGACAATGGCGAAGATGGGACGGGTGATATTGTCGGCGCGAACTTCCCCGAGGTTGTGATCGTCCAGAGTGAAGGCAATGTTGGTTTCGCAAAAGCCAATAACCGCCTGGCCAAAATCGCGATCGGGGCAAATTTGTTACTCCTCAATCCCGACGCATTCCTGCAAGTTGGGGCCGTTGAAGAGCTTCATCACGCAGCAAAAAAATATGCAGATGCGGGTGCCTGGGGCGGGGTAACAGTGGACCGCAATGGTGCGCCAGATTTGGGCAATACAGTGCCCGTTCCATCGCTTGGCGAATTGCTCAGCAGCGCAACCGGCAAGGCAAAATCGGGCAAACAAACACCGACCAGCATCAATGAGGACCAGTTTGCAGAAGTGTTGCCGGGTGGGATGATGATGGTGCCGCGCAGCGTGTGGAACGAATTTGGCGGATTTGATGAGCGCTTCTTCCTCTATTGCGAAGAAGTTGACCTATGCGTGCGCCTAAGGAAGGCGGGACTCAAACTCCATCGTATTGCCAAAGCTAAAGCTTACCACAATGCGGCACATGGGAATTTCCAGTCTCCGCTGCGCCGGCTTTATCAGATTGCCGGAATGGTTGAATATCTGCGCAAGCATTGGTCTATCCCTAAATGCATCCTTGGCATCGGTTTGATTTGGGTTGGTGCCTTTTGGAGGTATGCCATCGGCACCGTCGCGGGCCGATTCAATCCGGCTTTGGCGGTTATTGGCAAAAGGTATCGCATGATCGCGCTGCGTCCAAACTTATGGATTTTTGGCTATCACAATGAGCGAGGTTTGAAGGCTCAGCTTGATAGAAAAATGCCTCAATTCCGGTGATTGACATGGATCAAGTCAGTTCTGGTGTCGCAACACCGCATCACAAGCAAACGCGAGAAAACGCGTGAGCATTGAGCATTTCCTGCTGACCAGATTCAATATCGCGAGCGAAGGCCGCGAAAAGACTATTCGCAAACGTCCCGGTTGGCTGGAAAGACGATTTGAATTGTTTGAACAGTTTTGCTTGCCCAGCGTTGCGGCCCAGACCAATCAAGATTTTTGCTGGTTCATCTACTTCGATTGCGAAACCGCTCCCGAATTTCGAAATCGGATCGACAACTTGCGCCAACGCCGCAATTTTGAGGCCCGGTATGTCGCATCGTTTTCAAACGAATTGGCCAGCCTCGACATTTCCAAACGAATGTTGCCGCAAACAGAACGAGTGATCACCACCCGATTGGACAACGACGATGCGTTGGCGCGATTTTTTCTAACGCAGGTGCGTAGGTCTGCAGAAAATTCACCGAATGGGACTATTCTAAATTTCCCGTCAGGTTTGGAACTGGCGAGCGGCAAACTCTATCGCTCAAGCCATCGAGAAAACTCGTTCGTTTCCTTGGTCGAAAGCAGCAAAGACATAAGAACGGTTTGGTCGGACCCGCATAATATGCTGGCCAGGCGATGGCGCTATCACCAGATCCCATCGGCGCCGGCATGGTTGCAAGCGATCCATCAAGAAAATGTTGCGAACCGCGTGAAGGGTCAACGGGCGAAACGTTCCGACGATCTCCTCGCATTCCAAATTGTTCCAGAGCCAAATATTGACCTTCCCAACGCATTTGTAATCGCACTCGATCGAGCGATCCTTTACCCGGCCCGCGTCATTCGTGAATCGATTATCGGCGCGGCAAAATACTTCAGAGATTTAGCGCTTCGATCAGGCTGACTTTTGAGATTCAGCATTGGTCATTGGTGTGCGCGAGTTCGGTCTATGGGCACGCATTCCAAATCCGACGGGAGCTTGAACAACGGAGTGCTGTGCAAGTGAAACTGCAATTGCGATAAGCGCGAACAGCCATACCTGCATCGACAGCCATACGGCCACTGAGAATGCGCCAAGGCAAACAACCGCCAGCGCAACCGCCACTGCCCGCAAAATGCGCTGATCCAATATCTGCGAAACAGAGGATTTCTTTGCCAGCGAGGTGATAACAATCGCCGATGCCAATAGAACCAAAATCGGCGTTAGTGCGCCAAAACGCATCGCAAGCAGCAACCAATAATTGTCGACCGACGGCGGCATCCATGCCGGGCGAATCCAATCATTGTAGCCGATCCCAAAAAATGGGAACGCTTGGACGGTCTTGATCCCTTCTTCCCAGATCAGAATACGGAAAAATGCTGTCTGCTGATTGAAGGCTGCGAACCGAGCGATCAGGCCAACCGTGCCGGAATCGCTCGCCACTTCGAGGAATACGATAATCACGGCAAGGCCGCACAAAACAATCCGCCAGTTGAGCAAGTTCGTTCGTTCAAGCAGCCAATTTGTAATCACCAAAACGGTGCTTGCAGCCAAAACAAGCAGCGCACCTGAGCTAAGTGTAAATACACAGCAAAGCGCACCGCCAATCCCCAAGATGTATGGCCATTGGCGAAGCCCAGACAGGGCAAACAGGGGAAGAAAACTGCCCAGAAACACGCCTGCCAAGATTGGATGGGGAAAGGGCCCGCGTGCCCTCATCAACCCCAAGCGGAATGTTTGCTCTGTCGGGTAGGGCTGCCCGGTAATGGCCGACGCAATTGGAATTGCAATGTTCGTCTGTGAAATTGATTCAATAGCGAGCAACAGCCCCAAAATTGCGACCCCAGGGGCGATGAAAATCAAAAACACACGAAAATCGTGAACATTCCGGATTGCCGTTCGCATAAAGAAATATGTGATCAAGATATCAAGAATGACGGCGCCGCTTGCCTCCAACGCCCGCTCCGCCCCCATGTTCCATATCGACGACGCGGCTATCCATGCGGCAAACAATGCGATCAACAGATCTACCGCACAAAATTTCAGCCTGCCCTTCAGCAAGTCAGCGCCAATGAACAAAACCGATAGAATCAGGAAGATTCGATATGGCGGCAATAACAACGGCCCCGCAGAAAGATTGAAAGGGACCGGTGCCATAAGGATATACACCAGCGCTACCGCACCATAGGCACCCCAATTGGCCGATGATCGAGCCATCGGGCGGCCAAAATCTGCGCGAATTTCAGCAGCCTCAGCCAATAGACCTCCTCCAATTCGCCACTGGATGAAGTGAGATTTGCAATTCAGAATAGGGCCGAAAAAACGTCATGCGATTGCGGTGAGCCATTTTGATATCTTGCGGAAAACCAGCACTCTAGTCGCGAAAATCCATCATTGCCAATATTGCTCACAATAACCTGAACCCAAACGCCGGCCACAATCGATGGCACTCACTGTTCAAAGAACTTTCCTACTTGTTCTGTTTATGTTCTTTACTGATGATCACGCACTCAAGATGATCATGAGGACTAACATGCAAGCAGATCCATTTCGCAATCAAGCCGACAGCCCAATGGCACCGGCCGAATATTGTTTTGAAATCACACCAAATGATACCGTCGAGCTGAGCAGCGTCACGAAGGCACTGTATGTCGGCGAAGGCGGCGATATTGCAGTGACCGCGGTCAGGGCATCAAGCCCTGTTGTATTCAGCAACGTTCCGTCTGGCAGCATCATTGATGTCCGGGCAAAAATGATCCTCTCAACGGGCACGACTGCCGCCAATATTGTTGGTCTCGCATAATGGCACGATCCGGATATGGCTTTGGCGGCATATCTAGATTGCCGCAATCATCCTTAACCCAAGAACTTACCGTAATTGCGCCGGGAAGTACCTGGGACGGGGCAGCCGGCAGCGGCTTTACCGACATTCCGCAAGACCCCGTACGAGTGACCGCCAAACCGATCTTGCGCATGATCACCGTCCCGCGGCAGAGGTTTGGCAGTCGGCAATTGGTTGGGGTTAGAGCGGCTGCAAATAATGGCGGATCTTTGTTTGATAGCGAAGGTCTTTCGCATGTGCGGGTCTATTACGAAGGGAACACTATCGACATCCCTTCACCGAGCTTGCAAATCATTCGCGAAGCAGATGGACTGAGCCGGTGTTATTGGGGCTGGTGGTGTGAGCTGGAATATAGCGGCGACGGTGCATCTGAGGTGTATTTCGAAGCGGTGCCGCTCGACGTCAGCATTCAGAATCGCGTGATTGGTCCATTTAGGTTCTTCCCAAATTCGGCGGATTGGGATTTTGATATTTCGGTCGATTCGCAAGCGAGCGAAGTGGTTGGCCAAAGCTATCAAAACCTCAACACTGCTGTCGCTTGGCTCAAATCCCAAGGGGCAACTGGCCAGTGCAGGGTCAAAATCCTGACAGCCGGCGACGTCAATTTCACCAACCGAAATTGGAATCGAGGCGCCGGCGCGGGTTGGCTCGTTGTCGAAGCCATGGTTCCTGGGGTCCGGTTCATCCAAGCCCGAAACACTAATGGTTTGACCACGTTCTTCCGGCCGAAATGCGAACCAATTTGCTATCGCAATTGTGAATTCGATTTCGCTGGATCAAGCGAATATCTCTTTGAGGCGTCATACAATGGTGGCGCAGGTATTGAAAATTGGTTCGATGGTTGCACATTTACAAACAGCAATGGCCGCGAAGATTTGGTGCGCGGCAGACCTCGCAATATAATCTTTACGACATTTCGCGGCAGCCACTGGTTCACCGCCGGCTCGTATAGCAACCTTTGGAATTGCGCCGTTCAACATCAGCTCGTTCGCGGGTGCCAATTTACATCTTGCTGGTCAGACTTGGCCAACGGGACGTCAGCCTTCATTGGCAACACCGTCCAAGATTTCGATGGCAGACATTTTCGTGAAGGCATTGCGGCGCTCCGCGTTAGTTACGATGGGCCCGATGCATCCGCTACTATTCGCGCAAGCGGAGCCACCACCAAAACTATCACGTTGCAACAAAACAGCACAGATATCGGCATCTTCATCGTACGCGATACCAACACCGCTTTCCTCGAAGACACCAATTATTCGATCCAGCACGTGGCCGACTGGATTAACAGCTTTCCAGACTGGAGCGCGACATTGCTGGACAATTCTCTCGCCGCATTCTCTTTGAGCACAGAAACAGGATCACCTCAGACAGGGTTTTCAGCGCAAGATGTCAAAACAGCGCCAATCGATCTTTGGGCGCGGTTCGATATCCACGCTGATGTCTATCAAGTCGGCGACAACGCTTCGCCAGAGAACATTGCGATTTGCGAAAACCAATTATGGGATATCAACGCTCAGACGTTTTTCCTGAGTGGGGTAAGCCACAAGGATTTCCTGATGGTCAACAATGCAGTGCAAAACGAAATACCTGTTGGTGATCGCAGTCAATTCTCCGGTGAGCACAGCCACATTGTTTTTGCGCATAACAGCCTGGCCACGCAGCCCATGTTGCTCAGGAGCGATAACGGGCAGGATTACGATCCCGATCCCTATTGCCTGATCTCAGCAAATTCTCTGACTGGACTGGAATGGACCGGCGAGGTTGATGCCGATTTGATCGTGGACACCAATCACATCCATTCCGATGAAATTGCGCCCGAGGGATCAATTGGCACCACAATTGGCGGAGATGAAACAAGCCTCTACGGAAACGCCGCGAATGGTGATTTCGCGCCGAGTGGGCAGCTCTTGTCCCAAGGCACCACCGCGATCATCCTAAGAGATCTAAATTGTGCAAGACGATCAACTTTTGGGGCGATAGGCGCGATCGGAAAAACACTGTTCTAACGATCGTGCAGCGAAATTTTGCGCCCGCAGAAATCGCAGCGATTGAAATGCTTTACGATCAGAATTGCGAGCATGGCCGGCCACATAAATGGTCGGTCATAGCGCATCATCTACGGCACGCATTTTCCCGCTTCGGATAATCACAAAGACCAAAGCAATGCACCACAAAGCCTCAAAGAGAATTTGTGTGATTGCAGCTCCGGCTACACCGTGGCCACTAATCAATGAAGGTGCCGCCAATAGGGCAAGCATCGCGAAGACATTGCAGCCTAGGCTGGCAGTTGGTCCGATTTTGACGATCAGCCACGCGCGAAGCCCCAAAGTCACAATCGTGATCGCAATTGCGCCAACCAACAGCGTCAGAACAGGTGCTGCGCCGGTGAATTCGGCACCCGCTACACCCTCAACAATTGGGCCACCAAGAAAATAGGTTGCAGCGAGCAGCAATACCGCGACCGGTGCGGCGATGGCTGCGATCCCCAATGCGAGCTTTCGAGGCCGTTTTGCGGTTGGCATTTCGCGGAAGACTGCTTCGAATATGGCGCGATATCCCATTTGGGCCAAAGCAGCGATGCGATCAGCAACTGCATATATGCCGACAGCCCCAACACCAGCAGTCGCACCGAGCAGGACATAGAGCCCGCGCTGGCGGATTGCTCCTATCGCTCCGGAAAGGCCGGTTGGAATGCAAAATTTCAGGACATCCTTTACGTCTTGCCGGTGCGGCTTCTTAGGCCGAGCAACCATGGAACACTTGATTGCTAACAACGCGCTATGCCCGATTTGAAGGGTCGCAAACGTTAGAAGATACAGCTCGATCGCTACTGCCAAATACCAATATACGGCCGCCATAACGAATGTGGCGAGCGCGGTCAGCGATCTGGCCAGAGCGATAAATCCAAAGTGATCATGCTTTCTGAGGAGTCCAATCAGCGGATCGGATATCCTCAGAACTTGGGTTCCTATCAGGACGAACGCAGCCCATCCTCCGCCAAAATCCAGCACCGCTAGCAGCAAGATGCCTATCAGTGTGCCGACGATTGCCAGGGCGACATTAACAAGCAAAGCTGCGCCAAATATTCGGCTTCCGCGGCCATCGGAAAGAGCCAAAATCGCCTGCCAGCTTTGCATGCCTGCCAAAATATCAAGCATTAGCGAAAGTGCGATCAACGCCGCGTAAATTCCAAAGCCATCCACCCCAAGCGCGCGGGTGTTGAAATACATCGAAGCGAAGCCGAAAATCGCAACTGCTGCAATGGATGCGAATGAAAGGCTCGCATTGCGTTGGATACGATCCCACATCGCCAATTATCGTCCGTTGATCAGGCTGGAAAACCGCACCGAAATTTCTTCAATGCGGCGCTTGTCATGATCACTGAATTCGCCCAATTCGCGTTTTGCCGTCTGTTTCGCCAAAGCTGTGAAATCATGACCTGCGCATTGGAAACCCCATTGCCCAAGCGTGCCTGCGATCTGCCCCCAATTCGCGGTAAAGCTCGCAAGATCATGAACCATCACTCGCTCAGGCTCGCAGGCCTCAATGTGGTCTAGCAGCGCAGTGTTATAACGAACCCAAGCTTCAATATAGCCTTGTCGCAATTGCCTAAAACGGGTCTCCCACTTTCCTGACAACAGCCATGCCTGCGGCCGCCTCCATGGCGGAAATGCACGCTCCTCCAGAACTTTGCGTTCCCTCGACAAAAGCGAGGCTACCACCTCTTCGCATGGGCGGAACATTATCAAGGAATAGATATCTGGCGCGCGCCGATAAATGGGAAGGAATAGGCAGGTTCGCGGATCTTTCCAGCCGAATGCGCCCGTTTCCCTTCTTTTGCGCTCAAACAGCAGCAAGCTCTCGCGAGCGAGCTCTTGATCAGACAGCATTCTGTCACAAGTTTCAAAATCAAATTTCGGCTTGAAAAGGCCGACAACCCCACTCCTAGAAAGCCCATTTTTACCCAGCGCCCTGCTGTGCAATCTCAGGAAATCTAGGTCTTCAAAATGCCCGTCTTCATTGCCGATCCCAGCAGGCAATGTTGAGCCTCCCATTGAGATTCCACACCCCTCAAGCCACCTGGCGACAAGCGAAGTGTAGGATCTGTGCATTCCAAGAACGGCCAATCCAGGCATATCCTACTCATACCCCGCTTGGCGGGCTACCGTTTGAGCATCAGCTTGTAATTCTGAACCGCGAGTTTTGACCTTGCGCCGCCGCCAGCGGGCACGCCAAAGCGGCATCGGATTATATGTCAGCGTACAAATTGTAGTCTCAATGGGCAGCCGATCACGCCATTTGTTCCTGCAATATTGATACGCATCGGCATATCCGCCGCCCAAAGACACAATGGGTCGGTTGTTGTGTACTACCGGCAAATTGACCGCCCAAGATGATCGGTGCAAACTCCAAGCGGTTTGAGCGAGATCGGTTCCGTAAAGATGGAAATGCGGCAGACCGACATCAAACTGAAAACCCGGTGTTCGCCGCAAGATCAGAACAAGCTCATCAAACGAACCAACTTCAACCGGAGCTGCGAATGGACCGCCCAATTCCCGGCCCATTGTGACATCCCAAACCTGCCCGGCATGCCTGCCATCTGCTCTCACACCATAGGGGCCAGCGACCAACCATTCCGGTGCACGTTGTTCGAGAGCGTCAAGCGCTTCAATTGCGCGATCAACCCAGCCGTCAGGAAGGTAAACGTCTTGGTGCGCCAAGATGCAAATCGATTGCGAAGTTTCAGCCAAACCCTGGTTGTAGGCGCTCGCCATATTGTGGGCGCCGCGAATCTCCGTCAGGCCAACCCGCCCTGATGCTATATCCGGCGAACGTTTGAGGCATTGATCGAGAATTTTATCGTTGTCGACCGCCGCGATCACGCAAAAATCGCTAGTTTTATACGAGGGATCAACCGTCTTCGACATGACCAGCTTTATGTCCCGGCCAACGATTGCCACCAAGCCTCAATCCGCAAGCGCCAAACGAGGGTTCGAACTGACCTCAAAGCCGGATCCGGGAGCCTAGGCAAGTGTACGCTCTTCTTTGAGCATCTGGCGTAAATTCTCCCTCCAGTGTGGGCGGGCGTCGCCAAGCAATTCATGCGTCGCATTGCAATCAAGCAAGGAAAACACCGGTCGCCGGGCGGGCGTCGGATATTGAGCTGTCGTGATTGGAATTATCGGAATGTCCCGAGACAACAATCCAATTTGCTGCGCTTCTTCCTTGATCGCCACCGCAAAATCATACCAACTCGCGGTCCCAGCATCGCAATGATGAAAAACGCCTTGCGCCTTCGCCCCAATGAGGCCCCAAATCGTTTGCGCAAGGCCCGCAGCCCATGTCGGCGCTCCAATTTGATCGGCCACAACTCGCACTTCGTCCCGCTCTTGCATCAGTCGCAACATTGTCCTGACAAAATTTCCGTGCCCGGCAGCATAGACCCAACTGGTGCGTACGATCAGTCCAGCCTCGCCAATCGCATCTTCACCGTCTGATTTGGTGCTGCCGTATACTGAAACAGGCGCGCGCCGATCTTGTGGAAGGTAGGCGGAATTTGATTGACCATCAAAGACGAAGTCAGTCGAAATTTGAACCATTTTTCCGCCAAAATCAGTGATCGCTTCAGAAAGAAAGTGCGGTGCATTTGAATTCACCGCGCGCGCTAGATCAGGCTCACTTTCTGCCTTATCGACCGCGGTGTAAGCGGCCGCATTTATTACAATGTCGGGCCGGATAGACGAAACCGTCTCCCTAACCGCCGCACGGTCTGTGATATCAAGAGTCTTTCGATCGAGAGCGGTCAATTGAATGCCAGCCGGGCATGAACCCGTGAGTGCGCTGCCGACTTGCCCGCGCGCTCCGGTAACAACCACTTTCATCGCTTGGACCGCGCTGGCTTAGGGTGGGACCTGGCAAAAAATGTCATTGGAATACCGCGACCTCTCGCAATGATTGGCCTCTTTGATCCTTTTCCGAAACAATCGGTTTCAGATCGCCAAGTGGCCATTCAATACCAATCTCTGCGTCATCCCAGGCGAGCGAGTGCTCATTCTCGGGTGCATATTTTGAAGTGCATTTATAAAGAAAATCGGTGTCATCCCTCAAGGTCAGAAAGCCATGCGCGAAACCTTCCGGCACCCAGAACATCCGTTTGTTTTCCGCAGAGAGTTCGACGCCTGCCCAGCGGCCGAAATGTTGCGAAGATTTCCGCAAGTCCACGACAACATCATAAACCGCGCCGCTTGTTACGCGGACAAGTTTGCCTTGCGGGTTGGGGTTTTGGAAATGGAGCCCGCGCAGCACCCCGGCCTGCGATCGACTGTGGTTGTCCTGAACGAATTCGGCTGGCAGGCCTTCCGTACTCAGTGTTTCGCGGTTCCAGCTTTCCAGAAAAAATCCACGTTCGTCTCCAAACACTTTGGGCTCGATGATCTTTGGCCCAGGGATATCACAATCAATTATTTTCATTGGTACACCGTGTTGATTGGGAACGAGACCACCTTAGTGCCGTCAGATTTGGTTTGGGGCATTTCTGCATCGCAGCGCGCATTGCGGCGGTCAATGGCCATTGCAAACGCTTCAACAATCGACGTTATCCGCATGTCGGCGCTAGAATCCCTCGCACTGCAATGCAGAAAAACTTATACGGCGGACTATCCAACCTAATTTGATTTGAACCAGCCAAGGAGGCCAAGAAATCACGCATGGATGACCTGGTCAAAATTGATGCGGCACTGTGCTCAATTGTCCGAGGCGAGCCAGACATAGCGGTACAATGGCCTGACCATACGCCTGAAGACTTGATTTGGGCCCGAATTGGGTTTCATGGAATCGTTGGAATTCTCGACCAAAACTCTGATCAGTTCGCTGATTGGCCTGCGGATTTGCGCGAACGCATAAGGCAGGAATCCCGGCTTATTGGACTCTGGGAAGAAACGCATAAGCAATGCGTCACGGCAATGTTACAAGCAGTTGCGAGCAGCAATGTTGAGACAATTTTGATGAAGGGCACCGCCCTCGCCTACACGCATTATACGGATCCAGCTTTGCGCCGCCGCGGCGACACCGATTTGCTTGTAAGGAAGCAAGATCTCAAATCGATCAGGGCCACTCTTGCCAATTTGGGTTGGAGCCGAAGAGAACAAGCACATGGGTTGATCTACCAAGAGACATGGCTGTTCGATACCGGGGCAAGGTTCGTCCATGAACTTGATCTGCATTGGCAGCCAATCGACAGCCCGCTCCTCCAATCCGTGTTGAGGATCGAGGAATTCTTCGCGAACCCACGATCCGTTGCACGTCTTTCTGATGCAGCATTCACCTGCTCTCCAATACACACCCTGGTTCAATTGGCTTTAAACCAAGCCTGGCATCGCACACGCGGATTGGCAGTGGATGGCGCGAAAGTTGTCGGCGGCTGGCGGCTTATTTGGGCTTGCGATTATGATCTGCTGCTGCGCGATTTTGACGAAGCCGAATGGTCTCAATTGGTCCAAATAAGCCAAGATCGGAATATCACTCCTATCATCGGTCAGTCGATTGATTCGGCCGCGCGCAGCCTTAGCACGCCAATCCCAACTTGGGTGCGCGATGAACTGAAGAAGCAACCAATCGACAAAACAGTAACGCATTATTTATCGCATCCGGACTTGATCGCGGAGTTTGAAATTAATTTTCGAGCGGCAAAAACCATACGTGAGAAACTGAGGCTATTTTGGGTCAATGCATTTCCCCTGCGCGGACACTTGGTAATGAAATATCCAAGCATGAAAAATTGGCCGACAATAGCACTGCATGGACGCCGGATTTTTGAAACGATCAAGCGCACGGGGAGGCAGCACAGATGAAGCCCGAGCTAAAATTCCTCTGGCAGCGAACGAGGCACTTCAAGGGCCCATTGGCGTTGATAAGCGCGCTCACAATATTCGGCTCGATTGCAACATTGGCCGTGCCTTGGCTTGGCGCGCAATTGCTGGAGCGGGTGTTCGGTACCCAATCATTCGAATTTTACCAGATTGCCGGCTTGCTGGTGCTTGCGCTGGCGGCAATGGCCCTCTTAAGCACGCTTGCGACGATCCAATCCGCAAAAACCGCTGGACGTATTTTGGCCGAGCTCAGATTGGACGCCTACAAGCATATTCAACTCCTGCCGACAGAGTTTCATGAGCGCAGCCGCAGCGGCGACCTGCTTGCATTGATGTCTTACGAGGTGAGCAATCTCAGTGATTTCTTGACCTCCACCTTGGCCAAAGTGCCTGCCATGCTTTTGACAGCGGGAGGCGCGATAATCTTCCTGTTCCTGATCGATCCATCCTTGGCATTGTTTGTTCCGGTGTTGGTTCCGGCGTTTTTCATCTTGGTGAAATTGCTTGGCAGACGGCTGAGAGGACTCGGTGAAAAAACCCGCGAGGCTGAAGCCAAAGTGATGTGGGTCGCTGATGAGGATCTTGAGATATTGCCTGCGATTAAGGCTTTTGCGGTTGAAGAAGATCGCCACGAAACGTTTCGTCATGCAGTTGAACATTCGAGAGAATTGGCATTGCAAGAGAGCCGCCTAACTGCGCCGATTGAACCTGCGATCAACCTGATAGCCGCATGCGCGATCTTATTGATCATAATCGTCTCGGGGACTCAGGTCATTCAAGGGGAAAGCACCCCAAGCGAGCTTTTCGCATTCTTGCTTTATGCCGTTTTGTTGACCCGCCCAGTGAGCGGTCTGGCCAATGTTTACGGTCAATTTCAGATCGCACTTGGCACGATCAATCGGCTGGAAACGGTGTTCGCCGCACCCATTGAAGCGGGATACCTTGCTGCAAGTGATGCTGCAAATGTGAAAGGTGCGATTGCTTTTGAGGGAATTGGATTCGGATATCCTGGAAGAAACCAGCTGCTGGCCAGAGTCAGTTTCAAGATCAATCCGGGCGAGATTGTCGCTCTCACCGGCGAAAATGGCGCGGGGAAATCCACATTGATCAGGCTGCTGCAGCGTTTCTACGTCCCAAGCGAAGGGAGCATTCTACTTGACGGAAAAGATATCAGCGAATGGCAAATTCAGGAACTGCGCCGCCAATTTGGCTATGTTCCGCAACGGGCGCTTTTGTTCAATGGCTCGATAAAAGACAATATCGCTTTGGGGGCGCCAGACGCACCGGAAAAACAGATCTGTGAAGCGGCCAAACTCGCGCAAGCTTGGGAGTTTATCAGCGAGCTACCAAACAGGCTCGACACCGAAATAGGCGATCATGGCGTGCAATTGTCCGGTGGCCAGAGGCAGCGCGTCGCCTTGGCGCGGGCCTTGCTCAATAACCCTCCGATGCTCATCTTTGATGAAGCCACAAGCATGTATGATCAGGAGGCAGAAACGGCGTTTGTTGACGCATGCGCAGGCGCGCTTAAGGGACGAACTGTGATTGTCGTCACCCATCGCGAGGCCAGCATGGCTCTTGCTGATCGAATTTTTGATGTCCGCGATGGCAAAGTAGAAGAGAGCGCCCCTATTGGGTGAGCCTGTTCGCAAACTGGCTAATCCGTCTCCAATTCAATCAAACCTTGCGATGAAAGGTCCGTCGCGAGCGCCATGATATCGCGTTCAATAAGCTCGCGCGGAGCATCGAATTCGGATTCGATTTGATCGCAAATTATTGACAAGGCCACTGGGCTCTCCTCGATTATCTGCCAAACTCGGCTGCCAACTGTATCGAGCCCAAAATAGGTTCCACTCTCCAGATTGAGCAAGACCATTTCTCCGCTGACTTCGCGCGAAACAGCATTATCGGATGTCTTGAATTTTGCGTCGAGTTGCATCGGCTCAGTTTCGCTCCAATTTCAGCTGACAGATCTGATCCACTATTTTTTCAAGTTGCGAGTACTCACGCGGAAAATCCAGCGAAAAACAGTCACACCGTTGAGCAAAATCACCCAGGCGGGAAAAATGGGACTTGAGGCGCTGTTTGTCTTCAACATCTAGGATAAAAGAATGCGGCAGGATCTGAGCCAAAGCCTGTTGCGGCTCGAGCCCCGCCAGGCTTATTTCGTTTGGCTCATCATCGCCCAAGATAAAGACCCCGCATAGCGGCACAGCGTTTTCACAAAAGGGAAGCAGGTCGCTCGTTTCGATCGATTGCTTTTCATCATCGTGTTGCCAATTTTCCTGTTCACCCATCAGGAAGTCCGCACTATCTCGAAACAAACGGAGTTCAGATTCTTTGGGCTGCACCCAATATCGATCTCGCTCCCAAACGAGTTCGATCACGTCTTCGGTCAAGAACGGGTGCCCAAATTTGGCAAAAGCTCCCGCCAACGTGGTTTTCCCACTTCGCGAAATTCCAAGAAACGCGATCGCGCCACCTTCGCAAGAGACGGCGCTGCCATGGAGGCTCAATCCGCCTTGATGGTTGACCAGAATTGGCGTGATCGCATTTTTGAATAGAGTTTCAGCGATCAGCGCATTTTCTGCGTCTACAGGCCAAGCCTTTACAGCAAGAGTTTCTGCTTCGATTTCAAAATCTACCTCGCCGGGAAACCTCACGAGGAACCCATTGATCCGGCAATGAAACTCCGCCCGGACTTCCCCATCTGGCAACACCCAGCGATCATAGGGCGCTGTTTCCAAAACTTGTTGAGCGCGCGCGCTCCTGACGCGAAATTGGATCACGTTTTGCAAGCCCGCGCCAGCTCGTCCCTGACGAAATCACGGATGGCTTGCTGGCTCGGAAACATAGCAGGCCTTTGAGAAAGGACGATCGCGGTGATGTCCTCAGCTGTTCGTTGGCCATCGATCAGCGACAATATGAACGTTTCCGCCTCGCCTCGGCCTGACAAGCGAAGCGGAGTTGCTGTTTTGTTGACCAAGTCAGCGGGCGTCAGGATGGTGCCCTTCCAGGTCGAGAGTTTCTGTGTCGGCGCGCTATTTGGCGGCTTAATGTCCCACGCAATCATCGAACCATCGCTTTGAAACCGAATGGCGATCGCAATCACATCTCCCGCCTCCACATCGAAAGGGGTTGCGACAGGCAAGAACGCTTGAGGCCTCTTGATACTCGCATCGTCCACAGGCGAGTTGGTCATCCTGATATCGCCATAAAGCAGACAATCGAACCAACCCGCAATCCCATCGAAACGGCCGGTTCGTTCGGCAATAAGATTGGTTTTGAACACGAATAACTGCTGATCATCAGCTTCCAAGTCGATGTGTCCAAGGGGTGCCGGTTGGCTGACCAATTCGTCTGATAAGAAATTGTGATGGTGTTTCGAATTGCGCTGATATTCGTCCAGCCAACGAAATTCCGGCGGGATTTGATCACCTTGCCAAGCGGTCACTCTATCGCGGCAAGCATCGGAAAAAACGCCCGCGACCATCAGATCGATCGCCTGGGGGATCACAATTCCGCCGGGCTTTAGCAATCGCTGGCGCGCGTCTCGCAGCAATTCAATGATGCCATAATCAAAACCAAAGAAGCCGATATGGTCGCAGATGATAAGGTCAACAGGTTGCGGGAGCGCCGCGCGAAATGTCGAATCCGCGATGCAATGATAAACACCGCAGAGATCAGCTTTTTGAACAACTTCTTGCGCAAGATGGATCGCGTCGCTGCTATCAATGCCCCAGACCTCTGCAGCACCGGCCTCAAGGCAAAAAATGCCCAATACACCAACCCCGCACCCCAGATCGGCAACAAGGTCTCCTTGGCTTACCGCTTGGCTTATCGCCGCCTTGTAGGTTTCAGATCGCCCGGGAAGGCTCAGATATTCAAGGTGCTCATTGAGGACCTCTATCATGTTGGTTCAAACAACCCCGATCTTACCGCAGTCAATCGGCGGCGTACCGCCTGATTCAAATCAAAGGCGACAAACACTTTCATATAAGTCGCGTAAATGCTCCAATCCATTCGTCCCATCGGGATGAACAAGTCAGGCATTCAGTTCATCGTCATCGTGGCCCCTCCATCATTTCCCATGGTCCCACTGCCGCCAGTTAGATTGCGGACCGAGCCAAACGCCGTAAGGCGCGGAGTGGTGTATTTAGACTTTTTTGCTTCTTTAGTCATTGATCACGCTTCGTTATCTACGCGCCTGTTCGACGCCTGAAATACGGCTTATCGATGGTTATGATACAAAAATGCTGCAGATGCGTAAATACCCCATATTTCCCACGACCAATCTCCGGAGGCATTTCCGTTACCAAAAGAGTTTAACAGACGCTCTAGGCCGTCAGCGTCGATGACCTCACTCAGCAGATCATCGCCCTTTGATTGCACGAACTCAGCGAATTCCTGCTCCGCCCTATATGCCGGGAATTCGGCCTTGGTTTCCCGGTTCAAGATTACATCCGGCAAGATCCCTTTCATAGCGAGCCGATGCAAAAACTTTCGCTGTCCGGCGCGATGTCTGGTATTTTCTGGAGTTGCAGCCGAAAATTCAATAAATTGTCTCGCGAGCATTGGATAGCGTGGCTCCAGCCCCGATCGCGAATATTGCGATCGCATCATGCAGTAAGCCAGATCTGAAAAAGGTGATCGCAAGAGGTTAGTTTTGCTCCACTCGACCGGATTGATCGGCATATCGGCGTGATAGTCTTCCTCAATTCTCGCCAACCTAATTCGAGATTGTTTGTTAAGCCAAAATGCAGCGCCTTTGCGCCGTGAAGACCTGCGCCATTTGCGCAGCCGCGATGCGAGCATTTGAGGCGCAAGAGCCATCAAACTCTGCCTCGACGCCAAATTTAGTGTGCCTAAGAACCCGCGCTTTTCGATACCAATACCGAAATAGTGCCAAAAACTGCGGAAATCTCCCTCCGCCAAAAAACCGCGATAGAGATGACTTGTACCTTGCAGCCATTCATCGCCGCCACTCCCTCCGATTACCACCCGGCACCCATCCTCTGCGGCGCGTTGTTCAAGCCCAAAGGTCATCACGCCATTTGTGGGAATCGGTAAATCGCACGTGGTTTGCGCCTGCCCCGTGTACCAATCGATCGACGGCTCAGTCAGCGGTATTTCGCTCAAGCGATCTCCCACATGCGCTGCCGCTGCTCGCGCATAAGAAATTTCATCTGCTGGCGTGCCGATTGCCCCGGCCAAAGTGTACCCTCGCATCGATTGCGCGGCTAGTTCACCTTTTTCCAAAAGCTTATGCGCAGCACAATATAGAGCGGAGGAATCAAGCCCGCCGCTGACACCAAAAGCCAATGGAGCATGCGTTCGCGATGCCCGCCGGACGCAATCGAACAGCATCTCTCGATAATGCTCTGCATATTCTTCATCACTAGAATATCGGATTGTGTGGCCTAGCTGCAAAGACCAGTATTCTTGCGAGGAAGGGCTGTTCCCATCAAAGCTGAGTGTATGGGCTGGCAACAATCGTTTGACGCCGCTCCAGACGGTCGCCTCTCGATTGTACCATTGCCCAGCCATCACTCCTGCCAAATAGTCATAGTCCGGTCGTAGCCGGTCTCCAGCAACGGCGATGATCGCGGAAACTTCCGACGCGATGAAAATTTGGCTCCCATCATGATGGTAAAAGAGCGGACGCAAGCCCTGATGATCGCGCGCGCAAAACACGCGCCGCTTGCGCTGGTCCGCAATGACAAAAGCGAATTCGCCGTCGATATGACGAACGCAATCGTCTCCCCATTTTTCGTATGCTTTTAACACAAGTTCGGCGTCTGATCGGTTGCGAAGCAATGCACCGCAGGCCAAAAGTTCTGATCTCAGCTCGTGATAATTGGTCAAATAGCCATCGATCACCACCGCCAATTGATTGTCGGTGCTTACCCATGGTTGCTCAGCCTCACACGCCTCAGCGGTCGCGTTTAATACAGTGGCCCCAAGCCCCGTTGCACCGTTCACCAAAGTACCGCTCGCATCGCTGGGGCGATCATTCATTGAGGCAAGCATCGCGTCAAGCTGAACTTTGCTGACCCCGTGATCGATGAAAATGGCGGCAATCGTGGTCATGCTTGCGTGGTTATTCCTTCGAATACTTGGCTCTTATGGACAAAGATGACATTTAGCCAAGCATGTCTCGCGCGCAATCACATCGAATTCCAGAAAGTGGCAAAGAGCTGAAACCAAGTGATTTGGTTTGGTTTGTTCCATGTTTTGCACGAGCAATCTACCATTTGGCTCGAGCAAGGCTGAAATTGCGCCGCGTATCGCCAATTGCGATTAAGGCACGCAATCGCGCGCTTTTGGAGGCGTTCGCGGACAATGGCATCGACGCTGGTTCGCTCGAGATATTGCTGGATCGGCTAAGCTTCACAATACCGCGGACTGCAGGCCGGATGCCTTGGCGCGCAGATTGCTTGGTGCAAGCATTTGCCGCGCAGGATATTCTCGCATCCAAATCAATTGGCAGTGCGGTTGTGATCGGTGTCAAAAATGATGATTGCGATGGATTTGCTGCGCATGCTTGGCTCGAATGCGGTTCGAGAACCATAACGGGTGGGGAAATCCAAGGCTATGCAGAACTGCTTCATTCATGACCGAGACAGACCGATAAGATAAAAGGACCGAATGCGAAGCATTAATCATTTCAGCCTAAAACAGCGTTGAAATATCTGCCGCATCCCCTTAAAGTAGGAATATGGACCGGTCGAAAGCATTGTGATGATTAAACAATTTTTCATTCGCCTTCTTACGTTAGCCAGCGCGGCTGGCATGGCATTTGCGCCGATTTCTGCGCATGCGAACACACGTGCCAGCGATTTTTCGACCAGTTATTCTGCTTCTGCTGCGATCGCGGCCAATGGCGCTGCTGCTATTATCGATGACGACGACGATGATGAGGGCGCCTGGATCATTGCATTGCTTGCTGGCGGAGTCATTATAGCGGGCCTTATCATTCTGCTGAACGGCAGTGATAACAATTTGACGCAATCGCCGGGCGCAACTTAAGCAAGAATCGCTGCGCTTGCCTGTGAATAGGCAATCGAGACTTGACGCCGAACATTTGCTAAAGACGTATCTCTATGATGCGCTCTGCCTTCCAAGCAATCCAGTTTTCTAGCGGATCATCGCACTCGCGAAACCTCACCGCCTTCGCGCTAACGGCTTTGCTCGCCAGCGCCATAATTTTTGGGGGCGGCGGGGTGCGATATGGTTTCGCAAATCTCTTTGTCCAATTGGCTGCACTCTTTGTGCTCGGATTGAATCGCACCATTGTGCTCGATTTTTGGCGCAGTTCGCAGTGGTCTCTCAGGGCTCTCACTGCATTCTCCATCGCCATTCCAATCATCCATTTGGTGCCAATGCCAACCCATATTCTGGGGTACCTGCCTGGCCGGGAATTGGTTCTGCAATCGCTCGAACTGGCGGAATCCGACCGATGGTTTCCTATCAGTGTCGACCCGGCGCGCACCCTGGTGGCGCTGATTGGTTTAATTTTGCCGTTTACTGTGCTGGCCATTGGCTGGAGCGTATCTCGCGAAAATTTGGTCAAGATCGGTTGGGGTTTGGTGCTTCTCGGTATGGTCAACCTTATCCCGGGTTTCGTCCAGGTTTTGAGCGAGGGGAAATTGGGTTTGTTTTACCCAGAAAACCCGATGCCAGGGGTGTTTTTTGGGACATTTGCGAACCGCAATTCGACCGGACTTTTCTTGCTGTCTGCCTTTAGCCTTGCATCTCTTCTACCCGCACCATTTCGCCATAAAGCATTTCCATTCGCGCGTTTGGTGATTTGCATTCTTTTGTTATTGGCAATTGTCCTAACCCGGTCTCGGACCGCGATGGTCTTGTCAGCAGTGCCAATTCTGATCTGGTTCTTTCGCTCAATGGGCGATGTTCAAAGCGCTGAGTCTGGATTTTTCCGGCGGATCCACCGGTTCAGGCTAATTGGCCTCCTCGCAGGGGCGATTGGAGCAATCGCGATCCTTGGCCTACTCACAGCTTCGCCAGGCAGAATTGGGCAAAGTCTCGAACGGTTTGAGGCCATTGACGATGCCCGCGCGTATATTTGGGATGACGCCGCATACACGGCAGACAAGTATTGGCCCATTGGCACCGGGATGGGCACCTTCGATGAGGTGTTCCAACTCGATGAATCGCTCGAAAATCTCTCGTCCAGGCGCGCAGGCCGCGCCCATAATGATTATATCGAGATCACAATCGAAGCTGGGGTTCTCGGCCTATTCTTGGTCGCGGGTTGGTTGATTTTGGCTGGTTGGTATTCTTGGAAAGCTCGCAAATCGCGCCATCGATGGGCAGCATGGGCCGGCAGTGTCATCCTGCTTTGCATCGCGTTGCAATCGATTACCGATTACCCATTGCGCAATCAAGCCATGCTTGCGGTTGCTAGTTTTGCGCTAGTGCTATTGTTTAGAATGAGCGCGGACGAGCGGAGGAGCTCGCCGTGAAGCAAATGATCTGGATTTTTTGTCTGGCAATGATGGCGCTGATCGCCGCCGGAGCACAGCTCGATCGTCAATCACGCTATGTGCCTTCGCTTGCTCAATATGTGCCATATCCGTTCCGAGGATTTGCTCAAAAACATTTTGCCGCCGATGCACTTGCAACAGAAGAACCTGAATGGGCGCTCATTCAGGCACAGCGCCTAGTCGCGGCCCGGCCACTTCCAGCCGAGCATATCCGGATGCTCGCACTGGCGCAGGCGGTTTCGGACGAAAATTCTGGTGCGCTCGCGACGTTCCAATTCGCGGCTCAACGCGGCTGGCGCGATCCGATCGTACAAGACACAATGCTAAGATTGGCAATCGCAGCAGAGGATCCAGGCGAATCCGCAAGGCGGTTCGCCGCGTTGATTGCAAACCCATCTAGCGATCTAGAATTGCTTAAGGAATTGGGCCCCGGCGCGCTAAATTCAGCGGCATCGCGACAGGCTTTCGCCGTGATACTGGCCCAATCAGAGCGATGGCATTCCACATTTCTCCGACGCGGTGCGCAGAGTTTGCCGCCACAAATTTTCGCGGCCGTAACGCAAATTGCAGCTGAGCGAGGTGCGCGTTTCGAATGTGATCAGCTAAGATTGGCGGCGCGAATAATGGGGGAAGATTCCGAAGACGCGGGTTCTACGCTTGTGAACATCACCGCCAAACGGTGCTGAGGCAGCGCCCCGAGCTCGCAGAGTGATTGCGGTTCCATTGAATTTTTTGAAGTAAATGGTGCCCAGAAGAGGACTCGAACCTCCACGTCCCGAAAGACACCAGCACCTGAAGCTGGCGCGTCTACCAATTCCGCCATCTGGGCATATTTGCGCGATTCTGAAAAAAGAACAGGCATCGCGGTAGGCGCGGGCCAATAGCGATTGGTCAACCACTCTGTCAACGCAATTACCCAATGAAGATGCCGCGCCGCCATTCGTAGGCCTTGAAGATTGAATGGGCTTGCGACATGGCATGTAGCAACACTGTTCTTGCAGGAAAGCAAATCTCTATGTCGCCGACCAATCGATTGGATGATCAAGTTGTCACCGTGTTTGGTGGCAGTGGCTTCATCGGCAATTATCTTGTCCAATGCATGTTAGAAGGCGGCGCGAGAGTGCGCATCGCCAGCCGAAATCCGGAAAAAAGCTTTTCCTTGAAGCCGCTGGCCGATTTAGGCCAATTGCAATTGCAGCGCTGCGACATAACAAATCAGCAAAGTTTGCAAGCGGCCATCCAAGGATCAACGCAGGTGGTCAATTTGGTTGGCGCGTTCGGCAAGAACCAAATGCGCCTTATGGGTGATGCCCCCGGCGTCATGGCCCAAATTGCAATAGATGCAGGCGTAAAAGCATTGGTGCATTTAAGCGGCCTGGGGTCAGACGAAAATTCGCCGGCTGAATATGCCCGTGCAAAGCATGCGGGCGAGGTTAAAGTGAAAGAGGCATTCCCAAAGGCGACTATTCTCCGGCCATCAGTGGTTTACGGAATGGACGATAAATTCCTCAATATGTTCGGCAAACTCATCTCGATGGCCCCGGTCTTGCCCGTATTTGGACCTGAAGCGAAGATGGAATTGGTCTATGTCAACGATGTAGCCCGCGCGATTTTCGAAACCCTCAAAAGGCCCGCCGTGCATGGCGGCAAAACCTATGAGCTGGGCGGGCCTGAAGCGATCAGCATGCTTGAGCTTCACCAACGCATCGCAAATGCGCAAGGTCGATCAACGCACTTCATCCGCATGCCCGATTGGGCGTCTTCCATTTTTGCCGCGCTGCCAGGAACACCGATGAACAGCGATCAATGGGCCTTGCTAAAACAAGGAAGCATGGTTTCGGGCAAGCATCCCGGGTTTAAAAAGCTTGGGATTGAACCGAAACCGCTTAGCCTGTTTCTGGAAAAGTGGATGGTTCAATATCGTCAATTCGGTCGTTTTGGAAAAAGCAACGAGCGGGCGATGGGTTAATCGTCGATAGGCACCATGTCACTTGCCGAGCTGCCACCACCTGAGCTCTGTTCCTGAACAATCAAAATAGCGCCCTCACTGCCAGTGATGCGGACCCGATCACCCACATCCAGATCAGGGCCACGCGCCAGCCATTCACTATCACCATGCTTCACACGTCCGGTCCCACCTTCAAATTTTTGGGTCACGAGAACGGATTCGCCAATGATCTGCGCCCCGCGCTGATTGAGCATTGGATCGGCGCTCTCGATCGGTTGATCGCGCATGAAACGCCGCGCGCTAAAAGCTGCGATGAGCGATACAAAGGCGAAAATCATAACCTGCGTCGGAACTCCCAAATCAAGGCCATAGGCCAATAGGCCCGTCACAATGGCGGCCAGAGCCAGCCAAATCAGATACACGCCCGGCACCAACATTTCGAGGATGCCAAGGACCAAACCCAAGGCGATCCAGAGCCAATGCGGGTCGATCGATCCGATATCGTCCATCACTTATCCCCTTTGGAGCGGGGAACGCTTGTTTGAGCGCGTGGCAGCGGCGTCGTTACATCATGCTGGCTCGGCTGCACAACATCGCGAACAAGCTCGCCAATCCCGCCCAAGGAGCCCATCAATTGAGTTGCCTCGACCGGAAACAAGATGGTTTTCGCATTGGGACTATCGGCAAATTTGCCCACGGCCTTGGTGTATTCCTGAGCCACAAAATAATTGATTGCTTGGCTTCCTGAAGAGGCGATCGCGTCAGAAACCATCTGCGTCGCCTTAGCCTCCGCCTGAGCCGCTCTTTCACGGCCCTCGGCGTCCCTAAACGCTGCCTCGCGTTGCCCTTCGGCTTCTAGGATGGCCGATTGCTTTGATCCTTCTGCCCGCAGAATTTCACTCGTTTTATCTCCCTCAGCTTCAAGAATTTCAGCCCGCTTCAGGCGTTCTGCCTTCATCTGGCGAGCCATCGCCTCTGAAATGTCACGTGGAGGTCGGATGTCCTTGATCTCTACCCGGGTGATCTTCACTCCCCAGGGGGACGTGGCGTGATCAACCACAGCCAAAAGCCGCGCATTTATTTCATCTCGTTTGGACAAGGTTTCGTCCAAATCCATCGATCCCATCACTGTGCGCAGATTGGTGGTCGTTAGCGCCATGATCGCAGCATACAAATTCGCCACCTCGTAGGCCGCCTTCCCCGCATCCAGCACCTGGAAAAACACAACGGCATCGACACCCACCATTGCATTGTCTTTGGTGATGATCTCTTGACCGGGAATATCGAGCACTTGCTCCATCATATTCACCTTCTGCCCAACCCGCTGAACAAAGGGATAGATGATATGCATGCCGGGCTCAGCGGATTTGGTGAATTTTCCAAATGTTTCAACGGTATAGACATAGCCCTGCTTGACCACGAGCACACCAAGAACCAAAAATACAACGACGAGTAAGAGCAATGCTCCCAGCACAAATTCCATTTCCAACCTCCCTTTGGCATCGGAATAGCGAGACTAAGCCAAGCTGTAGCAAAGACAAGATGCCAGAACGGGGCCGCGACAATTTGAGCGAAAGTCCGTCACTCCCAAAAAAGTGGATTGGACAATGGCGGCTGGGCTGGTCAAAAGGGTGCTTGAGGGAGAAAACTCGATGAAAAAGATAGCTTTGGCGCTCATGGGTGCTCTTTGCCTTGCGAGCTGCGGCGACATGGGATCCGACGGGGATGAAGGCCGCGTTACCAATGCAGTCTTAGTTGGCGCCGAAAGCAACAATTCTGAATGGTTGAGTTATGGTCGCACATATTCTGAACAAAGGTTTTCACCACTCGATGGAATCAACGCGGAGACCGTCTCTGATCTGGGTTTAACCTGGTTTGCGGACATGGACACTTCGCGAGGCCAAGAGGCAACGCCACTCGTCATTGATGGCAAAATTTATGTCACCACCGCATGGAGCAAGGTCAAAGCCTATGATGGGCGCGATGGCACATTGCTGTGGGAATTTGACCCGGAGGTTCCCGGCGAATTTGGCGTCAAGGCATGCTGCGATGTTGTGAATCGCGGTCTCGCAACTTGGGGCGACAACTTATTCCTTGGCACTTTGGATGGCCGCTTAATTGCGCTTGATCGCGACAGCGGAAGCGTCGTTTGGGAAACGCTCACCGTCGACCAAAGTAAGAGCTACACAATTACCGGCGCACCACGAGTGATCGATGGCAAAGTTTTGATCGGCAATGGCGGCGCTGAATTTGGTGTGCGGGGATATATTGGCGCCTATGATGCCGCCGATGGATCGGAGCTTTGGCGCTTCTACACCGTTCCTGAGGGAACTGAGGATGAGGACTCGCCTGAATATTTGCAAACTGCCGCGGACACTTGGAACCGCGAAGTTCTGGCTGGATCGGATTCGATCGGGGGAGGCGGCACCGTTTGGGATGCTATGGCCTATGATCCTGAGCTTGATCTGCTCTATTTCGGTGTTGGTAACGGATCACCTTGGAACCAAGCCTATCGCTCTCCCGGTGGAGGTGACAACCTCTACCTTTCTTCCATTGTCGCGGTAAAACCCGATACCGGTGAATATGTCTGGCATTACCAAACCACTCCCGGGGAAACTTGGGATTTCACCGCCACCCAGCACATCATCTTGGCTGATTTGGAGATTGAAGGCGAACAGCGCCAAGTCTTGATGCAAGCACCCAAAAATGGCTTTTTCTACGTGCTGGACCGCGCGACGGGTGAATTGCTCTCCGCAAACAATTACATAGAAATCAATTGGGCTGACGGCGTGGATCTGGAAACTGGCCGCCCGATCGAACGGCCTGAAGCTAGATTTGATAAAACCGGTGAACCCTTTGCCGCAATGCCAGGGCCCCTAGGCGGTCACAATTGGCATCCGATGGCATTCCATCCTGATGAAGGGTTGGTTTATATTCCCGCCATGGAATTGGGCGGACTTTACATCCCAGAAGAAGATTGGGGGCCAGATAAATCGCGCGGTTTCAATATCGGTATCGATTTGTCGCAAACTGACTTGCCGCCTGACAGCGCGTTGAAGGACTCCATTCGTGAAACTCTTGCCGGTGCGTTGATCGCCTGGGACCCTGTGAAGCAGGAAGAGCGCTGGCGCGTCACTCATGCTGGACCATGGAATGGCGGTCTGCTCGCGACGGGCGGCGGGCTGGTTTTTCAAGGAAATTCGGGCAGCGAATTTGCCGCGTATTCATCAAGCGATGGATCCAAATTGTGGAGCTTTGGAGCGCAAACCGGCATTGTCGCTGCGCCTGCCACCTACACGATTGATGGTGAGCAATATATCGCAGTTCTTGCCGGCTGGGGCGGCACTTGGGCCATCGGTGCCGATGGTGAACTGGCCGAGGTAAATGGGCCGGTGCGCAACATTTCCCGTCTTTTGGTTTTCAAATTGGGTGGGACCGCAGAATTGCCGGAAATTCCTGAATTGTTTCAAGCGCCGTTGGACCCGCCACCATCAAGAGCGAGTGAAGAGGTTATCGCAAGCGGGAAGTACAACTATGGCCGATATTGCTTCAGTTGCCATGGCGGCTCAGCGGTAGGAACGGCTGTGCTTCCAGATTTACGGCGTAGCGGTACTATTGGGAACCGAGAGACTTTCTTCCGAATCGTCCACGACGGTCTGCTGCAAGCCAACGGCATGGCCGGCTTTGCTGGATCGCTTGATGCTGACGAGATTGAAGCAATTCGAGCGTTCGTGATCCACCGTGCCAATGAAGATAAGGAGCGGGGCATCGAGTAAGCCACCGCATGATGATCATCCGTTGACCGGGTTGATTTGGGCTCTTCGCTAAGTGCCGCGCCAGGCGTTTTGTTAAGTGCTCGCTGCGTATAGAGCCAGCAGGCGTGCCCATGCCCGTTCTGCTGGTTCAAGCAGGTAAACTGGGTTGTCTGGCACGGTCCAGCCGTGATCCGCACCATAGACTTCAATTTCGGCAGAAACCCCAGCTCCGTCCGCAGCACGGCGCAGCTCAGTTTTGTCGTCAGGCGCACGTTCATCATCATTTTGCGCAATCGCAAACAGATAACTCGTGCCGGCTTCCAAAATTCGATGCGGACTGTGCTCATCGTCGCGAACCAATCCTCCACCATGAAAACTAGCCGCAGCTTTCACCCGGTCTGGGCGAGAACGGGCCGTGTAGACCGTGAAGGGGCCGCCCATGCAATATCCCTGGGTGCCGATCCCCCGCGCGGTATCGACGCTTTCTTGCCCATCTAGCCAGCCAATCAGCGCATCGGCATCACGCATCACGGCATCGGACGAAAGCTTCTCCCGCCACGGCCCGACCAACTCAAATCCGCCAGCCTCTCGAAACGCAACTGAACTTTCAAACCGATCGCCTGCAACGTCTCGGTAATATGGGTTGGCCACCAGCACAGCATAGCCTTGATCTGCCAGACGCCGAGCAATGTTGCGCTTAGATTCGCGTAATGAGGCAATATCCGGCCAGACCAGAACCGCAGGGTGCTGCCCTTCTTTGGGGTGGACAAAAAACGCATCCATCTCGCCATCTTCGGTGTCGATCAATACGCGATTTTCAACCAAATTGGCTGCATTCTCCAGCCCGCGCGTCGCGCTCGTTTCGCCCGTGCAAGCTGCCAATGCGGCTGCACCTGTGAGCGCGCTAAAATCGCGGCGGTTCAAGCCCGTTTTCTGCAATTTGCGGTCCCAATTGGAAATGTCGCTTTCATCGCACATGCAACTTGCTCCTCACGATTGATCAATATCAAATTCTGTTGTGATCACGGCCCCTAACCACCAAAAACCACTGTCCGTTTATCATTCAATAGCACGCGCTCTTCCACGAAGAGCCGCACCGCTTCTGCTAGAACGCGGCGCTCAATATCTCGGCCTTTCCTAACCAAATCATCGGGTTGGTCGGCATGATTGATCGGCTCAACATCTTGGTGAATTATCGGCCCTTCATCCAAATCTGCGGTCACGAAATGCGCGGTCGCCCCGATCATCTTCACCCCGCGCGCATGCGCTTGATGATATGGCTTGGCCCCTTTGAAGCCAGGCAGAAAACTGTGATGGATGTTGATACAGCGACCAGCAAAATGCTCGGCCTGCTCATCTGAGAAGATTTGCATATAGCGAGCGAGCACGATCAGTTCCGCCTGCGTCTCCGCGGCAATCTCTCGCAGCTTTGCTTCCTGCGCAGCCTTGGTCTCTTTGCTCACCGGCAAATGGAAGAATGGCACGTCACCAATGTCGCTGTGAGACACGGCTTCGCGAGGATGATTGGATACGACCGCAACGGGATCAATGTTCAATTCCTCTGTCCGCCACCGATACAGCAAATCTGCCAAACAATGATCGAACTTGCTAACCATTATGAGCACGCGCCGGGGACGATCACGCAAGGCCAATTTCCAGACCATTGATAGCTCAGCGGCAAAGGCCGAGAATTGCTCACGCATCGCCTTTCTCGGCAGTTGCGCAGAGGCAAAGACTATCCGCATGAAGAAACGTCCGCTGGTGCGGTCATTAAACTGCTGGGCGTCAAGAATGTTGCAGCCGCGCTCAAAAAGAAACGCGGTCACTCGCGCTGTAATCCCTGGTCGATCAGGGCAACTCAAAGTGAGGATCAATGCCTCACTCATTGCAACGTCCAGCTAGGGCCGCCTCGCAGCCCTCCATAAGCGCGGCTACAATTTGTGTGACAGGCTCTTCAGCCTTGACCATTCCCACACTTTGGCCCGCCATCAGGCTTCCGTTTTCGACATCGCCATCGATAACGGCGCGGCGCAATGCCCCAGCCCAGTAATGTTCGACTTGCAATTGAGCCTCTGCCATCGAAACTTCTTCACGATCCAGCACGCCTGCGATTTCGCGCTGCTTCTCGGTAAACTCGTCGGTCCCTTTGTTCTTCAGTGCACGCACAGGAATAACCGGCAATCGTGGATCGACCTGCACACTTGCTATCGCATCACGCGCATTGGCCCTGAAAAACGCCTTTTTGAAATCTGGATGCGCAATGCTTTCAGCGGCGCATGCAAAGCGGGTTCCCAATTGTACTCCGCATGCGCCCATTTCCAGATAGCCCGCAATTGCTTCCCCCCGGCCGATCCCGCCAGCCACAAAGATCAAATGTTCCGCCGCCAGCTCAGGGAGCATTTCTTGTGCCAAGACGCTGGTTGAGACAGGCCCGATGTGACCACCAGCTTCCATTCCCTCAATCACCAAAGCATCTGCGCCGGAACGCAGCAATTTTTTGGCCAGCGCCAGCGTCGGCGCAAAACAAATAACCTTCGCCCCGCTAGCATCTGTACCCTTTATCGCCTCAACGCTGCCTTTGGGCGGGATCCCGCCGGCCAAAACCACATGGCTGACATCATGCTTGCGGCAGACCTGGATCAAATCAAACAATTGCGGATGCATCGTGATCAGGTTCACGCCAAAGGGATTGTTGGTCATTTCCTTTGTCGCCACGATTTCCGCATCCAAAAGGTCTGGCGTCATCGCTCCGCAAGCGATCACTCCAAATCCACCGGCATTGGATATTGCGGACACCAGATTGCGCTCAGAAACCCAGCTCATCGCACCGCACAAAATTGCCGTGTCGCAACCGAGGAAATCTGTGCCTCTGCGCATCATATTCGCGCTGTTTGGAAATTCATACATGCGATTGGCGCTTAAGCGGCTGAAACGTTCTCGGCAAGCGCCTCAATCGCGATAGGTCAGCGTCACCTTACTTGCAGCCGCGGCCGCGAGCCGTCTGGCGGATGTAACATCGCGGGCATTGGCAAGCGCCACACCCATCCTTCGATATGGTCTGGTAACCGGCTTTCCAAAAATTCGGATATCCGTCGCCCCCGGATCAATTGAAAGGGCATCAGCCACACCATGAACTTCGAAATTATCGCATTCTCGATCAGCCAGAATGACAGCTGAGGCAGCAGGAGAAGCTTCGATCGCATCCGGGATCGGCAATCCCAGAATGGCGCGCGCATGCAAATCAAACTCCGTCAATCGCTGTGATGCCAAAGTGACCATGCCGGTATCATGCGGCCGAGGGCTCAACTCGGAGAAGAAGACGTCATCTCCTTTGATGAAGAACTCCACTCCAAATAGCCCGTATCCACCAAGCTCTTCGACGACCATAATCGCCATGCTTTTTGCTTTTGACAGGGCAGGTTCTGACATCTCCGCTGGCTGCCAACTCTCTTGGTAGTCCCCGCGAGCCTGTCGATGACCAATTGGAGGGCAAAAGGAGATGCCGCGCGCATGCCGAATGGTGAGCAGGGTGATCTCATAGTCAAATTCAACGAATTGCTCGACAATCACTCTTTGCCGGTCGCCGCGCATATTCTTGACGGCATGGTCCCATGCCCCATCGATGGCCGATTCATCTGCGAGCGTGCTTTGGCCCTTTCCCGATGACGACATCACCGGCTTTATCACGCAAGGAAACCCAACCTCGATTGCGCCTGATCTGACCTCCTCAAGAGTTTCGGCATAGTGATAGCGAGACGTTTCAAGACCCAATTCTTTTGCCGCAAGATCGCGAATTTTATCGCGGTTCATCGTGAGCTGAGTGGCCCGTGCAGTCGGAACGACGCAGTAGCCCCCCTCCTCTAGCTCAGCGAGCACTTCGGTTCGAATTGCCTCTATCTCTGGAACGATGAAATCGGGCTTATGGCGCTGAACAGCATCACGAAGTGCATCTGCATCCAACATGGAGAAGACTTCGAATGCATCGGCCACCTGCATGGCAGGCGCTTCGCCATAGGCATCGCAAGCAACAACATGCGCACCCAAACGTTTTGCTGAAATGGTGAATTCGCGGCCCAGCTCCCCTGAGCCAAGCAACATTATTGAGGCGGTGTGATTCATCATTTGCAGGCTCTAGCCTGCAGCGAAGCTCTCACCAAGCTCAGTTACCATTGGTCGCTCTCGGTAAACGACCGGAGTCGGCCCCAAACCGCTTATCCCAACCCGCATGCCGCCACTCGCACCGGCCATGACCAGCGCCAGTTCGGCATCTTTGAAAGTCTCATCGATATTTGCCCGAATGGTGCTCAAACCTGCATTGGCCGACAGATTTAACCCTCTAGGGGTAGAACCAATTGCCAGGGCGGCAAATGTTTCCAAAGCGTCTTCGCACCAATTGCGTGCATCCTCCGGTGCCATGTTTGGCAAGATCACCCCAAACCGGCCTGCTTCTAAATATGCCAGTTCGAAGCCGGGCTGCGCCATGGTCTGTAAAAATTGCGCGAACGCCCAGACCACATCATCTGACGCCCTTTGCCCATATTGCAGGCAAATTGCGCGAAATCGCGAAACCTCCACCAAGGCGATATAGGCTGGCTCAGGAGAGTTGGCCTGGCGCGTGAATTTGGCCCGAAAAGTGTTGCGATTACACAAGCCTGTGAGTGCGTCAGTGTTCGTGCTGGCATGAAGTTCATTTTCGAGCACGCGCCGATGATCGATTGTCCGCAACAACCCCAGTGCGCCTGTAATGCTGGCGTCTTCTGACAAAATTGATCGAAGGTTCAGCGCATACCAAGGCGCCGAAGATGGTGGTTGAGTTTCGTTATCTCGCTGCTGGATTGGAAATTCGATCCAATCACGCGGTCGGCCCGGATCGGTAAGCGATTGGGCATATTCGCGCACAACCTCTGCGTGACTAAGGCTCGCCAAATCCGCAATATGCGGTTTGATCAACAACTCGGAAAATTCGTATCCCAGCGCGCTGATATTTTCAGAGGCATGTTCGATGAAGCCATCAACATCCAACCTAACCACAATGTCTCCGGTTGCATCCGCAAACAGACCATGAAGAACTGCGCCCTCAGTGGCGCTAAACCCGATTTCCATTACACCTTTGCCCCCGGTGTTGACGAACTACCCTATGCATAATCCGCCCAAGCAAAGCTGTGTTAACTAACCCCCAAACAATGAATTTCGCAGATTTTCCTAATATTAGGAGCTATAATTCGAAATCAAAGTTAAATTTGTTAACTAACTGCACTAATAAACGAATCAATACTATAATTCGTTTACCATGATATTTTTATTATCCACATTTTTTATTGAATGGAGAGAAATTTAGATAGATCAAAGCTCTATCATAATTCGCACTTTCTCGATCGAAACGCCGAAAGATGCGGCAATTCGAGAACGGCTGTCACTCACCAGAGCCGCGCCATCATCGCTCGGCGCTGCAGAGTTGAGCTCTTCTGAGCCAACCCCCAAAACCTGTGCAATCGAATCGAGGCGATCCGGCATCGGGCGAGCCTTGCCCTTCTCCCACGCCCAAACTGTCGGCTTGCTCACTCCGAGCTGAGCGGCCACCTGCGCCAAGGTAAGACTGCGTTCTTTACGGAGCCGATTGAGCTTTCGGCCCAAAGTTTCGGCAGGGCGTGATGGTGTCGGCGCAGCGTACGTTTCTGATGGGGCGATTGGCGAGCCAGCGCGAAGTTCAATCGCTGCAAGGGCTGCTGAAGAGAGCGATTGATCAAAAGCGCATCCATAGAGTGTGCCGCTAACCCAGACGATTTTTGAGACTACGAGGCCCAAATCGGGCAATTCGATGGCGAGTTCTTCTCCCTCAACCAGAGACCCGGCAGTTTGCAGCAGCATGCCCGTTGCCGAGATATTGTGCACCGTCACATTCTCAGAAATTCCATCGGGCAGCACGCCGCTTGTTTGCAACAACAGTTCACGGCGCGCGCCTAACCTTTGGCTATCGCCTTCACTGCCGCGATCAATCGGTCCCAGATGCGCTTTCAATGCCATTTCGCGACTCCTTGTTTGAGCGCGAAAGTTGGATAACTGGGTTAAAGATTAGTTAGCGCGTGCCCTGCAATTGGATGAGCCGGGGCCTCTGTTAGACAGGAGGCACTAAAAGCAAAGTCCGCCTAGGTTACCGGGTCTGGCGAATCGAGACCATAGGCAGTGTGAAGCACCCGAACTGCAAGCTCAGTCTCATCTTCATCGATCAAAACGCTGACCTTGATTTCTGAGGTGGAAATGGCCTGAATGTTGATCCCACGATCAGAAAGCGAGCGGAACATCGTGCTGGCCACTCCGGCATGACTCTTCATCCCAACGCCGACCACGCTGATCTTTGCGATATGGCTATCTGTGATCACGCGATTGTATCCGATATCGTCATGCCGGGCTTCCAACAAAGCTTGAGCGCGCGCCAAATCCGCATGAGGAACTGTGAACGTGACATCAGTTTCACCCTTATCACGGCCAACATTCTGGATGATCATGTCGACATTGATGCTCGCATCGGCGAGCGGTTCAAAGATATGCGCCACTGCACCAGGCTTATCCGGGACGCGTGTCAGAATAATTTTGGCTTCATTCTTATCGTGGGCAATCCCGGTAACCAGTTGGCGTTCCATATCGCCATTCTCCACCAATTGATCCATTTCCTCATCCGACACGATCAATGTGCCGGGCAAATCGTCCGCCGATGCAGCGTCCTGTTCGCTAAAACTTGAAAGCACTTGAATCCGGACACCCGATTTCATCGCAAGACCAACCGAGCGAGTCTGCAACACCTTCGCGCCGACGCTCGCAAGTTCAAGCATCTCTTCATACGTCACCGCCTTCAGCTTCCGCGCCTTAGCGACAATTCTGGGGTCAGTGGTATAGACCCCGTCAACATCGGTGTAGATGTCACAGCGATCAGCCTTAACTGCGGCAGCAATTGCCACGGCCGACGTATCTGATCCTCCGCGGCCCATTGTCGTTAGGCGACCCTCAGCCGACACGCCTTGGAAGCCAGGGATGACAGCGATCTCTCCGCTTTCCAGCGCCGCAATCATCTCCGGCGCATCAACGGTTTCAATCCTTGCCTTAGAATGCGCTTCAATTGTGCGAACAGGCAATTGCCAGCCAAGCCAGCTGCGCGCCTTTGCACCCAATGATTGCAAAGTGAGGGCGAGCAAGCCGCTCGTCACTTGTTCACCGCTGGCAACAACTACATCATATTCCGCTGGATCATACAGCGCGTTGGCTTCGCGGCAGAAATTGACCAAGCGATCAGTCTCGCCGGCCATTGCCGAAACAACGACAGCAACCTCATTCCCAGCCGCGGCCTGAGCACGCACAATATTGGCGACACGGCGGATGCGCTCCGTGCCGGCCATGGAAGTGCCCCCGAATTTCATCACTATGCGGGCCAAAACACCTGTGCTCCTGCTGGTTCAATCCAATGCGCGCTGTTAGGGATGCCTAATGACAAAGGCAAATGTCGCAAATGTAACTATTCGGCCCGAAGAGTCAGCACATTTTGCTGGCCTCGCGCGCGAGTGGTGGAATCCCAAAGGTCCGATGGCTTCATTGCATCAGGTCAACCCAGTCCGATTGCAGTTTCTGAGGGCCAGCATCGATGCGCATTGGCCGGGCTCCGGCGCGAACAGCACTCCTTTGCAGGATAAAACAGTGTTGGATATCGGTTGCGGTGCGGGCTTGCTGTGTGAACCGCTAAAGCGAATGGGTGGCGACGTTACCGGAGTTGACGCCGCCGCCGAAAACGCTTCAGTTGCCAGCAGCCATGCAGAGGCGATGGGCCTTAATATCAGATATATGGTTGGCGAAGTTTCCAGCCTGAATATTGGCACATTCGATCTCGTCACTTGCGTGGAGGTGATTGAGCATGTGGCGGACAAGCGCGCCTTCCTGTCCGATGTCATCAATCGGATGGCACCGGGCGGACTGCTGGTGATGTCCACTCCGAACCGCACCGCAGCATCGCGTGTGCTGCTGGTCGGAGCGGCGGAGGCAATCGGATACGTTCCCAAAGGCACGCATGACTGGGATGATTTCATAACCCCTGAAGAATTTGAGGCACTGCTTGCGGAATTTGGGCTCGAAACCATTGAACGCCGAGGAATTGCCTATCGGCCAAGCAAAGGTCTGCACCTCTCGGAAGACGAATCTCTCAATTACATTTTGAGCGCGCGAAAAATCTGACAGTCGAGCTCATTCAGCTCCGCATGATCCGCCGGTCACAGTTCTAAAACTCGCCCTAGCTCGCCCCGGATGATCGGCGAACGCTCCATCGACGCCGGCCGTTACCAGCGCCTGCAAGAGTTTGTCGTCACAGCCCGAGTCGCTATCTCCGCCCGGCCCGCGCAAATTGGCTGGTAAAAAGGCGTTTTCAGGCCGCACTGTCCATGCGTGAGTTAACAATCCCGCTGCCTGGCTATCGGCGGCGAGCGAAGTTGGCGATCCATCTGGGTTGAGGATCATTCGGATGTTCACGCCGATCCCATCAGCATATTCGGCAATATCAGCCAAGCCAGAGGGCGCCACCATTTCGGAATAGCGCATTGCGGGTTCATCTGCTGGCCCGCCCTCTGGACCGATCAATTGGATCAAGCGTACATCGCTTAACCGATTGAGCCGCTGTAGTGGCCCTACTTCAAAAACTTGCACAAAAACCTTTGCATCAGGATGATCCAGCCCATGTTCCCGCAAGTCGCGCACCAGCAAATCAACGATATCGATCCCGCCATCCTGCAGCAGGAAGGTCGGATGCTTGATTTCGGGATAAATGCCAATCTGGCGGCCTGTTTCTGCTTCTTTGGCCCGGATCAATTGCACGATTTCGGCGAATGTTGGCACCTGATACAAGCCATCAAAACGCGTATTCCTGGGCCGGATTGAGGGAATGCGCTCTTTGACGCGCAAAGTGCGAATTTCAGCCAATGTAAAATCTTCGGCAAACCAGCCTGCAACCCGTTGACCATCGATCACCTTGTCCCGCCGCCGGTCCTCAAATTCTTCGCGATTGGCGACATCAGTGGTGCCTGAAAGCTCATTTTCATGGCGTGCGATCAGCACCAGGTCCTTTGTCGGAACCAAATCGGGCTCAATGTAATCTGCGCCCTGTTCAATCGCGAGCTCATAGGCTGCCAGCGTATGCTCCGGACGCTCTGCGCTCGCACCGCGATGCGCAATGATCACGAACCCTTCATCGATAGTGTCGGCCATAACGCTCCCCGCCCCGCCGATTGTTAGAATGATTGCGACTAGGCTCAGGACAAAGCTGCGGACCATGTCTCTTCCTTAAAACCCACCAGAATTCCACCCGGATACTCAACCACGGGGCGCTTTATCATGGAGGGATATTCTTGGAGCAATGCCACCGCTTTTTGCGCATCGATACCGGCCTTTTGCGCATCCGATAACTTGCGAAAAGTCGTCCCGCGCCGATTGAGCACAATATCCGCTCCTTCGGCAGCGATCCAGGTCATTAGCTTGGCCGGATCTGCACCTTCTTTTTTGTAGTCATGAAAGGTGAATTCGATTCCATTCGCATCAAGCCACTTACGTGCCTTTTTCACGGTGTCGCAATTGGGAATGCCGTAAATATGGATTGTCATTTTTTATCTATCTCTTTCCATCCCTTGCAGCGGCATCAGCGCAATATCATTGGTTCCAGATGGGTTTCTTTTGTTGATCAAAGATGAAGGCAAGATGACCTCCATTGAGCCGCAATCTATTGCAAAGCCGAGTTGCTAGACAAATGAGCGTCTGCAATTGCCACTGCCAATGCATCAGCGGCATCTGCACCAACAATTTCAGCGCCAGGCAGCAGCACTTTTAGCATCGCCTGAATCTGCGATTTGTCTGCACCGCCTGTCCCCACTACCGCCTTCTTCACACTTCGGGCAGAATGCTCATTCACTCTTAGCCCGGCCGATCCGCAAGCCGCCAAGATTGCTCCGCGTGCTTGTGCCAGTTTTAACGTGGATTGCGGGTTTTTGTTCACGAACACTTCTTCGCACGCGCCGCGATCGGGCCGGTCTTGCGCGATCACAGCGGCAATGCCGGCATGTAATTCCGCCAATCGGTCGACCATGGGAATTTTCGATGATGTGGCCAATTCTCCGTTGGCGACATGTGATATTCGGCTGCCTTCTACCCGGACCAACCCCCAGCCTGTGCAGCTGAGCGAGGGATCAAGGCCCAAAATTAGGAGAGCCACTGTGCGCTCTAAACCTCAAGCTTTTCCATCACTTCATCAGCGATCTCATAATTGCCCCAAACGGTCTGAACGTCGTCGTCATCATCCAGTGCATCAACCAGTTTCAGCAAAGTCCCTGCGGCCTTTTCATCAAGTTCAACCGTTAAATTAGGCTTCCAGGCAAGCTTGACGTTGGCCGCTTCACCAAGAGCTTTCTCGATATCCGTTGCAACCTGATGCAGATCATCGCCTGCGGTCCAAATGGTGTGTCCATCCTCGCCGCTTTCGATATCTTCCGCACCGGCTTCCATCGCCGCCTCGAAAACTGTGTCTTCGTCTCCGGCGCTAGCAGGGTATTCGATCAATCCGAGCCGCTCAAACCCATGCGCCACCGAACCTTCAGTGCCCAGATTGCCGCCATTCTTGCTGAAGGCTGTGCGCACCGCCGTGGCCGTGCGATTGCGGTTGTCGGTCAATGTTTCAACGATGATGGCGCTGCCGCCCGGTCCATAGCCTTCGTAACGGACTTCTTCGAAATTATCCTCGTCACCGCCAGCTGCCTTGTCGATTGCGCGCTGGATATTATCCTTCGGCATCGATTGTGATTTGGCATTGTTGACGGCCAAGCGCAGGCGCGGATTCATATCTGGGTCGGGAGTGCCCATTTTCGCGGCAACCGTGATTTCACGGCTCAACTTAGAAAATAGATTGGACCGCTTTTTGTCCTGCGCACCTTTGCGGTGCATGATGTTTTTAAATTTGGAATGGCCAGCCATGAAATCCTGCCGATTGGAATGAACTACAATTGCGACCTAGCCGAGGCAGCGCGATCCATCAATGTCATCATATTGAGTGGAATCAGATCCGCACTGCAGTTCCACTTGCGCTGACCATCAGCATCGAGCCGGTATTGCCAATCACCTCATAATCGAGGTCAATTCCGATCACTGCATTGCCGCCGCGACTGGCAGCTTCTGCCTGCAGCTCTTCAATCGCCTGAGTCCGCGCATCCGCAAGAATTCGCTCATAGGAACCAGAGCGTCCGCCAACGATGTCGCGGACATTGGCGAACAAATCGCGGACCAAGTTGGCGCCGACGATCACTTCGCCCACCACAATGCCGCAATATTCCTGGATTGGGCTCCCCTCAATCGTTGGGGTAGTTGTTACGATAACGCCGCGCGCGTCTTTCCATGGCTCAGCCATATATCCATTCCCTCCTTGTGAACGTGTATTATCTATATAATACAGAGCGCCACGAATTCAATCCGTGGCAATCGCGGAGCGGCTGGATTAATCCAGGCCAAGTGCCGATTTGTATGTTTCGAGGATCGTCTCCATCTCGCTGCGATCATCGGGCTTCATTTTGCGCAAACGCACGATCTGGCGCATGATCTTTGCATCATATCCGACAGCCTTTGCCTCTGCATAGACATCACGAATATCATCCGCGATGCCCTTCTTTTCTTCCTCCAGGCGTTCAATTCGTTCGATCAACAGGCGCAGGCGATCATCGGTGGCATCGGCCATCTTGTTCAGTCTCCAATGGGATGAGAATCAGTTCAATGCTTCGATAGCCAGCCATCGCCGAGTGGTGAAGCCACCACAAATCTAATCCACGCGATTTTTTGCAACGGATGCTTCCATCGCGGATATTTGTTCGGCTGTGGCTGGGGCCTGCCGCGTTGCCTTCCATTCATCCATTGGCATCCCATGGATCAGCTCTCGGGCCGCCGATTTATCTCCTTCGAAACCTGCTTCGCGGATCCAATCGGCCAGACAATTGCGACAGAATCCCGATAATCCCATAAGATCGATATTTTGAGCGTCATGCCGGTGCTGCAAATGCATCACCAATCGCCGAAACGCAGCAGCCGCAATCGCATCATCCAATTGTTCAAGTTTTTCAGATTTTTTCGCCGTCATTGTTCAATCCGTCCTTGAGTTGCATTTCAGCTATGTCATAGCCACCGCCATGCAAAAGAGCGATCGCCGAAAGGCAGACCTAAGCCACTTTGACCCCCGTGGACGCAAGGTCAAGATTCTAGCAACGATTGGGCCAGCAAGCCGCTCACCAGATATGTTGCGCAAGTTATTTCTCGCGGGCGCAGACGCGTTCCGGGTAAATATGAGCCACGGCGATCACGCTGATCATGCCGGGGCGATTGCATCGATCCGTGCGCTGGAAAAAGAATTTGCTCGGCCAATTGCGATACTGGCCGATTTGCAAGGTCCCAAATTGCGGGTTGGAACGTTCAAAGATGGTAGCGCAGTGATCCGCCATTCGGGTCATTTCGCGCTCGATCGTGATCCCACGCCAGGCGATGAAACCCGGGTCTGCCTGCCCCATCCGGAATTGTTTGGCATTCTGAAACGCGGTGATCGCTTGTTGATCAATGACGGGAAGATCCGCCTTAAAATTATCAAAGCGACCGACGAGAAAATTCAATGCTCTGCTGAAGTTGGCGGTGTCATATCTGATCGCAAAGGTGTGAATGTTCCCGATGCGGAAGTCCCGATCCCGGCACTGACCAGTAAAGATCAGAAAGACCTTTCGTTTGCAGTGAGCCAGAATGTCGACTGGATTGCACTAAGCTTTGTCCAACGGCCGGATGACCTTGCCGAAGCGCGCAAACTTATTGGCAATGAAACCGCATTGTGCGCAAAAATTGAAAAACCGATGGCAGTTCACCGGCTCGAAGAGATCATCGAACTTGCGGACGGCATTATGGTGGCGCGCGGAGATTTGGGCGTTGAGCTTGAGCCATTTGAGGTTCCGCCTTTGCAAAAGCGGATCGTCAACGTCACCAGAAAGGCGGGCAAACCAGTGATCGTGGCTACGCAAATGCTCGAATCGATGATTGAAAGCCCGATGCCAACGCGGGCCGAAGTGTCCGACGTGGCAAACGCAGTTTATGACGGGGCCGATGCAGTGATGCTTTCAGCCGAGAGCGCTGCGGGTGAATGGCCCGAAGAATCGGTCGCGATGATGCATTCAATCGCCAATCAGGTAGAAGGTGAAGAAGGCTACAAAGAGCGAGTTCGCTTTTTAGAGACACCGCCCGATGCCACCACATCAGACGCGCTGGCGCACGCTTGCATGACCATAGCGGACACTGTCCCGATCAGCGCGATTACCGTTTTCACGTCGTCTGGTTCAACCGCGCGCCGCGTCGCCAGAGAACGCCCAGCGACGCCAATGCTGGTGCTTACACCCTCTTCCCGTACCGCCCGGCGTGTTGCCTTGCTTTGGGGTGCGCACGCCGTTGAAACCAAGGATATTGGCAGCTTTGAAGAGATGATTGGGAAAGGCAAACGCATGGCTCTGCGTCATGGATTTGCCAGTGCGGGCAATAAACTGATCGCGCTGGCCGGCGTTCCTTTTGGTACGCCAGGGGCGACCAACCTTTTGCATGTTGTCACCCTTGCTGGAGACGAACTGGACGGGCGCAGCACCTAAATTGGCATGTCGTTTTCTTGCGCAATGAACAGATGCCGCCGCAGCGCTATTTGCCGGCTGCCTCTTCTAACCTCGCCCGCGCCGTTGCCTCACCAATCAGAGGCAAGAGCTCGCTCATATCCGGGCCGTGGTCCATCCCGGTTAGTGCCTGACGCAGCGGCAGGAACAGGGCCTTACCTTTCCGTCCGGTCTTGTCCTTCAGCGCAGATGTGAGCTCCGCCCAAGGGCTTTCGCCCCAAGACAAATTGGCGGCGGCTTCGCTAAGAAACGCGCGATCTTCCTCGGAAAATTCTGGTAGTTCAATAGGACCAGTGACGAGGCGCCACCATTCATGCACTTCCTCAATCTTTTCCAAATTCGGGCGCACTGCGTGCCAGCCGGCCGCATCCATCCCAGCGGGTAGACGGTCTTTAACCTCGGCAAATTCCATTTGGTGGACGATGGCGGTGTTGATCCGGTCTAAATCCGCTTCATCGAATTTTGCCGGAGCCCTTCCGAAAGTAGAAAGATCAAATGTGGCCAATAGGGAATCGAGATCGGAAATCGGTTCGACCGGCAGAGAAGTGCCCAACCTCGTCAACAGCGCGATGATCGATTCTGGCTCAATTCCGCGTTCTCGAAACGCATCACAGCCAAGCGAGCCCAAACGCTTTGACAGCTTCCCTTCTTTGCCCACGAGGAGAGCCTCATGTGCGAATGCCGGGACCTGATTTGCTGCACCTGATGCTGCAGCAAATTGTGCAGCATAAAGTGCGGTAAATATTTGAATTTGCACAGCTGTGTTGGAGACATGATCCTCTCCGCGCAGCACCTGTGTCACCCCCATATCAATGTCATCAACTGTGCTGGGCAGCATGTACAGCCATGATCCATTTGCACGCCGAATTACCGGGTCAGACAATTGCGCTGCATCGAATTTCTGTTCACCGCGTACACCATCACTCCATTCGATCGCTTCGCTATGATCAAGTTTAAAGCGCCAGTGCGGCAGGATGCCATCGGCTTCTTTGGCGGCGATATCGGCTGCGCTTAGCTCCAACGCGCCGCGATCATAGATCGGCGGCAAACCCCGGCCCAACAGCACTTTGCGTTTAAGCTCCAGTTCTTGCTGGGTTTCAAAGGCAGGATAAACCCGGCCCGCTTCACGCAGCAGCTCGAAGGCAGCCTGATACCGCTCTAGCCTCAGCGATTGACGTTCTTCAACGTCGGCAGAGATACCAAGCCAGGCCAGGTCTTCGCGGATGGCAGTGACATATTCTTCTTTTGATCGCTCAGCATCGGTATCATCAATCCGCAGCAGGAATTCGCCGCCCGCATTGCGGGCAAGCATCCAATTGTGCAGAGCCGTGCGGATATTGCCGACATGAAGGCGCCCGGTTGGGGCTGGTGCGAAACGGGTTTTGATCATGGGTGAAGCGGTAGCCAGCGCGGGCCTTGCGGGCAAGTATTGTTGCACCCGCTTTATCCGTGCAATTCTGCGACAATAAGCTCCTGAGCTTTGTGCCACAAACAAGCGATCCGATCCTGACGGACAAGACCATTAAGCTCACTTTCAAACGCAATTCGCTCTTGCACTACCTTTATCGCTAATGCCTCTCAATAGTATTAATGACACACCTTCTGGTGTGTGGCCTGGGACTGCGCAATAAAAAGCCCCGCTGCAGCGCAATGGCTGCAGCGGGGCAATCACTTCTTGATGGTTCGTCAGCGGCAAATTCGCTGACAAGCCAATCCTATTCAGCAGCGTCGCCAGAGCCGCCCATTGCAGCTTTCATGGCTTCTTCGCTTGGCACAGCATCAGCAGCGGGTTCAGCCTCTGCGGCACCTGCTGCAGCGAGTGCATCCTGCTGTTTCTTCCATTGAGCTTTGAGAGCAGCATCACGGCTGGAAGCTGTAACACGCATGCGGTTCATGCCTGCACCTGTGCCTGCTGGGATCAATCGGCCCACGATCACGTTCTCTTTCAGGCCAATCAAGGTGTCTTTCTTACCCTCAACCGATGCCTGCGTCAGAACCCGTGTCGTTTCCTGGAACGATGCAGCGGAGATGAATGAGCGCGTTTGCAGCGAGGCTTTGGTAATGCCAAGTAAGATTGGCACACCCACTGCAGGTTTCTTGCTCTTGGTGAGCTTAGAATTGAACTCGTTCATTTCTTCCAAATCGACCTGCTCGCCCGGCAGCAAAGTGGTGTCTCCACCATCGGTGATCTCAACCTTCTGCAGCATCTGACGAACGATCGTCTCAATGTGCTTGTCGTTGATTTTCACGCCTTGCAAACGGTAGACTTCCTGAATCTCATTGACGAGATATTCAGCGAGCGCTTCCACGCCCATCACTTCAAGAATGTCATGCGGGTTCGGCGATCCTGAGATCAGCGTATCGCCTTTCTTCACGAAGTCGCCTTCCTGAACATCGATGACTTTTGTCTTCGGGATCAGGTATTCGACGCGATCACCTTCCTCTGGCACGATCGCAATCTTGCGCTTCGCCTTATACTCGCGGACGAATTCAATCTTGCCCGAAATCTTGGCAATGATCGAAACATCTTTAGGCATTCGGGCTTCGAACAGCTCGGCAACCCGCGGCAGACCGCCGGTGATATCACGCGTTTTCGCAGCCTCACGCGATGCACGCGCAAGAATGTCACCCGCATCAACGGTTTGACCATCATCGACAGAAAGTGTGGTGCCAGGGGCCAGCATATAACGCTGTGCTTCCGTTTCACCTTCTTCCGTTTGGCCTTCACTAAGCAACGTCATGCGTGGGCGAAGATCTTCTTTCTTCTTCCGGCCAGTGGCCCGGTTTTCCGTCACAACGCGCTGCGCAATGCCAGTGGCATCGTCGGTGCGTTCTTCCAACGTGGTTCCTTCAACCAAGTCTTGGTATTTCACCACACCCGATTGTTCGGTGATGATCGGCAAAGTGAACGGATCCCATTCAGCCAGACGATCGCCTTCTTTCACCTTCGCGCCATCTTTGTGCATCAGCACTGTACCGTAAGGCACTTTGTGCATTTCACGTTCACGGCCCTCAGCATCGATCACCGCCAATTCGCCATTGCGAGCCATAGAAAGGATGCGTCCCTTCTTGTCGGTGATGGTTGGCATGTCGCGATATTCGACCTTACCATCCGAGATTGCTTCAAGATGCGATGTTTCATTGAGCTGCGCAGCGCCACCAATGTGGAAGGTACGCATGGTCAATTGTGTGCCAGGCTCACCGATCGACTGGGCAGCAATAACGCCAACAGCCTCACCGATGTTTACCGGGGTTCCGCGCGCAAGATCACGGCCATAGCATTTGCCGCACACCCCTTGCTCAGCTTCACAAACCAAAGGTGAGCGGATTTTGGCAGACTGGGTTTCAGCCGCCTCAATTTCCTTCACCATCGGCTCGTCAATCAACGTTCCTGATTTGACGATCACTTCACCGGTTGATGCGTTGACGATGTCTTCCGCAGTCGTTCGTCCAAGAATGCGCTCACCGATCGAAGCGATAACGCTGCCACCTTGAACAATCGCACGCATTTCAAGCGCGTTGTCAGTTTTGCAGTCCTCTTCAACGATCACACAATCTTGCGATACGTCAACGAGACGGCGCGTCAGATAACCTGAGTTCGCGGTTTTGAGCGCCGTATCGGCAAGACCCTTACGGGCGCCGTGGGTTGAGTTGAAGTATTCAAGAACGGTCAGACCTTCCTTGAAGTTCGAAATGATCGGAGTCTCGATGATCTCACCCGATGGCTTGGCCATGAGGCCGCGCATACCCGCGAGCTGTTTCATCTGCGCCGGCGAACCACGCGCACCAGAGTGGCTCATCATGTAGATTGAGTTGATTTCAGCTTCACGCCCATCTTTATCGATCGGCGTGGCCTGAATCTCAGCCATCATCGCATCGGCCACCTGATCACCGCAACGGCTCCAGGCATCGATCACTTTGTTGTATTTCTCTTGCTGGGTGATCAAACCATCTTGATATTGCTGTTCATAATCAGCAACCAAAGATTTGGTCTCTTCGATCATGCCCTCTTTGCTGTCAGGGATGATCATATCATCCTTGCCGAAGCTGATCCCAGCCCGGAAAGCGTGACGGAAGCCCAAAACCATGATCGCATCGGCGAACAGGACAGTGTCTTTCTGGCCAGTGTGACGATAAACCTCATCGATCACATCGCCGATATCCTTCTTGGTCAAAAGGCGGTTGACGATGTCAAAAGGAACCTTGTGGTTCTTCGGCAGGCATTCGCCGATCAGCATACGACCCGGTGTGGTCTCAAACCGCTTCATCGCGACCTTACCATCTTCATCCGCCTGCGGAACGCGGGCAAGAATTTTGGAGTGGAGCGTAACGGATTTGGTTTCGAGCGCCTGGTGCACCTCAGCCATATCGCCAAAGCGCGGCAGTTTTTCGATCTTGGTGCCGTCTTTTTCCTCAATGTACTCAGGAGTATGCTCCTGGCGAGCCATCGAAAGATAGTAAAGGCCCAGAACCATATCCTGAGACGGAACGATGATCGGTTTGCCGTTCGCGGGCGAGAGGATGTTGTTGGTCGACATCATCAGCACGCGCGCTTCGAGCTGAGCTTCCAGCGACAGCGGCACGTGGACCGCCATTTGGTCACCATCAAAGTCAGCGTTGAAGGCTGAACAGACCAGCGGGTGAAGCTGGATCGCTTTACCTTCGATCAATACCGGCTCGAACGCTTGGATACCAAGACGGTGAAGCGTTGGCGCGCGGTTCAACAAAACCGGGTGCTCACGGATCACTTCGTCAAGAATGTCCCAGACTTCTTTGCGCTCTTTCTCGACCCACTTTTTGGCCTGCTTGAGGGTCATCGAAAGACCCTTTGCATCGAGCCGCGCATAGATGAACGGCTTGAACAGCTCGAGTGCCATTTTCTTGGGCAGGCCGCATTGATGCAGCTTGAGCTCAGGACCGGTCACGATGACCGAACGACCGGAATAGTCGACGCGCTTACCGAGAAGGTTCTGACGGAAGCGGCCTTGCTTACCTTTGAGCATGTCTGAAAGTGATTTTAGCGGACGCTTATTGGCACCAGTAATCACACGGCCCCGGCGGCCATTATCAAACAATGCGTCTACCGCTTCTTGCAGCATACGCTTCTCGTTACGAACGATGATGTCCGGCGCGCGCAGTTCAATCAAGCGCTTCAAGCGATTGTTACGGTTGATCACACGGCGATAAAGATCGTTGAGATCAGAAGTCGCGAAACGTCCACCATCCAGCGGCACCAATGGACGCAGCTCTGGCGGAATCACCGGGATCACTTCAAGGATCATCCATTCTGGACGGTTGCCAGATTCGATGAAGCTCTCAACGACTTTGAGCCGTTTGATAATTTTCTTCGGCTTGAGCGTCGATTTGGTGGTCGCGAGCTCTTCAAGAAGGTCTTCGCGTTCCCGCTCAAGGTCAAGATCGATCAGCATGTGCTTGACCGCCTCAGCCCCGATATCGGCAGAGAAGGCGTCTTCGCCATACTCGTCTTGCGCTTCGAGCAGCTCGTCTTCGGTGAGCAGTTGGAATTTCTCAAGCGGGGTCAGGCCCGGCTCGATCACAACATAGCTTTCGAAGTAGAGAATGCGTTCAAGCTGTTTCAGCTGAATGTCGAGCAATAAGCCAATGCGCGATGGCAGCGATTTGAGGAACCAGATATGCGCAACTGGCGCGGCCAGTTCGATATGGCCCATCCGTTCGCGGCGAACCTTCGTAACGGTGACTTCGACGCCGCATTTTTCACAAACGACGCCTTTGTATTTCATCCGTTTATATTTGCCGCATAGGCATTCATAGTCCTTTACGGGCCCAAAAATACGCGCGCAGAACAGGCCATCACGTTCAGGCTTGAACGTGCGGTAGTTGATCGTTTCCGGCTTCTTGATCTCGCCGAAAGACCATGAGCGAATGCGCTCTGGTGAAGCGATCCCAATCTGGATCTGGTCAAAAGTTTCCGGCTTGGCCAGCTGGTTGGTGAATTTGGTAAGTTCGTTCATTTTTCAAATTCCCTTGCGGGTGAAATCCTAGGTGCGGTGGTGGGAGGGCTCTGTGCGCCTCTCCCGTTATTCCGCCGCCTCCGGCCATTCATCCTCATCGCCCTCATTCAATGATTTGAGTTCGACATTGAGGCCTAGACTACGCATTTCCTTCACGAGAACATTGAAACTCTCTGGAATGCCAGCTTCGAAGGTGTCGTCGCCTTTGACGATCGCTTCGTAAACCTTGGTCCGGCCGACCACATCATCCGACTTAACGGTGAGCATTTCCTGCAAGGTGTAGGCGGCGCCATACGCTTGCAGTGCCCAAACCTCCATCTCACCAAAGCGCTGTCCGCCGAACTGCGCTTTACCACCCAGCGGCTGCTGCGTGACGAGTGAATATGGTCCAATCGAACGGGCGTGGATCTTGTCATCAACCAGGTGGTGCAGTTTGAGCATGTAGATAATGCCCACTGTCACCTTACGGTCAAACGCATCGCCAGTCCGTCCATCGAACAATGTCGATTGGCCTGAGCTATCAATCCCAGCCTTGATCAGCATGTCCGAAACGTCCGGCTCGCGCGCGCCATCAAACACCGGCGTACCCATTGGAACACCAGCGGTTAGATTGCCTGCAAGCTCAACGATCTGTTCGGTCGAGCGGCTATCAAGATCTTCGTGATATTGATCGCCATACGTATCCTTCAAGCGTTCAACCACAGCTTCAGGCGGCTTGGCCTTCTTGTAGTCTTCGGCCGCGTTCGGATTGGCGAACTTCCATTCTTCAAGCGCGTCTTTGATCTGCATCCCCAACCCGCGGGCTGCGAAACCGAGGTGCGTTTCAAAGATCTGACCGACATTCATACGCGATGGCACACCCAACGGATTGAGCACCACGTCAACGGCCGTTCCATCTTCAAGGAATGGCATATCTTCAACCGGCAAGATGCGCGAAATCACACCTTTGTTTCCGTGACGACCCGCCATTTTATCGCCCGGTTGCAGCTTTCGCTTCACCGCGACAAAGACTTTGACCATTTTGAGAACACCCGGAGCAAGCTCATCGCCGCGCTCCAGCTTCTCTTTACGGTCTTCAAATTTGGCGTCGATGCCGGCGACCGCTTCATCATATTGTGACTTTACAGCTTCGAGCTGAGTCTGGCGCTTGTCATTCGCAACCGCGAACTTGAACCATTCGTGCCGCTCGATCGCTTCCAGATCTTCAGCAGTAACCTTGTCACCTTTCTTCACACCCTTGGGCGCAGCAGAAACGGTTTGGCCAACTAGCATATCGCGAAGCCGGTTGTATGTCGCACGGTTCAAAATTGCGCGTTCGTCGGCCGCGTCTTTACGCAGACGTTCGATCTCTTCATTCTGAATCGCGCGCGTACGGTCATCGATTTCGATACCGTGGCGGTTGAAGACCCGCACCTCGACCACTGTCCCGGCAACGCCTGGGGGCAGCCGCAGCGAGGTATCGCGCACATCGCTGGCTTTTTCTCCAAAGATCGCGCGCAGAAGCTTTTCTTCTGGCGTCATCGGGCTTTCGCCCTTCGGAGTGATCTTGCCGCACAAGATATCGCCCGGATGCACTTCTGCACCGATATAGACAATTCCGGCCTCATCGAGGTTGCGCAAAGCCTCTTCGCCGACATTAGGAATGTCGCGAGTGATGTCCTCTGGGCCAAGCTTTGTGTCACGCGCCATGACTTCAAATTCCTCGATGTGGATCGAGGTGAAGACATCGTCTTTCACAATGCGTTCGGAGATGAGGATCGAATCCTCATAATTGTATCCGTTCCAAGGCATGAACGCGACGAGGCTGTTCTTGCCCAGTGCCAATTCACCAAGATCGGTCGAAGGACCATCTGCGATGATATCGCCAGTTTCGATTACATCATTCACCTTCACCAATGGGCGCTGATTGATGCACGTGTTCTGGTTCGAACGTTGGAATTTTTGCAGCGAATAAATATCAACGCCTGATTGGCCAGGCTCAACATCGCCCTGAGCACGGATCACAATCCGGGTCGCATCAACTTGGTCGACAATACCGCCGCGCTTGGCAGCAATCGCCGCACCTGAATCGCGCGCGACCGTTTCTTCCATGCCGGTTCCAACCCATGGGGCCTCTGCCTTAACCAAAGGCACGGCCTGGCGTTGCATGTTCGATCCCATCAACGCGCGGTTAGCGTCATCGTTTTCCAAGAATGGAATAAGCGATGCAGCAACCGAAACGAGCTGCTTGGGTGACACGTCCATCAACGTGATCTGCTCGTTTGGAGCCATCAAGTTGTCGCCGCTCTGACGCGCAGAGATCAGCTCTTCAACGAATGAGCCATCTTCGTTTAGCTCAGCCGAAGCCTGCGCCACCGTGTGCTTTTGTTCTTCCATAGCGGAGAGATAGACCACATCGCCTGTGACCTTGTTGCCTTCAATCCGGCGATACGGCGTTTCAATAAAGCCGTATTTGTTGACCCGGCTGAATGACGCCAAGGAGTTGATCAGGCCAATATTCGGGCCCTCAGGCGTCTCAATCGGACAGATCCGGCCATAGTGCGTTGGATGAACGTCGCGGACTTCAAAACCAGCGCGTTCGCGCGTCAGGCCGCCAGGGCCGAGAGCAGACACACGGCGTTTATGCGTAACTTCAGACAGCGGGTTGGTTTGATCCATAAATTGTGACAGCTGCGAAGAGCCGAAGAATTCACGAACCGCAGCAACAGCTGGCTTCGCATTGATCAAATCGTTTGGCATCACCGTCGAAACATCGACGCTGGACATCCGCTCTTTAACAGCGCGCTCCATGCGAAGCAGACCAACCCGGTATTGGTTTTCAAGCAGTTCGCCGACCGAACGCACGCGGCGATTGCCGAGATTGTCAATGTCGTCGACGTCGCCCTTGCCGTCTTTCAGATCGACCAGTTCTTTGACCACGGCAAGGATGTCTTCCTTGCGCAAAGTCGTGACCGTATCTTCAGCATCAAGCTCAAGACGCATGTTCAATTTCACCCGGCCAACGGCCGAAAGGTCATAGCGTTCTGAATCGAAGAACAAACCTTCGAACAATGCTTCGGCTGTTTCCTTGGTTGGAGGCTCGCCAGGGCGCATCACCTTGTAGATGGCCTCCAGGCCCTCATCACGGTTCTCAGCTTTGTCGGCCTTCAAAGTATTGCGGATCCATGGGCCAGTGTTGATCTCATCAATATCCAGCAATTCAAGGCTGTCGATTCCAGCATTATCGAATGTTTCGACATGCTCGAGCGTAAGCTCATCACCTGCTTCAACATAGATGCGGCCAGTTGCTTCGTCGATCAGATCGCGGGCCGCATAACGGCTGACAATTTCCTCGGTAGGAAGCAACAGATTGGCAAGACCATCTTTGGCAGCCTTATTTGCTGCGCGCGGTGAAATTTTCTGATTTGCTGCGAACACTTCCTCGCCCGTTTTGGCATCAACCAAAGCGAACGAAGGTTTTTGACCGCGCCATTGATCGGCGACGAATGGCATTTTCCAGCCGTCTTTTGCACGCTCCCAAACAACCGTGTCGTAGAAAAAGTGCAGGATTTCTTCGCTGTCCTGACCCAAAGCATAAAGCAATGCAGTGACCGGAAGTTTGCGCTTCCTGTCGATCCGAACATTGACGATGTCTTTCGCATCAAATTCAAAATCGAGCCAGGAGCCGCGATACGGAATAACGCGGGCCGCAAAAAGCAATTTGCCGGAACTGTGCGTTTTACCGCGATCGTGATCAAACAGGACGCCGGGCGAACGGTGCATCTGCGATACGATAACACGCTCTGTGCCATTGATGATAAACGTGCCGTTCTCAGTCATGAGCGGCATATCGCCCATGTAAACGTCTTGCTCTTTGATATCGAGAACAGAACGCGTCTCTGTTTCTTGATCAACTTCAAAAACGATGAGGCGCAGCGTCACCTTCATCGGAGCAGCATAGGTGATCCCACGCTGGCGGCACTCGGTCGTATCGTACTTTGGATCTTCCAGTTCATAGTGAACGAAATCCAGTTCAGCCGTGCCAGCAAAATCGCGAATTGGGAAAACCGAGCGCAGAGTTTTCTCCAAGCCCGAAACATAGTCGATTTCTTTGTTCGAGCGCAGAAATTGCTCGTAACTTTCGCGCTGCACCTCAATCAGGTTCGGCATTTGAACGACTTCGTGGATGTCGCCAAAAATCTTGCGAATGCGCTTCTTCGCTGTGCCTTGAGCTTTTTTGCTCTTTACCTTGGTGGGCTTTGCCTTGGTAGCCATGGAGGGAAATGCCTCTTTCTCTGCCGCCGAACAATTGCATTCGGCGCTCAAAATTAAATCGCTATGCGGCGCAAATTTGCCCCCATTTCAAACACGTTGACGCAGCAAAAGCACGAGATCGCCCTTGGCGAGCCCTGCTGAAGCTGCTGATCCGTGTCGCGAATATGGAGGTCGCCACTTCCATTCTTAAGCCAATCCCCGCGTTTGAATCGGCTTTTCTCGAAGTGGACGATTGACCCGCATCTAGGTCGCCCAGCCTCGGCTGTCAAACAATTGAGCAACCACCCCAATTCCTCCCTAAGAATTGCCAATTTTTGACACGCCAGAGCACTCCACATCATCGGATTTCGATATGGTAATTATTGTTTTTCAATATTATTGATTGACAATAAATCGAATCAGGTCTAGCTAGTGATTATTGTTTATCAATAAAACACATCAAGGAGATCGATATATGAAACAGTTTGCGAACCAATCATTCGCTGCGATCGCTGCATTGTTGATTGCAGTGACCTCAATTGGCGCAATCGTCACAGTCCCACCTGCGCATGCGCAAATCCTTATGCACCAAGTGGCCTGACCCACATTGACTGCCGAATTTAATCAGGGAAACGACATGTCACAAAATCCTAGACCCGACTTTTTGCTGAAAGCCGCGAACATTCTGCTCATAATTACGCAGGCAGCATTGGCGCTCGGCGCGCTTGCCCTGGTTATTGGCATTCCGACATTTCTTATTTTCCAAGGCGATGCAGCCGCGGAATTGCAAGCTCAAACCAGCGATCCAAACGCCGTATTGCCTGTTATCGCAATCGTCGGCGTGATGCTGATCGCACTGACCATCATTGGGATGGCTTTCACATTCTTTGGCCGGATGCGTCAAATCGCGGCCACTGTTGAAGGCGGAGACCCATTTGTACCTGAGAATGCCGACCGTTTGACGCTGATGGCATGGTTGATGCTCGCAATGCAGGTGCTCGCGATACCGACGGCTGGAATTGCCATCTACATCGCATCCAAATTGGGTGAAGATGCAGGAAAATTAGATGCCAGCTTCGATCTCAGCGGGATCATTATGGTGCTCACTCTATTCATTCTCGCCCGGGTGTTCCGCAAGGGAACCGAATTGCGCGAAGATCTTGAAGGGACTGTCTGATGCCAGCCGAAGAAGGAGCCGAAATCATGGTCAAACTTGATGACCTGCTGCACGATCGCCGAATGACTTTAACCGAACTGGCTGAGCGCGTTGGCCTAACCCTTGCCAATCTCTCAATCTTGAAGACAGGGAAAGCAAAGGCTATTCGTTTCTCAACGCTTGCAGCGATCTGCCGCGAGCTTGAATGCCAGCCGGGTGAGCTTCTGCAATACGAAGCGGAGTAACATCCAACGCATCGGCAAATAGGGAATCGGCCCCATCGCTGTGAACCTCGCACTCCTCCAGATTGATTGCACGCCCACCAAGGGCCTCACGCAATCGATCGGAGGAGTTTCCTATGCCCGAATTCGCAGCAAAAGCCGCCATCATCGTTATCGTTGCAAGCTTGAGCACCGGCCTTGCCAATCTGGTCCAACTGGCCGCGCGATCAATAGATCTGTTTATCTGACTGCCCGCGCTCGGCAGACTTTTCTTGACTGACGCCTCAATTTGGCTATCAGCCCCTTCGATCGCGGCCTCCGGGCGGCAATCATCCGTCCAAGACAGTTGGTGAGAGCAATTGGGTTCTCTTAATTTCCAGCCGAGACGGGGAAACGAGTTTTCAACGGCTGAACATGTTCGGCCGCTTCGCATGTTTTAGGCATGCCTCCTTCCCCATCATTTGGACTTTGCCAATGCCGATTAGCGGCATTGGGAAACGTAGCCGGTCGCTTGAGCCAGTCTTAGGCGATCATAGTGAAGGAGTAAGGCATGGATCGTTCGCAAAAAGCCGATGCGGTTGCCCAGCTCAATGCAGTGCTAAACGATGTTGGTGTGGTGGTTGTCACCCGCAACCTCGGCATGACGGTGGATCAATCCACTGAATTGCGCGGCAAAATGCGTGAAGCCGGAGCATCCTATAAGGTTGCGAAGAACCGTCTCGCCAAGCTCGCCCTGAAAGACACCGATTACACCGGCCTTGAAGAATTCCTCAGCGGTCCAACTGCATTGGCTTGGTCTCCCGACCCAGTTTCTGCAGCAAAGGCTGCCGTCGAATTCGCCAAGACGAATGACAAGCTGGAAATTGTTGGTGGCTCTATGGGCACGCAGGTTCTCGACGAAGCAGGGGTCAAGGCGCTTGCCTCGATGCCGAGCCTCGATGAGCTGCGCAGCAAACTCGTGGGTCTCGTCAACGCACCAGCAACCAAAATTGCTCAGGTCGTTAACGCCCCTGCGAACAAGCTTGCACGTGTATTTGGTGCCTACGGCGCAAAAGACGCGGCCTAATCAAGAGACGTTTTCGCACAACGATTTTATTTGGGGCTTAACCCGCAATTCCGCGAAATGGCCCCAGCCGAATATTTGGAGAAACAATCATGGCTGATATTGCCAAACTGGTTGAAGAACTTTCGAAACTGACCGTCCTTGAGGCGGCCGAATTGGCAACTGCTCTTGAAGAAGAGTGGGGCGTATCTGCTGCAGCTGCTGTTGCGGTTGCTGGCCCAGCAGGCGGCGGCGATGCCGGCGCACCTGCAGAAGAAAAAGACGAATTCGACGTTATCCTTACCGGAGACGGCGGAAAGAAAATCCAGGTCATCAAAGAAGTTCGCGCCATCACTGGCTTGGGCCTCACCGAAGCCAAGGGTCTTGTCGAAGGCGCACCCAAGCCGCTTAAAGAAGGCGTCAACAAAGCTGAAGCCGAAGAAATCAAAGGCAAGATCGAAGCTGCCGGTGGCACTGTTGAACTCAAGTAATTGGGTTCAAGAGGCTGCTTGAGCTTGCTCGAGTAATCTTGTGAAAGTTTTGTAGGTGTCTTGAAGCGCCTGCAGATGGGAGGGCGGTGCCGCAAGGTGCCGCCCTTTTGCCATGTGTGGCTGCAGAGACGCAGACGACTCGAGGAAAATCAGGCCGCGCTAACTATCCCTTACATAGGGGCGGAAGTGCGCCTATCCGGGGCGGCTTTATGCGCGAGACACAGGCATCTAGAACGCCAAATTGGGGCGAAGAAACCAGGGCTACATTCAAGCTCGCCTGGCCCCTTGCGCTCGCCAATCTTTTGCAAATGCTCACCTATGCAATCGACGTGATCTTTATCGCGCGGCTAGGCGAGCAGCCGCTTGCCGCATCGCAATTGGTCATGTCTGTGTTTGGGTTGCTCGTTTGGGCGCTGGCCTCAATGACAGCAGCCGTGGCGCCGGTCGTCTCAGCCGAGCTGGGCGCAAACCCCAATGCCGTGCGTCCTGTGCGCCGCGCAGTGCGGATGGCATTATGGCTGGCGGTTATCAGCGCGGCTGCGGCCATGGGGATCGCCTTTCTCACTATCCCCTTGATGCATATCACCGGCCAAGATCCAACACTCGTCCCGCTGGCCTTGCCTTATCTCACGATGATCGTCTTCTCGCTCATCCCGATGATTGTCGCCAATGTTTTACGTACCTTTGTTTCGGCCCTTGGCAGGCCGATCTTCGCGACGGCGATCACCGCGGTTGGGATCGGTGTTAATGCGGCAGGCAATTATGCTTTGATCTTCGGCAATTGGGGCATGCCCCGGCTGGAACTGGTGGGCGCAGGCATCGCGACAATCATTACAACTTGCATCACGATGCTGATCTATATCGTAGCCATTCGGTTCGATAAAAAACTGCACCGCTATCGTATTTTCGGACGCTGGTGGCGGCCCGATTGGGAGCGGTTCTGGCAAATCGTGAAAATCGGCGCGCCAATCTCGCTCACCGTGATTGCAGAAGCAGGCATCTTTGCTGCAGCGGCATTCCTGATGGGTAAGTTTGGCGCATCGCAATTGGCGGGGCACACAATCGCGCTGCAATTGGCCGCGCTTGCATTCCAGATCCCATTTGGGGTTGGCCAAGCGGTGACTATTCGCGTGGGCTATTTTTACGGTGCGCGCGATTTGATAGGCATTAAGCGCGCAGGCTGGGTCGCTATGACGATGGGCACAGGCTTCATGGCGATGACGGCGCTGGCAATGGTTGTCATCCCGCAAATGCTCATTTCGATTTATGTCGATGTCAATGCACCCAAGAACGCAGCGATGGTCGGGTTTGCTTTGCAATATCTGGTCTGGGCCGCCGCCTTCCAATTGGTTGACGGGGTGCAAGCCGTGGCAGCCGGCGCATTGCGCGGGCTTCAGGACACGCGGATGCCAATGTGGATCGCAATTTTCAGTTATTGGGTTCCGGGTATTGGCGTTGCGGTGGTGCTCGGCTTCCTTACCCCGCTCGCAGGAATCGGTGTTTGGATCGGGCTTGCAACGGGACTGTTCTTTGCCGCGTTCCTGCTTAGCTGGAGGTGGCTCCTGCGCGAAAAATTGGGGCTGACTGCGCGAGCCTGATGGCATCACGCCATGCGCCAGCAAAAATTTCCCGCAGAAGGTGTTGACTCAAGCGCGGCCCATCCCCATTTCCGCGCCGCTGGCACTCTCGGACGGAGAGTGCCAATTAGATCATCAACCCAAGCAGAAAGGTCATCAATATGGCATTTCGTCCGCTGCACGACCGCGTTGTGGTCCGTCGCATCGAAGCCGACCAGAAAACCGCTGGCGGCATCATCATTCCCGATAGCGCCCAAGAAAAACCAAGCGAAGGCGAAATCGTCTCTGTTGGCGAAGGCGCCCGTGACGATAGCGGCGCTCGCGTCGCGCCAGACGTCAAAGCTGGTGACAAAATCCTGTTCGGCAAATGGTCCGGCACCGAAGTTAAGATCGACGGTGAAGACCTGCTGATCATGAAGGAAAGCGACATCATGGGGATCATTTCCTGATTTTCAGGATCTGATCCGCACACGCTCACCCTTTTTATTTAGAATTTTCAGGAGAAACTATCATGGCTGCCAAGGACGTAAAGTTCTCGCGTGATGCACGCGAAGGCATTCTCAACGGCGTCGATACCCTCGCAAACGCTGTTAAAGTGACACTCGGCCCGAAGGGTCGCAATGTTGTGATCGACAAGAGTTTTGGTGCTCCACGCATCACCAAAGACGGCGTAACGGTCGCCAAAGAAATCGAACTTCAAGACAAGTTTGAAAACATGGGCGCTCAGATGCTCAAGGAAGTTGCGTCGAAGACCAACGACCTCGCCGGAGACGGCACCACCACTGCGACTGTTCTGGGCCAAGCGATTGTTCGCGAAGGCATGAAATCGGTTGCCGCTGGCATGAACCCGATGGACCTCAAACGCGGCATCGACACTGCGGTGGCCAAGGTCATCGAAAACCTCGTTGGCCGTTCAAAAGAAGTCGCCGGTTCTGATGAAGTAGCGCAAGTTGGGGTGATCTCTGCCAATGGCGATCGCGAAGTTGGCGAGAAAATCGCAGAAGCGATGGACAAAGTCGGCAAAGAAGGCGTGATCACGGTTGAAGAAGCCAAGGGCCTCGAGTTTGAGCTCGACGTGGTTGAAGGCATGCAATTTGATCGCGGCTATTTGTCGCCATACTTCATCACCAACCCAGACAAGATGACGGTTGAACTCGACAACCCATACATCCTGATCCACGAAGCCAAATTGTCTAACCTTCAAGCGATGCTTCCGATCCTTGAAGCTGCTGTCCAATCAGGCCGGCCATTGTTGATCATTGCCGAAGACATCGAAGGCGAAGCGCTGGCGACCCTCGTGGTCAACAAGCTGCGCGGTGGATTGAAAGTCGCAGCCGTAAAAGCGCCAGGCTTTGGTGATCGCCGCAAAGCGATGCTGCAAGACATCTCGATCCTGACAAAGGGTGAAATGGTAAGCGAAGATCTTGGCATCAAGCTTGAAAATGTCACTCTGGGCATGCTCGGCGAAGCCAAGCGCGTCACGATCGACAAAGACAACACGACCATTGTTGATGGTGCAGGCTCGGAAGACGATATCAAAGCGCGCGTCGGTGAGATCAAGGCTCAGATGGAAGCCACCACCAGCGATTATGACCGTGAGAAACTGCAAGAACGTTTGGCGAAACTCGCTGGCGGTGTTGCCGTTATCAAAGTTGGCGGCGCTTCTGAAGTTGAAGTGAAAGAACGCAAGGATCGCGTTGATGATGCGCTCCACGCGACTCGCGCTGCTGTTGAAGAAGGCATCGTACCAGGCGGCGGGACTGCGCTGCTTTATGCCAGCAAAGTCCTCGAAGGGGTCAAAGGCGAGAACGACGATCAATCACGCGGCATCGACATTGTTCGCCGTGCGATCCTTGCTCCTGTTCGCCAGATCGCTGAAAACGCGGGCCATGATGGTGCGGTTGTTTCTGGCAACCTGCTGCGCGAAGGCGACGAGACGCAAGGCTTCAACGCTGCCACTGACATCTATGAGAACCTGGTAGAAGCTGGCGTGATCGACCCCACCAAAGTTGTTCGCACCGCACTGCAAGATGCCGCATCGGTTGCTGGCCTGCTGATCACAACTGAAGCTGCCATCACGGATGCTCCAGAGAAAGAAGGCGCGGCTGCTCCTGCAATGCCCGATATGGGCGGCATGGGTGGCATGGGCGGAGGCATGGGTTTCTAAGCCACTCCCCCAATACGCTTTCAAAGAAAAGCCCCGGCGGAGCAATCCGCTGGGGCTTTTTCGTGGCTGGCATTGAAATTGGCATCTTCCCATTCTGACAAGTCTGGCGCATGAATGTTTCCAACATTTAATTGAAACAGGAATTGTCGCGATGAAGAAATTTGCTGCCCTGCTCTTGGCCTCGGTCGCGCTAAGCGGATGCGACATGTTGAGCGCGCCCGTCGCGACAATTGATTGCGCAACCACTCAAACCGAGTGCCTCAACCAATGGTTTGATGAAAAATTCGAAGAAGAGCTGCGCTTCAGCCCAATCCGCCAAACTGCGCTTGGTCGCAAAACGGATTACGACAAGATCGACGATATGAGCCTGGCGGCCCAACAGGCGCAAATCGAATGGTGGCAAGCAACGACGGCGGAAATGGAAGCCAATTTCGACTATGATGAATTGTCGGACGAGGCGAAACTTTCATGGGATATGTGGCAGTTCCGCAAAAATCAGGCTGAGGCGGCCGCAGAATTTGCCGGCCAAGAATACATCCTCCACCAAATGAACGGTACGCACACCTCCCTACCCAGCTTTGTGATCAGCCAGCACAAGGTCGAAGATGAAAGCGATATGACCGCATTTATCGCGCGGCTTGGCGGGATTGGCACTGCGATGGACCAGTTGCTGGAGAGAGCCCAAAACAATGCGGCGAGCGGCACACGCCCTCCACGTTTCTCTTATGACGCGGTGATCGCAGAGTCAGGAAAACTGATCAGCGGTGCACCTTTTGATGAAGGAGAGCCATCGGCGCTGTGGGCCGCCAGTGAGGGACATCTTGCTGCACTTGTAGGAAATGAAACAATAACCGAAGAGCGCGCGGGCGAGCTAAGAGAGGCTGCACGTATGTCTTTACTCAACCAAACTGCACCTGCTTACCAGCGGGTGATCGATTGGTTTACTGAAGACCGCGCCAATACCGATGAAAATGCGCAAGGCGTGGGCGCTTTGTCTGATGGTGCAGATTTCTACAATTATCGCCTAAATCTGATGACGACAACTGAGCTGTCCGCTGAAGAGATCCACGAAACTGGGTTGGCGGAAGTTGCCCGAATTCGCGCCGAGATGGAAGCGATCAAAGACCAAGTTCAATTTGATGGTGACTTGCCGGCATTCTTCGCTTTCATGCGCGAAGATGATCAATTTTATTACGCCAACACCGATGCTGGCGCACAGCAATATATCGATCAAGCAGAAGAACACCTGGCCTTCATCAAGACCAAACTGGAGGACTTTTTCGGCGTCCTGCCGAAAGCCGATTTGGTAGTAAGAAGAGTCGAGCCTTTCCGCGAGCAGGACGGTGCCGCGCAACATTATCGGGTCGGCACGCCAGATGGCTCTAGGCCCGGTGTTTATTATGCCCACTTATCCGATATGCGCGCCATGCCGATCCCACCTTTGGAAGTGATCGCCTATCACGAAGGAAATCCCGGTCACCATATGCAATCGTCGATTGCTCAAGAGCTAACTGGCGTTCCCAAATTTCGTGCTCAAGGCGGCTATATCCCGGCATTTGGTGAGGGATGGGCGCTCTACTCTGAAATTCTCGCTAAAGAGATGGGCGCCTATGCCGATCCGTATTCTGATTTCGGCCGGCTGACGACTGAGATCTGGCGAGCTATCCGTTTGGTTGTCGACACTGGCATCCATTCGAAAGGATGGAGCGAGCAGGAAGCAGTCGATTACTTCTTGGAAAATTCGCCGATGCCCGAAACAACCGTTCGGTCGGAGGTTCGCCGCTATATAGTGCTGCCCGGTCAAGCGACCTCTTATAAAATCGGCATGATCCGAATCCAGGAATTGCGCGCCAGAGCTGAAGCGGAATTGGGAGATCGGTTTGATATTCGCGGCTTCCACGACACTGTGCTGGGTGGCGGTTCAGTTCCGCTGAGCATTCTTGAAAAGCAAGTCGATCAATGGATTGCCAGCGTCAAAGCGAACCAATAATTCTTGCAATGACTGCTATGAAATCCGCCAGCCGCGCGCTCCAAGGTGCAAAAATTCTGCAAAATCATAATTATGCCCAATATTGAACCCCGGGAGAACGGCTCTTCCGGGGTTTTCCATTCGGCTACACATTGTGAGTTTGTCGAATTCTATCTGACGATTGTCGTGTTTCGCCTATTATTCGGAGGTACACAAACTCTATTCGTGGCGAATGAAGCAATTTCCCTCTCAAAAGCTGCGGGATGCTCAGCCCGTCAATGGCGAACAGCCAAATGCGCAATATGTGCGCGGCAAACAGTCCGCCCTCGTTCGGTTGGGTAAACGCCTGCGGGATCCGATAAACGCTTGGTTTGCGCGGCAATCCTTGATTGGGGACCAAGCAATCATTGATGCAGAATTGATGCCGGTGCTCGATGAATTGGGCGCAAATTGGGAAATCGTCCGCGAAGAATTGCTGCCTCTCATCGTTGATCGCGGAAATATCCCAGCGTTTGGGAAGATATCGCCCGATCACCGCCGCATCGCGAACACCAATCAATGGAAAAGCTTCTTTTTCGAAGGTTACGGCTTTCAGTCTGAGGGCAATCGCGCCACCTGCCCGCGCACCACAGCATTTTTGGACGCATTGCCCAATCTGGTGGTCGCATTCTTTTCAATTATGGAGCCGGGCACGCATGTTCCGCGTCACCGCGGACTCACCAAAGCATGGCTAAATTGCCACCTTCCTTTGGTTGTTCCGCAACCTGCCGACCAATGCCGAATGGAAGTCGCAAATTCAAATGTACATTGGCGCGAAGGCGAATGGTTGATCTTTGACGAGACCAATCCTCACGAAGTTTGGAACAACACCGATGAAATCCGCGTCGTGCTATTTCTTCAAATCCGCCGCCCAATGACGCGGCTGGGCAACATAGCAGCACGAGCCATCTACGAAGCGATCCGTCGCACATCTTTTGTAAGGGACACTCGCAAGGCGATAGGTGCCTAAAACACCTTGCGAATGTCCAAACAATGGCAAGTCAACTTAGCCGCCCTTGCGGCTCTCAACTGCGTTTTCGATGTCACTTTCTGACCATGTCACTTCGGTTTGCGTCTGCGGATTGAAGCGATCGCCGACATATTGTGCAGCTTCCGCCGCCGCGATTTCTTCAGCCGTGAGGAACTCGCTTGGTTCAAGCGCAAAGACATCGACGCCGCGCGTGATCTCTGTCGCGTAGATCCGGCCATTGTACCAGTAAGCGGACCAATATCCCCCAACAACCAATTGCTCTTCGTCGATAGCGCCGCGATCAAAATATGCGATTTCGGTGGGGTTTGCGCTGTCGGTAAAGTCGATAACGCTGATCCCGCCCTGATACCAAGCTTGCACAAAGATATCGCGACCTGGAACCGGGATGATCGAGCCGTTGTGAGCGACACAATTTTCTTTGTCGCCTTGCGGGGCGGGCAGTTTGTAAAGGCTACGGAACTGCAGCTCTCCATCTACAATGTCATAAATCGCATTGGCGCCCCAGTTCTTGGGATCTGACGCTCTGCAACGTGCGCGGCCTCCACCGCCCCACTCATCGGTGAAGAGCACTTTTGTGCCATCATTGTTGAATGTCGCAGAGTGCCAATACGCAAAACCTCGATCGACAACTTCATCGATGCGCGTCGGGTTCATCGGGTCAGAGATATCGAACAGAATACCATTCCCCGCACATGCTCCGCCCGCGATATTCTTGGACGGGAAAACAGTGATGTCGTGACATTGATCGGTCCGCCGCGTTTCCTGAGTTCCATCGCCGTGATCACCGCCCTGCCAAAGCCCCGCCAGGCGCCCGGTTTCGGGATCTGCGAAAACCGCTGGACTGGTAACAATTCGCGATTGGGATGGGTCGGAAAGTGGAATTTCGATCACGTCGATACGGAACAAAGCTGTGCGATCATCACCCGGTACCGCGCCGATACAACCGGCCAATTCTTCCTCGTCACGGATCCGCGAAGTGCCCGAATTGTAGACAATGATCTTTTCATCATCAGCACTCACAATCGAGTGCGTGTGGCTGCCTCGGCATGTTTGGACCAGCCCAACCTGACGGGGACGTTGCAGATCGGAAATGTCAAAAATCCGCAATCCACGAAAACGCTCTTCGCTGACATCTTCTTCAACGCCTTGCAGTCCGCAATCCACCCTGCCCCGCGTCTGCTCGACGCTCATGACCAGAATATCGCCGACAACTGAAACGTCTCCCTGCCCGCCAGGACAGACAATCGAGCTCTCCAGCGTGGGCGCGCCATCATCGCCAAGGCGATAGATGTTAAATCCGTGATAGCTGCCCGTCACCAAGACATCATCAAAGAACGCCATATCCGTGTTGGCAAAATCGAGCAGCGGGGACCTTTCGGCGAATTGCGTCAGGCTGTCTTCCTCTTCGCGAAGAGGCGTGTCTTCCGCTTCCGGATCGGTTGCGGCGGCCTCCGTATCTGCAGCCGCCTCTGGCGCTGCGCCATCTTCAGCCGCTGCAGCGTCACGGCCTTCTTCATTCTCTTTTTTCGGGACCGGTGGCCGCAAATCGGCCGGATTGGCCGGGTCGAAGAAACCTGCAGGCTTCGAGAGGCTCGCAACCTTGCGTAAATTGAGCGACGCCTCGGAGGCATTGTCAAAGCCCGCAGCAAGGGTCGCGCGCGGATCGGTAGAAAGACTCGCCAAAATCGCATCCATCCGCTCGATTTCGCTGGTCTGATCGTTGTCAATCTCGCCTACGAAATTGAACAATATTGGATCGGAGGCGCTACCTGGCTGCTCAAGCAGATCTTCGACCATGTCGACGGCGCCTTCATGATGCGCGATCATCAATGTCAAAAACAAACGATCGAACTCAACACCCTCTGCCGCTGCTAGCTCCGCCATTTGGGCAACACTCGCCATACCAGCCATCGTGTGATGGACATGCTGAGCGTGTGCGCCTTCTAACCCTGTGGCTTCGCCGCGCTCTGCAAGCCATTCTTGCATGAATTTGATCTCATCCGCCTGGCTCGCCTGAATTCGTCCTGCGATCGATACAACCTCTTCCCGGTTTGTGCGTGTGGGAACAAGCTCAGACATATCAACTGCTTGCTGATGATGAATGATCATCGCCTGCATGAATGTCACATCGGCAGGTGAGAAGGTCGTACCAGCGAGCCTCGTTGCTTCTTCGGCGCTCAACACGCGCGTTTCCTGTCCTGGCGCGCCAGGCTGAAGAATTGGTGCATCCTGAGCAATCGCCATTGTCGATGCCCCCAAAAGCAACCCAGCCAAAGGTGCTCTGGAAAACGCTTTTTCGATCGAATTTTTTGTCATGGATAATCCTGAGTTTCGGGTGTTGCCAAACACACTGCCTAGACCAGCAATTCAGTCAAGCGCGGGATGGGGTTTGAGCAGCGCAAAAGTTGATTTGCGTCCAAATGTTTCAATCGAAACAGCTTCGAGACAAGAATGTAACCAAGCGCCTTAGGAGGATTCGGTCTTCCAGATCACTCATTCCATCGCACGGAGAGAAACAAGCCCTTGCTCAATTGATTCGCAACCCGTTAAGCCTGCGATAACTCTAATTTTGTAATTGTGGTATATGCATCAAACTATCCTAAGAACTCTCGCGACCGCCATTTTCGCTACAGTCTTGTCTGTTACGCCGGCAGCGGGGCAAACAAATGAGCTGCGAGCGAGTTTTGATCGAGCGCTCGGAACAGAAGTTAGAGACCCACAATCGTTTGAGGCGATCTATGAAACCGGATTTGAGCAGCGCATTGCCGAGCTTGCTGATGGTGACCAAGGGCGCATCGGGGTCGCGGCGATCGACCTTGCCACAGGCGATCAACTTTATGTGCTCGGCGATCAATTGTTCCCAATGGCTTCGACTAGCAAGATTGCGGTCGCGGCAACATTTTTGGAAATGGTAGAACAAGGAAGATACTCGCTGACGAGTGAATTTCCGCTTTTACATCCAATCCGTTCTGGGAAATATTCATCACCAGCTGCGCCAGTTCGCCGCGGCGAGTACATGCAAGCGATCGATCTGATCGAGATCATGATCACCCGTTCCAGCAACCCGGCAACCGATGCTTTGCTGGCCGCTGTTGGTGGGCCTGCCAGAGTCAATGACTGGGTACGGCGCCAAGGGATAGAAAACTTCAGCATTGATCGCGACATTGCGACTTTGGTGCGCGATGATGGCGAGTATGACCCGGCCGCATGGATCGATCCCCGGGACGCTGCAACGCCTAGGGCGATGACGATGCTATTGGGCGGGCTCTATCGTGGGGATTTTCTCTCGGCCCAAAGTCGCAATGTGTTGTTGGGAGCGATGAGCCGCACGCGAACAGGAAGACGGCGCATACCAGCCCGTATCCCCGAAGGGGCAACCGTTAGCCACAAAACAGGGTCGCTCAACAACACATCCAGCGATATTGGAATTATCGAGGCGCCAGATGGCCGCGCCATTGCAGTAGCAATCTACGTCACCGGACAAGGGTCACGCAGAGCGCGAGAGAATCGCATCGCTGCGATTGCGCGCGCGCTCTATGATGGGTTCGCAGCGAATGCTCGATCGCGCCAGAATTGGACGAATGCTCGTCGTTCAGGTGGCTAACCGCCTCTGACAGCAGGATAGTTTAGCAGATGCCGGAAATAAAAAAGGGGCGGCGCGATCAGCACCACCCCCTCTTTAAGAGCATTCTGCTTTAGCGAATTATTCGCCGGTCAGAGCGTCTTCAGCTTCTGAAGCAGCAGTTTCAGCCGCGTCTGACACTGTATCAGCAGCGCCTTCGATGGCATCACCAGTTGCATCGGCAGCGCCTTCAACTACGTCGCCAGTTGCTTCTGCAGCACCTTCAACAGCTTCAGCGCCTTCTTCAACGACTGAAGTCGCATCAGCGGCCACTGCATCAACAGTTTCACCAGCTTTTTCGGCGGTTTCTGAGCAAGCAGCAAGGCCAAGAGCCGAACCGGCAACAGCGGCGGCAAGAACAAATTTACGCATAGGATCAATTCCTTAATCAACGAGTGGATTAAGCATATCCGGTCCCCCCGGACCATGCCAAAGCCGATCAGTTTTCGCCGGCTTCGAGGAATCAAATAATGGCAACTTTGTGGCAACGCAAGCCCTAATCGTCATATTTGCCATTATTTCGCCTTATTTGAGACAGGGGTCGGCCTCAATTGTGACACCGCCGGTGATAGCAGGATTGGTATCGCAAATCCGGCTTATCACTCACCTGTGACGCTGCTAGCAGGGGCTATGGCAGATCAGCAGCACCTCTACCTAGTCGATGGATCATCTTACATTTTCCGGGCCTATCACCGCCTTCCCCCGCTCACTGATCCTGAAGGCACACCGGTGGGCGCGGTCTATGGTTATACAACCATGTTATGGAAATTGGCCGATGATCTCGATCAAGCAGACGGCCCAACGCATTTGGCGGTTATTCTAGACGCGTCCTCCAAATCATTCCGCAACGACATTTACCCTGAATATAAGGCCAATCGTCCGCCTGCCCCAGAAGATTTGGTCCCGCAATTTCCGCTGATCCGTGACGCCACGCATGCCTTCAGCTTGCCTTGCATCGAACAGATCGGGTTGGAAGCTGACGACCTTATCGCGTCCTATGCTCGCGCTGCGCAGGCGAAGGGCTGGAATGTGACCATCGTGTCGTCTGACAAGGATTTGATGCAATTGGTTGGCGAGAGAGACGGCGCCCGCGTCGACATGCTCGATACGATGAAGAGCCAAAGGATTTACATTCCCGAGGTTGAGGAAAAATTCGGCGTCGGTCCGGATTTGGTCGGTGATGTGCTCGCACTGATGGGCGATGCAGTTGATAATGTCCCCGGCATTTACGGTGTTGGGCCCAAGACGGCGAGCAAACTCATCGCAGAGCATGGGTCTCTGACGAAGGCGCTCGATTCCGCGCCAGACATGAAAAAATCCAAATTGAAAGAAAGGTTGCTTGAGAGCAGAGAAGACGCGGAATTAAGCCGCATTCTTGTCGCTCTAAAAGAGGATGCCGACCTACCCCAACCGCTCGACGAATTTAAGCTGAATGGTGTCCCCCAAGAACCGTTGGCAACATTTTTGGAGAAGCATGGGTTTTCAAGTTTGTTGCGCAGACTGGATACCGGGAAAGGCAGCCCCGAACGGCCCAACAATCTGAACCCGCCGAAGCTCGAAACTGCGAGCAACGCGGCCGAAATAAAAGACAGCTCACAACAGGTTGCTGAGATGCCAAAGGTCGATCGCAGCGCCTATTCGACTGTGCAATCACCAGACGCGCTAAAAACATGGGTGGCACGCGCGCATTCTTCACGTGCGGTCGCTGTCGACACCGAGACATCCTCTCTTAGTGCGATGGAGGCCGAACTGGTCGGCGTCAGCTTGGCCTTAGGGCCGAATGATGCGTGCTACATTCCGCTGGCGCATGGCGGAACGGATTTGTTGACCGAAAAGCCCGAGCAGATCACGCGCGAGATCGCCTTGGATTTGCTGCGCCCAATGCTTGAAGATGGAGCGATCTTAAAGATTTTCCAAAACGGAAAATACGACCTGAATGTACTGGCCCGTTATGGCATAAAGGTCGGCCCGATCGCTGACACTATGGTCATGAGTTTTGATCTTGATGCTGGTCGCGGAGAGCAAGGCATTGGCGGGGGGCACGGGATGGATGAGCTTTCCGAACGGCACCTTGGACATACTCCTCTGTCATTCAAAGAGGTTTGTGGGACTGGCAAAAAACAGATCCCGTTTGGCGAAGTCCCCCTCAATCTGGCGACCGAATATGCCGCAGAAGACGCAGATGTAACGTGGCGTCTCTATCAGGTTCTCAAGCCTAGATTGGCGCGCGAGGGCGGTACTGGAATTTATGAACGTGTTGACCGGCCGCTCATTCCGGTCGTTGCTCAGATGGAACGAGAGGGGATCAAGGTTGATCGCGCGAGATTGGCGAAGCTTTCGGAACAATTCGCAACGCAGACCGCGGTGTTGGAGGCAGAAATCCACGAACTGGCCGGCGGAGAGTTTACAGTTGGCAGCCCCAAACAGCTCGGCGAGATCCTGTTCGGCAAGCTTGGGTTTAAGGGCGGAAAAAAGGGTAAAAGCGGGCAATATTCAACCGACCAATCGACCCTAGAGAAACTGTCAATCGATGGTGCAGTTATCGCCAAAAAAGTGCTCGAGTGGCGCCATCTGGCAAAGTTGAAATCAACTTATACCGATGCCTTGCAGGCTGCGATTAACCCCAACACCGGGCGAGTACATACCAGCTATAGCTTGGCTGGCGCTCAGACCGGGCGGCTTTCTTCAACTGATCCAAACCTCCAGAACATTCCCACCCGAACTGAGATTGGGAGGCAAATTCGCGAAGCATTCGTTCCGGAGCCAGGCAATGTTCTGCTTGCGGCTGACTATTCGCAAATTGAGTTGCGGCTTGCCGCGCATATGGCTGATGTCACCACCTTGAAAGAAGCATTTGCAAATGGTGAAGACATCCATTCTCGCACCGCAACTGAAATGTTTGGTGAAGTTACAAGGGACACGCGCGCGCGAGCAAAGACGATAAACTTCGCCATCCTTTATGGCATCTCTCGGTGGGGATTGGCTGGCCGCCTCGAAGTGGAGCCTGATGAAGCACAGGCGATGATCGACACCTATTTCAAACGCTTCCCAGGCATCCAACGATACATCTTGGAAACATTGGAGGATGTTCGTGAAAAAGGATATTCCGAAACTCTGTTTGGCAGGAAAACTTGGTTCCCGAGGATTAAATCCAAAATTCAGGCTGAACGACAGGGGTCGGAGCGTGCTGCGATAAACGCCCCAATTCAGGGTACGAGTGCAGACATCATCAAACGCGCGATGGCCAGGATGATACCTGCTTTGCAAGAGGCGGGCCTAACTGAAACAAGAATGCTGCTTCAGGTGCATGACGAGCTGGTTTTTGAACTGCCAGAATCTGATGTCGAAGCCGCAAGCCCCATCATTGAACGCGTGATGGCAGACGCGGCTAAGCCGGCAGTGACCCTTGATGTGCCTTTGCAGATTGATATCGGAACAGGGATCAGCTGGGATGCGGCACATTGACCGCGCACGAACGTGCGACGCACAATCTTTGCCGATCGAAATGCTCGAAAAACTTGGCCAATTTGGTGAACGACTATGCTTGAAATTCTCAACCCGGAAAATTGGACATTGGATTGGACCGCTTGGGGAATGGCGGCGGTCGCATTGTTCGGTGCAATCGCAATTGCATACCTGCTCTATCGGTTGGTGTTCGGTGCTGTTGGCCGCCTTGCTCGAATGTCGGAGACCAAAATTGACGAGCTGATCCTTGAACGCATTCGGCTTCCAATCAAATGGTCGTTCATTGCCATCGGTGTAACTCTGGCGGCACAGATCAATGTTGAATTGCAGTCTATATGGGAGCCGCTCGCAAACTTCCTGAGACCCGCCTTGTTGGGTTGGATTGCCTATACGCTTGTGAAAGGATTTACCGCCGCACTTGAAGTTCGGTTGGAAACGTCATCCGATCCGGTAGCCGTACGCAGCCGCCGCACACGCATTGCAATCCTTTCGCGCACGGCGACATTCGCCATCATTTTCATAACGGTGGGCTTGATGTTGTTCAGCATCCCTACCGTTCGATCCATCGGCACGACACTGTTGGCCTCTGCTGGTCTCGCTGCACTGGCAGTCGCTGCCGCTGCTCAACCCGCGCTCAAATCAATCATATCCGGCTTGCAGATCGCATTCACGGAACCGCTAAGGCTTGGTGATTTGGTGAAAGTCGACGATCAAGTTGGCCGTATCGAAGAAATCCATATGAGCTTTGTCACAGTCAGAATCTGGGATGAGCGCGTTTTGGTTGTCCCAACAAATCGGTTCCTAGACGACAGTTTTGAAAACTGGTCTCGAAAGAGTGAGAAGCTAACTGGACCTGTGTTTTTACACTTGGATCCAGCGGCCGAAATTCCGCCAATACGGGCAGAGTTTGAGCGTTTTGTAAGTGAGCACCATTTGCATGATGGGCGCAATTGCGTGTTGCTTGTAACCGAAGCTTATCCTGAAAGCATCGAGTTAAGGCTGTCGATGAGCGCAGGAACGATCGGTGACTTATGGAGCCTGCGCTGTGAGACTCGCGAGCACATGCTTTCATGGTTGCGTGCGAATATGCCCGACGCCCTGATCAGGCATCGCTTGGAAGTTCAGGCGGCGAATGAACGCGTGCAAAGAACATAACCCCAAAGGGATCGTGTCCTAATCGTGCTTGTTCGCCCGCGTGGGTGAGAGCGTTTCGGGTTCCAGAAAACCAATCGGATTTGCTTGAATGGCGCGCTTTTTCAGCTCGCCACTCATTTTCCGATATTCGGCTTCCATTTTGGATGTCACCGTTGCCCGCGAATCTTTGAGCGCCTCTTCGAAATCCACATTGGCAACTTCATCCACATCACCTCCAAGGCGGCGCAAAGCGTTCAGTCCTGCACGGCGGACGACATCTTCCAGATCAGCTCCAGTGAACCTTTCAGTCTTCGCGGCGACTGCTTCCAGATCCACATCCTTCGCCATTGGCATCTCTGAGGTATGAATTTGAAGGATATGCATCCTTCCTGGCGCGTCTGGTGTGCCGACATAGACCAGTTCATCAAACCGTCCGGGACGCAGCAGCGCCGGATCAACCAATGTTGGCCGATTGGTCGCCCCTACAACAACGACAGATTGGAGATCCTCCAAACCATCCATCTCAGCAAGGATGGTGTTGACGACCCGTCCCGTGACTTGCGGCTCACCCTGCCCAGAGCCGCGTGCTGGAACCAAGCTATCGATCTCATCGATAAAAACGACACAAGGCGAAACAGACCGGGCACGCGCAAACATCCGCGCAATTTGCTGTTCGCTTTCACCATACCATTTGGACAAGAGATCAGAGCTTTTCATTGAAATGAAATTCGCCTCTGCCTCTTTGGCAACCGCCTTTGCCAGCAAAGTCTTGCCGGTCCCGGGAGGGCCATAGAGCAAGAACCCCTTGGCGGGCCGAATTCCCAAACGCTTGAAAGCGTCAGGATTTTTGAGCGGAAGCTCTATCCCCTCTTTCAGCTTATCGATGGCATCTTGGACGCCGCCGATGTCATCCCATCTGACATTGGGCACCTGAACCATAACCTCGCGCATGGCGCTTGGCTGGATGCGCTTGAGTGCCCCAAGGAAATCTTCCCGAGTGACACAAAGATCCTCCAAAACTTCCTGCGGAATCGTTCGCTCATCGAGATCAAGCTTCGGCATGATCCGGCGCACCGCATCGATTGCAGCTTCACGGGTTAACGCCGCAATATCGGCGCCTACAAAGCCATGGGTGACACGCGACAATTCTCGCAAATCGACCTTATCTTCCAGCGGCATACCGCGCGTGTGGATCGAGAGGATTTCTCGCCTGCCACCTTCATCGGGCACTCCGATCACAATTTCTCGGTCAAAGCGGCCTGGCCGCCGGAGTGCTTCATCAATTGCGTCTGGGCGATTGGTAGCCGCGATCACGACCAAATGCGCACGCGCCTCCAACCCGTCCATCAGTGTCAGCAATTGCGCCACAAGACGCTTTTCAGCTTCGCCGGGCACACGATCACGCTTTGGCGCTATCGAATCTATCTCGTCGATGAAGATTATAGCCGGCGCAGATTTGGTTGCGTTCTCGAACACTTCGCGCAAGCGTTTTTCGCTTTCGCCATAGCCCGACCCCATGATCTCAGGACCGTTGATGGTAAAAAATTCTGCATCAGATTCGTTTGCGACTGCCTGGGCCAATCGCGTTTTGCCGGTCCCTGGCGGACCATGCAGCAAAACACCCCTCGGCGGATCGACTCCAAGCCTGGTGAACAGCTCTGGATATCTCAGCGGCAATTCGACCATTTCGCGCAATTGCTGGATCGTGTCAGCCATTCCGCCGACGTCATCGTAATTTACAGCTGCGCGGGCATCGCGAGGCTCTTCATATTCCGCTCGCAGTTCTACTTCGGTGTTTTCGTCGATGTGGACAATGCCCTTGGGCGTTGTTGCTGCAACAGAAAGGCGAATTTGCGTGAGCGCGTAAGCAGGCGCGCGAAGCATTTGGCGCACATCTGACGGCATATTTTGCACCGGCTGCTGTCCACTGGTGGCCACGATATCTCCTGCGACAAGCGGCCGGCGGAAAAAATTGCGCTTGAGCGCCTGAGTTGGGCCTTGAAGACGCATCTCTCGTTGAGCCGGCGCGAAAACAACCCGCGTAGCGGGGCGCGATTCAACCGCGACAATTTCGACATGCTCGCCGGACCCCACCTCAGCGTTCCCCCGCTGCAATCCGTCAAGGCGGACCACATCCAGTGTGTCATCCTCACTGTAAGCTGCCGTCGCAATCGCGGCGGTTGTGCGCTTACCCGAAATCTGGACGGTATCGCCTTCGGTTATACCAAGCGCTTGAAATGCAGATCGCGGCATTCTTGCGATACCCTGACCAGATTCCTCTTGCCGAGCAGGAGCGACCTGCAATCTAGTGGTCTGCGATTTCGGCGTCGCCTCTGCGTCGGCCATTAAGCCTATCCTCTTGCGGTTCTCTACGGAAATTGAACGCCGTAGCTAGAAACCTCAGCTTTGGATTGCAAATGCTCACTGCAAAATCAGCACGCTATTATGATTAGAGCCAAGCAGCTGATTGGCCACGCGGATGGGCTCTGGTCTCAATTACCAAAGAAAAAGCCCGGCCAAAAGGCCGGGCTGAAAGTTTGGGAGAGGATGCCTGATAGGCAAGCCCTCTTGTGGAATGAGAGTGGTTTTTGTGCAAGTGCGAATGCCGCATTCTAAGTTGCAAAACTTGCATCCGGTGCGGTTTGGAGAATTTATAATCTTGTTTTTGAGATATTTTTTGGAGAAATGCCCATGCAGCATATGGCGTCCACGAATTTCCAGGAGTTCTTTACGATCAAATTTGTGCGACGCAGCATTACCCGTAATTGGATATTGCATCGCCGGCCTGGATTGCCATCATCCACGTGACACACGCCTCCCAAGGCACTAGTCACAAATTGCCAATCCAACTTCAAATTATCGACTCGGACACGTTCAATGAATAAGCTTTTTCCCGATGCACAATCCGCCCTCGAAGGTGTTTTGCATGACAACATGCAAATCGCCGCTGGAGGATTCGGCCTGTGCGGCATTCCAGAGCGCCTTCTCGATGCGATCCGCGATAGCGAAGTTTCTGGGTTAACCTTCGCAAGCAACAATGCGGGCATAGACAATGAAGGCATCGGCAAACTTCTGCGGACACGCCAGGTCAAGAAGATGATCAGCTCCTATGTCGGCGAAAATAAAGAATTTGAAAGGCAGTTTCTAGCCGGCGAATTGGAGGTTGAGTTCTGCCCGCAAGGCACTTTGGCAGAACGAATGCGCGCCGGCGGCGCAGGCATTCCTGGTTTTTACACCAAAACTGGTGTCGGCACCGAAGTAGCCCAAGGCAAAGAGCACAAAGACTTCAACGGCGAGACTTACATTCTCGAGCACGGGATATTCGCCGATCTTTCAATCGTGAAAGCATGGAAAGCTGACGAAACCGGAAATTTGGTTTTTCGAAAAACAGCACGGAACTTTAATCAACCCGCAGCGACGTGCGGCAAAATCTGTATCGTTGAAGTCGAAGAAATCGTGCCGATTGGCAGCCTAGAACCGGATGACATCCACCTGCCTGGTGTGTTTGTTCAGCGGCTGGTACTCGGCTCCCCATATGACAAAAAAGTCGAGTTTCGCACGACGAGAGAGCGCGAAGTGGCGTGAAATTAAGCGCAGCCATACGCGGCTTTGCCGCATTGGGAGCGGCTTTGGCGCTGAGCGGCTGCGTTGCGGCAGTTGTCCCAATTTTGGCTGGAGGCGCGATCGTGCGGTCTGGAACCGCTGACCGTCAAGATACCTCCGAGCCATCCACTTCCGAGCCACCAGAAATCATAGCCTTAGATACAACTGTTGAGCACCTGGCCCCTGCCGAACAACAGACAGTAAATGCAATAAGCCAAGTCCAATTGGATATTGCCTCCATATCGCCAGAAGGGCTTCCAGCTTCACGGATTGGAGCTCAACAAAGTACGCCTCGCAATCGTATTGCTGAATTTATAGACTTCGCCGCTGCGAAATCGATACCGATTGCTGATCTTGACCCGGCTTCAAACGCGCCGATCGAATCTGCGATGTTGCGCAACCCCAGCACTCTGAATGGCGAGCGCATACCGTGCGGAGAGCTCGCCCCAGCAGTGTTGATCGATCTTGATCCGGCAAACGGGTTGCTGACCTCCGCATCGATTGATCAAGTCGACCCGTCGCTAACCGAAAAACTGGCACAACTTCGCAATCTCGGTGTGCAAATTGCCTGGATAACAGGGCATTCGGCCGATGCGGCAGGAGCCATCCGAGCCATGCTACGAGAAACAAATCTTGATACATCAAATCAAGATGAGGTTTTGCTTATGCGTTATCCCGAAGATCGCAAACAGACACTCCGCATCGAGCTTGCACAATCACATTGTATCATAGCAATTGCCGGGGACACGCGCGCCGACTTTGACGAGCTGTTTGACTACCTTAAGGAACCAGCGGCCGCTTTGGCGCTTGAACGAATGATCGGCGATGGCTGGTTTCTCATTCCCCCGCTTCTGGATTAGCCAATGCAAAAATATGCAGAATTTTCCGCGGATGAGGATAATGCTGCGCGTTGCGATTTATCTTTCTGAAAAACCTCCATGGCTCTGACTATTTTCATCATGCGCTGCATCTTTCATTTGAATTGAAATTGGCTGGCATTCTCGAACGGCGAGAGTATGGCATCAGCGAAATTACCTCTAAGGAATCTAACAAATGGCCAGTGATGCAAATCAACCGATCGGCTGGAATCGCGATCAAATGGCGGCACGCGCGGCGCAGGAGCTTGAGGACGGATACTATGTCAATCTTGGGATTGGCATACCGACATTGGTCGCCAATCATATCCCAGAAGGTATGCATGTGACCCTTCAAAGCGAAAACGGGATGCTGGGTATTGGACCATTCCCGTATGACAATGAAGTGGACCCGGATCTGATCAATGCCGGCAAACAAACGATAAGCGAATTGCCTCATTCGGCATACTTTGACAGCGCCACCAGCTTTGCGATGATCAGAGGCGGCCACATAGATCTGACCGTTCTAGGAGCGATGGAGGTCGGTGAGAATGGCGATATCGCCAATTGGATGATCCCAGGAAAGATGATCAAAGGGATGGGCGGTGCAATGGATCTTGTCGCCGGCGTTAAAAAAATTATCGTCGTTATGGATCATGCGAACAAGGCAGGAGACCCAAAGTTCATCCCGTCATGCACGTTGCCGCTCACCGGCACGGATGTAGTAGATATGCTGATCACAAATCTCGGTGTGTTCCACCGCGCAGATCACGACAGTCCGTTCCGCCTAATTGAATTGGCGCCCGGGGTTAGCGAAGCAGACATTGCGGCCCAAACCAGCGCAAATTATGAAGTGGCTCTAGCCTAACCGCTTGGAACTGTATCTTTGCCAAATTGAAACCTTGGCCACTCGCACAGCTCAATTTGCCAGAAACGTCTTCAAGGTTTCGGCAAGATCTGTCCGTTCCCAAGGGAAAAAATCACCATCGGCTTGCCTGCCGAAATGACCGTACGCCGCGCTTCGCCGATAAATTGGCTTGTTCAGGCCAAGATGCGTACGAATTCCGCGCGGTGTAAGACCGCCTAAGCTTTCAATCTTCATGATCGCTTCTTCGATGAGGGCATCGTCCACCGCGCCAGTCCCGTGGGTATCGACATAAAGCGACAATGGTTCAGACACCCCAATCGCGTAGGCAAGTTGGATGGTGCATCTCTTGGCAAGCCCGGCAGAAACTATGTTCTTAGCAAGATAGCGAGTGATGTAGGCTGCACTTCGATCCACCTTCGTCGGATCTTTACCGCTAAACGCGCCGCCGCCATGAGGGCTCGCGCCGCCATAGGTATCAACGATGATCTTCCGGCCGGTCAGGCCGGCATCGCCATCTGGCCCACCGATCTCAAACGCACCAGTTGGGTTGATATGCCATTCCGTTTGATCGCTAATAAAGCCAGTCGGTAGAATTTCATCTACCACCTTCCGGACATAGTCTTTGAGTTCCGCCTCTTTTTCACCTTCGTGAAATCCAGGCGCGTGCTGACTTGAAACCACGATTGCAGTGCACGCAACCGGCCGGCCGTCTCGGTACCTCAATGTGATCTGACTTTTCGCATCTGGTTCAAGGAACGGCGCAGCACCAGATTTGCGATCATCGGCTAGGCGTTGAAGGATTTTATGACTGTAATCCAACGTCGCTGGCATGAGGTCCGGCGTCTCGTCACATGCGAATCCAAACATTATGCCTTGATCGCCGGCACCTTCATCCTTGTTCGATCCCTCTGTGCCTGCATCAACACCCATCGCAATTTCTGCTGATTGGCCGTGCAAATGATTTTCTAAGGTCAGGGTCTCGTGGTGGAATCCCTCTTGTTCATAGCCGATCTCGCGGACCGTTTCCCGCACGGTGCGTTCAATCTCTTCAAGCGCGCCGTCAGCCCATTGCCCCGCCTCATAGATCCCTCTCGCGCGTATTTCGCCAGCCAGCACCACTCTCTGTGTTGTTGTTAAGGTTTCGCACGCAACCCGGGCTTCTGGATCTCTCGACAAAAACAAATCAACAATGGCATCAGAAATCTGGTCTGAGACCTTATCCGGATGGCCTTCTGAAACGCTTTCAGATGTAAAAAGATACTCGCTGCGCATGTGGCCTCTTGATCAAAATTTGAGATATAAGGAAATCTTTATGTGGCCAGAGCCACTAGCGGCGCCTGCTGAAGAGCGCAACCAATCTAGAACCCCAAAGTGATGTTAGGACTAGGAATAGAGCCCAAACAAGAGGGAGAACATTGCCAAGCCGCGCGAACAATGTCGGCTGCTTAGGGGCCGGAATAAACCCATCAAGGCGGTCTGCGAGTCCAGATTGGATTGCCCCGCGCACAATGCCATTTGCGTCAACAACCGCACTTATTCCGGTGGTTGTAGACCGAAGAACCGGCAGGCCTTCTTCAATCGCGCGCAGTCGAGCCTGACCAAGATGTTGTGGCGGTCCCCACAAGCCAAACCAGCCATCATTGGATGGATTGAACAAATAGTCCGGACGATTGCTGCGGTCGACAACCCGTCCTGAAAACACGATCTCATAGCAAATTTGAATACCTGCGCGGCCAAATTGCCTCGTGTCGATTGTCGCCGGCCCGGCGCCAGGAGCATAATCGATTGAGCCCGCAACCAATCGTGAAAATCCCAATGGCTCCAGGAGATTGCGCAGAGGCAGATACTCTCCATAGGGCACCAAATGCGCTTTTGCGTATTGCTCCTGGATCTCACCAGCACCATCAATCAACAACACTGAATTGCGTGCGCTGATAGCCCTCACCGAACCATTATTGGCAGCAAAGTTCAAATTCACAACGCCTGCCAGTAATGCTGAACTGGGCCCAATTATTGAAGCGATCCGGCGTCGCGCAAAGGCGGGGTCACCGCCAGCAGTCGCGCTATCATAGTAAGGCTGCGGATAGTCGTCTTCTAGATAGTCCGGCAGCGAACTTTCAGGCCACAAGACCAATCGCGGTCCTTCTCTGCCGGGAGCGGAAAGTTGCGCAATTCGGGAAAATTGTCTTTCGAAATTGCTAGGGCTGTGAAGTTCGTCCTGCAGCAGCAAAGGTTGAACCAGAGCATATTTAACCTCGGTTTGCTGAGTTTCTAGAACGCTGCCGGCTGGGAACAGCATCCCGCCTGTAACAGCAGCTATCAAGATCAAACCCCAAACTCTTTGGCGAAGTCGGACCGCGCTCACAATCAATACTGCGATCAACAAAGCGAGCCCAGACAAAGCATAAGTGCCCAGCCATGGGAGCAACAGAGCAAGGCCGGGTCGTTCCCAACCGCCCAGGAGCATCAATCCAAGAGGGGGCCATGGGTATCCGGTAAAAACCCAACTGCGCATCCATTCGGTAACGATCCACGCGCCTGCAAATAGAACCCCAAACGCCAATGGTCCGCGTGATCTGCCAAAGAAATACGCGATGGCTGCGGTTATTGCAGGATAGAATGCTAAGTAGACACATAAGAGCGGGACGGCGATCCATCCGAGAAACTCTGGCATCTGCGCTTGATAGGTAAAAGCTGTCGCAATCCAATTGTTCGCAATGGTCAAATGCATCCAGCCAAACAGCCAGCCCAGAACCATCGCGCTGCGCCAATTTTGCGCATGATATAGAAGTGCGACAAATGCCGATAACGCCAACAAAGCAATCGGCCAGAACCCGAGCGGCGGATAACCCACCGCAGAAACCAAACCCAGCAAGATCGCGCCGGATTTTGGGTGTCGCTTTATGAGGTCTACGAGAGATTCAAGAGTTTCGCGCATCAAATGTGTCTTTCACGCGCTCGAACCAAATTACTTTCGGATCAGTTCACAGACTCAAGGCTCTCATCGCCATCTTTCGGCGACGGATCATCACCCGAAATCGAAGGCGGCAATACGGCTGCATCAATTTCATCCGAAACGGCAGATTTTTCCGGCTTGGCTCTACGCGATTTCCCGCGCGTTGAACCGCCCTCTGACCGCGGCTTTCGAGGTGCCCGGCGATTGGAATTGCCTTCATTCCTGCTGTCGGTTGCATCCGCAGGTTCGCCTTCTGCGCCTTGCTCGCCTTCTTTGGCATCCGCGATTGGTCCATCCGAATCTTGATCGTCACGTCGACCACGCGGCCGCCGATTCCGGCGCCTGCCATCGCTGTCGTCACCATCTTCGGGATCTTCGTCGGACTGGCCACGCTCTTCCTGGCGTTTGGCGCGAGCCTCATCCTGGCGGGCCTTATTGTCTGCGATTACCCGGAAATAGTGGTCTGCGAATTGCAGATAATATTCGGCCTGAACGCGGTCGCCATTGTGCTGGGCGTCCTGCGCCAGCTTTTTATATTTATCGAGCAATTGCGGCGCGTTTCCACGCGCTCGACTGTCAATGCGATTGAGCTGATTATTGCCGCCTTGATTGCGGTTGCCGCGCCCACGGCGACGGTTATTTCGATTATTGTTCAAGGAAATTCATCCTCATTGGTGGCCCCCAAGACCCCTTGGTAAAAGCGCCACTTAGAAAGTTTGACGCGCCCCGCGCTGTAAAACCGGGGACGTATCCACGCGGCATATCCAACAAAAACTCGGAGCTAGATCTAACGATTTACAGGGTCTGTAAGTCAGTGATCAGATTCGGAGTTAGCGAGCCTTTGATCGTTTGCCAAGCCCTGATCAATTTTCTCAGTAGGGTTTTTCGGTTCAGGACAGGGTGAGGACACGCGCCCGCCCGGCCAAATCGTTGTGGAGTTCGACTTCGAAACCGGCCCGTGTTGCAATTGTGTCCACCGCCTGAGCCTGGTTTGATCCGATCTCAATGGCGGCCCTACCGCCCGCGTTCATCAAGGGACGCAATTGCGGCAAGAGCACTCGATATTCGTCTAGCCCAGTCTCGCCAGCAAAGAGCGCGATAGACGGTTCAAAACCCGCAACATCGCGCGCCAATGCCGCATTTGTCTCGACGTAGGGGGGATTGGCGACAATCAAATCAAACTGGCCCAGCCCGTTTCGCCAATCCTCTTCATGCCAGCTTACCTGCTCAAACTTCACTTGCTTGCCGTCCAGTCCGAGCTTTCCAGCATTCCTTTCGGCTACCGCAAGAGCTAGTCTTGAAAAATCGATACCGATCCCCGTCGCCTGAGGAAGCTCAAGCAGTATCGTGATGATCAATGCACCCGATCCAGTCCCAAGATCGAGGATACGTTTGGCATCCGGTTTGGCCTTGAGCGAAGCTTCGATCAAGGTTTCGCTATCCCCGCGGGGGATCAGGACATCACCGCTCACTTCGAATGTGCGGCCATAAAACTCCTGATTGCCAATGATATACGCGACCGGCTCCTGCAAACGGCGGCGCTTGATATACGAGCCGAATGATTTTGGGACTTCTCGGTCCTCGCCCGCTAATCTCAGTAATAGATCGGATCGCGTCACACCAAGTGCGTGTGCCATCAGCAATTCAGCATCCAATCGAGCCGTATCAGAAGAAGCCGAAAGCTGCTCTGCGGCCGCTCGAATTGCCTCAGCGATGATCACTCTGCGAGCGTTGCCAAGCGCTTGGCCTCATCTTCGGCAATCAGTGCATCAACCAATTCGCCCAATCCAGTGCCAGCAATGATTTCATCAAGCTTGTGCAAGGTCAGTCCAATACGATGGTCAGTGACGCGACCTTGCGGATAATTGTAGGTTCGAATGCGTTCGGACCTGTCACCTGAACCAACCATCGCTTTGCGAGCTTCTGCTTCCGCGCCTTGAGCCTCGTCGCGCATTTTTTCATAGAGCCGCACCCGCAAGACCTGCATTGCTTTTGCGCGGTTCTTGATCTGGCTGCGTTCATCCTGTTGCATCACCACCAGACCGCTGGGCAAATGGGTGATCCTAACCGCACTATCGGTGGTGTTCACATGTTGACCGCCCGCTCCGCTGGCCCGGTACGTATCAATTTTAAGGTCGCCCTCATTGATCTGAACATCCACCTCATCAGGCTCAGGCAAGACCGCAACGGTTGCGGCCGATGTATGAATGCGCCCGCCACTCTCGGTAACCGGTACGCGCTGCACGCGGTGGACACCGCTTTCAAATTTCAGCTTTGCAAAAACCCCTTTACCGCGAACATTTGCGATGATTTCCTTAAAACCGCCAACCTCACTCGCATTCATTGATACAGGCTCAACTTTCCATCCTTGTTGAGAGGCGAAACGTTCGTACATGCGGTAAAGATCGCCAGCGAACAAACCAGCCTCATCACCGCCTGTTCCGGCCCTAATTTCGAGCATAGCGGGGCGAACATCGGCGCTGTCTTTGGGCAACATAGCAACCGCAAGCGCGCGCTCTTTATCCGGCAATTCGCGGCGGATAGTGGCCAGCTCCTCTTCCGCCATGGCTTTCATCTCTGGATCACTGAGCATTTCGGAAAGATCGTCGATCTCCGCCCTCGACGCCTGCACTTCGCCAGCGATTTTTGCGACGGGTTCCAGCTCAGCATAATCGCGTGAAGCCTTTACAAATTCATCGCTTTCCAGCGTTCCAGACGCCATGCGAGCTTCAAGCTCTGCAAAGCGGTTGGCAATTTGTTGAAGGCGCTCAAGCGGGATGTTCATGCAAGCAGCTGTTCAATTTGCGCGATCGCATCACCTTTTACACGAACGCTCTCGTTTCCATCATGCAAGGCGTAGGCAACGAGATTGCGCGCATCCATCTTCGTTGCTTTATTATACCGCTTCCGCGGACTGCCGCTGGCCAGCAATTCGGCAGTCAGGCCGGCAGCTCTAAGCTTCCCAAGCGCCGCAATCGCTGCCGGCAAAAGAGCATCATCTTCTACAACCACGATTGCATCTGCCACCGGTTCGGTGCGCTCGCCAACCAACATTGCCAGCCGCTCAATTCCAGCGGCCCAGCCCACTGCCGGGGTTGCCTGCCCGCCAATGCTTTCCATTAGTCCATCATAGCGTCCGCCGCCCAAAACCGTGCTTTGGCTGCCCAGCGCATCTGCAGAAGCGCTGCCTTCGTCCGGGATGAATTCAAATGCAGTGTGACGATAATAATCGAGCCCGCGGACAAGACCTTCAGCACGCTTCCATTTGACCCCGGCAGCATCCAGGCCGTCTGTCACTGCTTTGAAGAACGCGCGCGCTTCATCCGAAAGGAAATCATCGATCTTGGGCGCATCGGCCAAAAACGGCAGGTCGCGCCGATCCTTGCTATCAAGGATGCGCAATGGGTTCTTCTCAAGCCGCTCTTGGCTATCTTCTGACAATTGGCCGTCGACAGCGCGGAAATATTCAATCAAGGCAGCACGCCAAGCCTGGCGGCTTTCCCCATCACCCAAAGTGTTGATGTGCAAAATCACATCGTGGATGCCCAACTCTTTCAAAAGTTGATCGGCCATTGCGAGCAATTCGACATCAGCATGCGGTTCCGCAGCGCCAATAATCTCAGCATCGATCTGATGGAATTGGCGATAGCGCCCCTTTTGCGGGCGTTCATAACGAAACAAAGGGCCATGGGTTGCGGCCTTAAGCGGTGCGTGTTGCTGCCACCCATTCGTCAAAAATGCGCGCGCTATCCCGGCTGTGAATTCCGGACGAAGGGTCAAAGAGTCGCCGCCGCGATCCTGGAATGAATACATTTCTTTCGAAACGACATCGGTCGTCTCGCCCAAGGATCGAGCGAACACTTCCGTCTTTTCGAAAACGGGCATTTCGATTCTGCGAAAGCGATATAACCGCCGCACGCGCTCGAATGTCTCAACAACATGGGTGAACGCTTCGGCATCGGCGCCAAAAATATCTTGCGTCCCGCGAATGGCTTTTGGAGTGTTCTTTGACATTATGATCGTGCGATTAGTCCCAACAGCACCTTGTCGCAACATCGCTTGATCGCTAGGGGCCTTCGCGCGGTCTGCCAGTGGATCGAACATCGCCAAAATGTGAGTGCATTTCTATGCGTATCGACAAGATCCCCACGGGGAATAACCCACCCGATGATCTAAACGTCATAATTGAAGTTCCGGCAGGTGGAGAGCCGGTGAAATATGAATTCGACAAGGAAAGCGGAGCGCTTTTCGTTGATCGGATTTTACATACGCCCATGCGCTACCCAGCCAATTATGGCTTTGTTCCGCACACCCTTTCACCAGATGGCGACCCTTTGGACGCTCTCGTTATCGCGCGCTCGCCATTTATGGCGGGGTGCGTGGTGCGCGCGCGGCCAATCGGCGTGTTGAATTTAGAAGATGAGCACGGCGGTGATGAAAAGCTGATCTGCGTACCCGTGGATACGACATTCCCGTACTATTCCGATGTTGGTGAGACCAAGGATCTGCCTTCAATCATATTCCAACAGATTGAGCACTTCTTCACGCACTACAAAGACCTTGAGGCGGAAAAGTGGGTGCGGATTGGCAAGTGGGGCGATAGGTCTGAAGCACGTGAGATTGTCTTGGAGGCGATAACTCGCGCCAACCAGTCATTGTGAGGAGTTGCCAACCGACTCCAAGCCCCCGCTAAATAGCAGCCGATAGTGCCTTAAAGCAGCCTGTCAGCATGAAGGGCAATCCAATAGCCATCACCCACAATCCAGAGATGTCTCGGCGAAATGCTGGCCGAAGACCTGGATCAGCGGCTTCGCTGTCGCTAAGATGAGACCACCTGCGTTCGAACCATCGACATGCAGGAATTATCGCCGCGACAAGCACAACTAGACCCAGATAGGGCAGAAGTGACGAACTACCCGTCGTCAGCGCCTTTACCGTCACAAAAATTTGCAGGCTCGTATAAACAAGCAATGCATGAGCTACGTGATCACTCATCGATCTACGCCAATCCCGGCCAACACCGCGACTTTTGCTGTAATCGTGCCCCTCAGCTTCGTGCTGATGTGTTACTTCTTGCATCCGGCCGTTCTCCAACGGATTCTCTCTCCATCAACACGTATCTCAAATTGCCAGCTATGTTGCAAGGGCGGTAACCATTGAGAAAGAATGTTGCGCAAAATGCAATTAGGGCAGCTTTCGCAGACGGAAAGCAAAAATCCTGCCAAATTGGGCATTACTGCTCTTTCCTGCGCAGCTCTCGGTGCTAAAGAAACACAAATGGCAGAAGCAGACACGACACTAGAAACATCGGATGGACCGAGCACGACGGCCAACTCAGACCTGCTTGATGGCGGGCTGGAAGTTGTCTCGATCGCAAAGAGTTATGACAAGCGCTCAGTCCTTTCTGACATCTCTTTGACAGTGGCTAAGGGCGAGGTGTTGGGTTTGCTCGGGCCAAATGGCGCCGGCAAAACCACTTGCTTCTATTCGATTATGGGGCTCGTGCGCCCGGATTCTGGCCGCATTCTGATGGATGGGGAAGATGTCACAAACCTTCCAATGTATCGCCGCGCGATCTTGGGTCTGGGATATTTGCCTCAGGAAACAAGCATTTTTCGCGGGATGACGGTTGAGCAAAATATCAACTGCGTCCTCGAAATGGTCGAACCCGATGCCGAAACGCGCGGGCAAGAACTCGAACGGTTGTTAAGCGAATTTGGCCTTATCGGTTTGCGCGATTCCCCGGCGATGGCCCTTTCAGGAGGAGAGCGTCGACGCTGCGAAATCGCGCGAGCTCTCGCTGCAAAGCCCTCAATCATGCTGCTTGACGAGCCATTCGCAGGGATTGATCCGCTGTCGATCAATGACATTCGCGACTTGGTGAAAGATCTTAAGGCGCGCGGGATCGGTGTGCTCATAACAGATCACAATGTCCGCGAAACACTGGATATCGTTGATCGGGCCTGCATTATATATGGAGGGCAGGTTTTGTTCGCCGGAACACCGGAAGAACTGGTGGCTGATGAAAATGTCCGGCGGCTATATCTTGGCGAAGCATTCACATTGTGAAGCGGCAGATCTAGATCATGGCAGTCGGTCCAAGGCTAGACCTTAGACAATCTCAATCTCTTGTGATGACGCCTCAATTGCAGCAGGCGATCAAGCTGCTGGCTGCGTCAAATCTAGAGATTGAAACATTCATCAGCGATGCGTTGGAAGCCAATCCGTTGTTGGACACAGGCACGGTATCGTCTGAGCGTGACGATAGTGGAGGCGATCAAGACGATATTCCGCGGGAGGAATTCACCGCAGATCAGCTTATTGGACAGGCTCAGGGTGAAAGCGAAGCGCCACTGGATATCGATGCCGGCGCGCTGGATAGAGATCGTGACACGGGGGATGCCAATCAAAACCCTATAGATGCAAACGCAGATTGGAGCGCAAGATCATCCGCCGCGCCATCCGCTGGCGAATTGCCCGATCTGGAGCAGTTAAAAGCCGCATCGGTCACCCTGACACAACACCTCGACAACCAGATTGGCTTGGTCGCCAGCAGCGATGCCGAAATTTTTATTGCTCGCAATTTGATTGGGCGCCTTGATGAAGCGGGATATTTAGACTTCGATTTGCGGGAAATTGCACATGATCTTAGGGTAGACCTGTCAGACATTGAACGCGCGCTGACCTTGGTCCAATCGCTAGACCCAAGCGGCGTCGGAGCACGCAACTTGGCGGAATGCATTGCGATCCAGGCGCGCGAGGCGGATCGATATGACCCCTGCATGGCCCGTTTAATCGACAACCTTGAATTGGTTGCGAGAGGCGATGTCGCGCGTCTCAAGCGGCTTTGCAATGTCGATGACGAAGACTTTGCAGACATGTTGCAAGAAATCCGCCGTTATGACCCCAAGCCCGGATTGGCCTTCGGTCAAGACGATACGAATTCAATCATTCCCGATGTTCTGCTGAATTCCACCAAAGAGGGCGGTTGGGACATTTCAGTGAATGAAGAGACCTTACCCAATTTGGTGGTCAATCGGGAATATTTTGTTGAGCTGCGTGACGGCGCGCCAGGCAAAGAAGCACAGAGCTGGCTCAAAGAAAAATTGGCCGATGCTCATTGGTTGATCCGTGCGCTCGACCAACGCCAAAAGACAATTCTCAAAACCACCGCTGTTATCGTAAAAAGACAAGACGGATTTTTCCGGCGAGGTGTTTCGGAGCTCAAGCCGCTGACTTTGAGGGAAGTCGCGGAGGAAATAGACATGCACGAAAGCACCGTCAGCCGCGTCACTAGCAACAAGTTCATTTCGTGCGACCGCGGATGCTTTGAGCTGAAATATTTCTTCACAAGCGGTGTGGCCTCGAGCAGCGGCGAAGGAGCTTCTTCTGAAGCTATCAAAGCCAGAATCAGAGCATTGGTTGATGCAGAGGAGGCCAAGAAAGTCCTTTCAGACCAGAAATTGGTCGAATTGCTGAAAGATGAAGGGTTTGATCTCGCGAGAAGGACCGTTGCCAAATACCGGGAAGCCATCGGCATTGGCAGCAGTGCACAGCGCAGAAGACAAAAAAAGCTCGAAAGCTTTGGTTGAATTGCGCCAAATTTGCGCCTTCAGGGCCCTTTCCCGAAGCGATCTCTGCCACAACTGACCTCGCGCGACTCGTGGGAATCTGCGGGTTTACGCTAAATTAACCTTTTCCGTTCAGACCTTGTGTGGTTAATAGAAGGCAACACCTCTTAGCGAGGCGTTACCATGAAACAAATTTACCTAGACCTTGGGTATATAGGGGATCAGCAATGCGTGTGCTCTTAATTGAGGATGAGCCAACAACAGCAAAAGCCATTGAGCTGATGCTCACGACTGAAGGCTTTAATGTCTACTCGACCGATTTGGGCGAGGAAGGTTTGGATCTGGGGAAGCTCTATGATTACGATATCATATTGCTCGATCTCAATCTGCCAGACATGCACGGCTATGACGTGCTTAAGAAACTTCGAGTGGCGAAAGTGCAAACGCCAGTTCTAATCCTTTCAGGCATTGCCGAAATGGACAGCAAGATCCGCAGCTTTGGCTTCGGAGCAGACGATTATGTCACTAAACCATTCCATCGCGAAGAACTTGTGGCCCGTATTCACGCCGTCGTTCGTCGTTCGAAAGGCCACAGCCAATCGATCATCCGGACCGGTAAATTGGCAGTCAATCTCGATGCCAAAACCGTTGAGGTAGACAGCGCACGCGTCCATCTGACCGGTAAAGAATATGCGATGCTCGAACTGTTGAGTCTTCGCAAAGGCACGACATTGACGAAGGAAATGTTCCTCAACCATCTCTATGGCGGGATGGACGAACCAGAGCTCAAAATCATCGACGTGTTCATTTGCAAACTGCGCAAAAAGCTCAGCCATGCATGCGGCGGCGAGAATTATATCGAAACTGTCTGGGGCCGCGGCTATGTGCTTCGCGACCCACAAGACGAAGCTGAAGCCGCCTAATTCGCGCTTCCAGCTTTTAAGACATTTAGAAAACAGCGCCCGGGGTGGAAACACCTCGGGCGTTTGCTTATGGGCGGGTGATGACCGCACACAAAGAAGGTGATCCAACCACGCTGAACCGTCTGTACGGACGTAGTATCGGTAAGCCGCTTAGAGCATCTCAGCAGAAGTTGATCGACAACCTACTGCCGCAAATTGCTGTTCCCGAACAAGGCCCTATTACCGCAGAAGGCCTATTTGGCGAAGACTGCCCACTCCATTTCGAAATCGGTTTTGGAGGCGGTGAACATCTCGCATTTCGCGCCGATTTGCTGCCAAATCACGGTTTTATCGGCGCCGAACCTTATATGAACGGTGTGGCTCAAGCGCTCAGCCACGTCGCAGGACAAAAGCTCTCCAACATACGCCTGCATATGGGAGATGCATTGGACGTACTCTCTCGCTTGCCTGACAGCTCACTGACTATGGCTTATTTGCTGCATCCAGATCCGTGGCCAAAAAACAAACACGCAAAGCGGCGAATGATGAATGATGGCCCCGTCCAAATGCTTGCCGACAAGCTAAAACATGGCGGAGAGTTTCGCTTCGGAACAGACCACCCAGTCTATCTGCGCCATGCATTGATGGTGATGCAGCGGTTCACCAATGTATTTGAATGGGTGACTGAAGGCCCATCAAGTTTCACAAACCGACCATCGGGATGGCCCGAAACCAGATATGAGAAGAAGGCGCGCGAAGTGTTCGGCCACGAAGTTTGGTACTTTAGGTTTCGCCGCCTTTAGAATTGCACTTGTGGCTATGCTCCGCCAAAACTGGATCAGGGATAGGAGGACTTATGGTAGCCCGACGACAATTCTTGGCCGGGGTGGTAATTGGGGCGAGCGCCCTATCTGCCTGCAGCGAACTGCAATCTAACTCTGATGGTGATCGCATCGATGGTGCAATTGGCGCTGGAGGGCAGCTGCTTGATGCCGACACATTGGAAGACGCTTTGGTCGGAAGTTCTTATCTTGGCACAGGCGGCGGCGGCAGTTTGGCCGAAGCGCGTGAGCTGATCGCCGCAGACCTCGCCGCGGGTCACAGGTTTAGCTCTCTACCGGTGACTGGATTAGCCGATGATGATCGTGTCGCGTGTCCGTATGGCTTGGCCAGCTTGGCACCGACAAGCGAAGCCATGTCCGCGCGATTGGATGCCATAGAGAATCCTATCGAAGAACCAGTGCAGGCCGCATTCGAAACATTGGAGCGCCACATTGGACAAAAATTTGCGGCGGTCATTTTAGGGGAGATTGGACCGCTTAGCTTGGCGGAAGGTCTTTCAACAGCGGCGCGATTGGGTGTCCCGGCATTGGATGCCGACACTGTCGGCCGGGCGGTCCCGGAGATCAATCAGCATTCTGTGAAAGTCGCTGGAATTCCGCTTACACCGATTGGCGCCGCAACGCCGTTCGGAGATGAGATGGTGGTAGGCAAATTGGGAGACCCGACACGCGCCGAGGACATCTTGCGCAGTGTTGCCGTTGCGAGTCGAGAATGCGGAGTCGCTGACTCCCCTATCACGGGAATGCAAGCCAAGGACGAGGGGACGCTTGTGACCGGCAGCCTTACTTTGGCAATCTCGATTGGCAAAGCTGTCCGCGATGCAAAATCTCAAGGCCTAGATCCGATCGAAGCCGCACGTTCAGCGGCAGATGGATATCTCCTTTTCACAGGAAGAATATCGAAAACTTCTTGGCGCGATGAAGACGGCTTTCTCGTAGGTGATTTGGAGATTTCAGGCACAGGTGAATTCGTTGGCCAAACCTTCACCACCGAATTTAAAAACGAGCATCTGGTCGCGCGGCGCGGCGGCGAGGTCGTCGCGGCTTGTCCCGATCTGATCAGCGTGATTGATCTTGAAACTTATGACGGGATCAACAACCCCGATTTTACCGAGGGGCAGCGTGTCGCCGTCTTGGGTTTTCGCTGCGATCCTTTGTGGCGCAGTGAGGCAGGCTTGGCCGTGTTTAGCCCGCGGTATTTTGGTTATGACTTAGACTATGTGCCAATCGAAAACTTGCAAGGTTGATTACCCCACCACGCCCGCACTCGCCAGAACCGCCAAGGTCAAAACATCAGGAGCAATTGCCGTCATTGGCACAATTTGAACCGGCTTCTCCATTCCGATTAGCATTGGCCCAATTGTGTCATTCCCTGCCAATTCCCGCAGCAATTTGGCCGAAAGGTTGGCCGATTGCAGGCCGGGCATGATGAGCACATTAGCGGGCGCTGAGAGCCGGCTAAACGGATAAAGCTCCATTACTTTGGGGTTTAGCGCGGCATCAGGTGCCATTTCGCCCTCATATTCAAAGCCTGGATCCTCGCGATCAAGGATGGCCACAGCCTCACGAATATTGCCTAGCCATTGACCAGCAGGATTGCCGAAAGTCGAATAGGACAAAAAGGCGACGCGCGGCTCGTGCCCCATGCGGCGCGCAACCGCAGCGGTTTCACGCGCAATATGCGCCAATTCCTCTGAACTCGGTCGTTCATTGATTGTGGTGTCGGCAAGGAATGTTGTGTGGTTTTTGCCAATCATCATGTGGATGCCGAAGGGCAATGCGTCAGGCTTCTTGTCGAGAACAAGATTCACTTCGCGAACCGTTTGCGCGAAGGTTCGCGTTAGGCCGGAAATCATCCCGTCGCCATGGCCCAATGCAACCAGCAAGGCGGCAAAAACGTTCCGCTCTTGGTTCACCATTCGGCGAACGTCTCTTTGAGTGTAGCCTTTCCGCTTCAAGCGATCGTAGAGATATTCGACCATCGCAGGCACATGTTCAGAGGTTGCGGAATTCTGGATCTCGAAGCTACCCGGATCGGAAACTGACAATTGGTGCAGTTTATCGACCACCGCTTTGGTTCGGCCAACCAGAACAGGAGTTCCATAGCCAAAATCGCGGAATTGGATCGCTGCGCGCAGCACAACCTCTTCTTCGGCTTCTGCAAATACCATTCGCTTGGGATTGGCTTTTGCCTCGTTATAAGTGCCGGTAAGCACAGCAGTTGTCGGATTGAGCCTAGATTTTAGCGCGTGACGATAGGCATCCAGATCATCAATGGGTGCTTTTGCAACGCCGGAATCCATCGCTGCCTTGGCCACTGCCGAAGATACAACCTCGATCAAGCGAGGATCAAATGGCGCAGGGATGATGTAGTCTTTGCCGAACTTCTGGTTCTTACCATAGGCGCTTGAAACCTCTTCGGGCACTCGTTCCCGCGCGAGTTCAGCGATCGCCCGCGCCGCCGCGACTTTCATCTCCTCATTGATCGTGGTGGCTTGAACATCAAGCGCGCCACGAAAGATGAATGGGAAGCCAAGCACGTTGTTGACTTGATTGGGGAAGTCTGAGCGGCCGGTGGCAATAATTGCATCCGGGCGAACCGCCTTAGCCTCATCAGGCATAATTTCTGGTGTTGGGTTTGCCATCGCAAAGATGATCGGCTTGTCTGCCATCTTTTCCACCCATTCAGGCTTCAACGCGCCAGCAGCCGAAAGACCAAGGAAAATATCCGCGCCAACCAACGCTTCTTCCAAATTGGTCGCATCGGTTTCAATCGCATGCGCGCTCTTCCATTGATCAACCTTTTCGCGGCCTGGAGTAATCGCCCCGGTCCGATCGCAAACGATCACGTTTTCGTGTGGGATGCCCATCGCTTTGATTAGAGCCGTACACGCCAGCGCCGAAGCCCCTGCCCCGTTTACCACCATCCGGGTATCCTTCAAATCACGTCCGGTAAGATGACAAGCATTGATCAGGCCCGCAGCCGCAATGATCGCAGTGCCATGCTGATCGTCATGCATAACGGGAATATTCATCCGCTCACGCAGCGCCTGCTCAATAATGAAGCATTCTGGCGCTTTGATGTCTTCCAAATTGATCCCGCCGAAGCTTGGCTCCATCAGCGCGACCGCCTCGATAAAGGCCTGCGGATCCTCAGTCGCGAGCTCCAAATCAATCGAATCCACATCGGCAAAGCGTTTAAACAGCACGGCCTTGCCCTCCATCACTGGCTTGGATGCAAGTGCGCCCAAATTGCCAAGGCCCAAGATTGCTGTCCCATTCGATATGACAGCGACCAAATTCGATCGCGCAGTGTAGCGCGCGGCAAGGCTTGGATCTTCCGCGATCGCTTCAACCGGGGCGGCAACGCCGGGGGAGTAAGCTAGACTCAAGTCGCGCTGCGAGGCCATCGGCTTTGACGCAATGATTTCTAGTTTACCTGGACGGATCGTCTCGTGGTAAAACAACGCCTCTCGGGTTGTGAAAGTCTCTTTGCGATCTTCCGCCATGGGGAGGTGCTCCTGCTCGTATTCGATGAGCGCTTAGCCCGCAAATACAACAAACGATAGGGGAAAGGCCCTTACTGGGCGTTCCGAATCACTCACAGGCTGGCTAGTTGGTAAATATGGCGAACAAAACCACCCCGATGATGGAGCAATATTTAGCGCTTAAAGCAGAGGCTGATGATTGCTTGCTATTCTATCGCATGGGTGATTTTTTCGAGCTTTTTTTTGACGATGCGAAATTGGCTGCAAGAGTTTTGGACATCGCGCTTACATCTCGCGGAGCGCAAGATGGCAATCCAATTCCCATGTGCGGTGTCCCGGTGCATGCCGCCGAAGGATACTTGGCGAAACTGATCAAGAACGGTTGCCGCGTTGCCATCGCGGAACAGGTGGAAACGCCGGAGGAAGCCAAAAAACGTGATGGTTCAAAGGCGCTCGTCAAGCGGGACATTGTGCGTTTTGTCACCGCTGGCACGCTGACCGAAGAAGCATTGTTAGAGCCGCGCAGCGCCAATGTTTTGGTCGCCTTGGCAGAAGTTCGGGGCCAATGCGGTATTGCCAGCTGCGACATTTCAACCGGCGCTACCGTGCTTGAGGAATGCAATATCGAGATGCTCGATGCTCACCTGGCACGATTGAGGGCAAACGAAATTTTGGTGCCCGAAGGCTTTCCTCGCATAATGGACGGCGCAACGCACCGTCCCTCAAATCAATTTCGAAGTCAGCTTGGCCAAGAGCAATTGTGCAAAATCCATCAAGTCAAAACGTTAGATGGTTTTGGCGATTTTTCACGCGCGATGTTGGCCGCAGCCAGCGGACTGGTTTCTTATCTTGATCACGTTGGCCGGGGATCGCTTCCCTTATTGTTGCCGCCGACACCTCAACATGGCGGTGCCCATATGGTCATGGATAAGGCGACACGCGCCAGCCTGGAAATTCTTGAAGCGCAGGATGGTGGCCGATCAGGAAGTCTGATTGGGTCAATCGATCGATGCGTGACTGGGGCGGGCGCGCGGCAACTCGCAGAAGATCTCGCATCTCCCTTGCTTGATCGAACGAGAGTAATGGCGCGCCTAGATTTGGTTCAATTCTGGTTTGAAAGGCCAGTTGAACGCCATGATCTGCGGTCAAAACTGAAAGCTTTACCCGACATTGGCAGAGCGCTGGGCCGGATTATCGCTGGCAGAGGCACTCCGCGCGACCTCGGCCAAATTCGCGATGGCCTGGCTGATGCACGAAGGCTTCACAGCATCTTGTCAGAAGAATCCGATCGTCCAGCACTTCTCGACCAAATTTTGCCCACGCTCGCGGGTCATGGTGCCTTAGTTGATCTCCTTCAAAATGCATTGGTCGCGTCGCCGCCGACTGAGCAATCAAACGGGGGCTATATTGCCGATGGATATGACGCATCGCTTGACGAGTTGAGGCAGATATCGGGAAGTTCTCGCCGAGCAATTGCCGCGATGGAAGCCAAATATCGCGATGAAACCGGGATCACCGCCCTCAAGATTAAGCACAACGGCGTCTTGGGGTATTTCATTGAAGTGCCGAGCCGGCATGCCGACCCTCTCATGGCGCCGGAAAGCGGATTCACGCACCGCCAAACCATGAAGAACGCGGTCCGATTCAATTCCGTCTCATTACACGAAGAAGCGACAAGGATTTCAGAGGCAGGTGGCCGCGCGATTGCTGCAGAAGACGCTCATTTTGAAGAGTTTATCCGAGCGATTGAACATGCCCAATTGGCAATTGCAAAGACGGCAGCCGGTCTGGCCAGGATTGATGTCGCCACTGCCATCGCAGAACGCGCTTCCGAAGGTGAATGGACCCGACCTGAAATAGAAGAGAGCACCGTCTTTGATGTCACGGAAGGTCGTCATCCGGTTGTCGAAACTGCTCTCGCCAAAACCGGCGAGCGTTTCATAGCCAACGACTGCGCCCTCGATAGCGACGACCGACTTTGGCTAATCGGCGGACCCAATATGGGCGGAAAGTCTACATTCCTTCGCCAGAACGCGCTGATCATCCTTATGGCTCAAGCAGGCGGTTATGTCCCAGCAAAATCTGCAAAAATCGGGTTGGTTGACCGACTATTCAGCCGCGTTGGAGCGTCTGACAATCTGGCACGCGGACGCTCTACCTTTATGGTGGAAATGGTAGAAACCGCCGCAATCCTCTCGCAAGCGAGTGAGCGTAGTTTCGTTATTCTCGATGAGGTTGGAAGAGGCACCTCTACTTACGATGGACTTGCGCTGGCTTGGGCGGTGGCTGAAGCTGTGCATTCGAACACCAAATCTAGATGTCTGTTCGCTACGCATTACCACGAAATGGCGCGGCTGGATCAGAGCTGCGAGGCGCTTTCATTGCATCACGTCCGAGCGCGTGAATGGAAAGGCGAACTTGTACTCCTTCACGAACTTGCAAATGGGCCGGCGGATCGCAGCTATGGCTTAGCGGTCGCGAAGCTTGCAGGGGTCCCAAAGAAGGTCATTGATAGAGCTCAGCAAGTCTTGGCAAAGCTAGAGGCCAATCGTTCTGAAAACGGCGGAATTGCTGCCGGGTTGGGCGATTTGCCGCTATTCGCAAGCGCACCCATAATCGACGAGTCCACGCCCGAAAAATTGCTCTCCGAAAAACTGGAAAACATCAATATCGATGAACTTTCGCCGCGCGATGCACTCGATATGCTCTATGAATTGAAGAAAGAGGTTTCCGCTACGAAGCGTTAACCCAAATGCGCCTATATATCGCCGAATGGCGAAGAAACTTTTCCAGAATCATAAGGCAGCGCTGGCTTTTGCTGGCGTCACTATCTTTTCTACCTTGATGTTGGTTGGCACCGAGGAAGAGGGTGGAACTTTGCATGATGCCATTGATGGATTGGACCAACAACGAAGCGAAATTAGAGATCAGGCGCGCGGTTTTTCGCGCAGTGACGAGGATCAACCTGGTGCCGGTTCGCCTACTGTGATCCCAGATTACACCGTCGAATTTGCTGACGATGAAGAGCTGATTGATGATGCTCAGGGGTTTGATCCCAACGCAAACTTCGCGCCGCCCGTGCAGGAACCTTCCGATTTTGATGAGTTTATTCAAATTGACCCGGACGATGATCCGGTCATTATCGACCTCTAAACCCGCACCAATATTTTGCCATCATTAGGCAAAGGCTTGTCGCTTAACGAGTCGGGACCGGAGCCTCACCGGAATAATCGTAGAATCCGCGGCCCGATTTTCGTCCAAGCCAGCCTGCTTCGACATATTTCACCAATAACGGCGCCGGGCGATATTTCGTATCTCTCGTGGTTTTGTACAGCACATTGATAATGTCGAGGCAGGTATCCAAACCGACAAAATCGGCCAGTTGCAGCGGCCCCATTGGGTGATTGAGACCCAGCCGGCACCCTTTGTCGATATCTTCGATCCCCGCTGTTGATTGGCCCAGCACAAAAACGGCCTCATTGATCATTGGCAACAGAATGCGATTCACGACGAAACCTGGCTCATCCTGGCTGAGCACCACCTCTTTGCCCAAACCAGCGGCGAAAGCAGTCACACTATCTGTGGTCGCTTGCGCGGTCGCCAACCCTGGAATGACTTCTATCAATCCCATCACGGGGACCGGGTTGAAAAAGTGCAGTCCAATGAAACGTTCTGGATCTGGAGAATAGTTTGCCATCCTCGTAATTGGGATGGAGCTTGTATTGCTGGCCATGATTGACTGCGCGGATAGAACTTGCCCTGCGCGTTCGAAGATAGCTTTCTTGATCGGTTCTTGTTCAGTCGCGGCCTCAATAATCAATTCCGCATCAACCATCGGGGCATAATCACCAATTGGCGAGATCCGCGAGAGAACGCTCTCGGCTTCATCCGCCTCAAGCTTTGCTCTTCCAACGAGCTTTACCAGTGCTTTTTCGATTGTATCTTTGCCGGCTTGCGCGCGATCAGCATCAACGTCAGAAATCAGCACATTCATGCCGTGCTGCGCAATCGTTTGGGCGATGCCCGTTCCCATTTGCCCAGCGCCAATTACAGCGATTGTCCGCATGATCTTATCCCTTCGCAAGTGCAGCAAAGAAGCCTGTTAACCGGGGAGTTCGATTATGGCTAGCGGTTAGCGCCCGGAACCCATTTTACGTCACTATGGCCATTATCATTCAGAATTCTTGCAAGAACGAATAGAAAGTCGGAAAGCCGGTTTATATAGGTTGCGGCATTTGGATTGATGGCTGTCTCGTCTGCCAAACCGACCAATGTGCGTTCGGCGTTTCGGGCAATCGCGCGCGCGACGTGAACGCGCGATGCTGATTCGCTTCCGCCCGGCAAGACAAAACTCGTCAGAGGTTCTAGCCGTTCGTTAAGCTGGTCAATTTGATCTTCCAACCATGTGACTTGCGCAGGCACAATTCTAAGGATCATTTCAGAGGGTTCGAAATCTCCGTCCTCACTAGGAGTCGCCAAATCTGCTCCCAGATCAAACAGGTCATTCTGAATATGCGTCAAAAGCGCAGCAAGAGACTCTTGCGCGCAGGCACAAACGGCTAAGCCAATTGTGCTGTTCAGTTCGTCAATTGCGCCAATCGCTGCAATCCGAAGCGAATTTTTGTTAGTCCTTGAACCGTCGACCAAACCTGTTGTGCCGTCGTCACCAGTGCGTGTGTATATCTTGTTGAGTTTGACCATTGGTCAGGCCTCCATCTGCTCAGCGCGATCGACTAGCGAGAAATTGCCAGCAAGATCGCAACCACAGCGACGGCCAACGCCTGGAATTTGATTCTTGCGAACATCGCCTTGTTTTGCAGCAACTGCATATCGGTGGCGGTTTCACCCTCGCCGGTCTCAAGATCGATCTTTGTCGTTTTGAGAAAGGCCACAATTCCCCGGACAAGCGAAACTATGACTAATATGCACAAGAGGGCGAGCACTGCGATGAGAAAGTAGGTCATGAAGGTTATCTAAGCCATTTCGAGAACAATGCCAGAAGGGAACTTCCGCTGGCGCAATTGATCCGCAAGAAATCGCCCATCTTCGCCGCTGGCTCTCCGATCCGCTAAAGGCGGTGAGTTACGCCGCTTCGCCAGCTTTCGCCCATCTTGATCCAACAATAAAGGATGATGGTCCCAAACCGGAACTGGTAGCCCTAACAGCTCTTGAAGCATTCTATGGACATGTGTCGCGCCAATGAGGTCTGAGCCGCGCGTGACGTGCGTAACCCCATCCGCCGCATCATCCAGCGTCACAGCAAGGTGATAGCTGGACGGAAGATCCTTTCGGACCAACACCACATCGCCAATGTACGAAGGATCAACTGCGATCGAATGCCCATGCGTATCCCGCCAACTGATTGGCCCCGTACGAGACAGCGCTTTGCCGAAATTCAGCCTTAAGGCTGCCGGGAGCGAATTTTCAGGCGGTGTTTTCTTGCAAGTGCCGGGATAAATCGGACCGTCAGGACCGCTCCGATGGCTTGCTTCGGAAATATCCGACCGGGTGCAAATGCAGGGGTAAAGGAGCCCTTCGTCGGTCAAACGCTGGGCTGCCTCCCGATAGGTCTCCAATCGATTTGATTGCGCGGGAACCTCCTCCCATTCCAATCCCAGCCATTCAATATCTCGGCGGATGGTATCGGCCAGCTCGCTCTTGGAACGGTGACCGTCGATGTCCTCGATTCGCAGCAGAAATTTGCCGGCAGCCTCGCGAGCTAAATCATGCGCATGGATCGCAGAAAATGCGTGACCCAAATGCAAGTGTCCATTCGGACTGGGGGCGAAGCGAGTGACAATCATGACTAAGCCATGACCGTTATCGCGATCCGAATGTCACAGCCAGACCAAATTCCTTGTGGAAAGCGTTTCCCTAATACCTTTGACTATTCGGTCAGCCACGGCATTCTCGCTCTTATCAGGGAGGACTATCGGAGTGTTCAAAACCGATCTGATTGAAAGAGCCGCACAATTCCGCAGTGCAGCTGACGATCCGGCACGTCATGTTTCGGATTGCCCAGCGCTCGTGCTCAACGCAGATTACACACCTTTGTCGTACTACCCGCTTAGCCTGTGGCCTTGGCAAACCGCTATAAAGGCAGTGTTTCTCGATAGGGTGGATATCGTGGAAAGCTATGAGCGAGAGGTTCACTCTCCCTCCCTCGATATGAAAATCCCAAGTGTGATTGCGCTCCGGCAATACGTAAAACACAGTGAATTTCCCGCCTTCACACGCTTCAATTTGTTCCTGCGGGACCGGTTTCAATGTCAATATTGCGGTGCTGGCGAACACTTGACCTTCGATCATGTGATCCCGCGCCGTTTGGGTGGAAAGACTACGTGGGAAAATATCACCACGGCCTGTGCAAACTGCAATATGAAAAAGGGTGGCCGCACTCCTCAGCAAGCGCGCATGCATATTGCAGTGAAGCCGATCAGGCCCACGAGCTGGCAACTCCAGCAATACGGTAAGAAATTTCCGCCAAATTACCTGCATGAAACATGGCGCGATTGGCTCTATTGGGACATTGAGCTGGAGGCCTAAGTCACTTTTGGTCGTCTATTAAACTTGGCCAGCCGCCATTTCTCGCCATCCAAAACTTGCCTTAACTGGGTGGCGGCAATCGCCATGTCTTCAAACCGCAAATATGCGGGTGCAAAACCCAGACGCAATATATCGGGATCGCGAAAATCTCCAATAACGCCGCGCGCGATTAGAGCCTGACAAATGCCGAAGGCGTTCTTATGAAAAAACGCGACCTGGCTGCCACGTTGAGAACTGTCTGCCGGGCATGCAAGATCCAACGAAATTTCAAAGCGCGACAGGCACTCCAGAAAAAACTCGGACAGAGCGATGGATTTCTGTGCAAGCCGAGAGACACCAATTTCGGCGATAATATCCACCCCAACTTCCAATGCCGCCAACCCCAAAATTGGCGGTGTGCCGCATTGTAATTGTTCGATACTACGCGCAGCAACAAAATCGTCCTTAAATGCGAACGGTTGGTCATGCCCAAACCAACCCGTTAGCGGCTGTGCAAGCTCTTGGTGGTGACGTTCAGCTACAAAGGCATAGGCCGGAGCCCCCGGACCGCCGCAAAGATATTTGTAGCCGCAACCAACAGCAAAATCAGCGTTCGCCGCGCCCAAATCTATAGGAATCGCGCCCGCAGAATGGGATAAATCCCACAGCACCAAGGCGCCCGCTGCATGCGCAGCCTGCGTCAATTCCAACAAATCAAACTTTTCGCCGGTCTTGTAATGGACATGCGTTAAAACCAGCAGTGCGACATCGTTATCGATCGCATCAATCATCTTGTCGCGCGCGGCAAGCCTGCGCTGCGCCAGCCCTTGTTTTTCCAGCCCTGCAATCATGTAAAGGTCAGTTGGGAAATTTCCCGGCTCTGAAAGCACCACATTGCGGTCTGGGTGCATTTCAAGCGCTGCGGCGATGAGTTTAAAAAGATTGATACTGGTCGAATCGCAGGCGATGACTTCATTCGGCCCCGCTCCGATAATGGGTGCTATTTTGGCCCCAACTTGCTTGGCCAATCCAAACCAATCCGCATCATTCCAAGATCTGATGAGCCCTTGGCCCCATTCTTTTTCTAACACTTCACTCATTCGAACTGCGGTTTTGCGCGGCATGCAGCCAAGCGAGTTTCCATCGAGATAAATGACGCCATCTGGAATTACGAACCGTTCCCGATAGCATGCCAAAGGATCGGCGTTGTCGAGTTCTCTGGCTTGCTCAATCGGGCTCATGCCAGATCTCGCAATATCGCTCGTACTGGGGACGCATCGCCACTCTGGATCGCAAGGGGCAGCGCAATCAACTCATACTGACCCGAAGAAACATCATCTAGAACGAGCCCTTCAAGTACCCGTATATCATGGCGGAGCACCGCCATATGTGCATCCATCGATTTTGAGTTTTGCGGATCGATGGACGGTCCATCAATCCCAATCAATTTGGTTCCGCGGTCTGCAAGCCAATCGATTGCATCAGGCGAAATCGCAGTGGTTTCCTGCGGCCAATCACTATGCGGAAACAATTCAAAAGTTCGAAAGAGCACGCGTTCAAAACAGGCCGCGCTTGGCAAATCTTCAATCGTGATAAGGGGGCCGGCCATCCGGGCATCAACGACCTGACAGGTCCCCAGATATGGCTCCAACTTTACTTCGGCGATATCGCTGCCACCGGCATCATAGTGAAGCGGCGCATCAGCGTGAGAACCCGAATGTGTCGAAAGTGTAATGGCAGAAACGTTTACCGGGGCTCCAGAATTGATTTGCCACGTTTCGACATGGCTAAAATCGGTGTCTCCTGGCCACACCGGTAACTCACTCCGCAACACCTGTGAGATGTCCCAAATTTTGGGGACGCGGGACTTGGTCACATCGCTGTCCTCACCGAAAGGAGTTCTGGGAAGAACGCCTGCTCCAACACGCCGGCAAGATAGGGCACACCTTTCGTCCCACCAGTGCCGCGTTTGAAGCCAATGATGCGTTCGACGGTTTTCAAATGCCCAAACCGCCAACGCTGAAAATGGTATTCGAGATCGACCAGTTTCTCGGCCAATTCATATATGTCCCAATGCGATTGCGGATTTCGATAAATCTCGGCCCAGGCAGATTCGACTGAGCTGTTGTGCACATAAGGATCTGTCAGATTCCGTTCCAAAACCTGATCATCGATTTGAAAACCGGAATTTGAGAGTAGCCGAATGGCCGTGTCATAAAGGCTGGGCCGGCTTGCCTCGCCACGAAGTTCATTCGCTATTTTTGGAGAGCTCTCATGGATCTTCACCATGTCAAGATTTCGGCCCCCGAGCACGAATTCCATCATCCGGTACTGACCCGATTGAAAGCCGCTTGAACGGCCCAAATGCGGCCTAACCGTCGAATAATCATGCGGGGTCATCGTACTCAAGACATCCCAGCTCTGGATCAACTGTTCTTGAGCTCTGGCAACACGGGCAAGCATTTTGAACGCAGCGCGCAAGTCGCCTTCAATGATTTGGTCTCTGGCAGCGTTCAATTCATGCAAGCACAATTTAAGCCACAACTCACTTGCCTGATGCACCACAATGAAGAGCATTTCATCATGCGCGCCCGATACGGGATGCTGGGCCTGAAGGAGTCGATCCAGATCCAGATCCAGATAGCTGGAATATGTTACGTCGGTTGGCATAAGGCCTTGCGTAGCGACGTGGGGACGGAAATCAAATCTCCGCCAAGAACTAGCCTTCGATCACCTGAGTTTCAGGATGATGCTTGTCGAGATGTTTGCGAATAATCCGCAAATTTTTGGTGTTTGAGCGATAAAGTAAATCTGCAGCATCCCCGACCACCGGCACCAGACCGATCACAGTGTCGAACGCGACATTGGCGCCCATGCGCCACAATTTCCACTTCGGGATGTTTAGATTGCGCGCCTCCCAGATCACATACGCTCCCAGAGCTGTCGTTACAATATCACCTACGACCGGGATCAGCCCGACAATTGCATCGAGCCCAACAGGAATATTGACGCCTGGGATCGTAAAACTTCGTTCCAGGAGCTTTTCCATTGTTTCGATCCTGCGCCTGATCGAGGCTGGCTCAGGCCCAAGCGGTAGGTCCAATTCCACGGTTTGCGGCCGTCTTTGACCGTCCATAGCGTTCTCCTTCTATCCCTTAGATGGTGGGTGAGGAGAGCGGGAACAAGGGGTGGATCCCCCATTGGTTGGGCTCAAACGCCTCAATCGTGCCTCTAACCAATGACCATCGGACCGGGGCGCCGATCGGAATAAATATCTGTTGCGCCAGCATTTCGCTATGCGCCTGAGCCAGGAGCTGAGCCTTTTCCGATAGATCTTGGCTAACGAGGGATTGAGCCACCAACGCGTCTGCATCCTCAGAACACAGCCCCAATTCGAGTTCACAATTGAACTGATTGAGGAACCAACGCGGCGAAGAATAGCGAGCAAGCCGATCGCGTAACTGCAATTCGGCACCTTCGCCTTGTGCAACCCGCACAACTCTAACGCCAACTGCCTCCCAATTCTGGGCAATTCCGTTTAGCAACAAATCGCTGCCTGCGCCTCCGGGCAGGGCCACACGCAAAACAGCATCTTCGCCGCTTTCCTCCTCCCATGCCCTAATACGATTAAAGGCGATGCTCCTCCGTTCGTCCAAGCTCATTTCGGCCCAACTCACTTGGAGGATTTGTTCTGATTGCAGCAATTCATCTGGTACTATCGAGCGACTGGAAGCCCAGCCGGTTAGTCCGAAGGGTTCGATCAAACTGGCCCGATCCAATGCCATGGACAGCGCTTCTCTTAACTCAGCGGTCGCCAGCACCCCGTCGTCATTGCGGATCACAAACCCGAAGAGCCCGAGCGCAGGATCAACTCTAATGTTGCCGCGTGAAAGCGGGCCGAGTTGCGCGGAGGGAAAGCTGGAGATTTGCCCGTTGATCAACAGGTCAACCGCACCGCTCGAAAAGGCGGAAACAGCATGACTGGCTGGAATGGCCTGCACGGTCAGAGGCTTGGATAGCTCTTCCCAATCGCGGCGTGCCGGCAAACCCCGATCTTCCGGTGCCACGGCGCTCAACTCCAGCACGCTGGCGCCTTCTTCGCGTGATGCGCTCATCGGGCCAGTCCCGCCACCGCCGCTGACAAATCCAAGTTCAGGTTGAGCCATCAACCTCAAAAATTCTGGCATTGGACTGGAGAGCTTAATTTCTATGACGCGCCCGGTCATCGCTCTGACATCGGTCACTTTTGCTAAGTCCAGACCTAAGGATGTACCTTCAAGTCTTTGGAGAGATTCACGCAGCAAGTCCGCGACATCAGATGCGGTGATTAATTGCTCGTCAGGCCAGTCTGAATCCCGCAACCGAAAAATATAACTTTGTCCATCATCAGTGACGATCCAACGTTCGGCAATTGCAGGCAGAATTTCTCCGGTGGGATCAAGAGCCACCAGCCCTTCGCTAGTAGCGGAGCGCAAATGTTGGGCTGCAGGAGAAAGTCGGACGCCTTGTTGGAAGAGGCTGTCTGGCTCTCCCATAATTGCAATGTTGATCGGGCCATCTTGGCTCGATGGACCACACGACGAGAGTCCAAGCAAAATTGAGAGCAGGATCCATAACCGTAGCATTGAGCCGCGAGATAGCAGCTTTGTTCATGCGCGTCAGCGAAGAAACTTCGCGCTTGAGGTTAGAGTTTTCGCAATCCGTTTGGATCGGGTGCTGCCGGGGCCTGATGTGCGCGATTGCGGCCAACCATATCAGCGGGCGAGCCCGGCTCAATAGGAGCCGCTTTGCGTGCTAGTTGAGAATCTATTTCTTCGTCGAACGCAATGCCGAACCGGTCATCTTGAACCCAGGCAACTGTACCAGCTACCGCGCCAACATTCTTCAATTCAATATCAAGTCGATTCCCACGCTTCACGCGCAGATTGCCCTCGCCCATCATTCCGCCATTCGAAAGATTGCGCACACGAACACGATGGTGCTCGCCAGCATTTTCAATTTGGATGCCGGCCAATAGAAACAGGCTGTCGCGCGAAACGCTCCTAGTTTCAAAACCTGTCATTTCGGATAACTCCTGCGCACAATTGGATAGTCAAGCGCACCAAGCTTGCGGGTCGTGTTAATCACAAAATCCCGCAGCCCACCGCGATTGCCGTTTGAGTTATGCAGCAGTAACTAACGATTGATTAAGGGTTGCTCGGTCCTGGAGAGCGATTTCAGGGCGTCCCAAATTGGCACTTAATCCTGGCAGTTATTAGTCGTCTCGCGAAATTTTCTCTTTTCGCTCATGCGCTTCTTGCGCCTCTACCGTCATCGTAGCGACAGGACGCGCAACCAAGCGCTTCAGACCGATTGGATCTCCGGTCACCTCGCAATAACCATATTCGCCCTGGTCAATGCGTTGAAGCGCCGAGTCGATCTTTGAAATCAACTTTCTCTGCCGGTCACGTGTCCGCAACTCAATTCCCCAATCGGTTTCGCTCGAGGCGCGATCATTCAGATCCGCTTCGCGAATGGGTCCGTCTTGTAAAGATTGCAGCGTTTGATCGGCAGCGTCGTGAATCGAACGCTTCCATTCGAGCAACAGCAACCGAAAATAGTTTTGCTGCTGCTCGCACATATAATCTTCGCTGTCGCTAGGGACATATCCAGGGGCGAGCATGCGCTTCGCCTTTTCTAGGATATCAATATCATCTGTCGCCGAAGTGGCCATGTGGTCCTCTTACCCCAATCACTTCCCGCGAACCGATCAAAAGCAATCGCTGCGATGCTCTCAAACGCTACGCCGACCCCCCAATCAGTCAACGCATTGAGCGGGCCTATAGGCGGACCAATCAGGCGGCACAAGCTGCTTTCGCAAATTGGTCTAACATGCCTGCTGCGAGTGTCTCAAACTTGATCAAAGTGGATCGTCGCCATCGAAAAATCTGCCCTCTGTTAACCAATTGTTGACCATGTTTGGCGAGGTCTTGGTTAATCGATCCAAAGGGAATTCGAGGATCGAGCAAAAAACGGGGTAATGAAATGGAACTTACACCAATCTCTACTGGTTCTGCGGACCAGCTTGATAGTGAACAAACTGCGCAAATCGTCGCGCAATGCCTTGCAGCCGCAGCTCAGGGAGATGCATCGGCATATTTTGATCTTGGGGTAGCGTTTTCAACCGGCGGTCAAGGCGCAGAATGCGACTTAATCGAAGCTCACAAGTGGTTCAATCTTGCGGCTGCACAGGGCCATGAAGAGGCATCTTGGTGCAGAGCAGACATTTCTGAAGAAATGACAGCTCGCGAAATTGCCGAAGCTCAGCGGCGCGCTCGCCAATGGCTTGCTGACGAGCGTCGCAAAGCTGCCTAACCTTTCTTGAACGGCATGCGCGCATCCAAATAGGTTTGTTCTAGGGACACACCTGCACGCTCACGCTCGAGAAAGTCAGCAACGGCAGAACGGAACGCCGAGTCAGCGATCCAATGCGCTGACCACGTTTTTTCAGGTTCGTATCCGCGAGCCAGTTTATGGCTTCCTTGCGCGCCAGCTTCGACTCTTGTCAGGCCTCGTTCGATTGCGATGTCGATTGCTTGGTAATAGCAAAGCTCGAAATGCAAGAAACGCACATCGCGAACGCAGCCCCAATATCGGCCGAACAGCGCATCTTGACCGACAAAGTTAAGCGCGCCAGCAATTGGCAGGCCATCCGCAAATGCCAAAACCAATACGATGCGGTCTGCCATCCGCTCACCCAACAAGGTGAAAGCTTCCCTTGTAAGGTAAGGCGCGCCCCACTTCCTTGATCCGGTGTCTTGATAAAAGATCCAGAATGCATCCCAATGTTCAGGGCGGATTTGATCTCCGCTAAACCGTTCAATCGTCAAATTCTCTTGAGCCGCCAACCTTTCCCTTCGCATGTTCTTTCGCTTGCGAGATGCAAGATCGCCCAAGAACTCATCAAAGGAAGCATAGCCGCGATTTTGCCAGTGAAATTGAATATCGCTTCGCATCAGCCAGCCAGCGTTCTCAAAACTTTCAATCTGTCCTGAATCCACAAAAGTGGCGTGCGCGGATGATATACCACTTTGCTGGCAAACCAGTTCAACCGATTGGATCAGTTGTGCCTCAACCTCGACGCTCGAACAGAGCAGGCGAGGTCCATTCGCAGGCGTGAACGGCGCAGCAATCTGTAGCTTTGGGAAATATCTACCTCCAGCTCGCTCATATGCCTCTGCCCAAGCATGATCAAAAACATATTCACCGCGATTGTGTGTCTTCACGTAGCTGGGCATCGCGCCAATCAATTTGCCAGAGGCATCAATTATTGAAATCGGCGCCGGATCCCAGCCCGTCCCTTCTCCAACACTTCGTGAATCTTCAAGCGCGCTAAGAAACTCGTGGCTTACAAAAGGATTTTGGTCGCCGCCAAGAGCATTCCATTCATCTTGATCAAAAGAACCAACCGAAGGTGCAATCTGAACGGTCGACTCGTTCTCGCTCATTCGAGGCCCGCTCCTTCAGCGATCGGTGCATCGACATATTGGGTGGCTTTGTCCCGCCATTCTTCGGTCTGGATTGTCCAGCTAAGCAGCGGTCTTCCTGCTTCACGCCATAACGTTGTGAGCGTGTTGGGGACATCACGAATATCGATTGCCAGGAAATCGGGTGAAGCGAGATCGAGCGCGCCCACTTCTCGCCAAGCTCCCTTGAAACCGAGATCCAGCGAGTCGGTACAAGCCAATCCTCTGAGGCATTCTGGAAGGTTGCCGGCAAACCATTCGCCAACTTTCGGATCAAAGCTCATCACAGCGAGCATATCTGGCCGACCGCGCAAGATTTCCGCCACCGTGCCACAGGTGTTTTCGACATCGTATCCTGGCCGCGACTTGATCTCTATTAAAACGGGAACGCGCCCATCGACGAAATCCAAAAATTTGGCAAGATGGACAGGCTTTTGGTCTGAGTTTGAAAGACGGGCTTGCGCCAGCTCGCTTGCATCGTAATTTTCGATCAGACCATTTCGGTCTGTCAAGCGGTCCAATTCCCAATCATGGAACACCATTGGTTGGCCATCACGGCTTCTTTGCACATCACATTCAATGCCCAACCCCGCATCGATCGCGCCTTTTGCCCCTGCTATGGAGTTCTCCGGCACATGATCGTTATGCAATCCACGGTGAGCGTAGGACCAGCCGGTCAACCAGCCGGGAGTTTGCCTTGTCACCATGGCTTATCAGCTAGGCTCAATCGCGATCACCGCATCCACCTCAACCGCAGCACCCAAAGGCAAAGCCGGAACACTGACTGCTGCCCTGGCATGCCGGCCAATTTCGCCGAACACGTCGAACATAAGATCCGAAGCCCCGTTCGCGACTTTAGGCTGGTCCACAAAATCGGAAGTAGAGCTGACGAAAGCCCCGAGTTTTACGACGCGACTTACCGCATCCAATGGCACATTGGCTTGCTGTAATTGAGCCAGGATCATCAAACCACAGGCCCGAGCAGCAGCGATCCCTTGCTCAAGCGAGAGGTCATTTCCCAATTGACCTTTGATCAGCTCCCCGTCTGTAAAAGGAAGCTGTCCTGAAACATAAACGAAGCGACCTTCAACGACGACCGGCAAATAACTCGCTACCGGTGCGGCCGCCGGAGGAAGAACTATTCCCAACTGCTCAAATCGTGCTTCGATGCTCATACCGGTTCATCCTTCAAATTATCTAGCAGCCAAGGCAATGCCTCATTCCAACTGTCGATCCGAGCATTGGCATGGCCTGCTTTATGGGCGCAATCGATTTGACTGGCGATCATTGGCTCGCCGCAAAAATGCAGCCGCAAGGTGTTTGGAGCCGTCTCAGCAACAGAATGGTGGTGCTGCGCCAAATCATCAACAAACACAGCGCGGCTGGGTTTATACTCTTCAACAATTGCCTTCAGCGCAGGGCCCTTCGGCCCTTGATTTGTAAAAACGGGCGCGTCGATACCCAATGCCGCAAGCTGTTGCGAACGCATCTCTCGCCGTTCGTCGACCAAATTGGTCAGCACTACAACATCCGCATGCTGGGCAAGCTCATTGATGCTTTCAACCGCCCCTGCAATTGGCCGCTGGTCTGCCATCTGGGTATCAAAAAATCCGCCTAAGAATCGCCAAACATCTTTTGCTTCCAGCGGCTCATCGTTTTTCTGCCAACGAAGCGCATTGGCAAAATTGTTGCCTTGCAAAGCAAATCTAACACCATGTTCTGCTTCGAGCCAATCTTTGAATGGCACGACCATATGCAAAAGAACTTCGTCACAATCACTTATGATAAGTGGACGGCTCAAGACTCTAGCTCCCTTTGTGCAGCTATCAATTCTTCCGGCGTGACAGCCAGCGCTTCCGCAGCACAAAGCAGGTCCACTTCGTGGTTGACCAGAAATGTAAGCGAAGAGGCCAAAACGTAGGGATCACCCAATCCGGTTCGCAAAGAGGCCGGGTTCAGTCCCGTCAGCGAGAGATATCGTTCGGCCCTGCTGTCATTGCTGAGAATCCAGGTCAATGCAGCTAAGGCGATGCTAGCCGCATCATTATCAGAGGACGAGATCGGGGAATGAATTTGATTTTGAATTGTAGCGACCCTTCAGTGTCGTTAGTTAGGCTATGCGATGGGAGCGCGTTCGTCAGTGGCAAAGCGGATCTTAGTTGTCGAGGATAACGATCTAAATCGAAAATTATTCTGCGATGTTTTGAAGGCGAATGGCTTTGATGTCGAGCCTGCTGCAGAAGGTGAAAAAGCGCTAGAAATTGCAAGAACGATAAACCCAGACTTGATAATTATGGACATACAGCTGCCTGGTGTATCGGGCGTTGATCTTATCGAAGAGGCGAGTCGTGACGATGCCCTGTCCCAAATCCCAATCTTGGCTGTCACCGCCTTTGCGGGCAAAGGGGATGAGGAAAAGATCAAGGCAGCGGGAGCGGCAGGTTACTTAGCCAAACCGGTTTCAATCATGCCGTTTATGGCTGCTGTAAACACGTTGATTGAACCTTCGAACCCGATGGATGCCCAAACGCAATAGTGGAGTAAACTTGACAAAGCAGGCTTTCGGCCGCTTTCCCGCCACACAAGCATTGCCAATTGGCGCGAAGACCGCCTTCCAAACGTGCAAAGCAAAAGAAAGAGAACGCTATTCCGATGGATTCAAACGAAGTTGACAAGCGCATCCGGTCCTTGATCGAGCCCTTCAATAAGAAAGGGGTCACGATCACAGACGCTACGACATTTGCCAATGATTTGGAGTTTGATAGCCTGACTGTGATGGACTTTGTCGCAGAGATAGAAGACGAATTCGACATCATCATCAGCATGAACCAACAGGCCGAAATCGAAAATTATGGTCTTTTGGTCGCTGCGGTACACAAACTTCAAGACAAGTGATTAGAGCAACGTCATGACAACCCCAGGCGGTGAAGCCACTGCATCGAACGACCTCTTCTCAAAGTTCGACGACCTCATTCAAACTCGCCAAAATTTGCTCGATAGCGGCGTCGAAGACCCGTTCAACCTCGTTATGGAAAAGGTGCTGTCTCCCACGCGTGCAATTTGCAATGGGCGTGAAACCATCCTGCTGGGCACGTACAATTATATGGGGATGACATTCGATCCGGATGTTATTGATGCAGGCAAAGAGGCCCTGACCGAATTTGGTTCAGGGACCACGGGAAGCCGGGTTTTGAATGGAACGTATCAGGGGCACAGGGAATGCGAAGATGCCCTTCGCGACTTCTATGACATGGATCATGCCATGGTCTTCTCTACGGGATATCAGGCAAATTTAGGCATCATCGCAACGATTGCGGGCAAAGGTGATTATGTCGTCCTAGACATCGATAGTCACGCTTCCATTTGGGATGGCTGCGCGATGGGCAATGCCGAAGTCGTCCCATTCCGACATAATGATATCGAAGCAATGGAAAAACGCCTGCGCCGAATCCCAGAGGATGCCGGCAAGCTTGTTGTCCTGGAGGGTGTTTATTCAATGCTCGGCGATGTTGCGCCGCTTAAAGAAATGGTGGCAATTGCCAAAAAATATGGCGCGATGGTGTTGATTGACGAGGCCCATTCTATGGGTTTTATCGGCGAGAACGGGCGCGGTGTTTGCGAGGAACAGGGTGTTATCGACGATGTTGATTTCATCATCGGGACCTTTTCTAAAAGCGTCGGAACGGTTGGTGGATTTTGCGTTTCAAACCACCCGAAGTTCGAAATTATGCGGCTGGTTTGCCGCCCCTATGTTTTCACTGCCAGCCTGCCGCCCAGTGTCGTGGCGACCGCGGCGACATCCATAAAGAAATTAAGGCACGGCGCGAACAAACGGGCGCACTTATGGGAAAATTCCAAGCTGCTGCACGGCGGACTGAAATCTTTGGGATTTGAGCTGGGCACTGAAACCCCTGAAAGTGCCATTATTGCGGTTCTGATGCCTGACCTAGAACGAGGCGCAGCGATGTGGGAAGCGCTGATCAAAGAAGGGCTTTATGTGAATCTCGCTCGGCCACCAGCGACACCGGCGAACATGACATTGCTCAGATGCTCGCTGTGCGCCGAACATTCTGCCGACGAAGTGAGCCAAATACTTGAGATGTTTGAGCGGGCTGGCAAACGGGTCGGAATAATTGGCTAGTTACCGGCGGACCGCCAATTGGAAATTGGCAGCATTCACTTCCGTCAGTCCAAGTTCGAGCTGCGAATTATTACCCAATTCCTGATTGCGTTAAACCTGCGCACTCCGCTTCGTTGTCCTCACCCTGGCTCAATTGTGTGAAGGCTACGAAACCGCCTACGACAAGCAGAACGAAAGCAGTGGTAACCCAGCCTAAATACCGGTCAATCACTTGCTTGATAGGTGCGCCGAAAAGCCGGAACAGAATTCCCACCGTCAGGAATATCATTCCGCGACCGGCCAAACTCGCCAGGAAAAAGGTGACCAGGTTCATTTCGATGAAACCGGCTGTGATTGTTAGCAATTTAAATGGCACCGGTGTCGAGCCGGCAATCAAAATCACCTGCCAATCTCGTTCCTTCAAGAAGCAAGCCGCCGTCGGGAAACTTTCGGTGAGGCCCAAAATTCCAATCAACCATTCGCCGATAAGATCGTACATTCCCCAACCAATGAAATAGCCGAACAAACCGCCTGCAACAGACGATAAAGTTGCGATTATGCCGTACCGGATGGCCCGGTTGGGTTCAGCCAAGCACATCAACCCCAACAGCGGGTGCGGCGGGATTGGGAAAAAGCTCGATTCCACAAAACAGAAGAAGGCTAGCCACAATTGCGCCTTAGGATGCGCGGCCTTGTCCATCGTCCAATTGTAAAGACTGCGTAGCCAACTCACCATCAGACCCTTTTTCTCTGCGAAAAGCCCGACTAGTCGAGCCCATGCACCGGCGCAACTACAAATAAATAACCTATTTGGTACTTTTTTATTGACATTGTCACGCTCTTTGGCTAGAAGAAGCGAACATCGAGATGGTGTGAGTCGGGCAGCTTTGATTTCTCCGCTCATCGCTTCTGATATGTGCGGTTCGCCAGTTCGCTCTGCCCAAGCAATCCTATCGAGACTTAACGATGCCATCCAAAGTTCGTTCGGAAAAACCGGACGCTTTAATGCCGCGCCGATCCAATTTGCGTTGGAAGGATCTCTTCATCGAACGGTTGGCTCAATCATCAAATGTTACGCTCTCAGCCCAATATGCGGGCAAATCTAAAAGCCACGCCTATCGGGAGCGTGCTAGCGATCCTGAATTTGCGCGGCGTTGGTTAGAGGCCCTTAAGGAAGGGTACGATCATTTGGAACTGGAAGTTCTCCGACGTCTTCGGGACGGCGATCACATGACATGCGCCGACACAAAATATGACTTTGCGAATGCAATCAGGTTATTGAATGCGCATCGTGACAGCGCGACCAAGGCCAAAGCACTGGAAGGTGCAGTTAGCGCCAACGACATCAAAGAATCGATTGATCGCAAAATCGCGGAATTTCGCGCTCAAAGCATGCATGGAAAAAGCAAGAATCCGGTCAGAGGCGAGTGAACGATCAATATAGATGGTTGGCGGATGCGCCGCCTTCCGTGTCACACCAGATTGCCAATGCGTTATCGCCTCAAGAACGATCTGAATTTGCATTTCACTGGCCGTTTTTCGCCCGGCAAACTCAATTGCCTCCGCCAGGCGCTTGGCGCATTTGGTTGATTTTGGCGGGACGCGGGTTTGGAAAGACAAGAGCCGGCGCCGAATGGGTTAGGGCCATTGCCGAAGCCGATCCCAATGCACGAATCGCCTTGGTCTCCGCGTCTCTGGCCGAAGCAAGATCAGTTATGGTTGAGGGTGAAAGCGGTTTGATTGCATGTTGCTCGCTGGAGCATAGGCCGCACTTCGAGCCATCTTTAAGGCGCATCCGGTTCCCAAACGGTGCTCAAGCGCATTTGTATTCTGCGGCAGAGCCAGAGCTTTTGCGCGGCCCGCAACATTCTCACGCATGGTGCGATGAGGTGGGCAAATGGCCTGATGTGCATGAACGAGCAACCCGATGCTGGGACAATTTGTTGATGGGCTTGCGACTTGGCGAAAGCCCACTTGTCACTGTGACGACTACTCCGCGCCGTGTCCCGCTGATCACGCGGCTGCTCGATCAAGAAAAGTCTGGTGAGGTCGCGGTAACACGCGGTAGCACCTACGATAATTCCGCCAATCTACCAGCGCAATTTATTGCCGCCATAGAGAGTGAATTCGCCGGAAGCCAAAAGGCCTTGCAGGAGATTGAAGGCCGTATCTTGGAAGATATCGAAGGGGCTTTGTGGAACCGGTCCTTGCTCGAACAATCGAGAGAAAATGACACACAATTTGCGAACGTAAGAATTGTTGTAGCGGTAGACCCACCGGCAACTGCCAATGGAGATGCTTGCGGAATCATTGTCGCAGCACTCGGAGAAGACAATATTGGGAGAGTCCTGGCCGATCGATCGATCGAAGGGGCAAGCCCTGAACGTTGGGCCCGCCAGGTCGCAGACACAGCACATGATTGGGCCGCTGATAAGGTGGTTGCAGAAGCAAATCAGGGCGGAGACATGGTGGCCAGCGTGTTGCGTGCCGCCAATGCCGAAATGCCGATTGCCTTGGTCCACGCGCGACACGGAAAAGTAGCACGAGCCGAGCCAATAGCGGCACTTTATGAGACCGGACGCATCAAACATTGCGGCCAATTTCCGCAGCTTGAAGATCAATTGTGCGGAATCATGGTTGGCGGAAAATATGCCGGGCCGGGGCGCAGTCCAGATCGGGCCGATGCTTTGGTTTGGGCCTTCACCGAATTGATGCTCAACCGAGTACGCAGACCCAGCGTGAAGGCGATTTGAATGTTTAAGGAGTATACATGACATTGCTCGAATCGATCGCAAGTGCATTCAAAGGAAGTTCAAATTCCCGCGCACCACTAGCATCCAGTCAATTCCCTCATTGGGCAACCACATTTGGCGTGCCGTGTGTGGGAAGAAATTTCGAATATAATCGAGCGATTGCTGAGGGCTTTTTGTCAAATCCCGTTGCCCAAAGGGCAGTCAGGATTGTCGCAGAGGGCGTTGGTCAAGCACCGTTCACCTGCAGCTCCCAACAATTGAGTGCCTTGGTTTCAGCGACAAGCGCGGGACAATCATTGATTGAAAGTCTCGCGTCGCATCTGCTGTTGCATGGCAACGGGTATGTCCAAATTATCAAGGACAATGATGGAACTCCAATCGAGTTATTCGCGCTAAGGCCAGAACGAATAGAGATTGTGGCCGGGCCAGATGGCTGGCCGTGCCAATACAATTATCGGTTGGCTGACCAGACGATCGTAATTCCAATTGAGGACGATGAAGGTTGGCCAAACCTTATCCATGTGCGTTCCATGCATCCAACCGAAGATCTTTATGGAGCAGGAACGCTTGCCGCGGCTGATGAAGCCATAGCCATTCACAATGCTGCCGCTCACTGGAATCTTGCCTTGTTAGAGAATGCCGCACGGCCTTCGGGTGCGTTGATTCATGAATCAGAAAATGGAAACGGGCTCACCTCCGAACAATTTGATCGACTTCGTGGCGAGCTGAGCAACGCATTTTCTGGTTCGACAAATGCCGGCCGGCCGCTCTTGTTGGACGGCGGGTTGAAATGGCAGAGCATGGCACTGTCGCCAGCAGATATGGATTTTGCAACATTAAAGAGTGCCGCCGCAAGAGATATTGCGCTTGCGTTCGGCGTTCCGCCAATGCTCCTGGGTCTCCCCGGAGACAACACATATTCAAATTACCGCGAGGCAAATAGAGCGCTGTGGCGATTGACCCTTCTGCCTCTCGCCGAGAAACTTCTGTCTTGCCTGCAAGAAGGGCTCAGTTCCTGGTTCCCCGACAAGGAGCTCCGCATCGACTTGGATCAAGTGCCTGCACTGTCGGAAGATCGGGAACGGCTCTGGAAGCAGGTTTCGGATGCTGATTTCCTAACCCGTGAAGAGAAACGCAGCATGTTGGGATTGGCCGAGGACAAATGGCCATGAGGAACCTCTTTGATAGGCGCGGAAAACGGCCGGTGGAGCCTCATTCATGAGTAGCCAACCCATCCGATTTGCTGGCTACGCGGGAATATTTGATATCCCTGACGCAGCGAGTGACAAAATTCGCCGTGGAGCATTTACGCAGACATTGATGGAGCGGGAAACCCCATTGCCGCTTTTGTGGCAACACAATGCCAATCAACAAATCGGGATAATTGAAACCGCAGCCGAGGATGAGCGCGGGCTGCGTGTTGTCGCTCGAATTGACAAGCCCAACTCGAAGGGATCGAAACTACTTTGGCGCAAAAAGGTTAATGGCCTCAGCTTTGGTTTCAAGGCGCGAGAGTTCGCATCAAACCAAGATTGCAGGGAGCTATTTCGAATAGATATGTTTGAGGTGAGTCTGGTCGACCATCCATTGCATAACTTGGCAAGAGTCCACTTCATCGCCTGAAGAACGTCTCTGCTTTCTTCGTGTACCGGCCGCCCGCAGGGCGGCTTTTTTTATGGCAATAGAAAGGTTGCATACCCCATGGAAACTACCCCAACGCCCAATTCAAATCCTAGCGACAAACTCGAACAGAGTTTCGATATTGTCGCTCGCCAAGATAAAACTGATGCGGAAATTCAAACGCTGCGCAGCGATGTCGACGAAGTGAAAACTCGCATGGACAAAGTTTCCCGTGCGGCAAGCCGCCCGACCATTGCCGGCGGGGCTGCGACAGGCGAAGCCAAGAGTTTCGTCGAAGGATATCTACGGCGCGGACAGGAAAGCGAGATCAAATCCCTAACTGGAGTTGTTCCGTCTGACGGTGGCTATGCAGTTCCACAGGAAATTGACGCTCTCATTGCCCGTGAGCTCGCTGAGATCAGCCCAATCCGGGCGATTGCACAAGTCGTGAAGACCGGGAGCAGCGGCTATCGAAAACTGGTCGCGACTGGCGGCACAGCATCTGGTTGGGTGAGCGAAACATCGCCTCGCCCTGAAACTGACGCTCCTGAATTTGCGGAAATCGCGCCTCCAACCGGTGATCTTTATGCCAATCCAGCAGCCAGCCAGACGATGTTGGATGACGCCGGATTCAACTTGGAAACTTGGCTCGCCAGCGAGATTGCTAACGAATTTGCCCGCGCAGAAGGCGCCGCCTTCGTGGCAGGTTCTGGCTCCGACCAACCGGAAGGTTTCCTATCGGTACCAACCGCTACAGCTGAAGACGGTTTGCGGGCCTTTGGAACTGTTCAATATATTGGTTCTGGCGATGCCAATGGATTTGACACCTCTCCGGACGCCAAATTGATCGATCTCATTCACACCATGAAATCTGGTCACCGGCAAGGCGCTAGCTTCGTGATGAACTCTGCAACATTGGCAGAAGTTCGCAAACTCAAGACTGCCGATGGAGCATTCCTGTGGCAACCCGGCCTGGTTGAAGGACAGCCCGATCGCTTGCTCGGCTATCCGGTCGTCGAAGCCGAGGATATGCCTGACATCGCTTCTGGCAATACGCCGATCGCATTTGGCAATTTCCGTCATGGTTATTTGATCGCAGAGCGCAGCGCCACACAAATCCTGCGTGACCCGTTCACCAACAAACCTTTCGTGCACTTTTACGCAACGAAGCGAGTTGGCGGCAAAGTGGTCGATAGCAACGCGATTAAGCTCCTGAAGATTGAGGCCTAACCCCTCCCGGCGAAGTTGAGTTCCCCCTTGCTCCTTCGCCGGTACCCTGCGCCCGCGCCGCTCCGGACAACCCTCCCGTCCGATGATGCGGCGCGGGCGCTTCAATCAGCTTAATCTCAGGAGATCCAAATGCCTTCGGACATTGTGGTGCCAGCCGACCTAGGCGGTTTGGCGCTGAGCGAGTTAAAAACCTGGCTAGGGATCACAAGATCGCAAGAAGATGCGCTTTTGGTCGATTTTCTAGAAGCCAGTGTCAGCCAGTGCCAAGCCTATATTGGGCAAAGCCCCTTGGATGTGACAGTCGAAGAATATCTATCGCCAGATCAAGAAGCAAGCTTGATTCAATCAAGGCCAGCCAAAGAAATTCAATCGGTTCAATTGCTCGACCACAACGGCAATCGCAATCCGATGGCCGACGATACCTATGAAATCGAAATTGACGAAAATGGGGCCGCCCATTTCAAAATCCTCAAGAAGTTGGATGGTCGGGCGATCGTAGTCCGATTGAGAGTCGGCATCGCGCCCAAATGGGAAACGCTGCCGGCCACTCTTGCTCAAGGAATAATCCGGCTGGCCGGGCATCTATACAGATATCGTGATCGCAATGAGGTGGACAAAATGCCCCCAAGCGCCATCAATTTGTGGCAAATTTGGCGAAGGCCAAGATTGCTGTGATCTCTCGCGGAACAGATACGTCCAGCTTAGATATCATGGGACGGTTGACCACCAGGGCCCAAATCATTGGTGAGAACCGCGCTAATCAAATAGCCGCTTCGGCCCGATCTTCAGACCATCCTTGGCGCTCAGCTCAGCTGCTTTGGCCGGATTCTATTGCGGATTAATCACTATGGAAAATTTACTGCGCGCAACGCTCATCAATTGGTTGCGCAGCGATCCAGCTTTGGCGGGCATCAATGCCATCGAAGAGGAAAGCCCTCTGGCCGTCAGCCCCCCGTGGTTGGGGCTTGCTGCAAGCGGATCCATAGATTGGAGCACAAAAGATCGGCGCGGCCTCGAAGTTCGCCTCGCAATGGAATTGGAAACCCGAACGGACGATCCGATTGAAGATGCCGAAATTGTTCAAGCCATTGAGACCCGCATTGCGAACCTGCCAAGATCACAAGACGGCTTTGAACTCGCCTCTTCGCAATTTCAAAGAGCCCGAAGCGAGCGACGACCCAATAACTTGCGCGGTGTGCTCTTGGAATACCGCTTCCGAATTTTAGACCCCGATACGGAGTAAAAACAGATGCCTGCACAATCCGGCGCCGCCTTCCTTTTGAAAATTGGAGACGGTGAAACACCACTTAGCTTTCAAACAGTCGCTGGTCTCAGAACCACGCAAATGTCCATCAACGGGGACGCTGTTGTCATCACAAGCAAAGATTCCGATGGCTGGCGAGATGTCCTTTCTGGTGCTGGAACGCGATCTGTATCCGTCAGTGCCGCTGGCATATTTTTGGGTAGCGTAGCGGAATCATCTGTGCGGGCGCATGCCTTGGCTGGAACTGTCGAAGATTATGAGCTCTCGTTCGAAGACGGCGAAAAAATGCGCGGGAGATTTCTAATTCAGAGGTTAGACTATTCTGGCGATTTCAATGGCGAGCGCAATTACACCTTGCAACTTGAAAGCTCTGGGCCAGTCGTGCCGGCATGAGTGCGCAAGCCAATTCCTTAAGGGGCGAGACTGAATTCACCATCCTAGGAACAAGCTATATTCTGCGCCCAACATTCGATGCGCTTGTTGCCGCAGAAGAAGAAGTCGGCTCACTTTTCGCCATAGTAGATCGTGCTTCAGAAGGTTCCCTAAAAATCGCGGAAATCTTGGCGTTGCTTTGGCATTGCATCGATCCAGTACAGCGGCCTGACCGGGATGCGCTGGGAAAAGCGATACTTGAAAATGGCCTGCTCGCTTCGACTAAGCCGGTCCGCATGATCCTCGCCCAGGTAATCAAAGGCCGCCAGTGAGTTTGGCATTCCGCGATGGTGTGCCTGAGCTGTGCGGGATCGCGTGCTCACTCTTAAACTGGTCACCCAATGAGTTTTGGCAATCCACTCCATCAGAGTTGGCGATGGCACTTTTCAGGCCAGAAACCGAAACCGATGAAGCACCCAGCCGAGAGGTAATTATGAAAATGTTGGAGCGAGAAAACGATGGATGACAACATAGAAGAGTTGGTCATCGAGGTACGCGCCTCAACTGACGCATTTGCAAGCGATATCCAAGGCATTGGGAATACGATCGACACTTCGCTGATCGATGGATTTGAAAGAGCCGGAAGCATTCTGGAAACCGGGTTGGTTTCAGCTCTGCGCAGTGGAAGCTTAGGTTTCGAAGACCTCAAGAATTCGGCTATCAAAGCTCTCGATCAAATTGCGTCGCACGCGATCTCCGCCGGCATAGGGTCTTTGTTCGGCAACTCGTCTTCGGGCTTTGGTGCAATTGTTGGTCAATCCCTCACCGCATTGCTGGGCCTTCCCGGACGCGCCACTGGCGGCCCAGTTAGCCCTGGTCAGAGCTATCTCGTGGGTGAACGCGGCCCTGAAATCTTTGTGCCGACTAGCTCTGGCAAAATTGAAACCGGATCTGGTCAGGCATCGTCCGGCCGTGATGTGAGAGTTGCGATCCAAGTTGCAGCACCACGTGGGACCAATACACCCACCGCGATGCGGCGATCTTCCCGCCAGATCGCTGGCGCCGTTCGGCGCGCCTTGCAAAAAGTCTAACCCAAGGAATTACAATGGCTTTTTGGCTTGCGCGAGAGCGCCAAGAGCAAGAATCTGTCTATCTCCAACGTTTTGATCCGCGGTTTTGGACAATCGATTTTCCTCGACCAATGATGGGATCGGTTACCACAACTGGGCCAGACGGTTTGCGTGTTGATGTGGAAATGCATCAGCGCGGCGAACTCTTGGGTTTGATCTGGGATAGCGTCGACACATTAGACCATCCATTGCTCGCCTATGAGACAAACCGCGATTACTCGCACACGACCTTGCGATTCCGTTGGCAGTCGCAGGGTGTAACGGCATTAGATCAGATCAATGGCCCTACTTTGACAATCGAGGGGCTAGACGAAAATCAACAACCGCAGACTTGGTACGTCAGGCTGTGGAATTACGCGACAGGCTCCCCAACTGATGCCCTGATCGAGTTGCCATTCTCAAGCTTGGGTAGCGGCTGGGTGCTACCAGGCGATGCCGTTTCCCCAACGCATATCGAGCGAATGTTCATTTCAATCGTCCCGCCCAATTTTGCGGCGGATAGCCAGGAATTATTGGCTAATCGACTGAATGGGCATGTGATCGTTTCGGAACTAAAATGCGAAGGCAAGCACGCCATGCTTGAAATGGGCGATGTGCGAATGCCCGTTCATGAAGAGCGGATGGCCACTGCTTATGACGATGCGTACAATCAAACGCCAGCGAGGCTGATCAGAAACATAATTGGCCTCGGTTACCGGCACGATATCGTCCATTATGTCGGCATGAGTCACTTCATGCGGCTCGAGCCAAACAGCCTCGGCGAATTGCTGGTTGAAGAGCAAGGGGTGATTTGCCAGCCAGCGGAGAATTGGCACCGGAGTTTCTTTGGTGTCTGCCGAGAGAATAATCTGGAGGTGATCACTTCGATTTCTTACGAGCTATTCGACGCATATTGCCATGAATCTTGGAAGCAACGCACGGCGAATGGCGATGAAGCTCTTACCGGGTGGGTTCCGCCCTCTACACTCCTATCGCCGGCCAATGCTGCTGCAATGGCTTGGCTTCAATCTTGCGCAGCTAGTTTTGTAAATTTTCTTGAATTTGAACAATGCCCAGTCCGGTTCCAAATTGGCGAGCCGTGGTGGTGGGTCACGGCAAATGGAGAGATTTGCATATATGACGAAGCCGCCAAGGCAGATTTTGGCGGCGAACCGCCACTAATCGCAGATCTACGCTCGCCATTGGATTCCGACCAGCTCGATTTGTTAGATCGAGCAGGAACGCTTTTGGCCCAATCTACCGCCGCGTTTTCACAAGCGGTGCGGTCAGCGTCCTCAAACACTGCCGAAATACTCCTACTCGCTTTCACCCCAACCATTCTAAATTACGAGATGCCAGAACTTCATCGGGCGAACCTCCCATCCGGATGGGCTAGACCAGCATTCGATCGCCTACAACTGGAAGATTATGATTGGTTGACGGCAAGCGCAGACGCTCTCCGACGCAGTGCCTATCAATTGGTCGATTCGCAGCTCGGATATCCGATTTCCGAACAAGACTATCTGGCCGGCTTCGTTCTGAATCCAGACGATGCAGATACTCTCTGGCGCAACATTGATGCGGGCCTGGATGAAGCAAAGGCGAGAGGCGTATCGCGAAGATATGTCTGGGCTCTACCGCAGGTTACCCGCGATGGATTTACTCGAATACATCAAAGTGAAGAGGACGATATGCAAGCGTTTGACGACATACTTTATCCGTTCGCTTTAGGCCAAGACTCTGCTGTATCTGCCGAGTTTTCAACCTCTGTTGTGGTTACCGCATCGGGCCATGAACGCCGCAATTCCTTGTGGTCTGATGCGCGCGTCAGCTTTGATGTTGGCCCTGGCATCAGATCAGAAGCCGAACTATCCCAACTGATCGAATTCTTCAGGGCCAGGCGAGGGGCAGCAAGAGGATTCCGAATTCAAGACCCGTTCGACCACAGTTCAAATGTGATGACTGAAACTCCAACTATGACCGACCAATTGCTGGGGTTAGGGGACGGACTAGCGGCTGACTTCCAGCTACTTAAAACCTATGGTCCCGCTGACGATCCTCAGACCCGTCCAATCACGAGGCCCCGGGAGGGGACAATCCTTGTGAGCATCGATGGAGGCACAACGTCAAATTGGTCGCTGATGGAGGCAGGCGTGATCCAGTTTGAAACTGCTCCACCTCAAGGATCGCAAGTTCGGGCCGGCTTTCTTTTTGATGTTCCCGTGCGATTTGCAGAAGACCGCATTGATATTTCGGGTGTCAATTTCGAAGCTGGCGAAGCCCCAAGCGTACCCTTGGTTGAAGTGCGCGAGGCAAGGTGATGCGAGTTTTTTTCGACCGTGAACTGGAAACGGTAGCGACCTTTTGGCAGGTGCACCGGCGCGATGGTGTGACTTTGGGGTTTTCAAGTCACAATGAAGACTTATGGTTTGCTGGTATCAACCACATGGCCGCCCCAGGCATGGCTCCTGCAGCAATACGATTAACGACCGATCTGGAAGATGACAGCGCAGAAGTAGAGGGTGCGCTCAGCCACAATGCAATAAGAGCAGATGAGCTTAGGATCGGATTGTATGATTCAGCAACAATCGCAATGGGAGTTGTCGATTGGAACTCTCTTGAATTCCGCACTATTTATCGCGGACACTTAGGCAGAATTGAAGATGATGGCAGAGGGTTTGTCGCCGAACTGACTTCAGTCAAGGCCACGCTTGATGACGATATTGTTCCACGGACCAGCCCAACATGTCGCGCGCAATTCTGCGGAAAAGGATGCACGCTTTCACGGCAAAAATTCACATCGACCCATCCGATAAGTTCGATTGATCTTGATCAGAATACAGTTTCATTCCCGGGCATTTCCGCTGATCTCTATTTGGACGGGCAATTGCGATTTTTAGGGGGACCGCAAACTGGAATGACTTTCGGCATCGTCGCCGCCAGTCCAGATGGATTGATCCTTGATCAACCATTGTCGGCGGACATTGAGATTGGCACGTCCGCCGAATTGCTCGAAGGCTGCGACCACACCCTAACAACCTGCGCCAGCCGATTTTCCAATTCTGTCAATTTTCGCGGCGAACCATACCTCCCCGGCAATGATTTGCTCTCTAGATATGGCCGGTCGCAATCCTAACCCCGGGAAAGCAGCTGGCATCAGCCGCGACCCGAATGATTGGCCTGCCTTTCCGGCTCCACGGACGTGATCCGATGCAAGGTGTGGATTGCGTCGGACTGTTATATTCAAGTTTGCGTGAAATTGGCCGGAACCCCGTTCTTCCGAACGGATATCAATTGCGGAATTCTAGCGTTTCACATTGGTTGAGCTGCGCAGAGATGTCCGGTTTCAATCGAGCAACTGACGCCTTTAAGCCCGGCGATGTTGTTCTCGTAAAACCCGCCCCGGGCCAGCATCATCTCATGATTGCGGGGTGCTCTAACGATGTAATTCATGCGCACGCCGGGCTGAGACGCGTGGTGAGTCAGACAATGACTTCAGACCAAGAATTTTTATTTCAATGGCGTCTCGCGCCAGAATAGAGAGAGCAACCGGATGGCAACCCTTGTCTTGTCCGCAATTGGCACCGCAATTGGCGGGCCGATTGGCGGAGCTATTGGAGCGATAATTGGTCAGCAAGCAGATCAATTGATTTTCGGCAATGGTTCGATCGAGGGCCCGCGCCTTCAAGAGCTTTCCGTCACAACATCAAGTTATGGCAGCTCGATCGGACGCCTTTCTGGCAGAATGCGCGCGTCGGGAACGGTGATTTGGTCTACCGACCTCATTGAAAATTCTGATCGAAGTGGCGGCGGCAAAGGCCAACCATCAACCACCACTTACAGCTACTCCGCTTCCTTCGCAGTAGCCCTCGCCAGTTCGCCTATCGCGCATTTAGGGCGCATTTGGGCCGACGGAAATCTACTCCGCGGCGAAACTGGGGATCTCAAAGCTGGTGGGGAGCTTAGGTTTTATCAGGGCCATGGTGACGATCCGGTCGATCCCATCATCGCAGCAGACAAAGGGAGTGGAACACCGGCATTTCGTGATTGCGCTTACGTTGTATTCGAGGACTTGCAACTTGAAGACTTTGGGAATCGGATCCCAGCGCTGACCTTCGAAATTTTCTCGGAACATGACGCCAGTGTCTCAATTAGCCAAATAGCACCTCAGGCGATTGGTGCCGCCGCTTCAGAACCGATTCCTCACATGCGCGGATTCCTGGACATTGGTGGCCCACTGAGATCCTCTCTTTCCGCTATTGATCGGATTTATCCGCTCTCCGCTGTCACCACATCAGCTGGGCTTGAGATAACTCCGTTTTCACGGCCGCAATCCTCCGCGATCATGCTATCCGAGATCTTGGCCACTGACGCTGACGAAAATGAAATTGAGCACAATTGGCAACGTATTTCGAGCGTCGACCGAAAGCCACAAGCGCTTCAATATTACGACGAAGAACGCGACTATCAACCTGGTGTTCAACGCGCTTTTGGCAAACGTCCGAACGGAGCGGAGAGCATAATCGATATCCCCGCGACGCTGACAGCTGATGGCGCTCGTCAATTGATCAATGCCAGCACAAATCGCAGTCGTTGGCGCCAAGAGCGGGTCAAATGGTTGGTTAGCGAACTCGACCCTGACGTGTTCCCTGGCGCAGTTGTTCAAGTGCCAGATGCGACTGGGTATTGGCGCGTCCAAACTTGGGAATGGCACGATCGCGGAGTCGAGCTTTCGCTTGAAAGGCTAGCGCCGAATCTCGCCGCGGCGTTGCCGAGTGATTCCGGCGCAATAAATCAACCGTCTGACTTGATTCCACAACCGACAATCTTACGCGCATTTGAGACTCCATCCGATGGATCGCTGGCCCCACATGAGCCGCTATATTTGGCTGCTGCATCTTCGGTGAATACCGCTTGGCGCGGGGCGTCACTATTCGTTGAGGAAGGAACTGCGCTGGTTTCAATAGGCAGCCAAGACAGGGTCAGATCTGTCATGGGAGAATTGGTACATCCTTTGAGTTCGTCAGATTCGCTTCTGATAGAATCGGCCAATTCGATGGTCATCGAGCTATCTGGCGACGATCAAGTGCTAGCTGACACAGACATTGCTGGACTCGCCCAAGGTAGAAATCGCATCATGGTCGGCCGCGAAGTCTTACAATTTCTCAGAGCAGAAGCGATCAATTCTCGGCAATGGGCGCTGTCCGGGTTGCTGCGCGGTCGAGCTGGTACCGAAGCTGCCGCAATTGTTGGACATCCCGCGGGAACGCCAGCAACGCTACTCGATGACCGTCTATCAGTGCTGGATTCGACGAACCTTCAACCCAACTCCAATACAAGAATAGCAGCCATTGGCTTGGGCGACACGGAACCTGCATACGCTCAAATTGAGAATTTTGGTCTGTCGCGCCAACCCCTTACGCCAGTTCATCCCACAATGGCAGCCCAAACTAACGGCTCGCTAGAGTTTGGATGGACCAGGCGTTCTCGAGGTCAGTGGTTATGGCACGATGGGGTCGAAGTTCCACTGATCGAAGAGCAAGAAAGTTATGAAGTCGGGTTTGGTCCCGTCCCCTCTCCATTCGCCATTTGGAACACGATCGAGCCAAACTTCATTCTAACCGCAGATAACCTGACCAATCTCATCACAAACTATGGTCAAGGCGCTCTTTGGGTTCGGCAGAATGGAACGTTCTCGAATTCAGCAGCTTTGCATCTGACAACCTTGGTATGACAGAAACGAGAAGATATGACTGATCCTATAACATTTCCTTCAAGCACTTCACATTTCGAACTCCCGCTTCTGTTCGCCGGGCAGGCTCAAAAGGAGTTCTTCGTCAATGAAGCTTTGACGAAAGTAGACGCCATTCTGCAAAAGACCGTCCTTGGTTCGCAGTCGGCCCCGCCATCTGACCCTGCGACAGGAAATGTCTTTCGCATCATTGCCAATGCGACGGGCGAATGGGCCGGCCATGAAGGGATGCTCGCTTTGTTCATTGGAGGTGCTTGGACTTACATCGAACCAACTCCCGGGCTTTTGATTTTTGATCAATCAGCGGAGAAATTGCTGCTTTTTGCAGACGGTTGGAAGGAGGGTTCAGCACCTGCAAACCCGCAATCTGGCTCAGTGGTGGACATCGAAGCACGGGCAGCAATCGATACGCTTATCCAAACCCTTCGAAACATTGGCATATTTTCATAGGCACGGCCCTCAACACAAGTTTTTCTCGTCGTTCCAATTCTCAAACATCTGACGAACAATGCCTTTTTTGGGACCAGCTCACGAGATAGCGACTTTATTGCAACAGTTTGGACCGATTGACCGCTTGCCACTGCATTGGGGAAAAGTTAGAGGGAAGCTTAGCTCCAAGAATGGTACAAAAGGGGATTAATAGAATGCGCAAATTCGTCATAGGTTTGGCGATGGCTTCGACGGCGCTTTCCGCGCCTGCGATGGCTCGGGACGGTCAATGGTACATCCAGGGCGATGCCGGAGTCATGATTGTCGAAGATATCTCTTTCGATGTCGACGGTGTGTCGGACGATCTAAGTGCAGATTTCGATACAGGCTTTGATGTCGGTGCCGCCGTCGGTTACGACTTTGGTGCTTTCCGGCTCGAAGCTGAAACCAGTTATCGCTCTGCTGACCTGCAACAGCTTGATATTGGAGGCGTTGGCCTTCAATCGCCTAACTCGGTGGTAAGTTCAGGGGTTTTCCCTGCAGCCGGAGAATTCGATGCCCTCAGCTTCATGCTGAATGGGTTGTTCGATTTCGGTGACGATGATGGTATTCAGGGTTTTGTCGGCGGTGGCGTCGGGATCGCACGTGTTGATCTCAATGGTACTCTCGTCAATCCTGGCGCCGACTCGTTTGACGATTCTGACACTGGATTTGCATGGCAAGCGCTTGCGGGCGTTCGCGCTCCGATCAGCGACAGCTGGGATGTGGCACTGAAGTATCGCTTCTTTAACGCTCCTAGCGTCAACATCTTGGATACTCGAGGTTTGCCGCTGGAAGCTGATGTAAGCACGCACTCAATTTTGGGTTCGTTTATCTATAACTTTGGCGGCGAGGCACCACCGCCTCCGCCTCCTCCGCCTCCACCGGCGCCACCGCCTCCACCGCCTCCACCACCGCCTCCACCACCACCGCCTCCACCGGCACCGTGCAACACAGGCCCATACATTGTCTTCTTTGATTGGGATGAGTCGGTGATTACTCCGGAAGCCGCGACCATTTTGGACAACGCGGTAACGGCGTATGCTGATTGTGGTTCGGCCAATGTCATGCTCGCTGGTCATACCGACCGCTCAGGCAGCGTGACCTACAACGAAGGGTTGGCTCAGCGTCGTAATGACTCGGTCCGGTCTTATCTGAGTGGACGGGGCGTACCGGGAACTCGCATTACAGGTGAGGCATTCGGTGAATCACAACCACGTGTACCAACTGCAGATGGTGTGCGTGAATTGCAAAACCGTCGTGTCGAAGTCACTTATGGACCTGGCTCAGGTATCTAAGCGATTTCCACCACGTTATGAGAATCGGGGCCGGAGCAATCCGGCCCCTTTTTTTTTGGAAGATTTGCAGTTTTTCGGGGAGCTTACGGTGACACACAATTCGGTTCTAAAATGCGCACTGGCAGCATGTGCTCTCTCGTCCTGCTCAACAGGCGAAACGTCTGAAGGCCACGAAAATGAAAAGTCGGCCACCGAGCAGCAAATGGTTGCTTTCGCTTCAGTCTTGGATCCAGAGGGTGTGCAAATTGGGGAAGCAAAATTCCTTCAACTTGGCGAACAGCTATCCTTGAATCTGACGTTGGAAAATGCTGGGCAAGGCGAGCATGGATTTCACATTCATGCTGTCGGACAGTGTGAGGCTCCTGATTTTGCGTCAGCGGGAGGGCACTTAAATCCTTTTGACCGCACACATGGCAGCCTAAGTGACGGCGGAGCTCATCTGGGAGATCTACCAAATATTGGTCCATCCGACGAACCTGTGCTCAATGTCGAGGTTGCAATTGAGGGCATGGCAAGTGAATTGCTTTCCGAAATTTTGGATGACGATGGCAGTGCAATTATGGTTCATGCGGGGCCAGACGACTACATAAGTGATCCGGCTGGCGCAGCAGGCCCGCGCATTGCGTGCGGCATTATTGATCGCGTAACTCCAGAAAATTAGGCGATAACTTCTCCTGCCTTACGTGCATTTTCGATAACTTTGTCTCCAGCCCGCGGCACAAGCTTGATCGCGACGAGCAAGCAAACGATCCCAAATGGAACCGCAAAGAGTGTCGAAAGAATTCCAAGCGATAGGTCGTCGCCATTCGTTGCTGACACATAGCCTGCAGCGAAGGGTCCAATCCCCAACCCAAATAGGGTAGTGGAGAGAAGGAAAGTGGCAGTCGCGACACCGCGCATTCGAGGCAACACCAACGCTTGGCTAGATGCGGCGGCTGCGCCTAACGCAGAAGCTGTAAGCATGCCGACCAAGAAATTCATCGAATAGAATACAACCAGACTTTCCGTCGTGAATGCGATGATGATCGCTGGGATCGGCGATACCAAGCCAAAGAGTATCACGAAGACGCGGCCATTTTTTCGCCACTCCAGCAGCCGATCAGCAACGCGCCCACCCAAAATCACTCCCACGAATCCAGCCAATGCCGATGGGGCACCTAGGTACCAACCAAGGTCTGATTTGTCGGCACCGAGAGCTCTTTCTGCGTAGGGAGCTCCCCAATATGCAGCGGTGTAGCCAATCAGAGATATTGTCCCATATCCGAGAATTACCGACATAAATGCAGGGGAACCCCAAGTTAGCCTGAATGTAGGCAAATCGCGCGACTTGAGGCCCATGGCCCAACTAAACACCGCATAATACCCAATTGCCAAAAACAACCATTGGTCAGAAATCGCAAAATTGCTTTCTCCGATACCCGTCAATATTGAAGCGGTCGCTGGCACATGATGCGACAACACAACCGCAAGCACCGCAAATATGACTAGCCCTAAAACGTTCGTCAGGAATGCGGTTGCCCCGCGAGCTGCCGCTCCTATCAGTGTAAATGGCGGAATAACTTGCAGCAGCTCCCGCAAAAAGCCCTTGAACGGCGCGGGGTCTTCTTCAGTTTCTAAGCCGTCAATGGCACCGCGCTTCGGCTCTTTCAAAGTGAGGACCCAAACCGCCAATAACAGCCCTGGGATACCAACTGACAAAAATGCGGCCTGCCAACCGACAATGCCATTCCAACCAGTTGGAAAAGCCTCGTTCCAGCTCTCAACAATGAGTGCCCCAATCAAAAGCGAAATTCCGCTCCCGAGATAAAGGCCGGATGAGTAGATAGCGAGTGCAGTCGCACGCAACCGGGCCGGGAACCAATCGGATATCAACGAATATGCCGAGGGACTTGCTGTAGCTTCCCCAACCCCCACGCCAATTCGTGCAACTGTCAGAGCAGTCGCATTTTTCGCCAATCCTGAAAACGCCGTCATCGTCGACCAGAGCGCGAGACCAATGGACAATAACCGGACGCGTTTCCAGCTATCTGCCAATTTGCCCAAGGGGATACCAAATAGGGCGTAAAATACCGCGAAAGCGGTTCCATAAAGAAACCCAAGGTAATCATCGCTGACGCCCAAATCAGCTTTGATATCATTCGCCAAAATGGACAAAATTTGTCGGTCAACAAAGTTCAATACATAGACAATGACAAGAACGCCGAGCGCGTACCAGCTGTACGCGGGGACCTCTCTGTTCAATTGAACTGATTGCGTTGCGCCAGTCTCAGTCAAGCTCGTTCCCCAATAGAATCGAAATGGCTTTGTTCGTAACGTGTCGTATCGAGCACCCCTGCATCGGCAAAGCCTTTCACGCGCAATCTGCAAGATTCGCAACGGCCACATGCCAATCCGCGTGGGGAAGGATCATAGCAAGACCAACTCCACGATGGATCTAAATCCAGCCGAACGCATTGACTGGCAATTTCAGCTTTTGTCATTGTCTGAAGCGGGGCATGAATTTCAAATGGTTCGCCTTCAATCCCGGCCTTGGTTCCAAGGCGAGCGGTTTCCGCAAAGCTGGCAATGAACTCAGGGCGACAATCCGGATAGCCGGAATAATCCAATGCATTTACACCTATGAAAATGTCTGTTGCGCCAGCCGATTCTGCACAAGCTGTGGTCAGCGAGAGAAAGACCAAATTTCGTGCCGGTACGTAGGTGATAGGAATTTCGTCGCCAGTCCCGTCTTTCGGAACGGCTATGTCTGCGGTCAATGCGGAGCCGCCAAACGCTCTCAAATCCAATTCCAATTCCACATGTTTTTGGAAGCCGAGTTTGTCCGCGATCACACGAGCTGATTCGATTTCGCGTCGATGCCTTTGACCATAGTCAATGGTAAGGCCATGCAGCACATAACCCTGCTCTTTCGCTATCGCAGCGGTTACCATCGAATCCAATCCGCCGGACAGCAACACAACTGCAATACGCGGCGAACTATGGGTGGCTGGGCTCATACACAAATGCTTAGCGAGGCTAGCAAACTAAGCAATCTATTCAGTCTCGGGAAAAACTAGCAATCACCGATCCTGCGCGCCTCAGCCAGCAATTGAAACGGCAGTCCATCGACTATGCCTTCACTCTGGACTTGGACCAAGCTTCCGGTTTCACGGCGAATGTTTGTCCTGCCATATCCGTTCCCAGGGCAAGTGTAGTGCACTTTCACCCTGCTCGCTTCATCTTCTTGGATAAAGCGGCTGCAATCGGGATCAGAATGCATCAATTGAATCAGTTCTTGTCCTGAGCGGATACAGATCTTGCGCTCAAATGAGCCATCGCGTGATTTAACACTCCATTCGCCCTTTGAAAGGTTGGATAACATGTTCAATCCACCAGATTGTGCTGCAACAGGCAAACCAATTGCGATCAATCCACACGCCAAAGCTATGCGAAGCCGCTTCACAGTTTGGTTCGGTTTTTTTGTCATCATCCTACTTCGCCACAACTTCGTGCAATCTTTCCATAAACGATGCGGGATTGCCGATGAGTCGTTCATGAACAGCGATGAATTGTTAATTCGCTAGTTCGAACTTCCGCGAGCAAAATGCACAATCAATCACAATTTTCCCATTTGCATTGCGCATCCCTTCTTGCTCGTCGGCTGGGAAACGACCGATAATGGTTTCGTAATGAGCAGTGTCACACCGACAGCCTTTAGACAAAAACGGACCAGGCTGAACACGAATCTCGTCTTCTTCATGAAACAATCGCCACGCTATCGCTTCAAGAGAAAGCGCATCATCTAACAATTCATCATGGCTGATCGTTTGGGCCAATGCGATTACATGCTCCCAATCTGGATGATCCAAGCGAACATGCAATCGCTCGCGTCCCTCTTCGCCATCCGCCAAGTGCTGTAGCAAAATACCTGAGGCCAATTGACCGTTCTGGCTCGATCGACTTGCGACCCGGATTAATGTCGGCACTTGCTCTGATTGCATGAAATAATTTTCGCACGCTTGGGAAAGCGAGTCTCCTTCAAGCGGCACAATACCTTGGTATCTCTGCCCGGCGCTTGTTTCGAACGTGATCGCCAAATACCCTTCGCCGAATAGTACAGCGAGTGATGCATTGGCGCCGACATTTGCGAGTAGAGATTCCTCGAATTCCGCATAACCGCGCATCTCGCCATTACGATAGTCGCAAACCAAAAGGCGAACAGGGCCGGTCTTTGTCTGAGCTTGCATGGTCAATTGGCCATCCATACCCTTCAGCAAACCGCCCATCAGCGCGCCAAGCACAAGAGCTTCAGCTAAAAGGTGGGCGACCGGCGCCGGATATTCATGCGCGAGCAGCACATTGTGAAGAACGCCATCTAGTCGGACAATCCGGCCACGCGCATTGCGGCTTGGAAGAGTAAATCCAAGCAGTTTGTCAGAGTAGGTTTCGTCGCTTTGCTTCATTTTTCCTGGTCCAGCCTGCGCCACAGCGTTTGCTTGGCACATCGAATTCCAATTCAACAGAGTAGGCCAAAGCTCCAAAGAAGGATCGATTTCTGCGCATGGATGCGGTTCTCAGCCTCATCAAAAACTACAGATTGAGACCCTTCAAACACGGCCTCGCTCACTTCGTCGCCAACATGCGCGGGCAAGCAATGGAGAAAAAGCGCATCCCCCCTGGCATGCTGCATCAACTCCTCATTGATTTGAAACGGCGCCATTGCGGCGCGCTTTTCCGCAGCGTCAGTTTGCCCCATTGAAACCCATGTGTCGGTAACCAAGATATCGGCATCCCGCGCCGCCTCTGCTGCGTCTTGCGTCAACACAACGGTAGACCCGCTTGATCGCGCCAAAGCCACAAATTCTGGATCAGGTTCATACCCTAAAGGCGTGGCCACACGCACATTGAATTTCATCAAGCCGGCGGCTTCTAGGATAGAATGCAGAACATTGTTCCCATCGCCAAACCACCCGATTTCCAATCCGGGCAATGGTTTACTGTGCTCAATCACAGTCAGCAAATCAGCGACAATTTGGCAGGGATGCGAACGGTCTGTCAGGCCATTTATGACGGGAACGGTCGCATATTTGGCCATCTCTTCAATCTTGGCGTGATCATCTGTGCGCAGCATGATCGCATCGACCATCCGGCTAAGTACCCTCGCGGTATCGGCGATCGACTCGCCGCGGCCCAATTGGCTGGATGCACTATCCAAGATCAGCACCGTTCCGCCCAACTGACGCATGGCAATCTCAAAGCTCACGCGCGTTCGGGTCGAATTCTTCTCGAATACCATCGCCAGAACTTTTCCTGCGAGAGGGCGGTCCGGATCGGTTTCTCCTTTGCTCTTCTCTTGGCGTGCAGCTTTCCGATCAATCGCGTCGCCAATCATCGCCGCAAGCGCGTCCGAACCAGCATCGCTCAGATCGAGAAAATGGCGATAGCTCATGATGCTTGCTCTGGGATCGAATAGCTCGCAGCGCCGGCTGAAAGCTTGTCAAAAAACTCATCAATCTCAGCGTCGCCGATGACAAGCGGAGGCAAGATGCGCAGCGTGTTGTCACCCGCAGCGACCGTCAAAAGCTGATGGTTTTCTCGCAAATGCACAAAGAACGGCCTGCTTTCGACGCGCATTTTTATGCCGAGCATCAATCCCTTGCCGCGAACTATTTCGAACAGCTCAGGGTAGTTACCAATGAATTGTTCAAGCCGCGCACGAATCCGTTCACCTTTGTCATTCACTTCGCCCAAAAACGCATCATTCGCCACAGCATCCAAAACCGCGCCTCCCGCAGCCATCGCCAGTGGGTTTCCGCCATAGGTTGAGCCATGCGTTCCGAAGGTCATCCCTCTCGCAGCCTTTTCAGTTGCGAGAGTTGCGCCAAACGGGAAGCCGCCGCCAATACCTTTAGCCGTCGCCAAAATATCGGGATCGATGCCATAGTGCTCGTGTGCATATAGGGCGCCTGTGCGTGCAACACCGCATTGGACTTCATCTAAGACCAGCATCAAATCATGCTCATCTGCGAGCGCGCGTAAACCGCGCATGAAGTTATCCGAAGCCGGGCGAATGCCTCCTTCCCCCTGGATGGGTTCGACTAGGAAGCCAGCCGTGTTAGGCCCCATCAGCGATTTGGCGGATTCCAGATCATCAAATTCCGCATATTTGAATCCTTCCAGCAACGGTGAGAATCCGTGGTGCATTTTGGTCTGATTCGATGCGCTGATCGTTGCCATTGTCCGGCCGTGGAATGCATTCGAAAACGTGATCAATTCAAACCGTGACGTGTCACCATCGTGTTGGTGATAGGCGCGCGCAGTCTTGATCGCAGCTTCAACCGCCTCGGCGCCAGAGTTTGTGAAGAACACAGTGTCGGCGAAAGTAAGGTCAACCAGTTGCTGAGCCAGCTTCTCACCTTGCGGACTCCCATAAAGGTTCGAAACATGCATCAAAGTTGCTGCTTGCTCCTGAATCGCGCTGATCAAACCTTCATGCGAATGACCGAGCAAGTTCACCGCAATCCCACTCGCGAAATCGAGATAGCGCGTCCCATCCTCATCGATCAGGTGGCAATTCTCTCCACGAACCGGCCGGACGCCGCAACGGGGATAAACAGGCATAAGCGGTGTGATCGTCATCAGAAGATCCTCAGTTAGAAATATTCTTCAAAAGCAAATGGCGGCCCGATGAGAGCCGCCATTTTCCGGATTGGATAGGGCCGCTCATCATTCCGGTCAAACGGCCCCAATATGTAAGCAAAGACTACGCCTGCACGGGCACCAGATTAACCGCAGAATGTTTGCCTCGTCGGTCCACCTCAAGATCGAACTCAAAGCGTTCGCCCTCATTAATGCCTTGCAGGCCAGAACGTTCGACCGCGCTGATATGCACAAATGCATCTGGTTGGCCGTCATCCCGCACCAAGAACCCAAATCCCTTCATAGAATTGAAGAATTTGACGGTGCCGGTCGCTTTCTCGCCCGTAAGCTCGCGTTTTGGCGGCTCAGTGCGAGACTCAACCGCAATTACATCGCCAACCACTTGAAGATCTTGAGCGGAGACTTTCCCGCCGCGATCAACCAGGTTGAATTCAAGCTCTTGCCCTTCGGCAAGGCCTTCTAGTCCCGCCCGTTCGACCGCACTGATATGGACAAACACATCTTCTCCACCGCCTTCTTGCGCGATGAAACCAAAGCCCTTTTCCCCATTGAAGAACTTCACTTGGCCTTTGCCAGTGCCAACAACTTGAGCGGGCATGCGGTTGAAGCCGCCGCCTCCACCACCACCGCCGCGATCACCACCGCCACGGTCGCCGCCGCCGCTGAAACGGTCTCCACCGCCTCCACCGCCGCCATAGCGATCACCGCCACCGCCGCCGAAACGGTCACCACCGCCGTGCCGATCATTTCCGAAATTTCCCGGGGGAGGGAAGCCATCACCACCAAAGGGATCATAGCTGTCTTCGCCGAATCCGTCGCGCTTATCCTTGCCGCGCCGACGTCCTCTATCGTAACCCATAACTAACAACGTACCTTAAAATGCTGCCCGCCCTCCTTTGCGCCTGGACGGGGACAGTATTGCCGCACCAGACACAGATGGGGTCGCCGAAAGATTCGAACAAACCCACCTCGTATCGGGCTGCTATAGCGCACAAAACTTCGCTTTGCGAACGATTTAACTGCTGATCAGCTCTGAAACGCAAAATTATGTCAAATTCACCGGTTCTGTGAGCTTGCTTCAAGCGTGTTGCTTGGGCATGACTTCATTCCATGGATATTCTTGCACTTTTGACCGATCCGGCCGCTTGGGCCGCCTTGCTCACCCTTATTGTCCTCGAGGTTGTGCTCGGCATAGACAATTTGATCTTCATCGCGATTCTTTCAAACAAGCTGCCGCCGCATCAGCAGCAAAAAGCGCGTAGAATCGGGCTTTTTCTGGCACTTGCGATGCGAATTGGGTTGCTGATGCTGATTGGCTGGATCGTCACCTTGCAAACTCCGTTGTTCGATTTGGGCATCACTGGAGCGGCGAATGAGTATGGCGATCCGACATTCGAAACCGCGTTTTCAGGTCGCGATTTGATCTTGCTTGCTGGCGGCTTTTTCCTGCTTTGGAAAGCGACCAAAGAAATCCATCATGCAATGGAGCCTGAAGACACCGCAGAGGCCGTGCTCAACAAGAACAGGGTGGGCGCCGCTGAGTTAACTTTCGGTGCAGCCATCGCCCAAATCATCGCGCTGGACATGGTTTTTTCTATCGATTCGATTCTGACTGCGGTCGGCATGACTGATCAGATCGCGATCATGGTAACGGCAGTGATTATAACGGTCGGTATCATGCTCGTGGCCGCTGATCCACTGGCCGAATTCATCGAAAAGAACCCGACCTTGGTTATGCTGGCGCTCGCCTTCCTGGTTATGATTGGGCTGGTGCTGATCGCCGATGGTTTCGGCTTCCACGTGCCCAAAGGCTATATTTACGCGGCGATGGCTTTTTCAATTTCGGTTGAGCTGCTCAATATGTTCAAACGCACTCGAAAAAAGCGAGAGCTTGAGGCAGAGGCAAGCCAATGAGCGAATTTCGCGAACTTTCTCCGGTGATGCTCGCCAGTCCTCAGATCAGGCTTGCTGATATTGCAGAGGCCAAATCGGCTGGCGTTACGCTGATCATAAACAACCGGCCGGATGGCGAAGATCCAGCGGCCCCGCAGGGCGGCGAGATTGAGGATGCGGCCAGTTCTGCTGGGCTTGACTATATCGCCATCCCCGTCGGCCATTCTGGCTTCAGCGAGCCACAAATTGCACAAATGCTGGACGCAATCGAAAATGCGGATGGCAAGGTACTGGCCTATTGTCGGTCTGGAACTCGATCGACCTTTCTGTGGTCGCTCGCGCAGGCGAAAAAGGGGATGAACCCGGAATCAATTGTGACCGCGGCAGAAAATGCAGGCTACAATGTCACGCAATTACGCCCAATGCTGGATATGCTGTCTGGCCAAGCCAAGGGTTGATCCTCCGCGCGCATCGGCCAGCCCGTTTTACCTGCGATAATCGAGCGGTGGATCGCGATCTCCCAAAAGCGAACGATACTGAAAATTCTCGCCGCGAGCGCGGTCAAATTCGGCTCTTGCTGACCTGCGGAGCTCAGGATTGATGAACAATTCCGCCGCCATCAACGCCATTGCCTTGGCCGCGACCTGAGCCCCCTTGTGGCCGATCGAATGACCGCTGGCCGCCACAGCCTGCCAGGTATGCGCGCTCGTTCCGGGCACCCAGGTGGCCGTGCGAACGCCCACTGTTGGTGTCGCCCAGGAAACATCCCCGACATCGGTCGAACCATAACCCAGGTTTTTGGTGTAAGGTCCAACCGCAGCTGCGCTTTCGAGCGGCTTGGCCGCATCGCCCAGCGATTGTTGAATTTCAGCCGCCCAAGCCCGCTCTGCCTCGGTGTAAGAAACGCCGCCAACCATCCGCAACTTGGCATCCATCATCCTGGCAAGCGTTTCATTCACCAATAGCGGATTGTTGCCGTGAATGACCTCCCACGAAACTTCGGTGCCGGTTCCCAGTGCTGCACCGCGCGCCGCGTTCTCTAACCGCTCCCAAATTTCCTCGACGCCGTCGGGATTGGGGTGACGCACATAATAGAACACTTCGGCAAAGTCTGGGACCACGTTGGGGGCGTTTCCTCCCGATGTGATGACGTAATGCATGCGGGCATCCTGAGGCATGTGTTCATGCAACATATTCGCCATGATGTTCATCGCCTCGACACCATCGAGCGCAGAACGGCCGCGTTCCGGCGCGGCGGCGGCGTGAGCCGAAATTCCCGTAAACCGAAATTTCGCCGAGCGATTGGCCAAACTGGTTTGAGCAGCCGCGCTGTTCTCATCATCGGCGTGCCAGTGGATCGCAATGTCGACATCATCGAACAGACCTGCCCGTGTCATGTAGACTTTGCCGGAGCCACCCTCTTCAGCCGGGGTGCCATAAAACCGAATGCGGCCCGGTGTGCCGGTCGATTCGAGCCAATGCCGGATTGCAATCGCAGCTGACAATGATCCCGCCCCGAACAGATTGTGACCGCAAGCATGGCCGGCATGTTTCCCTTCGATCGGATCACGCGCAGCAGAGCCCGATTGATTGATCCCGGGCAAGGCATCCATCTCTGCCAAAATTGCGATCACCGGTCCGGAATCGCCCCATTCCGCGACAAAGGCGGTGGGGATATCGGCCACACCGGCATTTATCGAAAACCCTTCGGCAGCAAGTTCCGATTGCAGAAGCGCGCTCGATTGGTTTTCGAGATACCCAACCTCAGCCAAATCCCAAAGTTGTTGAGCGACACGGATCGTTCGGCCCTCCTGCTGATCAACCAATGCCGCGGCATCCTGTTGACCGGCCGCATCGACGGCTCCGCCCAGCATCAATGTTCCAATTGCGGCGGTAACCAGCGCCTTGCTGCCAAACAATTTCATATCTCTCTCCTTGCTTTGTCAGCTTGCCCCAAAGAAACGTCCGTGCCAATCCACAGACAATGGAAATCGATCCCCGCCTCTTGCAATTCGGCGTTTCGCTCGCCGCAATTCTGCTGCTGGCGGGGCTGGCGATGCTGCTGCGTTTAGGTCCGCAACCCAGTCTTGTTGACAAAACACATACGCGGGCCGTGGCTAACGAGGTGTTGGATGGGTTCGAAATCCAACATTTATCGATAAGCGAAAATGGCGATGCGGCTCTTTTGCGCAGCCGCGATGAGGCAATCATGGTGATCAAAACACATGGGACGAAATTCGCCGGTCGAATCCTGTCCGCTGATGCCAGCGCTTATGTTCAATCTGGAATCCTACACGTGGATTGCGGCGAGGTACGCTTTGGCACAGTCTCGCTGAAGCTGGCTGACGCAGCGGATTGGGCAAATGCCATTCATGCGCTAAAAGCACCCGCGCATGATTGAGCTACCCGAATTCTCCATCACTCAGCTGGCGGTCCCGCTGTTTATCGCGGCCATCATTTTTGAAATGGTGTGGGCCCGCAAGCGCGCGGCCAGCGCGTATGAGCCGAAAGACACGCTTGTAAGCCTCGCCTTTGGCTTGGGCTCAACTGCGGCTGGCGCGCTGTTCGGTGGGTTGATCCTGGCGATCTTTATCGGCGCCTATGAGTATCGCCTGCTGGATTTCAGCGAGGGTTGGTGGGGCCCGGTTTGGGCCTGGCCGATCTGTTTTATCCTTGATGATTTGGCCTATTACTGGTCGCACCGGTTTGGCCACCGAGTGCGGTGGTTCTGGGCCAGCCACGTCAATCACCATTCAAGCCAGCATTACAACCTGTCGACTGCTTTGCGGCAAACCTGGACCGGCCAGTTCACCGTGGGCTTCATCTTCTCGCTTCCGCTGGTTCTGATCGGGTTTCATCCCGGCATGCTGATCGTGTGCGGAGGGATCAACCTGGTCTACCAATTCTGGATCCACACCGAAGCGATCGACAAGATGCCGAGATGGTTTGAGGCAGTGATGAACACCCCCAGCCATCACCGGGTCCACCATGCCACCAATCCGCGCTATCTTGATCGCAATTATGCCGGCGTGTTCATCATCTGGGACAAGATGTTTGGCACGTTTGAGCCAGAAAGCAGCGCCGAACCGATCCGTTATGGCATCATAAAACAGCTTGGCAGTTTCAATCTGCTGTGGGCGGTTTTTCACGAATGGATCGGAATGATCAGCGATCTTGTTCGCGCGCCGTGGCGGCATAAGCTTGGCTATGTTCTGCGCGAACCCGGCTGGACCCATGATGGAAGCCGCGACACATCCGATATGATCCGCGCGCGCTGGCTGAGCCAGCAATCCAACACACAGCCTTCACAAGATGAAGCATATCCAGTGGCGGATCGAAACTCGATTGCGCTGCCGGGCGAAGCGCCGTAACACCTGCACTCCAACAGGAGTGGTTATGGAAAGTTTTGATTATATCGTAATCGGCGGCGGCAGCGCGGGAAGCGCGGTGGCTGGCCGCCTTGCAGTTGACGGTACGAAGCGCGTTTGCCTGGTCGAAGCAGGCGGACGCAATGATAACTTCATTATCAAAACTCCCGGCTTCATGCCCTTCATCCGCAATTCGTCCAATTACAAATTCGATACGGTTCCGCAAAAGGGATTGAACGGCCGCATCGGCTATCAGCCGCGCGGCAAAGGCTTGGGCGGATCATCGGCCATCAACGCGATGGTCTATATCCGCGGCAATGCCTGGGATTATGACAATTGGGATGCGATGGGATGCAGTGGCTGGTCCTATGACGATGTCCTTCCTTATTTCCGCAAGTCGGAATCCAATGAGCGCGGCGAAGACCAATTCCATGGTTCAACCGGGCCATTGTTTGTGTCTGATCAAACCTCAACCAATCCCACCAGCCATGCTTTTGTAGAGGCTGCCGCGGCGCTGCAATTGCGCCGGAATGAAGATTTCAATGACGCGGTCCAAGAAGGATTCGGACTGTATCAAGTCACCCAGCGGGGCGGCGAAAGATGGTCCGCTGCGCGCGCCTATGTTGAGCCAATTCGCGAACAAGGCAATTTCGCCGTTCGGACCAATTCTGTGGTTGAGAAACTGGTTGTCGAAGGCGGGCGAGTTACCGGGGTGCGCGTGAAACGCGGGCGCCGCTCAGAAATGATCTATGCCCGGCACGGTGTGGTGTTATCGGCGGGCGCATTCAATTCGCCCCAAATCCTAATGCTTTCTGGCATTGGCCCAGCTGCGCATTTGAAAGAGCACGGCATTGATGTGGTGCTGGATAAACCTGCGGTCGGGCAGAATTTGCAGGACCACCTCGATTACGTTTCAAGCTGGAATACGACCAGCGACGTGCCGATCGGTGCATCGCTGAAAGGCACCGCGCGCATGGTTGGCGCGATGATCGAGCATCGCCGCAAACGCACCGGCATAATGACCACCTGCTATGCCGAGGCCGGAGGGTTTTGGTCTGTCATGCCAGATAGCCCCGCCCCCGATATCCAATGGCATTTTGTGCCAGCGGTGCTGGAAGATCACGGTCGCACATCTGTGAAAGAACACGGGTTTTCGCTGCATGCCTGCGTGTTGCGGCCTGAAAGCAGAGGGTCGGTTACGCTTGCGTCTGGCGAGGCCGCCGATGCACCGTTGATCGATCCCAATTTCTTAGGCGACGAACGCGATTTGGCGGTTCTGCGTGAAGGGGTGCGGCTGTCACACAGAATTGCCGATGCCCCGCCTCTGATGGAATATGGGCCAAGCGATCGCCATGCGATTGATCTGGCCGATGACGATGCGCTTGATGCGTTGATCCGGGAGCGCGCCGACACCGTCTATCACCCGGTTGGCACCTGCCGGATGGGCAGCGATGAAGACAGCGTTGTTGATCCCACTCTAAAAGCCAGAGGCCTCGACGGCCTGTGGATTGCCGATGCCAGCGTGATGCCCAAGATTGTGAGCGGGAACACCAATGCACCCAGCATCATGATTGGGGAGCGCTGCGCCGACTTTATCAAAGCCGCTGCGTAAAGCCTTCGCGCCCCGCTGATTTACCCAAGGCCGCGCCGCGCGGCCTATCGGGTATTTCTTGGCTTAGGCTGCGCGCAATAAAAAGGGGCTGGATGCGGTATCGCACCCAACCCCCATTATCGCCGATCTGTTTGATCAGAAGCTTTGGCGCGCGGTCACACCGTATGTCCGCGGCTGGCCCACGGTGAAGCCCAACCGAGCCCGGCCGCCACGTTCCCGATCGAATGAGAGCAATTGGTTCTCATCGAAGATATTGTTAGCATAAACCACCAAACTCAGGCCGCTGTCGAAATCGATGCCAGCGCTCAAATTCACAATCTGATAGCTCGGCAGTTCAAGATCCACAGTGGTTGCGGCGTCTGCCGGGGCCCCTTCGAATGGCAAGCCATGGACAAAGGTGCGCGGGTTATCTTCCTGATCGGCTGGCTGGGTGAAGCGTGTTCCAACATGTTGGAACGATGCCGAAAGATATGCCAGCGCGCTGTCACCAACGGGCCATTCATAACTGCCATCGACAGAGATTTGAAATTCAGGAACCGACGGCAAACGATTGCCTTCCCTGATCCCAGTCGCCGTTGCCAAAGGCTCTGGCAAAGTTGTGTCAAACTCAGCCTCAATCCAACTTCCCGAGAGCCCCAAATTCAGGCCATCAGTGGGCTGGAAACCGATTTCAGCCTCGATCCCGGTTGAATGCGCATCCTCGACATTGAAGACAATCCGCGACGAACAGGTGCCCGCATCCAAGGTGACTTGAAGATCGCTGATTTCGTTGTGGAAGCCCGCGACGTTGAAGGTAAACCCATCGCCCTGGGTCTTCGCGCCGATTTCAAAGTTCCACAGAGTTTCGTCTTCATAGTCTTGGAAGCCGCCAAACAGAGCCAAATCTTCTGCATCGCAGAGCGGCGTGTTGAGCGGATCGTTGACCCCGCCCAAACGGAAACCCTGAGAGGCCTGCGCGTTGAGAGTGACATTGGGGCTAAGCTCGTAACTGAGCAGGAAGCGCGGCGTGAAACCACTTGATGATGTTTCATCAACCTGGCCGGTATCGCCATTGGCAAACAGGCCGCCGGTTGTGATCGTGCGAACCTCTTCGAAATCATAATACCGCCCGCCGGCGGTAAATGTCAGCGCATCGGTCAATTCAAAACTTGCCTCTCCAAAGAAGGCGAATTGTTCGATGTTGTAAGGCAGATCGGAATTGAACGGCGAGTCCGCCCCAAATCCATTCGCGACCGCAGCGGATGTTCCAGCACCCAACGTCGCATCGGTGAACGCATCAAAGCCCGGTGTCGGCAAGCGCTGCTGATAGAACCGATCAACTTCTGAGTAGAACGCGCCAATCACCCATTGGAAACGGCTGTCATTGTCTGATGCCAGACGCAGTTCTTGAGTGAACGTTTCTAGCTCGGTCGTGTCTCGCAAATTTGATGGCAGCGATACCGCTTCATCGGGGAAGCCGAGATCAACCGACACCGAGCCCGATAACGCGCTGGCATCGCGGCTCACCAAGATGTCGCGACTGATAAACGATGTGACAGAGGTCAATTGCACGCCGCCAAGGCCCACATTGACTACCAGATCGGCCAGGAAGGTCTCATCGACGAATTCTTCTGGCAGCTGCAGGAACTGTTCTCGCTCACCCAATTGATTGGGGACTGTGGTGAATTCATTGGCGAAGAGATTGAAAATTTCCTGCCGGTTGAAACCGTCCGCGGTCACCTCTTGATAGAGGATGCGCGGTGTGATCGACAGATTGTCAGTCGGTTCAAACGTAATCGCCAAGCGCCCGCCAATGCGTTCGCCGCTGTTTACATTGCTGCCGCCGCCGGGCCCCTGGGCATCGATGAAGCCGCCAAATTGGGTGTAATATCCCACCGCGCGAACCGCCGCATTATCACCCAAAGGAAGGTTGATCGCCCCCTTGATGCTGCCGCCAACTTCGCCGCCTTCAATCACGTTGAGATTGCCTTCAACCGATCCCTCGGTCACCCCGATGGCCGGTTGATTGGTGATATAACGGATGGTGCCGCCGATCGAGCCCGATCCAAACAAGGTCCCTTGTGGACCCCGAAGAGTTTCAACGCGGCTCAAATCAAACAAATCGATATCAGGCGTGAACAGCGACAGCGAGATCACAGATTCGTCCAGATAAATGCCGACCTGTTCCTTCACGCCGGGCTGATCCCGAACAATCTGACCGGCCGATACACCGCGCACCGAAACCTGGCTTTGGCCCGGGCCGAGATTTTGCACTGCAAGCCCAGCAACATTGCGCGAAAGGTCTTCTAGCGTGACTGCGCCAGAGCGTTGAATGTCTTCAGCCGTCTGCGCGTTGATCGAGAATGGAATGTCTTGAATCGTGGAATCGCGCTTGGTCGCAGTCACCACGATAACATTGCCGCTTGCCGGTTCGTCGTCAGTAATTTCTTGCGCCGCGAGCGGCGTAGCGAACATTGCAAAGCTGCAACCTGAAAACAGTAAAGCCTTTAATTTGTGCGAATTGGACATTGAATTCCCCTTCCGATCAGCGCTGCCCCCATCCGGCAGCTATGGCGCAGTGGAATGAAGACAACTCGTCTCACCTGCAACCATATTGGTGGAATTGAAATGATTTTGCGCACAGTTTTGCAATATTGTTACATTTTTCCCACGCCGGTGAAGGCAAAAAAAAGGGCCAGAGCGGAAATGCCGCCCCGGCCCATTATCAAGTTGTGTGTTCGCAGGAGGAACAAGGGTTAGCGGGAGGAAAGGGAGAGGAGAATATTCCCCCCGCTAATCTGGTGAATTAATTGTAGGCACGTTCTCCGTGTTCAGAGATGTCGAGCCCATCGACTTCGGTTTCTTCATCAACCCGCAGGCCAATGATTGTCTTGACGATCAGCGCCGCGATCAAGGTGCCGATACCGGCCCAACCGATCGTAACAAGCACGCCGAAGGTTTGAGTCCCCAGCTGTTCGCCGAGTGGTGTCGAACCATCGCCAGGACCGCCCATGAAGGGTTGGTAGACAAGGCCTGTGCCGATCGCGCCAACGATGCCGCCTATGCCGTGGATGCCGAAAGCATCGAGCGAGTCGTCATAGCCGAGCTTGGCTTTGACCTTAGCGACAAAGAAGTAGCAGACGATGGATGAGGCAATGCCGAGCAGAATTGCGCCGAACGGTCCGCTGTTGCCGGCCGCAGGTGTCACCGCGACCAGACCGGCAATCACGCCAGAGCAGAAGCCAAGAGCCGAACCCTTGTGGCCAAGCACGCGCTCAATAACCATCCAGGTCAATGCACCAGCAGCGGTTGCTACGAAGGTGTTGATCATCGCAAGGCCAGCAAAACCATCTGCTTCGAGGGCAGAGCCAGCGTTAAAGCCGAACCAACCGACCCACAGAAGACCTGTGCCGATCATGGTCATTACCATGCTGTGCGGAGGCATCGGTTCAGCCGGATAGCCGCGGCGTTTGCCGAGCAGATACGCAAGCACCAGACCCGAGACACCAGCATTGATGTGAACCACGGTTCCGCCAGCGAAATCGAGTGCCCCGTCAGCGAACAACAATCCGTCGCCGGCCCACACCATGTGAGCAATTGGGAAGTAAACGATCGTCAGCCAGATCGGCACGAATGCCATTACCGCGCTGAACTTCATGCGCTCTGCAGTCGCGCCCAGAATGAGCGCCGCTGTGATCGCCGCAAATGTCATCTGGAAGCTGACGAACACATATTCGCTGATCACTTCATCGGTGAATGTCGCGGCGGTTGTTTCCGCGCTCATGCCCGAGAGGAAATAGCTTCCCCCGCTTATGAAGAGGCCCAATGTGCCCTCATAGCTCTCTGATCCGAATGCGAGCGAGAAGCCCCACATCACCCAGATCAGCATCGCCAAAGCAGCGGTAGCGCCAATTTGAGTCATCGTGGAAAGCATGTTCTTTGAACGGGTCAAACCGCCATAGAAAAGCGCAAGACCCGGCAGGATCATGAGCAGGACGAGCACCGTTGAGGTCATCATCCATGCATTGTTACCCGGATTGGGAACCGGCGCTGCTGCTGCCGCGGCCAATGCCGGTTGAGAGAGCGACACGGCGCCAGCCGCGAGGGCGGCGTATGTCAAAATTTTCTTTGTCATTGTCATGGTCCCCATCAAAGCGCTGTTTCACCAGCTTCGCCGGTGCGAATGCGGGTTGCGGATGCAAGATCGAGCACGAAGATTTTGCCGTCTCCGATTGCCTCGGTGTTGGCGGTTTGTTGGATTGTCTCGACAACCTGCGAGGCGATCTCGTCGCTGGCGGCGATTTCAAGCTTCACTTTGGGAAGCATGTTGGTCGAATATTCCGCACCGCGATAAATCTCGGTCTGGCCTTTTTGTCGGCCAAAGCCTTTGACCTCTGAAACGGTCATCCCGGCGATGCCGATGTCGCCCAGCGCTTCGCGGACCTCATCAAGTTTAAATGGTTTTATGATGGCGATGATGAATTTCATCCGTGCCCCCTTTTATGCACCGGCCAATCCGGCGAGAATTTAGGAGCAAGAGCCGTGCCAGTTTCGATTCCGGCCGCAAAAGGGTGGGATTCAGGCAGTTTGCGCGCTTCGCAAGCGGATGTACTGCCTATTTTTTGATCGCATGGCTATTTTTTAGGCAGGGAGTATGCCCCTAAAACGCTCAGCTTGGCTCTTCACCGGCGATATAGCGATCCGTCGCCCGGGTTGGCAGGCCATCAATGCTGGCAATGCGGGTCGCCATTTTCGCTTCCCATTCAGCCGGGTTTGACTGGCGATGCGCTTTCTTTAGCGTTTCACGTTCCGCCTCCAGCGACATGATCGGCACGCCCCAGCCGCAACTGGTCTGCACACTTTCAATCTGGATCACAAAAATCTGTCTGGTTCCGGGCAGCAAAGTGAACTGCGCAGCCAGATCATCCCAGCCATCATCTTGCGGCAGCACCGGCACACCCCGGCCATAAATACGCAGGATATTGGCTGGCTGCTGAAAATTGCAGAACATAATCGTGATCCGGCCATCAGCAGCAAGGTGGGCATGCGTCTCATTGCCTGATCCGCCCAGATCGAGATAGGCCACCCGGCCCGGCCCCAACACGCGAAAAGCGTCATACCCCTTGGGGCTGAGATTGATCCGCCCGAATGGCGCAGCGGTGGCCACAAAGAACATCGGCTGCGCTTCGATCATGGCGATGTGTTTTTCGTTCAGCTTGTCGAAGAAATCAGCCATGATCTGTGTCCTTTTGCTTCAAAGAAAATCGCGCAATGTCTGCATAAACCGATCGAACTGATCGTGGTGAAGCCAATGCCCTGCCTGTTCAAATTCGATCACGTCCGCAGTGCGGAAATGCTCGATCCGGCCATCCTTCTGCGGGTTCGATGCCCAGCTATCTGCGCCATAGAGCAGCAAAGTGGGGCAGGTGATCGTACCCCATGTCTGCTGAAGAAATTCATCGGCCACATCCTCAACACCCCAAACATTAAGGTGCGGATCAAACTTCCAGCTATAGGTGCCATCTTCATTGCGATTGACGCCGTGGATGGTCAGATGCCGCGCCTGATCCTCTGTCAGATAGGAATTTTCTTCGATCATCCGCGCGAAGGCGGCTTCGATGCTTTCATATTTTCGTGGCGAACGTCCAGAGGCTTTGCGCTTCTTTTCAATCCATTCGGCCATGCGCACGGGATATGGGGTGGCGCGCCTCTCCGCCTGATATTTGGGGCTTGGCCCGACCCCTTCGATGGCGACCAGTTTGGAGACCATATCGGGGAAAGTTCCGGTGTATCGCAAAGCGACATTGCCGCCCATCGAATGCGAAACGATTGATACTGGTCCGACCCCCAATTGATGGATCAATTGCGCCACATCATAGACCATGTCGGATGAATGATAATTCCCATCAGACACCCAATCACTGTCTCCATGCCCGCGATGATCCATCGCAATCACATGATAATCATCGCGCAATGCCTCGGCCGTCCAATCCCAACTGCGCGCATGATCGCGCCCGCCATGGATCAACACCAACGGCGGTTTGCCGCGATTGCCCCAATCAACATAATGGAGCCGCAAACGCTGCGAAATAAAGGTCTGCGAAGTGGGGCCGGATGCGGTCATGCCATTGGTCATAGCCTGTCCATGCCCCGAACTATTGTGCCTCGCAAGCCTACCGCTCCTTTGTCGCGGAGAAGGTCAGCTCGGGGTTCTTTTCAACCTGGTAGTTCACGTCCCACGGGCTTTTGGCCAAGAACACCAGATCGCCATCACGGTCGCGCGCCAGATTCGCGCGGTTGAAGCCTGCAAATTCGTCGAGCAATTGCTCATCACCTTTCAGCCATCGGGCCGTGGCAAATGGGGATTCTTCCAGCCCCGCTTCGACCTTATATTCTGCGGAGAGGCGCGAGATCAGCACTTCCAGTTGGAGCTGACCGACGACGCCGACAATGTGCTGCGCGCCCAGCTCAGGATAGAAAACCTGGATTACCCCTTCTTCGCTGAGATCATCCAGCGCTTTGCGCAGCTGCTTGGTCTTGGTGGGATCTTTAAGCTGCACCCGGCGCAATATCTCTGGCGCAAAATTGGGCAGGCCGGTGAAGCGAATTTTGTTCTGCTCGCTCAATGTGTCGCCCACACGCAAAGTGCCGTGATTGGGAATGCCAATTATATCGCCTGCCTCTGCGGTATCGGCAATCTCGCGATCTTGGGCGAAAAACAGGATTGGGGAATGGATCGCAATTGGCTTTCCAAGGCCCGAAGGCGTCAATTTCATCCCGCGCTTAAACGTGCCCGAGACCTGACGCATAAAGGCGATCCGGTCACGGTGGTTGGGGTCCATATTCGCCTGAACTTTGAAGATGAAGCCAGTGACTTCATCGTGATCGGGCGCGATTTCATCATCACCGGCGGGCTGCGGACGCGGCGGCGGGGCGTGTTTGGCAATCGCATCGATCAGCTCGGTAACCCCGAAATTCTTCAGCGCCGATCCGAAATAAACCGGCGTCAGATCGCCATTGCGATACGCCTCCAGATCAAATTCGGGATAGCCCACCTGCGCAAGCTCAGCCTCTTCGGCCCATTCCTCAGGAATGGCCGGATTGGCATCGCGCTTTCCAAGGAATTCTTTCGATGGACCCTCTGGACGACTTACCTCACCGGTGCCGAAATCCAGCACGCCTTCAAATTGCCCGCCCATGCCAATCGGCCACCCTTGCGGGCTGACATCAAGCGCGAGCATTTCTGCAACTTCGTCCATCAATTCAAAGCCGGGTCGCCCCTCGCGATCAACCTTGTTGATGAAGGTGATGATCGGCACGCTGCGCAGCCGGCACACTTCAAACAATTTGCGGGTTTGCGGCTCAATACCTTTGGCGGCATCGATCACCATAACCGCGCTGTCGACCGCGGTCAGTGTGCGATAGGTATCTTCAGAGAAATCCTCGTGCCCCGGCGTATCGAGCAGGTTGAAGGTGATCTTCTCACCGTCATATTCTTTCTCAAACGTCATCACCGAAGAGGTGACTGAGATGCCGCGTTGCTGCTCAATCTTCATCCAGTCAGAGCGCGCGCGCCGCGCCTGCCCGCGGGCCTTTACCTCACCCGCCAGATGGATCGCGCCGCCTTGCAGCAGCAATTTCTCTGTCAGCGTTGTCTTACCAGCATCAGGGTGCGAGATGATCGCGAATGTGCGGCGATTGGATGCTGCGTTGGACATAGGGCAATCAAGCCTCGCGGACTACCCGCGCAGCTCCGCTCCCTGTTTCTGCGCAGCGGCCACAATCTTATTCGAGATTTCGACCAGTTCGGCATCTTTGAAGCTTTTCTCACCCGGTTGGAGCGTGACCTCAATCGCGATCGATTTGCGCCCTTCTGGCAAGTTTCCGCCGGTGAACAGATCGAACACGCGCGCGCCAACGATGTTGGCCTTGTCCGCGCCTTTCACGGCGCGCAGCAAATCTGCGGCGGCCAAATCATCGGGCACCAAGAATGCGAAATCGCGCATCACGGGCTGCAATGCAGGAGGCGCAAAGGCCGCGCGGGCAAAGCTTTGCGGGCCATTGGACACCTTCTTCACCGGCAGCGCATCGAGATAAATCTCAACTGCGGCCACTGGCGCATCAACATCAAACACTTTGAGCGTGGCGGGATGCACCATCCCAAACCGCGCGAGCACATTTTTGGGGCCAAGCCGCAATGTCGCCGATTGTCCAGGGTGGAATTGCTCGCCGGTCCCCTCTGCGATCGGGTCCATCACCATCAGGCGATCAACCGGCGCACCCGCTGCCGCCAACAGTTTAAGCGCGGCGGATTTGGCATCGAACGCATCAAAACCTTGCGCCTTTCCGTCTTGCCAATTGCGCGCGACCTTATCGCCTGACAGAACAACGCCCAGCGTCTCCCGCTCGCGGCTGGCGCCGCTGCCATCGCGGAAATACCGGCGGCCAATTTCAAACAACCGCGTGGTCGCATTGCCGCGATCGGAATTGCGCGCACTTGCCATCAAAAGCCCTGGGATGAGCGAGGGCCGCATCGCTTTCATATCTTCGCTGATCGGGTTGCCGAGCACCCACAATGCCTCCCCTTCAGGGGCAAAATGCTGTGCTGATGCGACCGGCAGGAATGACCATGTCAGCGCCTCATCAAAGCCAGACGCCGCCGCCGCACGGCGCAATTTGCGCTGCAAGGTCTGACCCGGCGTTGCCGTTGGCTGGGCCACTCCATCAGCGCGCGGCAAAGGCGTGCTTTCAACCGCGCCTAACCCAACAATCCGCACAATCTCTTCAACCAGATCGGCCGGCCCTTCGATATCGTGGCGGCGCAGTGGGCAGGTGACCTGCCAATCATCGCCAACTGCAAAACCAAGGCTGGCAAGAACGCGTTCTTGCTCCTCCGCCGCAACGTCGATCCCGCCCAATTTTGCGGTCAGGCCGGTGTCGAAACGGATGCTATTGGACTCACTCGGCGGGGTGCCTGCGCGGCTTGGTTCGCTTGCGCTGCCGCCGCCCAGCTCAACGATCAAACCGGTCAACAGATCAAGGCCTTGATCGAGAAATTCGGGATCAACGCCGCGTTCAAATCTGGTCCGCGCATCTGATGCCAGGCCAAGCTTGCGGCCCGTCACCCCAATCCGGGGCGGATCAAAATAGGCAATTTCGAGCAGGACATCGCTGGTTTCGTCGCTCACGCTCGAATGTTCGCCGCCCATGATCCCGGCGATATCGTGCACGCCTTCATCATCGGCGATCACCACCATGCTCTCATCGAGAGAATAACTCTTCTCATTCAGCGCGGTCGCCTCTTCACCCGGCTTTGCGCGGCGCGCCGTCATCGCGCCTTTGAGCTTCGCCAGATCATAAGCGTGCGCCGGGCGGCCATAGGCCAGCATCAGGTAATTGGTGAGATCCACCAGCATTGAGATCGAGCGCTGGCCCGCACTGGTCAGCCGCTGTTGCAACCAATCCGGCGAGGGCCCATTTTTGACCCCGGTGATCACGCGCCCAAAAAATGCCGGGCACCCTTCGGGATCGTCTATGCGAATTTCAATCGGGCATGCGCCCTGCGCCGCAAATTCCGGCATCGCGATTGGTTTGAGCGTGCCCATGCCGGCAGCGGCAAGATCGCGCGCAATTCCATAAACCCCCATGCAATCGGGGCGGTTCGGGGTGATCGCGACATCGATGACCGGGGATGTCCCGTGATAATCGGCAAAAGCGCTGCCCACTGGCGCATCATCTGGCAGTTCGATAATCCCGTCATGATCATCGCCCAGCTCCAACTCGCTGACCGAACACATCATGCCATTGCTTTCGACCCCGCGGATCGCACTTTTGCGCAATTCCATGCCATTGGCGGGCACAACCGCGCCGGGCTGTCCGAGCACACCTTTCATGCCCGCTCGCGCATTGGGTGCGCCGCACACCACCTGCAGCGGCTCATCTTCACCGGTGTCCACGTTCAGAACTTGCAGCTTATCGGCATCGGGATGCTTTTCTGCGGACAGAACCTTGGCGACGGTAAAACCAGCCAGCTGCTCGGCCGGGTCTTCGATCCCTTCAACCTCAAGCCCGATACGGTTCAGCGCATCAGCAATCTGCGGCAAAGTGGCGTCCGTTTCGAGGTGATCTTTGAGCCATGTGAGCGAGAACTTCATGACGTCACCCTCCCTGGGGAACCTACCCCGGCAGAAAGCGTCGGCTGATCAAAGGGTGAGAAGCCATAATGCGAAAGCCAGCGCGGGTCGCCATCAAAGAACGCGCGCAAATCATCCATTCCGTATTTGAGCATGGCCAACCGATCGACCCCAAGGCCCCAGGCAAAGCCTTGCCATTGCCCCGGATCATAGCCTGCAAATTCCAGTACGCGGGCATTGACCATGCCGCTACCGAGAAGCTCCATCCAATCGTGGCCCGGCGCATCGCCAGAGCCGCCGACAACGCGGCGGTCGCCCGATTTTTCATACCCCACATCCACTTCGACACTGGGTTCAGTGAAGGGGAAATAGGAGGGCCGCAAGCGCAGCACGATATCATCGCGTTCAAAAAACGCTTTGAGGAAGGTTTCGAGTGTCCATTTCAAATGGCCAAGATGGATGCCGCGATCGATCACCAGCCCTTCGATCTGGTGGAACATCGGCGTGTGCGTGGCGTCACTGTCTGACCGGTAAACCCGGCCCGGCGCGATCAACCGGATCGGCGCGCCGCCATCGGATTGCGCCGCAGCGGCTTTCATCGATCGGATTTGCACCGGCGATGTGTGAGTGCGCAGCAACATGCGGTTGCCCGCTTCATCGCGGTCCTCATCGCCAAAATAGAATGTATCATGCATCGCCCGCGCAGGATGGTTTTCATCCATGTTGAGCGCGGTGAAATTGTGCCAGTCATCCTCAATCTCTGGACCGGTTGCGACTGTAAAACCAAGATCGGCAAAAATCTCTGCCAGCTCATCCATCACTTGGCTGACCGGGTGGACCGAGCCCGCCAAAACCTCCCGGCTGGGCAAAGTCAGATCGACCTTTTCATGGGCCAATTGCGCGGCCAAGGCCTCGGCTTCGAGCGCGTCCTTTTTTGCGGATAGAGCATCGGCAATCTCTGCGCGAATGGCCTGGATCGCGGGCGCTGCTTCGCTGCGTTCCTCCGGGCTCATTTGCCCCAAGGTTTTGAGCGCCAGGCTGACCCAACCCTTTTTGCCGATCGCGCCCACGCGCAATTCTTCAATCGCATCAAGCGAATCCGCTGCGCTGATCGCGGTCAGTGCTGCCTCTTTTTGTGATGTCAGTTCGGTCATGATTTTGCCCAATGGAGTGAGCGCGTCCGCTAGCCGGATTTGGCCGCAATGGCAAAGCGCGATTTTGCCACCATCAGCGCGGCCTCAGCCCGGCTTCAATGGGTTGGCTTATCCAGTGTTTGTGCGGCACTGCCCCACATTCTGGCGCGCGCTTCCATGAAGGAGCTGAGGATCGGGTGATCCAGATGGGCATATTGGCTCGGATTCATCGTCATAAATTCAGCAAATTCGCGCGTGAATTGGGCTTGATCATGATAGTGATCATCCATCGCCTCAGTCCACAGCTTGCCGTCTTGCAGCATCCAGACAGAAAGGCTGCGCATGAAGCGTTGGCGCCGCATCAGAAGCTTGGGGCTGAACCCAAAATAGCGCGTGCAAACACGCTCCAATGTGCGAACAGTCAGCTGACTCGATTCCGCCAGATCGGAAACGCTCGAAAGCGTTGTATCGACCAAAGCTTTATGGACCCGCATGATCTTGGTTTCATCGCGGCTAGGCCGCATCATGCCGCGCATAAATTCGACAATCGCGTCAAATTGATCTGCGTCGCGCATTCTATCATCACATAATACATCGCAAAGCGGCGTGAATTTTGAAAAAGCTGAGTGGGTCGAGCCATCGCAAACGGTGTTTTTCAAACTGCGCGCCTCGGCATCGACGAAGCGCGCCCAGCCAAGCGGCAAAAACCCGATCCCCCACATTCGCGCGGTCCCCAGTTCAAAATGGCACGGGCGCGAACTTGGCCCGGTGGCGGTAAAGCGCGCACCCGAACTTTTCGAACCACTGATCGATGCGTTGGGGGTGCCTTTTGCAAAGAAACGGATATTGCCCCATTCAGGCTGAAGATAATCTTCGACGGTGCCGCCATCATCGACTTCCAGCGCCATCTGGTAAAATGTTGTGAAGCAGCCATCGAATTCGGGAGGAGGTTGGAAGAAGCGGCTGCGAACCTTATAATTGGCGCAGCTCTCCTCCACTTCTGATTGGTCCCCTCCCATGCCACCTTATGGCGGTAATGTCGCAAATCTACAAGTGAAAGGGCCCTACTCTTTCGAGCAGGACCCTATCAAAAATAGCAGAGTTGGACGCAAACCATCAACGCAGCTTGGCGTTAGCGGGGCGATGAGGCGTTATGCTGGCAGTGCAGCTTTCGCCTGTGCGATCACTGTTTTGAAAGCCGCTTCTTCATGCATTGCAAGATCGGCCATCGATTTGCGATCAAGCTCAATCCCGGCCAATTTCACGCCGTGCATGAATTGGGAATAGGTTAGGCCTTCGGCGCGAACCGCAGCGTTGATCCGCTGAATCCACAAAGCGCGGAAATTGCGCTTCTTAACTTTGCGATCACGATAGGCGTATTGGCCAGCCTTTTCGACGGCCTGACGCGCGATGCGAATGGTGTTTTTGCGACGACCCCGATAGCCCTTGGCTTGATCCAGAAGTCTTTTGTGTTTTTGGCGCGTGGTCACGCCGCGTTTGATGCGAGGCATATGCTATATCCTTTGTAGAATGCGTGCTCGCCCAGCCTCCCATTTGGAAAGCGGGCAAAGTCACCAATCAACTCAACCCGTATGGGGCCCATTTTTTGATCGTTTTGGCATCAGCGTCTGCGACGAGCGATGTCCCACGATTTTGGCGGATATATTTCGCATTGTGGCTCATCAAACGGTGGCGCTTTCCAGCGACGCCGTGCTTGATCTTGCCAGTTGCGGTGATTTTGAAGCGTTTCTTCACACCGCTTTTGGTCTTCAGCTTGGGCATTTTTATCTCCTGTATTCAGGGACACATCAAATCAGCCCTGGCAGCCCTTTCAGCCAGGCCGATCACTTGATTCGTGTCGTTGAAGAGCGCGCAATTAGTGCGCGGCAATGCGAAAGGCAAGCATTTTAGCGCGCAAAGCGAGCCGCCTAGTTTTATCAGCCGGGCCCTATACGCCCAAACCTAATTTCCCGACATCGCCTCCAGCACATCTTCTAGCCGCGCCGGTTCGCCCAGCGCCAAGACAGTGCCATCGCTGTTAACGTCAAGCGGGTTGCCCTGCCAATCGCTCATGATCCCGCCGGCCCCTTCGACCACCGGCACAAGTGCGGCATAATCATAAACCTGCAGGCCCGCTTCGCACACGACGTCCAAATGGCCGCCCGCAAGCAGGCCATAATTGTAACAATCACCGCCATAAACGATCATACCCTGGCGCTTGTTTCTACCCACAGCGGCGGCGACTTTCATATAAGCGTCCGCCTGTTCCGCGTCGAAATAGTGTGGGCTGCTGGTCGCGAGGCTCGCCGCCGACAATTCTTTGCAGGCGCGCGTCTTTATCGGCTGATCGTTCAGCGTAGTGCCTTCGCCAATCACGCCGACCCAGCGCTCTCCCGCAATCGGTTGGTCAATCACACCCAAAACCGGCCAACCGTCCTGCATCAACGCAATCAGCGTGCCAAAGATCGGACGACCCGCCATAAAGCTGATCGTGCCATCGATGGGATCGAGCACCCATTGCCGCCCGGCGTTTTCATTGCGGGTCCCGTATTCCTCCCCAATAATGCCATCGTCCGGGCAGACTTCTTCGATGATGGCGCGCATCGCTGCCTCGGCCGAACGATCGGCTTCGGTCACCGGGGAATTATCGCCTTTTTCTTCGCTATCAAAGGGCGCGCGGAACAACGGGCGAATGGCATGGCCCGCCGCATCGGCCAGCCGCTGGGCCAGAGCTTTGTCTTTATCGGTCATAGTCGCCGCTCGTCCCAAACGGGGCAGCAAATGGCAAGTCTTTCCTGCTCGCACAAAACCCGTCGTGCGGGCAATTTGTTGGGGGCCGAACATTGCGCGCCATGCCAAAGTTGAAAACACCGTGATCAGCATCACGCTGCCAGCGATTTTGATGCGCTAGGTAAAGTTGCGGGTGGAGAGCAGACCAATCCTCGAACGCACCCTCGATATTGACCTATAAGCAAGGACAGTGAATGGACGCCTCGATGGGACAAAAAATGCAATTGAGGGATGCGGCTAACACAGTCGAATCGCATACTGGCGTGACCCATGCCGGCATGCCGCTGTCCGCCAATCGCCCACCTGCGCCCGATCTCGAACCATGGGTTGGCCGCGTGATTGCCTCCAAGCTGGAGAATGCAGGCTCGCTGAGTATTGATTGCGGGATTTGCAGCGATTTGGCCTTTGCCCGCGTGGTCCTGCGCGGCCAATGGGATGTCAAAACGATCGATGGCATGGCCCATTTTAAGGATCAGGCCCTGCTTTACGGTCCGCACACCCAGAATATGCGGCTCACTTGCACTGGCCCAGTCCACGCGGTTGGCCTTGGCTTTAGACCGGGTGCGATCACAGCATTGCTGGGGCGCGATGCAGATCCGCTGGTTGATCGCATGATCGCTACCGACCCCTTTGGTCTGGCGATTGGGGATGTGCAGCAATCCTATCGGCCGGACACCGATCCAGAACAATGGTTACAAGTGCTTGAGGCGCGCATGCGGGACTTTATCGAGCGGACGAAACCCGCTTTGCCCGATCCGATTGCCACCGCGTTTGAACGCGCCAGTTTTGATGATCCCAATATCGCGCCCTGCGATTTTGCGGAGGAACAGGGCATTAGCCAGCGCCAGTTGGAGCGGATTGTTAAGCGCGATTTTGGCATGCCGCCCAAAATGGTTCTGCGGCGCGCGCGCGCACTCGATCTGGCCGCGCAATTGTGCGGCGTGGCCGATGGCGAAGAAGAAAGTGAACTGCTGATGCGCTATTTCGATCAGTCGCATCTGATCCGCGATTTCAAAGCCTTCTTCGAAACCACCCCCAAGGCATTCAATTCAGAGCCGCGCACGCTGCTGCGGATCAGCTTGGAAACACGCCAAGCCCGACGTTTGGCCGAATTGAACCGGATCGGACCAGGTGAAATTCCGCCCTGGGTCGCGAGTTAATCAAACAAGCTTGAAACGCTGCTTTCGTCGGCGATCCGGCGGATTGCCTCTCCCACCAGCGGGGCAATCGGCAAGATGCGAATGCGATCAGAAGCGTCTGCCGCATCGGTTGGCCTAATCGAATCGGTGATCACCAATTCTTTGAGCTTTGATCCATCAATCCGCGCAACCGCGCCGCCGGATAGCACGCCATGCGTGATATAGGCCGCCACGCTTTTCGCACCATTTTCCAGCAAAGCTTCGGCCGCGTTGCACAAGGTGCCGCCCGAATCGATGATATCGTCAATCAGCACACAATGCCGGCCTGATACATCACCGATGATATTCATAACCTCGCTTTCGCCCGGGCGATCGCGGCGTTTATCAACAATCGCAAGCGGCGCATTGTCGAGCCGTTTTGCCAAAGCACGCGCGCGCACCACGCCGCCGACATCAGGGCTGATCACCATCAATTCCTTATCGCCGTAGCGCGCCTGAATATCGGCAGCCATCACCGGCGCGGCATAAAGGTTGTCAGTGGGGATATCGAAGAACCCCTGGATTTGCCCCGCATGCAGATCGACCGCGAGCACCCGATCCGCCCCTGCTTGCGTGATCAGATTGGAGACCAGCTTGGCAGAAATTGGGGTGCGCGGGCCGGGCTTTCGATCCTGCCGAGCATAGCCGAAATAGGGCACCACCGCGGTGATCCGTTTGGCCGATGCACGTTTGAGCGCATCGATGCAGATCAGTAATTCCATCAGGTTATCATTGGCCGGGAAACTGGTCGGTTGGACGATAAAAACATCTTCACCGCGCACATTCTCATGAATCTCAACGAAGATTTCTTCATCGGCAAACCGCCGCACACTTGCATCGGTCAATGGGATTTCGAGATAGGCGGCAATCGCCCGCGCAAGCGGCAGGTTTGAATTGCCGGACATGATTTTCATGGGTGCGAATCCTCAGGTGCAATTGGTTTCTTCGGACTAGCCGAGAGTCATACCAATGCAACAGAGGGAGAATGCAGGTTGTCCGCAATTGGGTGGGCGTTTGTCCAAACAATGAGGTCGCATGAAATGCGTATCTTCGCAATGCGGTTACTCTTCATTCAAAACACCTATTTGCTCGCTGGCATTGGCGCACCACGTACAGCCCTCGTCCGGCGCTAAGTCTAGAGACTTGCGGTAACTCAAGATGGCTTGGGCCTTATCTCCCTTGGCAAGATAACCTTCACCTAGGCTTTCCCAAAGATTGCTTCTGTTAGGGAACAATTCGATATTGAGTTTGAACAGGGCAATGGCAGTTTCATGCTGTCCTTCTTCCTCAAACGCGATCCCAACGCGATTCAGCAAAGATTGGCTCTTTATCGGTTCGCCGGTTTCACTTTCAAAATGTGCGGGCAGATCCGCCAAATCGGCTGTGGGGTTTGCGCGAATATATTCGTATATCAAACGATGTGGAGAAAGCGCAAAAGCTCTGGGCGCATAATCCGGCTCAAAAATCATCCGATGCACTTGGTAGGTTGGCCATTCTGCAGTGGATGTATTGCTAGAATATATAATGGATACGTCGCCATGCGGATACCAGGCAAGGCCCGAAAAGAATATGCCATTCCCCCCGTTATGAGTGACCAGCGCCCTACCCTCATAGCCGATCTGCACGCCCCAGCCATACCCGTTGTAGCGTTCGGGTTGGGTGGCAATTGCAACATGGTTTGCGAACAGTTGATCCCTGGCAGTTCTTGATAAAACTGCGTCTGTTTTTAGCGCCTCCAGCCATTTGTATAGATCATGAGAGGTGGCCAATATGCCGCCATTGCCAACCAAATTCCATGATACGCCGCCGGTTTCATAATAGCGTTCTACCGTTGTCCCTCGAGAGATAGCGCCGTGCCAATATTGCCGGGCCAGAGGCTGCCCATTCCAGTCGGGCAAAAGATAGCCCGTGTTTTGCAATCCAGCTGGTTCAAAGATATATTGATTGAGATAAGCTTCGTAATCCATGCCCGAAACACTCTCGATGATTGCGGCAAGCAGGCTGTAGCCAGCATTGGAGTATTTATATTCCCCAGGCTTCAAAATCAGCTCGCCGGCAAAGGCTTTTGCGAGGAATTCCTCTTTGGTGGTGCCGTCAAAATCACCCCCGAAGCCATTACCCAAGCCCGAAGTATGGGTCAGGAGTTGATGGACAGTAATGTCTTTTTTGTCATCCGGCACTTGATCGAAGAATTGTTCTAACCGGTCGGAGGTTGATAACCTATTCTGATCCACCAAAGTCATGATTGCAGCTGCGGTGAATTGTTTGGTGTTTGATCCTATGTCTGTGACCGTGTCTGGCGAGTGCGCGATATTGTCTTCGCGGTTGGCAAGACCGTACCCCTTGCTCAGGATGATCTTGCCGCGCTTTGCGACCAAAAGTGTTCCGGCGTAACCCTGCTCAACCCCGGACATCATATAAGCATCGATCCTTGCGGCCAGCGCCCGATCGGAAGCCTCTTGGTCAACATCATCCTGCAGGAGGTTTGAACAAGAGGCTGTGCAAATTCCGATGATCAGTAGCATTATACGTTTCATTTACCGCCCGAGTTCCATGAAGTGCAGTTGTCTTGTTGTTTTACTGTATCATTACAGCGATACACAACGTTCCATTGAAGTCAATGAGACGGTCACGCAAGCGGGGCACCTGCGTTCGTTTGGGCTATCAGCTCAGTAGCTCACTGATGTTTCATAAGCGTTAGAACTCAATTGGACCGTATAAATTCGTCCAAGATCTGGACGAGTTCTTCCGGCTTATCTTCCTGGATGAAATGAGCCCCATCCTTGACCAAAGTATGGGGCTGCCCCTGCGCGCCGGGCACCCGCTCCTGCCATTCTTTATCCTGGCCGGCCATCAGAGTGTCTTTGTCTCCAAATGCAGTGATCAGCGGCTTATCCCAATTGGAATAAAAGTCATCGAGAACCGCTTGGTTTTGCCTCAACTGGCTCGCCACCAAGGTGGGGAACATTCGCACACCCGCCATAGTTTCTTCGGTTGGGAATGGCGCCGCATACCCAGCCAGCTCTGCGTCAGACATTTCGCGCGTGGTCGCGTTTTGGAACAGGTTGGCAAAACCAAATTGCTCGCTGGTTCTAGCGTAAGCGACCCAAGTTGAAAACGAGAACTCCTCACTGTCAAAATCCAACTCCTGAACATCGCCCTCGGCCCAAACCGAAAGACGGAAAAGCGGATAGCCGAGCCATCCCTGAATGCCTTCTGCCGCCGGCAGGGTCGTGTTCGATAACATTATCCGAGCAAAACGATCCGGCCGTTGCTCAACAATCCGAAGACCAATCAAGCCGCCCCAATCCTGTGCAAACAGGGTCGCGTCTTCAACCCCGACCGCGTCCACAAAACCGCTCATCACATCAACATGCATTTGATAAGTGTGGTCAGACCACTCCACCGGCTTATCTGACTTGCCAAAGCCCACATTGTCAGGGGCGATAACCCGGTAACCAGCTTCACTGAGCAGCGGAATCATATGGCGATACAAATAACTCCACGATGGTTGACCATGCATCAGCAGAACAGTCGGGCCATCTCTCGGGCCTTCATCGACATAGTGAATTCTGTACCCTTCCACCTCGACATAGTTCGGTTCAAAATCATAATCGGGCAGATTTTCAAATTGACTATCGGGCGTTCGGACGACCTCCCCGACACTCCATTCTGTTGAGGATTGCGTAGAGACAACCGCGATGGCCGCAATGGCAAGCACCACGAGAAGACCAACCAATAGACGTTTGAACATTCCTGCCTCTTTCCTCAAAACTTCCTGTCAGGTCATTTATTGGAACAACCCATATTTCTTGGTCGCCCGCATCGCCCACAGCGGCTCCGCTGCATCTTCACCGCTATTGCCGCCAATGCAAGGTCGATGTCGGGCGAAGCTGGTTTTTGTTGCCTGCCAAATTATGAAGTCGTGATTTCGCAAAGCGCGGTGCTTTCCCGATGACTACCCGATCCGGTGCTCGCCCTTGATCCACCGCACATGCTTGTTGCGCCCGTGCGAGGACCGTCGTGATTTCGCAAAGCGCAGTGCTTTCCCGATTACTACCCGATCCGGTGCTCGCCCTTGATCCACCGCACGGTGCCAGAACTGGCCCGCATCACGACGCTTTCTGTCGTCATCACAGTATCACCCGTGTGATTGCGGCGGCGCTTTACCCCATCAAGCAGGGATCCCTGCGTCACCCCAGTGGCGGCAAAGATGCAATCGCCGCTGGCGAGATCTTCCAGTTTATAAATGCGGTTTAGGTCTTCGATGCCCCATTTGCGGGCGCGCGATTTTTCATCGTCATTGCGGAATACCAACCGGCCATTGAATTGCCCGCCGACACAGCGCAGCGCCGCTGCTGCCAGCACGCCCTCAGGCGCGCCGCCTTGGCCCATATACATATCAATGGTGGTGTCTTCATCGGTGACCGCAATCACGCCGGCAACATCGCCATCCCCGATCAACACAACGCCGCAGCCAAGGCCGCGCAATTCAGCAATCAAATTGGCGTGACGCGGGCGATCAAGCACGCATACGATAATGTCTGCCGCGGCAACGCCTTTTGCCTTTGCCACCGCTTGCACATTTTCAGTCGCGCTTTTGGCCAAATCGATAATGCCTTCTGGATAGCCGGGGCCAACCGCAAGCTTATCCATGTAAACGTCTGGTGCATTGAGCAGGCAGCCCTCTTCTGCAGCGGCCAGAACCGCCAGAGCATTGGGGCCTGCTTTCGCTGTGATGGTGGTGCCTTCCAGCGGATCAAGCGCGATGTCGATCTTCGGCCCCTTGCCCGGGGCACCGCCCACTTTCTCCCCAATATACAGCATCGGCGCTTCGTCGCGTTCGCCCTCTCCGATCACAACGGTGCCATCCATGTACAGATCATCGAAAGCGCGCCGCATGGCTTCCACTGCCGCGGCATCGGCCGCCTTTTCATCGCCGCGTCCGATCAATTGCGATGCCGCAACCGCCGCCGCTTCGGTGACACGCACCATCTCCAGCACCAAAACGCGATCAAGCGGATTTTCGGTAGATCTATCCTTGTCAGCCAAGACATCTGTGTTCATGTGAGATTCAGTCCTCAAAGGGTGTGTGAGCTGCGGCTTAGACAATAGGAGTCAGCCTTGTCGAGAAGCCCAGCCAATGCTGTGTGCATTAGAATGCAATTAGCAACAGCTGGATTGGCGCTTTTCGCCGCCCAGCCTTTGCTTGCACAAGATGACCCATCGGCGACAAACGACGCGGCGACGGCGGGTGCCACGAGCGAAGGCGATCCGCAAGCCGAAAACTCAGCAGAAGCGGAGTCTCAACAAGACGGCGCGTACGAAAACGAAACCCGCGAACCGGGCCCAGCGCGCGAACATATCAACCTTTCGATCACGGTGCCCCGCGGCGATGTGAATCAGGCGCAAGCGCAAGCCTGCCAAGACCGGGCCGATGCAGCGACTCTTACCGGTGAAATCGTGGTCTGCCGCCAATTGGGCCAAAATCCAGACAATCTATTCAGCGGCAGCCGCGAGGCGGCGCAAAGGCGCTATGCCGAAGAAACGCAAAATGCCGGCAGGCCGCAAGCGCCAGAGGCATTTGGCATCGCCAATCATGGCAACGCCATCAGCCTGGGCGGGGTTCCACCGCCTGCCCTGATCATCGATGTCGAAGCTTTGCCCGAAGCGCCTGCTGGCTCCGATGCTGATCGTGTGGCGCGCGGTCTGAGGCCGCTCGATCGGGAACTTACCGAAGAAGAAGAGCGCGAAAGACGCCAAGCGCTTGGTTTGGAAGCGCCCGAATAGGTGAAGCGGCATGCGATCTTGATAGGCGCAATCGGCAGCGCGTTTTTGGCTCCCATCGCGGGAACGGCCCAAATTGCTGTGCCGGTCGATCTTTCAGGCGGGCCAGAGGAAGAAGCGGCCGATGATGATGGGGTGATCGATATTCTTGTGCGCCAACCCGGCAGCGCGCCAACCCCAGCCCAAGTCAAAGAGTGCGAAGATCGCCAAGAGGCAGCGACGGTCAGCAGGGAAATTGTCGTCTGCGGCCAGTTGCTCGATGATTCCAGCAATTATTACAGCGGCAACCGCGAGGCCGCGCAAAAACGCTATGCTGAGGCGACCCGCAACGCCGGCACATTGCCCACGCCCGACGTTGCCGGGCCGGGAATTTTCCGGGGACCCGCCACCGTTTCTGGATTGTGCTTTATTCCGCCATGCCCCGATCCACCCGCATTGATCATCGATGTCGAAGCCTTGCCAGAGGCACCGCCAGGATCGGATGCAGATCGCATCGCGCGCGGGCTGGATCCGCTGCATAATAATGGGATCAATGATGCCGTTTCTGAAGAGGAATTGGGGGAGCAAGACACCTTCCCGCCCGCATCGTTGAGCCCCGAAGAGCGCGAGCGGCGAGAGGCGGAACTGGGCCTGCCTGAACCGCTTGCGCCGCAATCGAGAGCAGCTGACGCGCTTACGACTGAAGCGCCTGCACCAGAATCGCCAACTACGCAGTAAATTCCCCAGCGCGCGCGACGCAAAATGCGGTCAGTCCGCCAAAATTGGCAGGACCAGCGGCGGCGCAGTCAAACTATCGGACCCGTCGAGCAGATCGAGCGCGACACGAACATTGCGCTCTGGCCCTTCATGCGTGACCATCGCCACCAACACATCGGAACCTTGCGATGGGCGCCCTTGTTGGATCAGGCTTTCGATTGAAACATCGCCATCGCGCATGGCAGCGGTAATCTCCGCCAGCACGCCAGGGCGATCAGCGACGGTGAAACGGATATAAGTGCGCTCTGTGCGGTGCCCCGGCTCAGTCGGCTCAAGCGGAGCCAGCTGACCAACCGGGATGGAAAACGGCGCGCCCACTTCATCGCGGGCAATATCGATCAGGTCGGCAACAACCGCGCTGGCCGTGGGGCCATCGCCTGCGCCCGCACCTTGAAACAGCAAGCGTCCTGAAAAATTGCCTTCCGCAACCACGGCATTGGTCGGCCCGTCGACCGGCGCCAGCGGATGGTCTTTCGGCACCAGGCACGGCCGGACCCGTTGGAGCAGGCGAGCCGCGCCATCGCCATCAGTTTCCACATCGGCCATAGCGATCAAACGGATAACAAAACCAAGCGCATCGGCTTGAGAAATATCGGCAGCACGAACGCTGGTGATCCCGCTGGTCCGAACGGCTTCAAAATCCATCCGCGCGCCAAATCCGATTGCGGCCAGAATGGCGATCTTATGCGCCGCATCCACGCCTTCTATATCAAAGGTCGGATCGGCTTCCGCATAACCAAGCTTTTGCGCCTCTGACAGCGTCTCTCCAAAATCAGAGCCAGTCTGCTCCATTTCTGAAAGGATATAATTGCAGGTTCCATTGAGAATGCCGTAAATCTGTTTCAGCGCATTGGCCGCTGCGCCTTCGCGCAATCCCTTCACCACCGGAATGCCGCCCGCAACCGCCGCTTCAAATTTGAGCGCGAGTGCGCGTTTCTCTGCCAATTCGGCCAAGGCCATCCCATGATGGGCGATCATTGCTTTGTTCGCGGTGACCACAGACTTGCCCGATTCGAGCGCGCTTTGCGCCAAAGCAAGTGCCGGGCCATCTGATCCGCCGATCAATTCAACCACAACATCTACATTGGGATCGTCTGCCATAGCTGACATATCATCGGCCCAATCATAGGCGGACAGATCAATCCCGCGATCTTTGGATCGATCACGCGCGCTCACGCTTACCACCTCAATCGGCCGACCTGCGCGCGCTGCAATAAGATCGCGATTCGTTTCAAGCAGGCGGATCACGCCCGCGCCAACTGTGCCAAGTCCGGCAATTGCAATCCGCAAAGGCCCGGTGCTGCTTGAAGTTTGGGCGCTGGTCTCGCTCAACGAAATCCTCCTGATATGGCCTGATGGCGGACCTGAGCAGTCCCCCGATTGCGGCCTTAGCCGCGACAGGTCGGATCAGAAAAGCAGTTTGTCTTGGGGAGCCAAGAGCATGGCTATGCCAACACCCCAATATCAGTGCCTGAATAATGGGGCTTCAATAATAGGGCGCTGATCTTGGGCCCACATGTCTCAGCCGTTGGCCAAGCGCTTAGCTGTCCGTAAGCCTACGTTCGCATGGACCAAGCTGATCGATCACGAAGCTGTAATCCTGCGAGGCCAATCGCCGTGCCGCTGGCTCGCGCGCCAAATTGGCGGAGCTGGGAAGGCCTGCAGGCAAAGCGCAGGCCAGACGGTACCATTCTAAAGTGCGCGGTGCGGGCGGGCGCGATGCCGAATCGATAATTTCGCCCCAAGACACTCCCCAAACGGCGGACTGGCCTGGTCGGCGCAGGATCGTCAAAGAAACTGGCGAGCGATCGCTTGTTTCAAGAAATATCTGAGTTTCCGATTCGCCCACAAGCGTGCCTTGCACCGCAAGGGCATCGGTCACACCGGTCACAACTGGCGGCGTATCGGGCGCGGCCAATTGGGTGAGGATCGGGAGCAATCGCGATTCGAGCGCCGGTGAATAATCGAGCTGCCCAGATTGCCCGATCAGCTGGATTTCTCCCCGGCGTCCGGGGACGGCACGGGCGAACAGCAACATCTCGCGATTCTTCAATTTGGGCGCTTTACCGCGCTCGGTTAGCGGCACATCAACCAAGTAAGTTAGCGATTCGCCGATCGATGTTGAGCCCGATAACAACGCCAAGGTGCTGGCTTCTATATAAAGGCGGGCGAATCCGGGTGCGAGTCCGGGTGCGCGCTCCGCATCAACGCGGCGCTGTTTTTTAATTTCAGCCCGGATTACCAGCTCACTGCGATCAGAAAGTTGGGCCAAATCGGCAAAAGTTGCGGGGTTTTCCAGAGATGATTCCGCATCTTGCGCAAGCGCTGGCACCGACATCACGAAAAGTGCGGATAAGGTTATCAGGTTACTGATTTTGTTTGGTAAATTGGACATAAGCATGGCCTTAGATGATACACCTTGTTGAGACTGTAACGCGAGCTTAATGCGCTCAACCGTTCGAAGCCTGAGACACTGAATTAGTCCTGAATGGATAAAGCGTTTGATTGCCTCACGGTTGACCGTTAAAGCGTCCTTCTACTCGATGTGAGGATGGGGACAGAGTCGCTTCGGGTCGCGGTCGCAATGCGCGCAAATATGGGCGTTGGCGACCAAACAGGTGTTGAAGCCTGTTTCCCATTATGGGAGGGATAAAGTTTCGAGTTTCACCTGTGGCGCAGGCCGCATGTGGAGGAAGGGATCAGTTTGCGCTGATTCGAATGATGGAGAGAAAGCGACTGGATGGCCTACGCTGACCAACAGATGAGCGGCAACCGCATTGTTGCTCTGATCGTCGTGGCGATAATTCACGTTGTGGTTGGATACATGCTTGTTACGGGACTGGCCATTTCGGCGGTCAAGAACGTAGTCGAGCGTGTCACCACAATCGATATTGAAGAACCGCCACCCCCTGAACCCGAGGATGAGCCGCCTCCCCCTGAACAACAGGATGTAGCGCCGCCTCCACCAGTGGCCCCGCCGCCGCCGATTAGTATCGCACCGGCACCGCCACCGATTCAAACGCAGCCGACGATTCCACCGCCAGCACCGCCGGCATTGGTTATTCCGCCGCCTGCGCCCGTAGCACCGCCGGCACCGCCACCGCCGCCTTCACAGGCGCGCGGCGCAACGACCCGCAATGAGCGTCGTTGGGCTGGCCGGATCCAGGAAAACTATCCATCACGCGCTCTGCGTGAAGAAGTCGAAGGCACCGTGGGCGTTAGTGTAACTGTAACGCCTAATGGCCGGGCAACCGGCTGCAGCGTTACCGCGTCTAGCGGATCGAGCGTTCTTGATCAGGCAGCCTGCCGCGGAATGGAGCGCTATGCGCGCTTTAACCCAGCGCTGGATGATGCCGGGAACGAGACCACCGGCAGATATTCGACCCGGATCACGTATCGACTGAATTGATGGATTAGTATTGGTCGCGGCGGCAATGCCAAGCCGGGGCTGGGGACATTTGAAGAGGACTATTCGCAATGATTATTGAACTTCTGACTGCCGCTGCTGAAGTGGCTCCGGAAAACCAGTTTGGCTTTGTCAAAGCCATGGAAGAGGGCGGCCCAGTCGCTTGGTTCATCCTGACTGTAATGGTTATTATGAGCGTCGGCTCATTTTACATTCTCATCACCAAACTGCTCGAGCAGAACAAAGTGATGCGTCAGTATAAGAACGTGCAAAACGCTTTCTGGCGCGCAAATTCGCTGAAAGAAGGCGCAACCAAGCTGGAGAAAAACAGCGCGTGGCGTCAGATCGCAGATGATGCGATCACCGCAGAAGATAAGCACGCCAAAATGACCGACAGCCTTGAAGCGCATGATTATATGCATGGTTCGCTTCAACGTTCAGAAGATTCGATCAATTCGAAACTTTCTGGCGGCCTGTCATTCCTGGCATCGGTTGGTGCGACCGCGCCGTTTATCGGATTGCTCGGAACTGTGATCGGGATCTATCGCGCGCTGATCAATATCGGCATCGCCGGTTCGGCATCGATCGATAAAGTTGCTGGCCCAGTTGGTGAAGCTTTGATCATGACCGCGATCGGTCTGCTTGTTGCTGTGCCTGCCGTGCTTGCGTTTAACTGGCTCCAAAGCCGCAACCGCCGGATTGCTGAACTGATGAACAGCTTTGCAACCGACATTCTGGCTTACATCAGCTCCGATGGCGCTGTGAAACCAGCCGTTGCTGCAGCTGCTGGCCGTAAGCCTGCTGCTAAACCAGCCGCAGCGGCTAAGCCTGCTGCGACACCGCGCTCCTAATCGTATTGCGAATGGGGCGGTTACACGCTGAAGGCATTCCTGCCGCAGCAAGTTACCGCCCTTTCGCAGCCAACGGTCGCAAGATCACATACGATTACCAGCCCGGCAAAACCGGGCGAAGTTTAGGATAGGAATTCACAATGGCGATTTCGACAGGAGGCGGGGCAGAGACCCCCATGTCGGACATCAACACCACGCCGCTGGTCGACGTGATGCTGGTGCTTCTGATCATCTTCCTCATCGCGGTTCCAGTGGCGATCCAGACAATTGAGAAGCTTGAAATCCCGGTATTCGAATCGCTCGAATCGAAGGATAAGGTTGAAAACCTGCTGCTCACAGTCAGCACCACCGATGGTTCAGGCCGAAGCGCAGGCGAACCTGGTTTTGAAGGCGCAGCTCGCAATGGCGAATGCCGCGTGTACTTCAACAATATCACTCCGGTCACCTCGCAAGAACTCTATGATAGGGCGTTTGAACGTCTTGACGCAATTGTTGAGCGCGCAGGCGGACCAGAAGCGATTATGGAAGATCCTGATCAAATTCCGCAGGTTCACATCCGCGGCGATGTGCAGGCGCCATGGCGCTGTGTTGCTGGGGCAATTTATAACGTGCAGTCCGCCGGTTATCCGACGGTCGGCTTTATCTCTAACCCGGTTGAGCCTGGCATTTAAGCCAGCTTAAACAAACCAGGAGAAACACCCATGGGTATGTCCGGAGGTAAACTCGACGGCGAACCGATGCTCGATATGAACATGACGCCGTTGATCGACGTTTTGCTCGTGCTGTTGATCATGTTCATCATCACCATTCCGGTGGCGACGCACTCGGTCGATATTGATTTGCCGCAACCTAACCCAACACCGCCAGATGTGATTGTCGAGCCGGTTAAGAACAAGCTTGTTCTTACACAACAAGGCCAAATTCTTTGGAATGCTAACGCAATCGATCAGGGGCAATTGGTGACATTGCTTCAGGAAACTCTGGCCATTCAGCCCGAACCTGAACTGCAATTCGAACCTGAGGCGCTTGCCAGTTATGAACTTACAGCCCGCGTGCTGAATATTATTAAGGCATCTGGCGTGACCAAGTTCGGCTTTGTCGGCAATGAAAAATATCGCCAATTTGGCGCTGGCGGCCCTGCCGTAGGCAGCGGTGGCGACCAATAGCAACTGCAAAATAGCTAAATCATTATGGGGCGGATCAGCGTAAAGCGGTCCGCCCTTTTTGTTTGTGGGCCTCAAACAGCTGGCAGATTCTCACCGATCAACAGGTTTGCGATTGCTGGGCGCCCCAGCGCATGTTGCACGCTGCACCGCTATCCACCCGCAGCACTTTAGCCGCCCGGGCTTGAGTGTGCACCGCGAACACTGCGAAACTGCCCCTCATAACCTAAGCACACTTTTGCGGACCGCCTCGCTAAATCCAATGAAATCGGCAAATTCGCCTGCGCGAAGAATAGCGTCAGCTTCGGGATTCAATCTACAATTCGCTGTCTACGATTGCTCGCTTAAAATAATGAAACGGGAACCAAGAGGAAACATAGATCCAACCCGCATTATCCGTTTCGCCCGTCGTTTCAACAGTGCCAATTTTTCTGAGATATTCCCATTGATTTGACGTCGAGCGAAATACCAACGCAAACGCACCGGTCCGAACCAGCTCATTTCCTTTTTGGCCTTCGGCCCGAAGGATGCGCATCTCATTGAACGCGTGGGCTCCTAGACGAACGATTTCCTCTCCCGCTCGACCAGATACATCATCGACATCATCGAGTGACTTGAAGCGCTGTTGCGCTGCTTGTTTCGAAATTCCAAGCGCATCACCAATTTCGGACCAGCTCAGGCCGGTCCTGCGGGCTGCGTCGACCCATCGGTTGAGCGTAAGCCGCCCTTCATCCGCAACCAGGTGAGCGGCTGTAATAGCATCCTCGAACCCTTCGGGCGTTTCGCCTGTGAATGGCGGTTGCCGGTCGTTAGCCCACTCAACAACTATAGCCGCAGTCTTCTGGCGAATAGCTTGTTGTTCCGCGATTTGCATCGTCAATCTCCGTCAATAAATGCCTGACTTCACGTCAATCACATGTTGACATTTATTTGTCAATGTATTGTTGACGGGGTTGCAAAAGCCTTAGCTCACCATATTTCAACGCTTCTCTCTTCTGCGGCTAATCCATTTCCTCATCGATCCGCCTATCCACCCTCATGGCCTCGCCTGCCAGCGTCTCTGCCTCCAACAGCAGTTCATCATCCACCGCGCCTTGCGGCACCGCCTCGCGCCCAATCATCGTCATCACTGGCACGGCCAGCGGGCTCACACGGTCCAACTCCATATGCACCAGCTCGCGCGCCGATCGCTCGAGCAAATCCGCCAAACGCCCAACATCGGTCATCCGCGCGCGCGCATCGGCCCAGGCCGCTTCTAACAGCACATGTTCGGGCTCGTATTTCTTCAGCACATCATAAATCAGATCGGTTGAGAAGGTGACCTGTTTGCCAGTTTTGCGTTTGCCGGGATGCTGGCGTTCGACCAGCCCGCTGATCACCGCGACTTCCCTAAAAGCGCGCCGCAACAGATGCGATTCCTGCACCCAGTCCACAAATTCATCGGTCAAAATGTCTGGCGAAAGCAGCGGCGCGGGATCAGCAATTGGCCGCAGCCCCCACACCCCCAACGAATAATCATTCGCCACAAAACCGCCCGGTGCGAGGCCCAGATCCTCCATCCGCCGCGTGATCAACATGCCCAGCGATTGGTTCGCGTTCCAACCCTCAAACGTATAAAAGACGCTGTAATATTTCTTCGCATGGGGGAAGCTTTCGACCAGCAATTTGCCCGGTCCCGGCATTTCACTGCGCCAATCCTGCACTTCCAACCATTCGCGCACATCATCAGGAAACCGGCCCCAGCCCGCGCGATCGGTCAACAGTTCTTGCACTCTGCTGGCTAGATGCGTGGTCAGCGGCAGCCGCAGGCCGCCATAGCTTGGGATGGTCGCCGATTTCTTCGCCGCGCGGACGATCACATCCATATCCTTGAGACTTTCGACCTCCAGGCTCATCCCAGCAAAAAAGAACGTGTCGCCGGGTGAAAGTGACGCGGCAAAGCGTTCCTCCACCTTGCCCAGCTTGCGGCCATTTTTGAACCGCACCATCAGCATTTCACTATCGACGATGATCCCGGCATTCATCCGGTGGCGGGCGGCGTGGCTGGGATGGGTCAGCCGCCATGTGCCTTCACCAAAGGGGGCCTTGGACAGCGGGCGGTCGCGCGTGATCCGTTTGAACTTGTCATACGCTTTGAGCGCGTATCCTCCATTTTCGACGAAGCTCAGCACACGTTGAAACGCGGTTTCATCAACCCACGCATAGGCCAGGCTGCTGCGAATTTGGGCCAGCAGTTCATCCTCGCGGAAATCACCCGAACAGGCGCAGGCCATCACATGCTGCGCCAACACATCGAGGCCGCCTGCGCGAAAATCCTCGCCATCGCGCTGCCCTTCATCAACTGCATCTTTGGCGGCGGTCGCCTCCAGAAATTCAAACCGATTGCCGGGGACCAGGATCGCACGACTGGCGCAATCGAGCCGGTGATTGGCGCGGCCAATACGCTGCAACAGGCGCGATGAACCTTTGGGCGCGCCCATCTGAACCACGCAATCAATATCGCCCCAATCGACCCCCAGATCGAGGCTGGCAGTGCAAACAAGGCCGCGCAACCTGCCATCGGCCATTGCATCTTCGACCTTGCGCCGCGCCTCTTTCGACAGGCTGCCATGATGCACACCAATCGGCAGATTATCCTCGTTCACATCCCACAGACATTGGAAAATGAACTCAGCCAAAAAGCGCGTATTGGTGAAAACCAGCGTCGTTTTGTTCGCCTTGATTTGATCATAAAGCTGATCCACGGCCCAGCGGCCCGCATGCCCGCCCCACGGCACACGCGCATCAACCGGCAGCAGAATTTCTACCTCGGCTGGTGCACCTTCTTCACCCAACACCAATTCCGCTGCGGCAATCTCGCCAGTGCCATCATCGGCCTGCGGAGCAAGCCATTCACGAAAACTGAGCGGGTTGGCGAGCGTGGCCGAAAGGGCGACACGTTGAAGATCAGGGGCGAGCGATTGCAGCCGAGCAAGGCTGAGCGCCAGAAGATCGCCGCGTTTGCCGGTGGCAAAGGCGTGCACCTCGTCAATCACCACGCGCTTCAGGGTCGAGAAAAGCTCATGACTTTCCGGATAGGATAGCAACAGAGACAGGCTTTCTGGCGTGGTCAGCATCACATGCGGCGGCTTGGTGCGTTGGCGCTTCTTGCGATCCGAAGATGTATCCCCGCTGCGGGTTTCAACCTGAATGTCGAGGCCAATCTCTTCGATCGGGGTGAGCAGATTGCGCTTCACATCATGCGCCAACGCTTTGAGCGGAGAAACATAAAGCGTGTGCAATCCGTCTGCCGGCGCCGCGCCATTCAGCTGGGAGGAGGCAAAGTCGCACAAGGTCGGCAGGAACCCAGCCAGCGTTTTGCCCGCGCCAGTATCCGCCACCAGCAGCGCGTGATTGCCCGCCTGCGCCTGGGCCAACATATCCATCTGATGCCGCCGCACACGCCATCCGCGCGCATCAAACCATGCGGATATTTCAGGAGGAAGTGCGGCAGGCCTCATCGGCCTGTTATATAAGCGCCGCCGATTACTTACAGCTCTATCGCGTCAATACCCGTTAGTGGTCGCTGCGATCCGATCCAGCGTTGCAGCCCGCATTGCGCGCTTGTTCCAGCCATAAGCGCCGCCGGGAAGCTGGCCCAGCTGGCGTGCGGTCGCGGTTGCGGCTTCGATCACCGCCCCAGGCTCGACAACTTGATCCAACAGGCCATTGGAAAGCGCCTCGTCGTGCCCAAACATATGCGATTGCACCACCAATTGCGTCAACTTGGTGGGGTCCATCCGGGCGCGGCACATTTCCTGTGCAAAGACCGGAAGGTTCATCCCGTTCATCGTTTCATTGGCGCCGAATTTGAACGCACCCTCTGCCCCAACGCGCGTATCGCAGGCCAGAAGCAAGAACATTCCCATGGCAATCGCATGGCCAGTGCATGCGGCAACAACCGGTCGTTCGCTGCCATAAACCTGGCACACCAGTTTCCCGGCAGTATCCAGCAGGCCGCCAATTTCCTCTGCATTGGCAGTAGGCATCCATTTGAGATTGAAACCGCCGCTAAACACCCCTTCGCGGCCAGCAATCACAATGGCTTTCGCGCCAGCCTCAGCCTCGGCAAAGGTATCCATAAATTGCTTAAGCCAAGCCGGATCGATGGCATTGGCGCGGCCATCATCCAAAGTGATCGTCGCAATATCGTCAGTGATTTTGAGTGTAATAGGCATAGATAGACATTCCCAACCTTCATCCGCGCCTGCAAGCTCCGGATTTTGTTAGCGCGAACCGCACTTATCAGGGAGATTGGGTGAAAACGCCCCGCAAGCTCACATCAAAACAACAAGCTTGCATTTTGGCTTGGCGGTAAAATCACTTCATCCAGCTGCGCGTCGCTCAAGCCCAACAGCTGCGCCGCTCGGTTGCGCTCTTCTGCGGTCAGCTCCTCAACTCGGCGTTCATCCGGCAATTCGTCCATCGCCGCAGCAATTTGAGATTCGATATCGCCAAATTGCTGCATCAAAGAGGGCAAAGCTTGCATGCTAGCCGACATAACCTGCGGGTCGGTCATCAGGCGCATATTCTCAAGTGCAAAAATCTCGCCCGTAGGCGTGGCAAAAAACACACCAATATCAGCCAGCTGATCGGCACTAAATCGAACTGCATAGGCTTTTGCCATGCCTGCCCGGAAACCGGGCTCCATCTGCGCTGCAATATCACTCATCAGCTCAACCATGATGCCCTGCATCAACCCGCCGCGTTCTGCAAAGCCGGGGTCGAGCAATTGCGCCAATTCGACTTTTTCATCTGGAGAAAGCGAGGCAATCAAATCTTCATCGCCATCAAAGCGCGAACTGAGCATCAATTCCGCACCGGTCTCGCCGCTCATCAACGCCATTGTCGGCTCAAGCGTAGAGGCAAATGCCTCCTCCATTATTTCTGCATAAAATCCATTGGGTAGCATTTGCATCATCAGCGCCTCTGCCGCGGGCAGCCGCGCCTCTTGCTCGGGCGTCAGAGGCTCCGCGGTGATGAGAGAAGCGAAGGCTTCACCGATCTGTTGCAGTTGCTCTTCGCCCGGCCCGCGCTCGCTCGGTCCGTCCTCGCTCTGCGCCGCCGATGGAACGGCAAAGACCAAGGCGGCCGCCCCCAATGTAAGATTGATGCATTTCATCATGTTTTTGCGCCCTTCAAATCCGTTCATTCATCAATGCCCCACGCTATCGCCGCGTTCCAATCCTGATAGTGCCAATTGTTCATCGATCTGCGCGAGTAGCCGGGCCAGACCATCCTCGCTATCGCTTTCCGCGCGGGCGACCAACACGTCTTGCGTGTTCGATGCGCGCAGCAGCCACCAACCGTCCTTGGTGTTGACCCGCACGCCATCTGTCGCGTTCACGCTCTCCACCTCTGGTCCGGGATTGTTGGTGAGCCGATCCGTGACTTCATCGATCGCGGGGAACTTGCGCGCCTCATCCACCTGAAAACGCATTTCCGGGGTGTTGAGCATTTCCGGCATGTCAGATCGCAGCTGCGTGACCGATTTTCCCAACCGAGCAGAGGCCGCGATCAAGCGAATACCGGCATACAAAGCATCGTCAAAACCGTAATATGTATCAGCGAAAAACACATGACCGCTCATTTCACCGGCCAAGGGTGAACCTGTTTCCTTCATTTTGGACTTAATCAGCGAGTGGCCGGTCTTCCACATCAACGGCTGCCCGCCATGCGCGGCAACATGATCAAACAATGCGCGACTGGCCTTCACATCGGCGATAACTGTCGCATTTTTATGGGTTTTCAGAACATCTTCGGCGTAGATCATCAGCAATTGATCGCCCCAGATCACGCGGCCTTGGCCGTCGATCGCGCCGATCCGATCGCCATCACCATCAAAAGCTACTCCAAAATCGAGGTTCTTGGCTTCGACCAATGCGCGCAAATCGCTCAGATTGGCTTCCACAGTTGGATCAGGGTGGTGATTGGGAAAATGTCCGTCAACTTCGGTAAAAAGCAGATGATGCTCCCCGGGCAACCGCGCGGCCATCGCCTCAAGCGCCGGCCCAGCCGCTCCGTTTCCGGCATCCCATCCGACCTTGAGGTCAGCGAGGACATCCCCAGCAATTCCAGCGAGGCCTTCGAGCAGTCGTTCGACGTACTCGCCCAAGATTGCGTCCTCGCTGACCTCTCCAGTTCCGTCGTCCCACCGTCCAGCAGTGGAGAGCTCTCCGAGAGCGAGAATATCCTTGCCGAAGAAAGGACGCCCCTGAAATACCATTTTGAAGCCATTGTAATTGGCGGGATTGTGGCTGCCAGTTATCTGTATGCCGCCATCAATTTGTTCGCTTGACGCTTCGGCGTAGTAAAGCATCGGGGTGGCGCTCATCCCGATTTTTACAACATCGCATCCGCTGGCCGTCAGCCCTTCGACAAGGGCATGTTCGAGCATGGGTGAGCTGACCCTCCCATCATAGCCCACCGCCACTTTTTTTCCGCCGGCCGCGCGCAGCATCGTGGCAAAACTGCGCCCGATGGCGCGCGCATCATCTGCGCCCAGCGTTTCGCCAATGATCCCGCGAATATCGTATTCGCGCAGAACGGTGGAGTGAAATTGATGGGTCATATTGGTCGATATCCTAGCGAACGGATGCGCGATGTAGCTGATAATGGTGCGAGAATGGCTGCACAGAGTTTCAATCTGGCTAAGATGCTTGCTTGAGGTGCATCACTGCTGCGGATCATCACCTTCACCCGTGGATCGCGGAGGCAGGTCGGGCAGTTCATCAAACAACAAATCGCGCGCTGCATTCGCTTCATGCACTTGCTCGCTGGTGCCGCCTTTGTCCGGGTGAACCATCGCCATCAAACGCTTGTGAGCGGCGGTGATCTCTTCATGGTTTGCCTGCCCCCCAACGCCCAGCAATTTGCGCGCCTTGAACAGCGCCTGAGACCGCGTGGGCGGCCCTTTGGCGAAATCCCACGGCCATTTGCCGAGCGCCCAACGGAACACGAGGCAAACAATCAGCAGAATAATCGCAAGTCTGAGCATGGTATCAGGAAAGCTCCATTTCACTTTGGCCGCGCCGGATTTCTGGCAGGCGCAATGCCTTCATTAGCGAACGAAGCTCCTGTCGTGCAACCAGATGGCTGGTTCCCAGCTCACCCAGATGCCCTTTATCGAGCAGCGTCAGGCCCGAAGGGAACAGTTCGCGGTAAATCACGCGCTCGGACAAGCCATGCGCCACGCGAAAGCCAACCCGCTTTGACATTTCGGATAGCGCCTTTTCGATCCGGCCAACATTGCGCGCCTCAGCATGTCCGGTGCGATTGCGCACCACCACCCAATCCATTTCGGGGCGCTGGGCAGCAAAGGTAGCGCGGCTGCGCTTCATCCGCGCTTCCCAGATCAATTCTGCAAAAAAGGACAATTTCTTGACCTTGAACGTTTCAGAATCGACCTGCCCGATCAAATCGAAATCCACGAAACTGTCATTCATCGGGGTGACCAAGGTATCGGCGGATTCCACCGCGGCGCGCGCAAACGGATCATCGCGTCCGGGATTGTCGATCACCAGGAAATCGGCGTCTTTCTCTAACCGGTCAATCGCGAGGTTAAGCGCGGAATCGCTGCGCCCTTTGAACACATCACATTGCGGCGTTGGCAGAGAAATTTGGCGTCTCTTTTGCGTGTCACGGCGGTTTTCAAGATAACGATCCATCGTTCGCTGACGCGGATCGAGATCAAGCGCCACCACTTTCGCGCCGAGATAGGACAGGGCAACGGCAACATGCACCGCAGTCGTAGACTTGCCAGTTCCCCCTTTTTCATTCGCAAAAACAATGCGGTGTGCCTGCTTTTCGGGCATTAAGTTCCAGTCTTTCCACTAATTTGCGCCGCTCGCTTGTGCCCGGATAGACTGGCGGTCTAAATGTTGCAAAATTCATATCCGAGGGGTCATTGGCGTGCAAACCGCAACCACACTCGACATGTTGAGAACAAAATCCGCCGGCCTGCGCGCTGGACAGGCCAGCATTGGCTTGGTGCCGACAATGGGCGCCTTGCATGAAGGGCATTTAACCTTGATGCGCGCGGCCAAGGATCACTGCGACCATGTGGTCGCCTCCATATTCGTTAATCCGACGCAATTTGGACCTGGCGAAGATTTGGACGCCTATCCGCGTCAGATGGAGCAGGATTCTGCGATGCTCGAAGGCGAAGGCGTGGCGCTGTTATGGGCGCCATCGGTTGAGGAAATGTATCCTCAGGGTTTTGCCACCAATGTTTCGGTGGCCGGGGTTAGCGCCGGCTATTGCGGGGCCGATCGGCCGGGTCATTTTGATGGCGTGGCGAGCGTGGTTTGCAAGCTGTTCCATCAGGTTCTGCCCGATATGGCGTTCTTCGGCGAAAAGGATTTTCAACAGCTTGCCGTGATCCGAACCATGTCGCGCGATCTCGATCTGACTCGCCCGCATGTTGATCAGATCATTGGCGTGCCGACTGTGCGGGAGGCCGATGGCCTCGCGATGAGCAGCCGCAATCGCTACCTTTCGCCAGAACACCGCGCCGCAGCTGCAACCCTGCCTGCGGCCATGAAACAGGCGATCGCGCAGATAGAGGACGGAGAGGCGGTGGGCCCGGCGCTGGACGCGCTCAAATCTGCATTAACCGGCGCTGGATTTGACAGCATCGATTATGCCGCCTTGGCCGATGCGACCTCGCTCGCGCAGCTTACATCGCTGGGCAGCACCCCCGCCCGGCTACTGGTTGCTGCCCGCATTGGCGCAACCCGCCTGATCGACAATATGGCGGTGGGTTGAACGCCGCACCCTTAAAGCATCACGAATTGAGCTTGCGATGGCGTGCCTCGCGCAGCGGCCGCTCAATTGTTCGGAAGGTTATTTCTGCGGCAATAAGCGCGAGCGCGGTGGCCACAGACATATAGATCGCGCCGCGCACACCATTGGCGATCCCGATTGTGGAGGCTGCGCCCATCAACGGATAATGCCACAGATAGACCGAGTAAGACCGGCTACCCAGCCATTGCGACATCGGATTTTCTAGGGCGATCTTCCAACGGCCAGTGCCCCACACGCATCCCAGCACCGCAAACACCGAAAGGCCGGTGATAAGCGGATATCTCAACTGAGTGAACAAAGAGCTTGGATCAACATAAAGTGCGCCAGCAAAGAAGATTACGCCAATTGCGATAGGCGCTGCCAATCCAACATCGCGCGGTTTGATAAATGCCAAAAGGCACCCTGCCAGCAATCCGTCGGCACGCGTATCAAGGCCATTGGAAATGCGTTCTGGCGACGCGCCGTTTAGATAGAGGAAAATGCGCCAAGCCATAACAGCGATGATCGCAGCGAGAATGACCTTCCTTGGATCATGCCGATAATGCAGCAGCAGCAACAGCAGGATCGGCCAGAGCGCGTAAAACTGCTCTTCGATCGAGAGGCTCCAATAGAGGCCAAGACGCCCGCCATCGTCATCAAAATATTCAAACGCGCGCAGCCAGTTCATGAAGCTAAAGGCCGCTGCCAAAATCGCCAAATATGATGTTTCGACCAGCTTCATTTGAAACAGAGCCCAAGTCGCCGCGATGACGACCAGAGCGGGGGGAAGCAGGCGCTGAATGCGGGCGACATAAAAGGATTTGAAGCTGGGCTGGTTATCCAGAAGATGCCGAGTGATTACAAAGCCGCTGATGACAAAAAACACATCAACACCAACTCCGCCCCTTGGATAAATAGAAGGGAAGGCATGACCCAGCAGCACAAGCCCAACGGCGAACGCGCGAAGACCATCGAGCGCTGCAATTCTATCTCCGACAGGGGCAACAGTTTTCATTTATTCGGCTACGTAATGGCTAGGCAGGCTGGCTATATCGCTTGGATGCGAGACGATTCATTATTGCAACGCATCAAAACTGAAATCCCGCCCAATTTTTCACGGTGCAATTGGACCAAATCTAAATCCAAAACAACTATCATTGGATAGGCAACTCCTTTTGGATGGTTGGATAACTGTCATGTATCAACACAGCCTCTGCACAGAAGCAGTGAATTTATAAGTATATGAATATAAATATTTTTATAGGCATATGCGCTTTGGAGAGTTCCTATGAGGTTGTTCAATTCCCCCTTTTCCAGTTTTGCGCACAAGGTCCTCATCACGGCGCATGAATGTGGGCACTGGGAAAATTTGGAACGTGTTGCCACCTTTCCGTTCAAGAACCTTGATGGCGAAGACTGTGGCAATGATTATGACATAACGGCGTTAAACCCGCTTGGCACCGTACCGACGCTGGCAACAGATCGCGGGAGGGTTATTTTTGGAAGTCAGGCAATTTGTGAATATTTGGACGTCAATTCAGTGGCGAGCAGATGGACCCCGGTTTCATAGCCATCAGCCCAAACAACCGAGTGCCCGCAATCGTTGACCACGATGGAGCAGACGGGACTGCGCATGCCGTTTTCGAATCCGGGGCAATATTTCTTTATCTAGCTGAAAAATATAGCAAGTTTTGGCCTGCCGATGCGGTGAAAAGATCACAGGCTATCCAGTGGTTGTTTTTCCAATGCGCCAATGTCGGGCCAATGTTTGGCCAGTGTGGGTATTTCAATGGCTATGCTGAAGAACGTTTTGAGAGAGGCATCGATCGTTATTGCGGCGAAACGAAGCGATTGTATGGATTGATAGACAATCGCTTGGCCACCAATGAGTACCTAGCTGGCGAGCACTATTCGTTGGCAGATATGGCGACATTTCCGTGGCTGACAGCCAAGCAACGGGCATTGCATGGAATGGACAATTCGCCGTTTAAGAATCTTCAGCGGTGGATAGCCAAATTGGAGACCCGGCCCGGGATTCAGCGCGGAATGGCAGTTATGCAGGATGATCTTAAGATCGGCGATCCAACAGATGAAGCCAGAGAAATTCTATTTTCGCAGTCTAGATCGGCGCCCTAGCTAGGTGTTCGCAACGAAAGCTGGATCAGGCTCGAGCTTTCCAACCCCACTTTGACCTCAGGATGATTTGAGGCAGCGTAGAGCGGCCAACACTTAGTGCGAAAGCCGGGTGTCGAATGTCAGAGCTTGGATTTGGAGCGGGTAAGGGGAATCGAACCCCTCTAGCCAGCTTGGAAGGCTGGAGCATTACCACTATGCTATACCCGCTCAGCGTTTGCCGTGGCAGAACGCGGCCCGTTGCCACGATTTGCGCACTCGCGTCAATCTGTTTTGCACGGGGCCAAGAGGCCTTCAGCTATAGGGACGACAACAAAATTTACTCTTGCGTCCTGCCGCGGAGCTAGTAGCTGCCACAACCCATGCGAAGCCTTACCCATCTCGAACGGCTAGAAGCCGAGAGCATTCATATTTTCCGCGAAGTCGTGGCCGAAACTGAAAAGCCGGTCATGCTGTATTCGGTCGGCAAGGATTCGTCCGTGATGCTGCATTTGGCGCGCAAGGCGTTTTACCCTGCCCCGCCGCCATTCCCGATGTTGCATGTCGCATCCGGCTGGGATTTTCAGGCGCTGCTCGATCACCGCGATAAGACGGTGAAGGAATATGATCTCGATCTGATCGTGGCACAAAATGAGGACGCCGAAGAACAGGGCATCAATCCGTTCGACACCGGCAGCGCGCTCTATTCGCAAGCTCAGCTAACCGATCCGCTCAAACGGGCACTCACCGAGCATGGTTTCGATGCGGCTTTTGGCGGCGGACGGCGCGATGAGGAAAAGGCGCGCGCGAAAGAGCGTGTGTTTTCTTTCCGCACCGCATCGCATCGCTGGGACCCAAAAAACCAGCGGCCCGAATTGTGGAACCTCTACAACACCAAAAAAGCCGATGATGAGAGCATTCGCGTGTTCCCGATCAGCAATTGGACCGAGCTGGATATCTGGCAGTACATTGCGCTTGAAAACATCGACATCGTGCCGCTCTACATGTCGCAAAAACGCCCGACGGTGGAGCGCGATGGGTTGATCCTGGTGGTTGATGATGACCGCTTCCGCCTTGAAGAGGGCGAGGAGCCGGTCGATCGGTCGGTGCGTTTCCGCACGCTTGGCTGCTATCCCTTGACCGGCGCGACCGAAAGCGATGCAACCGATATGAGCCTGATCATTCAGGAAATGCTGCTGGCCACCGGATCAGAGCGGCAAGGCCGCGCGATCGACAAGGGGCAATCCGCCTCGATGGAAGACAAGAAGCAGGAGGGGTATTTCTGATGACCGACCTCACCTCAAGCCAAGATTCGAGCTTCCAAACCGATGCGCTGATCGCCGAAGATATCGAGGCCTATCTCGATCAACATCAGCACAAAAGCCTGCTGCGCTTTATCACCTGCGGCAGCGTGGATGATGGCAAGTCGACGCTGATTGGGCGCCTGCTTTATGATTCAAAAATGATCTTTGAAGATCAATTGGCGGCGCTCGAAAGTGACAGCAAGAAGGTTGGCACACAGGGCGATGAGATTGATTTCGCGCTGTTGGTTGATGGCCTCGCGGCGGAACGCGAACAGGGCATCACGATCGATGTAGCCTACCGCTTTTTCGCCACAGAAAAGCGTAAATTCATCGTCGCCGACACTCCGGGTCACGAGCAATATACGCGCAATATGGCCACCGGTGCCTCCACCGCCGATCTGGCGATTATCCTGATCGATGCGCGCAAAGGCGTGCTCGAACAGACCAAGCGCCATTCCTACATCACCCATCTGCTGGGCATTAAGCATCTGGTGCTGGCCGTGAACAAGATGGATTTGGTCGATTACGATTCTACCATCTTTGAAGAAATCGTGGCGGATTACACCGCCTTTGCGCAGCAGATCGGGATTGAAGATTTCACTGCGATCCCAATTTCGGGCTTCAAAGGGGACAACATCACCGCTGCCCCTTCTGCCAATACCGCATGGTATTCCGGCCCTGCTTTGATGCAACATCTAGAGACCGTTGAGCTGGCAAACACCGCCGCGCAGGAGCGCAGCTTCCGCATGCCCGTGCAATGGGTCAACCGGCCCAATCTCGATTTTCGCGGGTTTGCTGGATTGATCGCAAGCGGCACGATCAAGCCGGGCGATCCGGTTCGAATTGTGCCAGCAGGCAAGACCAGCACAGTCAAAAGCATCGTCACCTTTGATGGTGATCTTGAAGAGGCTGTGGCCGGCCAGTCAGTCACTGTGACTTTGGAAGATGAAGTTGATTGCAGCCGCGGCGATGTGATCGCGGCGGCGGGTGATCCGCCAGAGGTCTCTGATCAATTCGAAACCACCATCGTTTGGATGGATGAAACAGCGTTGAAGCCAGGGCGCGGATATTGGCTTAAAATCGGCAGTCAGATGGTGACTGCGACGATCGCAGAGCCAAAATTCGAAGTGTGCATTAATAGCTTTGAGCAACTAGCGGCGAAAACACTGGAGCTGAACAGTATCGGGGTGGCCGAATTGCGCACCGATCGGCCGATCACATTTGAGCCATATGGCGAAAGCCGCCAGCTTGGCGGTTTCATCCTGATCGACAAGTTCACCAACGCAACCGTTGGCGCTGGCATGCTGCATTTCAGCCTGCGCCGCGCGCAAAACGTGCATTGGCAACCGACCACGATCACGCGCGAAAATCACGCCAATCTTAAAAACCAAACGCCGCGCGTGCTGTGGTTCACCGGCCTTTCTGGCTCGGGCAAATCGACCATCGCCAATGAGGTTGAAAAACGGCTGGCCGGGATGAACCGGCACACCTTCTTGCTCGATGGGGACAATGTCCGTCACGGGCTGAACAAAGATTTAGGCTTCACCGAAACCGATCGGATAGAGAATATCCGCCGCATTGGTGAAGTTGCGAAACTGATGGCCGATGCTGGGCTGATTGTGCTCACGGCGTTTATCTCTCCGTTCCGCGCTGAGCGCCGGATGGTGCGCGATATGTTGCCAGAGGGTGAGTTTATCGAGATCTTCGTCGACACACCGCTTGAAGTTGCCGAGCAGCGCGATGTGAAGGGCCTGTATAAGAAAGCCCGCGACGGGGAGCTTAAGAACTTCACCGGGATCGACAGCCCTTATGAAGAGCCTGACCGGGCCGAAATCCGCGTGAACACGGTTGAGATGACTATCGAGGAAGCCGCCGACCATATCATCGCCAAAATCATGCCGCTTAAATGACAAACACAGCCATGAACATAGATCCCAAAACGATGTCCGATGGAGACTTGGCCGCTCATCTTGCGCAAATTGCAGGTCGCATCCTGCTCGAAGTGCGCAGTTCCGGCATGTTCACGGGCAAAGCATTGGGCGCGGCAGGCGATGCCACTGCGAACCAATTTCTATGCCACGCGCTGCGATCCGCACGGCCCGATGATGGCCTGCTGTCTGAAGAGGAAAAGGACAGCGAGGCACGCCTAAGCCAAGCCCGAGTTTGGATTGTCGATCCGGTTGATGGAACCCGCGAATATGGCGAGGAGCGCAGCGATTGGGCGGTGCATATTGGCCTGTCTATCGATGGTGTTGCATCGCTAGGAGCGGTGGCGCTGCCCGGCCTTGATGGCGGGATTGTGCTGCGTTCTGATCAACCCGCAGCCCTGCCCGAGCCGGCTGCACAACCCCGGCTTGTCGTCAGCCGAACCCGCCCTGCGAAAGAGGCAGTTGCACTTGCCGAAGCGATCGGCGGAGAATTGGTCGGAATGGGCAGCGCGGGCGCCAAAGCGATGGCCGTGGTGCGCGGCGAAGCAGAAATCTATCTCCATTCGGGCGGGCAATATGAATGGGATAGCTGCGCCCCGATCGCGGTGGCGGCGGCGCATGGCCTGCATTGTTCGCGGATTGATGGATCCCCGATGCAATACAATCAGGCAGACACATACCTGCCCGATCTGCTGATCTGCCGCCCCGAATGGGCTGAGCGTTCACTTGGCTTAGTCGCCAGCCTCGGCTGATTCTTGCGGCGCTGCTTCGGATTGCGCCGCCGGAAGCTTGATATCAATTTCCACCCGGCGATTGAGCGCCCGCCCGACCTCATTCGGCTCTCCATTGGCTAGAGCGTTGGGCTCCACCGGGTTCTGTTCGCCGAACACAATCACATCAATCCGATCATCTTCAACGCCGCGTTCGATCAGCCACGCCGCCACTGCCAAAGCGCGCTCCTGCGAAACATCGAGATTCACTGCATCGCTGCCGCCGGAATCGCTGTGACCACCAATCGCAATTGCTCCGCCCGCAGCAAGCTGTTCCGAGGCATGCACCTCTTCCAACACCGCAAGCGCAGCCTCATCCAGCTGCGATCCGCCATCGGGAAATTCAATCACGGCCTTGAGCGGGGCAAGTTGCGGCTGTGCCACATCGGGCTGGTCAACATCAGGCCGCAAAATCGACACCGGGGCATCGTTATCGCCAGCGCCGCCACCCTCATCGCCAGTCACCGGATCGCCAGCGACGCCGTTTTCAGCAGATCCGCCGCCATTATCCGCGCCGGTATCACTGCGGTTGGCATCACATCCAGCCAGCCAGATCATCATGACGCTCGCACAGGCCCAAGGCAGAATTGATCTCGATTTTCTCATCGGCAAATCCTCACATAGTCACGCGGTTTGCGGCCCCTTGCCCTCGGCAGATTTCGATGGCTTTGCATCGCCATTCTTGTCTTTCGCAGCGCGTTTCGCGGCCCGTTCTTCCGGGCTTTTGAGCGACGGCGGCGTAAAGGAAATGATCGTATCACCCGCACGCGGTTCTGGCCGAGCGGCATGGGTGAAGAACCGCAAGGTTCCGCTCGCGCGGATCAACAGCAACATATTGGCGCTGTCGGGCAAAATTCCGCGCGCATCTTCAAAATCAAATTCGTCAGATAGCTTGGTCTTGCGGAACACCCAGCCTTCTTGCTGGCGCTGCGCGACATCGGTCACGCCGAAACCGGATTCGAACAGGGCCCGTCCGCGAATGGCATCCGGCAGCGCGTGCTTATCATCATCATCGGCGCTTTCGCCCAATTGATAAACGGTATCGCGGCCAATCTCATGCGCGAATTCATTGCAGACGAGCGCGTTATACGCCTCATTCTCTGTCGCGGCGACCAAGGCCTGAAACGGGGTCAAATCGAGATTGTGCTCGGTCGCTTCATTCAAAATCTCGCCGTGATAAAATGGCAGACCTTCGCGCCGCGCAGCCCCCAAACGTTGCCAGCTGGGATCGACAATCAATACGGGTGTTTTGAGTGCCCGCATCTCGCACGCCAACGCATTGGTCCACGGGGTTGATCCCACGATCAGCAGGCCAGGCCGGGTTGACCCTTTGATCCCGAGAATCTTGGCCACAATATCGATTGTGAAGCCATGCGCGATAATCGTTGCCACAACCACCGCAAAGCTGAGCCCGATCAGCACATTGCCATCACCATAACCCAAATCGGCCAATCTCAGCGCGAACAAGCCCGAGATCGCCACCAGCACGATCCCGCGCGGAGCAATCCAGGCGACGAACAACCGCTCATTCCACGGCACCGATGTGCCAAGCAGACTGATCAGCACCGTAAGCGGGCGCACCACAAACAACAAAGCCAATAAGAACGCGAGGAAACGCCAATTGAGATATTGCAGGTCTGAAACTTGCAGGCTCGATGCGAGCAGAATGAAAATGCCGGAGACCAGCAGCACCGCAACATTTTCTTTAAATGGATGGATCGAGCGCAGACTGCTGACGCCGAGATTGGCGAGCGTTACGCCCATCACCGTAACCGCGACCAATCCGGCTTCGTGCTCGATCGTATTGGACAGCACGAACACCCCAATAACTGTGGTGAACAGCACGGGCACTTTCAAATATTCCGGGATTGCACCGCGCGGAAATAGAAACGCGATCACTCGCGCCGCGGCATAGCCAATCAGGCCCGCCAGGATCGCGGCAATGATCAATGGGATGACCACTTGCACCACGCTCGCATCAGGGTTTTCAGTGACCTTACGAAAATATTCGTATGCGATCACCGCGCACAGAGCGCCGGTGGGATCATTGACGATCGATTCCCATTTCAGGATCGATGCTGGCCGTGTTTGCACCTTGGATTGGCGCAGCAATGGCAGCACCACCGTTGGCCCGGTGACAATCAGGATGCCGCCAAACAGGATCGCGACCGGCCACACCAAACCGGCGACATAAAACCCCGCTGCCGCCCCCAAGGCCCAGCCAATGAGCACGCCGATCGTCGCCAGCCGGATCACCGCTTGCCCGGAATGTCGCAGCTCGCGGAAATCGAGGCTCAGCCCACCTTCAAACAGGATCAGCGCGACCCCAATGCCAATCATCGGTTCGAGCAGCGAGCCAAAAGCCATCTGCGGATCGAGCAGGCGAAAGCCTAGCTCTCCGACCACCGGCCCCGCGAGGAATCCGACCGCAAGCATAACCACAATCGCCGGCCAGCCGGTGCGCCATGCGATCCACTGAGCGCCGATGCCCAAGACGCCAACCAGGGCAATTACGAATGCTTGCGATTCCATTGAGGTGCCTGAGTGGCCGGGTCTTGCCCTTCAATCAAGAGAAGAAGCCGCAGATGCAAAAATTTGATGGAAGTTCGGGCGCTTAATCGCCGTCAAAATGCAGCAGGGTTTGAACCTCGATATTGGCATCGCGCAATTTACGGGCGCCCGACAAATCTGGAAGATCGATCACAAACAAGGCGTGATCCACCGCAGCGCCCGCTTGCCGCAACAATTGCACCGCCGCAATCGCAGTTCCGCCGGTGGCGATAAGATCATCGACGATCACAACCTTTTCGCCGGGTCCGACTGCTTTGGGGTCCATCTCCAACCGATCGCTGCCATATTCGAGTGCATAATCAACCCCGATCGTCTCAATCGGCAGCTTGCCCGGCTTGCGGATAGGCACAAACCCAATGCCCAGCTCAACTGCGGCAGCAGCACCAAAGATAAATCCGCGCGCCTCCATCCCGGCAATTTTCTGCGCACCTGCCGCGCGGGCCATTTCTGCCAAATGCCGCACGCTGGATTGCAGGCCCTGCGGGTGACCGATCAGCGTGGTGATATCGCGGAACTGAATGCCGGGCTCAGGAAAATCAGGAACGGTGCGGATCAGATCACGCAGATCATCAGGGGTCATATCATTCCTCAAAATTGCGCGCCCAAAAGCAAACGCCCCGCCATCACAGTGGGATGGAGAGGCGCTTGAATATCATCGTGCGAATACGCTCGTCGCTATTTTTTCTTAGGCTTCAATCCCGCCCAAATTTGCTTTTTGGACAGATAAGCCAGGATCGTCGCGAACAGCAGGAAGCCAATAACCGGCCAGCCAGTTTGCTTGCGTTTCACCAAAGATGGTTCCGCCGTCCAAGTTAGGAACGCGGCAACATCAGCGGACATCTGATTGATCGTCGCGTCTGTCCCGTCAGTATAGCTAACTTGACCTGCCGCGTTGATCGGCGGCGCCATCGCGATATTCACATTGGGAAAGTACTTGTTGAAATACAAACCGCTAGGCGTTTCAAATTCTGGGAATTCAGCCCGCTGCTCTGAATCGAGCATGCCATAGCCTGAAATCAGCGAGTAAATATAATTGGAGCCATCGGCCCGCGCTTTCGCCATCAATGAAAGATCAGGCGGGATCGCATTGTTATTGGCGGCAGCTGCTTGAACATCATTGGCATAGGGGCCTGGGATCTGATCGGTTGGCCGGCCCGGCCGCGTTGTCACTTCGCCAGTATCGGGATTGATGCCGGGCACCAACCAACGATCGCTGGCTGCTTCCGCGGCGACTTCTTCTTCGCTGTAGCCAAGCTCACCAAGATTGCGGAAGGCAACGAATTTCAGGCTATGGCAAGAAGCGCACACTTCTTTGTAAACCTGATAGCCGCGCTGCAGCTGGGCATAATCCCATTTGCCAAGCGGTCCATCAAACGAAAAGCCGCCCGCAGGCCCGATTGGCTTTTCATGGAGGGCATATTCGGCAGTTTCTTCGCCCATCCCATCATTGATGACGCCCACCACGCCATTGCCAAACGACCAAAAGGCTGCGGCGGCAAAGCCAAGGCCAACGAAGATGGAGATAAGACGGATCATGAGCCAATCGTTCCTATAATCTCAAACCGGCCGCTCAGGCCGATGCCTCAGCAGGTTTGCTTGCCGTTACTTGTTCATCATCTCCGAGCACCGCTTCGGTGATCGAATAAGGCAGCGGGCTGGGTTTTTCTATCTGGCTGATGATCGGCACGATCACCAGGAAGTGCAGGAAGTAATAGGCCGTCGCGATTTGGCTGAGCATAATAAACGGCTCTTCCGCGTGCGCGCCGCCAAGATAAAACAGCAGCGCCAAATCGACCATCAAAACCCAGAAGAACACCCGGTAAAGTGGGCGATATTTCGCGGAGCGAACCGGTGATTTGTCGAGCCAAGGCAGGATGAACCAGATCAGGATCGATGCGAACATCGCGATCACACCCATCAGCTTTGCCGGCACAAACAGGAAGTCAAACGTGAAAGCGCGCAGGATCGCGTAGAACGGGTAGAAATACCATTCCGGCACGATCAGTGCAGGCGTCGAAATCGGGTTCGCTTCAATATAATTGTCTGGGTGGCCCAGCGCATTGGGCAGGAAGAACACCATGATCGCAAAGAAGATCAGGATGACGCCTAGGCCAAACCCATCCTTCGCGGTGTAATACGGATGGAAAGGCACGGTGTCGCTTTCCTTCTTCACTTCGATCCCAGTCGGGTTGGAGGATCCGGGAATGTGCAACGCCCAGATATGCAGGATCACAACCCCAGCGATCACAAATGGCAGCAGGAAGTGGAGCGAGAAGAAGCGGTTGAGCGCGGCATTATCCGGCGCAAATCCGCCCAGCAGCCATATCTGCAGCGGCTCACCCACCACCGGGATCGCGCCGAACAGGCCGGTGATCACTTTCGCGCCCCAGAAGCTCATCTGACCCCACGGCAGGACATAGCCCATAAACGCAGTTGCCATCATCAACAGGAAGATGACCACACCAAGCAGCCAAATCATCTCGCGCGGGGCCTTGTACGAACTGTAATAGAACCCGCGGAAAATATGCAGATAGATGACGATGAAGAAAAAACTCGCGCCATTGGCGTGCGCATAACGCATGGCCCAGCCCCAATTGACGTTGCGCATTATGTGTTCGGTAGTGGCGAAGGCGACTTCTGAATTGGCGGCATAATGCATCGCCAGGATCACCCCGGTAACGATCTGCAGCACCAAGAAGAAACCGGCAAGCACGCCGAAATTCCACATATAATTGAGGTTGCGCGGCACCGGATAACCGGCCCCAACGGCGTTATAAACCAGCCGCGGCAAAGGCAGCTTTTCATCGATCCACTTGGTCAAACCGAATTTCGGTTCGTAATTTTTAGCCCAGGCGAAGCTCATAAGATTGTCCCGACTTCTATCGTTCAGCTAGTGGATCAACCGACTCGGATGACCGTTTCAGATTTAAATGCGTATTCCGGCACTTCGAGATTGGTTGGTGCAGGGCCTTTGCGGATGCGGCCAGCCGTATCATAGTGCGAACCGTGGCAAGGGCAGAAATACCCGTTATATTCGCCCTTGTTCTCACCCTCTGCAGCGCCCAGCGGCACACAGCCCAGATGGGTGCAAACACCCATGGTGACGAGGATATCTTCATTGCCTTCCTGGGTGCGTTCGGCCAGCGTTTGTGGCTCTCGCAAATCGTCCAGCGCAACAGCATTAGCCTCAGCAATTTCTGCTTGGGTAAGGCGTTTCACAAACAAGGGTTGCTTGCGGAAAATTGCCTTGATGCTCTGCCCCTCCTCGATCGCGGAAACGTCCACCTCGGTGGTGCTTTCCGCCAAGACATCGGCGGAAGGTGCCATCTGGCTGATCAGCGGCAGAACGGTGAAAGCACCGCCTACGCCCGCTGCGCCAACGGCGGCGATATGGATGAAATCGCGCCGACGCACGCCATCTTCGGCCATCTCTGGCCCGCCTTCGACAATTGCTGCGCCACTTGCTTCAGCCATCGTTTCTAACCCTGCTCATTCTTACCGCGCTGGAAAAAGCGCCATGGCGGCATTGTGTTGATATATCTCTTGTCTGCCCAACGGGATTGCCCGGATCATTCAACCCTGACGAAATCAACGAGCCCCTTTGGCCAAATCCACAACTCGTGCGCGCTGATAGACACAATGTTCGACAATTCCAACCGTGTTTTGGGCACTGACTGTTCGCTTTCATGCAATCCAGCCTTTGGGCGGCTTCATAGCGCGGCGATCACACTGATTTGACGGCCAAAGTTCGGTTGTTTGCGGCGGGTGGCATGGCGAAAGGAATAGTAGCGATCAGAATGTGCATAAGTATCGAAATCCAGCACTTCTACGTATCCAACGCCAGCACTTGCCAATCGCGCCGCGGCATAGCCGGGCAGATCAAAATGCCATCTGTGCACGTTTTCACGGATGCCTGCTTCGGTAAAATGACCCTGATCCGCATCATCGAAATTGGCCAGAAAGGGCGCGTCGACTTCATAATTCTGTTGCGCGATGCACGGCCCGATCGCAGCCACGATGCGGTTTCGCTCTGCTCCCAATTGCTCCATCGCTTCAACCGCGTTTTCGAGAATGCCTGGTCCGCCATTGTCGTCGGTGTCGGTTGAGCCAACTGCACCGCGCCATCCCGCATGCGCACCGCACACGACGCCTGCCACCTGATCAGCCAACAAAACCGGAGCGCAGTCTGCCGTCACAATTCCGATCACAAGATCGCGATTGTTGGTGACGAGCGCGTCAACTTTTGGGCGCTGATCAAGCGCGAATGGCGCATCGACCACCAACACATCCGTTGAATGAATCTGATCAGGCATGATCAACGCGCGCGGCGGCTGGATCGTCGCAGCGGCGCTCAATCGATTTTGCTGCGCAACCGCTTGATCAATTTGTTCTGAAAAGCCGCAATCGAATTGCGCCCCATCCGGCCCGCTCCGCCCGAAAAATCCGTGCGGCACATCGCCCAGCGCAGCGGCACGCAAGAAATCCACGTTCGCCGCCTATCCTTCGAGGCTGCGCGAAACCTGTTCAAAGGTGTCTCGCGACAATCCCTTGGCCGCAACAAGCCGTTCCAGTTCAGCCTTCATCAATGCCGCTCGGGCCGGTTCGATCCGGCGCCACCGGCCAAGCGGTGAGACAAACCGTGCCGCCGTTTGCGGATTGATCGGATCGAGCGCGAGAATAAGATCGGCAATCATCCGATAACCCTCTCCGCTGGGATCATGAAACGCCGGTGGGTTGCCGCCAAAGGCCATGTATAGCGAACGCACCCGGTTGGGATTGCGGATTGTGAAATCGGGATGCCCGGCCAATGCCTTGACCTGCGCGATCACATCTTGGTGAGAGGCGAACGCTTGCAGGGAGAACCATTTGTCGATCACCAGATCATTATCTTGGTAACGATCATAGAACACCGCGAGGCGATCTTCGCGCGCGGGATCATCGAGCCCGCACAGAACCATCAACGCACCTTGCCTGTCAGTCATATTATCAGCCGCATCAAATTGCTGCGCTGCCAGTTTCGCAGCTTTGGCAGGATCGTGGGCGGCAATTGCCACCAAAGCGCGCGATTTGATCTTGCGCGCGCCGCGGCCATCGGGATCGGTGAATGTGATGGCTGCCGCGCGATCATAAAGCGCGCCATATTCACGCTCTAGCGTGCCTCCCAAGCTGGCTTTGATCGCTTCTCTTTCACGGTTGATCGCGCCGGGATCGGCCTTGCGCTCGCCGCTTGCCATCTGTTCGAACAGATAGGTTTCGCTGGGCAGCAACATCAATTCGCCGCGCATCGAATCGTCCAGCGCCGGATCGGTGAGGATCGCCCGCATTGCGGCAATCAGTGCCGCCTCACCCGATGCGCGCGCCGCATCATCAAGTTCACCAAATGCCGCCGCAACAAGGTGGCCAACGGCCAGTTCCTGCATCGCTTCATAACGCGCGAACGGATCATCATCATGCGCCGCCAGAAAGCCCAAATCTGCCAGCGACAGCTCACGCTCAATCAACACCGGAGCAGTGAAACCGCGATTGATTGAAACCACCGGATCGGCCCCTGGCGCGGGAATGGTGAAGCTCTGCTGCGCTCCGTTCAACACAATCAATTGCTCTTCGCCAAGAGTCGCATCCGCGCGCGAATGCACCGCGATCCGCAAGGGGATCGGCATCGGCGATTTGCTATCTTGGCCAGGCGTTGCCGGCACATCTTGGCTGATATGCAGCACCAATTGCCCATCGGCGTTTTCTTGGCGCACAGTCAGTTTGGGAGTGCCGGCCTGCCGATACCATGCACGGAATTGTTCAAGATCAAGCTCGGCCCCTTGTTCAATCGCGCGGACAAAATCTTCGCAGGTTGCAGCTTCGCCGTCATGGCGATCGAAATAGAGATCGGTGCCCGCGCGAAACCGCTCTGGCCCCGCCATAGACCGCATCATGCGGATCACTTCGGCGCCTTTGTTGTACACCGTGGCGGTGTAGAAATTCGTGATCTCTTGATAGCTGTCGGGCCGGATTGGATGCGCCAGCGGGCCAGCATCTTCGGGGAATTGCGCCGCGCGCAAAATCCGCACGTCCTCGATCCGTTTCACTGCCTCTCCGCGCATATCCTGTGAAAACAATTGATCGCGCAGAACGGTGAAGCCTTCTTTGAGGCTCAGCTGGAACCAATCACGGCAGGTTATCCGATTGCCAGACCAGTTGTGAAAATATTCGTGAGCAATCACCCCTTCAACCGCATCAAAATCGGCATCAGTCGCGGTGTCGGGATCGGCCAACACATATTTGGTGTTGAAGACATTAAGCCCCTTGTTCTCCATCGCTCCCATATTGAAATCGGACACTGCAACGATGTTGTAGAGATCAAGATCATATTCGCGGCCGAATGTGTCTTCATCCCATTTCATCGAGCGATGGAGCGATTGCAGCGCATGATCGGTGCGCTCTAAATCTTCTTCGCGAACCCAGATATTGCATTCAACCTCACGGCCAGAGCGGGTTGTGAAGGCGCCGGAATGGGCAACAAGATCGCCAGCTACAAGCGCAAAAAGATAACTCGGTTTGGGCCATGGATCATGCCATTCGGCAAAATGCGATCCGCCTTGCGCATCCCCTTCGCCAACTTTGTTGCCATTGCACAGCAAGATCGGGAATTGCGCGCGCGGCCCCGCCATCCGTGCGCGGTAGGTGGACAGCACATCGGGCCGGTCAGGGAAGAAGGTTATCCGCCGGAACCCTTCGGCTTCGCACTGGGTGCACAGCATCCCGTTAGAGGCATAGAGTCCCATCAATCTGGTGTTTGCCTTGGGCGCAATCGTGGTGGTGATCGAAACCTCGTGGCGGTCCCCGGGAAGCGTCAAAATCAGATCGCCCCCGTCCATCCGCCAGCTTTCGCTCGGCGCGCCGTCCACGATGACATCTTCAGGCTCCAACTCGTCGCCATTGAGCCGCAATTCCTGAGTCGGCTCGGCGGCTGGATTGCGCTCCACGTTCATCGTCGCGGTAACCCGCGTCGATTCCACGCCCAGATCAAAATCGAGCCTTGTCTCCGGCACCAGCCAACCAAATGGCTGGTAATCCTCGCGCCGGATAATCTGAGGTTGAACGGCAGGCGCATCGCCCAATTCGGGTGCACCATCATTCGCGGTGGGTTTTGCTGCAATATCCATGCTTCACGATTTAGGTTGATTTGCCGCCACGTCCAGCAGCATGGGCATATTCATGACACATCTGCTGATATTCGGACTCGGCTACACCGCGTCTCGCCTTGGCGATGAGCTGCGCGAACGCGGTTGGCGTGTCGTTGCAACCGGCAGCGCTGGCAATCTCGATTTCGCCGATCACAGAGCGGTCTCAGCTGCGATTGATCAAGCCAGCCATATCCTCTCCTCTGTTCCGCCAGATCGCAAAACCGGAGCGGAGCCAGTGCTGGAACACTTTGGCGACCAACTGGCCGGCTGCTGGCTCGGATATCTATCCTCAACCGGGGTCTATGGCGACGCCAAGGGCGCTTGGGTGGATGAAACCGCTCCAACCGGGACAGGGCGCCGCAGCGCCCGGTCACAGGCGGATGCGCGGTGGATGGAATTGGGCGCTAGAGTGTTTCGCTTGCCGGGTATCTATGGGCCGGGACGCAGCGCGCTTGATCGGGTGCAAGATGGACGCGCGCGGCGGATTGACATGTCAAAAGACGGGCCACGCCAAGTGTTCAGCCGGGTGCATGTCGATGATATTGTCAGCGCAGTGATCGCCGCTTTGGAGCAAGACGCCCCGCTCGGCGCATACAATCTGGCCGATGATTTGCCCGCCAGCGGCAACCGAGTGACAGAGGAGGCTGCGCGTTTGTTGGGGATGGAACCGCCGCCGCTCGAAACACTGGAACAGGCAGGCCTATCTGAGATGGCGCGCGGATTTTATTCCGAAAACCGGCGTGTCTCCAATGCCAAGGCAAAGCGGGTTTTGAACTGGCGGCCCAAATATCCGACCTATGTCGAAGGGCTGCAATCTTTACGGTGAAGAGCGCCTAGGCCGAACGGCTTCGTAAAGCCAAGACCATGCCCGCAATCGCAAGACCCGCCCCGGCGGCGGCCAGCAATGACCATTGATACCCCTCGACAAAGGTCGAAATCAGCATCGCAACCACGATCACGAGGATCGAATTGTACGCCGCCCGGCTTGGCCCAATCTCACGCACAATCTGATAATAAAGCGGAAAGGTGACGACCGATCCCGCCAGCGCCAACCATGCCGTTCCGGCCCAATAATCCCACCGCATCGGGAAGCTTGGCGGGCCAGCTGTGAACCACGCCAGCGTAATATCGACAATTGTTCCGTACAGCATCGACCAAGCCAGCAGGCTTACCATTGGCAGCGCCTTACCGGTTGGGTTGGCCTGAATCACATTGGCAATCGAAGCCGCTAGAATGCCGCCAATCGCCAGGCCGATGCCAAGTGTTATATTGCCATCCAACCGTGCCAAACGACCTTCATGCACCAGCAATAACGCAATCCCGATACTCGCCAGCAAGCCGCCCAGCAGCACCCGGCGCGTGACATTATGGCCCAAAAACACGCGGCCAAAAATTGCATTGGGCACCATCAACAATCCAAACATCACCGCAACAATGCCCGATGTCAGATGCAATTCAGCCCGATATACAAAGTTGAAATTCGCGCAAAATTGGCTGATTCCGATGAACAAAGCAAGCCAATGCCCGGCCCGGCCAATGCGCAAGCTTCTGCCCATTATAAGCGCCAGAGCGAACATGGCTGGTGTCGCCATTGCAAAACGCCAAGCGATGGACCAGCTGGCGTCTACATCGCCAATTTGCCCAGTGATGACATACCAGGTCGAGCCCCAGATCAGCGCAACGAGCACAAACGGCCCGAGGATGCGCGGCCTAAGCAGCGCGTGCGCAGAAGAGGGGTCGCTCACAGCGCCGCAATCGCTTTGGCCAGAGCGCTCGCATCCTCATCGGGCGTGTTCCATGCGCTAACAAAGCGCGCGGCATTCTCTCCCCAATCGTAAAACGCAAATCCGCCCTCACGCAGGGTCTCACGCTCTGCCTCTGACAGCCTCACAAACAGTTCATTCGCTTGGACAGGATGCATCAAACGACCGCTGCATTCGCTGGCGATTTCTGCAGCAACGGCATTCGCGTGCTGTGCATTGGCCAACCACAGATCACCTTCGAGCATGGCCAGAATTTGCGCCGCGAGATAGCGGCCCTTGCATTGCAAATGTCCCGCCCGTTTGCGGCGATACAGCACCAAATCGGCTTGCCCTGGATCAAACAGGATTACGGTTTCCCCGCTCATCCCGCCGTTTTTGATGCAGCCAAATGCAAGGGTATCGATGGGGCCAGACGCGGCCTGTGCTGCGGATTGCGCTGATCCGCCCAGAAAGGCCGCTGCATTGGCAAAACGGGCACCATCCATGTGCAGACCAAGCCCGCGTGATTTTGCAAATTCGCCAATTTCGGAGAGTTCCTGGGGCGAATGGACCATCCCATATTCGCTCGCCTGAGTGATAGAAATCGCATGCGCTTGAACCTGATGAACATCATCGCGGATCGGATCAATCACCGCAGCAATATCCGCTGGCGTCAATTTGGCCCCATCACCCTGTGCCAACATCAATTTGGCCCCGTGGAGGAAAAACCCCGCTGCGCCGCCTTCATCCACCTCAATGTGGGATTCGCGGTGGCAGACAACCCCGCCATGCGGCTGAACCATTGTTCCCAGCGCCAGACAATTGGCCGCCGTGCCGGTCGCCACCCATTCCGCCGCGCAGGGCCGGCCAAACAGGTCTGAAAAACGTTCATCCAACTGCGCGGACAGGGCATCCCCGTCATAGGGGGCATCGGCATGATCTGCGGCGCGCATTGCGTCCCACACCTGCGGATGCACGGGCGCGGCATTGTCAGACAAAAATGGTTTAATCGGTGTCATCGCTCAAGATCCTCTAGAGCGCACACCCGGCTTGGCAAGCAAGTTCAGCCACGCTCCAATTTGGAAAAATCGGTCTTGGTGATGGTCGTCATTACCGCTTCACGCAATTGTTTGGCGTGCTCCAGTTCAATTCCATCAATGTTGAAACGGCCACCGGCAAGGCCAAGATGCAACGTGGCATAGCCTCTGCGTTTGCCAATCGGACCCTGAACGATTTCAACCGAATGCAGCTTTTCTCGCGTGACGATGACCGTTTTGGGTGCCAGCCAACCCGTGCGCACATACACCTGCTGGCCGTCCCACGCATGCCGTGCAAATCGCCAACGGTAATATAGGCGAGCGACCAAAGCACCGGCCGAGACAATCGGAATAAGCACCAGCCATTGGGCATGATCGAGTTTTTCGGATGAAATCATCGACGTCGCGATAGTCGCGGCCACCACGACCATCGCCATCACCGCCAAACCGATCGCCATATAAGTGTTGCGATGCTGCGGGCTGGGCCGGTGCCACCGCGTATCCTCCGGCGGCATAAACAGGCTTGCCTCAGAAACAATCGGGGCAATTTCGCCCAGCTGCGCAAACGGCGCAACCACATGGTTCGAAGCGCCAGCATCCTGGGCCAGGCTGATGAATTTCAGCCCATGCCAGCCAAACCGGCGGCGCAGCCAGCCGGTGCCAATTGTGATCCCCTGCACCCGGTGGACCGGCATCATCACATCTGTTTTGGTTAGCAAGCCCCGGCGCCGGCGAAACCCGCGCTCGGTGCGTTCAAGCAGGAAACCCCAATCACGCAGGAAGGTCCGGATCAGGCCGGTCGCGCTGCCGATCAGGAGCACGAAAATGACCCCGAACAGCGCGCTGAGCGTTTGCGCAAACGCACCCATGGTCGCGATGCCCATGCCATATTCGTTCAGCGAGCTCTGCCAGTAGCTTGGCTCCCACATTTCTTCTGGCACAAGATTATCGAGATATTGAATCACGCCGCCCAGCACCGCGATCACTGCGAGTGAAAATTCGAAAGTGCCAAAGATAAACAAACGGCGCGCATTCATCGCAAACAAAGTATGCGCTTCCGGCTCGCTCGCATCTTGGCGCTTGGCCCCTTCCGCTTGTTCCTGACTGGCAGACTGCCCAGCGCGGCGTTCCCGCACCAATTGCCGCAGCCGTTCACCCTCTGCTTCACTCAAATAGGCCAATCGCAGATCATCGCCGCCGCCCGATCCGGTTTCAAATTTGACCAGCACCAAGCCGAGCAAGCGCGGCAATAGGGATTGTTCGAGGCTGACATCTTGGATCCGCTCATAAGGAACCGATCGCGCTGCCCGGCTCAAGACGCCACTTTCAACCCGGATATCCTGCTCCGCAACGGTGTATGTCAAACGCCGCCACGGTAAATAATTGAGCAGCACAACCAGACCAAGCACTGCAGCCAAACCGGGAACCAGAAACAGGGCAAGCTCGTCAAAGCTCATATCTTCAAAGATCGTAAAGGCGGCGACCGCCAGCGGTATCAACAGCTGGCGCAGCGTCTTCACACCGCGCAGGATAAAGCTTTTGGGATCGGTACGCCGCGCCTGCGAATCCTCCGCTATTTCAGGGTCAGAGACGGCGGTGTTCATGCGCTCTCGCGCTTGATGTGTCCGCGGATTTCTTCGCGCATTTCATTGGCCAGTTCCAAGCCAAGGCCCGGCAGGTGCACCGAAGAATTGTAATTGCCGGCGGTGTGCAATGTGAGTGTCGCAATGCCGAAAAAGCGCGCGAGCGGCCCCTGTCCAACATCGATATGTTGGACCCGCCCAAACGGAACCGTGGTATCGGAATTCCACCATATGCCGCGCACAACGCGCAATCGATCCGAGCTGATATTATATCCGCGCGCATTGTACCGGCGCATCGGGAGGCGCAAAATTGCCAGCAAAGCGATGATAGCAATCGGAATGACCAGATACCCACCCGGCACCGCTCCAATTCCCTCAAGCACCAATGCGCCAACTATAAATGGCAGCGACCAAATGATTGCTTTCACCCGCAAGGCGGATTTATAATTGGGGTGCAGCTGCGTTAGCTCAGCATCACCATCAGTTTGTTCGGCAATTTGTTTTGCATCGCTCATGCTGCCTTAGATGAGCAACACGCCTCAAATGCGCAAGCCCAAAACTTAGGGGCAGGCTGGGCTGACTTAGTCAGATCGGGTGCTTGGTCAGGCGCGTTGATTGAAGCGCCTGCCGATCAGGGCCGCTGCGATATTGGTTTTCTGCACATCGGTGGTCCCGCCTGCGATCCCCCAGCCAAAGCCATCACGCAGGCGCTGTTCCATTCCATAATCCTTGTGATAGCCATAGCCGCCCATCACCTGCACGCCCATTGCGGCCACTTCGCGAACGATCTCATTGGCAAAACATTTGGCGACCGAACTTTCATACACGGTCGGCAATCCATCATCCTGAGCTGCCGCATTTACCGCCGCACGGTGGATCAACAGCCGCGATGCTTCGACTTTCATCGCCATTTCGGCGAGTTTGATCTGCACTGCTTGGAAATCAACGATCGGTTTGCCAAAGGCTTCGCGTTCCTGAACATATTGCGTTGCCGCTTCGAGAGCTGCGGCCGCCGTGCCCAGGCTTTGGGTCGCATTGCCGCACCGTTCAAGGCCGAATGCGCTCATCAATTTGCCAAAGCCGCCAGCACCAATGATCACATTCTCTGCCGGAACCTTTACATCTTCAATCGCATAATCTGCGGTTGGGATGCCGCGAAATCCCAACAGCTCTTCGCGTTTGCCAAAGGAAATTCCCGGCATATCCTTCTCCAGCAAGATCGCGCCAATGCCCTTGGCCGCGGGATCATCGCTGAAACGGCAATAGGTAACATAATAATCTGAATGCCCGCCGCCGCTGGTCCAACGTTTATAGCCATTGACCAGATAGCCATCACCATCAGGCATAGCGCGGGTTTTAAGATCGGTAAGAGCTGTGCCGGCATCAGGTTCAGACATTGAGACGGCAACGATTTTCTCGCCCGAAATCACTTCAGGCAGGATCCGCGCTTTCATTTCGTCAGAGCCGAATCGCTCAATCGTGCGGACCGGGCCAACCAGCGCTTCAAATATCGGGAATGCAACCGCGTTTGATATTTGCGCAAATTCTTCCAGTACCAGCAAGGCTTCGATATGGCCCAGCCCCAGCCCGCCATATTCGGTCGGTAAATTAACCCCGAGAAAGCCCATTTCACCAAATTTCCGCAACATGTCATGCGGAACAGGATAATCCTTTTGCTCCATATCTCGCGCCAGTTCTGGCAATTCGGCACGGGCAAATTTGCGAGCGGTATCTTGCAGCTCGCGCTGTTCGTCGGTCAGCTGAAAATCCATGAATGTACTCTTTCCATTGGGCGGATCGCTTTGCCATATTGGCAGGTGGCGCACAAATCGCGTTATCAAACTGATAAGTCAATCAGCCATCGATATCCCTAGTGCATTTGTGAGGCGAGAGCTGGTAGCCCTTGCGCCTAGATTGTTCTGATATACCGACGGCGCAACGCCGCAACCCGCTGGAGAGTGAGATCATGACCAAACTGCATTCGAGCCTTGGACCCAATCCGCGCCTGGTGCGCATGTTCTTGATGGAGAAAGGGTTGGGTGAAGATCGGGTTGAACGCATCCACTATGACATCATCGTGGGCGAGAATCGCCAGAACGAGGATTTTCTGGCGAAGAACCCGCTCGGCACTTTGCCCGTGCTGGAGTTGGATGACGGGACTCTGCTGACCGAAAGTTGGCCGATCTGCGAATATATTGAGGAAATGCACCCTTTGCCCAATCTGTTTGGCGAAACCGCAATCGAGCGCGCCGAGGTTCGCAAATGGGCGCGGCTGTTTGATCAAGAAGTGGTGGTCCCGATGACGATGGGCTTCCGCGCCACTGGCGGGCGGCCAATGTTTGAACCGCGCATGGCAGTGCTGACCGATGGTGCGGGCGCAGAGCTGGCGGCGATGTCTGATGACAAATGGCGCTGGTTTGATGATGCGCTTGGGGATCGCAATCACTTCGCGCTAGGGCGGTTGACCTTCGCCGATTTGATGGTGTTTTGCTTTGCCAATTTCGGTTTCACGATCGGCTGGAAATTGCCCGAGGGGACAGACAATCTCTCGCGCTTCATCGAAACGCATAACGCCCGTGAGAGCGCAGGCATCTGGCAACAGGCCGAATAGTGCCTGATTTTTCGGGAAAGGCCGCGATTGTCACTGGGTGTGCCAGCGGCATAGGCGCGGCCACTCTCAAGCGCCTGATCGCCGATGGCGCGCAGGTGCTGGGCACCGATATCGACGCCGCAAAAGGCGCGGCCCTTTGTGCAGAAGCAGGCGCGCAATTCGCACAGCAAGAAGTCGCCGATCGCGCGCTATGGCCGCAAATTGTGGCCCAGGCGGTCAGCCAATTCGGGCGGCTCGATATCCTCGTCAACAATGCCGGTGCCGTGTCAGGCCTGTCGATTGAAGATGTCAGCGATGAGGCGTGGGACCGGATCATCGCAATCAATCTCACCGGAACCATGGCCGGGTGCCGCGCAGCGATTGCTGCAATGAAGGACAATCCCGCCGGATCGAATGGCAAAGCGGGCAGCGGAGCGATTATCAACGTCGCCTCCACCACCGCGATGGCCCCGTTACCCAGCGATGCGGCCTATTCCGCCAGCAAAGGCGCGGTGCGTGTGCTGTCAAAATCTGTGGCGACCCATTGCGCGAAAGCTGGCTACGCCATTCGCTGTAACACGGTGATCCCCGGCGCAACTGAGACGGGTATTTTGAACGCCGCAGAAGAAGTGACGCCGGGATTAAAGGCGGCAGTCGCAGCAACCGCCCCGATGAACAGGCTTGCCGATCCAGCCGAAACAGCCGCCGCAATCGCGTTTCTCGCCAGCGACGAATGCCCATTTATGACGGGCGCAGAGATGCTGGTTGATGGCGGCGCCTTATCAATCCATCCGGGGTTTTAGCGGCCGCATCAGCGACTCACACCAATCGCCATCCATCAGGCCGCGAGCCATTTGGTTAGAGGCGATTTACTCGCTGGCCATCTTATCCAGATACCCGCTCGAGCGCATCTGATTTGCTGTCCATGCGAACACCACCATCGCCAGCACGCCCGAAACAAGACACACGCCAAACACCGCAATTGATAGCGACGATGCGCCATAGGTTTTGGCCATTTGGTCGCTTGCAAAACCGATGATCGACAGGCCCAGCGCCTGCCCAACCAGATTGTTGAAGAGCAGCGCCAATGCGACTGCAAAGCCGCGCTGCGAAGGTTCAACCGCAGCCTGAATGCCTGATAAGATCGGGGCTTGGCTCGACACATAAATGCCATAAGCCAAAGCGAACCAGATCAGAAACGGCCAAAATTCGCCTGACGTCAGGCTGATCGCAAGCGGCACCACGCAGCCTAGGCTGACAACGCCCGGCAGCCATGCCCGCCACCGTTCATCGCGCTTGGTCAGCCAGCTCGCAACATAACCGCCCAGAACCGGCCCCGGTATGCCGCCAATGACGAACGCCATGCCCAGATAAAGACCAACATCTGCCGATGAGATGTCAAAATTGCGCAACATCACGGCGGCCATCCAAAACGCCAGCGCATAACCGATCATGATCTGCACGGCCCAACCAATTGCAAGGCCAAAAAACACTTTGTTTCGCAGCAAAGAGACCGCCGTTTCCCAAAACGGTTGCTGCTCGATAGTGGCCCCTTTGGGGGCATAGCGCCCGCGGCGCGGCTCCCGAATGGTGAAGTAAACCACCGCGCCGATCAAAAGTCCGGGCAAACCCATCAAAACAAATGCCCAGCGCCACCCAAACAGCTCATTCAACTGCCCGCCGATTATCAATCCGCCAGCGGTCCCCATCGCCGCGCCAATGGTGAGGAAGCCCATCGCTTTGGCGAGTTCATGGCGGCGGAAGTAATCCGCCAGCATGGATTGCGAGGCTGGGCCGCCGCACCCTTCGCCAACACCAACTCCGGTGCGCGCCAGGAACAACGTCCAAAACCCCAATGCCAATCCGCAAAAAGCGGTCATCACGCTCCAAAAACTGATCGCCCCGGCAATGATGTTCTTGCGCACCGAACGATCCGCCAGCCGCGCGGCTGGAAAACCAACAATCACATAGGTCGCGGCGAAAGCCAGCCCGCCCAGCAAGCTGATCTGCAGATCGCTGAATGCAAATTCGGCTTTGATGTCTTCGAGCAAAATCGAAAACACCAGCCGATCAGCGATCGAAAACATGCTGACCAAAGTGAGCAAACCCAGCACATACCAACGATAATATTTGCGTTCAGCGGGTTGCTCACCGGCATCTGCTGACAGCTCTATTGTTTGGGTATCGCCGGCCATCAGCTCTTATCGTTCAGGCCGCGCGTACAAGCCATTGTCGATAGGTATCTCAACTCCCGTGACAAAACGCGATTCGTCGCTCGCCAGATAAAGCACCGCATTGGCAACATCATGCGGCGCGCCCAGTGCCTCTTTCGGCAGCACCCCGTCAGGCACCTCTTCTGGTTGCCCTTCGCGCCCTGATACGGCCTGCACCATCGGGGTTTCGATCCCGCCCGGCATCAAGACGTTGCAGCGAATGCCCATGGCTTCTTCCTGACAATACATCGCGATCGATTTGGTCATCGATCGGATCGCTCCTTTGGCAGCGGTATAGGCCGGGATAACGCTGTATCCCATCAGCGACGCGGTTGAGGCCATATTGATGATCGAGCCGCCGCCCGATTTCGCCATCAAGGGAATGCTATATTTGCAGCCCAAAAATGTGCCATCGACATGGACCGCCATGTGCAGGCGGAAATGGTCCAAAGAACAATCCGCGATATTTTCAAAAATCACATTGCCGGCATTGTTGACGAGGATATCGAGCCGTCCATGCCGCTCCTCAACCGCAGCGATCACTTCTTTCCATTGATCTTCCTGAGACACGTCGAGCGCATAGGCATCGCCGTGCACTTCCTCTGCCACTTTGTGAGCCAGCTCAACCTCGCGGTCGGTCACGATCACATGCGCGCCTTCTTCGGAAAGCCGGATACAATCCGCCTTGCCCAACCCCATGGCTCCGCCTGTTACGAGGGCAACTTTGCCCTCTACCCGTCCCGCCATTGCCTTCTCCCATTTGCTCTTGCGTCCCGAAATTTTCGGGTTTTCTTTAGCGTTGTCAGGTGCAGCCTATCCTTGCGGGCCTGCAGTACCACTGTCGAAAGCGATGAATTTTGCCCCAAAATGCCATTTGCTTCAAAGTACCAGTCGCGGCAGAACGGCGGATGGGTATCGTTGGCACTCTTGGGAGAGAACGCATGATGGATCCAGCCGAAGTCGAAAGACTGCGCGCATTGATGGAGTGGGAAGGGGCCCGGTCGGCCCCGCCCGAAGGCTTCCCAAAACTGCCAGACATGCCCGCTGCCCGCTATACCAGCGAAGAATATTTTCAGCTCGAACAAGAGCATATCTTTCGGAAGACTTGGCTGTTTGCGGGGCATCTTGATGAGGTGCCGGAGCCAGGCTGTTTTATGCGCTGGCACAATGCCGGCGATCCGATTGTGATCGTGCATGGGATGGATGGCGAAGTTCGCGCGTTTTACAACACCTGCCGCCATCGCGGCGCCCCTGTGGTGACGGAAGATCGCGGGAAATCCACCAGGCTTATCTGCGGCTATCACAATTGGACTTACAAGACCGATGGCAGTTTGATCAGCGTGCCGGAGCGCCAGGATTTTCCCGACGATTTTGATCTGTCATGCCGCGGCCTGATCCCGGTGCGATGCGAAATGTTTGGCAAGGTCATTTTCATCAATTTCGATGATGATGCGATGCCGCTGAAAGAATGGCTCGGTCCGCTCGCCAATGAATGGCAGGAATTTGCATTCGACAAGGTCAAGCTTGCCGCGCGCTACAGCTTTGATCTCAATTGCAATTGGAAGGTCGCGATGGAAGCCAATATGGAGGTTTATCATGTGCCTTTCATCCATCCAGAAACGGTCGCGCCGCTGGTTGATCACACCCGCAATCTCAACACATTTTATCCCAATGGCCATGCGCGGATGCTGGCACCGGCCCCGCGCCAGACCGATCGCGAACATGTGAGAGCAGTGGATAGTCCGCCCGAATGGCAGGAGATTGAAACTGTCGGCGAGCTGGGGCGAACAGCAACGCAAAGCTACACCTTGTTCCCCAATTGGGTTTCCCCCCTCTCCAACTTCTTTGTACCGCCGCTGGTTTTTTGGCCCACCTCGCTCAACACAACGCGACTGGAACTGGTCACCATGGCGCTCGATTGGGGCAGCGGGCCTGCGCCCGATCTTTGGACTGTGCCCGATGCAAGCCAGCCCAATGGACGAGCGATGAGTCCAATTATCCTGGAAGACACGCAATTTGGCGAGCAAATCCAGCAATCAATGCAAAGCGCCGCCTTCCAAAGTGTGCCGCTGTCTTACCAAGAAGCGCGCATTTATTCATTCCATCAATCGTGTGACGCGATGATCGGGATATCGAAGGTGCCAGAGCATTTACGCGTTAGCCCGGTGATTGATGAAACCTGGGTTTGGCCCAACGATCCGCGCATGGAACAAATGCAGTCTGAATCGGTCTAAACGGAATAAAGTTCGTATTGACGTTACGGAATTCATGACTTTGTTGCCAAAATATCGCACATTCGGACACTCCCTAACCCTTTTGATAGATGAGCCTTGGCAAGGCGGCCCATAGAGATTCTATTGGAAGAAACGCCCGAGAAGCGTTTTGTCAGAGATTGAAGAGCCAATCCGCCAAAGGGTTGGCCTGCAAGGGAGAAAACAGAATGACCTCACTTCACACTCGCAATCCGGCATTTGGCGCGGCCGGCTTGCGCCGCGCGCTGCTGGGTAGTGCCGCGATCGCGGCAATGGCTGGTTTTTCCGGCACGGCTCAGGCTCAAGACAGCGAGAATGATGAAGCGGAAGCTGCGGATAACGGCAATGTGATCATCGTCCAGGCGCGTCGTCAGGATGAATCGCTGCAGGATGTTCCGGTTACAGTGACTGCAATCGGCGGTGATGTGCTCGATCGGTATCAGATCGATGAGGTCGCCGATGTGCAAAGCCGCGTTCCTAGTCTGACCATTCAGGTCGGCGGTTCGGGCGCTGGTGGTTCGATCAACCTTCGCGGTGTTGGTTCATCTGCGATTTCTGCTTCGTTTGACTCCGCTGTCGCATTTGACATTGATGGCGTGCAGGTCAGCACGGCCCGCCTCGTGCAAGCTGGCTTTTTCGATGCGCAGCAGATTGATGTCTTGAAAGGCCCGCAATCGCTGTTCTTTGGTAAAAGCGCTTCAGCAGGTGTGTTCGCGCTTCGCTCTGCCGATCCAACCTCAACTTGGGAAGTAGGCGGCAAAGCCTCTTATGAATTTGAGGAAGAAGGCTATACAGTTGGCGGCTATATTTCTGGCCCGTTGACTGACACATTGGGCATCCGGGTAGCGGCGCAGTATAACGATGTTGATGAATTTCAACTGGTGCAACCTGGGACTCCTGCAGCTATCGATCCGCGCGGGCAAACCAACTTTGTTGGCCGCGTAACGCTCGATTGGGAACCAACTGACCGCTTCGATGCGAACTTCAAGTTCAGCTATGTTCGTCACGAAAATGACGGCGCGAACCAATTGCGCGATATTGATTGCGGCGCTGACGGCTTGGCCGATCCGGTGATCTTCGCGTTTGGTAATGCGATCATCCCATCGAATGCCGATTGTAACACGGGAGACAGCCTGTTCCCGCAGGTCGATTCAGACCCGATCACAACCGGCAGCTTGGCACCGCCAACCAATCGCGGCGCGCAGGAATTTCTTGATCGCAACGGTTTGGCATTCGGGATCACCGATATCTTCTTCGGGCGCCTCGAATTCAATCTTGCTTTGTCAGATTTTCTAACTCTGACCTCAACGACCGGTTATCTCGATTTCGCTTCGCTCGATCGTGACGCCTTCAGTTTCGTTGGCGTGGGTGAAGCGGTTCCGCTTGACCCAACTGCACCGCTCGCACCCGCTCTGGCTGCGATCAACGGGCCTGGTGTTCCGCTGGGTCTCGGCAGTAACTTGGCGGACAACCAAACCCGCCAGCTCACTCAAGAACTGCGGATCGCATCGGATTACGATGGCCTGTTCAACTTCCAAATCGGCGCGTTTTATGAAACGCGTGAGATTGAGTTCAACACGGCAGAGCAAGCGTTTAACGTTCCGCTCGCATTTGGTGCAGCCACCGGCGGCGGCGTCGGCTTCGATTATCAGCGTGAACACGCAACCGATACCGAAGCGTTCTCTGTCTTTGGCAGTGTCGATCTGGCCCTGACTGACCGTCTCAACATCACAGCCGGTCTGCGTTGGACGACGGAATCGAAATCAAACACGATCTCGATCCCGTTCATCAACCCGATCATCTCTGGCCTGGATCTGGATGGAGACGGAAACGCTGACTTTGTGACCAGCGGCTTTGTTTCTGCACCGATCAATTTCAGCGATGACAATTTCTCACCTGAAGTTGCGCTGACCTATGAGCTCGCAGACGATATCAACTTCTTTGCAGCCTTTAAGACCGGCTTCAAATCGGGTGGTATTGATAACTCTGCGCTGCCTGGTGTTGGCCTAGCCGGTATTGGCAACCCTGATATCAATCCAGCCACGGGCAACACCTTTGATGAGGATGCAACATCATCGCTGATCTTCGAATCTGAAGAGACAATCGGCGGCGAAATCGGGATCAAATCGCAGTTTAACAACCGCGCGATCACGATCAACGTCACAGCTTACCACTACATCTTCGACAATTTGCAGGTGCAATTGTTTGACGGTGCTGCGGTTCAATTTGTGACCTTCAACGCTGGTGAGCTAACGACCTCAGGTATCGATGTTGATTGGAACTGGCGCACGCCGGTTGATGGTCTCTCGCTATCAGGCACCTTGGCCTATCTCGACTCGCGCTTCACCGACACCTTCATCGGTCTCGATGGTTCGGATCTTGATGGTCGCGCAGCACCGCGGGCACCAGATTTCGCCGGTAACTTTGCCGTCGATTGGTTCATCCCACTTGGTGAATCTCTGGAACTCGGCCTCAGCGGCAACGCAGCATACAGCAGTTCCTACTTCACCGGTCAGAACTTCCTGGTTGGCGATTTGTCGCAAGATTCTTTTGTGACATTGGATGCCGGTATCTCCATCGGGGATGCAGATGGCGTATGGCAATTGTCGCTAATCGGCACCAACCTGACTGATGAGCAGATCGTGACCTCTTCTGGTCCACGTCCGTTTGTTCCTGTCGGCGGTGATGACCAGACAGTCACACTTAACCGTGGCCGTCAGGTTGCAGCGGAAGTCAGCTTCCGCTTCTGATCGCAGCAACATACAAAACCACATGCGGGCGGGCCTTGGATGCAAGGTTCGCCCGTTTGTTTTGGCCCGTTTGTTATTGGCCTCTCATCAAAAGAAGGGATTGATCCCGCCCTTAACCTCTGAGACCTTCGGCATATCTTTTTGAGAAAAGGAATCTCGCATGTCACGCGCGCAATTGATTGAAATGACCAGATCACTGATCGCGCATGGCGCGGCGGATACGATGGAACTGGCTGATGAAGTCGTGCGGGTCCCAGCTTCTGCATACACCGATCCAGAATTGTTCGAGCGAGAGAAGCAGCAAATTTTCAAACGTCTGCCATTGCTCGTCGCGCCATCTTGCGAGGTGGCCGAGCCTGGCGATTTTAAAGCGATGGTGATCTGCGGCGTGCCATTATTGCTGTCACGTCAAAAGGACGGATCGATCGCGGCGTTCCTTAATATGTGCACCCACCGCGGCAATCGCATTGCTGAGGGATCAGGCAACACCTCGCGCTTCATGTGCGGTTATCACGGTTGGACATTCAAACAGGATGGCGATCTGATCGGGGTTGCCAGCCCGCAAGACTTTGGCGCGATCGATAAGGCCGCACATTGCCTGAAGCGCTTCCCGGTTTACGAATCTGCTGGCTTGATCTGGGTCACGCTCGATCCCCAATCCAAGCTTTCGATTCCCGACTATCTGTGCGGCTATGAAGACCTGCTGTCTTCCTTTGGGTTTGAAGATTGGACTTTGTTCAGCCAACGCACGCTTGAAGGGCCCAATTGGAAGACAGCCTATGATGGCTATCTCGATTTTTATCACCTTCCCGTGTTGCACAAAGACACTTTTGGCGCGGATTTTTATAACCGGGCGAATTTCTTTGAATGGGGACCGCATCAACGCTTGTCTGCGCCATCCAAGATGGCGACCCGTGTCGGCTCGGACATCGAAGAAGATCTCTCCAAAATGTCTGACGATGAACTTCCCAATGACGCTCTGCTCTCTGGCGTGTGGACAGTGTTCCCGCATATCTCAATCGCCAGCTTTTATGGCGGCGGACAACGCGGAGCGATGATCAGCCAGCTGTTCCCAGGCTCACATGTGGGCGAAAGCTTCACCACGCAATATTATGTGATGGAGAACCAGCCTGAGACCGATGAGGATATAAAGGCTGCCCATGAGCAGTTCGACTTTCTCGAAGTGGTGGTCCGTGATGAGGATTATGCCACTGGCAAGCGCCAGCATGAGGCGCTGCAATCTGGGCTGATGGATGAAGTGCTGTTTGGCCGCAATGAGCGCGGCGGACAAGTGTTCCACCAATGGGCGAAAAAGCTGGTCGATGCGAGTGATGACGAATTGCTGACGATCTTCGCGCAGGAACAACGCGACGCAGCCGAATAGTAAAACACCCGATCAGAAAGCGAATGGCTGCTCCGGTTCGGTGGGGCCATTTGCAGTCGGATTGTCATTAAGAACCAGCTCGACAAGGGCGGTGTCGAACAATTCGTGCAGTTCAGTGATTGCACCGTCTTTGATGGTCATGATCTGGCAGTAGGTTTGCTGATAATCATGCCCATTGCGGCCCATTCCGCCGCCGCGCATCAGGCCAACCACGCGGTTTTCATCGGCACACATGATCCGCCATTCGCGCGAAAACTGGATCGTTTCGGGCACCAATTTGCCGACCACGCGATCAGCAACCAATGGGCCAAAGCATTCCGCCTTGCCCACCCAACGCCCCGAAACGGGGGTTGAGCCGACAAGGTTGAACACCACATCATCGCTGTGCAAATTGGCCAGCGCTTCAAAATCACCATCTTCAAGAGCGCGATAAAAGCTCTCTGCAATGGCGATATTGGCAGCACGGATATCGGCCATATCTAAATCGAATTATCCGAAGGCCGGGCGGAAATTGCTTTCGCCCCAATCTTGCCGCTTGGTCCATTCGCCCAGATCTTCCAGCTTGCCTTCCAATTCGGGGAAGCGTTCATAGACATGGTCCATATCCACTTCGAAAGGCTTGGTCGGGGCGGTGTTATTATATTCATAAAACGCCGCAATTCCGGCGGCGAATTCTTCGCGCATTTCAACTGGCATATCGTCGCCAGCTGCCTTCACCAGATAATCACCGAACTCAGCCGGTGTGCAGGGATCATAACGGATTTCTTTGCCGACGGCGTCGCTCAAATAGCTGGCCACCTGCGGACCTTTGATCCGCTCTGGCCCGCCAATATTGAGCCAAGCGCCTTCCATATCGGGCCGCTCCAGACTTGTGAGCATGAAGCGTGCGACATCATCAAGGCTGATCCAATTGGCTTCAAGATGCGATGCGTGCGGATAAACATAGCGATCTTCGTTCATGATGAACGGTCGCGCCCAATTCGTGAGCAAATTATCCATGAACAGCACGCTGCCAAATACCGTGCCCGGGCAGCCTGAACGCCACAGCGCATTGATGCCCACTGTGTTGCCCGCATATGTGAAGGGATCGCCTGGACGATCCGGAATCCAGCTAGAGGTGTTCCAAACCAACCGTTTAACTCCAGCATCCGCTGCGGCTTTCCCAACCTCGCCGATTGTGTCTGACCGGTCAGCGCGGGCCTGCAATGGATGGGTGTAGAAGACGTAATCTGTGCCTTCGAGAGCGGCAGCATAGGTTGCTGGATCATACAGATCCATCGGCCGTACCTCTACGCGTTCAATGCCATCGATCTTCGCGCCCGCAAAGGGATCTTCCTGACGCGAAATCGCGCGCACATCATAGCCCGCCTTCAAGGCTTGGCGAACCTGCGCCATCCCCTGGCGACCTGATGATCCAATAATGGTGATGAGTGCCATGCAAACTCTCCTCTCAATGTCGGCCTGCTGACCGGATTTGTTATGATTGAGAACCAGCCTATTCGAACCGGAGCGAGTCTGCGCCGCTGCTTTTTGATAGCGTTAAAGTGACAGGGCACAATGCTGCCTGCCCAAACAAATGGCCTAACTAAATGGCCTGTTGCTCTGGCGCGTGGCGGGCAAGACAAAGCGAATATGAAAAACCGTTTTTGGCGCATTGAGCGCAGGCCCGAAGGTAACAATTTTGCAAGCGCGCTGGCGCTGGTTGAAGAGGAATTGCCGCCACTGGCACAAGGGCAAATTCTAATCCGCAATGCGATGCTATCGATGGATGCAGGCACCAGGCTGTGGCTGACCGATCGCGAAGATGGCTATCAACCGCCTCTGCCCGAAGGCGCCCCGATGACCGGGCTTGTCGTGGGCGAGATTGTCGAGACACAGCACGATGATTTTGCGGTGGGAGATCTGGTCCGCGCATTTGGCGTGTGGGGCGAAATGAGCATGGTCGATCCGATTATGACAGGCGCAGTCAAACTGGATCCCACCGTTGCGGACAAGCGCGCATGGTTTGGGCCGCTGGGCATGAATGGCTGGACGGCTTTGTGGGGTATCGAAGAAACCGGCGCTGCCAAACCGGGAGAGCGGGTGTTGGTATCGGCCGCAGCCGGGGCAACAGGCATTCTTGCGGTGCAAATCGCGAAGCTGCTGGGCTGCGACGCGTGGGGCATTGCTGGCGGGGCAGAGAAATGCCGCTACCTGACCGAAGAGATCGGTATAACCGGCGCGATTGATTACAAATCGGGCGATGTTGGCGCGCAATTGGATGCCGCCTTGGGAGCCGGTGCTGGCCGCGCAGAGGGCGGCGGTATCGATGTCTATTTTGACAATGTTGGCGGGCCGATCCTTGATGCGGTGCTGACCCGAATGAACCATTATGGCCGGGTCGCAGTATGCGGCATGTTGGCCGATTACAGCGCTGGCACCCGCACCACCCCGCGCGAATTTGATCAGGTTTTGATGCGGCGATTGCGCGTCGAAGGGTTCTTCTCGCCAGACTTTATGGATCAAGGCGAACGACTGACCGCGCGGCTGCGCGAATGGCATGAGGCAGGCGATCTGGTTATGCCCTATGACATGACGCGCGGCCTCGAAAACACGCTTTCGGCCTATGCCAAACTGTTTAGCGGTGGCAATATCGGCAAAGTTATTGTGGAGCTTTAAGAATGACCGGACAGTTGGAAGATCGCGCCGCAATCCTTGATGTTATCGGGGCCTATGCCCACGCGCTGGATCGTCGCCGCTGGGAGATGATGGAATACTTGTTTCATGAAGGGGCGGCGTTTCAATTCGGCCCGGTGGAGGGGACATGGCAATCTTTCGTTGAGCAAGCACAGGCGATCCTCGGCGAATGCTTGACCACGCATCATCAGCTTGGGCAAACCATGTTACATTTTGAAAGCGAAACGGTCTGCCTGACCGAAACCTATATGACCGCAATGCACACCATCCCGCCCGGATACCCGGTGGAGGATGTTTTCCCGGATAAGGGCAAAATCTACTCGGCGGTTATTGCCGGCAGATATATCGACCGATTTGAAAAACGAGACACCGCCAAGGGCGCTGAATGGCGCATTGTACATCGCGCTGGAGTGTATGATTGGCGCGAGTTTCGCGAGGTGGATGGCGTCGATCTGTCTGAATTGCCAGAGGGATCGTGCGGCACCCACGGTGCCAGCGACCGATCGACACCGTGCGCCGCGCGTTGGTTGGGCTAGAGGCTCGACTGGGGGCTGAAATAGGGCAGCCCAATACACAGCAATAATGGCCGCCTGGGCTCGGCCAGACAAAGGAAACCGCGTGCAAGCGGAGAGGAAACCGATGAGCAATGCCGCACTAGCTACCGATCTCGACACGCAAGTGGCCGCGACCGAAACTTTCACGGATATTGTCAGGCTGCGCGCCAAGCTTGGCCCGGATCAAACCGCCTTCACCTTTGGCGAGGAAGTGATGGATTTTGCCGCGCTGGATGAAGGCTCCAATCGCGCAGCTCAGGCACTGCTCGCGATGGGTGTGAAGAAGGGGGATCGGATCTCCTACCTGGGCAAGAACCATCATCTCTATTTCGAAGCATTGGTTGGCGCGGCCAAATTGGGCGCAGTAATGACCCCGGTGAACTGGCGCCTCGCGCCGCCTGAAGTGGCGTATATTCTGGACAATTGCGAGGCAGAAATCGTGATCGTGGCAGAAGGTTTTGCCGAGACTTTGGCAAAAATTCGCGCGCAAACGCCGCGCATTCGCGAAGTGATCGGAATGGACGCAGAAGCGAGTGCTGGCTTGCCCGATTATCGCCAATGGCGCGATGCACACGATCCGATTGATCCGCAGGTAGCGATTGGCGCAAATGATGAGCTGTTGCAGCTTTATACATCGGGAACCACCGGTCGGCCCAAAGGCGCGGTGATGACGCATCTTTCAATCCTGTCTGCTCGGACAGCGGGCGGCGGGGAACCCGAAATGGAACTGCGCGAATGGCAGGAACCAATTGCCAATGATGTGAGCTTGGTCGCCATGCCGTGCTTCCACATTTCTGGCACCGGCAATGGCATCGCGAACATCGTGTCCGGCACCAATTCGATTGTCTTGCCCGAATATGATCCAAGTGAAGCGCTCGAGCTGATGGAACGCTATCCGATTTCAAAGCTGTTCCTGGTGCCAGCTGCGATCCAGATCTTGCTCAACCATCCGCGCATTGGCGAGATTGATTTCTCCAATTTGCGCTACATCACATATGGCGCATCTCCGATTCCCCTCGCCTTGATGAAACAAGCGATGGAAGTGCTTGGGTGCGGCTTCATCCAGATGTACGGGATGACCGAAACATCAGGCACGATCACCGCGCTCGACCCAGACGATCATGTGCCCGAAGGCAGCCCGAAAATGGCGTCTGTTGGCACCGCGCTTGCCGGGATTGAACTCAAAGTAATCGATAAAGAGGGCAACACGCTCGCCCCCAACGAAATCGGCGAAATCGCAACCCGTTCCGCGAAAAATATGAAGGGGTATTGGCGGCTCGACGAAGCTACCGCTGAAACGATTGATAATGATGGCTGGCTCCGCACTGGCGATGCCGGGTGCCTCGATGAAGATGGCTATCTCTACATCCGTGATCGGGTGAAGGACATGATCATATCTGGCGGGGAGAATGTTTACCCGGCCGAGGTTGAGAACGCGCTCTATGCGCATGATGCGGTGGCCGATGTCGCGGTGATTGGGGTGCCGCATGAAAAATGGGGCGAAGCGGTGAAGGCCTGTGTCGTTGTGAAAGACGGGGCCAGCCTTTCCGAAGCCGATCTGATCGCCCATGCGCGAGAACATATTGCCGGATACAAATGCCCGAAATCGATCGATTTCATCACAGAATTGCCGCGCAATCCGTCAGGCAAAATTCTCCGCCGCGAATTGCGGGCACCTTATTGGGAAGGCAAAGACAAAGCGGTGAATTAAGGTGGCAGGCACGCCTGATCTTGCGGTCCAACAACTCGCCTATTTCGTGCCAGATATCGAAGTCGCGGCTGGCGCGCATGCAGAACAGTTTGGTTCGGGGCCCTATTTCCTGGCGCGCCATGTGCGCCTGGCTCGCAGCATTCATCGCGGGATTGAGCGCGATTGGGATCATTCCTCCGCCTATGGCCAATGGGGCGATGTGATGATCGAATTTGTGACTCAGCATGGCGACACGCCCAGCGCGGTCCGCGATCTCTATCCCTCTGGATCGGGCCGCTATGGCCTCCATCATACCGCGATATTCGTTGAAGACCTTGATCAAGCCATTACCGATTTTGATCGCGCTGGCATGCCTCTGGCACAGCTTTCACAAACCGAAACGGGAACGCGCTTCGCCTTTGTCGATGCGAGCGCGAGCTTGGGCCATATGATTGAACTGTATGAGCCATCTGCCGCAATCACGGGATTTTACGAAATGGTTCGCAGCGCCGCCAATGACTGGGACGGGTCTGATCCTATTCGCACGCTCGGCTGACAACAAAGGTAGCGGTGCAGCTAGCGATGCGGTTCGCGCATTGCGCTGCGATCACTTATTGGCGCGCGCTGCCGTTCGGCCAGCCAAATATCCAAAGGTCAATGCCGGGCCCAGCGTCCCGCCTGCTCCGGCATAAATGCCGCCAGTTGGACATGCGATCGCATTGCCAGCGCCAAATAAGCCGGGAATAGCCTCACCGTCATGGCCCAATATTCGCGCCGCTCCATCGGTGCGAGCGCCGCCATTGGTGCCCAGCAATCCCATTGAAATGCGCACCGCATAAAATGGCGCGCGATCAATCGGGCCCAGCGTCACCGCCTTACCCTCTCGGCTGCGGTCGCCATAGAAGTGGTCATACGGGTTGGTGCCGCGGTTGAAATCGGGATCGTTCCCCTGCTCGGCAAAGCCATTGAAGCGCGCAACTGTCGCGCTCAAACCTTCGCCATCAACCTCAATTTTGGCAGCAACCTCTTCCAGCGTGTCGGCACGTATCACCCAATCGGGAATAGGTTGGCCGGGCAGCCTATTCCCGATTGGGTAACGATCAACATAATCGGCATCAAAAATCAGCCATGCGGGCATATTGGGGTAATCATAATTCTGCGGGTCAAATGCGTGGAAGGCACCGGCAAGGGCGGAATAATTGGCGGCTTCATTGCAAAACCGCTGCCCCTTGCGGTTGACCATGATCGAATGCGGCACGGTCCGCTCGATAAGAACGGGCGATGCGCGCTCCTCGCCCTCGGGCCATGGGCCATCGGGCGCGACCAAAGTGGGGGACCACCATGCGTGGGTCATATTGCCAAGCTTGGCACCCGCTTGCATCGCCAGCGCCAACCCTTCGCCGCGCGCCGTGGGCGGGCTTGCGGGCGCTTCCACCGGCCCTTTCAAGAAAGTTTGCCGAGCGTCTTTATCCCACTCAAAGCCGCCGGTGGCGATGATCACTCCATTGCGCGCTATCAACGTGATCTCGTCATCACCCTGAGTGCCCTCAATCCCAACAATGCGCTCGCCTTCTGTCAGCAAGCTATTGGTCCTAACATTCAAGATCGGCTCAATCGACCGCGCCAGACAGGCCTTTAGCAGTCGGCCCACCATCGCCTGTCCAAAACCGCGCTCTTGCGCTTCCATGCGCCGCGCCAACTCTTTGGGATCAACCTGACCGGTGGCACCGCCCAGCGGCGTTTCGCGTAGCATCATCGGTTTTGGCTCTTCGATGGCGTATATCTTCTGCGCCCACTCCCCCAATTCCGTGAGCGCAAACAGATCGTGATCCAGCGCGCGGCCACCCTCTGGCTTGGCGCCCGGATGATCCATGTAATAATCGGGGTAACTGCCCAGCAGAGAAACTGCCAAAGCGTCGATACTCTCCAGAAATTCCAGCGCAGCTGGCCCATTGTCGACAAATGCCTCGAGCGTTTCATCGACCAAATCGCCGTGATCGAGGCTGCGGAAATACGCCAATGCCTCTTCCCGGCTATCGGCCAGGCCCGCTTCGCGCTGACAGTGGTTTTGCGGAACCCACAGCACCCCGCCAGAAACGGCTGCCGTTCCCCCGATACGTTCGAACCGTTCAACCAAGGCGACTTCGGCACCGGCCTCATGCGCGGCCAAGGCTGCGCTCATCCCAGCCGCCCCGCAGCCCAAGATAACAACGTCCACTTCTCGTTTCATTGCACACATACCGCATTACAAGTGCCAGCTCGCCCGCGAAGCACAATTGCTCATTTTGGCAAGGTGCATGGCGCGCGCTCCAGCGCTAAACACGCCTCAACTCAGGAGAGATTTATGAAACTCGAAGGAAAAACAGCCGCCATCACCGGAGGCACCGCAGGATTGGGGCGCGGAATCGCGGAAGCTTTTCTTGCCGAAGGCGCCAATGTCGCTTTATTCGCGCGCAATCCCGATAAAGGCGCCAAAGTGCTCGAAGAATTGGGCGTGGGCGCTCGCGCGATGTTTGTTTCCGGCGATGTGATGGAACAGGACGATGTCGAAGGGTTCATCGACAAAACCATCGAAAACTTTGGCACGCTCGATATCCTGGTGAACAATGCCGGCGGCGCTGGCGATCTACAGCCGATGGTTGATCTGTCCGACGAAGCGTTTGACGAAGCAATGAAATGGAATGTTTATTCAACATTCTGGGCCACCCGCCGCGCCTTGCCCACGATGATCGCGAAAAAGAATGGCCGCGTGATCAATATGTCATCGATGGAAGGCAAGCACGGAAAGCCCGTCTTCACCGCATACACCGCGGCGAAACATGCCGTGAATGGGATCACCAAAAGCCTGGCCCGCGAAGTTGGCGAACTGGGCGTAACGGTGAATTCAATCTGCCCCGGCCTGGTGGTCACCGATATCATCAAGAACAATGGCCCCGAAACCGCCAAAGCGATGGGCATGGAGTTTGATGACATGATCACCATGTTCGCGCAGGAAGCGGCGATTAAGCGGCCCAACACCGTGCAAGAAATCGCGGCGATGGCGCTGCTGCTCGCTTCGCCCGATGGCGCGGGAATAACCGGCGCGATGCTCAGCGTGGATGGCGGCACAGCTCAATATTAGCACAGGCCAATCTTAACACCGGCCAATATTAACACAGGCTAGTATTTACCCGGATAGTCGCGGGAAGCGGATTTCAAGCCTAACAAGATTAAGCACCTTCGCATTGATAGATATGTCAATTCGGCGGGAGGCGCTGCGAGTGTACGAAATTCATAAAGAACCCGGCAAAAACCGGGTGGCTGTGATCTTTACGAAAAATTTTGAGCATGATCAGGAAGAGTTTTCGGCCGAATTAAAAGCCGCTGCCCAAGGGGTGATTGGGCCCGGTTCTCATTTCGATTTGATCGTTGATTTCACCGCCGCCGGCCCCATGCCGCAAGATCATGCCCAAGCCGGCGAACGCGCCGTCGCATGGTGCATCGCCAGCGGTTTGCGCAAATCGGCCAATATCATGCACACCAACCTCCAGCGTATGCAGGTCAAACGTGTCGCAGCCCGGGATGATCGCTTTGGCTATTTCAACTCTCGCGCGGAAGCCGAAAGCTGGCTGAACGAATAACTTAATCATTCGCTTCTATTAACAATTTTATTGCAATCCGCCGCAAGGGTAAATGAGATGTACAAACTGACAACAGACTTGGCGAAAAACCGCATTCTGGTGACCTTTGTTGGTGCATTTGATTACGACGCGCGCGATCTCGCCAAAGAAATTCAAGACGCATCGCAGCGCATTCGATTGAATTGTGGACACTTTGATATGCTTAGCGATTGGACGCAAGCCAGCACAATGCCGCAAGAGCATGCCAAAGCAGGCGAAGATGTGGTGGCATGGTGCGTTGCAAACGGCCTGCGCAAATCGGCCAATGTTATGGATGCGATCCTGTTGCAGATGCAGGTTAAGCGGGTCTCCAACGAAGATGACAAGATAGGATTCTTCGCCACCCAAACCGAAGCAGAAGCCTGGCTCAGCGCGTGAGGGCGATCTGCTTAACAAAATTGCTGCTCAAATTGCATCTTTCGGGCATTTCACCTCCCGATCAGCCGGCTATGTAAAGAAGATATATACGTATTTTTGCTAATCCTCGATTCCTGGGCTAATCAAGGCCGCACGGGATAAAAGAGCGAGGGCAAGGTGTATAAAATCCACCCACAAATACAAAAAAACCGGGTCTTGATCGTTTTCGATGGCGAATTTGACTATGATCAGACCGAGTTCGCCGAAGAAATCAAAAAAGCGGTGTTGACCGTGCGTTCAACCGAACGCGAATTCGACCTTCTGGCTGACTATTCCAAAGTCACCGTGATGGACCAAAGCCGCGCCAGCCGCAGCGAAGAGATCGTTGCCTGGTGTGTTGATAATGGCCTGCGAAAATCAGCCAATGTCATGAATTCCGCCCTCCAGCGCATTCAGATCAAACGCCTGGCATCACAGAACGACAAATGGAAATTCTTCGAAACATTATCCGAAGCGGAAATGTGGCTCGACGAATAATCACGCGCCTCGTTTCACACCCTATTTCATACCGGAAACCAAGCCGGGTTTAACCGCCTTCGGCTGCCGCCATGGCTGCGCCGATTGAGGCCTCCAATTCGGTGGCCTGCGGGTTGCCGCGCAGGGTCAAGCCGCCATTGGGCTGGATGTTTTGCCCGGTCACGAATGCGGCATCGCTGCACAGCCATGCGCAAGCCTGTGCCACGTCATCCGATGTGTTGAGGCGCCCCAGCGGATATTTGGGCAGGAACGCATCGACCAGGCCGGGGACTTGAAAACTGTCGGCGGTCATCGGGCTTTCGGTGAATGCCGGAGAGACGGTGTTGGCTTTGATCCCAAATTGCCCAAAATCATTCGCGACACAGCGGATCATCGCTTCGCCCGCAGTCTTGGTACCGATATAGGCGGCGTGATTGTTGATCAGCGCCTTTGTCGTCGCAGAAGACAGAGAAATGAGCGAGCCGCCTTGCGGATCTTGCTCCACCATCACCTTAGTGAAGGCTTGGAGGAAATGATGCACGCCTTTAAATTGCAACGCAGTGATCTGGTCTAGCTCTTCCTCGGTTGTTTCAAGCAGGTTGGAAAGCAGACCCCAACCTGAACAATTGACCGCCGCATCGACGCGGCCCATTTCAGACGCCGCCTGCGCAGCCAGCGCATGAACCTGAGCGCGATCGGTAATATCGCACAGCCCGAAATGGCCGCCAATTTCGCTCGCCAATTCTTTGAGAGGTTCTTCATGGCGGCCGGCAACCAGAACGGTGGCCCCTTCTTGTGCAAACAGCCGAGCGATCACTTGGCCCATATTGTTTTTCGACGCCGCGCCAAGCACGACGGCTCTCTTTCCTGCCAGCTGTCCCATCCGACTATCCTCTCATCGTTCTATTGATTCTCTGGCGCACTCTAGGCCCAGCATGGCGGCATTGCCCTTGCCAAAAGTGTTCATTGTGCGCAGCTGCCCTTGGCTCGATATCACGGGCATGAGATTTTGAGGAAAGAGGCCAATTATGTTCACCGGACCTATCGAAGATCGCGTGGCTATCAACGAGCTCAATGGCACCTATGCCGATGGAGTGGTGCGGATCGATGCCGACACATGGGGCACCGTGTGGGCAGAAGACGCCCATTGGAATCTGATGGGCAATAAGGTCGACGGCAAAGCGGCCATCGTCGGATTCTGGGAACAAGCGATGAGCGGGCTGGAGGCAGTGAGTTTCCACTGCGTGCCGTGCATGATCGAAGTGACCGGCAACACCGCCGAATCCCGCGTGCAAACGCAGGAAATCATGCTGACCAAAGACGGCGTAACGCGCCATGTTGGCGGGCTATACGAAGATAAACTGGCAAAGATCGATGGCGAGTGGCGTTTCACCAGCCGTGTTTTCAGAATTGTCGCCGAATTCGGCGCGGCAGAGGAATAATTTTAATGGCCAAAATACTCATTTCCGCCCAGATCGACCTTGAGCCTGAAAAGCGCGAAGAAGCGCTAAAATCCGCGCAAAAATGGATCGATGGTGCGCTCTCCCAAGAAGGCTGCCTGCATTATGATTGGAGCGCCGATCTGAATGATCCCGCGCGCGTCAATGTGTTTGAGGAATGGACCAGCGAAGAAGCGCTTGCGAACCATTTCGCGAACAAGGAATATGCCGGGATGCTGGCGCATATGGGTTCATTTGGGATCGTCAACGCGGTCAGCCGCAAATATCGCGTCGATGCTGAGGATGAAGTCTATGGCCCGGATGGCAGCCCTACCGAAAAATTCGGCTAAACAAAGCGCAGCAAATCGATGAGAATATTGGGCGCTGTGCTGGCGGGCGGGCGCTCGACCCGGTTTGGCAGTGATAAAGCGCATGCCCTGATCGGCGGCGAACGCTTGATCGATCGCGTTGCCGAATCGATCGAAAACCAATGCGATGCCCTGATCGTGTGCGGCCGCGAGGAGGCGGGGTATTCCTGCGTGCCCGATTTGCCCGCATCAGACCTAGGCCCGCTGGGCGGCCTTAATGCGGCGCTTGCCCATGCAGCGGCAAACGGGTTTAGCCATGTGTTGAGCGTGCCTTGCGACGCCCCGAATTTGCCCCGGACATTGGCACAAAAGTTGATCGGCGAAGGAGCGGCCATCGCCGAGAATCAACCCGTGATCGGCCTGTGGCCAGCAAACCTATCTGATGATCTGGCGAGCTTTGTTGGCGAAGGCGGGCGGGCGCTTTATCGCTTTGCCGATCGCGCAAAAGCGCGGCAGATCGGTTTCGATCCGCCTTTGGCAAATATCAATCGGCCCGCCGACTTGCCGGGCTAAAGTTTGAGCAATTGCTTGCCGCGATTCTTTCCAGAAAACAATCGCTGCAAAGTGTCTGGCGCGTTCTCAAAACCTTCCTGCACATCTTCCTGATAAGTCAGGCGGCCTTCATCGATGAAGCGTTCCAAACGCCGCCGGATTCCAGGAAATTCACTGGCCCAATCGAGCACGATAAACCCAGCCATCGTCGCCCGGCGGAACACGAGGTTGAAATAGTTTTCAGGTCCGGCTGGCAGGCTGCCGGTTTCATAACGGCTGATCCCGCCGCAAATCACAACCCGTGCATTTGTGGCGATTTCGCCCAGCATATCGTTGAGGATTGAGCCGCCAACATTATCATAAATAACATCGACGCCCTTGGGGCAATGCTGCTTTATCTGATCGCGTACGCCGCCCGCTTTATAATCAATCGCCGCGTCATAACCCGCCTCTGCAACCAGCCATTCACACTTTTCAGGGCCGCCAGCGATGCCAACAACGCGGCAACCGGCAATCTTTGCCAATTGGCCAACGATAGACCCGGTTGCGCCCGCCGCACCCGACACCAGCACGGTATCACCGGCCACTGGCTTGCCCACTTTGAACAGCCCGCAATAGGCGGTCACGCCGGTTGTGCCGAGGATAGAGAGAACCGATGTAGGCGAAAGTTTGGTTTCAACTTTGGCCAGCTCGCTGCCATCATGCACCAGATATTCAGTCCACCCGGTCGATCCGAACACCAAATCGCCAACCGCGAATTTGCCGTTGTTCGATTCCACGACTTCGCAAATCCCGCTGCCACGCATCACATCGCCAATTTGCATCGGTGCGACGTAATCGGCGATGTTTTCCATCCAGCCCTTTTGCGCCGGATCAAACCCAAGATACCGCGTTGCCAAGACCATTTCACCAGGGCCAGGCGCGGCAAGTTCCTGTTCAGCCAGCTTGAAATCATCTTCGGCGATCCCCCGGCCGCGCGGGTGACCGTTCAGCAGCCATTGGCGAGTGGTGGTGGGCATCGCGAAATCTCCTTAGAATTGGGTTTCTCTAATGCGCGGGCGTGCCTGCAGCTGCTACGGACAAAAGTATCAGTCGCTGGGGCCGATCCTTATGGTATTCATCTTATTACGAAGGAGAGATATTATGGGCGCCGAGACTCACAAGACATTTTGCCGGTTCTGCCACGCAAACTGTGCGATGCTTGCCGATGTTGAAGATGGAAAGGTAACGGCAGTCCGCGGCGATCCTGATGATCCGGCCTATGGCGGTTACACCTGCATGAAAGGCCGCGAGCTGCCCGATTCGCACAATGCCGAACACCGATTGACGCAAAGCCTGGTGCGCGATGCCTCTGGGGAATTTCGAAAAACGCCAATGCCAGAGGCGCTGGCGCATGTCGCAAGCGAGATCCGCCGGATTATCGAAAAGCATGGCCCAAATTCGGTGGCGGTCTTCATGGGTTCGGGCGGTTACCAAAACAGCTCTGCCATGGCTGCCTCGCTCAGCTTCGCTCAGGCGGTTGGGACGCGCAATTTCTACACCTCGGTAACATTGGACCAACCGGCCAAGGTGTTCACCACCATGCGTTACGGCAAATGGATGGGCGGGCCGACGACCTTTTCTGAGGCGGACGTGGCTCTGTTCATCGGCAACAATCCGATTGTTTCGCACTATGCGCCGGTAGGCGGCGTACCTCCATTCAGCCCGTCTCGGCGCATCCGTGATCGCCAGGAAGAGGGGATGAAACTGATCGTCGCAGACCCGCGCGAAAGCGATGTGGCGCGGCTCGCCGATCTGTATCTGCCGGTGAAGCCGGGAGAAGATCCCGCGCTATTGGCCGGCATGATAAACGTGATCATCGAAGAAGAATTGTACGATCGTAATTTCGTCGCCGCGCATGTAGATGGCTTTGAAGAGCTGGCAGCGGCTGTGAAGCCGTTCACACCCGAGGTCGCGGCGGAACGCTGCGGGATTGAGGCGGACAAGCTGATCGCCGCAGCGCGGATGTTTGCTGGCGGAACCAAAGGCTGCGCAGTGACCGGAACAGGTCCGGAAATGGCGGGCAATGGCACGCTGACGGAATATCTTTCGACTTCGCTCAACACGATTTGTGCGCGTTTCAAACAAGAAGGCGATTTGGCCGCGATCCCGGGTGTTTTCACCACACCGCAGGGTCCACGCCGCGCGCAAGTGGGCCCCAAAGTCGCCATGTTCGGCGAAGAAGGCATGGAAAAATCGCGCTTCCGCGGGCTCGGTCAACTTGGGTTTGAGATGCCGTGCAATGTGCTCGCCGACGAAATTCTTACGCCGGGCGATGGCCAAGTGCGCGTGCTGATTTCGGTTGGCGGCAACCCGGTTGTCGGTTTCCCCAATCAAGAAAAAATGGTCCGCGCGCTGGATGATCTGGATTTGTTTGTGCAGATCGATCCGTGGATGAGCGCCAGCGCCAAACGCGCCGATGTTGTGCTTGCGCCTTCGCAATGCCTTGAGCGTGAAGACATCACCAATCTTTCCGAATGGTGGCATGAAGAACCTTATGCGCGCTATGTTGAAGCGGTGGCAACGCCTCCCGGTGATGTGATCGATGAATTTGAGATGTTCTGGGAATTGGCACACCGTTTGGGTGTGACGATGGAGCTGGCGGGCGGTCCGCTGCCGATGGACCAACGGCCCAGCAAGGAGACGTTCCTGGATCTGATGACCGATGGCTGTCTGGTGAAGCCCAGCCAAGTGCGCCGTGATGCGCAGGCGGCGGGCGGCTCTGCTGTCATCTACTCCGATAAGCATCCCCGTGTGGAAGCGGCAGATGAAGAAGAGTTCAACCGCTTCGATCTGGCTGTAGGTGATATGCCAGGATCGCTTTCTCATTATGCGGAAAACCGCGCGCAGCGAGATGGCTTTGACTTCAAATTGATATCGCGGCGTTCGAAAACGCGGTTCAATTCAATCGGGCACCCGCTCAAGAAACTGCAGGCCAAAACCACCACCAATCCGGCCTATATTCACCCCGATGATATCACAGCGATGGGCCTCGAAGAGGGCGGTATTGTTGAGATCACTTCGCCCCACGCCACCATTCACGGTGTTGTTAAAGCAAGCGATAAAGTGCGGCGCGGCCTCGTGTCGATGGCGCATGCTTATGGCGATGCGGATACTGGCAAGGATGATGTGCGCGAACGCGGCAGTTCGACCAACAAGCTAACCAGCGACGAGGTCGATTTCGATCCGATCACCGGCCAAGCACTGCAAAGCGCGATCCCGGTTAAACTGGTTGCTGCTTAAACTGCCGATCCATTTGATTTGAGATAAGGAATTTCCATGCCCGATAACCGGCGTTTCCTCCTTCAAAGGCGCCCCGATGGCGAGCCTGCCCGCGAAGATTTTGAACTGGTAACAGAGCCAACGCCCGCGTTGGAAGCGGGCCAGTTTTTGGTCCGGAATCATTATGCTTCGCTCGATCCGGCGATGCGCGGGTGGATGGACCCAGGCGGCAATTACATGCCTCCCATCCCTTTAGGCGATCCGGTGCGCGCCTCGACCATTGGCGTGGTTGAAGAAAGCCGCGCCGATGGATTTGAGCCCGGCCAATGGGTGATGGGGCTAAACGCGCTGGAAGACTATTCGGTCAATGTCGAAGGTGGATTCACCCAACCGATTGACCCCAGCATGGTGCCCAGCATCACCAATTATCTTTCGATCTTTGGTGCGGTTGGGATGACCGCTTATTTCGGTTTCCTCGAGGTGTGCGAACCTAAAGAGGGCGAAACAGTGCTGGTTTCCGGCGCAGCAGGCGCGGTCGGATCACTGGTCGGACAATTGGCAAAGCTGCACGGCTGCCGCGCGGTTGGGATTGCCGGCGGACCGGAAAAATGCGCTCGTCTGATCGACAAATACGGGTTTGACGCCGCAATTGATTATCGCGGCAAGGATGAGGCGGCGCTCACCGCTGCCATCGCCGAAGCTGCGCCCAATGGCGTGGATGTCATCTTTGAAAATGTCGGCGGAGCAATCCTTGACGCCGGATTGATGAACCTCAACCTTTATGCGCGCATTGGCCTGTGCGGGTTAATCAGCGAATACAACACAGAGCCGGTCGGCGCGCGCAATTTGTGGAACTTGATCGTAACCCGCTCTTCGATCCGGGGCTTGCTGGTCATGGATTTCGTCGAACGCTTCCCTGAAGGCGGGGCCAAGATGACCGAATGGGCGGCGGCCGGAAGGCTCACCATTGATGAACACGTGGATGAGGGGCTTGAGGGTGCTTATGACAGCTTCATGCGTCTGTTTGCAGGGACAAATGATGGCAAGATGATCCTCAAGATCGCCTGATGCCAATGGCTGGCAAGCGCGATCTTCTGGTCCTGTCTGGCGGCCATGCCTATGACCATGCGGCCTTTGCAGATTTGCTGAACGCGCTTGGCGATTGGGACATAACGCACCTGCTCCACCCCGAAGCGGAAGAGGCCGTGGCGAATGGCCGTGCGCATGATGCAGATGCAGTGCTGTTCTATGACATGGGCGGATACAACTTTGCCGATGATTGGGTGACATCGCGCCCACCATCCAAGGAATTTCGGCAGGCGATTGTCGATCGTTTTGCCAATGGCCGCGGCGCAGTTGCCATGCATCATGCACTGGCCGGGTGGGCGGATTGGCCCGAATGGCATGAGATGCTGGGCGGGCGCTTCCTATACACACCAGGCGAAGTGCGCGGGCAAAAGGCACTCGATTCCGGTTATCGCCATGATGTGGAATACAACGCGCAGCTGGTCGCCAATCATCCCGTTACCGCCGGATTGCCCAGCCAATTTTCGGTCACTGATGAGCTCTATCTGGCCGAGATTTTTGAAGACGATGTCGAGCCGCTGATCCGATCAGATTACACTTTTGAGCGCGAAAATTTCTATTCAGCGGCTCTTGGTATTTCGGGCACGCTCTATTCGCGCGAAGGATGGGATCATCGGGCGGGAAGCAATTTGGTTGCATGGCATAAACGCGTGGGCACCGCGCCGCTGGTCTATCTGCAATTCGGCGATTCGCCGCAGACCTACGCAAATCCGCATGTTCGCCAAACAATCGCCAATGCCCTGAACTTTATCGCTGGAGAGAACCCATGAAACCGATCGAAACCGTTGAAGCCTTTATTGCGGCCTGGGATCGCTATGATCTGGAGGGGATTTATTCATTTATGGCGGATGATATCGAATGGGAAGATGTGCCGCTTTCGATTGTAACCGGGATAGATCAGGTGCGCGCCAAAATGGCGGCCTTCCCCGGAGTGGAAGCATGCGGTTTCGACACCCATCATATCGCTGCAAACGGCAATATCGTTCTCACCGAACGCACCGATTGGTTTGAGATGAAAGGCCGCCGCCGCACTATCCGGGTTATGGGCGTGTTTGAATTGAACGGTGATGGCAAGATCGCCAAATGGCGCGATTATTTCGATAGCGCTGAATTTCAACGTGAATTTGGGGATTTGGCGGGCTCCTAATTTCGCTAGGCCCTAAACCGCCTTAAACCGCCCCGCCTAACATTTTCGCCCGTCGCAAACAGGGCAACAAATTGGCAGAGTTTCCGCGATGAATTTGGGTTTGGAGTCGTCAAAATGAACAAACCGCAGACAAGCATGTTTGCCCAGGAAACTCTGATCGATCCGTTCGATCATTATCGTGAGATGCATGCCGCCGGTATTGCGATCCAGCACGTTCCTGAGATGAACACCTTCGTTGTGTACTCCTATGATCTGTGCAGTGAAGCCACGGGAAAGCCTGAAATTTTCTCAAACGATTTCGCAGCGATGATGCGCGATGAAGATGCGCAGGAGATCCAGGACATTCTCGCCGAAGGCTGGCCTGATGTTGCCACATTGCTGACCGCTGATGCGCCGGTCCACACCCGCAATCGCAAATTGGTCAACCTCGCTTTTTCCGCGCCGCGCGTAAACGCCATCGAAGAAGACATGCGCAAGAAATCGATCGCCTTGATCGATGCGATGATCGAGAAAGGTTCAGGCGATTTTGTTGAGGATTTTGCGATCCCTCTGCCGGTTGCGATGATTTCTCAACAAATTGGCATTGAAGACGGGATTGATCAGGTCAAATCTTGGTCTGATGCCGCGGTTGATCGTTTCAGCCAGCTGGCAAATCAGGAGCGCAAAGTTGAATGCGCGCGCAGCTTTGTCAGCTACCAAAAGTTTATGAAGGGTCAGGTTGATGATCGCCGCGCAAATGGCGGTGACGACCTGCTAACCGATCTGGTCGAAGCGCGGGTAGAGGGTGAAACCCCGCTGACCGATCAGGAAATCATGTCGATCATGCAGCAATTCATGGTCGCCGGGAATGAGACGACGACCTCAACCATTGCTGGCTGTCTTTTGCAGTTGATCCGCAATCCGGATCAAATGGCGAAGGCCAAAGCGGCAGCGGGCGGGCGCGATCCGAAGCTGATCCAGAATATGGTGGAAGAATCGCTGCGTTATGAAACGCCAAGCGCCGGGATGTGGCGCCTGGTTAAGGAAGACACGCAATTGGGCGGCGTGGACATTCCCAAAGGGGCAATGTTGCAATTGCGCTATGCTGCGGCAAATCGCGATCCAAGCAAGTTCGAAGATCCTGATAAGTTCGATATCGAACGCAAGAATGCACGTGCGCATCTCGCCTTCGGCAAAGGCCCGCATATGTGTGTTGGCAATATGCTCAGCCGCAAGGAAATGCTCGTTGCATTCGATGAGCTGCTCGAACGGCTCGACAATTTTGAACTGACGGATGAAGATGGGATTGCCGTACTGCCGAATATCCTGCTTCGCGGTGTCACTCGCCTGCCGATCAGCTTCACGAGGCGGCAAGCGTGAATTTCGACCTTAGCGAAGAACAGGAGCTGTTCTGTGCCAGCGTTGAGCGGTTTGCTGCGCCGATAGATGTTGAGGCGCGCGGCAAATTGCGCCGGTCGGCTGGCGGGTATGATCGCGCGCGCTGGAAAGAATTGGCAGAGCTAGGTCTGGTTGCACTGGCGGCTGACGAAGATCACGGCGGAATGGGCGGCTCGTCGCTCGATCTGGCTTTGATCGGCGAATCGATTGGTAAGTGTAACGCACCTGATCCGTGGATTGAAAATGGGGTTTTGCCTGCGCTGTTGCTGTCGCACTCCGACGATGCAGATCAGCTCGAAGCGGTTCTATCTGGCGATGCGATTGCGACCTTTGCATGGGCCGAACGCGGGCAGCGCCACAGTCACACTCCCGCCCAGATGACAGCTGAGGCGGTTGGCGATGGCTTCACCCTGAGCGGGGAAAAGACATTCGTTTTTGGCGCTGAATTGGCCGACCTGTTCATTGTCACGGCGCTGATTGATGGGGAGGCGGCGTGCTTTGCGCTGCCGCGTGACAGCGAAGGTTTGGAAGTGCACCCCTATCGCTTGGCCGATGGCAGCATTTCAGGCGAATTGAAGCTAACCATGGTCGCCGCAAGCGGGAATGCCCGGCTGAGCATTGATGCTCAAGGTCTGGCGCAAATTATCGCCGATATCCGGCTGTTGGCGGCGGCTGAATTGACCGGGCTGGGACAACGCCTGCTCGATGATACCATCGCCTATGTAAAAGAACGCGAACAGTTTGGGGTGGCGATTGGATCGTTCCAGGCGTTGCAGCACCGATTGGTCGATTGTTATTCCGCGATCGAGCAATCGCGATCGATGTTGTATCGCGCCGCTCTGGGTGACCGCAGTGACGAGCCGGCGTGGCAACGCGCGGCTTCCGGTGCCAAAGCGTTTATTGCACAAAACGTCGATCTGATCGCGCGCGAGGCGGTGCAGATGCATGGCGGGATGGGCGTTACAGATGAGCTCGCAATCGGCCATGCGATGAAGCGCGTCCTCGTACTGTCGCAATTGTTTGGCGATACGGACACCAACCTTGCCGAATATGCAGAAGCAGCCTGAAGGGATAACACCATGAGTGCACGCCTGCCCATTGATCCAGAACTGTGGAGCGATGGACCCGAACCCCACCTGATGGGCGGCAAAATGCCGTCGGGTGAGATCGTTTTCCCAATGCCGCAAGGTGATGCTGCGCGCGATGTTGAGCCGTATAAGCTGTCCCGCACGGGCCGCCTTTGGTCATGGACCAGCCAGGATTTCCGTCCGAAGGAACCCTATGAAGGCCCGAGCGAAGGACCGCACGATTTCAAAAGCTATCTGGTGGGATATGTTGAATTGCCTGGCGAGGTGATTGTCGAAAGCCTGATCGTTGGCGCGACACTGGAAGAGCTGGAATTGGGCATGCCCATGGTCTTCACACTAACGCCGTTCAACAACACGTTTGACACTTATGCCTTCCGGCCCCTGCAAGCAGAAGAAAGGCAAGCGGCATGAGCGAAGCGGTTTATATTATCGGCGCGGGGATCCACCCCTTTGGCCGAACAGAAGGCCGCTCCGGCCGTGAGCAAGGCGTTTATGCCGTGCGTGAAGCGCTAAAAGATGCAGGGCTTGATTGGCCCGATATCGAATGTGCTTACGGCGGTTCGGCGGCAGCCGGCAATGCCGATATCATGGTCAATGAGCTGGGGCTGACAAGCCTGCCTTTCACCAATGTCGCCAATGGCTGCGCCACCGGCGGCAGCGCGCTGGCCTCTGCCCAGCAAGCGATTGCTAGCGGCATGTATGACCTTGCTTTGGCGACCGGTTTTGACAAGCATCCGCGCGGCGCGTTCAACGCCAATCCCGCCGATTATGGTCTGCCTGAATGGTATGGCCAAACGGGCATGATGTTGACCACGCAATTCTTCGCACTGAAGATCCAGCGTTATATGCAATTGCACGGTATCAGCCGCGAAACTTTGGGCCGGGTCGCAGAAAAGGCGTTCCGCAACGGCACCAAAACACCGCATGCATGGCGGCGCAGCCCGATCGATCTGGAAACGATCATGAACGCGCCAATGATCAATGATCCACTGACCAAATATATGTTCTGCAGCCCGTCTGAAGGTGGCGTGGCGTTGATCTTAGCCAGCGAGAAAAAGATGCGCGAACTAGGCGCAGATGGCGTCAAAATTTCCAAGGTCGCGATCAAAACACGTCCGCCAGACAGCTTCGAAGTGTTTCAAGCTGGAGTCAGCATCAAAGAGGGTGGCAAACCGACCGAGCTGGCTTCGAAGGCTGCCTTCGAAGGGGCAGGCATCGGCCCTGAGGATATCGACGTCGCGCAATTGCAAGACACCGAAAGCGGCGCCGAAATCATGCACATGGCCGAAAACGGTTTTTGCGAGCACGGCGATCAGGAAAAATGGCTTGCCGAAGGCTACACTGAAATTGGCGGGAAACTGCCAGTGAACACCGATGGCGGCTGCATCGCTTGCGGAGAGCCTGTAGGTGCATCGGGCCTTCGCCAAGTTTATGAAAATGTCGAGCAATTGCGAGGGCGCGGCGGAGAACGCCAGGTCCCTGGCAATCCCAAAACGGCTTACAGCCATGTCTATGGCGCGCCCGGCCTATCGGGTGTGGCCATTCTTGAACGCTAAGAACGGGACCACTTTATGGGTCGGATGACAGGAAAAGTTGCGCTGGTCACAGGCGGTGCAGAGGGCATCGGAAGCACCGTTGCGCGGATGTTCGTCGAAGAAGGCGGGCAGGCGCTGCTGTGCGATGTTCAGATCGATAAAGCGCAGGCGCTGGCCGATGAATTGGGTGATAATGCCAAGGCGTTTGAGCTTGATGTGCGCAATCTTGAACAATGGCACGCCGCCGTCAAAGCAGCGCAAGATCACTTCGGGAAGCTCACCAGCCTGTTTAACATCGCCGGCATTTCTGAACCGGGCAATGTCGTGGATGTTGATCTCGATAGCTGGGAACGCACGATCAATATCAATCTGGTTGGCCCGTTCTATGGCTGCCGGGCCGCTTTGCCCGCGATGGAAGCAAGCGGAGAGCCGTGCTCCATCGTCAATATCGGATCAATGATCGCGATCCGCGCCGCGGCGTTTGTTGCGGCATACAGCGCCTCAAAAGCGGGCCTGCTGGGCCTCACGCGGTCCATCGCATTGGATTGCGCAGAACGCGGCGTGCCGGTGCGCGCCAACATGGTACACCCCGGTGCCATTCGCACGCCGATGTATGATCGCTATAAATTCTCTGGCGCAGATGAGCCGGAAAATATCGAACGCGATTTCTCTGCGACTCACCCGATGAACAGGATCGGCGAGCCTGAAGAGGTGGCCAAAGCCTGCCTGTTTTTGGCCAGCGATGATGCAAGCTTTACCACTGGCTGTGATTTCACAGTCGATGGCGGTGGATCGATTAGAAGTTAGTGGCAGGAGCCAACCAGATTATGACCACTCAACCAGCCACTCGAATTGACGCGCACTTTGTCGCGGCGGGCAAATATCATGACATCGATTTTCCGCGCCTTGAACTGCTCAAGCTGCTGGCGGAACATCCGCATATCCGCACCACAGTGGCCGCCGATTATTCGGGGCTGGAACGTCTCGATCAATGCCGTTTGCTGATTACCTATACCTGTGATTTGATGCCGAGTGAGGAAGAGGCGAAGCAATTGCGCGCTTGGGTTGAAGGCGGCGGCAAATGGCTTGCGCTGCATGGCACCAATTCGATCCTTGTCTTCACCGAAGATGGTAAGGTTGATGCGCCCGATGATCGGCCCGATGTCATGGATATGCTCGGCACCCAATTTAAAGCGCATCCGCCAATTGGCCCGTTCGAGGTTGAAGTGGTCAACAAAACCCACGAATTCACTCAGGGGATCGAAGATTTTGAAATCGTCGATGAGCTGTATCTGTCAAAGACGACCGCCCCGATAGACACCCTGATGCAGACCACTTTCGAAGGCGAAGCCACCGGCTTCGTTGATGAGCAATGGGAAAAAACCAGCGTGCCGATCCTCTACACCCGCGATTTGGGCAAAGGGCGCATCGTCTACAACGCATTGGGCCATTGCCGCGGGCATTATGATCTTCCCGGGATGCAGGATTTCTACCCGCATAAGGAAATGTGTGCGTGGAATTATGACGTTTATTACGATTTGCTGAGGCGCGGCATCAATTGGGCGATGCGCGAGGGGGAATGATCTGATGGAAATGGAATTCTCGCCTGAAGATCTCGCATTTCGCGAGGAAGTGCGCGCCTTTCTGGCTGAAAAGCTGCCTGATCGGCTGCGCGATGGCGCACGCAAAACGCCCGGCGTTTTTGTCGAACCCGATATCGGCATGGAATGGCACCGCATCTTGAATGAACGGGGTTGGGTGGCGCCCAATTGGCCCAAGGAAGATGGCGGCACTGGCTGGACCCCGACTCAGAAGTTCATCTTTGACAAAGAGATCGCCTTGGCCGGCGCACCGGGTTTGGCGATCCTTGGCCTGCGGCTGGTCGGCCCAGTGATCTGCGCGTTTGGCACACCCGAACAAAAGGCGCGGTTCCTGCCCAAAATCCTCTCAGGAGAGGATTATTGGTGCCAAGGGTATTCTGAGCCGGGGGCAGGATCAGATCTGGCCTCGCTCAAAACCACAGCGCGGCTCGAAGGCGATCAATACACTGTCAACGGGTCCAAGATTTGGACGACGCACGCCCATCATGCGAATTGGATTTTCGCGCTGGTGCGGACCAATCCCGATGTGAAGAAACAGGCCGGGATCACCTTCCTGCTGCTGGAAATGGATCAGCCAGGGATCGAAGTGACGCCGATCCATTCGATGTCTGGCGATCACGAGGTGAATCAGGTGTTCTTCACGGATGCGGTCACTGGGGTTGAAAACCGCATTGGCGAAGAAGGCCAAGGTTGGACGATCGCCAAGTTCCTGCTTGAAAATGAGCGCGGCGGAACCTGCTTTGCACCGCGCCTGCTGCAAGGCGTCGATCAGCTGGAAGATTTGGCCAAGGATCAGCCGTCGGGCGTCAATGGGGCGATCGCGCACGATCCGCGCTGGCGCGGCAAATTGGCGCAGGTCCGGCTGAATGCAGAGGCACTTGAGTTTACCGAACTGCGGATTTTGGCCGAACTGGCCAAAGGTCGCGCGCCCGGCCCGCAAACCTCGCTGGTCAAATTGCTCAGTTCGAACATTGGGCAGGATATCGACACTTTGCGGCTAGAATTGCTCGGCCCCGACGCCCTGCAATTGCCGCTCGAACGACCGCTTTATGGCAATGAAGCGCCAGAACCAATTGGCAGCGAAGTGGCGCAAACGGCGATGGGTAAATATCTCAATTCGCGCGCCTCTACGATCTTTGGCGGCTCTGATGAGGTGCAGAAAAACATTATTGCAAAAACCGTGCTCGGCCTCTGATTTTCCGGCGTTTGCCGCCTGCCCAGCTTCATCCAATTACATCTGCGATTTGCAGAATTAAGGAATCCCTATGGACGTTTCAAAATTGATGTTCCGCGATGGCCTGATGGCTGATGAGCGCATTCTGGTGACTGGCGGCGGCACCGGCCTGGGCCGTGAAATGGCCGAAGGTTTTCTAAAATTGGGCGCGACCGTTTACATTTGCGGGCGGCGGCAAAACAAGCTGGATGAAACCGCAACCGAATTGATGGATGCCCATGGCGGAAAAGTGGTCGCGCATGCTTGTGACATTCGCGATGCCGATGCCATTCATGCGATGGTCGATGCGATTTGGGCCGATGGCGGCGCGCTGACTGGGGTGGTCAACAATGCGGCAGGCAATTTCATCAGCCGCACCGAAGATCTGTCGGTCAATGGGTTCAATGCGATTGCCGATATCGTCTTTCGCGGCACGTTCTACGTCACTCTCGATATTGGCAAACGCCTGATCGCGGAGGGTAAATCGGCCAGCTTCCTATCGATCCTGGCAACATGGGTTTGGACCGGCAGCGCCTTTGTGGTGCCCAGCGCGATGTCCAAAACCGCGATCCATTCGATGACCCAAAGCCTGTCGACCGAATGGGGCCGTTATGGCCTGCGTTTCAATGCTATCGCCCCGGGCCTGTTCCCGACCAAGGGCATGAGCGCGCGGCTTTCGCCCGATGGGCAAAACAACGAAACCAAAAACCAGATGAACCCGATGGGCCGGGCCGGTGAGATGCATGAGCTGGCCAATCTCGCAGTGTTCCTGATGGGGCCAGGTGCAGAATATGTGAACGGGCAAACCATTGCAATCGACGGCGCTGGTGCAAAGGCCAATGGCGGCACATTCTACCCGCAATTGCAGGCGCTCGGCGATAGCGAATGGGATCAGATGCGCGAAATGATCAAAGGCACAAACGCCAAAGATCGCTCAGACCGCAGCTAACAATTGCGTCAGATTGCAAAGACGGTACGGCCCTTAGCTGGCGGCTTGATCCGCCAGAGATTGCGCTGATTTATAATCGGCCTTGCCATTGTTGAGCCGCAACGTTTGTTGAGTAAACACATACTGGCGGGGGATTTTGTACCCGGCCAAATGCTTGCGCGTGTAGGAATCCAACACCGTTTCAAGATCGCTTTGCGTCAATGACCCACCCATTTCAGGTTGGATCACCGCAACGACTTTGCGGCCAAAACGCGCATCGGGCAGGCTTACAACACGCGCATCGTGCACCTCGCCATGGCCTACCAACACCGCCTCCACCTCTTCGGGGAAGACTTTCTCTCCGCCGGTGTTGATGCACATATTGTCGCGCCCGATAAATTCTAAACTGCCATCGGCGGCCCAGCGCGCACGATCCCCGGTCATCAACCATCTTTTGCCATCAATGGTCGGAAATGTCTCAGCGCTTTTGGCTTCATCGCCCAAATATCCCAGCGGCAACGGACCAGTGCGTGCGACAATGCCGACACGGTCACTGCCCATAGGCACCTCTTCCAAAGCCTCATCAAACAGCTTCGTCTCGCGGCCGGGGATCGCTTGAAACTTGCCCCCTCCGGTTGATCCCGCCGCGGTGGTGATGATCAATGCCGCGCCAGAGCCCTCGCTCGATCCGAGCGAATCGATGATCGCCATTTGCGCATTGTGGGCCAAGAATCGATCTTTATTGGCGGACGAAAATACCGCACCAGACGAATAAATGACCCGAACACTGGCGATTTCTTGGGTCCCGTTCGGCCGCGCCTCAATTCGATCGAGCAACGGAATCGCAAACGCATCGCCGACAAATAACAGGGTCTTCGCGCCAATCCGCGCCGCCTCTGCAATCGCCAAATCGGCATCAAATTTCGCGCTTGGCAACAGCGCCACCGTGCCGCCTTTGAGCAAATGCAAAACCGATGTGAATTGCCCCGCCCCATGCATTAACGGGCTGAGTGTGAGCATGGGCGAACCTGATAGCGGATGATCGAGCCCGATCCGCCCGGCCTCCTGCGCGTGCTCTTCCAATGAAGTGGTCACAAAGGGAGGCTGATCAAACCCGCGCGGCCAAGTTGAAAGGCTAAACGCACCCCATGCCTCATTAAACGGCCACATCACCGCTTTGGGCATGCCGGTGGTGCCGCCGGTGGCGGTTAGAAACAACGCCCCTGGATCATCATGAATAGAAAATTCATTGGGTAATTCAGTGCCTTGCAAGTCCGCCCATGCAGCCGAACCGACATCCATTATCGCCGCATCCGTGGGCAATGCAGCCGCAGCAATTTCGGCAAAATCGCTTTCGACAAACACCAATTTTAATTCAAATCGATGAAAAATATCGCGGAGTTCGCGGTCCTTATAATGGTAGTTCACATTGATGGGAGACAGCCCAGCTTTGATGCAGCCGAAATATGCCAGCATATAATCAGGCGAATTGCGCAGCATCTGGCCCGCAATATCGCCCGGTTTGAACCCGCGTTTTCGAAGGCCTGCAGCGATCCGATCGGTTACCGCATCCAGCTCACTCCAGCTCACCACTCGATCACCATGGATCAGCGCCGGCCGATCTGCCTCAATCTCCTGCGCCAATGCCTTTAGCGCGACACCAAAGTTCGTTCCCTGCCAAGACATTTGTGTTTTTGTGTTCCCTAAATGGTTCATCCCCAGCTTAACCTGCAAGAATTGAGCGTGCCCCTGCGTAATTTATGAGGCCAATCGGCGCAAAATGCGTTACTATGTTGCTCGACTCGGTTAAGAGCTGAGCGACCCCGGAGAGAGAAAGCACACGATATGAGCACAAACGTAATCGAATTGCGCACGCCGCATGGGCGAGAAAACATCGAAGAGATGCTTGAAGCCATCACGATACGTTGCCCAGAAGATATCCATGATGCGGCCGTCAATCTTGCCCGAGTGGCGCAAGAACGCGGCATGCAGGTCGCCGTGTGTGACGACATTTCATCGAAAGAGCCGATGGTTGATGCCGATGGCACAATTTTGAATGCCGACGTGTTTCGTTGGCTGGATGATGGATCACGCTGGTGGGAAGATCACCGCCTGGCGCTGCATTCGCCTCTCCCGCGTGCTTGCCGCTATGAAAGCGAGCCGTTCTGGGTCAATCAGGAAGGGTTCAACACCCGCTGGCGCAATTCCTATCTTGAAGAAATTGATCTGGCCGATTTTGAAAAGCGCGCATTGTGCAAAGCGGCGATTGTCATTCCGGTGCACCTGCCATTTGGCCAGATTTCAGCCAACAGCTTCATCAGCATGGACAGCAGCAAAGAAGATCTGAGCGAGGAGTTTGCAGAATACGCGTCCTTGTTTGCCCATCTGACTCGGCGCTTTGTGGCAGGTTATGCTCAGGCGATCCGCACAAAACGGCGCATCCCATCAGATTGCGTGCTGTCAAAACGTGAAGTGGAATGTTTGCGGTGGGCCGCAATCGGCAAAACGGACAAGGAAATCAGCATGATCCTTGATCGCAGCCACGCCACGATCCGTTATCACGTCCACCGCGCCGGAGAAAAACTCGATTCGGTCAATCGCGCGCAAACCATCTTTAAAGCTGGTCAGCTCGGCTATCTTGGCGCCAGCGACTAACTTTTAACGATCAGCAAGATTGAAAAGGGGCTGCATGCGCGGCCCCTTTTTTATGGCATCTGCGGATGGGGGCCATCACAAAGCGATGTGACTTGCTTCACCCCAGACTGCGCACGGGATCGCTGCCATCCCAGTTTTCGGCCGCTTGCTTGATCATCGCGAACAGGCCCGGGCTCGATGCGCCCGGTTGCAGGATTTCGACCAGATGGCCAGGCCCCTGGCCCGGATCAGCATAGATCACGCGGCTATCCCCCAGCGAGCCTTCAATCACAACCTCCGCTCCATGCTCCGCGCACGCGGCATAGGCATCATCAATATCATCCACCAATATGCAGACATGGTGGAGCCCACCGCCAATATCGGCATATTCGCCGCGATAGATTGAAGGGTGATCATCCTGCGGCTTGATCAATTCAATCTGCATGTCGCCCCAATTGGCAAGCGCCAAGGTAAACACCGCATCGGTGGGGGTTCCGCGGTATTTCATGCCTTCCAGATGGATGCCCTCCATCACAAAAAACGGGCCAACCCCCATCGTCTTGGTCCAATGTTCAATCGCAGCATCAAAATCATCGGGCACAAACGCCAGCTGCATGATTTCGCCCAATCCGGCGATTCCGCTTTTTTTCACCAATGTCGCGCTCCTCTTCAATCCGCTAGGATGACCTGCCCGGATGGTGTGTGATAACCTGTGTTAAGAACACTGCACAAAGTGCGAGGGAAGAGGCCCAGTTACGCCATGAATGAAAACAGCAAAATTTCGCCTGACAATCGCTGCCCCGGCACGAGCTACACCGATATGCTGGAGAACGATTCGCGGCCCGCGCCGGATTACCTGTTCGAAGAATCGCAGCGTGACATGCCAACCGATTCCTTGCCGATTGAACCTTATGTCAGCGAAGAATTCGCGAAGCTTGAACGCGAACGATTGTGGCCCAATGTGTGGCTGTTCGCAGCGCGTGAAGACGAAATGCCCGATGCTGGCGATTCGGTGGTGTTCGAAGTCGGCGAGAAGAGCTTTGTCCTTATCCGGCAAGCCGACGGCGCCGTCCGCGCGTTTTACAATGTCTGCCTCCACCGCGGGCGTAAGCTGCGCACCGAAGCCGGCAATGCCACGCAATTGCGCTGCAATTTTCATGGCTTCACCTGGAACAATGATGGCAGCTTGAAAGAAATTCCTTGCGCGTGGGATTTCAAGCACCTTGATGACAAAGATATGAGCCTGCCCGAAGTTCGCGTGAACATCTGGCAAGGCTTCATCATGATCACCGAGAATGATGACATCGCCGAATTCACCGAATGGGTTGGGCCGGTGCTCGATCAATATGAGGATTACCGCCTGGATGATTGCTTCACCGCAATGTGGATTCAGCGCACAATTCCGGCCAATTGGAAGGCGACTTCGGAAGCATTTATGGAGGCCTGGCATTCGGTCACCACGCACCCACAATTGTTGCCTTTCCTGGGCGATGCGAACACCCGCTATGATCTGTATGGCGACAACTTCAATCGCGCGATCACACCATCGGGCGTGTTGAGCCCCCATATTGAGGGCAAGGATCAACGCTATATCCTCGATAAAATGGCCGAGTTTTCGGGCAAAGGCGGGGACACTCGCAGCCGCGGCTATGGCGATGAAGCCGCGTTGGAACAGTTTGACGCGGATGATCCGTATTTGGCGCGCAAAGTGCTGGCCGAGGCCAACCGCAAGAGCTTTGGTGAGCGCGACGGATATGATTATTCGGATAAGACCGACACCGAAATGCTCGACAATTTCACCTACAACATCTTCCCCAATTTCGCGCCGTGGGGCGGCTATGTTCCGCAGCTGGTCTATCGCTGGTTGCCCGGCGCGACAGCCGATAGCTGCACCATGGAAATCCGCGTGCTGATGCGCACGCCCAAGGGTGAAAAGCGCCCGCGTGCGGCTGAAAAAGTGATCGTCCCAGAGGATCAGCCTTTTGCATGGGCAAAAGATGTGATGGGTGAAGCCTTGGCCGCTGTGTTCGATCAGGACATGGCCAATCTGCCCCATGTGCAGACCGGGATGAAAGCCTCTGGCAATGGGATCATGGAATTGGGCGCCTATCAAGACAGCCGCGTCCGGCATTTCCAGACCACGCTCAAGAAATACATTGATGGCGAACTGCCCGCCAAATCTTAAGCGCCGCGATGACTGTTTCGGTTGATTTGACCGGGCGCAATGCGCTCATCACGGGTGCGTCTTCGGGACTGGGAGAGCGCTTTGGCCGCATTCTTGCCGCAAGCGGGGCGAAGGTGACGCTGGGTGCGCGGCGCAAGGAACAGCTCGCCGCTGTTGCTGCGGATATCGGCCCAGCCGCGCAAGCGGTCGCTATGGATGTGATGCGCGAGGCGGATATTATCGCTGGCTTTGATGCGGCCGAGGCCGCGTTTGGCATTGTTGATACGGTGATCGCCAATGCTGGCGTGGATGGCGCAGGCATGGCCACGCAGATGCCTGAAGAGGAAATTGAGCGCACCTTGTCGATCAATCTCAAGGGCGCAATCCTGACCGCGCGCGAGGGCGCCAAACGGATGATTGCGGCGGGCACCAAGGGCGGGCGAATTGTCATGGTTGCCTCGATCACAGCGTTTGAACCCGCGCCGGGTCTGGTCGCCTATGCTGCCAGTAAAGCTGGGGTGGTTCAGGCCGCGCGCAGCATGGCGCGAGAATGGGCCCGCACCGGGATCAGCGTGAACACGATTTCGCCCGGCTATATCCGCACCGCTATCAACGATGAATGGTTTGAGACCGAGCCCGGCAAACGCCAGATTGCCCGCTTTCCGCGCAAACGGCTGATGGGTGAAGAAGGGCTGGATGCGATGGTGCTGACGTTGGTCTCCGATGCGGCGGAATTCATCACCGGCACCGATTTTGTGCTCGACGATGGGCAGACGTTATAAAGTGCGCTACCGCTGCGCTGCTTGAGCGCGGGAAGGTCGCCCATCGCGCCGCTGCTTGAGTTTACGCCAACGCCCGAGGCGTCAACAAAACCTTGTATCAACCCAGCCCTGCGTTCCAATCGCGACCGCGCGCCCAATCGATGAGCGGCGTCATTTCCATGCCCAAAAGATCACGCGCTTTGGCTGGATCAACCACCAAGGGCGAGATTTCCTGCGCATTGTACCACGCGTAAAACTTCGCCATCCCATCATAAATGCTGAGGGGTTGCACTTCGCGCGATCCGGTTACCAGCTCGCTCATGCCCGCAGCGAATTCTGAAGGGTCGAGGCTTTGAAAACGGGTTGGCTTGCCCAAGGCTTCGCTTAACCGCTCTGCCACTTCATCGCCCGTCAACGCCTCTGGCCCGCCCAGCGGCACGTGCATTCCATCGGCGGCATCGGTCAGCAAGGCATTGGCCATCGCCTGCCCCACATCATCCAAGCACACCCAGCTGATTTTAAGGTCAGGTTTTGCCGGATAAGCAAACACCCCTTCGCGCATGATCAAGGGGCGGGTCCAAATCCGATACTGATTGTCCATGAACACCATCGGTTCGATAAACACGCACGGGATGCCTGTTTCTTCCAGCGCGCGCTCCATGTCCCGCCGCCCATCATGCGCAGACAGATCGAGATCATGGTCCGCGACAAAGCAACTGGTGTTGAACACGATCTTTTTCAGCCCAGCCCGCTTTGCCCCCTCGGCAACCATCCGGCCATTGCGTTCAGCGATTTCGCGATCAAATTCAAATGGTAAGTGGAAGGCCGCGGCGTCCTGCCCGGCAAAGGCCTGCGCCATTGCATCCGCGCTGGTGATGTCGGCGGAAACGACGGGAAGATCGGGAAACGGTGTGTCTGCCATCGCATCGACTCGGCGGACGCCAGCGGTTACCTCAAAGCCGGCGCGTTTAAGTGCCGCGACCAACGGGATGCCTTGATCGGCAGAAGCCCCGAGCACGCATACTTTTGAGATTGTCATGGGGTGGCCATCACGCCTTGGCCGCGACCTCGGCAGAATCGAAATAATGGATCGTCAGTGATTTCATCAGCCCATTTTCGAAATAGCCGCATTCATTCACAGTTTGGCTGAATGTCTCGCCGGTGCGCTTTGAAGTCATAGTCAGCGTCAAAACGGTCACCGCATGGCTATCCCCGCCAGTGATATCGTGAATTTCGACCTTAGCCTCGGCCCAGGTGCCATACATCGCTGCCGCGCAGCGTTGCAGCGCATCTTTGCCTTTCCATTCGCCGCCAAACGGCAGCACTTCAGCCTCGTAAAGAACAAATTCCGGATCGAGCAGCGATTCCACCCGGTCCCAATCTTGCGCGCCTGCCGCGGCATAAATCGCCGTTTGCATTTCCCGGGCTGTAGTCATTTGCCGCGCTCCCAATCTATCAGTCTATCGTTCCGATTAGAGCGCCAACCTTGTACACTTCGCCCTCTTCGCCGGTCGGATGGATAACACCGCTGGCCTGGGCTTCGATCTCGGTCGTGCTTTTATCGGTTTCAACCGTGTAAATTACGTCACCCTTTTGCACCTGTTCGCCATCGCCGAACATCCATTCGGTCAACGTCATTTCGGTGGCGCTCATGCCGAGCTTGGGTATGCGAATTTCAGATGACATGCAGGCCCCCTTATGCCTTGCCAACGCTGGCTTTGATTTGGCCGATGATCTCTTCCTTATTCGGGATCCAGGCCTGTTCCAGATGAGTCGCAAATGGCACGGCGGAGAAAGTTCCGCCAATGCGGCGCACTGGCGCTTTCAATTTGTCCCAGCATTTTTCCTGAATGTTGGCCGCAATTTCTGCGCCTGTCCCAAACGGACGGACCGCTTCGTGCAGGGTAATCGCGCGGCCGGTTTTGTTGACCGATGCCAGCACGGTTTCCTCATCATAAGGGGCGATGGTGCGCAGATCGACCACCTCAACCGAGATTCCTTCTTTGTCCAACTCACCGGCGACTTCGAGTGCATCCAGAACCGTTCGGCCATAGGTGATGATCGAAATGTCGCTGCCTTCTTTGGCAATCGCCGCTTTGCCCAATGGCACGCGGTAGCCGGGGCCGGGATCTTCGGATTTCAGGCCGTAGCACAGGATGTTTTCGATAAAGATCACCGGATCATTGGCATCAATCGCAGAGCGCATCAGCCCGCGTGCATCCGCTGCATTGGACGGCGTAACCACATGGATACCGGCGACGTGAGCGAACCATGCCTCCAGCATGTCTGAGTGCTGGCCGCCAAAGCCAACACCCACACCGGTGGTGGTGCGCAGCACCATCGGGCACGGCGTTTGGCCGCCCGACATAAAGCGCAATTTGGCGGCGTGATTGACGATCTGATCCATGCACACGCCAACGAAATTCATCAGCATGATCTCACAAATCGGACGTTGCCCCGCCAGCGCAGCACCAACGGCGGCACCCACAATTGCAGTTTCCGAAATCGGTGTCGCGCGGATGCGATGCTCGCCATATTTTTCAGACAGGCCAGCGGTGATTTTGAACACGCCACCACCTTGTTTATCCGAAACATCTTCGCCCAGGCAGAACACGCCATCATCTTCGGCCATGGCTTCATCGATGGCCTTGTTCAGGGCCTCTGTCATGGTGATTTCAGCCATCAGGCGGTCTCCTCGAGAACGTCTTTGTAGATTTCATCGGTGCTCGGCAGGTCTGCGGCCAGGGCGTGTTCTACCGCAGCGTCAATTTCCGCATCGATCTTGGCGACGATGGAATCGAGCTCCTCTTCGGTGAATTGCCGTTCTAACATCACCTTGCGCAATTTGGGCAGCGGATCCTCTGCGGCCATTTCGGCCAAATGCTCTTCAGGCATGTAGGAGAAATCAGAGCCGAAGAAGTGGCCCATCATGCGGTAACACATTGCCTCAACCAGCACTGGCCCCTTGCCAGACCGCGCATGCTCAACCGCCTCTTCCATCGCCGGATACACTTCGTTGACGTTGTTCCCATCAACTTTAACACCCTTCATGCCATATCCCGCCGCACGGCCAGAAATATCTGGGCTGTCGGTGTGATCGGCATATTTGGTGTGTTCGCCATAGCGGTTGTTTTGGCACAGGAAGACCACTGGCAGCTTATACAGCTGGGCCATATTCATCGCTTCGTGGAAGCCGCCAATATTGGCCGCGCCATCGCCAAAGCTCACCAAAGTCACCTTGCCATCGCCATTGTTCTGGCTCGCCATCGCCAGCCCGTTCGCAATTGGAAGGCCTGAACCCACCACCCCGGTTGTCACCATAATGCCGGTGTCCGGATCGGTGATGTGCATGGTGCCGCCCTTGCCCTTACACGTGCCGGTTTCTTTACCCAGGCATTCACCCCACCATTTCTCCAGCGGGATGCCTTTGGCGGTCTGTTCGCCCTGCCCGCGATAGGTGCAGACGACGTAATCATCCTCATCCAAAGCCGCCATCGCCGCAGCAGAGACCAGCTCTTGTCCGCGCACACAGTAATACATCACTGCGACCTTGCCCTCCATCAGGAGCGCACGGAATTTTTCATCCGTGCGGTTGACCTTCATGGTGCGGGTGTAAACGTCGAGCAATTTGTCACGGCTGATTTCGGCCATAGAGCGAAGACCCTTCTTGCTTGGGTGTAAAACGGGATGTTGGCTAAGCGTTCGAGTGGTTTAGAACTGAACGCGCTGTGTAAAGCCGCCATCAACCACAATATTCGTGCCGGTCATATACGGCACGGCAGGGCTGGCGGTGAAGACGATTGCCTTGGCCACCTCTAGATCATTGCCATACCGGCCCATTGGCATTTTCGCCAAAGTGGCATTGAACAATTCTGGCATGGCGCCTTCGATAACTTCCCAATTGCCGCCGGGGTAATAGATTGCACCGGGTGACACGCAGTTTACGCGGATACCCTGCGGCGCGAACGCCTGGCTCAATTGCGAACCATAAGTGATCAGCGCAGCTTTGAGCGCGTTGAACGCTTGCGGCGCGATAAAGGTTTCCAGCGCCGCCGTTGACGACATGAAGACAATCGATCCGCTGTCCGATTTTTCGAGATGCGGGGTTAGCGCTTCCACGCCGTTCACAGCGCCCATAATGTCCATATCGAGGCCATTTTGCCAATCGCCTGTTCCGCCTGTGCCCGAAGAACTGGCGGTGTGGATGAAGATATCGCAGCCGTCCAATTCGCCAGCGGCTTTTTCCAGCCAGGCTTTGTAGGCATCGCCGCCATCATTCATGTCGAACACTTCGGCAAACACTTTGCCGTCGCCTTCGGCATCAATCGCGGCTTTGGCCGCTTCGATCTTATCTTCCTTGCGGCTGAAGAAAGCGACATCGGCGCCTTCGGCAGCAAACAATTTGAGCGATGCGAGGCCAAGTCCATGTGCCCCGCCATTCATGATGACTTTTTTGCCTTTAAGTCCGAGATCCATCGCATCGTCTCCAAGTTTGGTTGTGTGTTGGCCATTGCGATAGCGAAGCTGGGCGTGGCCGGTAATCGTCAAAAGTGTGGGTGGTCCAAGCAAAAGTGTTCGATTCAGCACAGGAGTGGTGGCGTCGGGTGGATTGGCGATCAGCAAGTGGTTGGCTGGAATCTCAATCGAAGACCATTCGAAAAAGGGGCCGTCACCTTATAAACTGTGCCGCGACAAGTTTTAGAGCGAACAAAACAACAGGCACGCTAATGAGAAATAGCAATTTTGCCACCACAGCGCCTGTGACGTTCATCACACAAGATGGAATGAGGTTGTAGCCAAGCGAAAAGCAATAATTGGCGACGTAATGGCTTGCGGCGTGTAAACATATTGCCGCTGCTATAAAAAGGGGATTGTACCTGATGCGTATCTTCGCGATTTTTCTGCTCGCAATTGCCGCTTTGCCATCCGGTGCAGCGCATGCCCATCAGCCGCAGGAGCCGTCACTCGAAGAAAGGCTGGCTGAATTTGACGCTTATGTGCGCCAATTCCGCATCGATAACACCGTGCTCAGCCTGTCTTATGCGATCGTGAAGGATGGACAGATCATCGCCGCTGAGGGGATCGGCTGGCAGGATCACGACGCCGAAGAACGCACCACCGCCGATACAACCTATCTCGCTGCCTCAATCACCAAGACATTTACCGCCGCAACCTTACTCGGCATGGAAGCTGACGGAATCGTCGATCTCGATGCCCCGTTCACCGATCTGAGTGATTGGGAGGGCCGCTGTGAGTGGCTTTCGACCAGCGGCCTGCCAATGGGCGGCGGGGTCGCGCTTGAAGATGGCTACACCCCGCCCGGCCTCGATTGTTCTGCCATTTTGAGCTTGCGCAACGTTCTGCAAATGCGCGTTCTTGGTGAACCCGGCAGCAATTTCCTCTACAATCCGATCGTTTTCGGGCGTCTTTCCAATTGGGTGGAGGAGCAAACCGGGGAGCCCTTTGATATCTGGGTGCGGCGCTACGTTTTGGATAAGGCGAACCTGGCCAATATCGCCGCTGGCTGGCGCGATCCCAAGGGCGGCGATGCTTTGCGGCTGTTGGCGCCGCCGTTTCGCCACGCACCTGAACAAAGCGACAATCTTGATCCTTCAGCTTTGCCCAACCCCGAAATGAACGGTTCGAGCGGGATCATCGCCAGCGCGCGCTCCCTCGCCGAATATTCGATTGCCTTGGATGAAGGGCGCATTTTGGACCCTGAACTGCGCACACAAATGTGGACCCCGCCGCGCGAAGCCGATGGCAATGAAGCCAGCTATGCCTATGGCTGGTGGACACAAAACTGGAATGGAAAGCAGCTGGTGTGGCATGGCGGATGGTGGCCCGATGCCTATGCCGGATTGCTGCTGAAGGTGCCGGAAGACGGCCTAACACTGGTCGCGATTGGAAACACCGATGGGTTAAATTGGGACAATCGCCTGCACGTGGCCGAGATTGAAAATTCGCCGCTTGCGCTGAGATTCCTTGAAATGTTCGCCACTGATTGAGCGCGGCACGGCCGAACACTTGCGGGAGGCAGCGCAAGGTGACAGAACCCATTGCGCTATGGTTGATTATACAAAAATGTCACTGCCGGATGCGCGCCGAGATTATCTGGCCAACTCTACCACGGCGATGCCGATAGGCGGCCTGATCGCATGGTCATTGCTTGCCATCGCTTTGTTCGCTTTTTCAGATCATCTTCCGCCGTGGGCTCCGTTTGTCGCGGCTGCCCTTCCGGTGCCGATTGCCCTGCTTATCGATAAGGTTCGCGGAACCATCGGAGTATGGAGCCAGGGCAATGACAATCCCATCGCCAAATTGTTCCTGCAATCGATCTGGATCATCACCTTGTTGATCCCGCTTTTGTTTATTGCCGCCCAACAATCGGGCGATGCCGATCTTTTGGTTTTGGGGATGGGCATTCTGGCCGGTGTGGTTTGGGTTCCCCATGGATGGGGTGCAAATGATCCGGCTGGCTTCAGGCATTTCCTAATGCGGGCCGTGCTTTGTTACGCGGTATACCTATTCGCCCCAGAACCCATTCGAGGCGCGGCGATCGCGGCAGCCGTTGCTGCAATCTATATTTATGCATTGATTGCAATGAAGAAGCCGCAATCAGCTCGTTCTGCTGAAAGCTGAACGACATGACTGAAAAAATGACATCGGCGATCGGTGAGCAATCGAGCGCGGAAAACACGCGGTTTTTTGTGATTATGTCCGTGATCATGTCGATTGTGATCGTGGCTGGCTTCACACTCAATCTGTTTATGGGTCGATCCAGCTTTGATGCACCTTGGCCCTATCATGTGCATGGCGTGATTTTCATGGCTTGGCTGGGGCTCTACCTGGCGCAGCACATAACAATTAGGCAGCGCAACTTCGCGCTTCACGCACGGATCGGCAAGGCGGCTTACATCTTCATTCCGGCCATGGTTGCCGCTGGGCTGTTGCTGATTGTAACGGCGGCGCGGCGCAATGGCGGACCGTTCTTTTTCAATGCCAGCGAATTTCTGATCAGCAATTCTGCCTTGCTGCTATGCTTTGGCGGGCTTGCTTGGTGGGCCTTGCGCGTGCCGAGACATGGCGGGTGGCACCGGCGATTGATGCTATGCGCCATGGCGATTTTGACGGGGCCGGGCCTGGGCCGTTTGATCCCCGCGCCGCTGCTTATCCCCTATGCGTGGTTCGTTATCACCGCCGCGACTTGGGTTTTCCCGGTGATCGGGATGATCGTTGATAAGCGGGTCCGCGGCAATATTCACCCTGCATATCTCTGGGGCCTAGGCGCCTATGTGGGAATGTTCATCATCTCGATGGCGCTTGCTTTTTCTCCGCCCGGCCTTGGACTGACCGATTGGATTATCGCGGGAACACCCGGAGCCGATCGCCCAATTGAACCATTCATGCCGCCAGGATTCGCAATTTAGCGCCTTTAACAAAGCACGCATCATGCAATTCGCCGCTTCTGGGCAGGTGACTTAACTTCGCGGCATTTCATGCCCACATCAGCCCATACCGCTAAGATTTGCCGCCGCGAGCCGCATGAAAGGACCCCCATGACTTTCCCCCAAGCACCCGAACTTCATATCCGTGAATGGCTCAACAGCGATGGTGCGCCAACCGTGCAGGGATTGCTGGGCAAGGTCATCCTGATCGAAGCCTTCCAAATGCTGTGCCCGGGCTGCGTGTCGCATGGCCTGCCCCAAGCCATGCGAGCTGCAGCCAGTTTCGATCCCGCGGATGTAGCGGTGTTGGGCCTGCACAGCGTTTTTGAACATCACGAGGCGCAGGGATCGCGCGCGGCGCTGGAGGCTTTTTTGCACGAATATCGGATCACATTCCCGGTTGGGATCGATCAACAATCGGACCACGGAAAGCTTCCCATGACCATGCATGAATATGGCTTGCAAGGCACGCCCAGCATTGTTCTGATCGATCGCGAAGGGCGCATCCGCAAAACCAAATTGGGCGCCGAGAATGATATGACCTTGGGGGCGGAGATCATGGCGCTTGTTGGTGAACAACCGGCGAGCCAACTCGCGTCAGACGAAGAGGCATCGCCAGATGGGTGCAGCGATGGCGTGTGCTCAGCGTGACCGGCGCAGCCGCAGCCGCAGCCGCAGCCTCCAGGGGCATCCGGCGAATTGTTTGAAAAAGGAAAAATGGTGCCACGAGAGAGAATTGAACTCTCGGCCTCGTCATTACCAATGACGCGCTCTACCACTGAGCTACCGCGGCGCCGTTCTTAAGACGCGCGCCTATCGTTGCGCAGCGCCCCAATGTCAAGCAACGCTTGAACCTGAACGCTCTAGGCGGCAAGGCGTTTCTTATGAATGAAGAATTGAACGATAATCTTTCGCGCGATGACCGGCTGGCCGAAAAATTGCGCGAAAACCTGAAACGCCGAAAAGCGCAGTCGCGCGCGCAATCCAGCACACAGCCAACAACACAGGCAAAAACACAGCTTGGCGAATCGGGCGAAAGCGGGGTTTCCAAGCCCGCTAGCGACAGCTAGTGATCGCGTTCAAATTGCGGCGTGCCACAGCCACCCGTGCCCTCCGCCTTTTCCATCCGGAGAGACAATGCCGAAACTGATTCTTGTCCGCCATGGCCAAAGCCAATGGAACCTTGAAAACCGCTTCACCGGTTGGTGGGATGTTGATCTGACTGAAAAAGGCGTGGCCGAAGCCAAAGCGGCAGGCGTCTTGATGAAGGAAAAAGGCGTGTTGCCGACACGGGCCTTCACCTCGTTCCAGACCCGCGCGATCAAAACGCTTAACCTCGCGCTGGAGGAGGCCGGTCTTCTGTGGCTCCCCGTGACCAAGGATTGGCGCCTCAATGAACGGCATTATGGCGGGCTAACCGGCCTCAACAAACAGGAAACGCGCGACAAGCACGGCGACGAACAGGTGCATATCTGGCGCCGCAGCTTTGACACCCCGCCGCCGCCAATGGAGCCTGGCAGCGAATATGATCCGGGCGCTGATCCGCGCTATGCCGGGATCGATGTTCCTTACACGGAGAGCTTAAAACTGACGATTGAGCGAGTGCTGCCCTATTGGGAAGAGGCGATTAAGCCTGTGCTTGTAAGCGGTGAGACGGTGATCATTTCTGCGCATGGCAATTCGCTGCGCGCGCTAGTGAAACATCTCTCTGGCATTTCTGATGAAGACATCACCGGGCTAGAGATTCCCACCGGCGAACCGATCATCTATGATTTCGATGCGGAGATGGTTCCCGCTGAACGTTATTATCTAAAGGACAGTTGAGGCGGATATGGCCAAAGAAGGGGGCGGCAAAGTTGCCATCGTAATGGGCAGTCAATCTGACTGGCCGACCATGCGCAGCGCCGCGAATGTTCTTGAGGAATTGGATGTCGCGCACGAAGCGCGCATCGTTTCGGCTCATCGCACCCCTGATCGCATGACCGCCTTTGCCAAAGGCGCAGAGGGTGAAGGATTTGATGTGATTATCGCGGGCGCTGGCGGTGCGGCGCACCTGCCGGGAATGATCGCAGCGATGACCCATTTGCCCGTTTTGGGTGTGCCCGTTCAATCAAAGTCTTTGTCCGGTTTGGACAGCCTGCTTTCGATTGTGCAAATGCCCGCTGGAGTGCCCACGGGCACGCTGGCCATTGGGGAGGCGGGCGCGACCAATGCCGGATTGCTGGCAGCGTCAATTGTCGCCCTAGGCGATGAAGCGTTATCGCAGCGCCTGCAGGATTGGCGCGCGGCGCGCAGTGCAGCCGTGGCGGAAACTCCGCAGGATTGATCGGCAGGATTGGCAATCGGATGAGCGCGCTCCCTCCTGGATCGACAATCGGCATTCTGGGCGGCGGCCAATTGGGCCGCATGCTCGCGGTGGCTGCGGCTCAGCTTGGATATCGCTGTATCGGATTTGGGCCGAAAGGCGATAATGTTGCCGCGGCTACCAGCGCGGAATTCTTTGAGCATGGCTGGGGCGACGCAGAAGCGATCGCCGCCTTCGCCAAGCGCTGCGATGTGGTGACATGGGAATTTGAAAACGTGCCGCTGAGCACGGTCGAAATGATCCCTGCTGAACTACTGGCCCCGCATCCAAAGGCATTGGAAATTGCTCAGGACCGCCTCAACGAAAAAAGCTTCGTCGAAGGGTTCGGGGCAAAACCGGCACCTTATTTGCGGGTTGAAAGCGAAAGCGATTTTCCGCGCGCCATCGAGCAAGTGGGCGCTCCCGGCATTTTGAAGACCGCCCGAGATGGCTATGACGGCAAAGGGCAATGGCGGATCGCCACAGCGCATGAGGCAGAAGGCATTCGTTTTCCGGGCAGCGCTTGCGTCTATGAAAGGTTCATCGATTTCAAAGCGGAATTTTCGGTCATCATGGTGCGCGCCAAGGATGGCGAGATCCGGTTTTGGGATTCCGCCGCCAACACCCATCACAGCGGCATGCTGGAAAGTTCGATATTGCCCTCAGGCCCGTTAATCGAAGAACAGGTGGAGTCCGCGCGCGGGATTGCCCGGCAGGTTGCCGATGCGCTCAATTATGTCGGCGTGCTGACGCTTGAATTTTTCGCCACCGAAGACGGGCCGATTTTCAATGAAATGGCCCCGCGGGTGCACAATTCTGGCCATTGGACAATTGAAGGCGCGGCTACAAGCCAGTTTGAAAATCATATCCGCGCGATCTGCGGCCTGCCGCTCGGCGATACAGAAACCCGCTTTGCGCATATCGAAATGCGCAACATTGTTGGCGAGGATGCGCTGACCGCACATGCCATGTTGGACGAGGCGGGCGAGCCGCATCTCCACCTCTATGGCAAGGCCGAAGCCCGCGAAGGGCGCAAGATGGGCCATGTGACGCGCGTCTCCCAAGATAAGATCCACCGCCCGTGAGCGCGAACGTGAGCGGAGATGTGCCCGGTCAGGCGAACGGGGAAATTTTCCTGATTTATGCCCGCGCTGCGAACGGAGTGATCGGCAAGGATGGCCAATTGCCGTGGCATCTCCCAGCCGATTTGAAGCGCTTCAAAACGCTAACGATGGGCAAGCCAATGGTTATGGGCCGCAAAACATTTGAAAGCCTGCCCGGCCTGCTGCCCGGGCGCAGACACATCGTGCTGACCCGGCGCGATGATTGGCACAGCACCGGCGCAGATATTGTGCATTCAAGCGATGCCGCGATTGAAACTGCCCGCGAAGCGAATGGCGCCGGAGGCATTGCTGTCGTTGGCGGCGCCGCGATTTATGATGTGTTTCGCCCGCTTGCTCAACGGATAGAAGTGACTGAAATTCATGCCGATTATGCCGGTGACACCTTTATGAAGCCGATTGGCCCGGAATGGCGCGAAACAGCGCGGGAAGACCATCCGGCCGCTGGAGAAAGACCGGCTTTCTCGTTCGTGACCTATCTGCGCACCGATGATGCGAGCGCGGAATAATGCGCTGGCTCGATCACCGTGAACCCGTGCCAGAGGCACTGCGCGGCGCGATCATCGCGCTGGGGAATTTCGATGGCTTCCACCGCGGGCATCAAGCCGTGGCCGGAGAAGCCATAAACTGGGCCCATGCCGAAGGGCGCCCATCGATCATCGCGACCTTTGATCCGCACCCGGTGCGCTTTTTCAAACCCGATGTCCCGCCGTTTCGATTGACCACGCTTGAACAACGCCAAGAGCTATATCTGGCGGCGGGCGCAACCGCGATGCTGGTGTTCCACTTCGATGGGGAGCTTGCAGGAACAAGCGCCGAGGACTTTATCACAAAGATCTTGGTCGAACGGTTTGGCGCGCATGGAGTGGTCACCGGCGGTGATTTCACCTTTGGCCAGGGGGCGAAAGGCAATGTCGAATTGCTGCAAAACCATGGCGGCCAGCATGGCCTGCAATCGCGCGTGGTCGAGGCGGTTCGGGGCGGCGGCAAAGTGGTGTCATCCAGCTGCATTCGGGACGCTCTGCGTGAAGGCGAGCCGGAATTGGCGGCAGAATTGCTGACTCGCCCATTTTCAATCCGCGGTATCGTGGAACATGGCGATAAGCGCGGCCGAGAAATTGGATATCCGACTGCCAATCTGGTGATCGATAAATATTTGCGCCCAAAATACGGAATTTATGCCGTCACTGGCAAAGTGCTGGCCACCGGGGAGGCGCTGATCGGGGCGGCCAATATCGGTGTGCGCCCGCATTTCGCGCCGCCTAAGGAGCTGCTGGAGCCGCATTTCTTCGATTTTTCGGGCGATTTGTACGGGCAGGAAATCGAGATCGCATTTCACCACTTCCTGCGCGGCGAAGCCAAGTTTGGCAGTGTTGAGGAATTGGTCGCTCAGATGGACAAGGATTGCGAGGAAGCGCGAAGGCTTCTAAGCGCGCATCCCTGATGACTGAACAGCGCGACTATAAAGACACTGTCTTTCTGCCGAAGACGGATTTCCCCATGAAAGCGGGCCTGCCCAAGAAGGAGCCCGTAATTGCCGCGCGTTGGGAAGACGCCAATCTTTATCAGGCGCTGCGCGATACCCGCGCGGATCGCGAAAAGTTTATCCTCCATGATGGCCCCCCATACGCCAATGGCGATATGCATATCGGCCACGCGCTCAATCACATCCTGAAAGACATGGTGTGCCGCACGCAAAACCTACTGGGCAAAGACGCACCTTACGTGCCGGGCTGGGATTGCCACGGCCTTCCGATTGAATGGAAGGTTGAAGAGAAATACCGCAAGAAAAAGCTCAATAAGGATGAGGTTCCGGCCAAGGAATTCCGCGCCGAATGCCGCGCATACGCGCAACAATGGGTCGATACTCAGCGTGAGCAGCTGAAACGGCTCGGCATTATGGGCGATTGGGACAATCCCTACCTCACAATGGACCCGCAGGCCGAAGGCACAATTGTGTCTGAGCTGATGAAATTCGTCGAGGCAGGCAACCTCTATCGCGGATCAAAGCCGATCATGTGGTCGCCGGTTGAGAAGACTGCGCTGGCTGAGGCTGAGGTTGAATATGAAGACCTGACAGACTCCTCGCAGATTGATGTGGGATTTGAGATTACGGAATCGCCAATCGAAGAATTGGTCGGCGCGCATGCGGTGATCTGGACGACGACCCCTTGGACGATCCCGGTCAATCAGGCTTTGGCTTATGGGGCGGATGTCCGATATGGAGTGGTGACTGCAACCGGTGCTCCTGAGCTCGAAGGCAAACGCTTCTTAATCGCTCGCGAGCTTGTTTCAGCGTTCAACAAACGTCTCGATGCGGTCTTTGGAACTGTGCTTCTCACTGGCGAAGATAGCGTCACCCTCGGTGCCGACCTAGCCGGAACCCTCGCCAAGCACCCGATGGCGGACCGTTTCCCTGAGGACGAATTCTACACCAAGCCCCGCCCCTTCCTCGAAGGCGATTTCGTCACCACCGAGAGCGGAACCGGCCTCGTCCATATGTCGCCCGACCATGGCGAAGATGATTTCGACCTGTGCAAGGCAAGCGGGATCAACCCCGTTTTTGCCGTGATGGACGATGGGCGCTATCGCGACGATTGGCCGTGGCTGGGCGCAGATGACGTTGACGGCGACGGAAAGGCTCGCCGCCGCGCGGTCATCAACAAGCCGTTTAACGCGCCCGATGGACCTATCTGCAACGATCTGCGCGAAGCGGGCGCTTTGCTTTCGGCGTCTGCCGATTACGCGCATTCTTACCCGCATTCATGGCGCTCCAAAGCCAAAGTCATCTATCGCTGCACGCCGCAATGGTTTGTGCCGATGGATCAGGAGTTGGAGCCGCTTTCTTCAGTCCATTCGGCTTCGCTTGAAGATCTTGATGCAGCCGTTGGCAGCGCTCTGCCAAAGGGTGCCAGTGACACTTTGCGCAGCCGCGCTTTGTCTGAAATTGAGCGGGTCAATTTTGTTCCGCCCAAAGGGCAAAACCGCATTGGTTCGATGGTCGAAGGGCGGCCCGATTGGGTGCTTTCGCGCCAGCGTGCATGGGGGGTGCCGATCACGCTGTTCGTGCGGCCCAATGGATCATATCTGCAAGATCCCGAAGTGAATGCGCGCATTGTCGCAGCGGTCACCGCCGAAGGCGTCGATGCGTGGGAAGAGGCGCGCAAAACTGAATTCCTTGGCCCTGATCACAAGCCAGACGATTATGAGATGGTCACCGATATTCTGGATGTGTGGTTCGACAGCGGCTGCACCCATGCATTCGTGCTCGAATCGGATCGCTGGGGTGACCTGACCTGGCCCGCCAACCTCTATTTGGAAGGCACCGATCAGCATCGCGGCTGGTTCCAATCATCCCTGCTAGAAAGCTGCGCAACGCGCGGCCGCGCACCCTATGATGAAGTGCTGACGCACGGCTTCACGATGGACAAAGCCGGCAAGAAGATGTCCAAATCGCTCGGCAACACGATCGATCCGCTGAAGGTGATGGAGCAATATGGCGCGGATATAATCCGGCTGTGGGCATTGAGCGTCGATTACACCGAAGATCACCGGATCGGCGATGAAATCCTGAAAGGGGTGGGCGATCAATATCGCCGGCTGCGCAACACATTCCGCTATCTGCTTGGCGCGCTAGACGGATTTATCGGCGATATGGGCGATGGCGGGGAAATCCCCGAGCTGGAGCTTTACGTGCTCTCGCTGCTGAGTGAATTGGACGCGAAGCTGCGCAAGGCGGCGGACGAATACGATTTCAACAGCTATACCCGCCTGCTGGTCGAATTCTGCAATGAAGACCTGTCAGCCTTCTTCTTCGATATCCGCAAAGATACGCTATATTGCGATGGGCCGGACAGCACCGTTCGCAATGCTTATCGCACCGTGCTCGATCTGTTGTTCCATGCATTGGTGCGCTACGCTGCGCCGGTTCTGGTCTTCACCAGCGAAGAGGTATGGCAAACCCGCTATCCCGAAGACGGCGATCAAGGTGGCAGCGTCCACCTGCTGGAGTGGCCGAGTGTGCCGCAAGTGCCCACCGACACTGCGAAATGGTCTGCCCTGCGCGCGCTTAGAGAGCGTGTGACCGAGGCGATTGAGCCATTTCGGCGCGAAAAAACCATCCGCTCCAGCCTGGAAGCCGAAGTGACCGTGCCCGAAGCGGCGATCCCGGCGGGCGTATCCGATGATCAGCTCGCCGAATTGTTCATCACTGCGACAGTGACACGCGGGCAAGCGGATGAGGTGGTTGTCGTCAAATCTTCTCACCCGAAATGCGGGCGCTGCTGGCGCTTGCGTGCGGACGTGTCAGAAGATGGCGCTCTGTGCGGGCGGTGTGATGATGCGGTGACGAAATTGGACGGTGCGCAATGAGCGGCCTGTTCACCCGCAACCGAATTTTGGGCCTTGCACTCGCAGCCGTGATCGCTGTCGTTGATCAGTTGATCAAATGGTATGTGATCGGCCCGCTCGCGCTGCGCGAAGTGCGGCAAATCCAGATATTGCCGTTTTTTGACCTTACCTATGTTGAAAATCGCGGCGTTTCATTGGGCCTGCTGACTGCGGAAAGCATGGAAATGCGCTGGGCCTTGGTTGCGATGACCGCGCTGATCGCGCTGGTTGTGCTGGTTTGGATGATGCGCGAAAAATTGCTCGGCGATAGCTTGAGCCTTGGCCTGATCTTGGGCGGCGCGATTGGCAATATCCGCGATCGCCAAGATTTGGGCTATGTAATCGACTATGCCGATTTCCACATTCAGGCATTTGGCGAAATTTACCGTCCCTTCCTCGTTTTCAACGTTGCCGATGCTGCTATCACCATCGGCGTTGTATTAATTCTTGTTCGCAGCTTTTTCGTGAGCGACAAGGATGATACAGACACCCCCACAATCGAGCCGCAAGAAGAGCGGCCAGCTAAGAGCTGATTTGGAGAGCTAACAATGCGAGCTTACAAAACTGCAATTCTTCTTCTTTCGACAAGCGCCATGTTGGGTGCCTGCGGGGGATCTGGCATCTTCAATCGCGAACGGCCCGATGAATTTGCGGTCCAACGCCAGGCGCCGCTGGTCGTGCCGCCTGATTTCAGCCTCGCCCCGCCAGAGCCCGGCGCCCCGCGCCCAGCAGAAGGCACCGCATCTGAGCAAGCGCTCGAAGCTTTGTTTGGCGGCCCTGCGCCGCGCAGTCAGGTGGAAACCAGCGCGCTCGATCGGGCTGGCACAGCTGCACCGGGAATTCGCTCAACTGTGGGTGATGATGGCACAAACACGGTCGCCAAAGGCCGCGTGACCCGCGATATTATCGCTGCACCAGAAGGTGATGGCGGCGCTGCGCAGGCGGTTATTCCGGGATAAAACGGCTCGAGGCGCTGATCGGGTAGCGTTTGGGCGGCGTATCTGCACGGGCAGTCTACTCGCACTGGCAGCGGCGCAATGGCAACACGGCCCCAAACGCCATCCTAGGCCACGGGGGCTTAATCCTCGGCTGTCTTGTCTTCAGCCACCAAGATTTTGTCGATCCGGCGGCCATCCATGTCGATCACTTCAAATCGCCAGCCTTGATCGGTGAACAGCTCCCCTTCGGCGGGCAATTTCTTGAGCACCGACAGGACATATCCTGCCGCGGTGCCAAATTCGCGGCTGTCGCCATAATCCAAGCCCAATCGATCGGCGAGCGCATCGGCGGAGATCCCGCCTGAAACAAGCAGCGAGCCATCGGCGCGCTCAATCAATTGGGGTTCGTCCCCTTCATCCTGATCGCTGACGAAATTCCCAGCAATCGCGGTGAGCAGATTAACCGGCGTTACGATCCCTTCGAAATGGCCATATTCATCGTGCACCATCGACATCGCGATATCGGATTGTTGCAACACCCTGAGCGCATCCAAGGCGTCCAATTGATCCGGCACAACCTCTGCCTTGCGCATCATCTTCTTCAACAAAACCGGCTTCCCAGCCACCATCTGTGCCAGCAATTCGCGCACTTTGACCACGCCCAGCACCTTGTCAGGTGAGCCATCGGCGATCGGTAAAAGGGAATGCGGGCTGTCTTCTATCGCTTTGCGAATGGCAGGCTCATCCGCGCCAATATCAATCCAATCCAGCTCGGTGCGCGGCGTCATAACCTCTCGCACGGGCCGCTCGGCCAAACGCACCACACCGGTTAGGATCTGATGTTGTTCCGCCTCGATCACGCCGGACCGCGTGGCCTCAGCGAAGATAATGCGCAGCTCTTCTGAAGTAACCGAGGCTTCGCTGCCCGAACGAATCCCAAACAGGCGAATTATTCCGGCAGAAGAGGTATCAAGGACCCACACAAGCGGCGCCGCTACTTTTGCAAGAATGGCCATTGGGCGCGCCATCACAAGCGCAATTGGAACGGCGGATTTTAGCGCCAATTGCTTTGGCACAAGCTCCCCGACAACCAGACTGAAATAGGTGGTCATCGCGATGACCAGTACAAACCCGGCATCGCCTGCCATATCAGCCGGGACCCCAAGCAGCACCAGCCGTTCACCCACCGGCCCGCCCAAGCTCGCGCCGGAATATGCGCCGGCTATGATGCCAACCAAGGTAATGCCGATCTGGACAGTGGAAAGAAATTTTCCGGGATCAGCGGCCAGCGCCAGCGCCGTTTTCGCGCCTACCGATCCTTCTTCCATTTTGGCTTGGAGTCGCGCCGTTTTGGCTGAAACGATCGCCAATTCAGACATCGCAAAGATGCCGTTGAGCACAATCAGCCCAGCGATAATGATAAGATCTGTCCAAGGAAAAGGGGTCACGCCATTCTCGCTAGCACAATTGCGCCGCGTTTCCAGCAGCTGTGGCAGCATGCCATCCACAACCAAATGCAGTTCCCCGCGCTCGCGCAAGATTGAATCGGGTTCAGGTCCCATCAAAGCAGCGCAGCGCATTTGGGCGGCGAGGCGGTGCGGTCTGGCGTGCGCAAACTTGCATCTTAACCATGTTCCGTGCCAACTTCGAAATGACCAGGAGGACTGATAAAATGCGAAATTCACGAGCTTTTCTATCCGGCACGGCAGCGATTGCCCTGCTTGGAACCAGCGGATGTGTAACTGATCCCAACACCGGCGAGCAGAAAGTTTCACGTACCGCGATTGGCGCAGTGTTGGGTGGCACCCTTGGCACAGTCCTGGGCGGGGTTATCGGCGGGGATACCGCGCGGATTATCGGTGCAGGCATTGGCGGGTCAGCCGGTGCGGTGCTTGGCAAGCAATTTGATGACCAGATCAGAGAGCTTGATGAACAAACCGAAGGCAGCGGCGTTGATGTAGAAGAAGTTGGCGATCAGGACGCGATTCTTGTGCGTCTGCCCGATGGCGTGACATTCGCGCGCGGATCGGCTGATATCAATCCCGGCTTCTACGACACCCTTAACACCGTTGCCGAAAGTCTGATCAATTATCCCAACAGTCTGGTTGATGTGTACGGCTTTACCGACACGACCGGATCGGATGCGCTGAACCAAGATCTTTCGGAACGCCGCGCGCAAGCAGTGGCCGAATATTTGGGCGCCCGCGGGGTCGCGCGCTCTCGCATTGCAACGCAGGGCTTTGGCGAATCTTTTGATCAATTACGCGTCAAAACCGCCGATGGTGTGGACGAACCACTCAATCGCCGGGTCGAGATTAAGATCGTGCCGATCAGTCAGGAAGATGTGGAAGCGGCGCGCAACGCGGGCTAAAACTCTGCTGAATTTGTAAGTTGAGGGCCGGGGAAACTCGGCCCTTAATATTTGAGCCGCTGCGCGCGCTCGGCAATCCGTTCCAGTGCGTGCCCATGAATAGCGGCAGAGCTGGCCACCACACCGAAGGCGCGCGGATCACGTTTGTTATAGGCCAACGGCCCGCCGAACGCGTCGGAAACCTCAGCCCCCGCCTCGCGCGCGATCAGGGCTGCAGCGCCGACATCCCATTCAAAGCCCCAGCGCAATGTCGCAACCAGATCGGCCTGATCGGCGGCAACCATTGCGATTCGCAATGCGATGGAATTGGGTTTCTCCACGATTGTCAGATCAGAATCGACCTTTGGCAATTGATCGATCGGCACCCGCGCACCGGGAAAGGATTTGCGCTGCGAGGCATTGAGCGGCGCGCCATTGCGAGTCGCACCTTCTCCGGCGACGGCTGACCATTCTTCTTCGCGAGCGGGCGCTGCAAGCACGCCGATCAAGGGGCGGCCATTGCTGATCAAGGCGACGGACACTGCCCAGCCGGACCGACCACCGATGAAATCGCGCGTCCCATCAATCGGATCGACCAACCAAATCAGATCCTTGGACAAGCGATCTTGATCATCGGCGGTCTCTTCTGAGAGCCAGCCCGCCGCGGGCAAAAGCGCGCCCAATTCACGCTTCAAAAACGCGTCGACCTCTAAATCCGCCTCGCTCACCGGGCTGCCGGGTTCCTTCTCCCAGCTTGCAACATGGTGGCCAGCACCGGGCCAGCGCGAGTGCGCAATTCGGCCCGCTTCACGGACAATCTGCTGAAGGCGATTCCTATCAATCATGAGAGGCGACCCTCGTGGGCGTAGAAACCACACTTTTCAAGTCGTTCAATCCATGCTTATGCGCTGGAAACACTCTCTCCTCAGTCATCAAGCCACGAAGGATACGATCGGCGATGAACATCCACGAATATCAGGCCAAGGAATTGCTCAAAGAACATGGGATCGCTGTCCCAGCCGGCCACGCCGCTTTGTCGGTGGAAGAAGCCGTTGCCAGAGCACGGCAATTGCCAGGGCCGCTTTATGTTGTGAAAGCACAAATTCACGCTGGTGGCCGGGGCAAGGGCAAGTTCAAAGAACTGCCCGAAGATGCCAAAGGCGGCGTGCGGTTGGCGAAAAGTATCGAAGATGTTGAAGCCGATGCCAAAGAAATGCTCGGCAACACCCTCGTCACCATTCAAACCGGCGATGAGGGCAAGCAGGTTAACCGTCTGTATGTTACCGATGGCGTTGACATCGAAAGCGAATATTATCTCGCAATGCTGGTTGATCGTGCATCAGGCCGAGTGGCCATGGTGGCTTCTACCGAAGGCGGGATGGACATCGAAGATGTGGCGCACAACACGCCAGAGCTGATCACAACCATCACCATCAATCCAGCCCAAGGTTTTATGCCGCATCATGGCCGCGCAGTTGCGTTTGCGCTGAAATTGAGCGGCAATCTCAACAAGCAATGTCAGAAATTGGCCAAGCAGCTTTATTCTGCATTTATGGTAAGCGATTGCGAAATGCTGGAGATCAACCCGCTGGTTGAGACCAAGCCTGATGCCGATGGCAATGCTCAGCTGTTGGTGCTCGACACCAAGATGAGCTTTGATGGCAACGCGCTGTATCGCCACCCGGCGATCGAAGAGATGCGCGACGAGACCGAGGAAGACCCGGCCGAAGTTGAAGCGTCAGAATTTGATCTCGCTTACATCAAATTGGATGGCAATATTGGCTGCATGGTCAATGGTGCGGGATTGGCGATGGCGACGATGGACATTATCAAGCTGAACGGCGCATTCCCAGCGAACTTCCTGGATGTGGGCGGCGGCGCGACCACTGAAAAAGTGACAGCCGCATTCAAGATCATCCTCAAAGACCCTGCCGTTGAAGGCATTCTGGTGAATATCTTTGGCGGGATCATGAAGTGCGACATTATCGCCGATGGTATCGTTCAAGCGGCAAAGGACGTTAATCTGTCTGTTCCGCTGGTCGTGCGCCTCGAAGGCACCAATGTTCAGCAGGGCAAGGATATCCTTGCCAATTCAGGGCTGCCGATTGTGGCTGCCGATGATCTGGGCGATGCCGCGAAAAAAATCGTCGCTGAAGTGCAGCAAGCGGCATAAGCTGCGCTGACAACACCGATTAAAAAGGGGCCGTGCTGGGAGTGTTCTGGCGCGGCCCTTTTATTGACGTTCATTCCCGGCGCGGGCCGATGCTCCGCTCGCAGCTAGCGCCTTAACGCTCTAACGTGATGGCTTCGGTTCGGGCAGGATTGGCGGAGCGCTGTCTTGGTGCGTCAGCCATGTTTGCCAAATTTGGTGCGTGCGCTGATCCGTCATCTCAATCCGGCAGGACAAGGCCATGATGGTGCGGATTGTTCCATCCTTCCAGCTCTCCCAAACCGCACCGCATTCTGCGTCGCGATAGGCGATAAACGCTTCGTCGCTTGCTGTTATCTGGGCAACCAAATCGGGCAGAGTGTCGTTTCGGTCGATGGCGCTTGCCAAATATTGCGTTCGCCGGGCCTCTGCTTGCGTCAGAATATTGGCAGCGCAGAAATTCATGTCCAAAGTGGTCATCTCTTCTACGCACAATCCAGCTTGCGGCGAAATGATCGATGAAAACTGAAACAACAGCTCATCGCCCGATTGCATCCGCACGGCTGCGACCAAACCCGCGCCGGGATTTTCAGAATCGGCACAGCGCAATGTCAGCGCGTTGAAATACACCGCGCAGTCTTCAATTGCGACCAGGCGGAAGGTGAGCATATCATCCTTCTCCTCCCACCCGGTAAGATCGGCGTTGAAATGTTTGAGTCGCAGAACAAGCGTTTCGCCCTCTTGCATCAAATACATATGTTCGGTGAACATGATGGAGCCTTCGGCTGTTTCTTGAACGAATGTGCCCACCATCGTTCCGCCGATAGGGGCCAGCCAGCTTTCCATTGAGCGAGCGCCGCCAATCCCATAACCAGCCCATTGCCCGATCAGCCAATCCAATTGTGCCAATTGCGCGGGGGGCGATTCGAACCCTTCCTGGCCAATCCGCGTTTCAATCCGCTCCAGATTTGGTGCCTGATCCGATTCTAATGCCGATTGCGGCTCTTGCGCTTGCGCCAAAACAGGATGCACCAATGCGAGCATGCCCGCAGCCAGCAGCCGCAATGTGGGCGACACCCGCCCAACAATTCCCGAAAACGTGCGCATCGATTCCTCCAAACCAAACTCAGCCTCATTTAAGGCTAGCCATACCTCAAGACTGGCCAAAATGGCAGGCTTGACCTTGGCGCTGGTGAGGGCAAGGACGCACAGCGAATGGAATAGTGATTCACGCGAGCCTAACTTGACGTTTACGTAAACGCGAGATAGGGCCGCATCAAGAATTTGCGCAAGGAAGGAACTGCGATGAAAATCCTCGTCCCCGTAAAACGGGTGATCGACTATAACGTGAAGCCGCGCGTCAAGGCCGACGGGACGGGAGTTGATCTTGCCAACGTCAAGATGAGCATGAACCCGTTTGATGAGATTGCGATCGAAGAAGCAATCCGGATCAAAGAAGCGGGCAAAGCGGAAGAAATTATCGCCGTGTCAATCGGCCCTGCAAAGGCGCAAGAAACCTTGCGTACCGCGCTCGCAATGGGCGCAGACCGCGCGATCTTGGTTGAGACCGACGAAGAAGTTGAACCGCTGGCCGTTGCCAAAATCCTGAAAGCGATTGCCGAAGAAGAACAACCCGGCCTGGTGTTGTTGGGCAAGCAATCGATCAGCGACGATTCCAACCAAACCGGCCAGATGCTGGCTGCGTTGATGGGCCGTCCGCAAGGCACCTTTGCCAACACGGTTGAAATTGATGGCGATGCCGTCACCGTGAAACGTGAAGTTGATGGCGGGCTTGAAACGGTGAAGCTCACCATGCCGGCCATCGTCACCACCGATTTGCGCCTCAACGAACCGCGCTATGCTTCGCTGCCAAATATCATGAAAGCGAAGAAGAAGCCGCTCGACACCAAAGCGCCCGGTGATTTCGGGGTTGATGTTGCGCCGCGCCTGACAACGACAAATGTCGCTGAACCGCCTGTGCGCCAAGCGGGTGAGAAGGTCGCAGACGTTGATGCGCTGGTTGAAAAAATCAAAGCTCTCGGCATCGCTTAAGGCGATGCGAGCTGGATAAGGAATAAAGAGACATGAACACTCTGGTTCTGGTCGAACACGACAATTCATCCCTCAATGATGCAACGCTGGCTGCGATAACCGCAGCGGGTAAGCTTGGGGAAGTGCACGCATTGGTTGCTGGCCACAATTGCGGCGGCGTTGCCGATGCGGCTGCCCAAATCGCTGGTGTTGCCAAAGTTCTGAAGGCTGATGATGCGGCCTATGGCAATGGCTTGGCAGAAAATGTCGCGCCGCTGATTGCTGGCTTGATGGAAGGCTATGATGCATTTCTCGCTCCGGCGACTACATCAGGGAAGAACATCGCACCGCGCGTCGCCGCGCATCTTGATGTGATGCAAATTTCTGACATTCTCTCGGTCGAAGGCGGCAAGGTTTTCACCCGCCCAATTTACGCCGGCAATGCCATTGCAACGGTGGAATCGAGCGATCCCAAGCTGGTTATCACGGTCCGTGGCACCGCTTTCGACAAGGCCGAAACCACCGGTGGTTCCGCCAATGTTGAAGACGCTTCGGGCCCCGGAGACGCAGGCCTTTCAAGCTTTGTCAGCGCCGAAATTGCCGATGGCGGGGATCGCCCTGAACTCGCAAGCGCCGATATCATTGTCTCAGGCGGACGCGCGCTCAAAGACGCTGAAACTTTTGAAAGCGTGATCACCCCGCTGGCAGACAAGCTAGGCGCAGCGATCGGTGCATCACGTGCAGCGGTGGATGCTGGCTATGTCCCGAATGATTATCAAGTCGGCCAAACCGGCAAGATCGTGGCCCCCGATGTTTATATCGCAATCGGCATTTCCGGCGCGATCCAGCACCTTGCAGGCATGAAAGATTCCAAAACGATCATCGCGATCAACAAGGATGAAGACGCGCCGATCTTCCAAGTTGCGGATATTGGCCTGGTCGCTGATCTGTTCAATGCGGTGCCTGAGCTGACGCAAAAACTTGGCTAAAGGCATGAGTAAAAGCGGCCTTACTTAAGCCTGGTCGCTCGATCTCTTCTATATTGACAAGAACCCTTGCTGAGCTAGTTTGCTCGGTAAGGGTTTTTATTTGGGATCGCACCATGCGTTTATTCTCGATTTCCGCAGGCATTCATCTGGTCTTCGCAATGGCTGGCTTGTGCATGACGAGCACGGCCCATGCCAAAGAGGTGCAAGTTGAAGCGAGCAGCGCTTGGAACCTCGATTACGCGGCAAACAAATGCCGTTTGGCGCGCGAATTTGGTGGCGATGACAATCGCCACATCCTGGTGATCGAACAATATGCGCCAGGCCGGGGCTTTCAGCTGTTTGTGGCTGGGCCCAGCCTGCGTCGATATCGCCACCGAGAGCCGACCGATGTTTCTTTTTCGGATAGTCATGAGCCATTCCGCACAGAACCCAGTCTCGGCGATATGAACGAGGTGGGAAAGGCCCTTATTTTTCCAGCTATAGGCCTTGGAGATCTTGGCCAATCCGCCCCAGAAGAAGGTGAGGAAGAGGCCCAAGAGGAAGAACAAACATGGCTTCTTTTTCAAGATCGGCAACTCAATGTTGAAGCGGCCCAGAGCGCACAATTCATTGCGTTTCGCCAAGGCAGGCGAAAAACCACGTTCGCCACGGGATCGCTGGGCGCTGCGTTTGAAGCGCTCAACAATTGCACCATAGATTTGATGCGCGATTGGGGCCTCGATATTGAGGCGCATAGCACCGCCCGCTCTCCGCCAAGCTGGATCAATCAATCGGCGATCGCCAGGCGTATCGTTGACGATTATCCGCGACGGGCGCTGATCCGCGGGGAGCAAGGGTTCATCTTCATGCGCGCCATCATTGAACCAGATGGAAGCGTGAGCGATTGCGCCTTGCTGAAGCTTACGGATGCCGATGCGCTTGAAAGCCCAGCATGCGACGCGATGACGGATGCACGGTTCGAACCGGCGCTGGATGCCGAGGGCAATCCATTCCGATCCTTCTACTTGACCATAATCAGCTATTTATCAGAATAGCCTCACCCAAGCCGCTATGCGGCCATCACCTTGATGCAATTGCGCCATGTTCTGCGGACCACTTGGCGGCGCTGCTCCGATGATCGTTCTTGGTTTGCATCCGCGCCCGGATCGCGATCGTAAAGCGTGTCATACATGATTGCCCGTTCATCTTCGGGAGCGCCGAGCCGATCGAGAAGCTGATCCATCATGGTGTGAACCATGTTCTCGTTTGCGCCCTGCTCAGTTCGGGCGAATGCATCATTGTCGATGATTTCAAACGGGGTTCCGTCTTCCATTCCGCCCAATGCCTCGAGTGATACGGTGACCATGCCTGCGCTGCGTGCGCTGCGCCGTTGATCCAACCGTGTGCGGTGCCTTAAACTCTGCAACTCACCGCGAATTTGCCATGTGACATGCGTTGAAAAGCGTGCCTTGGCCGGATCGAATGAACTCAGTGCGCGGTGGACCCCGATCGCGCCCGCCTGCTCGGCGTCCTCAATCATATCTGTTAGCCCATATTGCCGTATCAACGCGCGAATGCGCGGTTTCAACCGCCGCAGCAATTCGGCAAAGGCGCAATTGCTGGCCCTATCCCATTTGGCTGCCCCGTGGCTCCGGCGATCTTGCCAAATTTGCTCCGCGCAATCCTCGATCCGTTGCGATGCCGCGCTGATAGTCTTGCCATTTTTGCTGTTGCCGATTGGCATTGGCCGCTCCCCCATTGCTTTCAAGGAGAATGGCCTAGGCCGCGCAGATTAGAGAGGAGCTGCGCCGGAGCTATGCATTATTGCGTAGCTTGCTCCATATCCTTGGGCATCTGGGCCTCTTTCTTCTGGGCCTCTTTCTTCTGGGCCAGGCGCCGCGCGCTCGCCAATGCGGCAGCGGGATCGCCAGCGATCATTGCCGCGGCGCAAATGGCGCATTCCTCTTGCGCCTGTAGTGTCCGATCTTGTTCAACCACCCGCCCCAATATCGCGAACAAGCGAAAGCGGGCGGGCTCAAACTGAGCGGGGACCGCAATGGCATCGAGCAAGGAGAAATACAGCTCATCCGCCGGCGCTGCAGGTTTGCTGTTGTTGGGACTCAGCGATTCGCCGGTTAACACAAAGGCACCCGGCCCGACTTCAAATTGGCATGGTTCAATCGCCGTAACGAGCGCGCCATTGATGATCGCCTGCGCGCCCGCGGCAAGCGAAACGAATTTAGGGGATGACTTGTCTGCAGTCGCAGCGCTCGAAGGTTTTTGCGTCATCTACGCTCTATAGAGAGCTGCCCCGACGAATGGGCTGACCCTGTGTTTCCTACGTAAGTGAGATCACGAAGTGTATGAGCATGCCCACCAATCCGCCCACCAGCGTGCCGTTGATCCGGATAAATTGCAGATCGCGCCCAACCGCATTTTCGATCCGGCCAGTAATGGTGGTCGCATCCCAGCGCTTCACCGTTTCAGAAACGAGAGTAACGATTTGTGAGCCATAACGCGTGGCAACCCCCACGGCGGTACGGCGCGCGAAACGATTGATCTGCAATTGCAAACGCTCATCTTTTTTGAGCGCATTGCCCAGCTCTATCAGGCCATTGCGCATTTCCGCGCCCAATTCGCTATCGGCTTCGCGCGCGCGGCGGATCAATGATTGCCGGATCCGCTCCCACACGCCCAGCCACCATTCCGCCACAGCAGGATTTTCAATCAGGTCGCGCTTCATCGATTCCACCCGTTCGCGCGTTTCCGGATCATGCTGAAGATCGTTGGAAAGCTGCGCCATCCCCTCTTCGATCTTTCCGCGCAGCGGGTGCTCAGGATCAACCAGAACCTCTGCCAGCAATTTGTACAGCCCATCCAGAACGGAGCCAGAAATGCGTTCATCAAGACCGGTCCAGCGCAGCACCGAATTGGCGCGGGCGTGGATCACCTCGCGCACGGTTTCCTCATTGTCTTCCAGCGTCAGACCAGCCCACCGAATAAAGCCATCCATCAAGGGCATATGGCGCTGATCCGCGATGGCACTTTCAAGCATCCGCCCCAGCAATGGCGAAACGTCAATCTTGCCAAGTTGCTTGCCCAAGCCAGTACGCACTTGATTGCCCAACCGATCCGGATCAAGCGATTCGAGCACTTCAGCCAGTAATTCGGCTGCCCCGCCAGTGATGCGAGAGCGCGGATCGGGGCTGCTGGAATTGCCTTTAGGCGCGACCAGAAAATCACCCACTGCCTGCGCGATATTCATCCCCTGCATCCGCCGCGCGACGACCGAAGGAGTCAGGAAGTTTTCCTGGAGGAACTGCGCCATTGTATCGGCGATACGATCCTTGTTTTCCGGAATGATCGCGGTGTGCGGGATCGGCAATCCCAGCGGGTGGCGGAACAGCGCCGTAACCGCAAACCAATCGGCCAATCCGCCAACCATGGCGGCCTCGGCAAAGGCATTCACATAGCCCCAGGCCGGATGCAGTTCGATGTAAGGATGCGATGTGAAAAACACCAACGCCATGGCGCCAAGCAGGCCTGTCGCGCTCCAGCGCATGCGCCGGGCGCGATCTTCAGTCAGCGGTTCTCCGCCAAACTTCAAAGGAACGGGCCGTGGATCAGACATTACGCCGTAGATAGCTTGCCGCGCCGATTGATGACACCCCGCCTCGCAATCTGCGGGATGCGATCACTCCGCAGGCTCAGCCCCCGGGCGCGATCCAGAAGCAGGAGCGGCAGCCCCCACTTCATTGCTGCTGTCTTCATCGCCGGGCCGATAAGTCAGCAACCTGCTGCGCATCCACGGGCCGATCCGTTTTTCCACGCCATCCGCCAAGCTGAAGCCTGGCGGGACGATCAATAGGGTTAGGACGGTTGAGAGTATCAAACCGCCGATCACCACCACACCCATCGGCTGGCGCCATGCGCCATCTCCGGTGAGTGAAATAGCGGTTGGGACCATGCCTGCAGTCATCGCGACGGTTGTCATCACAATCGGCTGAGCGCGTTTGTGGCCTGCCTCCATGATTGCATCGAGTTTGCGCCTGCCGGTCTCCATTTCCTCAATCGCAAAATCAATCAGCAAGATTGAGTTTTTCGAGACAATCCCGAGCAGCAGCAGCGTGCCGATCAGGACCGGCATCGAGTTTGGTTGGCCGACCAGCCAGACGAGGAATATGCCGCCCAGCGGCGCGAGCGCCAGCGAAGTCATATTCACAAGAGGGCTCATCAGGCGCTTATAGAGCAAGACGAGGACCCCAAAGACCAACAAGATGCCTGCGAACAAAGCTGTGCCAAAGTTTTCAACCAGCTCATTTTGCAACTCATCACCGCCAACTGCATCCCTAATCACCCCTTGAGGCAAGTCTTGCAGTGTCGGCAATTGATTGACCTGTTCCATCGCCGTGCCGCGCAGCACATTCGCCGCCAGGTCAGCGCCGATAAACACGCGTCGGCTTTGATTGTAACGCTGGATCGATGTTGGCCCGGCGCCAAATTCAATATCAGCGACGCGGCTTAGTGGCACCGATCCGCCACCGGAAATTGGCACGGGCAAATTGGCAATCGTTGAAAGATCTCGCCGCGATTCCGCCGGCAGCCGAACTGTGATCGGGATCTGACGATCTGAGAGCGAAAATTTCGCCGCATTCTGTTCAATCTCACCCATCGTCGCGATCCGGATGGCTTGGCTCAACGCCACGGTTGTAACACCCAATTCGGCCGCCAATTCGGCGCGCGGACGGATGATCAATTCCGGCCGGCTGAGGTCAGCTGTAATGCGGGGGCTGACAATCATGTTGAGGCCTTTGAGCTCCTCAACCAATTGCGACGCAGTTGCGTTCAGCACATCCGGGTCTGATCCGGCCAACATCACTGTAAGATCACGGCCACTGCCGCCGCCGCCAGGGCCACCATCTGCCTGGAAACGCACTCGTGCATCGGCAAATTGAGCGAGGTCAGGGGCAAGATCGCGTTGGAATTTAAACGATTTGCGTTCCCGATCATCTTTTAGAGTGAGCCACAATGTTGCGCTGCCTTGGCGCACAACCTGCAAAATTCTCTCGACCTCTTGTTCGGATTCAAGGAACGCCGTCACTTCATCCGCAACCGCCTCGGTGGAAGCCAATGTGGTGCCGGGCACCATCTCAATTTCCACCCGACTGGTGTCATCATCGATTTCAGGTTGGAATTGAAACGGGACACTGTTGAACAACAGCATCGTCAACAGGAATGAGAAATAGCCAACGGCCAACATCCAAACGCGGTGATCAAGGAAGCGCGCTTCGAGCCATTGCCATGTTTGGTACAGCTTCGTGCCCAACATTCGAGGGACTATGCCAATCAATTTGATCCCGACGATAGAGCTGAGCAACGCCAAACCCATCAGCAGCGCAAATTCGACGATCATCAAGATGCGGCCAATAACGAAGCCGAAACCTTCGGCAGGGGAGAGGCCCATTGCCGAAACCAAACTGGCTGGAATTGCCAATTCCTGAAGTGCTTCATAGCCGCTAAAGGTAACCGCAAGGGGCAGCCCCAAAGCAAACAACACAACAATGAAGAAGGTAAGTGCATATAACAACCGATTGCGCGGGCCCGGCAGCCCATCACGCTTGGCATAGAGCTTACCCCGGTCGAGCGACCAACGCAGGATGCGCATATAGCGATCCATCCACTTGCCTTCGCCATGGGCAGCATTGCCTTTGGCTTGCAGGAAGTAGGCCGCCATCATCGGGGTGATCATCCGCGCCACGGCCAAGCTCATCAGAACTGCGACCACGACAGTAAGGCCGAAATTCTTGAAGAACTGGCCGGTCACGCCCGGCATCAATCCAACCGGCAGGAAGACCGCGACAATACAGAATGAGGTCGAAACAACCGCCAGCCCGATCTCGTCCGCCGCATCAATACTGGCCTGATAAGCCGATTTGCCCATTCGCATATGTCGGACGATATTTTCGATCTCCACGATCGCATCATCGACCAAAACCCCAGCGACCAACCCGAGCGCGAGCAGGGATAGAAAATTGAGGTTAAATCCAAGCAGGTCCATGAACCAGAATGTCGGTATCGCAGACAGCGGAATGGCGACTGCAGAAATCATCGTGGCGCGCCAATCGCGCAGGAAGAAGAAGACGACAACAACCGCCAGCACGGCCCCTTCGAGCATCGCCGAAATTGAGCTTTGATATTGGCTCTTGGTGTATTTCACCGTGTCAAACAGCTGGACGAATTTTACGCCGGGATTTTCAGCCTCAATCTCTGCGATGATCACTTGCGCTTGCTCATAGACGGTCACATCGGAAGCGCCCTTGGCCCGGCCCATCGAGAAATTCACGACTTCCTTGCTGCCGACCTTCGCCATCGATGTGCGTTCGGAAAAGCCATCTCTAACAGTGGCGACATCGCTCAATTTGATCGTGCGCCCAGCCCCTAGCTGGATTTGGCGCTGACCAAGCTCAAACGCGCTGCCATCATTGCCAAGCACGCGCACCGATTGCCGTGTTCCGCCCACTTCTGCAGTGCCGCCGCCGGCATCAAGGTTGGACTGGCGTAGCAAGCCATTGATCTGAGCGGCGGTAACGCCAAACGCTTGCATCTTGGCCGGATCGAGCAAAACCTCAATCTCGCGGTCGACCCCGCCGAACCGGTTGACCTCGCCCATGCCCTCAATCGCCAATAAGCGTTTGGAGACGGCATCATCGATAAACCAGCTGAGCTGCTCGATTGTCATATCGCTGGCTTCGACTGAGAAAATGCCCAGGAAACCGTCCGCAATATCCACACGCGAAACCAGCGGCTCTAAAATGCCATCGGGCAAGCTTCCGCGCACTCGATCAATCGCGTTCTTCACGTCAGCCACAGCAACATTTGGATCGGTGCCGATCTCAAATTCGACGAAGGTGCTCGAGCGACCTTCGCTGGCGGTAGAGCTGATATTGCGCACACCATTGAGCGAGCGAACGCCCGATTCAACTTGCTGCGTTATCTGATTTTCAATCTCCGTTGGTGCCGCGCCTGGCTGCGAAATTGCAACCTGAACACCAGGAAATTCAACGTCCGGATTGTTGACGACATCCATCCGCGCAAAGCTGATCACGCCCGCGACCAGCAATGCTGCAAAAAATACAAGCGGAATGACCGGGTTGCGGATCGACCACGCGGAGATGTTTTGAAAGTTCATTGTCGATATCGCCCGTGTTTAGCTTGCTAGCTTTCCTGCCGCCGCGGATTGACCGTTTCACCAGGATTGAGGAACCCGCCAGCCCTTAGAACAACGGCTTCATTGCCCGACAATCCGCCAGTGATCGCAATGCCAGAGGCAGTAATTGCGCCCGTTTCCACGGCGCGGCGCTCAGCAATGTTCTCTTCAGTGATGACATAGACAAAGCTGCCCTCTGCATCATTCAAAACCGCGCTTTCAGGCAGCAAAGTCGCCACCAAAGTGCCGCTTTTGATCGTTGCTGTTGCAAATCCGCCGGGCCGCAATTCGGGCGCATAGGGCAGCGCAATGCGGGCTGTGCCTTGGCGATTCTGCGGATCAATCACAGGCGAAAGTTGCCAGACCTGTCCGGAAAATTCTTTGCTCGAGCCTGCTGGAACGACCGAAGCCGAAACGCCTTGAGAAAGGCCTGCCAAGTCACTTTCGCCCATTTGCGCTAGCAATTCCATCTCGCCGCCGCGAGCAATGTTAAACAGCGCCGGCGTGCCAGCCGTTACAGTTTGGCCAGGCTGAACGTTGCGCTGAAGAACCAATCCTGCCGCCGGGGCAACGATGTTCAATCGGGCCGCGCGGGCGCGCAGTTCGCGCAGTTGCGCCTCCGCCACTTCAACGCGGGCTACCGCCGAATCTCTGGTTGCCGTCAACCGATCAACATCGGCTTTAGAAACGAAACCACGCTCAACCAATTGCAAGGACCGGTCGAGATTGGCCTGCGCCAAATCAGCATCTGCCCGCGCGACTGATATTTGCGCAGCCTGCGCTTGTGCCTGTTGCGATTGCACCGAGCGATCGATCACAGCCAAAACTTGGCCCTGACGGACCCAATCGCCCGCCTCGACTGGGACTGAGACAACACGGCCACCTTCGCCGACCACTCCAACTGGCATTTCGCGGCGTGCGGCAATCGTTCCAGAGGCGTTGATCAATCCTTCAACAGTGGTTTCACCGGGAGAAACGACAGTGATAACAGGAGCTTGGTTGTTATCGTCGGCAACCGGCGCGGCGCCACCGCCACTCAGCACGAAATAAGCGGTGATCGCGAGAAGTAGGCCCACAATGATGAGTCCGAACACCAGAAAAAGCCCAGTATTCGATTCCCGCTTGCCCGGAACGCCCGACAAATCGACATTTGTCACGCTTTCGGCCGCTTCGCTCACCACTGTTGTTTCGTAATTCATAGCCAATCCTCAGGCATTAGTTAGCAGTGTATTATACGGCTAAAGCACCTTGCGCAATCCCTCATAGGCTCATGCGCTTATAGGGGCAATCCGCCCTTCGACTGATGACTTGGGGCCTAGACGAGCAACATTGCCCAAAGTTCCCAAAAACATAGGTTCGCGCCAAATAAAAGAGCGGAGAGCCCGGAAGCTGCCCCGCCCTTCACAAATTTCCGTGTCTCTTCGCTCGATCAAATGCGAAGAGAGAAGCCGAAATTACCGAACGCGACCGCGCTTGATCAGGTTCACGATGCCGAGCAGCACAACCGCGCCGACCACTGCGATACCCAAGCCGACCAGTGAAAACTCTTGAACGCTGCCGCTAATGCCCAAAAGCGGCCCAGCAATCGCATTGCCGATAATCGAGCCAATACAGCCCACAACGATGTTCCAGAAAATTCCCATCGACGCATCGCGGTTCATAACCAAACTAGCGAGCCAACCGGCGACACCGCCAACAACAAGCGCAATAATCCAACCCATAATGATCCCTCCTCAGGTTTTTATTCAGCAGCGTTCTGTTTCATAGCCAGAAATCACTGCGTCCCGCGCTCTTTAGAACACGGGAGCCAGGGGATGCTAGAGGGTTTTACAAGATAGTGCGAATCTGGCCCGTAATAAAGCCAGATCCGTCTGTTCGAGAAATCAATATTTGAGCTGGCGCTCGTATAGGTCGCGATAGTGCTGAATCCGTGTGACCCGCAAACCTTGCATGCCAGACCGATCAACCGCACGCTGCCACGAAGCGAACTCTTCAAGCGTCAGCCCATAGCGTTCAAGCACTTCGTCAATTGTCAGCAATCCGCCATTCACCGCAGCGACCACTTCGGCCTTGCGGCGCACGACCCAACGCTTCGTCTTGGGAGACGGCAAATCGGCAATCGTCAACGGCTCCCCGAGGGGGCCAATCACTTGTGCGGGACGGATATCTTGATTTTCGATCATTTAATTCTCTCGGTCACCTTTTGCCGCTTCACCATCTGCTCTGATCGGCATAGCGGTTGAGGCTTTTCGAGCCTCTAAAGCAATGGGGTTAACAGGCCGTTCGCAATCACTTGCTGCCGCGAAATAACTTCCCGCAGCATCGCCAAAACTTGCCACGGTCAGCGCGCCTTGCGCAGAATCACTCCGCAACACTTCACGCAAATCGCGAGCGGCATTGATCCGCGCGGCCAGCTCACTCCAGCCAATTGCACGCAATGCCTCACCTGCTCGTGCATCGACCATTGCACCAGGCAAGGTGGGGCCCACTGCAACCATTGCAGCCTGGCCCGCCTGAGCGTTTTGAATCGAAGATGCTTTTTCGAACATGCCCTTGTAATAGCGGGCGCTCGTCAAGATGTGGTAAAGCCCGAGTTTACCTACCCTTAGGAATACCGCACAGCACAAAATCAACGATTTGCCGACCAAAAATCACATTATTTCGTTGTTTTTTAATTGCTTATACCGCTTGAGCAAATGACTGGATCGTCTTGCAAAGCGCGTGTAGGAGCGGACGCGCAATGACCAGCGCAACAATTCTTGATAAAAACGGCACAGATTCCCTCGATCCCGCTGCCTTATTCGAACTGCCCAAACCGGCAGCCGAATGCCGCATCGTTGTGGCTATGTCTGGCGGAGTGGATTCGTCAGTCGTCGCGGCATTAGCGGCGCAATCGGGTGCCGAAGTCATCGGCATTACCTTGCAGCTTTATGATTATGGAGCCGCAACCGGGCGCAAAGGCGCTTGCTGTGCCGGTGATGACATCGCCGATGCCCGCGCCGTTTCCGAACGGCTTGGCATCGCGCATTACGTTTTTGATCATGAAAGCGCATTTCGCGAAGATGTGGTCGAACAATTCGCAGACGAATATCTGGCGGGCCGAACGCCGGTGCCTTGCATCCGCTGCAATATGGGGCCCAAATTCACCGATCTGTTCCGAATGGCGCGTGAACTGGGGGCCGATTGTCTGGCCACTGGGCATTATGTCCAGCGGATCGTCGGCGAGTCCGGGCCAGAACTGCACCGCGCGATCGATCCCGCGCGTGATCAGTCATACTTCTTATATGCGACGACCGATGATCAGCTGGATTTCCTGCGGTTTCCGCTGGGCGGATTGCCCAAACCCCAAGTGCGCGCGCTGGCCGAAGAAGCGGGCCTGCGCAATGCGATGAAGCCTGACAGTCAAGACATCTGCTTTGTGCCCGATGGCAATTACGCGAAGATCGTCACCAAGATGCGGCCCGAAGGCGGCGTGCCTGGCGCGATTGTTCACGCCGCAACGGGGAAGGTATTGGGCGAGCATAAGGGGATCGTCCATTTCACCGTCGGCCAGCGCAAAGGGCTTGATATCGGCGGTCAGCCAGAACCGCTCTATGTTGTCGGTCTCGATGCGGAAACGCGCGAAGTGCGCGTCGGCCCCAAGGTGATGCTCGCAGTTTCTGAAGCGCAATTGATCGAAACCAACCGTATTGGCCCGATGCCCGATACCGATTTGACCGCAAAAGTACGCAGTTTGGCCATGCCGGTGCCGATTGAACTGATCGGTTCGCTGGGTGAAGGCCGCAGCGCGAGGATCCGATTTGCCGCGCCTGAATTCGGTGTGGCCCCCGGCCAAGCCGCGGTGATTTATGCAGGAGAGCGGGTGATCGGTGGCGGATGGATTGATGGCACCACGTCTGCTGGTTAGCCGCTCCAGTCCTCTAGCACACAGCCATATCCTTCGCGGTAAGACGCGGTAGCTTCCGCCAATAAGGGGAAGCGCGCGGTTACGCTTTTGGTAGACGCATCATCGACAAGGGTGACCAACTCCATCCCTGCAAGCTTATCCTTACCGCAATCCTGAAGGCTGCGTCCGGCCACAAACCGGCATGAACATGCCACGCGCGCAGCATAGGAAGAGGCCACATTTGCGTATCCTTGAGCAGGCGCGCGGAAATACCAAGCAGCAACGCCAAGCCCAGCGATGATCAAAACAAACAGCCACATTCCAAGCGATGAGCGCTTGGTCTGACCGGAAGATCCGCTGCGTGTGTTCGATTTTGCCATTGCCAAGCCAGTGTCCTTGAGAAAAGAAGGCAAGATGAAATTGCCAATCTCCCAACACCCTATCGCGACATTCACGCTGCTGCCAACCTTTGTTGCCATGTTGGCTTCTTGCGGTGATGCTGCGCCCGATTTTCTTGAGCCGCTCACGCAGGAACAACTAAGCGTGGTCACCGATGCAGCAGGCGCTCCGCGTGAAGATTTGGCGCGTGCAATTGATGATCTGTTTACCGCAGAAGGGCTGGGAGAGACGCGCGCTGTTGTGGTGATGGCTGATGGCCAATTGGCCGCAGAACGATACGGCGAAGGGTATGATGCAGACACGCGCTTTGTCAGTTGGTCGATGGCAAAAACCATCACTGGGGTGATGATCGGGATGCTGATTGCTGATGGCCGACTTGGGCTGGATGAACCGGCCCCTGTGCCGATGTGGCAGCGACAGGGTGATCCGCGTGCCGAAATAACACTGCGCCAATTGCTGCAAATGCGCAGCGGGCTGCGCCACACCGAAGCCGGTGATCCGCCATACGAATCGAGCGAGGTGCGAATGCTGTTCCTCGATGGACGGGACGATATGGCGCAATGGGCAAAAGAGCAGCCGCTGGAAGCCGAGCCGGGCGAGATGTTTGAGTATTCATCAAACACCACCGTGATCCTGGCCGATATTGCGACCCGCGCGCTTACCTCCAGCGACGATCCCGATATTCGCCGCAAAGCGGTGTCCGATTATCTTGCAGCGCGTCTGTTTGATCCGCTTGAGATGCAATCCATGGTGCTGGAATTTGACGCCTCTGGCACTCTGATCGGCGGCAGTTTGATGCATGCATCGGCGCGGGATTGGGCCAAGTTTGGTGAATTCATGCGCAATAATGGGCGCGCGCCAGCAGGCGAGCAATTGGTGCCCAGCCGGTGGATTGAACAGATGGTAACGCCCAGCCCAGCCAGCGCGCATTATGGGCTGCAAACTTGGCTAAACCGCCCGCGCGATGATCAGGATGACGCATATCCGCATCCGCTTTTCCCGGATCGCGCGCCGCAAAGCCTGTTTTCACTGATCGGACATATGGGCCAATATGTGCTGGTCTCACCCGAACAGCGCATCACGGTGGTTCGCCTTGGCCATTCCGCCTCCGATGAGCGCCCGCCAATGCTGCAGGAAACGGCCGATATTCTGGAACTTTACCCGGTTAGGTAGAAAGAACCTTCTACGACTGTCACGCATGGGCCGCCCAGCCAAACCCGATCACCATCGAGCGTGAGGTTCAAATGGCCGCCGCGCGATGACGCTTGATACGCAGTCATCCGATCACGGCCAAGACGCTTGACCCAAAACGGCGTGAGCGCGGCATGCGCAGATCCGGTTACGCTATCCTCATCAACCCCGGCGCCGGGAACAAACACCCGGCTGACAATATCCGTGTTGTCACCTGGCGCGGTGCAATCAAACTGATCCACGCCAATCTGCCCGAGTCCTTTCAAATCGGGATCAAGCGCGCGGATTTGCGCTTCGTTTTCGAACAGAAAGATGTTGTGAAGCGAATCGCTGCGATAAGTTTCAAGCGGTTCAGCGCCAAGCAACGCAGCCGCTTCGGGATGGTCTTTGCGCGCCGTATGGATTGCTGGCAGTGCCACTTCATATTGCACACCGCCGGTGCCGCGCCGCACCTCCAAAATGCCAGATTTGCGCGTTCGGAATGTCACTCGGTCTGCTTGGCTGAATTGCTCATTATGGCTCAGCAACACATGCCCGCTGGCCAAAGTGGCATGCCCACACAGGGCAATTTCATAAGTCGGTGTGCACCAGCGTAATTCCCAATCCGCAGCGCCGCTTTCATCTTTCACAAGAAACGCGGTTTCCGCAAACATGTTCTCTTCACCAATGGCGACAAGCACATCGTCAGGAAGCCATTCATCAAGCACCATCACCGCCGCTTGATTGCCGGTAAATGGCTCAGACGCGAAGGCATCAACATGCCAATATGGGATTTTCAGCTCAGTCATATCCTTGCCTATGGGAAAAGCAGTGTGTTGTTCCAAGTGTCGCTGGGATCGGTGCGTGTAAACATCCGCCGATCATGCAGGCGGTTGTCACGGTCAAGCCAGAATTCGATTGTTTGCGGCTTCATTGTGAACCCCGTCCAATGATCGGGGCGTGGAACAACGCCATCGGATTCGTGCTTGGTACGCAATTGTTCGACACGCTCGATATAGTCCGCTCGATTGGCCAGCGGTCGCGATTGGTCGCTCGCCGCGGAGCCAACCTGGCTTTTGAAAGCGCGCGAGTGAAAATACGCATCCGCCCGCTTGGCGGTCACTTCTTGCAACGGACCTTCGATCCGAATTTGCCGCCGCAGACTTTTCCAATGAAAAAGCAGCGCCGCCTGCATATTCGCGCGAATTTCTCCGCCTTTGCGGCTTTCGGCGTTGGTGAAGAATGTAAATCCACCGCCACTGCATTCAGATGTGCCATACCCTTTGAGCAAGACCATCCGCACCGATGGCGCACCATTCAGCGCCGCCGTGGCAAGCGCCATAGCGTTTGCGTCATTGGGTTCACTGGCCTGCGCATCGTCAAACCAAGTTTGAAACAACTCGAACGGATCGGCGCCTGAAGGAATTTCGCTTTCGGTCATATCGCGGCCCTATTACGCCCGCCGATTGGAATAAGAAAGGCGAGATCGGCGCGAAAGGTAAGGCTTCAAACTTGTTTCAGCGGTGGGCAGAAACGCGCTGCGAGCTTGCACCGCAGCACTGTTGCACCTAGCTAACACGCCATGGCCGATCCTTACAGCACTCTTGGCGTGCCGCGCACTGCCTCCGAAAAGGAGATCAAGAGCGCTTATCGCACCTTAGCCAAAGAGCTTCATCCTGATCGCAATAAGGACAATCCCAAGGCGGCTGAGCGCTTTTCTGACGCGACTAAAGCCTATGATCTGCTCTCCGATGCAAAAACCCGAGCGCAATTTGATCGCGGTGAGATCGATGGAGAAGGCAATCCGACCAATCCATTTGGCGGAATGGGCGGAGGATTTGGCGGCGGTGGCGGCTATGGCGGCGGCCAGCGCAGTTATCGGCCTGAAGATATGGGCGGGTTCACGCCGGATGATCTGGATTTGGGCGACTTATTCGAAGGGCTTTTTGGCGGCGGCAAGCCGCGCGGCGGCGCGGCGAGGGGCTCAGGAAGCCGGCGCAATGGATTTGGCCAGCGGCCCAATCCCCCGCGGCCAAAGGGTGCAGACATTCAATATCGCCTTGCGGTGCCATTTATCGATGCGGCAGTAAGCCACGAACAGCGCATCACTCTGGTTGATGACAAGACGATTAAGCTCAAATTGCCAGCCGGTGTCGAAGACGGCACCCAGATGCGGTTGAAAGGCAAAGGACGCTCAGGGCCTGGCGGCAATGGCGATGGCTTGGTTATTGTCGAAATTGGCGAGCACCCCTTCTTTCGCCGCGATGGCGATCATATCAGGATGGACCTGCCGATTACACTGGATGAGGCGATCCGCGGCGCGAAGGTTAAATGCCCAACTGTTGACGGCCCCGTGATGCTGACGATCAAGCCCGGCACCAATGGCGGCACGGTGATGCGGTTGGGCGGAAAAGGTTGGACCAAAAAGGGCGCGGCCAAAGACAAAAAGCGCGGTGATCAATTGGTGACGCTGGAAATTCAGCTGCCTGAAGATCTTGATGATCTGTCTGAGCGCATTGGCGATTGGTCAGATCCTGCCAAACCCCGCGAAAAGTTTGGATTCTGAGCTTTAGGCTCCGCTGATCATGGGCGTTCCAGCAGGCCTTTCTGATCCAGCAAAGCGCGAAATTCGCTCGCTTTCACCCGAAGCGCGCCGATTGGCAGCACTAGAGGCGCACCGGACAAGTGACGCAGCAGGGGTTTTGCGCAACCATATGCTCGAACGGCTCGGCCCGGGCACGCGCATTTTTCAAGTCGTCAAACGCACCGCGATCGGCACTTGGAACGATGGCTTTATCCATGCGGGAAATCTCGCCTATCTCTCAATGCTTGCGATCTTCCCGTTCTTCATTTTGGGTGCCGCATTCTTTGAATTGGTGGGCGAAACTGGTGAACGCGCCGCTCTGGTCGATACCGTGATGGGCGCGTTGCCGCCGATCGTTTCGCAAACAATTGCGCCGGTTGCCAGCGATACAATGGGTGCGCGCGCCGATTGGCTCCTATGGCTGGGCGCGATTGTCGCCTTATGGACGGTCTCAAGCCTGGTGGAGACCATTCGCGACATCTTACGCCGCGCCTATGGCACCAAATCACTGCACGCATTTTGGAAATATCGCTTGCTGTCAGCGGGCCTGATCATTGCAGCGGTCGTGTTGCTGATCGTGTCACTGTTCGCGCAGGTTGCGATCGGCGCGGCTCAACAAGTGATCGACGCGCGCTTCCCACAATTGACCGAGTGGATCGATGCTTTGCGTTATTCCAGAATCGTCCCGACGATCGGACTGTTTGGTTCAATTTATCTGCTGTTTTACACCCTCACACCGGCGCAATATCGCACGCGGGATTACCCCAAATGGCCCGGCGCGCTGTTTACCGCGACATGGTGGCTGGCGGCGACCAGCGCGGTTCCTCCGATCCTGCGCGGATTTTTGACCTACAATCTCGCCTATGGCAGCCTCGCCGGAATCATTATCGTGCTTTTCTTTTTCTGGCTGGTCGGCTTAGGACTTGTGATCGGTGCGGAATTGAACGCTGCGCTGGCCGAACCGGTTCGAAAAAGCCAAGACGATACGAACACAAATGAAGATTTATCTCAGGAGGATGCAGGATGAGCGGCGATAAACCGGGCCTCATGCATGGCAAACGCGGGCTTATCATGGGCCTTGCCAACGACAAATCGCTGGCTTGGGGAATTGCCAAGCAGCTCGCCAATCAAGGGGCAGAGCTGGCTTTCTCTTACCAGGGTGAAGCGCTGGCCAAGCGGGTGCGGCCGCTGGCGGAGCAGCTGGGCAGCGATCTCCTGATCGAATGCGATGTGTCCAATATGGAAGCTCTCGACAGCGCGTTTGATGCCCTCAAACAGCGCTGGGACAGGCTCGATTTTGTCGTTCATGCCATTGGCTTTTCGGACAAGTCGGAATTGCGCGGCAAATATGTTGATACCAGCCTCGACAATTTCCTGATGACGATGAACATTTCAGCCTACTCGCTGGTCGCCGTGACCAAGCGCGCGGTGGAAATGATGCCGCCTTTGGAAGAAGATGGCAGCGGCGGCGGCAGCATTCTTACGCTGACTTATTATGGCGCTGAGAAAGTGGTGCCGCATTACAATGTTATGGGTGTGGCCAAGGCCGCGCTTGAATCCAGCGTGCAATACCTTGCCAATGATCTGGGGCCGCAGGGCATCCGGGTCAACGCGATCAGTGCAGGCCCGATCAAAACACTGGCCGCGAGCGGAATCGGCGATTTTCGCTACATCCTAAAATGGAACGAGCTCAACGCGCCGTTGCGCCGCAATGTCACCATTGATGATGTTGGCGGAGCGGGCCTTTACCTCTTGTCCGATCTTGCCTCTGGCGTGACCGGGGAGGTGCACCATGTCGATGGCGGCTATCACGTTGTCGGGATGAAACAGGAAGACGCGCCCGATATTGCTTTAAGCTGACGGCGCCAATCGAGCTGCCACAGCCCCGGCCTACTCTATTGGAAGCAATTCAACCGACTGGATTTCTCCGCGCAACCGCGATCTGGCTGTCGCCATGCGGGCGAAAATTGCCAGCTGCATAAAATCACACTCCAACGGGACTTGTTCTACTGAGAATGAGCTGGTCCCTTCAGCAAATGCGCCAGCCAAGAATGGTCCGCGACCGAGGCCGCAGGACAATTGCAGTTGCACATCTTCAAGCTGTGCCGCAGGGGCAAGCGAGTGACCGATCCGCACTTCGAAAGGTCCAACTGGCGTTCGGATAAAGCGCTGCATCAACAATCCGCTGCGTCCTGGCCTCACATTGATTTCAACACCCGGACCATTGCGCACAGTTTGCGCCCTCAGTCCCGCAGCGTTGCTCAACCGCCAATCGAGCGGCGGATAATCGACCAGCCAATCTAGTGCACTGGATTGAGCCGGGCGACCCGCGGCCGCGAAGTAAATGCGTTCAGCGGCCTCGAAATCACCAATCCCTGCCAATTTGTTGACCAATCGCCGATCAAATGCCTCGCTCACCAAGACAAAATTTTCGCGCAGATCGGCCAAACGGGGCAAGGCGTCATCCTGCTCAACCGCAAATCTGAGAAAACCGTCCATTGCTGGAGAGCCCTCTTCGATCAACCTCACCAAGGGCTCGCTTCCGTCTCGCTCCTTCAAGGCGGAAAGCAGGATCGGATAAAATTGCTCCGAACTCTCTGGATTGACGCGCATTATGCGATCGACAGTGGCCACAGCGGCAGGAATGTCTGATCGCGCGATCTGATCTTGCAACAAAACCCCTTGAAGTGAGGCATCGCGGCGGTTGAGCAACACCGCGGCTTCTGAAATCGCACTGCGGTTTTGTACATTGGCCTGCGCGAGCGCAAGAATGGCATGCGCCTTTGGCAAAAGCGGCTCACGTTGAATGGCTGCAAGCGCCAATTGCTCCACTTCGCCCGCCGACGCCGTCAAAGCGGAAGGATCAGTCGCTTCTCCCACACCCATTCGAAAATCTAGAAATGCCGCGCGTTCAGTGGCCAAACCATTTATCGGCATCAGTGAAATCGCAGTGTGGGGCGCGGGACGAGTCGCGAGGCTGCTCGCCATCTGCACCGCCATTAAAACTGCCAGAGCCGTAGCTGCCAACACAATCACAACCAACCGAAGTGGGTTTTCAATTCGCATCAGCACGCAGATCCGATTAAATGCAGATTATCGCTCACTTTGATTTCGATTCAACGCGATCAGAACCGTAGCCATAACCGTAACCATAGCCATAGCCGTAACCATAGGCTGAATCGTTCTCGTTCAGCTTGGTGACAACCGCGCCATAGATATGCGCGCCAGCACTGCGCAGACGGCCAAGGCCATTTTCAACGCCGCGCAATTTAACCCGGTCTGCCTCAATTACATAGACCACACCATCAACCGCTTTCGACAATTCAATCGCGTCAGCAAGCGCGAGCATCGGGGCGCTATCCACGATCACTTGATCATAAGTGGCTCGAGCTTGGGTGATGATCTCTTTCAACCGGTCTCCCGCAAGCAATTCAACCGGGTTAGGCGGCAAATGCCCCACAGGCACGAAATCAAACCCAAAGTTTTCCAAGTGAACCGCCACGTCCGACAGATTGCGATCGCTACCATTCAGCAAAGTCGACAAGCCGCGCTCTGGAATCTTGCCCATGCCAAGAGTGTCGATCAAAGCGGTGTTGCGCAAATCTGCGTCGATCAGCACGGTCCGTTTGCCCAATTGCGCAAAGCTAGCTGCGAGCGCGCTTGCCGAAATGCTTTTGCCTTCGCTTGGGACGGAAGAAGTCAGCATCAGCACCTCTGGCGCCCCGTTATCGGTCAGGAAGCCCAAATTGGTGCGAACAGATGCATAAGCCTCTGCCATTTCGGAGGAACGCAGCACAATTTCATTGGCGATATCATCTGCATCAGACTTTGGAATTGCACCAAGCAGCGCGAGACCCAGCCGCCGTGTCACATCCTGCGGATCACGCAAGGATTGGCTAAGCGCCACTCGCAGATAAATCAGCGCTGCACTTAGGCCCAGGCCCAATGCCAAGGCGAGCAGCAAGTTTTGAAAAAGCGATGGCGCGTAAGGGTCCGGCGGCACAACCGCCTCATCAATCACGCGGATATTATTTTGCCCGGCCCCAGCTGCTTCAAGCTCTTTGAAGCGCTGCAACAGCGCCTCATATTGCTCACGATTGGTATCAGCTTCGCGCTTAAGAATTCCGTATTGAATACCCTGATCTTGCTGCCCCAAGAAACGCTGTCTGGCGGATTCAAATTGCGCTCGCAATTCGCTCTCACGGAAGGAGGCGGCATTCGCCGCAGCGCGCAATTCGGACGTTTCAATTGCATCTTCTGAATTGATCGCCTGTTGCAACGATTCCACCTCAGCCTGCTTTTCAAGGAGCTGGGGGTATTCGGGCCCAAAATTCGATTGCAGCGCAGCCAGTTCGGCCTCCGCATCGGCAAGGCGTGAACGCAATGCGTCCTGTGTCAGGCGTGAAGGAGTGGCTCCGGCACGCAGCGCCGCCTGCGCCGTGATGCGATCCGTCACCGCTTGCGCCAGCGCCGTGTTTAGAGCGGTCAAATCGGCTGCAATCAAGGATTGGCTCGCGGTGCTTGAGCCGCTGTTATCTGTTGTTCGGCTTTCGAGCACCAGGATGCCGTTGGCATTGGCATAATCGACCAGCGCTTGCTCAGATTCGGCCAAGCGGGTGCGCAATTCCTCTAGGCTTTGTTCAAGAAACCGCCGCGCTTCGATATTGGTACCAAAGCGTTTTTCGTAATTCGCCGCCACGAACTCTTCAGCCCAAAGATTGGCTATTTCAGCCGAAATCAAGGGGTCAGAACTAGAAAATCCAATATCGACCAAGCTCGATTGCGTGATCGGGGTGACGTTCAAATTGTCCAACAGGATGCTTTCAACATCTTGCTGGGACAATTCCTCTGCTTCGCCAAGGTTGAAGGATTCCAAAAACCCTTCGTGCCGCATCAAATTGCCCGCATCGGCAACGCGTTCCGTCATGAAACGTGATTTGAGCAATTCATATTGCGTGTTGAGGTATTGCTGTTCGGACAGGCCGCTATCGGTTTCCAGCGTGTCAATATCGGTGACATTCGCAGACAATTGGCTGATCTCTAGACGCGATTGCGCCCGGAACAGCTCTGTCGACAACAAGGTAATCAAAAGACCCGCGAGGACAGCTGCAGCAACGATGCCTGCCAGCCAATAACGCAGCGCGCGCGCCTCAATCCAATACCGCTCAAGATCAATATGAAAGCCATCATTGCTCTCATAATTTGAGTCGGCATATCCCGCCGAGTATGACGGGACAATATCTGCACTTGTTGCCATTATGCGAGCCTTATCTCGTCGTCCGATCGAGCACGATCGACGCCGCTGTGGCGATCGGAACCAGTTGGAGAAGTGTTTCGAGCCGGCGCCGAGCAGGAGAATCGCCGACCATTACAATATCATTGGGGTAAAGAACCGGATCGGAATAGTTGCCGCGCTGAATCGCTGCAAGGTTATAGAGTCCGATATAGTTCTGACTATCAACCGTGCGCATCACCAAAACATCATCAAGCTTAGCAAATTCATTCAGTCCGCCTGCCGCATTTACAGCACGCAGCAATGTTTGCCGGCCAGCGGCAGGATAGGGGCCAGGGCGGGAGACCTGACCACCAACCGAAATAGTGGGCTCAGGAAAATCAGCGGGTATGATCCGAACCTGCGGGTTAAGCACATAGCGCCCACGCAATCCATCGGCGATCAATCGCGCAGCTTCGCTTGGTGAGCGCCCGGAAAAATCAATCAGGCCGAGCAGCGGATATTCGATCTGCCCCCGCTCATCAGTCAAGAAAGTGCCGCTCATCAATTCTGCGCCGAGCACTTCAATGCCCAGTGTTTCCTGCGGTCCAATCTTATAACCAAAATCGCCGCGCGGTTCTGGCAATTCGCTGAGTTCGGTGACCTCGATGGTTTGCGCCGCGCCAAAGGTGCGGTCGGTCGCGCAAGCGCTGAGCGCCATTGCCAATCCCAGTGCACATGCGAGCGCCAAATTTCTCGTCATTTTTCCAGTTCCAATCGCTGGCGGTTTCTTAGCAGCCCGATAACCCAAACACATTGTTGGGCCGCGCATTCCAGTTGTTTAGCTTGTCGCAACATTCTCTCGCGATTCAAGGGCCAGCACCACCAGCAGCCACGTTGCAACAAGCTGAAAAATCGGAGTGCGCAGGGGATAATCAAAGGCGGAAGCGATGGCAACAATCGATGCCAATCCCAACCAGAAGATTTTTGTGAGCAGCGGCGCTTCGCTAACGGAGATAGATTTGCGCAACGCACGGGCCACCCACAATGCCAGAGCAATCAGAATAGCTACCGCCGGGACGCCGCCTTCAATCAAATATTGCGCCCAATCGTTATGCGCTTGGTTCAAATATTTGGAGAACAGCAAACTGGGTCTCTCGAAGATGTGATAAACCTCTTCAAACGAACCGAAGCCAGTTCCAAAAGCCCAATGCGTGCTGATCATCTCGACCAAAGTTGGCCATATCGCCCAGCGCAAATCGGCCAACGCATCTTGTGCCAGAATGGCGTTCAGCGCTGGGGCGCGATCAAAAGCGAAAAAGGCTCCGACAATAATCAAAACCAGAAGGCCGACGACGCCGAACAGCAATTTCTGCGGCGCAATTCGAAACTTCGATGATTTTTTGTGGCGATCTGCCTGAGATCGTTTCGACAAAACGGCCCAGGCCATCCCAGCTGAAGCAGCGATCGCAATTGCTGTTGTCAGCAATCCGGCGCGAGAGCCACTGACCAACGCAACCAGCAAGACGATCAGGAACACCGCAGGATAGGCAATCTTTATGGCAGGCTGTCTTTCAGCCGACCGTTCCTCAAGTGCGAGCCGCGCCAAAACCATCAAAACGCAGGCCGAAAACACGCCCGAGTGATTCTCGTTGGCAAAAATGCCAACCGGCGTCCCCTCATTGGTGTGGGTGTAAAAATACAGTGCGCCCCCGGCCCCAAATCCAACCTGGAGGAGGCCCAACACGGCATCGGCAACACCCAGCCCAACTACAATTAGCAGCAAAGTCTTGGCTCTTGCCTGGGTCGCAACAGCAAGCAACAAGGCGGCAATTGGCAGCACCAGTGCAGCCAGCGCATTCCAACCTCGCCACGGGCCAAGCGATATCGGGCGCCAGTGCCCGTCCAGCCCCAACAATGCATCCATTTGCGCGATGGCTTCCCGGCCTGGCAAAGCCTGCCAAATCGCTGGCGGCAGCGGGATCAGCTGAATCAACGTCCAAACGGCGATCGCCCCGAACAGCAATAACAGCGTCCGCGCACCAGCAAGATAACTGCGATGCAGGCCGTAAAGCGCCGGAATCAAGAACAATGCGGAGAGTGGGCGCAGCGCGACCAATTGCACCGCATCAGGGCGCGAACTGCCACCTAACATGGCCACCAGAAACGCCAGGCCACCAAGCAGAAGCCAGCCGGTTCTTTCGGCAAAAACGCGTTGCTCAGAGGCTGGATGAATCAAGCTATTCTCCACAATGATTCACATCATTTAGATCAGCCATCGGCTTTAGATCAGGCATTGGGATCAGTTTCGGCCACGAGTTGCCCAAGATACGCGCCATAATCATTCTTGGCAAAACGTGCGGCTCGCTCGATCATGGCGTCGCGCGACAGCCAACCGAGCTCGAACGCCACTTCATCGGGAGAGCCAACTTGCTGCCCCTGACGTTCGGTGAGTGTGCGCACGAAATTGCCAGCATCCAATAATGATGCATGCGTGCCAGTGTCGAGCCAAGCATAGCCGCGACCCATGAGTTTCACCGATAATTGGCCATCATGGAGGTAGCTTTCGAGCAAAGATGTAATTTCAAGCTCTCCGCGCTCAGATGGCTTGACCTCCTTGGCTCGCTGCGGCGCCGTTTCATCAACAAAGTACAGGCCAGTGACCGCATAGTTGGAAGGGGGATTTGCAGGCTTCTCAATGATCGCACGAACCGCGCCATTCTCATCAAAATCGGCGACGCCATAGCGTTCAGGATCGGCGACATGATACCCGAAAACTGTCGATCCCTGTGGTGCGTCATTGGCTTCTCGCATCAAGCTCGGCAGGCCGTGACCAAAGAAGATGTTGTCGCCCAAGATCATCGCTGACGGCGCCCCATCGAGAAAATCTTCGCCGAGGATAAAGGCTTGGGCAAGCCCATCAGGATTGGCCTGCACCACATAGGACAGATCAATGCCCCATTGGCTGCCATCGCCCAGCATGCGTTTGAATTGATCCTGATCTTCCGGTGTTGTGATGATCAGAATTTCCCGAATCCCAGCAAGCATCAGCGCGGTCAAAGGGTAATAAATCATCGGCTTGTCAAAGATCGGAAGCAATTGCTTCGATATGCCAGTTGTAATCGGAAAAAGACGCGTCCCTGATCCACCTGCCAGGATAATCCCTTTGCGCTTTGCCATGTCTTCAAGCCTTTTGGTTTGAGCAATCCAGTTGCGACCTAATATCTTAGGTCATGCGTTTCAGTCGGCTTTATGGCCAGATCCCAAGCGTTCGCCGACACCTTGCCGTTCTAGCAAGGGGCGCCACCAATCTTCATTTTCAAGGTACCATTTAACGGTGAGGCTCAACCCTTCCTGAACGGTGACAGACGGGCTCCATCCCAATTCTTCGCGAATGCGGGTTGGATCAATCGCGTAACGGGCGTCATGGCCCGGCCGATCGGTCACGAAAGTGATCAGATCGGAATATTTCGATCCGTCTTCGCGCGGCCGCATTTGATCAAGAATGCCGCAGATTGAATTAACCAGATCCAAATTAGAGGACTCGTTTTCTCCGCCAATATTGTATGTTCGGCCATTGGCACCTTTGGCCGCGACCAGCAGCAGCGCGGCGGCATGGTCTTCTACGTAAAGCCAATCACGCACATTCGATCCGTCTCCATAGATCGGCAACGGCTTGCCATGCAGCGCATTGATAATCACCACCGGGATCAGTTTTTCCGGAAAATGAAATGGCCCGTAATTGTTAGAACAATTGGTGATTACGATCGGCAAATCGTATGTTTCGCCCCACGCACGAACGAGATGATCGGAGCTCGCTTTTGAAGCCGAATATGGGCTGCGCGGATCGTATGGCGTGTCTTCGGTGAACATGATTTCAGGGTCATTCGGCAACGATCCATACACTTCATCGGTGCTGATATGGTGGAAACGAAAGCCTTCTGGCTTGCCCTGCTCAGCCCAAAATTTGCGCGCCGCGTCCAACATGTTGAATGTGCCAGTGATGTTGGTTTCGATAAATTCACCTGGGCCGTCGATAGACCGATCAACATGGCTTTCCGCGGCGAGATGCATCACCAAATCGGGTTTGTGATCGGAAAAAATGCGGTTCAACGCATCGCGATCGCGAATGTCGGCATGTTCGAAAACATAGCCAGGACTGCTGTTTATCGCAGCGAGATTTTCCAAGCAGGCGGCATAGGTTAAGGCGTCGAGATTGACCACTTGATGGCCTTGCCTAATCGCTAAGCGGATAACTGCCGATCCGATGAATCCGGCCCCGCCGGTGACAAGAATTTTCATGATATTATCGTGTTAGGAAGGCCTGCCCAAACCAAATAAGGCGGTCGCCATCATCCCTTTCCCTGAAACTTTTCAATTACTCGCCGGTTTCGCGCCCAATTGAGCCGTTCCTGCGATCAAGACCCCTGCAATATTGCAATCCCACCGCGCCTTATCCTCAATTGCCCCGTTTGTGCAACGCACCATTTGGCAAATGTGCGGCAAGCAGGGCAAAGAGGCAGCTGGTGCGATGGGCGCAGAACTCACGTCTGCTGTTCCAGCAATTCAAAATAGGATCGGCCAATTTGCTCCCACGTATATCGCCTGCGGGCGATCTCACCCATGGCAGCGCCCATCCCGATACTTAAGTCTGATCCCTGCGCTTCGGCCTGTACTGGGGTGATTTCGGCCACTCGATCGCGAAGCTCAGCCGCGGATTCAAAATATAGTGCCTTGCCCTCGGTGGTGTGGCAATTGAACGAACAACCATGCGCCGCGACCGGGATATCGAAGTGCATCATTTCCACCAAAGATGGATTGGTGCCGCCAGCCGAATGTCCATGAACATAAAGCGCCGCTCCATCGCGTATGGCACGCAAAGAATGCGCTTCGTAAACAGGCTCATGAATGGTGATCGTTGGGTGATTTGCATAGCGCGCTTTTAGCGAGCGGCCATATTCGCTCTTGTCCCAATTCCCAACAAACACGAGCGGCATTTCCAGCGTGTCGAACGCCTCCAATATCATCGCGATATTGTTCTCTGGTTCGATCCGGCACAAGGCCAAGGCATAGCCTTTGGGCAAGCGGTCAGTGGCCGCTTCGTCGGGCGCGGCTTCAATCGCATGATCCCCGCCATAAGGGATGACTTCGGCGCGCAGACCGTATGTTTTTTCAACATAGTCCGCGATAGCTTGATTGTCGGCGATAACTCGGTGTGAAAATCGCACCGCTGCCCATTCGGCAAATCGCAGATAGTATTTTGCTAGCCCGCGCCATTTTTCGCGCTGCCATTCAATCCCATCGATATTGGTGATGATCTTCGCCTTGGTCACAAGACGCAGCAACGGCAACAAAATCGCGCCCGAAACGCCGAGCAAGAGCAAGCGATCATGCCCGCTCCGCACCGCATCCAACAAACACACTATGTCATAAGGAATAGATTGAATTCCATTGGCATCGAAGCCAATATATCGCAGCTCCGCCCGGCGATAGGTCGGCAGGTGCTGATCAAAGCCTTTGGCTGAGCAATACACCGTCAGATCGACCGCGACATTTTGATCCTCATGAAACGCAACCAGGTTTTCGGCCAAGGTTTCAAAGCCGCCGTAATTCGCGGGGACACCCACCGTCCCAAGAATGGCGATGCGGCCGCTCACTTCTGCAACGCCTCCAATTCCAATTCTGTTTGATCAAAAATCGGCGTGAGCCAATCTGGCAGCGACAATTGAATATCGCGCTGCGGGATTGAAAGAGTGTCACTGGCATAGCGTTCAAAAACGGGATCGCGATCCAATCCCAGAAAGTTCTGAAGCTTCACCGCCCAATTTTCAGGCTCCGCGCACAGCGCCTCGTATGGGACATGAAGTGTCGCTTCGCCGCGTTGATCAAGCAAGCGCAAGCCTTCGCGCATTGTAACAATCCATTCAATCGCGGCGCGGCCAGTATGGTCCAGCTTGGAGAATTGATCCCGATATGCAGCAAGATCAGCATGCTCTGAAACAATCTGATCAATCAGCAATATCCATTTGCGATCATTGGCGCCCCACCAATCATGAGTTTCGCCATTGTCCTCAACGCCCAATCGTTTCGACCAGCCTTCGATCGACGCGCACGTTGCATGGCCGGAACGGGACAAAAACAGGAACCGGGCATCAGGGAAGATCGCTTTGACAAATCCCGGGCGAAAAATGAGCTCTGGGTATTTATCGACTATTTTGCAGGTGCCGCTAGCTGCCAAAAATCCGCCAAAAATCCGATGTGCCGCGCGCACCAAGTGAGGCGACGCATCCGCAGCATCAAGGCGATAGGAGGCATGATTGCGATTGTAGCTACCGATCAAATCTTCACCGGGGTGCAAAGCAGCCCAAAGCAATTTGGGTTCGTTTAAGAAGCCCACCTCACGGTGCATCGAAAGCACGATACCAAGGATTGTCGTTCCTGATCGGCCCGTACCCAGAATATAGGCCGGCGCTTTAACAGGTTTGAGCTGGGGCAGGCGCCGAAGCAGATTGGTGTGGGCCCTGATCACAGGATTGATCCAACGCCCGCGGGTTGTGAGTGGCCGCCCTTCAAAAAAAGCGTAGCTCAACAGGCGGGACCACAGCCGCGTTGGGCGTCTTGTCACATAATCACGGTTGATCTGAGCTACCATCGTCGGGAAGTCTCTTCGTTTTCCACTATTGAGCTTCGGCCAAGCCTGAAATTAAGGCTTGCGCGCGATCACCAAATCTTGGCCGAAATCCGTATGCTGCGCGTCTGGCACTTGCCTTCCTTTAGCGCTGTAAACCGGTGCACCGGTTCTTTCGAGCCCTGCTTCAGTCAGGCATTCATCGAGGAAATCGAGGAAATAACCAACACAGATTTCATGCATCTCTGGGTGTGACGAGCGATACGGCCCTGAACCATAAACAAAATTATTGCCATCAAAGGTGGTGCCTGCATCCATCACAAATGTGGTGAGCATCAGATGCCCACCCGGCCGCAACAAACGCCCGATTTCTTTGATATAGTTTTTGACATCAGCGGGCAGCATATGGGTGAAAACTGAAACGAGAAAAACAACGTCGAAACTGCCGTCCTCAAATTCAAATCGATATTCCGAAGCCGGCACTTTCCCGCCCGGATTGTATTCCGCATTGTGAACATCGAGATGGCGAAATTCGAATTTCTTTTGCGATAGAAAGCTGTTCGATTTGGCCGCATCAATCGACGGTGCATCAATATCGATACCTGTATAAGCCCCATCTTCGACCTGCGGCGCCAAGGCAAACGCAAACCTGCCGCACCCGCAACCGATCTCCAAAATATCGGAATCGGGTTTCATGCCTGCGCGATTCGCCAATTCACTGGTTAGGACGCCTCCCAATTCTTCGAACCGGCGACCATTGAATTGTTTGCGCAGCCCATTGGAACGCACTCTGATCGACATCGGCGGATACTTGCCGCGACCGACCGCCAGACGCACCGCTTTGTCGATGGGATCCAACACTTTCAGACCCGCCGCAACAACGGGGTGCTGCCAACTCACGCCCTGGAAGATCGCCTGGCTGATTTTCTGTAACATGCTTAAATCTGATCCTCGCAATTACTAAGAAGCCGCGTAGGTCGCGACATCACGAAAAACGCCGCGCGATAAGCTGCGGCAAATTTTTAAAGCGGTTGAGATTCACTATGCCGGCAAACACAAGTTTGAACGGGAAGCTCACCTTTAGCAGCCATTTCGCCAGCGGCGAGGCTGCAGTGTTGGACAAATCGTATCCCCGTGCGCGCATTTGATCGCCAGAAACTTCTTCACAAATGGCGATTTCAGCATTGGAGACGCCGCCACTACGCCAGGATCCAATGCGGCTTTTATCAAGGCCGCGCTGGTTCGGCTTGTCGCGCCCCATTGAGGAGCCGACTTGAGTCACTTCAAGCATTTCCGTTTCAAACGGCAATTCCATTGCCTCGCACACTTCGCGCAGCACCGTTTCCGGATAGCGGAGCAGACCTTCATAACTGATCGTGTGAAAACGGGGATGCGAGGCCATTTTGTCAGCCATCCTCATCGACGCGTTCCAAAGCTTGGAAGTGGTGAATGGGTGGTAATTTGCCCAAGATCGGATCGTCCAGAGCATTGGAATCCCGGATGCAGACAGTCGTCCTCTGCGCCATCGGTTTTTTTGCGAGAGCATGACATCGCGCGGATCGCGGGTGATATTAATGATGTGGCTATCAGGAAATGCGTCGAGAATTTCCTGCGACGAAAACAGATATCTCGGGGTTTGTTCCAGCGCAATTTCGGCCCCATGCTCTTGCGCATGGGCGCGCATGATCGCGCGATAAAGGCTGACCGGGCCGCGCTGAGCCAATCCGTCCACCAACCGCTCGGCCTCGTCGGTGTATTTCTGATCTGGCACATCGAAGAACAAGCCTTCGCGGGCCGAAGTGATGAGTCGTTCGGCCAATTCAATCAATTGTTGGCGCGGCATTTGAGGATCGTCACGCAGCGCCTGATTGTCGATCATTTGTTCAAAAAAATGCAGCTCGCCAAACGTGTAAACGCGCGAGTTCATGCCAAAAATTCGGCCCAGCATGGTGGTGCCGCTACGACTGTTTCCAACAATGAAAATCATTGGGTTTGCCTTTGAACCCATTCCCAAGTTTCGGCCACACCATCGGCAAGGCTGGTTTTCGGGGCCCAATTCGTCGCCGCGCGGACCAGCGCCGTATCGAGCACAATTCGCGGCACATCAAAGCTGCGCCCGGGTTCGTAAGAGGCATTTGCTGTGCGACCAGTCACCTGCTCAATCACGGCAATGATATCACGGATCGAGGCGCCTTCGCCGCTCCCGACGTTGAACGTACCAACGACTTCGCTCTGGGTGCATTCAACGCAAAGCGAGACAAGGTCCGAGATGTGAAGAAAATCGCGGACGACGCTGCCATCACCCCAAATATTGAAATCTTCACCGCGCGCCACCCGATGAAGAAAAGTTGCAATCACGCCCTGTACCCCGCCATGACCCTGCCGCGGTCCATAGGGGTTGGAGGCCCGCAATATAACTGGCTGCAGCCCATGCAAATTCTGCTCCATCAGCAGATATTTCTCGATCGCCAGCTTCACGATCCCATAAGAGCTGATCGGGTGAGTAGGGTGCGATTCCGCCACCGGATCGGTTTCCGGCGCGCCATACACCGTCCCGCCAGATGACAGATAAACCATCCTCTTCACCTGCGATTCGCGCATCAGTTCAAGGAGGCGCACCGTGGCGATAAGGTTGCCAGAAATATCGGCAATGGGATCCAAATTTGAAGTCGATGGCACTGTTGTGCTGGCCAGATGAAAGACGATATCAACATCCTGCAAGGCCTCAGCCAAATTGGCCGTGTCATTCAGGTCGCATTGGCGGAAATCGACATCGGCTGGTGTGTCGCGAAAGCGCTCTGGCGCTCGGTCGCAGACGCGAACCTCCATCGAGCGCGCCAACAAGCCATCGACCAGATGCGAGCCGATAAATCCGCTACCGCCTATCACCAGCGCTCTCATTGGATGACCTCCGCATAAATTCGGCTCAATTGCGCAAAAATCGCATCGTCATTGAACGTTGCCGCCACATAGCGGCGCGCTTTATCGCCCATTTCAAGAATTTTCGCATCTTTTTGCGCACAAACCCCTGCCATCACCTCTGCCAATTGATCGACCTGCTCGGCTTCATAAAGCCAGCCGTGCGGGCCGGATTCAACCAATTCTGGAATTCCGCCTCGGCGCGATCCAATCACTGGCTTGCCCGCCGCAAAGGCTTGTAAGATCACGTAGGGAAAGTTCTCATGCCACAGCGAAGGAACGACAACCGCGCGTGCCTCGAACAAATGCTGTTTCAGATCATCGCCCCAAGCCGGACCAACAAACCGCACATTGTCCAGTTGTGCAGAAGCGCGCTCGATTTGAGTCCGATCAGGACCGTCACCCACGATCGTTACGTGGACATCGGGCCGCAGCCGCGCCGCTTCGATCAGGTGGCCAACACCCTTTTCCTCGATCAGGCGCCCAAAATAGAGGATCGACTGGCCAGCATTCGGTTCGACGTGATGCGCTGACGCGTCGAAGGGGTTTTGCAGAAAGTCGAGTTGGATCCGGCCTTCGCCCCAAAATTCTTCTGTCTTGCTCGCCATAAATTGGCTGGCAAACAGGAAACGATCCACATTCTTGCGCCAGATATCCATGCCTGCATGGACATACGCCTCCAATGCCGACGCCGCACTTACCGGCAGGCTGTTATGGCAGCAACGGTTCTTAACGGCGTTGATAAATTGACCCGCTTTGCAGTCCTCGCACACCCGCCCATGGTGGAACAATTTGTAATTGGGGCAAATGTGTTTGTAGTCATTGCATGACAGCACAACAGGAACCTGTGCGTCTTTTGCTGCGTCCAAGACCGCCGGTGTTAAACGGCCGTAGATTGCAAATCCATGGACGATATCGGGCCGAAATTCTGCGATAACCTTGGCCATCTTATCGCGCGCATCGCGGTTGTAGATAATCGATGGCACACGCACCGCTTTGGCGAGGATCCCGCCATCGGCATAATGCGAAACCTCCGGGAAGTCTTCCGCGTAGGGCGCATCCAGCCCTTCTTCTGCGCACGAGAATTTCGCCACATCATGCCCGTGCGCCTCTAGCAACCGCCCAATCTCATGAAAGAACACTTCGGCCCCGCCTTGGACCCCAAAGTTGTTGTGAACGAGGAGTGCGCGCATTTTAGCGGGCATCACGCTCTATTTGTGTGCGCACGCCGAGCAACAGCCCCATAAGGGCATAGAACACGAAATTCCCAGCTGGCATCGAAAGAAACACTTTGGCCCCCGCAAAAGCAATGATCAGTGAGCCGCCTAAAGCTACAAATGCACGGCCTGATCTGTCCCTGAAGCCTGCGCGTTTGCCAAACAAACGCCGGAACAACAACACCATCGACAAGATAAACAAGGTGAACCCAGGAATTCCGCTTTCGAGCAAAGACCTGAGATAAAAATTATCTAGGCGCCTTACGTTATCAAGTGAGCTCGAGAAATTCTGCAGCACACCATAACCGGTGAGCGGTTGTTGCAGAACTGTGTTTAGAACTTCTTCGAATTGCAAAGCCCGCCCAAACAGGCTCCTGTCGCGCGCTTCACCGATGATATCGAACCGCAATCCTGACGCCTGATGGATCAAGTCTTCCACCACATACCCGACGCCAAGCACAGATAGCAGCGCAACCGGAACGGAAACGACAATCAGAATGGCTTTAAGGCCAATCGACAATCGATCCCATTTGAAAAACGTGAAAAATGCCGCAATCGTCAAGGCGCCGAACAGCAGAAATCCGCGAGAACCAGTCAGGAACCCAATACCAAAGCACGCGGCAACCAATAGCCAGCTCGCATTGCGCCTAACCCCCTTGGTCATAACGGCAAAGTAGAGCGCTGGCGGAATGCAATAGAGCATGAATTCGGCAAGGCTCAGGCTGTTGTCGAAAAAGCCATGCGCGCGATAGCCGCGGCCCATTGTTCTCAATTCAAGCCGGTCTATTCGCAGCACAGCCGGATCAGCAAAAAAATAATAAAGGGGCCTCTGCAGCGCCAACTCGAAAGGCATAATCACCAGTATAACCAGAACCGCCGCTGCCATTGCCAGTAAGGCGGTCCGGAGCATGCGCGGGCTGGCAGAGAGATAGAACAGGCCCACTGCTCCAAACGTAAACATCAACGATTCAAACGCATAGAACAGCGGTGCGCCATTCCAATAACTCGCAAAAATCTTGTGCAGCCCCAGAACCAGCAGAACGATTGCGATCGGCTCAGCCATGAAATCACGCGCTGAAAGGGGTAGCTTTCGCTTGCTAGTGACCACGCTCAACAGAAACAGCACGATCAAAAGCGGCAGGCCAATGCGCGGGAAAGTTAGAGAAACTTCCGCTCCTGTAGGAATGTAACCAAGCGCCCTCGGGGCGAATGGCGCAAACAGCAGAAACAGCAAAATCGCATAACGATAATTGCGCAGCCCAGCGGCAAGAAAGATCAGCGATTGACCAATAGCAATCATATCAGATCTCACTTACCGGGGCGGAGGCCAATTGTTCCTTACGAAAGCGATATTTACGCCCGGAAAGATGCGTTCGATAAAGCCTCCACAGCGCATAAAATGCTGCAAACCCTATGCCTACAAGATTGGCCGATAACGCGCTGAATGGACCCTGGGCCGGCCATCCCGGAACATTAGTTTCGTAACCCATTTTCTCTAACCCTTGGCGGGTCCAGCGTGTCCACAAGGCATGCGTTGAATTGGGAGATTTTGCCCATTGATTGGCCATATTGGGATCAATCTTTGCACCTGCTTTGGCTTTCCAATCGCGCTCCCAGGTAGGGATGGTTTCCGGATCAACTTCATGCTTCAAAAAACCAAGGTCATCGCCCTCGCCGACAAAACGCAAAAGCAATTGGAGCACCTTTTCGTGATCAGCCAAAAGGTCTTCATAACGCAAAACAAGCACCGATTGTGGCCGTGCTGCTTGCTGCCTCAATCCTTCGTGGGCACACCAATTCCAAAACAAGGCATGGCGGCGCGCATCAGAATGTGTCCATTTCGCATCGAGAAGCGATTGGATCGCGTCGCGAGGATCGCGGATGATGCAAATCACTTTGGCCTGCGGGTACCATTCCAAAAGCCGGTCGATGTGCTCAATATGACGAGGCGTTTTTTCGACAATACGCGATTTGACAGCCCGTTCGGCTGCAGATTTCAAGACAGCGTCGAACACCGCCTTGATTGATAGCTTGCCCGACGCTTCCAATCGGTGATCCAGATCGTCTCGCGACAAATCCAAATCTTGTAGCCTGACATTTCGATCGAGACACCAGTCCATCAGGGTCTCTCGCGAACGGCCAGCTTGCCATCTTTTGATCCAAGAGCCTGAATAACTGGAATTGAAAAAATGAGTTTCAGGCAGCGCTGCTAAATCTGGATGCCGCCCAAGCTGAGACGCCAAAAGTGTCGAGCCCGAACGCGGGTGACCGACAATAAAAATGGGGGGTGGCGAGTTTTGCATGGTCAGTGAATTCGATCCGGCAGGCGGTTTCCCAAATACATCACGAAGAGCTTGCGTAGCGTGCGATAGTTTGGCGGCTTTTCTCAGAAACTTCCACCTCAGCTTCATCATTGGATTGGGTCTGAAGCATCCTTGTGACAAGTTGGCCGATAGGCTTGAAGGCCTTGTAAAGAAACGGAGCGTCCATCGTCAGCTGTGCGTACCGCCTTCGCATCGCGCCATATGCGCGTATAAGGCGCCCAGAGCGATAAGACGTGGTCTTATTTCCAGGCGTCAGATCGATCTCAGCGTTCGGATCGATACCAATGAAATCGCAGACCTGCGCCAGTGTTTCTCGCGAATCTCGGCGCAGATCGGCAAAGTCGAGCACGAGCAAGTTCGATCCAAAGGTTTTTGACCATTGCGCAGCATAATGCTGTTTACGGCAATGATCGAGGGCGCGGAAGTGTGATGGGGTGTTCTCCTCCACACCGTCTCGATCCTGCTGTTCGATATAGCCATCAAAGCTCATTCCATTGGGAAGAAACCCGCGCGAACGGTAAAACCGATAAGCTGAAATCATCCGTCCAACGGGATCGCGGAAAATTAGGATCGCCTTGCTGTTTGCGTGGAGCGAGGGAAGAGTTAGCGGGGTTGAGCAGCCCAAATAATCGGGGCTGGCATCAAGCAGCACGGGCCGATCAGGGTGATTGAACAACGATAAATAGTCTTCCAGATTGGCCCCATCATACCGCTTCGGCGTCGGCAGCGGATAGCCCCCATCGAGCAGGAAGCGGATCTCTTTTAGCTTTCCAGCACCCACCTGTGGATGCTGAGCCAACCAATTGTACAAAGATGTTGTTCCAGCCTTAGGCTGGCCCGCAATCAAAACGATAGTTTTGCCATCAAACCCGCTCATTTCGCCCGCCATATTGGGATGACAACGAAGCCAAGCGCGCGCTTGATCTGAATAACGTATATAAGGTTCATAATCGCGATCGAGACGGCTGTAGCAATCGCCGCTCCAATCAAATTGTACATTGGGATCAGGAGGACGGACAGGCCAACAACCAAGCCGCCGCCAACCAATGCGGCATTGCGCACCTGTGTAACATGGCCAGTCATGATTAGCAGACTTCCGGCCGAGCCGCATAGCGCGCTAAAAGCCTGCCCAAGAGCCAAAATCGCGAGCGCGGTGCCCCCCCTGACAAACTCCGGCCCGAACATGCTGATCACGAAACCACCGGCAAAAATCAGCAGCACCAAAAGCGGGCTGGCAATCAACGCAACAACCAGCGCAAAACGGCGCGCAATCCGCCCCAATTGCTCAATTTCACCTTTGGCATAGAGCTCACCAAATTTGGGCGAGATAGCGGTATTAACCGTCAACAGGATGAAGGTGACCAGTCCGGCAATCCGGGCCGCTGCTCCATAAATCCCGGTATCCGCAGGAGCGGCGAAGAAGCCAAGAATAAGCAGCGCCGCCCATGGCATCACCGCTTTTGTAACGATCGCCATCACCCACAAGGGGCGGCACGATGCCCACAGTTCTGAAATTGCGAATTTGGGCACATCCGCGGCATGCCCTCGCATAAAAAAGTGCCAAAGCAGCCAGCCAATTGCCGCTGCTATTAACACTCCCAGGCCATAGGCGGCCGCCGCACCGCTAGGACCCATTGCAGCGACAAGAGGGTATATGGTCAGCAAGGCAACGCTCGGGAATATTATCGATGAAACGCAGACCGCTGCGGCAATCCGCTTAAGGCCTTTCAGGCTTTCTGCATTGAGCATCATCAACGGCAGGCCAAAGCTTGCCGCACCCATTGCCCGCAGAACTGGCCCGAGCTGAGGTTGCCCAAAAGCGTGAAGCGCTATCTCATGCGCAAAAATGATGATCGCTGCGGCGGTCAATAAGCCCGCGATTGTCCCCATCCCCATTGCCAAGCGCCGCACGCCCTTTACCCGCGCCCATTCGCCAAGCGAAGCGGCCGAAGCAATGAAGCGCAACAAGCTGTTATCGAGTCCGAACCGTGCGACAACCGACGCGATGGTTACGATCGAAAGCGAGAGGAAATAAAGGCCTGCGCCCTCAGCGCCCAGCAAACGGCCAACAACCACACTCAGCGCAAAAGCGAGCACAGCGCCAATTCCGCGAAGCACAAAGGCTATGGCCGCGCCGCGCAAGACCTCACCCTCATCACTTTCCCCGAGGAATTTGGCTTTCAGTTCGGCTAACATTGGTCCCAATCGTTTCCGACATCTCGCAGGCGCAGTAAAGCGCTGGCTTCTTACCCTGCCTATAGGCTGCGTAAACCTCGAATTTTGGATGCCGTAGTAGATTCGCGAACTTTGAAAGGTCGTTTGCGCAATTCGCGGCAAGTTTAGTGAATATCCGTAACTCAACTTGCGCAGTGTTTGAACAAATTGTAGTCGTTGCGCCCGTCGCTGAGAGTGACCCATAGTTGAGGAGCAGATTCAAATGTTATTGCACCGCCCAAAGGTGCAAGCGAGCGCGAAAAAGCGCCTGATTGCATATTCTGGGGTGCAATTTTTGGTGTATGTTTTTTGTGGTCTCGGCTTGCCAGTTTTGTTTTGGGTAGCCTTTCGCAATTTCGACCTTGGCTCAGTTTTCCTGCTCAACACCTTGTACTCTTTAGGTGTTGGAACGATCATCGTTTGGCACACACTTGCCCGACTTAGAGAATATGCCAAATCGCGGCAGCTTTCCTACGTCATCCCCGTGAATTTTTTGGCTTTCGGCACGGTCCTGGGCATCATTGCCTTATTCCGGATGACCTATTCGATCCCGTTATTCGTATTGGGTGTGTTGGGCACTTTTATTGCCAGCTATGTGCTGACGGCAATCAACCGGCGCAATCGCCAGCTGCAATATCTGGTCCCCGGCGGCAAGGTTGATGAGGTTGAATTTGGGGTGAGTTTTGTTCCGGTACCGCCCATTGAAGAGCTGCAAAGCTTAGTCGAGGCCCGCCGGGTTGAAGGTGCGATTGTCGCCGATTTGCACTATGACCATCCCCCTGAATGGGAAAGATTGTTTGCACGTGCAGCACTGAATGGCATCCCGGTCTATCACTTCCGGCAAATCGTTGAGATGCAGACGGGCCAGGTCCGGATTTCGCACCTCAGCGAAAACGACCTCGGCTCGTTGATCCCAAATGTCCCCTACATGGCAAGCAAACGCATGGTCGATATTCTGGGCGCCATGTTGATCTTTCCAATCTGCCTTTTACTTTTCGTGATCATCGGTATCGCCATCAAGCTCACCTCTCCCGGTAAGATCTTTTTTATCCAAGAGCGGGTCGGCTTTCGGGCCCAAAAATTCCGGATGATCAAATTCCGGACAATGCACGAATGCAGCCCATCATCCGATGAAGACAAAATGCGCGATGATGCGATGACCAAAAGCGAAGATGGTCGGATCACCTCGCTTGGTAAATTTCTTCGCAAAACCAGGCTGGATGAGCTGCCGCAGATTTTCAATATTTTAAGCGGTGATATGAGCTGGATTGGCCCGCGCCCCGAAGCGGTTGCACTGTCCGAATGGTACGAAGGTGAGCTGCCGTTTTATTCTTATCGCCATATTTTGCGGCCTGGGATCACCGGTTGGGCGCAGGTCAACCAGGGGCACGTGACCGATCTGAACGATGTGACTGCAAAGCTGCGTTATGATTTTTATTACGTGAAGAACGTATCGCTATGGCTTGATGCCTTAATCGCACTCAAAACTCTCCGGGTAATCGTAACGGGTACTGGAGCGCGATAACAAAGCGTCCAAACAAGCCGATTGCGCCGCGCGAGCGCGCGGTTAAAGGAGGCAAAATGCGCAAAATCCTCGTCACCGGCAGCGCCGGCTTTATCGGCTTCCACCTCTCCAAGATGCTTCTCGATGAGGGCTTTGCCGTTGTCGGGTATGACGGCATGACCGATTATTATGACGTGCGGATCAAGGAGCGGCGGCATCAAATGCTATCGCAGAATCAGCATTTCAGCGCCAATGTTGGAATGCTCGAAGATTTTGACAAGCTGCGCGATCTAGCCCTGACAGAAAAGCCCGATGTGATCGTCCATCTCGCCGCGCAGGCGGGTGTTCGATACAGTTTGGAAAATCCCCGCGCCTATATCGATGCCAATGTAATCGGCACGTTTAACGTGATGGAATGCGCGCGCGAATTGGGCGTCGATCACCTGCTGATGGCCTCTACAAGTTCGGTCTATGGCGCGAATGAAGACATGCCATTCGATGAGCGCGAAAAGGTCGACACCCAATTGACCCTTTATGCTGCGACCAAGAAAGCGAACGAGTCGATGGCGCATTCCTATGCCCATCTGTGGAACCTGCCGACGACAATGTTCCGCTTTTTCACGGTCTATGGCCCATGGGGGCGGCCCGACATGGCGCTGTTCAAATTCACCAAGGGGATCCTCGAAGGCACCCCGATTGACATTTATAACAATGGAGAGATGTTCCGCGACTTCACCTATGTGAGCGATCTCGTTCGCGGCATCAGATTGCTGATTGATGCAGCGCCGCAGAGACCCGAAAGCCCAGAAGACATCGCCGAATTTGACAGCCTATCTCCGGCAGCGCCCTATCGCGTGGTGAATATCGGCAACAGCGACAAGGTTCGCCTGATGGACTTTATCGAAGCGATTGAGATTGAGTGCGGACGCGAAGCGATCAAGAATTTTATGCCGATGCAAAAAGGCGATGTGCCCGCCACCTGGGCCAATGCGACATTGCTGAAAGAGCTGACCGGATACTCCCCGCAAACCGGTGTCAAAGAGGGAATTCGCCAATTTGTCGCATGGTATCGCGATTATTATCAGGTTTGATTGAGGTGGCTGGGATAACGGGCGACGGAAGTCTGCCCCAATTGCGCCAGCTTACCTCTTATTGCGGCGGCTGAGCGAGCGGCGGAGCATCTTCTGCTGATCGTTGCCCATCGGTTTCAGCGGGCGGGCCTTGGTTGTCGCTGGTTTCCCCAGGCAAGGCGCCATCGCGTTCACGCTCCAGCCGTTCGAGATATTCACGCTCAATTTCCTCAACCCGACTTTGTTCTGCCGCAGCATCTGCATCAATGGTTGATAGCCGTTCGGCCCGTGCTTCTTCGATCAATTGGCTAAAGCGTACTTCGGCGCTCTCCGCCCGATCCGCAAAGGCGGCATCGATAAATTTTTGCGTACAGCCGGTGATCCCCCCGGCCCCCGTTGGGCTGCAGGAAAGAGTCCCGAAATCACCAACGGCTTCGAAGCTTTCAACCCGGCGGGCCCATGCAGTGTTGGCTGGATTGTCGCTGATCCGCAGGTTAGGCGGGATGCGATACCTCTCATCTTCCGGCAGGCGCGCAAAAACACAGATATTGCCTTCAGGGCAATCAGGAGCTGCATCTTCGCCATAGACATAAGCGATCTGCACATCATCCGATGGCGGCAGGCTTTCTTGTGCAGCGACCTGTGAAGCACCCAGAATCAGTGCCGCCATTGGCGCTGCCGATATGATCGCAAATCGCTTTATCATAAAAATCAATCCTTTAACCCGCACCAATCGCGAGCTTCCTTAACCCGTGCATCTATTCGATGATGGGTGAATGGTGTGTGAAGCCGCTTCGCCCAATTCTGTCAATCGAACCTCGCACCTTGGTTAGCAAATTGTTGAAGTTCCGGGCCTATGCCCTGCCGTTATGAATGCGCCAATACACAGATCGTCGGGAGCCCCCTTTGTTCAGGCAGACGCGAACAGCGAAACAATCGCTGTCGTTGGGCTGGGTTATGTGGGTTTGCCGGTTGCTGTCGCATTGGCGGAGCAGCTAGGCCAAACCAAAAGCCGCGTGGTCGGCTTCGACATTTCCGAACACCGCATCAAATCATTGCAGGCGGGCAGCGATTTCACACAAGAGATTGACGATGCCCGGTTGGCTCAATGCAAGCTGGAAGTGTCGAATGATCCGGCAGTTCTCGCCGGGGCAAGCACTGTTATCGTCACGGTTCCTACCCCGATCACTGCCGAACGGCGGCCAGATCTATCCCCTTTGCAATCCGCATGCGAAACGATTGGTCCGCATTTGTGCGAAGGCGCTTTGGTGGTGTTCGAATCAACCGTGTTCCCCGGAGCGACTGAGGACTTTTGCGGCCCGCTTCTCGAAAAGCATTCGGGCCTAAAATGCGGCCAAGGCTTTTTCTTAGGATACAGTCCGGAGCGAATAAATCCCGGAGACAAAGTTCATCGGCTTGAAACGATTACAAAGATTATCGCTGCGCAGGACGATGCCTCGCTTGCGCGGATGCGCGCAATCTATGGTGCGATTGTTGATGTCGGCTTACACGAAGCGCCGAACATCAAAGTCGCTGAAGCTGCCAAAGTGATTGAGAACACCCAGCGAGATCTGAACATCGCGCTGATGAATGAAATTGCGATGATCTTTGATCGGATGGATATCCGCACTGCCGATGTGTTGGCCGCAGCAGGCACGAAATGGAACTTCTTGCCCTTCACCCCCGGCCTTGTTGGCGGGCATTGCATCGGTGTTGATCCGTTTTATCTCACCGCAGCGGCAGAAAAACTGAATTACCATCCCGAAGTCATTCTGGCAGGCCGCCGGATCAATGATTCGATGGGAAGTGAAATCGCCCGGAAAACAGTTAAGCTTCTAATATCAAGTGATATTTTGCCATCCAACGCAAAGGTGGGCGTGATGGGCCTGACGTTTAAGGCGGATGTGCCAGACATTCGCAACAGTAAGGTCCCCGATATCATCGCTGAGCTTTGCGACTTCAACATCAACCCGCTGACATGCGACCCCTACGCCAATCCGGAAGAGGTCCGCCGCGAATATGGCGTCGCTTTGAATGATCAGGCCGACCTAAAGGATCTCGACGCATTGATTCTGGCGGTTGATCACGCTGCATATTTGAAAGATGCCGCCGTCTTGATGGATCGCCTCAAACCAAATGGCATTCTGATTGACGTGAAATCGGCAATCTCAACAGATAGCCTGCGCAGCGATATACTCTACTGGTCGCTTTAAGCCGCTAAAGCCGTTCACTAATCCTGATTGCCGCGCGGCAACCCAGCCGGATCGCGCCCGATAGCAATGCATAAGCAGGCGCTTTTTCAGCGCCATGAGCCAAGGCTGCATCGCGGTGCGCGCGCTCATCCTCGCGGAATTCCTCGATCATATCGGCCAATTCGGGATCAGCATCTTCTTCGTTCAGACGTTCGAGCTGAGCGGAATAATGGAGGTCAATTTCTTCTTCGATGGCAGCGGTGCAAGCCATTGCAGCCTCCGGGCCAAGCAAGGCTGTGCCCGCGCCGAGCGCATAGCCGGCAACCGACCAAAACGGCTGCAAGGCTGTTGGCCTGACGCCGCGTTCTGCCATCAGCGCGTCAAATTTTTCCCGGTGGCCCACTTCCTGTTCGGCCATGTGTGCGATTTCTTGCGAATGCGGTCCGCGATCACCCATCACGGCCAACTGACCGCGATAGATCTGTGTGGCGCCAAATTCGCCTGCCTGATCGACACGGATCATGCGGTGTATTTCATCGCGCTTCATGGCCGCTCCTGCTTCAATGCCATCCCCACGATGGCGATACCGCCCACACAAGAAAAGAGAAAATTCCATCCTGCCAGTGAAATTCCGAACAAATTCCAAGGCGCAATGTCACAGCGAACCAAGGGCGCATCCAATATCGCATCAATGGCGCTCGTGCCGGGCGCGGCAATGGGTGCGGTCGCGCAGCCAGTTATCCCTTCCCACCAGCCATATTCAACACCGGCGTGGAATCCGCCGATTAATCCTGAGCTGATGATCGCCAATCCAGCAAGCACAATCACAAATCGCCTAGCCGGCAAAATGTATGATGCGATCGCCAATCCCAAGGCGGCAAAATGGGGCCAGCGCTGCCACCAGCACATCTCGCACGGAAACAGATCAAAGCCATATTGCGAAATATACGCGCCGCCCAGCAGAGCTGCTGGCAAAGCAACCGCAAAAAGCTGAGCCAATCGAAGTGGCGATTTCCCAATCATAGCGGCGCTATAAGCACGCTATTCGCGCAACGCCACCGAACTTGCAGTGGTGCGGCGCAATGTTTCCAAAGCATAATGAAGTTGGAAATCTTCAACGCCCTGCTCCTCCAGCTCCTCTGCCGTTAGCTGGAAACGCGGATCATCGATCGTATCGTTTTCGAGCTCTTCATCTTCAAGCTCCAATTCATTGACCAGATGACCGCGTAAATCGCTCTCGCGCGTTACATATTTGCTGCGCAGAGCAAGATCGGGATCGGACAATTGCGGCACTTGAATATCGGGATTGATCCCGCCTTCCTGCACCGAGTGGCCCGATGGCGTGTAATATCGCGCCGTCGTCAATTTCAGCGCGGTGTTTTGGCCCAGCGGCAACAGCGATTGAACGCTGCCTTTGCCAAAGCTGCGTTGGCCCATAATCAGCGCGCGGCGATGATCCTGCAGCGCACCGGCAACAATCTCTGATGCCGAAGCTGAACCGGCATCGATCAAAACAATAACCGGGGTGCCTTCTGCCATATCCCCGCGGAACACTGTTTCCGCGTCATAAAGCAGCGTCTCGCCGCGTGCTCGGCCGCGCTGCGAAACAATCCGCCCGCGATCAAGGAACAAGTCAGACAGCGCCACCGCCTCATCCAAACTACCGCCTGGATTGGAGCGCAAATCGAGAATCAATCCGCCCATCCGGCCAGTGGCCTCTTCACGAATTTCATTCCATGCGTTGAAGACATCGCTGCCCACATCTCTGGAAAATTCATTGACGGTGATGACACCGATATTGCCCGCTTCAAGCGCATGAGTGACCGGCTCCAGCTCGATCACGCCGCGTGTTACGTCAACCTCAAGCGGCTCCTCACGACCCGCGCGAAAAATCGTCAATTGGATCGACGTGCCAGCCTGCCCGCGCATCCGCGCGACAGCATCATCCAGATCACCGCCGAAAATCAAATCGCCATCAAGGTGCGTAATGAAATCGCCCGCCTTGATGCCCGCTTCTTCTGCGGGGCTGCCGCGAAATGGCGAAATCACCTTAACCGCGCCATCTTCCATCACGACCGACAGGCCAAGGCCTGAATAATTGCCATCAATCAGAGTTTCGAGCCGTTGAAAATCGCTGCCATCGACAAATGCAGAGTGTGGATCCAATGCTGCTAGCATTCCATCAATCGCGCCGCGTACCAGCACCTCGTCTTCAACCTCTTCAACATAGGAAGATTTGATCCGCTGATAGGTGGCGAACAATTTGGAAAATTCAGGCCCCGCTCGACCTTCAACCTGCGCGAGGCTGGCAGTGGCGGTAGGGATCAGCGCAACACCGGTTACGAGTGCGGCGCCCTGCAATAGAGCAACAAACTTTTTGGGCACAAAAGGCTCCTTTCAAGACAGTTTGTATAGGGAGGAGAGCCTGAATGCCAGATGAGAGCTGATATAAGGAAAGATTGCGGCCCGATATGGGGCATTTTGATCCCAATTGCTTCGTGCAGGACCCTGATCCACATACTGCGGAATTCAGATTACTATAGGAATTCCAATGGATTAACTGGATCGCCAGCACGGCGCAGTTCAAATGTGATCGAGGGTTCCGTTTCCGCCGCAAGCCCTAATGGACTGCCAGCCAACACCGTATCGCCAACATCAACATCGCTGTTTGCCAGCCCCGTTATGAGGCTGGTCCAGCCGCCTTCATGCTCAATAATCACGATTCGCCCAAAGCCGCGATACGGCCCTGAAAACGCCACTCTTCCGGCACTGGGAGAGACCACTTGAGCGTTGCTGGCAGGCGCGATTGAAACCCCGGTTGTGCGCTGCCCGCTATCACGCAATTCGCCAAATCCCGCCAAAGTTCGTCCTTGGACCGGTAGCTGAAAATCTGGTGCCGGAGCCCCTAGTGAAAGCCCAGCGTCGGCGCCAGATGAGGACGCGACCACCACCTGCGATGCGCTGGGTCTGGGTGGCCGCACCACCGGGCCGGGAAGCGCGGCAAGTTCGCGTCGCAATGCGCTTGCCTCATCCAGCTCACCGATCAAGCCATCAAGGTCAAGCGCTTCTTCCGCCAGCGCCAATGCCCGCTCTCGCTCTCGCGCCGCAACACCGCGAGCCGTTCGCGACGCGACACGTTGGCCCGCCTCAAGCTCGGTTAAAGATGCGCGCCGTTCGCGCAGGGACTGCTCCCCAGCACGCAAGGCTTCGAGTGCATTGCCAGCTTCGGCCTCTAAGGCGCGACCTTTATCCAAATCACCGCGCAATGCCGCCGTGCGGGATCGAATTTGCGGCACTGCGCTGTCGAGAACAGCACGCACATAAACCGTCTCGCGCAAAGAGCCCGGCTGCAAAGCGGACAGCGTCATAGGCCTGCGGGACATAGTTTGCAGTGCAGCTGTTAACCGAACCAGCGGTTGCTGCCGATCGGCCAATCGGCGCGCCAAGTCTTGCCGCTGTGACTGCGCGAGGGAAAAGCGCGCTTGGGCCGCGGCGATCTCCGCTTCTGATTGCTGGATTCGAGCCGCCAATGCTGCGGCTTCGCGCGCGGTTCTGTCTGCCTCCTGCACTGCCGTTTCGGCGCGCGCAGCAAGCTGTTCCGCGCGCTCCTGAGCGCTGGCAGCTTCGCGCTGCGCCCGCTCCAATTGGGCAGCCGCTTCTTCCGGTTCAAGCAACGCAATATCTCGCTGAGCCGCGCCTGAAGGCGCCAAGGCAATAACGCCCAAAACCGCAAGGGTTGCGGTGATGCTCATTGCGAGGAACCGTGAAGTCATGACACCACTTTGCCTCATCATCCCTCTCGATGGTAGGGGTGGCCAGCAAGAATGCTGGTGGCGCGGTAAATCTGTTCCATCAACATAGCGCGAGCGAGCAAGTGCGGCCAAGTGGCCGGGCCAAACGCAATTTGCAGATCGGCTTCTTGTCGTTCTTCGCGGCTGTGACCATCCGCCGCGCCCAACACAAATCGCACCTCGCGCATTCCATCATCGCGCCAAAGGCCAAGCATGTCTGCAAATTCTGTCGATCTTAAAGTTTTGCCGCGCTCATCAAGCAGCACCGTTTTGCTCGGTGCTTGTGGCGGTTGAACTTTGCCGCCGGTTTCGGGCAGTTCGGTAATTCGCACGGGCCAATTGAGCCTCTTTTTATAGCGCGCAACCAGATCAGCTTCCGGCGATCGGCCAATCTTTCCCCGTGCGATGATATGAAGAAGCATCTTTGCTGTGCCCCGCCCAATGGCTCAAAACAATTTTCAACGCCGCATCATTGTGGCGCTCGCAGATCAGGCCGTGCCCGATGCCGAATCGCTGCCATCAAACGCCCACATCCGCTCCAGATTATAAAAGCTGCGAACTTCCGGGCGGAACAAATGCACCACGACATCTCCGGCATCCACCAAGACCCAATCGGCCGCAGGCAGGCCCTCAATCCGGATCGGGCCGAAGCCAGCCTGTTTGACCTTTTCGGCCAGTTTTTGCGCCATCGAGGCCACTTGCCTGGTCGAACGCCCAGAGGCGACGACCATGTGATCTGCGATCGAGCTTTTGCCTTCGAGCGGGATCGAAACCACTTCCTGAGCCTGATCGTCATCAAGCTGAGCTAGCACCAGATCGTGCAGATCGTCGACGGTCATCTCAGCCCCGCTCATCGCTGGCTTCATGGGATTGGCTGCTGCCGATAAAGATTGTGCCTGGGTCATAGGCGAGAAGAAAACTCCGTAAGGTAGGGTTGGGATGCAAGAGCAAAGAAACGCGAAATTGGCGCCTCATGAGCCCTCCGTTGTTTGAATGCGGCCAAAGGTCAATCGGTCGCGCGCATTGTTTGGCGAAAATCGCGACATCCAATCCGCATCGTCACGGCGAATGGCCGTGGCAGAGCGTGAATCTGGATCAAAACGCAGCAAAACCAGTGCCGGTGCGCTCCATCGCCCCCGTTCTAAAAATCTGGCGGCGGGCACCTGATAGCGCCTGAGCCAGGCCATGGCGGGGCTCGCCATTGCCCGATCATCATAGCCGGGGCGGGCGATCACCGCAATCGGCATTGTTCGCGCAATTTCGCGCCAATCCCGCCAACGGTGAAATTGGGCCAGATTGTCTGACCCCATCAGCCAGATAAATTGCCGCCTGGGATAACGTCGTTTGATGCGGCGCAGCGTATCAATTGTATAGCGCGTGCGCAGGGTCTGCTCGATCGCTGTGGGAACAATTCGCGCCCGTTTTGCCTGCGCCTGTGCTGATTTCAATCGCACCCCAAGCGGGGCCATATTCTTTTTCGGCTTCAATGGATTGCCCGGAGAAACCAGCCACCAAACCTGATCGAGTGAAAGGGCATCAAGCGTAAATTGCGTGACTCGGCGATGGCCGCCATGGGCAGGGTTAAAACTGCCGCCAAGCAGCCCCGTTCGAATTGATTTAGATCGTGCCAGCGGTCGCGCTGTTGATCGGCGGATTCGCCCGTCGGACTGGATCAACACAGATGCCCCGTTATGGCCGCGCTTGACCGGTCCCGCGAACCAGCCATTTGTACGTTGTCAACCCTTCGAGAGCCACCGGGCCGCGCGCGTGCAAACGGCCCGTTGCAATTCCAATTTCTGCCCCCAGACCAAATTGCGCGCCATCGGCAAATTGAGAAGAGGCATTGTGCATTACTATGGCGCTGTCGACATCGCTTAAAAAGCGTTCCGCAGCGGTCTGATCATCGGCAATGATAGTCTCTGTGTGGTCTGAGGAATGCCGCGCGATATGGCCCAACGCAGCATCTAGGTCTTCAACCATGGCGACAGACAAAATGGCATCGAGATATTCGGTATCCCAATCATTGGCGCTCGCCGGCAAAATCCTGTCATCCAGCCCGCAAATGCTGGCATCGCCGCGAATTTCGCAGCCCGCCTCGAGCAAATCTGCAAGCAATTCGTGGGCTTCGGCAAACCCTGCATCAATCAGCAAAGTCTCCATCGCGCCGCAAATGCCAGTGCGGCGCATTTTGGCGTTGAGCGCCAATTCGCGCGCCATAGCGGGATCTGCTGAACTGTGAACATATGTGTGGCAAATGCCATCGAGGTGCGCCAGCACCGGAACCCGAGCATCGGCCTGCACCCGCTCAACCAAACCCTTGCCGCCGCGCGGCACAATCATATCGATCAGGCCCGCGGCATTTAACATCGCGCCGACCGCAGCGCGATCTTGCGTAGGCATCAATTGCACGGCCGCTGCAGGAATATCGGCCTGCTGCAATCCCGCCACCAGCGCAGCATGAATGGCGCGATTGGAACGCACCGCTTCGCTGCCGCCGCGAAGCAGCGCAGAATTGCCTGCGCGGACACAGATTGCCGCGGCATCCGCAGTTACATTGGGGCGGCTTTCATAGATCAGGCCAATGAGGCCAATCGGCACTCTGATCCGCTCTAGCATCAAACCATTGGGCCGCTCACTTCGATCAATGATCTGACCAACAGGATCGGGCAGATCGGCAACCGCTTCCACACCTTCGGCAATGCCTTCAAGCCGCACTTCATCCAATGCCAACCTGTCGAGCATTGCGGGCGATAATCCGGCCTGTTCGGCGTGCTGCAAATCTAGTGCGTTGGCCGCCAGAATTGCGCTCGAATCTGTGCGCAATTGCGCCGCCGCCAAGCGCAGACCCTCGGCTCTTTGTTCGCTTGAAAACGCGGCCAGCACGCGCTGCGCGGCGCGGCCTTCACCGGCAAGGCGAGCAACAAGCACTTCAGGATCGAGCGCGTGAATATCAGATTGAACGGTCATCCCACATTCAATAGCATTAGACCTGGCACCTGTCAGGCCCGGGCGAATCTGTGCCAATATGAAACGATAATTTTGGGGCGATTCTCTCGCGAGCACTATCAGTTTTGGGGAATATTGCGCGTAGATGAACGACTCATCCCGCCAACCCATCGACTCGCCCGGTCCATTAACCTGCGGATTCGACCTAGCCCCACCCTATTGGTAGCCATTCTCTCTAGAAGTTGAGGGGCATATAAAAAGGGTCCGCCTTGCAAAATAATGGTTCCACGAGCAGCTGGCGAGAGCGGCTGCAAGGGTGGTTTCCTGATCGCGAGTTTTTCATGCGCTCGCAGGGTCAGGTCCGCTTTATCAAAGTTTCATCGCGCGTGCAGATGGCTGCCGCTGCGATTGTTACGGCAGCTTTGGTCGGGTGGGGTCTGAGCATGGCGACACTTGCATGGTCTCAATATCAATCCGAGGTTGAACGCGTTTCATTGCTTGAACGCGAAGCCCGTGTTGCCACCAGCGAAGAACGGCTCGATACCTATGGTGATGATCTTGATGCTGTGGCCGATGACCTAACGCGCCGCCAAGATTTTATCGAACAAATGACCGAAGCCTTGCCGGCTGACGTGAAATCAGACGGAACCGTAAGCGATTCCGCCTCTGAAGCCGCCAAGATGATTGATGAGGTCAGCGCGGCAATCCCCGAAGCCGCTGCTTTGGCGCGGATCGAAGCACGCCAAATTGAGTATGTAGAGCGTTTGACGCGGTTCGCCGATGCGCGTTCACGCCGGGCCGAACAAGCGTTGCGCACACTGGGCCTCGATCCTAACAGCATGATTGGCAATGCCGATCTAACCGCTGTGGGTGGTCCGCTGGAAGTACTTGCGACTGCGGCCGACGGAAGCGTCGACCCGCGGTTCGAACGATTGGGGCTGAGCCTTGCCAGGATGGCAGCGCTTGAGCGCGGACTTGAAACAATCCCGCAATTCAATCCTGCCGATCTCAGCCAGACTAGATTGTCTTCTGGCTTTGGCTATCGCCGCGATCCATTTAATGGCGGCGGCGCAATGCATAGCGGCCTAGATTTCAAAGGACCGACAGGTTCTCCAATTTTTGCCGCGGCAATGGGCACCGTGTCCTTCGTTGGGCGTAAATCTGGCTATGGCAACGTAGTCGAGATTGAACATGGCAACGGCATGATGACGCGCTATGCGCATATGTCACGTTTTTCGGCTGTGGAGGGTGAAACAGTCGAAGTGGGTGAGGTGATCGGGGCCATTGGCAGCACCGGACGATCCACTGGCCCGCATCTGCATTTCGAAGTTCGCATCAATGATCGCGCGGTCAACCCGCGCCCGTTCCTGGAGACCGCTCCCGATGTTCTCAAAGAAGCCCGCGGAGTCGAACCGGCCCGCCCCGCAACAAGGTAGCCCCATGCCCTCTAATTCAAGCTCTACATTCTCGGTTATTGGCTCAGATGTGGCAATCAAGGGCAACATAGCCGCCTCGGCAGACCTGCATGTTGATGGATCGGTTGAAGGTGACATCAAATGCACCTCATTAGTCCAGGGCGAAACATCACTAGTGACCGGCGGCATCACGGCGGAAACCGCCAGACTTGCGGGCCGGGTTGCGGGTTCAATCACCGCAACTGAGCTTGTTATCCTGAAAAGCGCACAAATCGAAGGCGATGTGCATTACGATGCGCTCACTATCGAGCAAGGCGCGCAGGTTGACGGACGGTTTGCCCCGAATGATCGGCGCAAGGCAGAACAGGCAACCCCCGCGGGCGCAAAGCCAACCGGCACAACAAAGCCTGCCGGAACCGGTGATGACGAGCCGCAGCTCAAGATTGCGCAATAAGCTCGCACAACTTCGATTTTGCAAATTTGAATTGAGCCGCTCTGAATTGAGCCGCTTTGAATTGAGAGTGTCGCGAGCGTTCTTGCTCAACACCTCAATCGAAGACTTCCGCTCGCAGCGCTTTGCGATCCAATTTGCCGATTATCGTCTTAGGGAGTTCCTCACGGATCACCACTTGATCGACGCGCTCATGTTTGCCGACATTGGCATTGAGCCATGCGGTCAGAGCAGCTCCGTCGGATTCTGCACCGGCTTCTAAGGTCACATAGGCTCGCGGTATTTCGCCTAGGTAATCGTCTGGCACCCCAATAACCAGCGCCTCTTTTACTGCTTCGTGTTCGCGAATTGCATCTTCAACCTGGCTTGGGAAAACTTTGAACCCGCCAACCGCGATCATATCTTTGATCCGGTCTACGATTGACAAAAAGCCATCGTCATCGACGATCGCGACATCTCCGGTGCGCAGCCATTTCTTGCCGTCATGATCGGCGAAGGCTTCAGCAGCGGCATCAGGGCGGTTCCAATATCCCCGCATGACCTGCGGACCATGGATGGCCAGCTCACCTGGCTCGCCCGCAGGCGCAAGCTTGGTTGGGTCTTCCTTGTCCAGCAGCAGAATTTCAGTCCCCGCGACAACTTGGCCGATCGTGCCACGTTTGCGCTTTCCTTCATAAGGATTGACCGAAACAACCCCTGAGCTTTCAGTCAGGCCATACCCTTCGACCAAACGGACGCTGGTGGCCTCTTCAAACTTGGCGTGAACCGGGGCGGGCATCGGAGCACCGCCAGAGATGCACACCTTGAGCGATGAAAGATCGGTTTTTGCCAGATCGGGATGATCGAGCATTGCCTGAAACATCGTGGGCACGCCGGGAAACCCTGTTGTCTTGTATTTCTGCATGGTCCTGAGAACCTGTTTGGTTTCAAAACGCGGAACCATTGCAATCGAGGCGCCACTGGCGACCGCATGATTGAGCAAGGCGGTGTTGGCGAAGACATGGAAGAAAGGCAGCGCCCCCATGAACACTTCTTCGCTTGGGTTGTCGAACGGATTGATCGCGGCAACTTGCTGTGCATTCATCGCCAATTGTGAATGGCCCAGCTCCGCGCCTTTTGGTCGCCCAGTGGTGCCGCCAGTATATTGCAACAGTGCGATGTCCTCCGCCGGATCGATAGTGACATCTGGCGCGGCTGCGACATCGGACAACACATCATTCCACGCTTTGATGTGCGGGCCATAATCAACCTTGGCCAGCTTGCTCCGCCCGATTGTGCGCAAGGCAAAGCTTTTCAGCGGGGGCAACATATCCGGCAGCGAGCCAACAATCAGCGTTTCAAGGTTTGATGCTGCAAGAACCCGCGATGCAGTTTCGTAAAGCTCTGGCACGCCCAGCGTCACCAATGCCCGCGTTCCTGAATCTTCAACCTGCCAGCTTAGCTCTTCGACGGTATAAAGCGGTGAGTAATTCACCACGATCGCGCCCGCCATCATCGCGCCGTAATAAGCCGATGCGTAAATCGGAGCATTGGGCAGAAACAAGCCGATCCGGTCGCCTTTTTTGATCCCCATTTCCGCGAGACCTGCGGCAAAACGCCGAGCTTCAGTGAGTATCTCAGCATAGGAATAAGTCCGGCCGAGGAAATGGAGCAAAGGCGCTTGCGGATCTCGCTCAGCCGATCGCTCAAGCAAATCCGGCAAAGCCATCAAATCGAATTGCGAATCCCATGCCGTGGGATGGTGGTAAGGCGCGCTACTGACATGCATGTCAATTGCATGCCGCATCGCCTGCAAAGGCACAAGTCATTGTGCCTATCGCTATGAAAATTTACCGCAAATTAAAAGCCATTGAAGGTCGCGCCTCATACCTTCGCCTTAGGCCTTCGCCTTAGGCCTTCGTTTCTGGCCTCCGCTCCTGGCCTCCGCTCTAGGCCCGCGCTTCAAAACCCTCGTTCAGGCGCCAGCTTCGTCCTCAGCTGGCGTTTCACCATCCGGCGCAGCTGGCGCTTCTGGTTCAGGCACATCTTCAGTTTCTGGCCCTGACTCAGGAGCAGCCTCAGGAGCAGCCTCAGGAGCAACGTCAAGCTCTGCTGAATCCACTTCCTCGCCGGCTTCTTCCCGCTCACGCTTCGCGGCAAGCCATGCTTCCGCTTCAGCTTCTTGTGCAGCCTCCGCAGCAGCCTTGGTGTTTGCCTCACGTTCGGCGCGCAATTCCTCGATCAGTTTCTCCTTGTCGGACCGATCATCGGTTTCAACTTCTGGCGCTTCTTCAACCACTCCGGCACGCTTTGCGGCCTTGGCGACCACGGCATCCAGTTCGCGCTGCGAACATAGGCCCAAAGTCACAGGGTCTTTCGGCTGAATGTTCTGGATATTCCAGTGAGTGCGCTCTTTGATCGCCCCGATCGTGTTGCGGGTGGTGCCAATCAGCTTGGAAATTTGCGCGTCAGACACTTCGGGGTGGCTGCGCAGAACCCAGGCAATGCCATCGGGCTTGTCCTGACGCTTTGACACTGGCGTGTAGCGCGGGCCCTTGGTCCGCGTCACTTCGACGGGTGCCTTTTGCATGATCAGGGCATAATTGGGATCGGCCTGACCCTTATCAATCTCATCTTGATTGAGCTCACCTGCATGCACCGGATCTCGCCCAGTATATTTGCTGCCAGCCAAATCGTCTGCCATTGCCTGCACTTCAAGCAGGTGAAGGCCGCAAAACTCAGCAATCTGTTCAAACGACAGACCAGTGTGATCGACCAGCCAGGTGGCAGTCGCATGCGGCATCAGCGGCTTTGGCTGTTCCTTTGGCGCATTGGCCATGGGTAAACTCCATCCAAAAATAGAAGGGCCGCCCCTTTCGGAGCGGCCGTTGCGGTAAGTCATCTAGGCAATTGCACGGCAATGGGCAAGCGCGGTGACGCTTTTGACGAAAACCAATCAGTAAATAGGCCTAATCTCGGCTCAAACACGCGCTGCGATGCGCGCGAGAAGTCACGACGCGGTCAGTTTCCGCCTGCTTCGAGCACGATCTTGCCAATATGCTCTCCCGCTTCCATCCGGGCATGAGCCGCCGCCGCATCTTTTAGCGCAAATGTCTGATCCATCACCGGAGCCAGCTCGCCAGTGGTAAACAGTGGCCACGCATTGTTCGCGATTTCATCTGCAAGCGCCGCCTTAAACGCATCGCTGCGCGGCCTTAGCGTCGATCCTGTCATCGTGAAACGGCGCATCATTATGATCGCCATGTTGAGATCGGCTTTGGCCCCACCAAGAACCGCAATCGTCACATGCCGGCCATCTTCGGCCAGGCACTTAAGATTGCGCCCCACATAATCGCCCGAAATCATATCGAGAACGATATCTACCCCGGCTCCTTGGGTGAATTCGCGCACTTCTTCGACGAAATCATTTTCGCGATAATTGATCGCTAGATCAGCGCCGATTTTTCTTGCTGCAGCGCATTTTGTATCATCGCCGCAAGTTACCAGCACTTCGATATCAAAAGCCTTGGCGAGCATAATCGCCATGGTCCCAATACCGCTCGTCCCGCCATGGATCAGCAGCCGTTCGCCATCACGCGCCATGCCGCGCTCAAAAACATTGTGCCAGACTGTGAATAAAGTTTCCGGAATGGCCGCCGCCATATCCAGCGGCATTGTTTCAGGCACTGGCAGGCAATGCTGCCACGGCGCTGTGCAGAATTGCGCGTAGCCCCCGCCTGGTGTGAGCGCGGCAACGGTGCTGCCTAGCATTTCACGCGGAACCTCGACGCCAACAGCCACAACCTCGCCCGAAACTTCCAAACCCAGGATTGGAGAAGCTCCTTTCGGCGGCGGATAGGCGCCCGCGCGCTGGAGGCAATCGGGCCGGTTAACCCCGGCAAAAGCCACGCGGATCAGCACGTCGTTCGGCCCAGGACGCGGCGTATCGACCGCCTCCAAGGACAACACCTCATGCCCGCCCGGCGCTTCAAAACCGATCGCATCCATTTGTTGTGGCAATTTTTCAGCCAATTGCGCTGATTCCCCTGCGCTCATCAATAGCCCCTCTTGCGCCGCATTTGATCGTTTGCGGTTCCGCCTTAATCGATTCCGCGTGGGATTACAGCCGACGTGGATTGACAGCAAGCCGCTTGGCTTGCGATGCAGGGGGCAAATGGAAAACGAAGATCGCCCCCGCCCCAAAGGAGATGCCGCGAGCCATCTCGCTGGGGAAGATCTCGCGCCGTATTCGCAAGCCGAATTGGATGAACGCATTGAGCAGCTCGAGGCAGAGATAGCGCGCGTTACAGCGCACCGAACCAAGGCGGCAGCGCATCGAACTGCCGCGGACGCGCTGTTCAAGAAGCCAAACACTTGATGCCGCCCACGACGATCAACCCGCAAATAGCCTTAGGGTGGGATTCGCAATTGAGTGGCGTCGTACCATATAGGGTGAACGCCCTCTTCACTGCTTCCTTTAGGGAAGTTCCGCCGGATTACTGTTAGAGACCCCGAACATGCCCAGCTTTGCCCAAAATCTCGAAAGAACGCTGCACAATGCGCTTGGTCACGCGTCTGAGCGCCGCCATGAATATGCGACGCTTGAACACCTGTTGCTCGCGCTGATTGATGATGAAGATGCAGCGCAAGTAATGGCCGCTTGCGGTGTTGATCTGGCCGAACTTGGTGAGGTGGTTAAGCAATATCTCGATCAAGAATATCAATCGCTTAAGACTGAAGAGGAGGCTGATCCTCAACCAACCGCAGGCTTCCAACGCGTGATCCAGCGTGCGATTTTGCATGTGCAGTCTTCGGGCAAAGACACAGTCACTGGCGCCAATGTGCTGGTCGCTTTGTTTTCTGAACGCGATTCCTATGCGGTTTATTTCCTCCAACAGCAGGATATGAGCCGGCTCGATGCGGTTAGCTATATCAGCCACGGCATTGGCAAAGGTGGGCGGCAACTCGAATCCAAATCCCCACAAAACTCTGAAGAGCCGCAAACCGATGGCGGGGAAAAACCGGCCGAAGGCACGAAGAAGGAAACCGCTCTCGATCAGTTCACCGTAAACCTCAACGCGAAAGCTGAGGCCGGAAAGGTCGATCCGCTGATTGGACGTGGGCCAGAGGTTGATCGGACAATCCAAATCCTGTGCCGCCGATCAAAGAACAATCCGCTATATGTGGGCGATCCGGGCGTTGGCAAAACAGCGATTGCCGAAGGGTTGGCGCGCAAGATCATCGAAGGCGATGTGCCTGAAGTGTTGAACGATGCGGTAATCTATTCACTCGATATGGGCGCATTGCTGGCCGGGACGCGGTATCGCGGCGATTTTGAAGAACGGTTGAAACAGGTTGTTACCGAGCTAGAGGGCATGCCTGACGCGATCCTCTTCATCGATGAGATTCACACCGTAATTGGTGCGGGTGCGACCAGTGGCGGCGCGATGGACGCATCAAACCTGCTCAAACCGGCATTGTCAGGCGGAACGATTCGCTGTGTTGGATCAACAACTTACAAAGAATTCCGCAATCATTTTGAGAAAGATCGCGCTTTGCTGCGCCGGTTCCAAAAAATCGATGTGAATGAACCGACGATCGAAGACACGATCAAAATTCTTAAAGGCCTACGCAGCGCCTTTGAAGAACATCACAATGTAAAATACACCCCAGACGCGCTTAAAACTGCAGTTGAGCTGTCTGCGCGATATATCAATGATCGCAAATTGCCGGACAAGGCCATCGACGTGATCGATGAAGTTGGCGCGATGCAAATGCTGGTCCCTCCCAGCCGCCGCAAGAAGAAGATAACTGCGCGAGAGATTGAGCAAGTGATCGCGACAATGGCGCGAATTCCGCCTAAATCTGTCAGCAAGGATGATAAGAAAGCGCTCGAAAATCTTGGCCGCGATCTGAAACACGTGGTGTTTGGCCAGGACGAAGCGATTGAGCGGCTTTCGACCGCGATGAAGCTGAGCCGGGCTGGCCTGCGCGATCCGGATAAGCCGATTGGCAGTTTCCTGTTCTCTGGCCCGACCGGGGTCGGTAAAACCGAAGTTGCACGCCAGCTTTCCAGCATCATGGGCATTGAACTCAAACGCTTTGACATGTCAGAATATATGGAACGCCACAGCGTTTCGCGGCTGATCGGTGCGCCTCCGGGCTATGTTGGATATGATCAAGGCGGGTTGTTAACCGACGCGGTCGACCAAAATCCGCATTGTGTCCTGCTTCTCGATGAGATCGAGAAGGCGCATCCAGACCTGTTCAACATCCTGCTTCAGGTGATGGATAATGGCCGCCTTACTGACCATCACGGCAAGACAGTCGATTTCCGCAATGTTGTGCTGATTATGACAACCAATGCCGGTGCTGTGGACATGGCACGGCAAGGCATTGGCTTTGGCGATGTGTCCAAAGAAGATGCTGGCAGTGAAGCCGTCAAGAAGATGTTCACGCCGGAATTCCGCAACCGCTTGGATGCAATTGTGCCATTTGCCTATCTCGGCAAATCTACCGTCGCGCGCGTAGTCGACAAGTTCATCCTAGAGCTTGAGCTGCAGCTGGCTGAGCAGAATGTACACATTCAGTTTGATGGAGATGCGCGCAATTGGCTCGCCGATAAAGGGTATGACAAGCTTTACGGCGCGCGCCCAATGGGACGATTGCTGCAAGACAAGGTCAAACAGCCGCTGGCGGAAGAATTGCTGTTCGGCAAACTCGCCGATGGTGGAGAAGTGCATGTCAGCATCAAAGACGGCAAGCCGTGCTTTGAGCTGACGCCGTCCCCGCCTAAGTCCAAATCGAAGCGCAAGCCGCCGGCCAAAAAGAAGCCCGCCGCAAAAAAGGCTGCGCCAAAGAAAGCGCCGCCCAAAACAAAGCCAGAGGCATCTGACAGCGATAATACGTCCGGCGCCGATTAAATCCGCACATTGGCTGGTGGCGCAGCACCCCCGGTGGCGCGGGCAAATTGAGCCCGCTCAAAACTGGCTATTGCCTCACTATAGCTTGGCAGCTGCGACAGATTCGATGTGGTGTTTGGCATTTTCAGCATAGTGCGCGGTGCCCATGCGCATGCCAGCAATCGCCGCTTCACTGAGCTCTTTCATCGGCTTTGCCGGACGGCCCGCCCATAGCATGCGCGGCTCCATCACCTTACCCTCTGTAAGCATGGCGCCAGCCGCCAGCATCGCATCCGATCCAATGACAGACTTGTTCATCGCAATCGCGCCAAGGCCAATAAAGCCGCGATCGTGAACGGTGCAACCATGGACCATCGCCATATGACCGATCAGCACGTCATCCCCGATCACTAAGGGCGAACCACCTTCATCCCCAGGGCGGGGCGGATCGCAATGCAGCACGCTGCCGTCCTGAATATTGCTGCGCTCGCCAATGCGAATGCTGAAAACATCAGCCCGCACCACGCAATTGTACCAGATTGAGCTGCCCGCACCGATTTCAACGTCGCCGATGATTGTGCAGCCCGGCGCCACAAAGGCTGTCTCATGAATTTTGGGCGTTTTGCCGTGGATCGGCACAATATTCACGCCAGGTCGGTTGCTCATACGGTTTCTTCCCATTGGTCTGAAGTCAGACTGTATTGGATCGTTGGATTCTGATCATCGGCAAAGAATGGATCATGAAAGTCGAGGTCATTCCGCCGTTCCATACCGAGTTTTCGCATCAGCTTCCAACTGGCGACATTGGAATCGCTGGTTAAAGCGACCAGATGCGGAGCACGATGCGAGGCAAATGCCCAGTCTATCACAGCGCGTATAGCCTCTTCTGCAAACCCCATCCGCCAGCGATCTTCGCGAACCCTTCTCGCGACGCCTCATGCTTTTCCGCCAGCTGCTCTCGTGTGCGCGGCCCGCCCAGCATCGCCATAACGGCAGGTGTGTTGAGATGTTCGAGATGTCCATCAAGATCGCCCGCGCCAATTTGGCGCAGCTCCAATCGTTTTGTTTTGAGGACAATTTCAGCCACCAGCGGCACTCCATTCATCCCTTTTCATGGAGTAAATTATCATGGTCGGGTCGTGATCATCCCAAACGGCGTTCGGATCTACGAAATCCAGATCTTCCCGGCGGCGCATGCCCAATGCGAGCATCAGGCCCCAACTTGGCGCATTGCCTTGAACGGTTATCGCAATCACTTCATCGGCTCCAAAGCGAGCAAATGCCAGCTCAAGTGAGGCCTTCGCTGCTTCCTTGGCATAGCCGCGGCCCCATGCGCCTTCGCGTAAACGCCAGCCAATTTCGGGAGTGCCGAAAGGTCCGCCCGCCTGATTGCAGCGTTTAAGCCCGCAAAAACCAAGGATCGCCCCATCATTTTTGCGCTCCACCGCCCAAAAGGTATGGCCATGATCGCGCCGATAACTTTCAAGCCGCGCGCGTGCCTCTTTGCGTCCCGCCACGTTCAAAACCCCGCCAAGCCATTTCATTACAGCCGGTGTGTTGGTTCCTTTCCAAAACTCGTCCCAATCTTGATCGTGCCAATCGCGCAGGATCAACCGTTCGGTCTCATGGGAAAAATTAGCCATTGAGGAGGCGCGCAGCATGCGCCGCATGATAGCTAAGGATGCCACAACAGCCCGCGCGCTTGAACGCCATCAACGTTTCCAGAACCAGTGCGTCACGATCGCCAGCTCCCGCGGCCGCTGCAGCCTCTATCATCGCGTATTCGCCGCTCACCTGATAGGCAAAAACGGGGATGGCAAAGGCGGATTTTACGCGCGAAACAATATCGAGATAGGCCAGCCCGGGCTTCACCATCACACTGTCTGCACCCTCAGCAATATCCAGCTCAACCTCGCGCAAGGCCTCTTCGGCATTGGCCGGATCCATCTGATAGCTTTTTTTATCGCCCTTCAGCAGGCCGCCCGATCCCACCGCATCGCGGAACGGGCCGTAAAAGGCGCTGGCATATTTCGCAGCGTAACTCATGATCTGGACATTGGGACGCCCGCCCATTTCCAGCGCCATACGGATCGCGTGCACCCGGCCATCCATCATATCCGATGGCGCAATAATATCCGCGCCGGCTTCCGCCTGATTGAGCGCTTGATCCACAAGCGCAGCAACCGTTTCATCATTGGCGACATAGCCCGATTCGTCGGTCAGGCCATCCTGGCCATGCGTGGTGTAGGGATCGAGCGCAACATCGGTCAGAACGCCAATATCATTGCCGCAGGCATCTTTTACCGCACGGATCGCCTGACACATCAGATTGTTTGGGTTTTGAGATTCGGCGCCATCATCGCTGCGCCGGTCTGATTGCGTGTTCGGGAACAGCGCGATCACCGGAATGCCAAGCGAAACCGCCAGTTTTGCCTGCTGAACTATCCCATCGACTGACCAGCGCGACACCCCCGGCAACGTCGCGATTGGCTCTTCCGCATCTTTGCCTTCGGTCACAAAAAGTGGCCAGATCAAATCTGCTGGGGTCAGCACCGTTTCACGATGCAAAGCGCGGCTCCATGATGCGGCGCGTGTGCGGCGCAGGCGTGTGTTGGGATAGCTGCCAGTCATTGCGAGCGCGTGTTGCCGCAAATCATACGAACACGCAATCTCCGCAATGCTATGCCGATCAGGAAACCTGTTCGGTCAAATCCAGTTTTTCGATTTCACGCAGTGGCTCCGCAATCTCTTCGCCAACTGGCTCAAGATCTTCAAGCGCGGCACCCGGTTCCACATTCCGTATCCGGCTCAGCGCCTGACGGAATTCAGCCAGTTCTGCGCCCGATAGCTCGGCGCGAGTCACAAAGCTGACGGTTGCAGGATTGATAGCCCGCCCGCCGCGATACATTTCATAATGCAAATGCGGCCCGGTGGAGAGGCCGGTCGAGCCAACATAGCCGATTACTTGGCCGCGCCGTACGGATTGGCCGCGCCTCACCGCCATCCGGCTCATATGGCAATAACGGGTCGAGATGTTTCCTGAATGCGCGATTTTGACCGCGTTTCCGCAGCCGCCAGCGCGCCCGGCCGAAGACACTCGGCCATCGGTAACAGCGACAATCGGCGTGCCATGTCGGGCGCGGAAATCCATGCCCGAATGCATCCGGCGATATCCCAAAATTGGGTGACGGCGCATGCCAAACCGCGATGAAATGGGGCCGGGCACGGGGGCAACCAATCCGCGACGCTGTTCGCCCACACCAGAAGCTTCATAAAAACGGCCTTCGCTGCCCCAGCGCATCAGCTGCGTCTTGGGAGTGCCGCCGCGATCAACACCGGCAAAAATCAATTGCCCGGCTTGGCGTTCACCCGTCGCCGCACGGCGATAGGCAATGATCATATCAAATTCGTCGGTCTCGCGAACTTCCCGATCAAGGTCGATCTGATCATCAAGCGCCTTGATATAAGCCTGGGCCGCGCTTGCTGGCGCTCCCGCGGCACGCATTGAGCGATACAGGCTGTCACCCACTTGCCCGCGAATGCGCAACGGGGTCTCATCAACCCGGATGATGTTGCGTTGGAGAGCAAGTTGGCCGCTTTCACGGGTGATCGCCAGCTCAAGATCAAAACGCGCGCGGAATGAAAGCTCGTCTAGCGGGCGCGGTTCACCGGATTCGGTGCGCCGACCCAGAATAATGTCCATCTGCGTGCCCGAATCGATGTCGCTGAGAGACATAGCTCCCGAAACCAGATTGGTGACTCGGCTGATATCGCCAGACGATAGCCCGGCACGCCGCAGCATGCTTTGGAAACTATCGCCTGAGACCAGCGTCGCCACCAATTCGATCTGAGGTCTTTCGGGCGCGCTTGCCAAGGGAATAACTTCCGCCGTCGGGCTCATTCGACGGCCACTATCGGCGCCAAAGGCAAGAGGCATAATCATCTGGCTGCGCAATTCATCCTGCGCAGCAGCATCGATGTGCATTGCTGGGCGCGCTTCGAGCGGGGCAAGGTCAGGCCAGAGCGCAAACGAAATGGCCCCTAGCCCGAGCATCGTACCAAGACCGCGGAACCACCGGCGGCTGCCAATATTCTCCGCAAGGTCTGGAGTTAGATCGACCGCCTCCAGCTTTTCCTCAACCGCAAGTTTCCAGTCGTAATAGCGATCACGCCAGGTCGAAACGCGCGCCAACAGCACCTTTTTGGCTCCAACAGAGTCGCCGGATTGATTTTCCGGGGCCGCATTTTCGGCATTCGCGAACAGATCTTGATCAATGGCAACGCCGCGCAGCGCCTCACCCTCAACAGCGGGGGTTGCGTCAGGCGTTTCGCCGTTACCAATGTCGCGGGCATGATCCAACCGAATTCCTTGCCATCGCTGAGCCTGATTCGATAAAGCTCGCGCGATGCATGTGAGTCTTGTTTATTGGCGAAATCCCTGACGGATTAAAGTAAACACCGCCTTAACTCGCGACCAATCGACTCTCCTGCGCGACGGGGTGATAAGCAACAATCCCTAGAGATTTTCTCTGCCTTATTGCCGATGCGAGTTTGCAATGACAAAAGCGTTCTGGTGACACACACAGCATCCGGCAACCGCGGCGAAAATTGGGTGCGCGCAGTTCTTGGTCCAACCAATACGGGCAAGACTCATCTCGCTATCGAAAGAATGTGCGGCCATTCCAGCGGAATGATGGGTTTTCCGCTGCGCTTGCTCGCGCGAGAGGTCTACGATCGGGTGTGTGCGATCAAAGGAGAAGCGCAAACCGCGCTGATCACCGGTGAAGAACGGATTGAACCTCCCAATGCCCGCTATTTCTGCTGCACGGCAGAGGCGATGGATCGGACCGGCGATCACGCCTTCGTCGCGATTGATGAAGCGCAGATAGGCGCCGATCCAGAACGCGGCCATATTTTCACCGACCGATTGCTCAATGCCCGCGGGCGTGAAGAAACAATGATCCTGGGATCGGCAACGCTGGAACCGATCGTGAAATCGCTGGTCCCGCACGCTGAGACGGTTGAGCGGCCGCGATTTTCCACCTTGACCCATGCTGGCCAAGCCAAATTGTCACGCTTGCCGCCGCGCAGTGCGATCGTCGCGTTCTCAACCGAACAGGTTTACGCCTTGGCTGAAATGCTGCGGCGTGTTCGCGGCGGGGCCGCAGTGGTTATGGGCGCGCTATCGCCCCAAACTCGAAACAAACAGGTCGAACTATTTCAGAATGGTGAGGTTGATTATATCGTTGCAACCGATGCCATTGGCATGGGCCTCAACCTTGATCTGAACCATGTCGCGTTCGGTGCGCTTGCCAAATTTGATGGGCGGCGCAAACGCCGGTTGACCCCCACAGAAATGGCGCAAATCGCTGGCCGTGCTGGGCGGCACCAACGCGATGGCAGCTTCGGCACCCTGGTCGGCGGCGGGCAGAGAAATGGTGCCCCACTCGAATTCACCGAAGAAGAAATCTACGCTATCGAAGAGCATCGATTTGCGCCCCTAACCAAGCTGTTCTGGCGCGAACCAGAACCACGGTTTGATAGCGTTGGGACGCTGATCGCCGATCTTGAACGCAAGCCCTCAGATGACGTTCTGGCGCCAGCCCCGCAAGGAATTGATCTAACGGTGTTGAAGCGGTTGGCAGAAGATAGGCTGGGCGGCGAAGTACGCGGACCCGGACATGTTCGGCGCTTTTGGGAGGCGTGCTCGCTGCCCGATTTTCGGCAAATCGGACCCGACAATCATGCACGCTTCGTCGCAAGGCTGTGGCAAGATCTATCACAAGGCTATCTCGGAGCGGATTATGTTGCTGCGCGAATTGCCGAATTGGATCGGATGCAGGGCGATATTGATACTTTGCAAGGACGGATAGCCGCCATCCGATCTTGGGCCTATATTTGCCAAAGGCCAGATTGGGTTTTGGCGCGGGATGAAATGGCTGCGCGCGCGCGTGCGGTCGAAGCCAAGCTTTCCGATGCACTTCATGCACGGCTGACAGAACGATTTGTGAATCGAAGGACGACAATTTTGATGAAGTCGATGGGACAAGACGCAAGTGCTTTGCCGGTAACATTCGAGAATGATGGGCAAATTTGTGTTGAAGGGGAAGCAATAGGGCGGCTCGACGGATTCCGTTTTGTGGTGGATTCGAGCGCCAACCTTGCTGATCGCAAAATGCTGCTGGCCGCTGGCGAAAAAGCGCTGCCGACGATTTTGGCTGAGCGCGCCCGGTGGCTGATCGAAAAGGGCATCGAGGAGCTCGTGATTGAGCAGGGCGCCATTCATTGGCAGGGCCGTGAATTGGCCAAGATCTCGCTCTCCGATGATTTCGCGACACCGCGCTTATCACTCGTTCAGGAAATTTCATCGCTGCCCGAAACATCTCGGGCAGCGTTTGAGGCGGGCCTATCCGAATGGCTCACAAAACAGCTGGAACCGCTAGAGCCGCTGCGCAAATTGGCCAGCGCTGCGCGCGATCCACAAGCCGGATCGGAAGCCCGCGCGCTGCTGCACAGTCTGATCGATGGTGCAGGCGTCGTTGTGCGTGAACAGGCCAGCCTGCATCATTTGCCGAAGGAATTGCGCCCATTCCTGCGCAAATTGGGGGTGTTTTTTGGAGCACTCGATGTCTTCGCCGCGCCCATGCTCAAACCTGCCGCGCGGCAAATTCTTCACCGCCTGGGCATCGATCGCAGACCTCTGCAAGAAGCGATGCTGCCAGTAATTGCGCTGGAAGATCGCAAGGCAAAATTGCCCGCAGGCTATCGCCCAGCTGGCAATCAGGCGATCCGTGTCGATTTGGCAGAAAAGATCTTTCGCGCCGCTTTCGATGCGCGTGGCAGAGCCCAAGAGAAGGCTGAGAATCCCCGTAAATTGCTATTTACATTCAATCTGGCGCTGCCGGTTTCTATTGGGTTGGAAGCTGAAAATGCCCGGCGCCTGCTGGGCGGTGCTGGCTTTCGCGTGCAGCGCACCCCCGAAATGGCTGAAGGAATCTTTGGACCTCCTGCACCCGATCGCTGGAGCTGGCGCCCGAAGCGGGCCGGCACAGAGCAACGCGGTCGCTCTCCACATAAGAGCAAAGGGAGAGGCAAAGGCCAGAAGCAAAACTCGAAGCAAGGCCAAAGCAAGCCGCGCAGCGCCCAGCAATCTGGCCGCAAACCCGATCACCGCGGATCAAGCCATGGCCCAGCCAAAAGCAGCGGCGCCTTCGATGGCCTTGCAGATTTGCTGCGTTAGTGCGGCTCGATAGGCTGCTAGTCTATTTGCGCTTTGCACGCACCAGATCGCGAGCGCGAGCGATTGTTGCCCAGCGCCGGTTGCGGCTCAATCGCAAACATGTGCGGCGCGCCAGCCAGAAAATCGCGGCCGGAGATGTGCTGACGATAATGATCGGCAATGAGGTCCGCGTGATCGAAGTGACTGCGCTGCCGCAGTCTCGCGGTTCGTCCGAAATCGCCCGCTCCCATTATCGTGAGCTTGACCGCGCTGGGTAAAGCGCACTAGCAGCCGTGCGCAAATCGGAATTCGAAAGAAAGATCGCCTGAAATGACTTACGTCGTCACTGACGCCTGCATCAAATGCAAATATACCGACTGCGTCGAAGTGTGCCCGGTTGATTGCTTTTACGAAGGCGAAAATATGCTGGTGATCAATCCCAGCGAGTGCATTGATTGCGGCGTCTGCGAGCCAGAATGCCCGGCCGAGGCGATTCTTCCCGATACCGAAGATGGTCTGGAAAAATGGCTTGAACTCAACACCAAACTCTCGGCTGAGTGGCCCAATATCACGACTCAGAAAGAGCCGCCGGCTGATGCCGACGATTTCAAAGGCGAAGAGGGCAAGTTTGAGAAGTTCTTCACCGATGCGCCCGGCGAAGGTGACTAGCGACGGCCGCGTGCGGGATTCAAACTCGCGTTAAAACATACCTGAACCTCTTTTCCGTTACGGCATATGCATTCTGGCGGGAAATGGCGATCAGATTCGCAATTTTGTTGCAAATATGTTATTGAATGCTTCAACGGCGCCGGTTGGTCCCGGTGCAATGAGTGAAAACGGAAGGTAACAGACCAGCAACAACATCGGCGGTAAATTGGCTTGGGCGCTCGCTTTTGCGGCGCCTTTGGTACCTAATTCGCCCTCTTGCGCTGGCTGATACTGCATGAAAGGAAATCGCATGGCTGGTAATGCACATGCATTCACCGTCGGTGACTATGTTGTTTATCCCAAGCATGGGGTGGGCCGAGTGATCGAGCTTCAGAATGAAGAAATCGCGGGCATGCAGCTCGAGCTTTACGTGCTGCGGTTTGAGAAAGAGCGGATGACCTTGCGCGTTCCAACCAACAAGGTTGAAGCCATCGGCATGCGCAAGCTTTCGAGTGATAAAACGCTGAAAGAAGCGATGGAAACTCTCAAGGGCAAACCCAAGGTGAAACGCACCATGTGGTCACGCCGGGCGCAAGAATACGAAGCGAAGATTAATTCTGGCGATCTTGTTTCAATCGCTGAAGTGACGCGGGATCTGTTCCGCCCCGATGATCAGCCCGAACAAAGCTATTCAGAACGGCAAATCTTTGAAGCCGCCTCAAGCCGCCTGGCGCGCGAATTGGCTGCGATGGAGGAAACCGACGAGCCAACCGCGCTTGAAAAAATCCTCGATGTGCTGCGTGAACATGCACCGCAATATTATGAGAACACCGAAGAAGAAGGCTAAACGCCTTCGCTCTTTGTAGGCTTAATCAAGGGGTCGCCTTTCTGGGCGGCCCTTTTTTCTTGCGTGAGTGAGCGGCCAGAATGCTGCGCATCCTTGAAACTCTGGATTTAGTGTATTATATCACCAACACGCTATTTCGGTGGAGGAACCCCAATCATGCAAATTTTTCAAAAACCTGTTGGCCTAATGGCCGTCTTGGCATTCGGTGTCGGGCTGTCGGGCTGCGAAATCGATGTGAACATAGATGGCGACGGTGTGCCTCTGTCTGAGCTTGAGATGAGCGGCGCTACGCCAGACACTTTGGCGCTCGCTGGGCCGGACCGCGTTATCCTGATCGAAGGTGAAACGCTCGACATCACCGTTGAAGGGGATGACGAGGCGATTGAAGCTTTGCGTTTCGATCTCGATGATAGTGATCTGCTGATTTATCGAGAAGACGGGTTTAGCTCAAGCAACGGCGCAACAATCCGCGTCACCATGCCGGCACCGCGCGAAATCGATATCGGCGGAAGCGGCAATGTCGAGGCCGCTCGCATGAGCGAGAATGCCGAAATCAACATTGGCGGCTCTGGCTCAGTTTCAGTCGCTCAAATCGAAGCAGAATCGCTCGAAGTCGCTATTGGCGGCAGCGGCAATGCCACCGCTCAGGGCACTGCTCGCGCTCTTGAGATTGCGATCGGCGGCAGCGGCAATGTCGATTTCAGCGGCCTGACCGCTGAGACGGCGGAAATTGCGATTGGCGGCTCAGGCGATGTTCGCTTGGCATCGGATGGCGATGTCGAAGCGTCGATCGCTGGTTCAGGGGATGTGAGAGTCACCGGGAACGCCAATTGCACACTTAATTCGATCGGCTCAGGCACGCTCAATTGCACGCCCCGCAACGATGAAGGCGGCGATGAAGCGACTGAAGAAACAGGATCAGACGAGACCAGCGAGAGCTGATCTGGCCTAAACCTGACTTGCAAATGGGGCAGAAGCCGCGCAACACAATCTCTATGCGCTGTCCTGCCCTTTTGTTCGCCCTCACCTCAAGCTTGGTTTTAAGCGGATGCCTTGCGCGCACAGCGCTCGACGTCGTGACCGCACCCGTCAAAGTTGGCAGCAAGGCGGTTGACCTCGCCACCACTAGCCAATCCGAAGCGGACGAAGCGCGCGGCCGGGAAATCCGGCGGCGAGAGGAAGAATTGGGCAAACTTGAGCGGCGTTATGAAGGGCAATTGGAAGATTGCCGAGATGGTGATCAATCATCGTGCGATGATGCTCAAGAAACCTATGCTGAAATCCAGGCCATTCTGCCGACGCTGCCGGTAGAGCCTGAGGACGATTAATCCGGCAAGGTCGCGGCGCGGCGCAAGCGATCATTGATGGCTGCCCCCACGCCCGTTTCAGGTATCGGTGCAATGGCTATGTTTGGCTGGTCGGATGCTTCGGCAAGATGCAAACACTCGTAAAGACGCGCCGCTGCGTGCATCAGGTCACCATCGGCAGACAAGTTGGCATCGCCCCCTTTCGCTCCAAATCCGATCATGAAATCATTGTCGCCCGGCTCTTCGCAATTGAGACGCATAGATTTTCCAGGCGAATAATGCCGCGCCATTTGGCCAGGGGCCTGAATCCGAGATTCTGATGCCAATTGCGGAGCGCCTAGCAGCTGCGTAATTTCATCCGCCGTTACCGGTCCTTGGCGAAGCAGCGACCAACCGCCCTCCGGACGCAAGGCAACAATCGTCGATTCCAACCCCTGTTCGCAACGCCCGCCGTCGAGAACCGCAGGGCAATGATCGCCAAGCGAGCCGCGTACATGCTCGACCTGTGTCGGGCTGATATGTTCGCTGCGATTGGCCGATGGCGCGGCAAGCGGCAGGCCAAGCTGCCCAAGCAATGCCTGCATCGCAGGGTGCGCAGATTGGCGCAGCGCAATCGTTGGCAATCCCGCGCTCACGGCCTTCGCCACGGGCGCATCATCCCGCATTGGCAAAACCAAGGTGAGCGGGCCTGGCCAAAACTTATCGGCCAAAGTGATCGCGCGATCATCAATTTTTGCGATGCGATGCGCCATTTCAAGCGAAGCAACATGCACAATCAGCGGATTGAAATCCGGCCGGCCTTTTGCTGCGTAAATCTTTGCGACCGCTGCCGCGCAATCCGCCCGGGCTGCAAGGCCATAAACCGTCTCGGTTGGCACCGCGACAAGCTCTCCCGATTTCAGAATCGCCGCGGCTTGGGCAATCCCAGAGGCATCCGCTGCCATTGTTTCCGTAGCGTTCTTGTCGCTCATCCAATGTCCGCTATAATCATTGCCAAGCTCTGCCAAGAGGCAGGCGGCTCCCAGCCGAAAATACATGCTCCAATGAAGGACGAAGTTCGCCCGTGACCCCGTATACACCGCCAACGCAAGATCAACTGCTCGCCATCCGTGTCAATGCCGGCATCGAAGAACTCGCTCAGAGCGAACGCTTTGCCCATGCCGAAGCCGATTTGGTCGAAGCGATTGTCGAAGGGGTTGGCCAATTCGCCGCCGGAGAGTTTGCGCCGCTCAACCGAGTTGGGGATTTGGAGGGCGCCAAACTAGAAAACGGGGCGGTTCGCCTACCTGATGGTTTTGCAGGCGCGTATAACGAATATGTCGAACAGGGCTGGAATGCGATTGCCAGCCCGATTGAACATGGCGGACAAGGTTTGCCGTTCACGCTGTCATGCAATGTTTTGGAAAATCTCGGCAGCGCCAATATGGCATTCAATCTGCTGCCAATGCTTTCAGTGGGCGCGATCGAAGCGCTTGAGCATCACGGCAGCAAGGATCAGCAAGCGACGTATTTGCCAAATCTGGTGAGCGGGAAATGGTCTGGCACCATGAATTTGACCGAGCCGGCGGCTGGCAGTGATGTTGGCGCCCTGCGTTCCACGGCAACCTCGGTTGAAAGTGGCGATCATGCTGGCAAGTATTTGATTTCAGGACAAAAGATTTACATCACATGGGGTGAGCATGACCTCGCGGAAAACATCATCCACCTGGTGTTGGCACGCCTTCCCGATGCACCCGAAGGCAGCCGCGGCATCTCGCTGTTCTTGGTCCCTAAATACCACGTCAACGCGGATGGCTCGCTGGGCAATCGCAACGATCTGCGCTGCGTCAGCCTGGAACACAAACTGGGCATCAATGCCTCGCCAACATGCGTGATGAGTTATGGTGATAATGGCGAGTGTATTGGTGAATTGGTGGGCGAAGCCAATCGCGGGTTGATGGCGATGTTCACGATGATGAACAATGCGCGGATCAATGTTGGCAATCAGGGCACGCAAATTGCTGAACGCGCCACCCAGCAAGCAATCGCCTATGCCGTTGACCGGGTGCAGTCGGCTCGCGCGGGATCTCCTGACAAAAGCCCCGTGGCGATTATTGAGCATCCTGACGTTCGGCGGATGGTTTTGCGGATGAAATCGCTGACCGAAGGCGTCCGCGCTTTACTGTATTATTGCGCCGGCCAAGTTGATCGCGGGGCGATCGGCGATGAATCCGCTGGGGAACGGGCCGAAGTTTTGGTTCCGCTTGTCAAAGCTTGGGGCACCGATATCGGTGTTGAAGTGTCTGGCATTGGCATCCAAATTCACGGCGGCATGGGATTTGTCGAAGAAACCGGCGCTGCCCAGCATTGGCGCGATTCGCGCATTGCCCCGATCTATGAAGGGACCAATGGCATTCAGGCGGCTGACCTGGTGACGCGCAAGCTTGGCTTGGCCGGCGGTGAGGCGATGATTGCTCTGTTTGACGAAATAGCCCGCGATGCCAGCGACGAGGCAGCTTTGGCGCAATTGGCGAGAGATTGCGGCGAAATCGCACGCTGGATGCGTGATGAGGCGAGCCTTGATGACAAGCTGGCTGGCAGTGTGCCTTTCTGCACGATGGCCGCAGTCGCAGTTGCTGGATGGCAATTGTTGAATCAAGCCAGAGCTGTGGCGGACGGTGCTGCGCCAGCGCTTTCACAAAGTAAACCCGTGACCGTGCGCTTCTTCCTGGACCACATTGTGCCAGAGGCCGCCGGGCACCGCGCCAGTGCGATGGGCGGCGCAGATCTGCTGTATTCTCTTTCGGCGCAGGAATTGGCGAGCTGAGCTCGCTCACCTTCGATTGTGATCCCCACCCGCGACATTCTAGATCGGATTGCTTCGGCACTAGAACGAATAGCGCCATCAGATTCAACGCCGGTGGATTGGCAATCCAGTCCGGCCTATGTTTGGGCCGAAAATCAAGTGCGCGCGGTGCCGCATTTGGCTGCGCAATCACTCGTTTCCTTGCGCGGAATTGAGCCGCAAAAGCACGCAGTTCTCTCCAATTTAGAACGCTTTGTTCAAGGGCATGCGGCGCATGACATGCTGCTTTGGGGCGCACGGGGAATGGGAAAGTCAGCGCTGCTGGCGGCGGCCACCACGCAAATACAATCTGATCACCCGGATCGAATGGCGTTGGTCCAAATCTCTCCCGATGCATTGAGATCTCTGTCGGAACTCTTGCTCGAGCTTGCGAATGAAAATCGTAAATTCTTGATTTTTATAGATGATTTGGGGTTTGGCAAAACAGAAACGGCGAAAATCCTGGAACTGCGAAGCGTCTTGGAAGGCAGCGTAGTTTCGCGCCCTGAGAACATCCGATTGTGCGTAACGTCAAACCGCCGGGCAATTGTATCGCGAAATGCCGCAGAACAGGATTCGCCGCTTAATGAACGCGACGACCGAGATGATGCTTTGGCATTGGCAGATCGGTTTGGCCTATCATTGGGCTTCCACCCATGCGACCGCCCGACCTATCTGGAAATTGTGCGCAGCTATTGCGAACCCCGCGGCGTTTCATTTGAAGAGGAAGAGGCGCTCGCCTTCGCGATTGGCCGCGGCGCGCTTTCCGGGCGCTCAGCGCGTCAGTATGCTGTGGAGCTTATCGGTCGCTCCGGGAAAGCTCTCTAGCACTCTTATTGAGCCGGTTGGGTGCGCGCGTAATCATCTTCGCCGAATGAGGCTCTCGGATCACCGGTCAGCTCTGTTTGCGGGCGCAATGGCTCGGCATCCAACCGAGAAATCCCAGCGCCAGCCTGTGAACCAGGAGCGATCGCGCGCCAGATAATGCCTGCCGTATCATCAGAAACCAACAGAGAGCCATCACCCCCCCATTCCACCCAAGTTGGGCGACCCTTTGTGGTGCCATCATCGTTCAAAAAGCCAGTCAGCACGGGCACTGGTTTTCCTGTTGGATTGCCCAGTTCATCGAACGCGACGTAAATGACGTCATAACCCGATGGCGGTTTGCGATTCCATGATCCATGTCGCGCAATAAACGCTCCGCTGCCAAACGGCGTGCCCATGCGGTGGCCTTCTTTGGTGAAGACCAGCCCAAGTGCGGCAACATGCGGACCCAAAGCAAATTCAGGGTTGCGGGTGTATTCCAGCAAATATGCCGGCATCGGTGCCTCAACACGGCGATCGATATTGTTCTTATAATAGACCCACGGCCAGCCATATTGCGCGCCAATCGGCACATTGGTGAGATAATCAGGGACCAGATCTGATCCCAGCATGTCCCGCTCATTCACAGTCGTCCAAAGCTCACCTGACCATGGGCTGAAATCGAGGCCATTGGGGTTGCGCAGGCCCACACCGTACTGTCGCTGTTGCCCAGCCTCGATATTATATTCCCAGATCATCGCGCGGCCGGTTTCGACCTCCATCCCGGCCTCGCCGATATTGCTGACCGAGCCGACGGCCACATACAGACGATCACCATCGGGATGGATTTCCATATTGCGCATCCAGTGCCCGCCGCCAAGTGCCAGATCCATCAGTTTGGCCGGCTCTCCGGAAACAGCCTCTGCCCCCAGTTCATAAGGGAATGCCAATACGGCATTGTGATTGGCGACATAGAGCGTCCCATCATTCCAGCTCATCCCCGAAGGCGAATCGAGCCCATCGGAAAGGATCGTTTGTCGCACTTCGGCTATTCCATCGCCATCCGCATCGCGCAGCAGGACAATTTCGTTGGGAGAATCGCCAGCGGCACCGGCTGCGGAGAACAGATACTCGGCCACAAAGCCGCGGATACTGTCCATGATCCCGCCCTCTTCGGATTCCGCCTTGGGTGCGCGCGTCAGCGTGACCAAAACATCGCCATTGGGCAGGCCATAGAGAACACGGGGGTGATCAAGCCCTTCGGCAAACCGAGTGACTGCCAATCCTTCCGCCGCGATAGGCTGTTCACCCTCTTCCCAGCCCACCGGGTTCGCAATTTGCACTGTTGGAAAGCTCTCCGCCTCTGGCTCCTGCAATGTGGGATCGGTTCCAGCAACCTCATCAACAGAGAGGTCGGCAGTGTTCCCTCGCGTGAGGAAATATCCAATGATTGCCAAGATGACGATGATCAGGACAAGGGCGATAAGTATCTTGCGGAGAATAGCCATAGACACTCCGATATAAGAGCCGCGGCCTTGCGGCAACCGGCGAAGCGGTTAGACAGCTTTTTGCTATGTATGATTACAAACCAGATGAAACCCTGGCTCCGGCTGAGCTCTATCGCCAATTATGCGATGCGGCAGACGCGCTCACCTTTGGAGAGAGCGATGGCATCGCTAATATGGCCAATATCGCGGCGTTGATCTGGGAATTTGTGCCAACTTTGAATTGGGCTGGTTTTTACCGCGTAGTGAGCGCAGGCGATCAAAGCGAGCTTGTGTTAGGGCCATTTGTCGGACGGCCTGCATGCATTCGAATTCCAATTGGACAGGGGGTTTGCGGCGCAGCGGCGCAATCCGGCGAAACGCAATTGGTGGAAGATGTACACGCATTCCCCGGGCACATTGCCTGCGATGCGGCCAGCCAATCCGAAGTGGTGGTGCCGGTTGTGCGGGATGGCAATGTCATCGCGGTCATCGATCTAGACAGCCCGGTAAAAGGCCGTTTCGATAACGCGGATGCCAAGGGGATGGAGCAATTGGCCCGCATCCTCGCTGACCGGATTTGAACACACACCTGAACAAACGCCCCGATTCGAGACACAGCGGCATCGGGCGTGGCGAGCCATGCGCCTCAGTGGTAAACCTTTGAGTAACCATAAGGATAATTGCTGCGCGAATCGCGCTACACGCTGAGGGAATTCCAATGATGACTTTTCGTTCCGCAATTCGCGCCGTAACCGGCATGGCGCTGGTCGTTTCTTCACCCGCGCTGGTGAATGCTCAAACTGTTAGCGGCGCTATTGGCGCTCCAGCCCCTGGAACTGTGATTTCAGATGTTGAGCTGCAAACACTGCCATCCGATCTGCAAACAGCCCCGCTTCCAGTCTCACCGGTCACTGCAGGTGATTTGGTCAACGAAACGACGGAAACGATTGTTGGCGAAGATGGCGTAGAAACGATTGTTCGCACACGATATATCAGGCGCGGCGCCAACGCAGTTGCAGGACATGGTGCCGTTGGCACTATCCCTGAGCACCAATCCGGTGCCTGGCACCAAGCGGTTGCCCAACCGGTGGTATTTGAGCGTGAGCAATGGCTTGATGAATGCCGCCGCCGCACACGGGGCGCAGATAATGACGAGAAAGGCGGCATCATTGGCGGCCTACTCGGCGCAATCGCCGGCGGGATCATTGGCAACCGCGTTTCAGACGGAGAACGTCTGGCCGGCACATTGATTGGCGCTGGAACCGGCGGACTTGCCGGGTTGGCAATCGGAACTCTGCTCGGCCGAGGTAGTGATGATGATCGCTACGATTGCGAAGCGGCATTGGATAATTATTTGAGCCAGAACACTACCGTGCATGGATCGCAGATTGGCCACACTGCTGTGTTGCCCGCTGGCAGATTTGCCCAAGCAGGCAGCTTTTATGGCCACAATGGGTGTGGCTGTGTCCAACAACAACAAGTTACTCTGGTGCCAGTTCGCGTGGAACAGCAGCAGCAAGTTATTGTGCGTGAGCGGGTACGCGAAGAGCTGATCCCGGCACCGCCGCGTGAACGGATTATTCCGCCTTCACCAAAACTTGTACCGCAAACTCGCCAAGTTGTTCCGGTTCCACAACCGGTAACTCCGGTACCAATCAAAACCAGCGGCAACTAAGGCACTTGATGGGGCCGCATTTCGGTGCGGCCCTAGCGCTTTGCCAATGGTCCGATCATCGGCCGGACCTTGACGCAAACCTTTGACGTTGTGGTTTGACTGAAGTGTGGGCGAAGTTGCGCCGCGCAACTTTGGTGTGCAACGATAGACAAGGTCTGTGCAATTGGCTCAGAACATTGCCCCTAAGAGTCGCGCCGCGCAACATTCCACGAGATTGAAAAGTTCTATAAACCATTGAAATATTGCGCTTTAGGAAGAATTTTCCGATCAGATTGCTAAATTTCACCGCCGGTTAGACGCTGACAAACCAAATCGAGTTGATCCAGCGTGCGATAGCGGATGGTCACCGCTCCTGAACGTGGGTCGCTGTCAGACTTGATCCGAACCGTCAGACCAAGAAAATCCTCAAGATGCCGCTGAACCGCCTCAATATCGGCATTTGCCGCCGGTCCATTTGATGAGCCCTTGTCACCTGCACCAGGCACTTTGCGTGCAACTTGGCGAACCATCCGTTCAATCTCTCGGACAGAAAGATTGTCGTTGACCGCACGTTGAGCCAATGTTGCGGCATCATCGCGCCCAACCAGCGCTCTCGCGTGTCCCATAGACAATCTGCCATCCTCAACCAGGTCAAGAACCACCTCTGGCAAACCAAGCAGACGCTGAAGGTTTGCCACGTGGCTGCGCGATTTATCAACCATCCGCGCAATTTCGTTCTGCGTCATACCTTCACCATCGGCAAGGCGTTGATAGGCGCGCGCCTCCTCCACCGGGTTCAAGTCTTCGCGTTGAATATTTTCAATGAGCGCCAGTGCCATCACTTCGCGATCATCAAGATCCCGGACCAAAGCTGGTATTTCATGCAATCGCGCCTTTTGCGCGGCTCTCCAACGTCTTTCACCAGCGACCAATTGATATTGGCCATTCCCCCGCGGGCGAACCACGATCGGTTGAATTACGCCCCGTGTCGCAATCGATGCCGCGAGCTCATCCAGAGCTGCCTCATCAAAATGTTTGCGCGGTTGCCCGGGCAATGGGCTGATCGATGCGATCGATAGTGATGCCAGTCCGGAATTCGCTTGTGGTGCATTTTCACCTGATTTTACAGTGTCTTGCATCGAACCAGACCGCACAAGTGGTTCTTCTCTATTGGTTTCACCCAATAAAGCACCCAAGCCTTTGCCGAGTTTTTTCTTGCTATGTCCGGGTTCGCGGTGGGGGACCGAAAACTTGATCGGATCGCCTGTGCCTTTGCTGTCGCCGCTCATGCTGCTTTCCTTTCTGGTGGAAACCGGCCAATCAATTCTCGCGCCAACGCAATGTAGGCGCGGCTACCCGTACACGAATGATCATACACCAGAGCTGGTAAACCATGGCTTGGCGCCTCTGACAGTCTGACATTGCGCGGGATCACCGTTTCAAACACAAGTTTGCCAAGACAATCGCGCACATCATCAGCCACTTGATCGGTTAAGCGGTTTCGCCGGTCGAACATTGTGAGCGCAACTCCGATAATGCCCAAATCAGTATTGAAGCGTTGTTGGATCCGCTCAACGGTTTGGAGCAGCTGGCTCAGCCCCTCCAGCGCAAAAAATTCGCATTGCAGCGGAACCAGCAGCGTGTCTGCGGCGCAAAGTGCATTTAGAGTGAGAAGACCGAGGGACGGCGGGCAATCGATAAAGCAGATATCGTGGTCCCTATGGTCATCAAGGGCCCGCTTTAGCCTGGAAGTTCGGTCTTCAACCGAGACCAGCTCTATTTCCGCACCACTTAGATCCACCGTCGCGGGCACGATATCCAGCCCCGGTATACTCGTTCCCACTGTGGTTTGCTCCAACGGCACCTCATCGACGAGCAGATCATAACTGGAGAGCCGGCGTTCGGCCGCTTCAACACCCATTCCGGTCGAGGCGTTACCTTGCGGATCAAGATCGATCAGCAGTGTTCGCCAGCCAGTTGCAGCCATGGCCGTGGCAATGTTGATCGCTGTGGTGGTCTTCCCCACACCGCCCTTTTGGTTGGCAATTGCAATCGTTAGCATCGCTATCTGTGCCCTTCCCGTGCTGCGCAATGCGCATTTTCGCCTTCAAAGTGCATCATTTGCTTAGAATGATGCCCGCCTCTGGATCAGTCAATGATTGTTCCACGTGGAACATTTTTCGAATCGGCGCTTTCAGTTGATCCAATTCGTGCGCCGCCGAACGCCCTTTGGGCAATACGTAGCGCGTTTCCTTTGTGGAGAACGGTGCGGATAACCGGAGGAGTTTATCCAATGGGGCAAATGCACGCGCGGTTATTACGCGCGCGGGGAAGGGTTTGATTGTCTCGAGACGCTGGCCCAGGACTGTGCATCGATCCAGATCGAGTTCGGTCACCATCCTTTGAAGGAATTCAATTCTCTTCGCGCGGGATTCGACCAAATTGATTTGCGGGGTTGGTAGGATGGCCGCCAGGACTATCCCTGGGAAGCCGGCGCCGGTGCCCAGATCAAGCCAAGCCCCACCCCCTTCGCGTGTTTCACGTGGAACATGATCGAGCAGCTGGACGCTATCTGCGATGTGTCGCTGCCAAATTAGGCTTTCTGAAGGGCGGGAGATTAGGTTTTGGTGTTTGTTCTCCGCGATCAAAAGGTCGGAAAATCGCTCCAGCCGGTCAAACGCAACCTCGTCAACACGGTCACGGACAAACTCGCGAGCGGCAGATTCATCGGCTAGGGCGGGCTTGTCGCTCACGCAGCTTGCAGACGGCGCGCTTGGACCAGCAAGGCGGACAAAGCAGCAGGCGTTATTCCCGGCACCCTGCCCGCAGCAGCGAGCGTGGGGGGTGATGCCTCGCTCAATCGCTCAACCATTTCATTAGAAAGGCCGGGAACTTGCGAATATGGGAAGTTCGCTGCGAGAGCAAGTTGCTCACTCGCTCGCAAATCTCTCAACTCAGAATCTTGCCGTTCCAAGTAGGGCGCATACGCGGCATCCTCAGCCATTTCGGCCGCCAATTCCATTCCATCCTCGGTTAATTCAACCCAAGGTTCTAAATCCGTCAGTGAAATACCATCATATCGCAACCACTCAGCCGCGGTTTGCAAGCCGCCATCACGCTTCACTGGCAGATCAGCATCGGAAAGCTCCTTGGCATTGATCGTCTTGCCAAACTGATGTTGAAGCGCGTCACGCTTTGACTCGCGCTTTTCGAACCATTCACGCCGCTCGTCACCAATACACCCAGCCCTCACGCCAAGCGGGGTTAGCCGGCTAGAGGCGTTGTTGGCCCGCAACCGCAATCGATACTCAGCTCTAGAGGTGAGCATCCGATACGGCTCACTCACTCCCTGCAATGTCAAATCATCAATCATCACAGCAATATACGAATTTGCCCGATCAAGCGCAGGAGTGGACACTCCCGTCTCTGCTGCGCCAGCGTGCAATCCTGCCACCAATCCCTGTGCAGAAGCTTCTTCATATCCCGTCGTTCCGTTAATTTGCCCAGCACAATAAAGGCCAGGGATCGCTCGAACTTGGAGATCGGGCGTTAGTGCACGTGGATCAATGTGATCATATTCTACAGCGTAACCCGGCTCCACCATCTCAACCCGTTGCAATCCAGGCATCGCATTCAACATCGCCTGTTGGACATCGACTGGTAGTGATGTGCTGATGCCGTTCGGATAGATGAGGTGCGAACTCAGACTTTCAGGCTCAAGAAACACCTGGTGCCCGTCTCGATCGCCAAACCGATGGATTTTATCCTCGATCGATGGACAATAACGCGGCCCAGCAGCGTCAATCGCGCCAGAAAACAGCGGTGAACGATGCAGGTTTGCACGAATTGCTTCATGCGCTTCTGGTGTCGTGCGGGTAATCGCGCAAAACACCTGAGGATTGCTCCGCTTTTGAGACAAGGAAGACATCGTCCAACTGTCAGAATCTGAGGCTTGCTCAGGCAAAGACGCCCAATCGATCGTTCTGCCATCCAAACGAGGCGGTGTTCCAGTTTTCAACCGCGCCATTGGTAAATCTGCGGCGCGCAACTGCTGGGCCAATCGCTGAGCGGAATTTTCACCCATTCTCCCGCCTTCGAAGCGTTCATCTCCGCGAAACAATGTCCCGCCAAGAAACGTTCCAGTGCACAGGATCACGCGCGGCGCATGAAGAATGGTCCCATCCGCCAATTCCAAACCGCCTACCACGCCGCTTTGCATGTGCAAGGAGGCAGCCTCACCTGCGATCAATGCCAAATCATCCTGCTTCGCGACAATTCGCTGCACTTCCGCTTTGAACAAGGTGCGATCCGCCTGGACGCGCGGACCCCACACTGCACTGCCCTTCGATTGATTGAGCATCCGGTAATGGATCGCGCCCGCATCCGCTGCGCGCCCTATCACTCCGTCAAGTGCATCTACCTCACGCACCAAATGCCCTTTACCCAAACCGCCGATCGCAGGATTACAGCTCATCGCGCCGATTGCATCGAGATCAAAGCTAACTAGGCCGACCCGCGCGCCGATGCGTGCCGCTGCACAGGCAGCTTCGACACCGGCGTGACCACCGCCCACAACAAGGACATCAAATCGTTGCATTGCGCGGCAGATAGGGATTCAAACCGCCATCGTCAAAGCTGTTTCACGTGAAACATCGCGCGCGATTGGCAGCTCAACCCAGAACACGCCAATTGCGCCCATGAAACACTACTTTCCGATACAGAAACGGCCAAACAGCGTATCGAGCATGTCCTCAGTCGTGGACCTGCCAATCAAACGATCAAATGCCAATCGCACACATCGCAATTCCTCACCCACCAACAGCAAGTCAGATTGCCCAAGTGCCGCGCGTAAGGCTTCAGAAGCCTCGGCCAACAAAGCGTGCTGCCGCCGATTGAGCGCAGCCTCCCCGGGTTTGGGCAATGCGGCTCGTGCTTCAGACACCAATAGCTGTTTCAGCTCTTCAACGCCGTCGCCAGTCGTCGCTGACAAATCCAACGCTGGCAAAGCCTTGGCGACAAAGTCCGGGGCATCCTTTCGCGGAGCAATTTCATGACAACCCGCTGGCCCCTCACCTTCGGGACCAAGCCACAAAATAAGATCAGCCTTCTCAAACTGACCCTTTGCACGATCAATTCCAATCGCCTCAACTTGATCAGCCCCGCTTTCACGCAGCCCGGCGGTGTCGACAAAACTAAACGGAGTGCCTTCGATCGCGACACTGCGTTCAATCACGTCGCGGGTGGTTCCAGCGATTGGCGAGGTGATCGCTGCTTCACTATCAACCAAAGCATTGAAAAGAGTGGACTTCCCTGAATTTGGTGGACCCGCCAGCACGACCCTAAAACCTTCACCTAGTTTTTCAGCACGCGGGCGTTCCAACCAACCCCTCAACTCAGCAAGCAATGTCTCAGCACCAATGCGGAACGTATCTGGGATATCAGGCACATCGCCCTCATCTGAAAAATCGAGCACGGCCTCAATTTGCGCCGACAGTCTCAAACCCTCTGTGCGCCACGCCTCTACTTTCCGAGAAAACGCTCCACCTGCCATTTCAATCGCAGAGGCCCGCTGAAGCTCCGTTTCCGCACTTAGTAGATCTCCCAGCCCCTCCGCCTCGGAAAGGTCTATACGGCCATTCTGGAACGCTCTGCGAGTGAACTCACCCGAATCGGCCGCCCTTAGGCCATCCATGGCGCTTAGAACCTCAATCACTGCCGCCAGTACCGCCCTGCCCCCATGGCAATGCAATTCGGCCAAATCTTCACCTGTCGCGGTGTGTGGGCCTGGAAACCAAAGGATAAGCGCCTGATCCAGTGCCGCACCCTGGCCGTCACGCAATGTTGTTAAGTAAGCCTTACGCGGCTTGAAATCAGCGGCGGATAATGATCGCAGCACAGATCCAGCTGCCGGACCGCTGATCCGGATTATTCCAATCGCAGCAGGCGGCGCACCGGAAGAAACGGCAAAAATTGTATCAGCCATAATGCTCGGCCACGTTCAACAACGAGTTTGCGCCGCTTAATCGTCTGACTTGTTGGATGAACTTCGCGGAGAACCACCGGATGAACCAGCCTTTATCCCACCCTCAACAAAGTTTTGGAACAATTTGAGGCCCACCTGCCCCATCGGCGCAAGCGCCTGCGCGTATTCCTGTAATTGGTCTGGATTGCTCACGCCCTTCATCGCCTTGGATATGGTATCGACATAGACACTGTTCGCCTGGCTGACATCTGGAAGTCCCATAAAACTGCGCGCCTCTTCGGGAGTGCAATCAATCTCGATATTTACCTTCACCCTTCAATCCTCCTGCTCTGCACTTCCGGATTTTTCCTGCGCGCAAACCATATTTGGGTCTCCCAATGGACAATCGCAATGAATAAGCGGATTGTACACTAAATGAATTCGCCGCAATTTACGGGAACACAACCAATATGAATACAGATCAGGCACTTAAGCGATGGCATTCTGTCGTAGAAAACGGCAGCAACATTGATGAACTGATCGCCATCATGCGCGAAGATGCCGTGTTTCATTCGCCGGTCGTGCACACTCCTCAGCGCGGCCAAGCCATTGTTGCTGCCTATCTCACTGCCGCCTCGCAAACTTTGGGAAACGACAGTTTCCGTTATGTGCGAGAAGTGATTGGGGCCGGCAACGTCGTGCTGGAATTTGAAACCGAAATGGACGGTATACACGTCAATGGAATTGACATGATCGCCTTTGATCAAGACGGGAAAATAAGCGATTTCAAAGTGATGGTTCGGCCACTAAAGGCTGTGAACAAGGTTTGGGAAATGATGGCCGCGCAATTGGAACAGCAAAAAAGCGCTGGTTGAAGCCAGTTATTCTAATCAAACCGCCTAGTTCAGCATTGCGAAATTGACGATTGTTTTACGCATCTCCGGGTCGAGATCTGCGGGCAGCTCTTTGTCCAAACCGCGGCGCCGATCATCCACTGATTCGGTAAAGAAGACGCGCTTCATCGCCCATTGCACGCAAGATCGCTTGGAGACTTCTCTGCGATCCAATGTCGAAACCCCCGAATGCCGCGAATCCTGCGCAATACGCGCCATTAAGGCCGCAAGATCATCCTCCTTGCCCTCAAGCAATTGCATGAAATTGCGTCCGTTATAGAGCAAAATGCCAGTAATACCGCGAGCGCTGTTATTCGCCACACTCGATTCCAAAATCTGATCGACTTCCTCTGCGGAAAGCCCAGGTGCTGTGCTGATATAGAGATATTGGCTGAGCACCGGGTGCAATCCTTACTGGTTCATGTTTTCGAAGAAGTCCTCATTGGTCTTCGAATCTTTCATCTTATCAAGCAGGAATTCCATCGCGTCGACCGTTCCCATTTGCATCAGAATACGGCGCAATACCCACATTTTCGAAAGACGGTCCTTCTCAACCAGCAACTCTTCTTTCCTAGTACCAGATTTGCCAACATCCAGTGCGGGGAAGATACGTTTGTCTGCAACCTTGCGATCGAGCACAATTTCAGAGTTACCTGTACCCTTGAACTCTTCAAAGATAACTTCATCCATTCGGCTGCCTGTATCGATAAGCGCGGTCGCAATGATCGAGAGCGATCCGCCCTCCTCGATATTACGCGCTGCACCAAAGAAGCGCTTGGGCCGCTGGAGTGCATTTGCATCAACACCGCCGGTCAAGACCTTGCCCGAACTCGGCACTACCGTGTTATACGCGCGGCCAAGCCGCGTCACAGAATCGAGCAAGATCACGACATCGTTCTTATGCTCAACCAGTCTCTTAGCTTTTTCGATAACCATTTCAGCAACTTGAACGTGGCGATTTGCTGGCTCATCAAAAGTTGATGAGATCACTTCACCTTTCACGCTGCGCTGCATATCGGTGACTTCCTCAGGCCGCTCATCGACAAGCAAAACCAGCAGGAACACTTCAGGATGATTATCTGTGATTGCCTTGGCGATATTTTGCAAAAGGACCGTTTTACCGGTGCGAGGAGGCGCCACAATCAGCGCGCGCTGCCCCTTACCCTGCGGCGATATAATATCGATCACGCGGGCAGATTTATCTTTCACCGTTGGGTCGGCCTGATCAAGCGTTAGCTTTTGATCGGGATAAAGCGGCGTTAAATTATCAAAATTGGTCCGCATCCGCACGGCATCGGGATCATCAAAATTGACCGAGGTTAGGCTGGTTAGCGCGAAATAGCGTTCGCCATCTTTTGGCGCGCGAATTTCACCCTCGACAGTGTCGCCGGTGCGCAGGCCCCATTTGCGAATCTGGTTCGGAGAGACATAGATATCGTCAGGCCCAGCAAGGTAGTTTGCCTCAGGCGAACGAAGAAACCCAAAGCCATCCTGTAGCACTTCAATTGTGCCAATTCCCATAATGTCTTCGGTGTATTCTTCATCCTCAGCCAGCTCGCGCAGAATGCTGAACAGCAAATCCTGCCGGCGCATGGTTGAAGCACTTTCAACACCCAGCTCTTCGGCCATCGCGACCAATTCTGCAGGGGTTTTTTGTTTTAGATCTTTAAGATGCATTTCGTTGTTGTTTCCGTCTTGGAGATGACCGGCAAGTCATTACCCTATTCGAACAGGCTCAATATCGCTCATTCGGTTCCGAACATTGGAAGGGGTTTTTGGGCTTGGAGAAAGCAGACCCGACCACGCAGCGTTTGCGAGGCCAAAACCGGTGATTGGCAGCAAAATATGATTCCTTAGCGCTTAGGTCAATCGCTGAATCCGCAACACTGCCGCGAAATACGCCCATCTGGGGCCCTCGGCGGCGCCCAATGCCGTTCTCAAAACGGGCGGACAATCACCAATATGACAATCAAAACAATGGCAAGGCCAGGCACTTCGTTGATTAATCTCAATTGCTTACCGGTGAGGGTTTGCTCACCCCGTGCAAGCTTCTTGGCATAGCCGCCAAGCCACCCGTGATATCCGGACAAAACAATTACGAACAAAAGCTTCGCATGGAACCAACCTTGCGAAAAAGCCCCCACTTGCACTGCCAATGTCAGCCCAAAGACCCAAGTTAGAATCAGCGACGGCGCCAAAATGATCTTGAGCAATTTGCGCTCTCGGTCGACAAATTTGGCCGCTTCTTCGCTGCCCTGATCAGCTTCTTGATGATAAACGAACAATCGCGGGAGCATAAACAAACCCGCCATCCAGAAGATGACGAAGATTATGTGTCCAGCTTTGATCCAGAGATACATCAATGAAAGTGCTTCCTGCATAAAGACTGTTTAGGGACCCAATTGGCGAATTTCATCCCCTCACAGCACGCAATAATGCTTCAACGTGCTCAATCGGCGTGAATTGACCGATGCCATGCCCCAAATTGAAGACGTGGGGACGATCCCTAAAAGCACTCAAAATGGTTTGCACGCGCGCTTCCACTGCAGCTCCGCCTGCTTCGAGCAATAACGGATCCAAATTGCCTTGCACCGGCATGTTTTCAGGCAATGCTGAATTGGCCCAATCGGGATCGACGGTTTCATCAAGGCCAACCGCATCAACCCCGGTTTCGCGGGCATAAGCGGGTAGGGCTGCGCCGGCGCCTTTTGGAAAACCAATAACCGGAACTCCCGGATGCGATTGCTTAATCGCGGCAGTAATTTTGGCATTTGGGGCAATCACCCAGCGTTCAAACTGATCTGGAGCAAGGCTGCCTGCCCAGCTATCAAACAACTGCACAGCTTCAGCTCCTGCATCGATCTGTCCGCGCAAATAGTCCACGCTAGTTTCGACAATTATGTCCAAGATTAGCTGCAATTTGGCTGGATCACGATACGCAAGCAATCGTGCTGGGCCCTGATCCTTCGTGCCTTCGCCGGCAATCATATACGTCGCTACCGTCCACGGGCTTCCTGCAAAGCCAAGCATGGTCACATCTGAGTTCAAACGGCTGCAAGTCAAACGGACAGTTTCGTAAACCGGTTCAAAGCGCTCCTTCGCTGGTTTGAAATCCTCAATTTCCCGTTCGAGCAATGTCGGACTGAGTTTTGGACCTTCGCCTGCCAGGAATTCCAAACCCTGGCCCAAGGCATGTGGGACAATCAAAATATCTGAAAACAGTATCGCTCCATCGAACCCAAACCGCCGGATCGGCTGCAAGGTAATCTCAGCGGCAGATTCGCTGTCGTAAACCAGCTCAAGGAACCCTCCTTTTTCAGCGCGAAGCTCTCTATATTCCGAAAGATATCTACCTGCCTGACGCATCAGCCAGACAGGGGGTCTTTCTCGTTTTTGACCCTTAAGAGTATCGAGCAATGGGCCCGGCATGGGAAGGCTCCAATCAATAAATATATATTTATTAGAAGATTGTGGGATTCTGTTGGCACTGTGGATAGCGGGAATTACCGGCCTCTGCCTGATTTTTCCTGCGCTGAACATCCCAAAACTGGGCTGCGAATCTCATGTTTTGCGTCGTCAAACCTTTTCTATTCCCGCTGTCCCCAGCCTGTTGAAAGATGCTCTCCCATGTCGAAAAACCAACTTGCGAAAGGTCGGATAATGGGCATGAATTCGATCCACTAACTTGTCGACGGGTCTTTGCCGTGGTTTATGCCCAGACCAATCAACAAGCTCCACCCTCCTAGAAATTCGACCAAAGTAGCGCCTTTTATGAACCGATTGAATCTGCATCTGGTATCGGATTCCACCGGTGAAACGTTGGAGATGATCGCCAAAGCCGCAATTGCACAGTTCGATGATCCTGAGGTCAATCGTCACTTCTGGCCGATGGTGCGATCACGTCAACACCTTGATCGCATTGTGTCTGATTTGGCGGACAATCCCGGCCTTGTTCTGTTTACACTCGTCAATCCAGAAACCCGCGCACGGCTCGAAGAGCATTGCCGCCAATTGGGCCTTCCTGCCGTGCCGGTGCTAGATCAGGTTACCGCAGCACTCGAGGCGCAATTTGGCGAAGAAGCGCACGGCAAACCCGGCCGCCAGCATTTGATGGATGACGCCTATTTCGAGCGCGTCGAGGCGATCCAATACACGATCGCCCATGATGATGGGGTGGCGTATGAAGACTGGGAGCAGGCCGATATTGTTCTGGCAGGGGTTTCGCGCAGTTCCAAAACGCCGACGAGCATTTATCTGGCTAATCGCGGATATAAGGTTGCCAATATTCCGCTGGTTATTGAAAGCCCGCCACCCGAAGCGCTCTATGGCTTGCGCCACCCCCTGGTTGTGGGCCTGACAACCGCCCCAGAACGTTTGGTGCAAATCCGCAGAAACCGGTTGCTGTCGCTCAATGAAGGGACAGAAACGTCTTATGTAAATAATGATCGCGTCAAAAAAGAAGTGCAATTTGCGCGGCGGATGTTTGCTGACAATGGTTGGCCAGTGATTGATGTAACACGGCGTTCGATTGAAGAGAGCGCGGCTGCGATTATCCGGCTGGTGCAAGAACGCGAGCGTAGCAAGCGTACGGCAGAGGGGCAGGGAGGGTTATGAACGACCTTGTCCTCGCTTCAAAATCAGCGTCCCGTCAGAGCATGCTTGATGCAGCGCAAGTGGCCTATACAGCGCAGCCTGCTGCCATCGATGAACGCGCCATAGAGGCGGGTTTGATTGATTTCGCACCAGCGGAAATCGCGGAAGCTTTGAGCGTCGCAAAAGCCGCTGCCATCGCTGCTCAACAACCCAGCGCATTGGTTTTGGGCAGCGATTCCTTGGTGGTGGTGAAGGGGCGCAGGTTCGATAAACCCGCCAATCGCCGGGAAGCGGCCGATCACCTCCGGTTCTTCTCTGGCAAAGTGCTGGAGCTGCACAGCGCGGCCGCCTTGGTCCGTGGAAGCACCTGTGAATGGAGTGGGGCAGACACAGCAAGACTGCATGTGCGCCCACTTAGCGAGGCATTTATCGAAGCCTATTTGGAGCACGAATGGCCCGAGGTCAGTCACACCGTTGGAGTGTTTCGGATCGAAGCGATGGGAGTCCAATTGTTCAGTCATATCGAAGGCGATCAATTTACGGTTTTAGGAATGCCATTGCTGCCGGTTCTGGGCGCGCTGCGCGAACTGGACGTCATCGTATCATGACTGCACTTTTTGCCGAGGTGATCGGTGACCCGATTGCGCAATCAAAATCTCCGTTGATTCACAATTTTTGGCTGTCCAAGCTCGGTTTGGCCGCCGATTATCGATCATCGCATGTTCGCCAGGGTGATCTGGAAACCTATGTTGCAGATTCTCGGCGCAATGATGATTGGGTGGGGTGCAATGTCACCATGCCGCACAAGCAATCGATGTTAAGCCAGCTCGATCGGCTGGATCCCATTGCCCAGCGTATTGGTGCGGCAAACACCGTGGTTCGCGAAGGATCGGAATTGGCCGGATACAACACTGATGCCGCCGGTTTTTTGGAACCACTCCATGATCATTTGCAGCAAGCACATCTGTTTCGCATGGCGCGGGTGCTTGGCACCGGCGGGGCAGCCCGGGCCATCGTCACCGCTTTGGCGGATGAAGGGTTTACCTTGGTGCTTGCTGGCCGAAACCCGGACAAAGCGCAGGCTATTCTTGATGAATTGACCGAAGGAGGAGAGCATTATGCCGTCCCGCTCAACCATTTTGCTCACCCCACTGATTTCGCCTTTGATGATCGCGAAGGGTGCCTTGATTTGATCGTGAACGCTTCTCCGCTTGGAATGCGCGGCAGCCCACCGCTTGAATTTGATTGGAGCCACGCCCCTCCCGGCAGCGTGGCCTATGACATTGTCACAGATCCTGTTCGCACGCCGTTTCTTGCCCATGCCCAACAGGCTGAGTTTCAGACGATTGATGGGATTTCGATGTTGATCGGACAGGCTGCGGCGGCGTTTGAGCGATTTTTTGGTCAATCACCTCCGCGCTCGCACGATCAAGAACTCCGAGAGAAGTTGAAAGCATGAGCAAACCGACAATTCTTGGGCTGACCGGATCGATCGGCATGGGTAAATCAACGGTTGCCGGCATGTTCGCTCGCGCTGGTGTTCCGGTGTTCGATGCAGATGCGCAAGTTCGCGCGTTGCAGGGTCCGGGCGGCGCTCTGATTGATGAAATTGAAGCCAAGTTCCCAGGTTCAACTGGGCCTGAAGGTGTGAACCGAGAAGCATTGGGCGCGATAGTTTTTTCTGACCCGCAGAAATTGGCCGAGTTGGAGGCGATTGTTCACCCAGCTGTGGGCAAGAAACGCGCGGCATTTCTAGAAGAAAATCGCGATCAACCCCTGGTTCTTTTTGACATTCCACTGTTGTTTGAAAATGGCGGTAACGAAGCGGTTGATGTTGTGCTGGTGGTCTCCGCTTCAGCCGAGCAGCAGCGCAAACGGGTGCTCGCTCGCCCAGGGATGACCACCCAGAAATTTGAACACATCCTAAAAATACAGGTGTCCGATGCTGAAAAGCGAGCGGGCGCTGAATATGTGATCGATACGGGTGCCTCGCTTGAACAGACAGAGAAATCCGTCGCGGAGTTAGTCGAGAAACTTAAAGCAAGCAGCGGTCACCACCGGTAAAAATCGTTGTACACCCCCCTTGCGCGTGGCGGTTCATGCTCCGATAAAGATGCCAATGCGTGAAATCGTCTTCGATACTGAAACCACCGGCCTCGATCCAAAAACGGGCGACCGGATGGTAGAAATCGGCTGTGTCGAAATGCTGAATCGGGTTGCCACGGGCAACACATATCACGCCTATTACAATCCTCAGCGAGATATGCCGCAAGCCGCCGAAGCGGTGCATGGCCTGTCGATTTCCTTCCTTGAAACGAAACCTCTGTTTAAGGACACGGCTGGTGAATTGCTGGAATTTTTGGGCGATGCACCTCTAATTGCTCACAACGCAGGATTTGATTTCGGATTCCTCAACACGGAACTTGCATTGATCGAGATGGAACCTGTGTCGATGGATCGTATGGTTGATACGGTTGCGATCGCGCGCAAGCGCCATCCTGGCGCGAAATTGTCGCTAGATGCGCTATGCTCACGCTATGGAATTGATCGCAGCCATCGGGTGAAACATGGTGCGCTGCTTGATGCCGAATTGCTGGCGCAAGTTTATGTTGAGCTAAGAGGAGGGCGCCAGATAGGTCTGGGCCTGACTGATGATGCTAAAAAGGAAACGAATCGCGATGCCGATAGTGTAAGTGTGCCAGCGGCAGCCGCCGCCGCACCCGCGAAACGCCGCGATCGGATGGAGCCAAGGCCTCATTCTGCGACGGAAGCTGAGCTTTTGCGACACAAGGCATTTGTCGAACAAATTGAAAATGCGATCTGGTCTCGCTGATTGGCGTTGATCAACAAAACTAAGGAGGAATGCCAAGATGGACATCCGGGTATCGGGACATCAGGTGGAAACGGGCGCGGCCTTGCAAGAGCATGTGGAAGATAGGCTGGGCGGAATTGTAGACAAATATTTTGATCGTGCGATTTCATCGCATGTCACTTTTGGAAAGGCGCCAGCTGGTGCGTTTTCCTGCGATATCATCACCCATGTGATGCAAGGCCTAATCCTCAAGGCACAAAGTGAGGCGCACGACGCGCATCACGCGCTCGACAATGCGGCTGCTAAGATCGACAAGCAGCTTCGCCGTTATAAGGGCCGCCTCAAAGATCGTCACGCCCAGACTGCGCATGCGAAAGCTGCCCATGAATTGGACGAAGAAGCGGCGTATACGATTTTTGCGGCGGAAGAGCCCGAAAATGAGGTGGTTTCAGACGCGCCGCCAGTGATCGCCGAAACCAAGGTCGACATTCCAACCAGCAGTGTTGCGGATGCTGTGATGCTGCTCGATCTTCGCGATACCAACGCACTCTTTTTCAAAAATGCTGGCACTGAACGCCATAATATGGTTTATCGCCGCGCAGATGGCTCGATTGGATGGGTTGAGCCGCGATAGGACCTCGGTCAGGCAAAAATGACGAAAGAAGGGTCCCATCCATAACCGTAGGAGGATTGCCGCAAACCGTGCGGCTCCAACCTTGTGTTGATGGATAATAAGAGACTGATTTAGGATCGCAAATTTGTCATGGACGTAAATTTGAACTTGCTGCCTGAGGCGGTTGCCTTAGCTCGTGTGAACACATCTGCAGACATGCTCTGCCGGATATCACAGCTCTTTTCTGATGTTCACAATCTCGATCAAGCCGCGATTCTCGATGGTTTGGAAGAGCGTGAAGCACTTGGCAGCACCGGATTTGGGCGCGGGGTTGCCATTCCCCATTGTCGCTCCAACCAAGTGAATCGACCGACTGTCGCGATTTTGCGTTTGGAACAGCCGGTGGATTGCGCAGCAGCAGATGGGATGCCCGTAACCTTGGCATTTGGTCTCGTTTCACCAGAAAATGCGGGCGCCACCCATCTTCACGCATTGGCAGCGATTTCGCGGCTGGTTCGCGATGATGCGATGCTGGAAATGCTGCTTGATGCGCCAGATAGCGAGGCATTGTTTGCAGTGCTGACCAATCAAATCCTTTGCGATGCCGCCTGATAAGCAAAACTCGCAATCCGGTGAGGTCGCCTCTTCAGGAGGTGCGAACCGGCATTTCCGATCTCTTGAAAGGCTCTATGCTTCCGCTCCGATCAACCGGGCATTCGATTCGAGACTCGAAATTGAAGAGGAGGGGCGTTCAAAGCTAACCTTCACGATCACCGAGGATGTTTTTCACGCCGCCGGCGCGGCGCACGGCACGATCTATTTCAAAATGCTCGATGATGCAGCATTTTACGCAGCGAATACGCTTGCGACCGATCGGTTTCTGCTCACCACCAGCTTCAACTTGCACTTCACCAAACCTGTCCGTTCGGGAGAGGTTGTGGCGGAAGGGCGCTGGGTTAGCGGAAAACGCAGAGTTTTCGTCGCCGAATCGCGCTTGATCGATGCTGAGGGTGATGAGATTGGCCGGGGCACCGGAACATTCATGCGTTCGCGGATCGCGCTCTCAAGTCTTGCAGGTTACACACCTGATCCTCAATCTGATCCCAATGGCGGTACCTGATTTGCGCCTACCAGCGCATCTGGAGGTTTCTGGCCTGATTCGTGCTGTTCAGGCCCAAGGCGGCATTGCAACCGTCCTTTCCAAGGGGGAGCGCGACGCCGGAACGATCATGGTGGTAACCGTGTATAGGGATGAAAACGCAACACTTTATGAGCGGATGCCGCAACTTGATGGCTCGCGAAAATTCGTTGCAACAAAACAGCAAACCCCTGAAAATAAACATGAATTTACAGAATATCTCAGCCGTCGGATGAGCCAGGATCCCGATACTTGGATTATTGAGGTGGACATCTCCGATCCAGAACGGTTCGTCGCAACCAGCCTCCATTAACTTGACTTGTGCGGGCCCGCGCCTATTTCGCCCGCAGCTTCCACATGCGTAGGCGGTTGGCTTCAACGATAAGGTTGGCCGATTAGCACGCAGACGGGGGGCCGGCCGGCAGGCGATTAAAAGACCACCCTCTCAACAAGCGAAAAAACTCGCAACAGGTCTAGCCTGCGTCTGTGCTCGCTCACCGCACAAGAAGAAGAACACATGAGTCGTAAGACTTATTCTTGGAGTGCTGTTGCCATTGTTGCGACAGCCGGATTGACATTTTCAAGCGCCGATTTGTCCGGCGCGCTCGCCCAAGAGGGTGAGTTGGATCAACCGTCTGCTTCTGCCGAGCAACAAGCCGTGGAAACGGTTTTTGTGGCAGAGGAAGTGGTGCAGCCGCTTCCCGTGGCGCCGGTTGAAGAAGAAACGCCCATTCTAACAGACTCAAATGCAAGCTCTTTGGCAGAGCTGGTTGCTGCCTATAATGGTGGCAGTGAATTGGGTGAGCAAATGCGATGCCTTGCTGGGGCTGTTTATTTTGAATCGCGCGGTGAGCCGCTGGCTGGTCAATTGGCGGTCGCTCAGGTGGTTATTAACCGCGCTGACGACAGGCGTTTTCCTGCCAGCTATTGCGGTGTGGTCTATCAGCGCGCGCAATTCTCGTTCGTTCGGAACGGCCAAATGCCGAGCATCCGATCAGGGTCAGGAGCCTGGCAGAGAGCCAAGGCGATTGCTCAGATCGCGCATAATGGCACATGGTCTTCAGAAGTTGAGGATTCGCTCTATTTCCATGCGCATTATGTGCGGCCATCATGGAGCCGGCGTAAGACACAGCGCGCGCGGATCAACACTCACATATTCTATCGCTAGGGGAGCATTTGCTCTCAGCGATTGTGATCAATCGCGCAGCTCAGCCCAAACCGGCGCGTGATCGCTTGCCTTCTCTCGCCCACGATGTTCGCGGTCGACCCCGACTGCGACCAATCGATCGGCGAGTTCGGGCGACAGAAGAATGTGATCGATGCGAAATCCGTGGTCGCGCTGCCATGCGCCAGCTTGATAATCCCAATAGGTCCAAACTCCGCCTTGGGGATTGAGCGTGCGCATCGCATCGGTCCAACCATCGGCCAGCAGGCGTGAATATGCGGCGCGAGATTCGGGTTGCATCAGCGCATCATCTGCCATGGCTTTGGTGGCCCAAACATCATCATCTTCCGGGATGACATTGTAATCACCCAAAATTGCGGCGGGCACTTCTTCAGACCAGATCTCAAGCATTCGATGCCGCAGCTGCTTCATCCAAGCGATCTTGTATTCAAACTTTGGACCGGGCAGCGGGTTGCCATTGGGCAAGTAGATACAAACAATTCTGACCCCAGCCACATCCACTTCGAGATAGCGCGATTGCTCACCTTCTCCTTCTTTGGGGCCGTCGACCCCCAAACCTTGCTGTACCAGCTTGGGCGCTTCCAGCCCCGCTTTTGCATCGGTTAGGATGGCGACGCCGTTGAAGCTTTTTTGGCCATGCCAAAGGACATGATATCCCAGCTCTTCAAATTCGCTGGCTGGGAAATTTTCATCCTGACATTTGATTTCTTGCAGGCAGGCTACCGCAGGCCGTGTTTCTGCCAGCCATTCTTTCAGGCGCGGAAGACGCGCCTTGATCCCGTTTATGTTGAATGTCGCAATCTTCATGATTTGCGCAATGCCCCAACTATGGGCGCGGGTCTAATCTAAATCCCGAAACTCGATCCGCATCCACAGCCAGCGGCGGCATTGGGATTTTCCACTCGGAATGCTGCACCGCCCAACGATTCGACAAAATCGACGGTGCTACCACCGACAAGATCCAGGCTAATCGGATCCACCACCAGCTTTACGCCTGCGGTTTCGCTGATCGAATCGTCTCCACCGGGAGCTTCAGCAAGATCAAATTTGTACTGAAAACCGGAACAGCCACCACCCTCTACTGAAAGCCGCAAGATTGCGGGCGCCGATTGCTTTTGGGCAATTTGCGCAACGCGCTTCGCCGCTGCCGAGGTCAATGTGAGTGTTTGTGCCATTACATATCTGATTTAGTGTGCGCGGAGCCAATCCTCAAGCACGCAAATTCAATCAGGTCTGAATGTAAGTACGCAGTGCCTCTGCCTCATGCTGAACCGCATCAATCTTGCTTTTCACAAGATCACCGATCGAAATGAACGCGCACAACGCACCGTTATCTACCACGGGGAAATGGCGAAACCGGCGGCGCGTCATTAAAGCGAGCGCATCATCAACCTTGGTCGAAGGCTCCACAGTGATGGCGGGCGAAGTCATAATCTCGCCGACTGTTTGATTGAGACAATCGGCTCCGGCTTCACCAAGACGATAGATGATATCGCGCTCAGACAAGATGCCAGCGACTTTGCCATGATCCAACACCGGCAGCGCGCCAATTCGCTTGCCTGCCAGCATCGAAACCGCCTGATGAACCGGCGTTGTCACGTCGCATGCAATGATGTCTGAGGCCGAACGTTGAGAAATGATTTGAGCAATATTCATAATGTTGGCCTCCATTCCAACGAATGAAAGATGCCACTAATGCGGCGAAAAAGCGAATCAGGAACAATTCGGATTGCCAACGCGCTGTCGAGGTGCGTGTGATCCGGCTTTAACAACCCCCAAACAGCTATTGAATCCCACGCTGTGCAGGCCCATTGGATCTGCATGGTCAAGAAATCCCCACTCGATGATCCTAAAAACGCAGCATATGCATGGGCTCGCTATCGCCGGATCATGCGTTTGCTACTCGGGGTAACAGTGGGGGTTGTCGCGATCGCCATCGCCTTGCTTTACAAGTTTAATGGCGCGATTTCGGTCCATTACTATATTGCCGCAGCACTCGGCATCAGCTTCACGATGTTGCTTGGTGGCGGCTTGATGGGATTGGCTTTTCTTTCAAACGGTACAGGGCATGACGAATCGGTCGATAACCGAATGCCCAACAGTGATGAGCACTGGATCGGGGACGACGAAAGTTAAGGGGCGGAGCTTTCCACACGAAGCTTAAATTCCTCAACCGGAATCCCGCCGATCAAGTGCTCTACGATAATGCGTTCAAGCACTTGCGGTGAGCAAGAGTGATACCAAACACGATCCGGCCAAACGACCGCGATTGGGCCATGGGCGCAAATTTGCAGGCAATCAGCTTTGGTGCGCTGAATGCCGCCCGGCCCCTTTGGATGATCAGATGTGCGTTTGGGCCCGGCGCGTCCCAATTCTTTCAATCGCGACTTCAGGAAGGACCACGATTCCGCGCCCGCATCGGGCGAGCAGCAAGCCTGCTTTTCAGACATAGCGCATAAGAAAATATGGCGTTCAACGGTCTCACCGCCGATATTTGAAAGCGCCTTTTGCGCTGCCAAAAGGCTCACTTCTGTCATTTCTGTCACTGCGAATCCGCGGGATCGCTAGCCTGTTGTGCTGGCTGCTCCACCAACCAGCGATTGAGCCAAGCGAACACCGAATTGTGCCATTGAAGCGAGTTTTCTGAGCCAAGAACCCAGTGATTCTCATCAGGGAAGACCAGCAATTGCGACGGAATGCCGCGCTCTTGCAGCGCGGTGAAGCTTTGCAAGCCTTGCGTGTATGGCACCCGGAAATCGCGCTCCCCCGTCACGACCAACATTGGCGATTGCCACTTGTCGACATGATTGACCGGGTTCCACCGTTCATAGGTGTCGCGCGCTTCGGAGTAGGACCCACCAAAATCCCAGCGCGGGAACCACAATTCCTCGGTCGAATAATAGAAACTGCGCAGATCGAACAATCCATCATGTTGGATCAGACAATTGAAGCGGTCTGGCCAATTTCCGGCAATCCAGTTGACCATATATCCACCATAGCTGGCACCCATTGCGCAGGCCCGCGAACCATCGATCTGGTCATCCAGCTTAAGCGCCGCATCGAGGCCCAACTGCAGATCGACCAGTGGCTTTCCTCCCCAATCACGATTGATCGCATCCATGAACGCTTGACCATAGCCAGCGCTACCATGAAAATCGATTGAGACGACGGCAAAACCCTGGCTGGCGACGACTCGCGGATTCCACCGGCTTGACCAGCGATCGGAAAAGGAGCCTTGCGGCCCGCCGTGGATGAATAGCACAACCGGGATAGGGCCTGTTTGGTCTTCCAATCGGGTGATTTGACCCCAAACCGTGTCCCCTTCAGCGCCGGCAAAATTGAAGCGCGTGGTCACCGTGGGGGCTAGCGATTCCATCCGCGTGGTTGCAGCATCGGACAAAGCATCGGCTGTTTTATAATCGCTGGAGACGAACAATTCGTTCGGCGCACCAATCGAATCTCTGGTGAACAAAACCTGCCCGCCTTTAAGCGGTGTAACGCTGCCAATATGCGCTTCATTGCCGGGGATCAGATCGAGTTTTTCTACCTCGCCGCTTTGTGGATCAATCCGGAAAAGCGGGGTGTCGAGCACATCAGATGCGGTTGCCAGCAGCGCGGATCCATCCTCCGTCCAAGCGAGCGTGCCAAATGAACGGTCAAATGCATGGGTGAGTGCACGGGTCTCGCCCGTTTCAAGGTTGCGCAACTGTATGACAAGCCGATCAGATTCGTATCCGGGCCGGGCCATCGCAAGATAGGCCAGATATTTCCCGTCTGGTGACGGGACGGGTAGGGTGTCCGTGGCCCGGTTGTTTTGCGTCAGATCAACCGGCGCATTGCCTGAAAGATCGGAATAATAGATGTCGATATCAGTCGAAGTGGGTTCATCGCTATCGCTCTTGCGGGCTGCGAAATATATGCCTTTTCCGTCAGCTGCCCACGCCAATTCTTCGCCGCCGCCAAATGGCATGGTTGGAGTGTTTGCGATCAAGCCTGACGATGGGTCACTCCCATCAATTGGGGTGCCATCACCTGCAATCTCTCCATTAACCAGATCAAAGGCAAAGACTCGGTTGAACACGCCGGGATTCACCCATTGATCCCAATGGCGGTAAAACCCTGCTTCCCCTTGATAAACGCGGCCGCTGCCTCGGGGTGCGGCAGTACCGCTGTCAGGGCAGCCAAATTGCGGGCAGTCCCTCCCAATCGGAGCCCACAACGCGACGCCATCTCCGGTCGGCGAAAGCGAAAACCCCTGAATGTCGGTGCCAGAAATATCGGCCACCAGCATCGGCCCAGTGACATTGCCATCCGCCTCGAGCGCGGCACGCCACAGCCGGGCATAGCCAACGTCGCTTTCTCCGCCCGGCTCTTCGGTTGAAAGAAAATAGAGAAACCGATCCGGGCCAAATGCCAATGCAAACGCGTCCATGCCCAAATCAAACGGAACACTCGCTTTGTCTGAGGTTTCGAGATCGATCAGAAAATGATTGGCGATCCATTCAAAATCTTCTGGGTCCCTTTCGGTCACGCGATAGATCGCAAACTGCCCTTCGGGATCGGCAATAACTCCGCCTAGTCTAGGAACCGTGATCAAATCGGTTGGTGACATCGCGGGTGCTTCAAGCCCCGGAATGTTGGAAGTGTGGGAATTCGCGCTGGCGGGCAGGGCGACAGGCGAAGCAACGATGAAAGCACCGGCAAGCGCAAGAAATTTGGTCATGTTCGGAAAGTTAGCTGTTCGATTTAAACTTGGCTAGACACCGGTTGAGCTGCCTTGCGCTTGAGAGTTTTAGCGGCGCTTTCCGGCAATTCGCGAAATCTCATCCTGCACTAGTTTTTCAACCAATTCAGGAAGGTTTCGATCGAGCCATTCAGCCAACATTGGCCGCAACAATTCGCGCGTTAAACCTTCTAACGAAGTTTCGCCCGAACGCACAATTTGCGGCTGTGCACCTGGTTCTGAAAGCATTGCCAAGGCTTCGAAATTGTCTCGCATGGAATTGCGAACAGCCTCGGTTGTTAGTTGAGGATCTTCGTCACTTTCGGATGTTTCATGCGATGAATGCGCATCTTCAAGATCATCAGATTCGACAAATTCCATCTCTGAAAGATCGAGCACTTCGGCTGACTTCACCGGTTCATTGAGCGCGGCCTCTTTGGCATTGGCGTCGCCCCATTTGCTGTCCGCGCGTTCGGCATCTTCTTCGCGCCGGCGTCTTGCCTCAAGTGCATCTTCACGGTTGTCGCGCGCGATCACTTTTTTGATCGATTCGAGGATTTCCTCAACCGAAGCCTCGTTCTCTTGCGCCATGCAGCACCCCAATCCCGCTTGAATTTCCAATTTTGACCAAGCTGAGAAGCTGTGATCGCTTGCTCTACTCGTTCGATTCCAAAGTTGGGCCGATCATCGCGTCGGGCGCAGGAATGTCAACGGTTCTGGTGGAATTCGGGGTCGGTTCGGGGTCACGATCGAAATCCCAAATCTTCCCTCGCACCCGCTCAAAATTGTCTTGCGGGTCATAAAGCACGCCGCCGGTATCAAGGTTGAGGTCGCGTGCTTCTGCGCGGCCCATCGCTGCAAGCAAGGTAAAGCCAGCGACGTAGGCATTGCGCCGGGCAGTCACCAATTGCGCTCGCGCAGAAAGCAATTCCTGCTCTGCATTGAGCACATCGAGAATTGAACGATTACCGATCGAATTTTCTGCTCGCACACCCTCAAGGCTGAGCATGGCGGCCTCAACCGCGACTTGCGAGCTTTCAATCACGGCGTTGGAAGCCTGCCAGTTCGAATAGGCTGATCGGGTTTGTGCAATCACACTGCGTTCGGTCGCGATCACTTGCTCCAAAGCGGCTGATTCGCGCGCGCCTGCTTGCCGCTGACGGGCAGCGGTTAACCCGCCTTGAAAAATCGGGATGGTGATCTGGACACCCGCATTCGCGGTGGTTTCTGATTGCAGAAAGTTTGATGCAACCGGTCCGCCCAAAGTGCCAAAGAAATTGGTGTAGTCGACCCCAGCAAACAACCCCACTGTTGGAAGGCGGCCTGAACCGGCCACTTCGGTGTCGTATCCGGCTGCTTCTGCGCGCTCTTTCGCGGCGATCAAATCGGGATTTTCATCCATCGCGGTCACGACCGCTTGGCCAACTGTTTCAGGAAGGCCGGGAAGCGGGGGCGGAGGCTGCAGATCGATGGCAGGCCTGCCAACCAATTGAATATAGGTTTCGCGCGCGGACACGAGATTTGCCAGTGCGTTGCGCAAATCCCCTTCGGCCACGGCCAAGCGAGACTGTGATTGAGCAACGTCGGTGCGGGTCAAATCGCCGATTTCAAACCGGTCGCTGGTCGCTTCAAGGTTTACTCGCAGCACTTCGACCTGATTGGCGCTGAGCGCGGCGAGCGCCTCTGTGCGCAGAACATCCATGTAAGCGGCGACGGTTTGGCTAAACACCGAACTTTCGGTTCCGCGCAGATCTGCCTGACCTGCCACAACGCGCTCATTGGCGGCGCGAATGGAATTTCTCACGGCTCCGCCCGAATAAACCGGAACGGTCAAATCGGGGCCAACCTGGAGGTTTCTTTCGGGCGCGGTAAAGCTGTTGGAAGAGGTCTGTAAAAACTCGATATGAGTGACGGTCGCGTTCAATGAGGGCAGCCCAGATGCCCGGTTGATCGGCACATCCTCATCAGTCGCACGCTGGGTCGCCCGCGCGCCGTGCAAAGTTGGATTGGTGTTGTAAGTGGAGACCAAGGCCTCTCGCAAAGTGTCCGCGTGCGCCGGAGCAGAAATGCCAGCCGATACAATGGCGGCCAATATGGCGCTCGCGATTGCAAGGGTGGAAGTCTGAGTGACTTTGCCGAGCGATTTATTGCTGCGCATCAAGAAAAGCTCCAAGCTTCAGCCTGGTCAAATTCGTGAAGAACTGGGATCCCGATATCGGCAATGGGTTGCAATGCCACCGTCCCAGCAACTTTGCGGCCTGTGGCCAGCCGCGTAACGTCGCGCAGGACCAATCCCGTTACAATCCGGCCGCCTTCGTCGAGTTGCTTGGCGAGGTTCGATGGCACTTCCTCGATCGCGCCTTCAACAACGATCAACGAGAATTTCTCACGGCCCTTTTGATTCAAAACGTCCTTTGCACCGATCGATTGCACGTCTGCCACCAATGGCCGGATCAACTCGGCGAAATATGATGTTCCGCCATTGATCACCAGCACGCGGTCATCCTTGGTGGGCGCCGCTTCAGCCAGCATTTTACCATGCACAACTGGAGGGCATAGAAAGTCACCGTCGCCAACCGGCACAGCTCGATCGATATAGGCGATTGCCTTGACCGATTCCGGAACGAAATCTTCGCGCGGCACAGAATTCATGCGCGCCAACACATATTCATCATTCACGCCGCTGGTGCGCAATTGACTGTCGATCATAGCTTTGCGGGCAATGTTTGAATTCAGTTCGGTCATGTAAACTCCAAAGACTGTATTGCCATAGCAACACAGCACGTCAAGACGTTTAGCTGTTCGCACGTCTTGCGCCAAGGCCTTTGACGTTCACGATTAGCGGTGCTTAGGGGAGCCATCAATCGACCGGATGGAGTAAAGCTTCGATGAGTGACGTGAGCCAGGGTAATGACAACCAAGGTGCCGCTGCGGCAGATGCAGCAGATGCGGCAGTGCGGATCGAATCAGATTCGCTGGGTGAGGTTAAGGTTCCCGCTGAAAGTCATTGGGGCGCGCAAACACAGCGAAGCTTGGCGAATTTTGCAATTGGCGATGAAACCATGCCTTCGCCGTTGGTGAAAGCGCTCGGCATTCAAAAGAAGTCATCGGCGCTCGCCAATATGGAATTGGGTGTGTTGGATAATGATCTGGGCGATGCGATCGTCGCGGCTGCGGATGAGGTTATCGCTGGCACGCTGGCGGATCAGTTTCCGCTTTCGGTTTGGCAAACTGGATCTGGCACCCAAAGCAATATGAACGCAAACGAAGTGATTGCCAGTCGGGCCAACCAAATTCTAACCGGAAATCATGGCGGCAAAGAGCCAGTTCACCCAAACGATCATTGCAATATGGGGCAATCATCAAATGACACTTTCCCAACGGCGATGCATATTGCCGCAGCCAGTGAGACAATCGAACAACTGATCCCGGCATTGGCCGATTTGCACAAAGGCTTGGATGCAAAATCCGCTGCCTTCGCCGATATCGTAAAAATTGGCCGTACTCACTTGCAGGATGCAACACCGTTGACGCTTGGCCAAGAATTTTCCGGTTACGCAAAGCAGGTGGAATATGGAATTGCTCGTTTAGAAAATGCGCTTCCACGAGTCCTTGAGCTTGCGCAAGGCGGAACGGCAGTGGGCACCGGGATCAATTCCAAAGCGGGCTTTGCAGAGAAATTCGCCCGCCATGTCGCGTCTATCACAGGGCACAGCTTCGTGACTGCCGCCAACAAATTTGAAGCTTTGGCCGCGCATGATGCGCTGGTCGAATTATCCGGCGCGCTCAATTCAATCGCCGTCAGCCTGATGAAGATCGCCAACGATATCCGGTTGCTTGGTTCTGGTCCGCGCTGCGGGCTTGGCGAGATTGCGCTTCCGGCCAATGAGCCCGGATCATCGATCATGCCGGGCAAAGTCAATCCGACTCAATGCGAAGCGCTAACCATGGTTTGCGCGCAGGTGATGGGCAATCACACCACAGTTAGCATTGCCGGCTCAAACGGACATCTCGAACTCAATGTGTTCAAGCCGGTGATGATCTACAATGCGCTGCAATCGATCCGCTTGCTCAGCGATTCTGCGCGAAGCTTTACTGATAATTGCGTGGTTGGAATTGAAGCGAATGAAGATCGGATCGAAAAGCTTTTGAATGAAAGCCTGATGTTGGTGACGGCTCTCAATCCGCATATTGGCTATGACAACGCTGCGAAAATAGCCAAGAAAGCGCATGCTGACGGAACGACTTTGAAGGAGGCAGCACAAGAGCTGGACCTGCTGACCGAAGAGCAATTTGCCGCCTGGGTCATTCCATCACAAATGATCAAGCCGCGCGATTGACCCACATCTCCCCAAATGAAGCGGTTATGCAGCTCGATCACCGTTCGACTAACGTATGACACGGCCCGACGACGGATTCGCCTTGTTTGCGGCTAAGCGCTATCCCGCACATTCCGATGATTAGTAAAACTCAATCCGAAAAACGGCCAACCGTTCCGTTCCGCACTGTGCTGTTTTCGATGGTCGTGCTGTGGGCGACATACTTTGTTTTGATCACAGCGCGCGGCTTGTTGATCGGATTTGAAGCACAGCTGGAGATGGCGTGGCGGCGCGGTATTGTGATGCTGGTCGCGATTATCCTCACTATCGCGTTGTGGGGGCTCCTGCGGCTGTTTGATAACCGTGCGATGTGGGTGAAGATTGCTGCGGCGATTCTGTTTTCTTTGCCGATTGCGATGGCGATCGGGAAGGTCAATCATCTGGCTTTTGAGGATATCCAGAAGGCAGAAGAAGAACGGTTTGCGCGCGAAAACGGCATCAATCTAAGGCGCGACGATTCGGGCAATTTGCTGATTGATATTCCGGTTAAGCGCATTTGGAACGAAGATTCGGATGATGGGGAACAGCGCGCGACGCTTGAATCCGAAACCGTTGTTTTGGCGCCAGCGCAATCGGGCACCGATGTTTGGCGCCAAATCGTTGATATCGCCTTGGGCCGCTATTTCCTGTTGCTTGCCTGGGCATCGCTGTATTTCGCCTTGCTTGCGGGCCATCAGGCGCGCGTTGCAGAGCGACGAGAGCAAGAGTTTCGATCGGCGGCTAAGGCATCGGAATTGCGAAGTTTGCGTTATCAAGTGAACCCGCATTTCCTCTTCAACACTCTCAATTCACTATCGGCGCTTGTCCTTACGGGTAAGGTCGATCGGGCTGAGCGGATGATCCAAACAATCTCTCGCTTTTACCGCCACAGTCTTGCGGATGACCCAACATCTGATGTGACGCTGCAAGACGAATTCAATCTGCAGATGCTCTATCTCGATATTGAGGCGGTGCGCTTTCCTGAGCGCTTGCGGTCAAAATTCGATCTGCCTGCGGACCTCGCAGATGCGCGCGTTCCCGGGATGATTTTGCAGCCCTTGGTCGAAAATTCGGTGAAATACGCCGTTTCTGCGGTCAATCGTGAAATTACTATCAAGGTGACGGCTCGCGAAGAGTTCGATCGCTTGGTAATCACCGTTAGTGACAATGGCCCTGGCGGACCAGACGGTCAGACCAATGGCTTTGGCATTGGTTTGGCCAATGTTCGCGATCGGTTGGAAGCTCGCTTTGGCTCAGATATTGTTTTGAGCTCAGGCGCAGTAGAGGGGGGATATCAGACAGAAATGCGAATCCCACTGACCCAAAATGGCTGATGGCGCTCAGGGTGATAGTGCGCTTCGGACACTCATCGTTGATGATGAGCCGCTTGCGGTTGAACGCAGCCAAGTGATTTGCGCCGAGCTCGATGCCATTCGCGTCGTGGGCACGGCGAGCGACGGTGCCGCGGCATTACGGCTGGCTGAGGCATTGTCACCCGATCTGATTCTGCTCGATATGACCATGCCAGAGGTGGATGGTCTGGGTGTTGCCAAACAATTGGCCGAAAGTGAATCTCCGCCAGCGGTGATTTTTGTGACGGCCCACGATGATTTTGCAGTTGAAGCCTTCGACTTGGAAGCGATCGATTATGTGTTGAAGCCTGTTTCCGCTGATCGGCTGGAGCGGGCGATAGATCGCGCTGTTGCGCGCCGCGGTGAACGATCCGAAAAAGCAAGCGAATGGCTTACCGAATTGTGGGTTCCCCACCGGTCAGAATTGCTGCGTATCGCGGTGAGCGAAGTGCATCAGATCGATGCTGAGCGCGATTATGTGCGGTTGCATGTCGGCACACCTGAAAAATCCCGATCCTATCTACTTCTTCAAACCATTGCCGGTTTGGAAAAGCGCCTGGATCCCGATGAGTTTATTCGGATCCATCGATCAACGATCCTACGCCGCGATAATATTCGCGGCTTGCGGCACGATGGGTTGGGGGTGTGGTCGGCGGAGCTCCAAAACGGAGAGGCTTTGCGGATTGGCCGGACATATTTGTCTAAGGTAAAGGCAATGGCAGGCCGTTAGAGCTATCTGGCTTTGTTTGCGCAATCTGCTGTGGCATAATGTTTGTATTGGTGCGTTTATGGGCACAAAAATGTGCGGCTCGGACCCCGGGACTGGAGTGGATCCGAGCCGCAGTTGGTGCACCGAAGTGCAGCCTGACGTGCGGTTTAGCCGCCGCGTTGTCTTTGTTCGATCAGGGTTGCGATCTGGTTTGCCGCACTTTGGCGGGCCCGATCATAGCAACGCATTTGTTCGTGAGATCTGATTCGCGTTCCGGTGCGCACCTGATCAACACCGCAGACTTCGCGAGCAGCGTCGTCAATTCTTTTGTCCAATTGTTCCTGGCCCTCTGCAGTGTTGAGATCGAGATCTTCAAACTGAACGACCATAGTTGGAGCATCGGCGTTTCCGGCGAGTGCGGGGGTTGAAATGGCCGCGAGTCCAAGTGCCGCGGCGACTGTCATAGCTGTCTTAATCATTGTTTCCTCCAATAGCGAAGACATCTTTGTTCGAGCGGGGGTCGAATTTGGATCAAAAACGTCCTTGCGAAACTATAAATAGGCATTTCATTGCGCACTTCACGCGATTGTCGATCGCAGCGGAATATCGTTCGACTGGCGTGTGTGTGTTTGGACAGGCGTTGCAAACCGTCCGACGAATGACCCTTTTCAGCCGACCAGCGTTTGCGCCATAAGGTCATCATGCTGGCACTGATCATCATTTTCGTTTTGGGCGTCGGCAATTTCGCTCTGCACAAGGCGGTTTTGGAGAGCGGACACCCAATGCTCGGCAAGATGCCGTGGTTCGTGCACATGCTTGGGGGCAAGCTAACGCTAACCACCGAATTCATGGTTTTGCTGGCAGCCATGATTTTGGCCGCCAATGGCTGGCCTGCACTGGTCTGGGCCTATCTGGCCTATAGCTGTCTTAATGGGATCGCCGCTTGGCTAATCCTCACCAATCGCGTGTGATGCGATGATTAGTTATTGCGCTTTGGGCATAATCACGCTTGTCACTTAGATTATGACCACGCGAATGCTTCATATCAGCGATGTCCATTTTGGCGTAGAGGATGGCCCAGCTTTGGATGCGGTCGCCGCAATCCTTTCAAAAGAGCGGCCAGATGTGGTTCTGTGCACGGGTGATATCACCCAGCGCGCCAAGCATAGTGAGTATGCCTCAGCGGCCAAATGGTTCGAATCGCTCGGCGCGCCTGTGGTCTTACAGGCCGGCAATCATGACATGCCGTATTACAATTTGTGGGAACGGTTCACCGATCCTTATCGCAGATTTCACGATCTCAATGAAAAAATTGGTTCGGCATTCGATTCTGAAGATGTGGTTTTGGTGCCGCTGGTCACAACAGTGCGAATTCAACCGAGATTTCCGTGGTCAGATGGCTACGTTCGCACGCGGCCGCTTGACCGCACATTGGCCAGATTGCGTCAATTGGAGGGCGACCCGCGTACGAAAGTCGTTATCTGCCATCATCCATTGCTGGGAGCCAGCAATGCAGAGCGCAACCCGACGATCGGCGGTGATGATGCATTTGCAGCCATTGCGGCGGCGGGCGCTGACGCGGTTCTATCGGGGCATGTTCACATCCCATTCGATCAAATCAGGGAACGCGAAGGCCAGCAAATGCGGATGATCGGCGTTGGAACCATTTCAACCCGTCTGCGGCGCGGCTTTCCTCCATCCTGCCATATGCTCACCTGCGGCGCTCGCGGCAAAATCGCGGTTGAGCAATTTGTCCTTGGTGCAGAGTCTTGAAACGGCCGAACACCGGATTGCAACAGAGCGAGTTTCAATCCTAACCGGTGCTTTAACTGTCTTTGTCACCCACCCGGAAACTCATTCTTAGGCATAAATTTAGGCTTAGGCGCTATTTGAGCTGCCTAGGTGCCAGCAGTTGTACAAAAATTGGCTGCTTGGTGCGTCTGAGAAGAGAAGGAAAGCAAGCCATGAACGGGTTGAAAGCTGCCATATTAGGGGCGGTTCTGACTGCAACTATCGCACTTGTGATCGGATCACAGGGCTCTAGCGGCGGACAATTGGCCATTCACAACATGCGCGTCGGCGATTTTCAATTGTTTTGGTCGTGGCCGCTATTCCTAGGCGGTACCGGACTGGCCTGGGCGCTTATGCTGATGCAGCGTTGATTGCCGGCACTCTTTGAACACCAATTAGACCCCTTGCGTGCCAACCAATGAAAAAGGCGGCCCGATTTCTCGGACCGCCTTTTTTGCGAATGTTTGATGCTTTGAAAGCTTAGCGCTTCGAGAACTGGAAGCTACGGCGAGCTTTAGCACGGCCATACTTCTTACGTTCAACCACACGGCTATCGCGAGTAAGAAAGCCAGCGGCTTTCACTGTCGCGCGCAATTCCGGCTCATACTTGGTCAGCGCTTGGCTGATACCATGCTTCATCGCACCAGCTTGACCTGACAGGCCGCCGCCGCGCACGCTGGCGATTACATCATATTGGCCAGCACGATCAGTGATCGCAAATGGCTGATTGATGATCAGGCGCAGTGTTGGCCGAGCAAAATAAACTTCTTGCGTACGGCCATTGATTATCACTTCGCCTTTGCCAGGCTTGATCCAAACACGAGCGACAGCATCCTTACGGCGGCCAGTTGCATAGGCGCGGCCGAGCTTGTCCAGCTCTTGTTCGCGCAGGGGAACAGCGGGGTTTTGTGCGATTTCAACAGCATCTGCCGCTGGCGCGCCACCAGCAATATCCTTCAGATCTGCCAGATCGGAAACCGTTTCAGTGCTGGTTTCAGTAGCGGTCTCTGCGCTAGCTTCTGTGCCAGTCTCAGAAGTCGCCTCAGTCGTCGCCTCTGTGGCTGCTTCAGGAGCAGTTTCAGCTGTGTTTTCTTCGTTCTTTTCGGTCGACATTATGCGGTGACCTTGTTCTTACGGTTCATGGAAGCAACGTCGAGCACGGTCGGGCTTTGGCCGTCATGTGGATGCTCGGTGCCGTTATACAAATGCAGCGCGCGCATTTGATCGCGACCCAGGGGTCCGCGCGGGATCATGCGCTCAATCGCTTTTTCAAGGACACGCTCTGGAAAACGCCCTTCGAGGACCTTTTCCGGCGTTGTTTCCTTGATGCCACCAGGATAGCCGGTGTGCTTGTAATAAATCTTCTTGGTCGATTTGTTGCCGGTGAATTTCACCTTGTCGGCATTGATCACAATCACATGATCGCCGCAATCAACATGCGGGGTGTAGCTCGGCTTGTGCTTACCCCGCAGCAGGTTTGCGATGATCGCCGCAACCCGGCCAACAACGAGGCCATCGGCATCAATCAAATGCCATTTTTTTTCGACCTCAGCCGGTTTGATCGACCGGGTCTGTTTGCTTAGCGCCTTCATGGGCTTGTCCTTAACCTAAACGAGGTTTGCAATTTGGACCGCCATGGCCAAGTTGCCAGGGCGGCGAATCGCAGCAACCCAAAATGGAATGCTGTCAGAACGCGGCGATTTGTCTTGTGACCCCTTCAAAGTCAAGCAAAACCGCGTGTTTCGCGGGAGGTAAAATAATACCTCCACGAGTAAGTGTGGTTTTCGCGATCTAAATTCGGGCTAAAGACCAGATCTCACTCGATTGGCGCGCATTATATCCGATGCGAGTTATCACGTCGCGTTGAGCGTGTTCGAGCCAACCCAATTCCGGCACAGCGCGAGAAGTGTAAGTCAACTCAAATTCGCCGACTGAACCATCCGGCAGTTCCACGGGTCTGACGGTGCGGGTGTCCTGACCTCTAGGGTAAAATAGGTCAGGTGGGAATTGCTGAAAAATCGAACCTGACACCCGGTGCAATTGTGCCAAATATTGAACCCTCTGGGCATTTTCTGAATTTGCATTTGCGCTGTGAGCAAACACATCTTCCGCAGCGCTCACCGCCAAATCCACATCTTGCTCGCGCGTAAAGCGCCCAGCAGTGGCAATTTCGCCAGCATCAGTGAGCAAAATCGGGAAAAAGTCGGCAGTCGATCGTTGCCGCTCAATCTGCGCCAATTGCTCTATTGCCGGCGGCGTATCGACTATGACCCCAATTTGATTGCCGCTGATCGAAATGCCTGTTTCGGTGGCCGAGAATAGAATTTGCCATTCGCGCTCGACAATCAAATTCGAACCACCCGAAAGACCGCGGATCAAACGCCGGGTCAATCGCATGGGCTGATCGGGCAGCGGCACGATCGGTTGTGCGATCGCGCGCGAAGTCACTCCGGCCATGCCGATAGCAGCTACACCAAGAGCTGACCTGAGCGCCAAACGGCGGGTGAACAAGCTCATTCTCATTCCTTTGCCATCACGTTGGATTGACCAATTGCCAACAGCCATTGGGCTGTTTCAGCGTGGACTGCGTCACAATGCCAGCCCACAATGGCGGGTGTATCATAGGGATGCAACACTCCCAAACGTGCAATCAGGCCGTCCAACAAGTCTGCGCGGGTCTTAAACAGCACACCAATTTCTTGATCTGAAGACTGTTTGCCTTGCCATATAAACAGCGATTCCATCTCACCGATCAAATTGGCGCAGGCGATTAAACCCTCTGTTAGAAGCTGGCTCGCAGTCTTTCGCGCCGCTGCGCGATCGGGAAATGGGCACCACACTAGGGCCGGTCTTGGAGTTTTTTTCGGCGACATGGGGGCGCCCCATAACGCATTTATGGCAAATTGGCGCGTTTCACCGTTCCGTCGCAATGCATCGCCCAAGCAATGCATCCCGCCAAAAGCGCGCCCACAAATTGGTGAGCCACAGCAATCCAAAGCGAAACTTCGGTCAAAACCGTGGCAATTCCAAGAATGACCATCATTCCAAATGCACTGTGGAGCGCAATTGATGCTCGGCGATCAATTTTCCGGACTCTTCGCGCGAGCCAAACCAGCGCAATCACAGCAATCCACGCCCACCAACGGTGTAAGAAATGCAGCAAGAAACGATCATGAGTAAGCGCCCAACCGATACCTTGCGAAAGGTCGATATGAGGCAAAAACCGTCCATTCATCAGCGGCCAATCATAGGCAGCATGGCCTGCATTAAGCCCCGCGACCCAAGCGCCGAGCAACATTTGCACAAACACAACACCGAAGACGGCGATCGAAAGGAGGCTTAATCGCGCGGGTATGGCAGCGGGATCACGCGCAAGCGCGCGCAAATCCAAAGCCGTCCAAATAAGCCCGCCAAGAGTAAAAAATGCGGTCAAAAGGTGAATCGATAGCCAAAAATGGCTGACATCGGTCATTTGGCCAGACAGTCCGCTGCGGACCATCAACCAACCGAATGTCCCTTGTAGCGCGCCTAAACTCAGCAGAGTCATCAGGCGCATTTTGTATCCATCAGGAATGGCGCGCTTGGCCCAAAACCAGATCAGTGGGAGCGCAAACGCAACGCCGATCAATCGTCCTAGTAGGCGGTGAAACCACTCCCAAAAAAAGATGAACTTGAAATCGCTCAATTCCATTCCTGACGGGCCAGCTTCAAATTGATATTCGGGCGTCGCGCGATACTTCGCAAATTCAGCCTCCCAGGCTGCATCGCCAATCGGCGGTAAAATCCCGGTGACGGGCTGCCACTGGGTGATCGAAAGCCCGCTTTCAGTCAGTCTGGTGATCCCGCCAACCACGACGATTACGACCACCATTACAGCCACAATCTCTAGCCAGCGCGCAAGCGCAAGTGGCCGCACGGATGCGGATGTTTGGGCTAATTTGCCGTTTGTACTGTCATTCGGTTCGGCCATGGCGCGGCTTCTTTGTGGCTAGGCGGCATCAAGCGCAAGACAATTGCGCGCAACCATATGTGCGAGATGCGCAACCCCGATCTGCCACTCTCCTCTTGCGCAATGTGATAATGTTACATATCTAGCGCCAATCGGCATGAAAACTGAACAATCTTTGATTCGCCGTCGGCTTGACCGAACCGGCATCTGGCTCTCGGGGCTGTGCCTGTTGCATTGCCTTGCTACAATCTTGATTGTTTCGGGCCTCGGTCTCGGCGGGCAATTCTTGCTCGAACCGGCGATCCATCGCTTTGGATTGGCTATTGCACTTATTGTTGCTGCGGTTGCGATTGGTTGGGGTGCGCTCAAGCATCGCAAGGCCGCACCTTTTGTGGTTGCGATGATGGGCCTTACCTTCATGGGCGGCGCATTGGCGGTGCCACACGGTATCCAAGAAGCGATATTGACAGTTATCGGGGTTTCACTGGTGACCGCCGGCCATGTTCTGAACATGCGGCATTCGCACTCCAAATCTTAAAAGCACAGGCGCTGCTATCGTTCTTGCGCTTGCGCCGAGCTGCAATGGCCCTATTTCACGGCAGCATGAATGTTGAAAAATCGATCACGCTTAATGGCGAAGCGCGCCGGACTATGGCCGGTACAATCGCAAATCTGGTGCGAGAGCTTGAGCTCTCGCCTGAGAAAGTCGCAGTTGAGCGCAACGGAGAGATTGTTCCGCGATCCACTCTGGCGGATGCGCTGCTGAGCGATGGAGACACGCTTGAAGTTGTGCATTTTGTTGGCGGCGGCAACCAAACAGCACCGGCAGATGACACCTGGAGTGTCGCTGGCCATACTTTCCACTCCCGACTGATAGTTGGCACAGGCAAGTATAAAGACTTCGCTCAGAATGCGGCCGCGCTTGAAGCGAGCGGCGCAGAGATAGTGACCGTGGCGGTGCGGCGCGTGAATGTCAGCGATCCCAAGGCTCCGATGCTCACCGATTTCATCGATCCAAAGCAAACCACCTATCTGCCCAACACGGCTGGTTGTTTTACAGCCGATGATGCGATCCGCACGCTGCGTTTGGCGCGAGAGGCAGGCGGCTGGGATCTCGTGAAGCTCGAGGTGCTTGGTGAGGCGCGCACACTCTATCCTGATATGCGCGAAACCTTGAAGGCCACCGAAGTGCTGGCCAAAGAGGGCTTTCACCCGATGGTTTATTGCGTTGATGATCCGATCGCTGCGAAGCAATTGGAAGAAGCCGGGGCGGTCGCAATTATGCCGCTGGGTGCGCCGATCGGCTCTGGCTTGGGCATCCAAAACCGGGTGACGGTCCGCTTAATTGTAGAAGGGGCCAGCGTTCCTGTGCTGGTCGATGCCGGAGTAGGCACTGCATCTGATGCTGCGGTCGCGATGGAGCTTGGCTGCGACGGGGTGCTGATGAACACCGCCATTGCCGAAGCAAAAGATCCGATCCGCATGGCGCGCGCGATGAAATTGTCAGTCGAGGCAGGCCGCGAGGCCTATCTGGCAGGCCGGATGGGCCGCCGGATGTATGCCGACCCCAGCTCCCCCTTGGCTGGATTGATCTGATTTGCCTGCAAACGGCGCGGTATTCGTGCGCCAAAACCTTACTCGTTTGTAAATCTCGACTTATGGTTACTACGTATTAACCAAGTTCAGCGATTGTCGTCCTCAGTTCCAAGGAGACGATGATGGCAACCGTAGGCAGCACAAGTTTCGCAATTGGCGAAATGCGCGAATTTGCGAGCTTTGGCGCAGCTGAGCAGCGTTATATCAAGCGCAGCCTTGATATCGGCTTGGGCCGGCAGGATGCATTCAAGCTGTGGGCAAGGGACGAGCAAGAGAACGCCTCGATCCGCCGCCAATATGTGGCTTATCAGGATCTGAAAGTCCTTGGCTCGATGATCCCAGCCGAACATGTCACCACCGAAACCGAAGTGTTCATGGGTAAGTTGATCCGCATGGCCGCATTTGATCTGCGCCAAGAGCGGATTTCAAGCTTTTCGGCGTTTCGTTTTCTCTACGAGCGGCTTTTGGGCCCAAGCATTCGCCCTTGGCTGCCTAGCGCCTTTTGCGCAGCCAGCGCCCTGCCGCAAATCAAGCCCAATTCGCGCAAGACTTTGCTGCAAAGCCTCAGCGAAGCGGCTGCAACCGCGCCGGGTTGGTCTGACGAAGCGCCGCGCTTCTATCCCGAATTTATCGAGGAAGCCGAAGCCGCTTGAAATAGCGATTGGGCTGAACTTCCAACTGGATCACGCGGGCTGATCGGGCGTGCGCCAGCCTTATGCCGTCGCCATTCCGCGCGAGCACCAAACCACCACTTCATTCAAGCGCAGCCAAAGCGGCGCCTCGCGGCCATATGCCCCGGTCTACGGGCGACGAGCGGCCATTTGAGGCTGATGTCGGGCAGGAAAGATGCTTGAACAGCGCGATATGCGAGAGTGAGCCTGCACGCACTGTGCGGGGCTCGCCAAAAAACTGCCAACAAATCGCGGGAGCGGCCCAAATTTTGACTGCTCCCGTCACAATGCTAGCATTTATAGCACAAATGGTATCCTCAGGACGGCGCGCAAATCGGTTGCATCGTCTGTCAGCCCTGCCTCAAGCCCGAAATTGATGCTCGTGCTGCTGTTCACCTTGTAGGTTGTGCCGAACAGGAACCGGCCGACCTGCAAATCGCGCGAAGTTTGGGTGGTTGGTTCGCTTTCACCTTCCACCGCGACAGTCGTGGTTTCGGTGCCGAAGCCCCAACTGTGGGCATAGCCAAAGTTCAACGACAAACGCGGGTTAAGAGCAAGACCTACGCCAGCGCTGAACGAGATTGAATCGCCCGGATCGACCCGTGAAATGCGGACCGGCGGGATTTGGACGTCAACATCAGAAGCAAAGTTCTTGGTGTAGCTGATGCTGCCGAAAAGCACGCCAGGATCGCTCGGAATGATGGCTGTTAGCCCCGGAGACAAGCTCCAGAAGCCAGAACCAGTGGCTGCTTCTGACGCTTCGCCAAGTTCATTGCGTGCAACTTCAAAAGGACCCGTTCCCGTCGGAATTGTCGCTTGGAGATTGCCGATAATGTATGGTCCGAAACCGCGCGGAGCGTGCAATTGCTTGCGCACAGAGAGTTGGACGTCGCCGACACCAAAGGCGTTGGCGCTGTTATCAATCTCTTCCGCCTCTCCGTTTTCACCCGGTCCGGCCACTGGGGTAAGGACCGAAGTATCCCAGCGCGATACTAACGGAACATCAAAACCAATTTCGAGGTCGTTTGTTAGGCCATATTGTAGCCCAATGGTCGAGGTTACGACGTCTTGGCGGCTCTCATTGATATCGAAAACACCGACCAGCACCGATTCGACCACCTCAACCCCGCGGAATAGAGCGCGATTTCGATCAGCCCGTGCGTAGCTAAACTCCACTTCACCGGTCAGTTTGCCTTCTTGGGTGATGGCGCTGCCTTGCCGGCCGAGGGAGGCAATTTCTGGTTGAGTATCAATATCTTCTGGTGCCACGCCAACGGCATTTTGAGGGCTCTGGACACCCCTAGATGCTTGTTGAGGCGCGCTTGTACGCTGAGAAGGCGTTGCTGCAATGGCATCGCTCGATTGTTGTTGGGCGAGGCGGACATCCTGGGCCTGCGGGTCTTCCCCCAACGCCAAGGAAAGCCTGCGCTCAAGCGATTCCAAACGTTGTTGCTGCTCCTGCATAGAGCGGATTTGCGCAGCCAAAGTTGCGCGTTCAGACGCCACATCCTGGCGCAATTGCTCCAGTTCGGAAAGCGTTGCCCCTAAAACTGGTGCGGTTTCGCTGCCTTCAATTTGGCTATTTTGGCCATCGGCTGGATCTGCATCTTGTGCAGCTGTGGGTGCGGCCACGAATGCCGCAATCAAAAAAGCCAGTCCACGCAAGGGTTTGCGCATTATGAGTCACCCATATGGGCTTCGGTTAGATGCCGAAGCTTGCTGTATCCCTAGCAAGTGCGCCCAAAGTGGGGATCAAGGATCCGATTTGGCCGACGGCAGTCCGTGACAAATCGAGATCAATGGTGGTCACCGTGGAAATGGTGCGATTATCGGCAACATTGGCGATGGCGCTACCGGTTACGCTGCCCGCGAGATGAGAAACTTGCGTTCCTACAACCTCAACGGTCACTCGGCTGCCGGATGCATCGCTCACTGTTTCGACATTTGCACTATCAGACACTTGCTCAATCGAAACAATGGGTCCGGTTTCAGACAGCGCATAGGATGAGCGCAAAACAAGCTCTCCATCGATGCGAGTTTCCTGAAGGACAGCAAAATCCAGATCGATTCCACCGGGAAGGACAAATCCTCCACGCGCTTCGGCTAAAGCAGCATCATCCATTGCCACAGCATCGCCAAAGGGCGACTGTGCGGCAACCGGTGCAGCTACAAAAGCGAAAAACGCGATAAGAAGGCGAGCAAGTCGCATACTAGAATTCCCCAAACCCCGGCGCAGTGAGGCTCAGCACTTGCTGGCTCAATGGCTGGAATATGCCTTGGTCCGCTCCGAATGCTGTGACGCGGGCCCATTGCCCAGCCGCATTAAACGGAAAATGGTTAATATTTGCGCCATCGGTGACGACAAAATAGACGCCGTTCCAATCGCGTTCGAATGACTCACGGTCCATGCGGCGCAGCCCGAGTGATGGGTCGCCAACCAGCACAAAGCCATCTTCTACGCCCTTCACCACCACAAAATGCCGGTATCCGTCAGGCGCGATTAGGGCGATGCCGGGCACTTCCGCCTGGCGCACCTGATCAAGGTTAACTTGATAGCCATTGGCCTCGATGCCAGACGCCGCCAGGTAACGCTTCATATCGAGCAAAGAGAAACCAAGCCGTTGGATGGCATCTTGATCGCCATCGCGCCACATGCCTTGAAAAACAGTGGCTTCGCCCTGTGGATCGCCATAGTGATAGGTCAACAATGTGGCCAGCGCAGCAGAACCGCAGCTGAAATCAAATTGCTGCCTGACAACCGTGTCATAACGCGTTTCTATCAAGCTTCGCGGGGCTGTTTCCAGCGCAAGCGAACCAGCATGAGTTGTCAGCTGGAACCGCCCATCATCCGCCGGCACCGAGGAGCAACCCGAAAGGAGCGCTCCTACGATACCTGCAAGACAGGCGTTCTTGGTTGTTGCAACAAAACGCATGATCTCAGCCTTAGCGGTGCAAGCCTATTGGCTCGGCAGCGCTATGTTCACCTGAATTGACGCGTTGATCGCAACATTATTGCCAGTGTTGGCGTTCAAAATCGTAAATCCAGTGGTGTTGCTGAACGCATTGTCACTGATATCGATCGTGCCAGTGGTCGAATTGTCACCAACATTGTTCCCACCAACAGCATTTTGTTGATTCGCTTGAGTAACCTGATTCAGATCCTCACGTCCGGCAATCTTTGCAAGTTTGCCTTCTTCAATTGGCGTTGCGGCTGCAAAAGGCGCTGACTCTTCGGGCTTTTTCTCATCTTCAGCCCATGCGGGTGAAGCGATCAAAGCGCATGCGAGCGCGCATGCAGTGTGTATCTTCAACATTGCTAAGTCTCCAATGACTTGGGCTGCGCCGACCAGTCTTTAGATCGGCGCAGGCCCTTGTCTTTTATGCTCAGTTTACGTCGAAGTTGTCGCTGGCGACCGCGATGGTCACGCTGGCGTTTTGTGAAGCGCCAGTTCCAGTGTTCTGGTTCAGAGCGTTCATCCCGGCATAGTTGCGGAATGCGTTGTCTGAATTGGTCAGCTGGTTTGCGAACTGTGCTGAATCTTCAACATCGCCGAAATTCACATCAACACCAGTAACAACGTTTGAAAGCGTTGCTTCTGCAACGATCGCATTGTCACCGAAAACATTGCTGCTGGCGATGCCTACGACTGAGGTGAACACCTGAGAGTTGTCATCGAAGCTGTCGTTGAAGACTTCAGAATTGTCGTCGAAGCTATCGTTGAACACTTCAGAATTGTCATCGAAGCTGTCGTTGAACACTTCTGAGTTGTCGTTGACGTTGCTGTTCGAGTTATCATTGAAGCTGTTTTCAAAGCTCTCAGAATTGTCGTCGACATTCACTTCGAACGTACGCTCTGAGTTATCTGCAAAGCTATCTTCAATAACGACAGCATCGTCACCCGCGGCAGCATCCTGCGCGTATGCACCTGTTGCAGTGGTAGCAAGGGCTGCCACAACAGCCAGTCTCATGAATTTCATTTTTGGTCTCCTGAGCGATTCGTTTCGACATCATTGCCGGTCGCATCAGGGTTTTTACGGATAAGCCCATTAGGAATAGCAAACACTCATCCCTAAGAGGAGATTAATTTTGAAAGTCGAGCAGGGGCTGGTTTGAGCTTACGAATAGCGGTTGGGCAAGGGCGCGCGGGCCACTGCTCCAGGGGCGTCTTCAAGGCTGGCATGATTGGGTTTTGCAGCGCCAAACTGCGTTAAAGTGACGCGTTCCGATATGGATGTGGGCGAGCCCCAGCGGCTGGCCGCAAGGCAGAACGACAGGTTTCCCAAGTCTCGCCCCGCAATCACCCCCGATACAGCCCGCTGATCCTGTCTGCATAACGATCACGGATCTTATGTCGGCGGATTTTCATGCTCGGCGTCATTTCTTCGTTCTCAATCGCGAAGGCTTCATCCGCGAAGGCGAATTGGCGCACTTTTTCGACTACGGAAAGATCGTTGTTTACCCGATCGAGTGCGGCGCGAACCGCCGTTTTGAACGCTGGCAAATCTTGTAGCGCGGCCAAATCAAACTTCTCATCATTGGAGCGCGCCCATTCTAGCGCCCATTCTGCATCCGGCACGACTAGGCCGACGACATAAGGCCGCTTGTCGCCGCTCACCATCGCCTGTGCAATCTCCGGCTGCAGGGTCAGCATGCCTTCGATCTTTTGCGGGGCAACGTTGTCACCCTTGTCATTGACGATCATATCCTTCTTGCGATCGGTGATCACAATCCGCCCGACGTCATCGAGGTGGCCGATATCGCCAGTGTGCAACCAACCATCCTTGATAGTGCGCGCGGTTTCGGCCTCATTCTGCCAATATCCATGCATCACCAATTCGCCGCGGCACAAAATCTCGCCATCATCGGCGATTTTGATTTCCACCCCGCGCATAGGCGGGCCGACCGTGTCCATCTTCAGGCCCGTTTTGGGCCGGTTGCAGCTGATCACTGGCCCGGATTCGGTCTGACCATAACCCTGGAGCATGGTCAGCCCCATGGCTTCGAAGAAGACGCCCACTTCGGGATTGAGCGGAGCGCCGCCTGAAACCATTGCCTTAATCCGTCCGCCAAACCGTTGGCGGATCTTGGGTCGCAATGTCTTCTCGATCAGGAAATCCATCGGCTTGTCGCGATTGCGCTTTTTCCCGCGCGCGGTTTTCTGTTCGCCAATCGAGAGCGCGCGGCCCATCAGGTAATTGGCGAACTTGCCCTGTTTCTGCACCTGTTTCAAAATGCGTGATCGCAGCACCTCAAACAGGCGCGGCACCACAACCATGATCGTTGGCCGCACTTCTTCGATATTGCTCGCCAGCTTTTCGAGGCCTTCAGAATAGAAGATTTCCGCACCAACCGAGATTGGCAGATATTGGCCGCCAGTGTGCTCATAAGCATGGCTGAGCGGAAGGAATGACAAGAAGCGTTCTTCGTTGATCCCGAAATCGTCGATCAATATCTCTGCAGCGCCAGCCGCATTGCACAGGATTGATCCGTGCTGCTGCATCACGCCTCGCGGAGCCCCGCCGGTGCCGCTGGTGTAAATAAGGCACGCGGTTGTTTCGCGGGTGATCCCTTTCAATCGCGCCTCAACGGCAGAGCGCGCCGCTGCAACGTCCCCTTCAAGCATGGTGCGCCAATCATGAAACACAAATCCGCTCGATTGCTGCCGTTTAAGATCGTCAATCCCGATTACGTGTTCAGCAATGCCGGTTGATTGAATCGCGCCGTGCAAGGGGCCGAGCAGTTTTTCATTTGAAACGATGACGGCGCGTGCGCCCGAATTGTCCAAGATATGGCAATGATCGCGTTCGGTGTTGGTGATGTATGTCGGCACAGTGATGCAGCCCGCGGCCATCACCGCCAAATCGGCAATGCACCATTCAGGCCGGTTTTCTGAGACGAGTGCGACTCGGTCTCCTTCGTTAAGGCCGATTTTCCGCAAATTTTCAGCCAGCAAACAAACATGCTCGGCAACTTCTCGCCACGATTGCGTGACCCACTCCCCATCGTGCTTTCGCCCAAGAAATGGTGCATCGCCCTTTTCATCGGCGCGCGCCAGAAACAGGTCGACCAGATTTCGGGCATTATCGATATCGCTCAGCTGCGTGTCTTGCGGCACTAATTCTGGCTCCTCAACCAGTGCACCCAACGGGTGCGGCTTTCCCAAACCTTTGGTCTAGTCACCGTGTCGCAATGCGGCAAGTTTTGGTGTACTTGGGTGCCAGTTTCAGCGTTCGTAGACGAGCTTGGGATCGATCCGCGGATCCATTGCCGCCTCCCACCCTTGCTCGGTGCGCAGGAGGGCGTTGGCCTTAAGCGACGGCGAAATTGCGCGGATTTGTGCGTGACCCAGCGCCTGCAATTGTTCTTGCATGCCCACTAGGCTGCCGCCCGCTTCTATCGCTGTGGCTGGCCCGAAGGACATGATCAGCGGCAGCGCAAGCGCCTCCTTTGCGCTCATGCCGAAATCGAGCACACCGATAATCGATCTTGCGGTTTGGACCGGAATGGTTGGTCCGCCCGCCGCGCCAATCACCAACAGAACTTCGCCTTCTGAATCGAACACGATTGTAGGCGCCATCGAAGATCGCGGGCGCTTGCCGCCCTCCACGCTATTGGCGACAGGCTTTCCGTCGCGCTCCGGCGTAGAGCTGAAGTCGGTGAGTTCGTTGTTGAGATAGAACCCGCCGAAGAACAGGCCAGATCCAAACGCCCCTTCAACAGTAGAGGTGTAGCTGATCGCGTTCCCATCGCCATCAACGATTGAGAAATGCGTGGTGCCATTTTCTGGCGGCTCGTCTCCATCTGCGCGCGCAAGCGGCGCGCCTGGAGGGGTGCCGGGCTGGAGATCGGCAATGGTGGAAGTGGGATTGATCAGCGCGCTGCGCGAAGCGATGTAATTGCGATCAACCAAGCCTTCGACCGGCACGTCGACAAAATCACTATCGCCGACATACAATTCTCGGTCGGCATAGGCGACCCGCTGCGATTCGAGAAACAGGTGCCAAAAGGTGGGATTGTCCGGCCCAAGCGCGGCAAGATCAAAACGTTCTAGCTGGCCAAGCATTTGCACCACCGCGACCCCACCAGAGGACGGCGGACCCATTCCGCAAACGCGATATTCGCGGTAATTTCCGCACACCGGATCGCGCAGTTTCGCCTCATAAGATAAGATGTCTGCGGTCACGATCCGTCCGCCTACCGGTGTACGTTCGGCGATATATTCTGCCAGCGATCGGGCATTGTCTTCATACAGCGCCGCCGCGCCGCGGTCTGCCAGATCGATCAGAGTGTCCGCGAATTCAGGATTACGCACAATCGATCCGACCGGGCGAGCATTCCCATCTGGCAGGAAGAATACCGATCGCGCTTCAGCTGTAAGGCCAGCACGCTCCGCCCGGCTTGATAGCGATTCGTGCAGGCGCACATTCATCTGAAATCCGTCACGCGCCAATGCGATGGCGGGCACAAACAGCTGGGCCCAATCAAGTTTGCCGTGGCGGGCATGCGCCTCAGCCGCGAGTGCGATGTTTCCCGGCACGCCAACGCTTAGGCCAGATGTGACGCGCACTTCGCGTGGCAGGCGCTCTCCCGCGTCATCTAGAAAACGCGTTCCCGTTGCCGCCGCCGGCGCAGTTTCGCGGCCATCAAAAGTGGTTATCGAATTGTCGGCCGCATCCGCGCGAACCATAAAGCCGCCGCCGCCAATGCCCGAACTTTGCGGCTCAACCACGGTCAGCGCCAGCATAACTGCAATCGCAGCGTCGGTTGCGGAGCCGCCTTGGGCAAGAATGGCTTCGCCTGCCGCGGTCGCTCTGGGATCGGCGCTGCTGACAGCTCCAAATAGCGATCCTGCTGCCGCTTGTTGTGGTGGCAATGCAGTGAGTGCAGCTTGTTGCGCGCTGTCGAGCGAACATCCGACAAGAAGGCTACTCAAGCCAGCGGTAAAGGCGAAATTACGGATCATTGAAATGGGGGAGTAGGTCATGCGCACTTCGCTATTCGGTTCCGACGGCCTCTGCAATGCTGGAGAAGCCATCACGGCGCATCAAGCCGTCGATCCCGCGTGCAATTTTTGCGCCAAGGCCGGGCCCTTCATAGACCATTGCCGAGTAAAGCTGGACCAGGCTTGCACCAGCTCGGATGCGTGCCCAAGCGTCTTCGGCATTGGCAATTCCGCCCACACCAATCAGCGGCAATTCCCCGCCTGTTGCTGTGCGGAAATCTCTAACCCGCTGCAAAGCAAGATCGCGCAATGGCGCGCCCGATAATCCGCCGCTTTGATGCGCATGGCGCGATCGCAGTTGGGGCCGGGATATCGTGGTGTTGGAAACAATCAGGGCGCCCAATCCCTTGTCGATGGCGATGCGGGCAATCGCGTCGATATCCTCCCGCTCCAGATCGGGAGCAACTTTAAGGAAGATCGGCGGTGTGTGATCAAGAGTGGTGCCCGCTTCTCCGCGCGCGGCAATCACTCCGTCAATCAGCGCCGAAAGTGCGCTTTCATCCTGCAATGCGCGCAAACCAGGGGTGTTCGGGCTCGACACATTCACCGCGAGATAGCTCGCCAATGGCGTCATCAGCTTCGCCATTGTCGCATAGTCGCCGATCCGATCGGCCGAATCCTTGTTTGCGCCGATATTGATGCCAACCACACCAGTTTGGCCGCGGCGCCGCTCAAGCCGTCTCAACGCCGCATCCGCGCCTTCATTGTTGAAGCCCATCCTATTGATAACGGCTTTGTCTTCTACCAGACGAAATAGCCGCGGCTTTGGATTTCCTGATTGCGGCTTGGGCGTGATCGATCCAACTTCGGTGAAGCCAAAACCAAGGCCCAGCAATTGATCGGGAACCTCTGCGTTCTTATCAAACCCCGCTGCAACCCCAACCGGATTGGGAAAATGCAGGCCAGCAACCTCAATCGAGGTCGAACCAGCTGCCGCTCCAACGCGAAGCGGCGATGCCTTGAGCGCCGCAATACTGATTCGGTGTGCCTTTTCCGAATCGAGGGCAAAAATGGCGGGACGGATAATCTTGAACAACATATTTGCGCTTTATAGCAACTTTTGACGGATTTCCTGCCCTGATAAGCCAATTAGTTCCAAAAAAAATTCAAAAATCGGCCGAGTTGTCGTTTGCATACAATTCTCCAATTCCAAATTGGTCTAACAGTTTCCCTGCGACCCGAAGGGCTCGGAGCAGCAATGCAAAGAGTTCCTCAACTTCAAATGGGCGGTTCTTGCAAGAGAGCCGCCCTTTTTTTGTGTCCAATGTCCGAAACATTCGATAGGTCACAGGCAACGGGTGGCATGAATGTTAGAATCGAACGAAGTCGATCACGATACACATGATTTGTCGGACGGAGCGGCTTCGCTTCGCCTAACCGCTGCGTCGCTCATCACGGTTGAATATATCGCGCCGCCAGCCGCGATCAGTGATTTCGTAACAACTCTGTATCATTTCCGCTGTGATGAGGCGGTAATTCATGACATCCAACCCGCTTCAATCGGCCATATTGCGATCTTCCCGTATGGCAAAGGCGAAATGCATTTTGGCGAAGGTCACAAAGATCCCAATCCAGAAATTGCGGTGATGACGCCGCTTTCCACCGCCACCCCAATCACCGTTAAAGGCCCATTTCATGTCGTCGGCGCGGCTTTATCCCCATTGGGATGGGCCGCGATGACAGGATTGCATGCCGGCGATCATCGAGATCGCTTGAGAGTGGCTTCAGAAATTCTCGGCGAAGAAATTGATGAATTGGGCGGCCACCTCAACGCCGCATATCGCTTTGGCGAAATGAACGGCCAAGAATGTGCGCTGAAGATTGCAGATTTTATTGGCCGCAATGCAAAACCGGTAAACACCCGCCACGCGCAATTGATCAGAACCGTCAATGATTGGCTGGGGTCTTCCCTCAATCCAGATATTGCCGATTTGATTGCCAAGGCATCTTATTCAGAACGGCAAGTTCAGCGTTTGGTGGAGCGATATTTTGGCCTTCCACCGCAAGCGCTCGCGCGCAAATATCGCGCGCTCAGAGCCGCAGCTTTGTTGTCTTTCCCAATGCTGACGCCCGAATATGAAGCGGAACTGGGTGAGGCATTCTATGATCAATCGCATATGATCCGAGAGATTCAGAAGTTCGCTGGTCGCACACCGGCGCGCCTGTCTGATGATGACAGTCCTTTTTTGAGCGAAATGCTCGATCCCAAAAATTTCCGAGAACTCGGAAACTCGCCGGAATAAAACACTCCCAGTCGACCAATCCCACTTCGCAATTTCTTCAGGAACTCCCCATGCGCCGTAATGCAATTCTCCTCCTATCCTCATGCGCTCTTGCCCTGGCGGGCTGTGATGCGGTTTTCTCATCATCCACTCAAAACGAAGAAGCAGCGACGCAAGGGCTGGGCCAATTGTTTGAAGATTATGATGCTGCGCAGCTTGATTTGTCTCCCCAAGGCAAATCGTTTCGCGGTATCCGTGACGGAGATTACGGAAAGTGGAGTGATGTCTCTGATGAAGCCGATGTCCGCCGCCAAGAACTGATCCAATCAACCCTTGCGAATATGCGCGGCGAATATGACCTCGCTTCGCTGCCGGGCGAGGCGGCCTTGTCTTACCGATTGTTTGAAGCTCTGGGGGAACGCAGCGCACGCACTTTCGAATTTCGCGGCAATGTTTATCTGTTCAATCAGATGCGCGGTTTCCAAAGCACGATGCCCGCCTTCTTGATCAACATCCATTCGGTCGAAAGCCAGCAGCACGCGCTGGATTATGTCAGCCGGATTGGAGGCATGGGCGATGTCCTAGACACTTTGATTGCCGAATCGAGTGAAAGAGCGGGCAATGGTGTGATGCCGCCCGATTGGGTTTATCCCTATGTGATTTCGGACATTCAAAACCTGTTGAACGCAGGCGATGACAATGCGATTTTGGATGATTTTCGCGGCAAGGTTGATGCTCTAGAATTGGATGCAGAACAGGCTGACGATTTGAAAGCCAGCGCATTGGCGGCGTGGAACCAATCGGCGCGCCCGGCCTATGAACGGTTGCTAACCGAAATGCAGCGACAACAACAAATCGCACCGACAGATGATGGTGTTTGGCGGCTGCCCGATGGCGCGGCATATTATTCCGCGCTGCTGCAAAATTATACGACCACAGACCTTTCGCCTGATGAAATTCACCAGATCGGGCTTGATCAGGTTCAACGCATCCATGGAGAGATGCGCGCCATTATGGAGCAAGTGGAATTTGAGGGCGACCTGCAGGACTTCTTCGAATTCACACGCACCAGCGATCGCTTCTTCTACACCAGCCGTGAAGAATACATCGCCGATGCGCAGGCAAAGATTGATGCGCTGGGCGAAAGAATGCCAGAATTTTTTGGGGTGCTTCCCGAAGATCCGCTGGTGATAAAACCGGTTGAGGCGTTTCGGGAAAAGAGTGCAGGTAAAGCCTTTTATCAAAGCCCCGCCCCCGATGGATCACGCCCGGGCACCTATTATGTGAACCTTTATAATCTGCGCGATATGTCTCGAAATGAGCTAGAGGCGCTTGCCTATCACGAAGGGTTGCCGGGCCATCACCTGCAGCGTTCGATTCAAACCGCGCTTGGTGAAGTGCCGGCTTTCCGCCGCTTTGGCGGGGTTACCGCTTATTCCGAAGGTTGGGGCCTCTATTCGGAGGAACTGGGCAAGGATATGGGCTTCTACACCGATCCTTATTCCGACTTTGGCCGGTTGGGCATGGAATTATGGCGCGCTTGCCGACTGGTTGTCGATACCGGCATTCACCACAAACGCTGGAGCCGCGAAGAGGCGATCCAATACCTTGCTGAAAACACCCCCAATCCCCAAGGCGATATTCGCAAGGCGATTGAGCGCTATATTGTCTATCCTGGGCAGGCGACCGCATACATGATTGGGAAGCTTAAGATCATGGAGCTGCGCGGCGAAGCGCAAGAGGCCTTGGGTGACGATTTTGACATTCGCGGCTTCCACGATGTGATTTTGGAGAATGGGCCCGTCCCGCTGTCGATCATGGAAGAGAATGTCGACGCCTGGGTCGAAAGCCAAAGCTGAAGATAATAACGACTCGCAACAGAGCGAAATGCGTTGAATCGCGCGGTTTGCGCCCCTAACTGCCAATTCGGAACGAATCGATCCAAATTAGGTTATTGCGGCTATGCGCCTTTCAAATCTTGCAGATTATGCCGTGGTCGTAATGCGGCAGGCAGCGACCCATTGTGGTGATGGCCGCGTTAGCGCGGCCGAGCTCGCCAAGGAATCGGGCTTGCCCGTGCCCACGGTGCAGCGGCTTGTCTCGAAACTCACGGCGGCGCATTTGCTGCGCTCGGTGCGCGGCGCGCATGGCGGCCTGCAACTTGCCCGTCCCGCAGCAGCGATCAGCGTTGCCGATATTATCGAAGCGGTTGAGGGGCCGATCGCATTGACCGCATGTGTTGAAGCGCACGATTGCGACTTCGAAACGGGCTGTGAAATGAAGCCGCATTGGCCGATCATCAATTCTGCATTGCGCGGCGCGCTCGCCGACATTTCCCTCTCTCAGCTTGCCCACCAGAAAGAACTCGCATGAGCGACGATATCAGAATTCAGAACCGGGCTGAGCCTGAGGCAGCAGAGATTGATGCTGACGCCAAAGAGGCGGCCGCCAATGCTGCCGAATACGAGCATGGTTGGTCAGCTGAAATTGACACTGAATTTGCCGAAAAAGGCCTGACCGAAGACACTGTTCGGTTCATCTCGGGCAAAAAGGGTGAGCCTCAATGGATGCTAGATTGGCGGTTGAAGGCCTTCCGTCTGTGGCAAGAAATGGAAGAGCCCGATTGGGCTAAGGTCGGCTATCCAAAAATCGACTATCAAAATGCGTATTACTATGCCGCCCCGACCAAAAAGGTTGAGCTGGATTCGCTCGATGATCTCGATCCCGACATCAAGGCGGTTTATGACAAGCTTGGGATTCCCTTAGGCGAGCAGGAAGTGTTGGCGGGGGTTAAGGGCGCGAAAAAAGTCGCCGTCGATGCTGTGTTTGATAGCGTCAGCGTCGCGACGACTTTCCGCGAAGAACTGAAGAAGGCCGGCGTCATCTTCCTGTCGATCAGCGAAGCGATCAAGGAATATCCAGAGCTGGTTAAAAAATGGCTCGGCAAGGTCGTGCCTCAGCGTGACAATTACTTTGCGACGCTGAACTGCGCGGTCTTTTCTGATGGTACATTTGTTTACGTGCCAGAGGGTGTGCGCTGCCCGATGGAGCTGAGCACTTATTTCCGCATCAACGCAGAAAACACCGGCCAGTTTGAGCGCACTCTGATCATCGCGGAAAAGGGTGCCTATGTGTCTTATCTCGAAGGGTGCACCGCGCCAATGCGCGATGAAAACCAGCTGCACGCCGCCGTGGTCGAATTGGTCGCGATGGAAGATGCAGAGATCAAATATTCAACCGTTCAAAACTGGTATCCTGGCAATTCCGAAGGCGTAGGCGGGATCTACAATTTCGTGACCAAGCGCGGGCTGTGCCAAGGCGACCGGTCAAAGATCAGCTGGACCCAGATTGAAACCGGCAGCGCGGTGACATGGAAATACCCATCTTGCGTGCTCAATGGTGAAGATAGCGTGGGCGAGTTCTACTCGGTCGCCGTAACCAACAACTTCCAGCAAGCCGATACCGGCACCAAGATGATTCACAATGGCAAGGGTTCACGCTCCACCATCATCTCCAAAGGTATTTCGGCGGGCAAATCGAACAACACCTATCGCGGCCTTGTGCGGGTCGGCCCGAATGCCGATGGTGTGCGCAACTTCACTCAATGCGACTCGCTCCTGCTCGGCGATGAATGCGGCGCGCATACCGTGCCCTATATCGAGGTTAAGAACCCCGGCGCCCAGATTGAGCACGAGGCAACGACATCCAAGATTAGCGATGATCAGATGTTTTACGCTCAGCAACGCGGGTTGGACGAGGAAGAGGCCGTGGCGCTGATCGTCAACGGCTTTGCAAAAGATGTGCTGAAAGAACTGCCGATGGAATTCGCGGTCGAAGCGCAGAAATTGCTGGCGATCTCGCTCGAGGGGAGCGTGGGGTGAATTTGTTTTTCGTTAGCATCGTTGCGGCTGCATTGATTAGCCAGGATCAACCTAATGAGAACGCGAGTGAGCAAGGCGCGATTGTCTCTGAAGGGCCAGTCGTCTCGTATACGTTAGATATCCCAGACGAGATTGGATTCGCGCTCGCGCCCTATGCTCAATGTCTTTCTGACGAGAGCATTGAACGTCAGGGAAACGGTCGCTTTCTTGGAAATCCCTCGCTAATCACCGAGGTTAAGAACGCCTGTGCCCCGGTTCGGGATGAAGCCATTTTTCTTGCTGCTACTGCCCTTCGGGTGCAGCAACGCGAAGATATAGATTCCAACAGAGAATTGATTTTCACGACCTTGGCTCAAGTCGAGACTCTGATGCTCAATCCTGGGGGTGCAGAGAATGGTAACTGACTTGACCACTAGCCAACCCCTAGGCCTCCGCGAGCCATCCGACGAGGCCCCTTCGCTCAACAAAAAGGGTCGCGGACGGAATTTGCCCTCCAAGAACCTCGACAGGAGCGCCGGGTGAGCCTCACTTACGAAGTTGCTGTCCCAAAGGGAAAATGGCCGAGCTTTGGCCAGATGAATGCAGCGCTGCAGCAGCGCGGCTACCCCTTGCGCGTGCTGCTTCAAGGCGATCAAAAACTCGATGATCCGATGCAGGAATTTGACGGCTTCCTTAGCTTCCACGCCGAGTTCATGGGCGAATTTCAGGAGATGGAAGTTTACTGCCAGCCCTATGGCCCCAAATTTCCCGATCACCGGATTACTGAAGATACCAACGAACATCTCGAAGAGATCGGTTCTGGCTTTCGCGTCAAAGATGGCGATCACAATATGAATGTGGGCTTTGGCCCTCGCATTCCACAAAAATACTTTGCTCCCTATTGCCTGCTTATGGGAGCTTTGGTCCGCGATTTTGGTGGTTATGGCTATGAGGGGCAGGGCCCGTCTTTCGGGCGGATGGACTGGGCGCAGGAGCTGCTTGATCTTGCCGAGGGCACTATTGAGTGCGAGCGCAAGCAGGCGGCCAGCGCTGCTGCAAAAGCAGGAGAAGACGCCGATGCTGCTTTGGTTGCTGAGACGAGCGCGCAAGCCGCCGCCAAGCAAAAAAAGGGCTTTCCACTCTGGCGCACATTGGCGGTGGTTGTGGTCGCGCTTTTGGTGGCAGAATTCGTTGACAAAAACATCTATAATTTCACTGGAGCGGGCGCATGACCGAACGCAAGAAACTCGCCCTCAAGCCTTCTGAGGAGGCGATTGATCCCGAAACCCTGAACCGGAAAGGCCGTGGGTGGAAAATCTCTGACAAGCGCCTCGACGAACTGCACAACCGTGCGCGCGAAATGCGCCGGTTCTCTTCGCCTGCGCACAAGGCGCTCGCCGCCAAATTCGCCGATGCAGATATGGGTCGGTACACCTTCAAACGCTATGCTGTGATCGGCAGCGCGATTGTTGATTTTGGCTGTCACAATCTCGGCATGGCGATCATGATAGAGGAAGAAGACGCGAACGAAGCGCTGGATAAGCGCCGCGATAAAAGCCTCGAATCTGTGGGCATCCGAGTGATGCGGATCAAGGCCGAACACATCCTTGAAAATATGGATGAGGTGCTCAGGCGGATCACACTGGGCATGCGGATGCGGATCGGTGACCGGAAAGACGCCGCTCGTGCTCACCGCGAAGAAAACCCCAACCAAGATTACCCTCGGCGGCGCGATTGAACCCTGCCGGCGGCAAACTAGCTTTTTTGAAGAGAAAATTTGCAATGTTGAAGATTGAAAACCTCCATGCCGAGATTGACGGCAAATCGATCCTGAAGGGTTTGAACCTTGAGGTTGCGGCGGGAGAAGTGCACGCAATTATGGGTCCCAATGGCGCGGGCAAATCTACGCTTGCGAATATAATGGGCGGAAAGCCTGGCTATGAAGTGACCGCCGGATCGGTTGCGTTTAAGGGCGAGGATCTGTTCGAGCTGGAGCCACATGAACGCGCCGCAGCGGGATTGTTCTTGGGCTTCCAATACCCGGTTGAGATTCCGGGCGTTTCCAACGTGCAATTTCTGCGCGAAGCCTTGAACGCTCAGCGCAAACTGCGCGGCGAAGAACCGCTATCGGGGGGCGATTTCTTGAAGCTGGCGCGAGAAAAAGCGGCGTTGCTCAAGCTCGATATGGAAATGCTCAAACGGCATGTGAATGTTGGCTTTTCTGGCGGTGAGAAAAAGCGCGCAGAAATGGTGCAGATGGGCATTCTAGACCCGGCATTTGCGGTGCTCGATGAAACCGATAGTGGGCTCGATATCGATGCTTTGCGGATTGTGGGTGAAGGCATCAATGCAATCATGCGCGCGGAGGATAAGGGTGTGCTGCTTATCACTCACTATCAGCGCTTGCTCGACGTTGTGAAACCCGATCGGGTTAGCGTGCTGGCCGATGGCCGGATCATCGAAACCGGCGGCCCCGAACTGGCTCAGCGGCTTGAAAACGAAGGCTATGATGCGGTGATGGCAGATGCCTGAAGCTGCGGAACTTACCCTTCCGACGACCAAGGATGAGGCCTGGCGCTATGCCGATGCTGATTTCCTTGCTGGCGCTTCGGCAGAGGCGATCAATCATTGGCGCACGATCGACGTGCCTGCTGGGGAAACCTGCCGAGAGTTCAAAAGCCACCTTTCTGGCGATTGCGCCAAAGGAATGGTCGATCGGCTGCGTGTGCATGTTGGCAAAGGCGGCCGCTTCGAAGCGTTCGTCACATTGGCTGGCGGCGCGTATCAACGGGCCGAGATTGAAGTGACGCTGGAAGAAGGCGCACATTTTGAATTTGGCGGTGTGACAATTGGCGGCGATGAGAAAGTCCAAGAATTCGTCACTCGCACGATCCATTCCGCGCCGCACACAACCTCAAACCAAACGGTTCGAGCGGTCCAATGGGGCCGGGCAACCGGGAATTTTCTGGGACGGATTGAAGTGGTGAAGGACGCGCAAAAAACCGATGCCGGCCAGAATTTCCGCGCGATCCTGCTTGAAAAAGGCGCAAGTGCGAACACCAAGCCGGAGCTGGAGATTTTTGCCGACGATGTGCTGTGCGCGCATGGCGCGGCGATCGGGCAGCTCGATGAGGATGCCCGTTATTATATGGCAGCGCGTGGGATTGGTCCGGATGTGGCTCGCAAATTGCTGGTTCAGGCCTTTATTGGCGATGCCTTTGTGGCGATCGAGGATAAACCAACCAGCGACCGCATGCTGGAAACCGCACTTGAGCAGTTGGATGAGGCCGCTTTGTGAATGCGCCCGCCGCCATGACTCGCGATTTGCGCGCTGATTTTCCTGGCCTCGTGGGCCGAGATGGTGAGCCGTGGCATTATCTCGATACGGCAGCGACTTCGCAAAAGCCGCAGGCGGTGATTGATGCGATGGTCAGCGCACTGGGGGTGGACTACGCGACCGTCCACCGCGGGGTGTATTCGCGCTCTGCCGATATGACGCTGGCCTATGAAAATGCCCGGCGCAAGATTGCCGCGTTTGTGGGCGGACAGGAAAACGAACTGGTTTTTACTCGCGGCGCGACAGAGGCGATCAACCTTGTCGCCAACACCTGGGGGCAGGTGAATTTGGGCCAAGGTGACCGCATTCTGCTCTCGCAATTAGAGCATCATTCGAACATCGTACCGTGGCAAATGCTGGCCCAGCGGATGGGTGCCAAAATTGATGTTTGCCCGCTGACCGATGATCATCGAATTGATCTTGATGCGGCTGAGGCGATGCTGACCGATCAGCATAAGCTGGTCGCGCTTGGGCATGTTTCCAATGTCCTTGGATCGGTGCTCGATGCAAAGCGTGCCGCCGAACTGGCGCATAATGTCGGCGCGAAATTGTTGCTCGATGGTTGCCAGGCGGTTCCGCACATGCCGGTGGATGTCGCGGCGCTTGATTGCGATTTCTACGTGTTTTCTGCGCACAAGCTTTACGGACCTACGGGGATCGGCGCATTGTGGGCGCGCGACGAAATTCTTGACGCCATGCCCCCTTGGGAAGGTGGCGGAGCGATGATAGATCGCGTTACCTTTGAAAAAGCGACTTATGCTCCCGCGCCTCAGCGGTTTGAGGCGGGCACTCCCGCCATTGCAGAAGCGATCGCTTTTGGAGCTGCGGCGGACTATGTCGGCAAGCTCGACCCAGCTGAGATCAATGCCCGCGAAAGCGCGCTGGTTTTGCGCCTCCGCCGTGAATTGGGCGCGATGAATGATGTGACCCTTTTTGGCCCAGAAGACAGCGCAGGAATTGTCAGCTTTGCGATTGATGGCATCCACCCGCACGATCTCGGCACGATCCTGGACGAAGCGAATGTCGCGATCCGTGCGGGCCACCATTGCGCGCAGCCCCTGATGGATCATTTGGGCGTGCCCGCCACCGCTAGAGCGAGTTTTGGCGCCTATTCTAACGATCAAGATATTGACGCTTTGCTGGAAGGCATTGCGCGCACGCGAAGGATATTTGGATGAACACGCCCCATAACCAAAGCGATTTTGCTGAAGCGCCTGACAAGCCCAAGCGCGCGCGGGTGGAAGATGCGATCGACCCAGATTGCGCTGCCGCCGCGGAGGCGCCCATTGAAGAAGGTGAGGAGCGCAAGCGCGATTACCTCGACGGATTTCTTGCGCAATCACCCGCTGAAGGGTCTGTGGGCGGCGCAGGCAGCGAATTGCAGCAAGCCGTTGTTGCTGCGCTGAAAGAGATTTACGATCCTGAAATTCCGGTCAACATCTATGATCTTGGCCTGATTTACGGGGTGGAAGTGGATGATGAAGCGGATGTGATTGTCACCATGACGCTGACAACGCCGCATTGTCCGGTGGCCGAAACGATGCCAGGCGAAGTGGAGCTGCGCGCAGCCTCTGTGCCCGGCGTGCGCGATGCCGAGGTCAATCTTGTTTGGGATCCACCATGGGGACCAGAGAAGATGACAGATGAAGCGCGTTTGGAGCTGGGAATGTTATGACCGATACCAAGACAACTCTGCGCAAAGCGCCCGCAGCCGTCATCCTAACCGAAGCCTCCGAAGCGCGGATTGCCGAATTGATGGGACAGGCCCCAGACGATGCAATTGGGGTTAAGCTCTCAACCCCGCGCAGGGGATGTTCCGGCCTGGCATATTCAGTCGATTATGTGACCGAAGAAGTTGCGATGGACGAAAAGATCGAGACACCCGGCGGCATCTTTTACATTGATGGCGCGAGTGTGCTCTATCTTATCGGATCGACCATGGATTGGGTCGAAGATGATTTCACCGCCGGTTTCGTGTTCGAAAACCCCAATGCAAAGGGCGCATGCGGCTGCGGTGAAAGCTTTATGGTTTAAACTGGGCTGTCTTCGACGAGGCGTTTGAGCAATTTGCGCTCAATATCATCAAGCTTGCCATCGCCTTGAGCCATTTTTTGCAGCCAATTGTTCTCATCTTCGGTCACGATATCACCGGCTGATGCATCGGCGCCGTAATCATTTTGCGGCCCATCTTTGCCGCCCAAATGCTCAACCGCCCAATTGATATTGCGGCCAAGTTTTGGTGCAGTTTCAATCATCTTGGCGACAAAGCCTTCCAGGCCGGCCGATGGTTTTTCAAGGAATTCCACCAGTTCGAGTTTGCGATCATGGCTTAATTGCGCATTATCGATAGTGAAGCCGCCCAGATAATTGGCCACGCCATCAACGAACAGATCGGCCCATTCCGGCGCATTGGCATCTGCCAAAGTCGCGTCTTTGAGGCGGAATAGCATTTCGGCATCAAACCGGCTGACAGCAGCAGGGCCAAATCCGCCGCTGGCAAAGATCACACGGCGCAAGATTTTGCATTCGGCAGGGCTGATATGGGTATCGGATAGCTCTCCGCCATTGCGGGCTGGGCCAGTGCCGGTCATCACTTCGCGTTCAATTTGTTCAAGCAGGTAATTCTTGAGCCGATCGGTTACGTTTTCCGCACGTTCGACAATCCGCACCAAAGCTTCCAATTCGACAAAGCTCTCGATCACGCCATCGTGATCGATTTGTGCGATCAGCCATTCGGTTTCTTCCGCATTGCACTGGCGGCGCGGCTTGGTGCCATTGAGCACGAACTCACCGATAGCTTCCACGAAGAAATCAGACCACGCATCATCGCGCTGATCCAGCACGTTGTTAATCGCGAAGATCGCTTCGGCTTCCTCTTGAGTGATGATGCCATCGCCCCATCCTTGTTGGCGCAGCGAAAGCAATTCATCAGATGCAACCACCCCGTCTTCACGGACGCGGCGAGCGAGGTCGGCAAATTGGATTGTCATGGCTATCTTTGGCCCCTTCCCATTTGGGAACCGGCTATAACGCGGACATACTTAAAACCGGGTTACCGCCGACAAACAGCGCCGATGGGGCAGGGCCAGGTCAAAATAGGGGCCATTTACCGGGTAAGGTTGGCGATGCAGCGCGCCCGATCGAAGTCCCGTCCATTTTCTGGCTCACGCGCTTCGACATGGGTGGCAACCGGATTTTGGCCTGGCTCAAGCGGGTAGAGAAACACATCCAGCACGCAGTTTTCGCCGGCAAATTGCAATTTGCGCGCGTCACCTTCAGCCAAATCGATCCGCGGATTGCCAAAGGCAGCGGTCAGCTGTTCCGCACGCGCCCCGATCAGTCCAGACACGCCATCAATCTCTTGCATTTCTGGAGGGCGAAAATCGGCCCCAGCGGCGACGGTGGTGGTCAGCGGTCGCTCACCGATAAGGCTCGGTGCTGGCGGCGGACCCGCCCCACCAGAACCGGCGCAACTGGCCAGGGCCATGCTCATCGCCACGCTGCCGAGCTTACGCATTGCGCGCCGATTCTCCGCTGACTATTTTAAGCTTGGCATGAGTCATATGAGTGCCCGCCGCTGCACCAATAATTGGAGCTAAAAAGTTCACTATTGGCACCGCCATCAATCCCGCAATTGCACCGCCCAAAATCAATCGATCAAAACTGGGCACCGGCGATTTCGTGTCCTGAGGCCCTTTGCGCCTGAGCCATGCCATATCTGTCAATTCACGGCCCAATAGCACTGCATTCACCAGTAAGAAAACCACCGCCGGGCCGATCGCGGTGAACAGCAGCAGCAATGCGACCGGCAGCGCTAGCAGGTTGATTCCCAACGCCCGGCTGAGGCCGCGCAGGCTGTTACCAATGTCTTCGTGCAGCGGCAGATCGCGGGCGGGCGGTATCGCTTCGGGATAGTGGCGCTGCTCAACCGCGCGAACAATGTCATCGGCAAAAAACTGCAGAACGGCGATCGCGGCGATGCGAAACAGCAGCCATGCAGCCAGCACGCCGATCGTCAGTGCGATAATCGCAGCCACAGTGTCGCTGTAATCGTCTGGCAAATTCGTCAAAATCCAGGCCTCTATCGCCCAATCGAGCGCCAACCAAAGGCCCGTCCCGATCACCACGAATATCGCTAAGGTGATGAGCAATGATTTTACCAGCACTCGCAGGATTGCCGGATCGCGCAATTGCGCGGTTGCTTTCGCTAAACTTGCAATCACCAATCTCATCGCTGGCAGGCTTGCGGTGGGCGGCCGGCGAAGTCAATTGGCAGGCAGGGCTTGGCCTTGGCGATTTGCCGGGCTAGGCGCTGCGCAATATCCATTCACCGTATCAGGAATTTTGAGTGACCGACCCCCGTTATGACGTGATCGCCATTGGTAATGCGATTGTAGATATCATTGCCACTTGCGATGATCAGACGATTGCCGATCTTGGCCTCAATCGCGGTGGGATGACTTTGGTCGATGCCGAAGGGGCAAATCGCCTTTATGATGCGATGGGTCCAGCAACGGAGAAATCTGGCGGATCAGCGGCCAACACATTGGCTGGGCTGGCTGAACTTGGCATAAAATGCGCCTTTATCGGCCAAGTGGCGAAGGATCAATTTGGCGATGTGTTTGCGCATGATATCCGCGCGGCGGGAATCGATTTCACCACGCCGATGCGCGAAGGAGCACCGCCCACCGGCCGCTGTCTTATCTTTGTGACGCCTGACGCAGAGCGGACCATGAACACCTTTTTGGGGGCGGGCCAGTTTCTGCCTGCCGCTGCTCTTGATGAGGATCTGATTGCGAGCGGAGCGATCCTGTATCTCGAAGGTTATCTGTGGGATCCGGAAGAGCCGCGTAAGGCGATGCGTAGAGCGATTGAGGTTGCCCGTGCAGCAGGCCGTAAGATCGCCTTTACCGCCAGCGAGAGCTTCGTGATCGATCGGCACCGCGATGATTTTCGCGCCATGATCGAAGGCGGTTTGATCGATATTTTGTTCGTCAATGAAAGCGAGCTTGCGACGCTGACCGGCGAGGATGACTTTGAAGCGGGTATTGCAGCCGTCGCTGGCAAAGTCCCGGTTCTGGTCGCGACGCGCGGTGAACATGGCGCGGTCGCGATTGCCGATGGTCAGCGCGCACAAATCGCCGCCGAACCAGTCGCCAAAATTGTCGATACGACCGGCGCGGGTGATCAATTCGCAGCTGGATTTCTTTCAGGTCATGCGCGCGGAGCGGCATTGGAAACCTGCCTGAAGCGCGGGGCAATCGCCGCCGCGGAAGTGATCAGCCATTATGGCCCGCGGCCAGAGGCGGACATGCAAAAACTTATGGCAGAAAAGCAGTAGGACGAGCGCTGCCTTCAAACTTGACACAATTGACACTGTGCCAATCGCATTTCCGATTGCTTTTATACGCAAAAACAGCGATTTAAACGAAAAATGACAAGTTGACACTTGCCCAGGCCAAAACGGGCTTTTGCGGTGTGTTTACGATTTGAATGAGCCGGTGCGAATGTTAGCGATGCAGGGCTGCGTAGGAAATCGCTGAATTATCTCGCAATCTGCGGACAAGGCCGAGCCGATGGCTTGCAGATCAAATTTGATTCCCGCGCCAATTACTTGGCCCCTTTTTCAGCCTCGCGTGCAATTTCTCTGTGGCCAATATCGCGGCGGCAAAACCCGCTGGGAAAATCAATTTCATCGACCGCTTTGTAAGCCGCATCGCGGGCCGCAGTAACACTGGGTCCAGACGCTGTTACATTGAGCACGCGCCCGCCGCTGGCGACCAGTGCCCCGTCGGCCATCGCGGTCCCTGCGTGAAAAACCTTGGCTCCGTGGGCCTCTGCGGCTCCTAAGTTGATGGCCCCGCCTTTTTCTGGTGTGCCGGGATACCCATTGGCCGCCATCACCACTGTCATCGCGGCATCGCCAACAAAGGCGACTTGGGTGCTGGCCAATTCGCCGCGCGCGCATGCCATCAGGATCATTGCAAGATCGCTGACCAGCCGTGTCATCAAAACCTGGCATTCCGGATCGCCAAACCGGCAATTGTATTCGATCAATTTCGGGCCGGTGGCGGTCAACATCAATCCAGCATAGAGCACGCCCGAATAAGGCATTCCTTCCGCTGCCATTGTGTTGACGGTGGGAACGATAATGCTTTCCATCACAATGCGCTGCAATTCTGGCGTCAGCACCGGCGCGGGGGAATAGGCGCCCATGCCGCCGGTGTTGGGGCCGGTATCCCCTTCGCCCACACGCTTGTGATCCTGGGCGGTGCCAAAGGGGACGACATTCTTGCCGTCGGTTAGAGCGAAAAAGCTCGCCTCTTCGCCGCGCATAAATTCTTCGATCACAACTTCAGCGCCCGCCGCCCCAAAACGTCCGCCAAACATATCGGATAGCGCCGCCTCAGCCTCTTGCTTGCTTTGTGCGATCACCACGCCTTTGCCCGCTGCAAGCCCATCGGCCTTTAACACATAGGGTGCTTCAAACCGGTCCAATGCCGCAATCGCAGCATCAAGCGTGGCGGTGCGGACATAACCTGCGGTGGGTATCTTTGCGCGCTCACACAAATCCTTGGTGAAGCCTTTGCTGCCTTCCAATTGCGCCGCCGCCTTTGATGGGCCGAACACAGCAAGGCCTGCGGCACGCAAACTGTCTGCCAATCCATCAACCAGTGGAGCTTCCGGGCCGATCACCACCAGATCGACTGCATTTTGCGCGCAGAACGTGATCACTGCGGTGTGATTGGCGGCATCGAGTGTGACGAGCTGCGCAATTTCGGCCATTCCCGGATTGCCGGGACTAACAAACAGTTTGCTGAGGCTGGGGGATTGCGCCAGCTTCCAGGCTAAAGCATGTTCACGCCCACCCGATCCAAGCAAAAGGATATTCATGGCTTCGCCGCCCTCTGACAGTGACAATCAAGCCGGTCTCGTAGCGCGCTCTAAAGATGGCGACAACGCCCAGCCGCTTTCGATCACCGAGATTTCCAGCCTGCTAAAGCGCACGGTTGAAGATCGCTTTGGTTATGTCCGTTTACGCGGCGAATTGTCGGGGGTGAAGCGCGCGGCTTCGGGCCATATGTATTGCACGCTCAAGGATGAAAAATCCGTGCTTGATGCGGTGATGTGGCGCGGAAACACCGGGCGGCTGGCTTTCAACCCGGAAGATGGGCTGGATGTGATCGCCAGTGGCAAGCTGACGACTTATCCGGGGCGATCAAAATATCAGATCGTGATGGATAATCTTGAGCTGGCAGGCGAAGGCGCGCTGCTGGCGTTGCTTGAAAAAACACGGGCAAGGTTGGCTGCAGAGGGGCTGTTTGCGCCTGAGCGAAAGCGCGCTTTACCCTATCTGCCCAAAACCATTGGAGTGATCACTTCGCCCACCGGTGCAGTGATCCGCGATATTCTACATCGTTTGGCCGATCGGTTTCCCAGCCACGTTCTTGTCTGGCCGGTATTGGTTCAGGGGCAAGGTTCGGCCGAGCAAGTCGCGCAAGCCATCCGCGGGTTTGCTCAGATCGATGGTTCAGGGCCAGTTTCGCGGCCCGACCTGTTGATTGTGGCGCGCGGCGGCGGATCGATCGAGGATCTATGGGGTTTTAACGAGGAGGAAGTGGTTCGCGCCATTTCAGAATGTACCATTCCGGTTATTTCGGCAGTGGGGCATGAAACCGACACGACATTGGCCGATTATGTTGCCGATCAACGTGCGCCAACCCCCAGTGCGGCGGCGGAGATGGCAGTGCCAGTGCGCGCCGATCTGGCTGCGACATTGGCCGATTTTGCGGCGCGGCAAATGCGCGCTGTGCATCGGCCAGTGGAATTGGGGCGAGAACGGCTGGAGGCACGCCTAAACCGCCTGCCCAAGCCAGAGAACCTGCTGCAATCTCAGGCGCAGCGTCTGGATGAACTGTCTGATCGGTTGCGGCGCGGGCTCAAACAGCGGGCTGGGGATGGGCGAGAGGCTTTGGCCGGTGTGTCTGCAAGATTGTCACCCATTGTGCTGAGGCGCGGCGCGCAGGATGCCGCGCGCAGGCTAGATCAAGTTCGCCTATCTCCGGCGCTCGTCCAGCGTCCGTTTGCGCAAAAGCAAGAAAATCTACGGGCGCTGGGCCGGCTCGCCGATCAATTCCACCCGGAAAAACCGCTCCAGCGCGGCTATGCGATTGTTCGCGATGCCAATGGGCGGGCGCTGATGGGGCGGGCACTTGCCGCAAAGGAGCCTGCGCTTAAGCTTCAATTCAAGGATGGTGATTTAGATGTTGTGACAATTGGCGCGGACGGGCCCGCGGCTGGGCCTTCGGCTTCACACCCAGATTCGGGGCCAAATCCGGGGCCAAATCCGGTTCCGACCCCGCGCAAGGCCCGAAAAAAAATCGCGTCGAAGCCGTCAAAATCTTCCAGTGCGTCCAGCGCGCAAACGGATTTGTTCGATTAAATGCTCACTGCTAGAGCGAAGCATAAATTACAGCCCGATCGCGGGCATATGTTAGGAATGCAACGATGTTGATGTCATCCGGCGATAATGCCGCCAAGCTCCATTACGGGCCTTCGACCTTCCGGGTGCTGAAGCCCGGCCAACATGTCGTTTGCGCTGTCAGCGGCGATATAATCCCGCTTGAACAGCTATGTTATTGGTCCGCCGATCGGCAAGAGGCATACTCAACAGCCGAAATCGCGACCGCGCGCTTCCTGGAACAAAATTGATGCGTTGGAACCGGATAAGCGCCGCCGCCATTGGCTTTGCGGGCCTCGCGGGTTTGGTCAGCTGCACTGGCAGTGAAGCGGCCGAGACCGAAAGCGTGAACGAAGAGGCCAATGTGAACGAAGCGGTTGGGCCTTCTGCCGAAGCAGCTTCATCCGATGCTGCGGAAGCCGCAGCGATCAGCGCGGCGCAGTCTAGCTTTTCCTATTCAGGCGAGATGACTCAAGGCGGATTTATCCGCGGGACGGTTCCATCTGGAACGGTGACCGCGCAATTGGGCGAACAGGTGTTGGAAATCGCGGATGATGGTTCGTTTTTCGCCGCCTTTGATCGTGACAGCGCAAGTGCGGCGATGCTTTCCGCCACGCTTGCAAACGGCCAGACAGTGCGTGAAACGCTTTCGATATCGCCGCGCGATTGGAACATTGAACGCGTGAATGTTGCGCGCCGATCGGGCGGGGCGAGCGAGGCCTTTATGCGCCGCCGCCGGCCTGAACTGGATGCGATTTGGAATGCGCGCGAGGCAGAAACTGGCGCGGATGGCTGGAGCCAGGATTTCATCTGGCCGGTTAAGGGCCGCATTTCGGGCCGCTTTGGATCGCAGCGCATTTATCGCGGTGAGCCGGGCAGCTATCATTCCGGCATCGATATCGCACCGGGCAATGGCGTGCCCTTCGTGGCTCCGGCTGATGGTGTGGTCGTGTTGGCGGCAGACAATTTCTCGCTCGAAGGAAAATTGCTGATCATTGATCATGGATCGGGCCTCAACAGCGCGTTCCTCCACGCCTCCAGACTTTCTGTGAGCGAAGGCGATGTGGTTAAACAGGGGCAGTATATTGGCAATATCGGTTCTTCCGGCCGCGCGACCGGCCCGCATCTGCATTGGAGCATCAAATGGAACAATGCGCGGCTCGATCCTTTGCTGTTCGTTGGCCCGATGAACTGAGGCGTTCGCTGCGGCCGACCCGCCTATTGATGCAGCGAGTATCCCCAAGCCAAAATCGCCAATACACATTCGCCAATACACATTCGATTTAAGGCTGATTGCCAATGCGCCGCCTGATCCTAACCCTTGCAGTTGCGATTGGCCTAAGCCCTGGCACATGGCTGCGCACGGAAACAACGCAGCGCGATTTTGACGCGCCGATCACAGTCACCCCAATCGCGGTGCGTGATGGTGTTGAAGGGCCCTTGGCGCTGACCGGGGCGTGGACCCTTTCCAGCCGCAACGATCATTTTGGCGGATATTCGGCGTTAATTTGGCTCGGCGATGATCGCTTGCTGGCGGGCAGTGACCGGGGCCGGTTGCTCGAAATTATGCTCGGCGTGGAAGGGCCGGTCGCGGAAGGTGCCAAGCTCTCTTTTGTACCGGGCCGCGGAGAAACAAAGCGCGAATTTTCAGATCTCGAAGCGCTGACTATAGATCACAGCACCGGCACAATCTGGGCCGCATTTGAGAGCCGCAACATTATCGAACGCCGCGATGCTCAGGGAAAGGTCACGCGCCGCCGCCCTCCGGAAATTGGCGAATGGTCGGCCAATAGCGGCCCTGAATCGCTGGTGCGCTTTGCCGATGGCCGCTTCTTGCTGCTGGCGGAAGGATTCAGCAACGAAGACATAACGGATCGCGCGGGCTTGCTGTTTGCTAGCGACCCGGCCGAAGTCACCCAAAGCACCGCTTTTCGGTTCGGATCGCCAAGCCGGTTCAGGCCAGTGGATGCGGCCTTGCTGCCTAGTGGTGAGGTGATGATCTTGCTGCGCCGCGTGCGCTACACATTTCCGGCCACTTTCGATGCGATGCTGATGCAGGCTGATCCTGCCGAGATTGAAGCGGATGCGGTTTGGACAGGGGAAATTGTGGCGCGGATATCGGGCGAGCATTTTGGCGAGAACTTGGAGGGGATCACCTTTGTTCCTGATGCAGACAATCCCGCTGCCGGATCACTCTATCTGATCGCCGATGATAATCTGTCCGCGTTTCAAACGTCTTTGATGCTGCGCTTTGCCTGGCCAATTGAAGGCGAGTGATCGGCGGACGCAAAAAAGCGCGCAGGTCACCCCGCACGCCTTGCATTATGTCATTGGCCGAACGGCCAGTGATTAAGCGGCAGCTTGCACCTTAACCAGCTCACGCTTCACTTTGAGCGCGCGCGATGACAATTTGTCATCCTTGGTTTTGAGCAGCCAGTTGTCGAGCCCGCCAACATGTTCAACAGACCGCAGTCCATTGGTTGAAACGCGGAACTTAAAGCTGCGGTCCAGCCCTTCGCTCATCAGCGTAACGTGCTGCAGGTTGGGCAGGAAGACACGCTTGGTCTTGTTGTTGGCGTGGCTGACATTGTTGCCTACCATACGGCCCTTGCCAGTGAGTTCGCAGATGCGCGACATGATATCTCTCGTCTGTTCACAGTTCACAGTGACCGGCGATTCGGCCACTAAAGTATCGGGTTTTCCCGGGAAGGCGCGCGCATAGCTGTGCCCCTGCGAATCGTCAAGCAAAGTTGCACCTTGCGCGTGCGCTGGCTACCGCGCGCAAATGACACGTTGGCCGATCCCAGAACCCATGCAACATGCGCTGGACGCCGCGCGCGAGGCGGCGCAAGCGGGCGAGGTGCCGGTCGGCGCGGTGGTGATGCGCGGTGATAAAATCGTGGCGATGGCTGGGAATGCGACCCGCAATCCGCCCGATCCAACCGGCCATGCGGAAATCCGTGTGCTGCGCGAGGCGGCGCAAAAACTCGGCCAGGATCGGCTGACCGATTGCGATCTTTACGTGACATTGGAACCTTGCGCGATGTGTGCCGGTGCGATTGCGCACGCGCGAATTGCGCGATTATATTATGCCGCCAGCGATCCCAAAGGCGGGGCGGTGGAAAATGGCGCGCGCATATTTGAACGGGAACAATGCCTACACCGGCCAGAGGTTTATTCGGGCATGGGTGAAGGCGAGGCGGCAAAATTGCTGCGCGAATTCTTTGAGGTGCGGCGATAAAGAGCGCGCTTAGAATGTGATCTGGCGAAGCTGCTGGGACCGCCGGATCAGCGGCGCTGCTGGTGCAGTTCCAACGATTCGCGCACTCGGTCTAGCGCGCTTCCCACCGGATCGGTTTCGTCCAGCAAGGCAAAACTGCCGCTCACCACATAGCTGCAATGGCCGTGGACCGTCGCGATCAGCGAGCGTGCATAACGCGCCACATCAAGGCCGGTGTCTTCAGGCAGCGCCGTTCGCACCTCTTGTTCAACGATAAGCGTCAGCGCGCCGCGCCCTTCGAGATCCTCTTCTGAAAGGCTGTCTTTTTCAGGAACGCGATGTTCGTAAATCGCAGACCACGTTTGCGGGTTGTCCAGCGCGAAAGTGAAATATCCTTCGACCAAGCTAGCAATACGGTCTTCACCGCCGGTTTCGAGCCGCTTTTGCAGGTGCCGCGACCATAAAACGAAGGTTCGCGTGTTGATCGCAGCGAGCAGGCCATCAAGCGATTCGAACACGTTGTAAATCGTGCCAACCGAATAGCCCGCGCGCTTGGCCACTTCGCGGCCTGAAAAGCGCGCATAGCCAACCTGCGCCATCAGCTGATGGCCGGTTTGCAGCAACAATTCGCGCAATTCCGCGCGTGTATGATCCGATCTCCGTCCCATAAGGGGGCTATTTGGCAAAAAAACTGAACACTGTCTAATTTTATTATTGAACAGTGTTCAGTTTACCGCTAGACGGCCGACTTGAATGAATTGGGGAAGCTCAAAATGGAATTCTTGCTGCTGCTTATTATCGCCGGTGCGACATTCTATCTTTGGCGCCGTTCAGATGCGCTTCAATTGCAAATTGCCCGGCTTCAGGAAGAGCTTGATCGGCTGAACCTGCGATTCGCGCCGCACACCCCGATCGCGAAACAGGATGCTGCCCCTCAAGAATTTGCTTGGCCCGACCAACCGATTGCTGATGACGGTGAGGCTCAACCTGCACCCGCGCCTGAGCCCGAATCAGTGGCGCCCGAAGAGCTGGGTGACGGACCAGTCGAAGCAGAAGGCCTGCAACAGCCTGCGCGCACGGTCACCTCTGCCCAACGGCAGAAATTGAACGATTCTGCGATTCAGCAACAGGATGTGGACGCTCCCTTTCCCGAGCCGAAATCGCCATTGGATGCATTTTCGAGAACCGGGATCAAATTCGATTTTGAAGATTTCTTTGGCCGCTTGCTGCCGATCTGGGCGGGCGGAATTGCGCTTGCCGTCGGCGGATTCTTCCTCGTGCGATATTCGATTGAACAGGGCCTGCTTGGCCCAGAAGTGCGCGTGGCATTGGGCTTCCTATTTGGCGGATTTTTGCTTGGCGGCGCCGAGATTGCATACCGGCAGGAACACCGAATTTCCGATCCGCGCGTGCGGCAGGCGCTTAGCGGAGCCGGATTGGCCACACTCTATGCCAGCTTTTATCTGGCGGGCACGCAATATGAACTGATCGGCAGCACAATCGCTTTCCTCGGGATGGCGGGCGTCACTGGAGCAGCGATATTGCTGTCCTTCCGATTTGGTTTGCCCAGTGCGATATTGGGTCTGGTTGGCGGATTTGCTGCGCCATTGCTGGTTGGCAGTGAAAATCCCAATTTGCCGCTCCTCGCGCTGTATCTCGCGCTTGTCACCGGCGGTCTGACCTATGCCGGGAACAAGCAGCGGCGCAGTTGGCTGGCTCTTGCCGCCTTGGCCGGGGGCTTAGGCTGGGGCGCGCTTATCCTATTCACTGGCATTACCGGATTTACCAACCTGCTGGCCTTTGGCGGATACATCATAATGCTTGGCGCGATCATTCCTGCGTTTGTGAAAACCGGCGATGATGCGGGCTCTCCGGCATCTTTGGTGTTGCGTTTGGGCGCGGCAGCATTGGCCGCAATTCAGATGGCAACGATGGTTCATCAGGCCGGGTACAGTATGCTTGCCTGGGGCCTCTACGGGCTGCTGGCGGCGGGACTGGCATTTCTGGGCTGGAAGGAACCGCGCCTGAGAGAAGCGAGCGCCTTTGCCGCTGCGATGGCCGTATTGATGCTTGGCTTTTGGACTGACGCCTCGAATGCAAACTTTGGGGTTATGGCCGCCGCATTGGCAGCGATCTTTGCAGGTGTGCCGCTCGCCAATATTTGGCGCAACGAATATCGCGGTGTGGACCCGTTTCAGATCGCTGGTTTTTCGCTTGGTCTGATCACAGTCACCTACGCTCAATTTTGGGACGTTGGGAACCAGCCACTATTGGCATTGGCGGTTCTGGCCATCGCAATTTTGCCCGCATTGGCCAGCTGGCTGCTGTGGCCGCAAAGCGAGGCTGTGCTTTCCCGCGCGGGTCTGGCCACTTTGGCCTCCGCTGCGATTGGAATTGCGGCTGCAGGGTTGATTGCTACGCCAATATGGGCCGCGCCCCTGGTGCTCTCTGCCGTTGCGCTTGGCATCATCGCGCTTGGATGGAAGCGAGAGCAGCGCGGGCTTACAGGTCTTATCTGGAGCGCTGTGATTTTTGCAGTGCTGGGCCTGATGTCGTCGAGAGGATTTCCGCACGAAGCCGACCTGCTTGCGGGCGTTCCGGGCGAAACCAACGTGCTGCACGCGGTGCTACGCTGGAGTGCGATTGCGCTGCCATTCGCGGCCTTGGCTCTCAAACCAGGCGGCACAATATTGAACCGGACGGCAGACGCCATCGCGGCATTTTTTGTCTATGGCATTATCGCGCAGATCGCCCCCCCAGTAATGCTGCCTTGGATCGCGGCTGGGTTAAGCTTGGCAGTAACACTTTGGGATCGAAACCGAGTGGAAGCACGCCTTGCCTTTGGCCTCATAGCCGCCTTATGGGCGCTTGAAACCATCGCAATCTGGGCCGCTGCGGCCGGATGGGCGGTGGTGGCCGAACCGATGTTGATCGCTGGCGAAATCGGATTGCGTGAGATTGGGCTGTACCTCTTGCCGCTGCTCGCAGTGATGGCCTCCTTGGTACTCCGCCCGGCTGAAATCATCAGGGATCGAACCCAAGCAATTGCGGCAATCGCCGGAGTGCTGATTGTTGTGATCGGCCATATCGTGTTCAAACAAATCTTCGCGCTGGAAACGATTGATCAATTCGCATCATCGGGATTGGCAGAGCGAACTTTATGGCAGGCGCTGCTGTTTGCGGGCGGATTTGCTGCGTTGAAACAGTTTGTTGAGCCGCGAATGGTGCAATGGTCCCAATGGGCAAAACCGGCCGGGATCGCGCTGATCGCCGGATCGGCGGCACATTTTGGCCTGTTCACATTCCTATGGCACAATCCATTGTGGAGTGATCAGGCGGTGGGCAATCTCCCAATCTTCAACCTGCTGCTGCCAGCCTATGCGATTGCCATTGGCGCGCTGATCACGCTGCGCCAGACGCTTTCAGACAGCGATTTTATCCCGCGCCCAGTTTTCGACGGAGCCATCATGGTGCTGGTTTCCTTGCTGGCACTGTCTGAGCTTCGCCATGTGTTTTCCGGGTCAATCTTGTCAGACGATCCGGTCGGCCAGACTGAGGATCTGTTGCGATCGGTGCTGGGCATTGTGCTGGCGATTGGATTCTTGATGTGGGGCGCACGGGCTCAATCGCGCAGCTGGCGGGTTGGATCATTGGTGTTGATGCTGGCCGCTGTGCTGAAGGTGTTTCTTCTCGATGCGGCGGAGCTTGACGGCTTGCTGCGGGTCGCGTCGTTTGTCGCGCTCGGCTTCAGCTTGATCGGGATTGGGTGGTTCTACACGCGCCAATTGGCGGGAATGAAAACAGCCTAGGCGGCTCCCGAATGCCGTGTGTAAAGCCTTTACAATCCGCGCCAGATTTTTGCGCGCGCGCCATCCCTCGCGCCAAATCGTGACGAATCGCAGCGCACCGGGCGAAAGCGCGGGCCATAGCAAAGCCGGATTTCCTCCAGCCAGCCGTCGCGATTAAGCTTCACGCCAATTTGGCTTGCGCTCCAACCGCCATTGGCATCGGCAAAGGCTTGGCGAATGCGGCCAGCGGTCAATCCATCTTCGCGAGAGATGCGATCATAATCCGGGATCCGATAGCTATCCCAAAGGATGCGCGTGATGCGGAAATAGGTATCGGGCCGCTTGGTCATGCAGCTGCCATGTTTGACCCATTGCCGGGCGATCAGCCGGGCGCCCGGCATCATGCACATATTGCGAGAGAGTTCTTGCGGAGTCAGTCTGCCTTGGGTGGCGCACCATTGCGGCCAACTGCCCCCGCTTTCTGGCCAAAGGCCGTGCACAATGAGGCCGAAACGGCCATTATCGCCTGAACATTGGGTGCTGTGGCTGCGGCTGCTCTGGCGGGTCCGGCAAAAGGCTGGCGACCAGCTGAGTGCCATTGTGTAGCCGGTGACAGGCAATTCGCGCCGCGCGCTGCTGGGTGAGATTTGCGGTACGGTGCTGATGCGCGGCATGCGGCATTGATAGGCTTGTGCGCTTGCCGCGGCGGGGAGAATGAGCCCGATCGTCAGTGTGAGAATGCTAATCAAAAACCGCAAGACCAGACCCCTTCTTCTGTGCAAACCAGCGATTTGCGCTTGGCGTAAAGAGTAACACAACAGCCACCAATGTCAGCAATGGCGATGCCAGATGCAGCAGCGAAACATGCGGCAAAGAAACCCACTCCATGATCATTTGCGGCAGTGAAAGCAGCTTGAAGATTGAGAAAACTGTCACGAGCCAGCGGGCAATGCGGATCGCGCGCATCAATATCATCGCAACTGGGATGGCGGCGATTGAAAACATCGCCGATAGCGCGACAATCGCCCAGTCTCTGGTCCAATCAAACCATGGGAATTGCTGCGTATAAGCCATCTGCAATGTTGAAATCGCCGATAGGCCTTGAACGTAATCGATCGCAGCTGCCGATAGAAATGCGATGGCGAACAGGCGAATTGTCCATGGCCGTCTCCCGCCGATCATCCAGCTCATACCGGCGTAAAATCTAGCCCAATATCTGCCGCTGGTGCGCTTTGCGTCAACCGCCCAACCGAAACGAACTGCACCCCGGTTGCCGCCTTGGCTTTGATCGTATCAAGATTGATCCCGCCCGATGCCTCTGTCTGCGCGCGCCCCGCCACCAGGCCCACCGCTTCGCGCAATGTCGGCGGCTCCATATTGTCGAGCAGCAACCGCGTCGCCCCGGCATTTAAGGCGGGTTCGATCTGATCGATCCGATCGACTTCGCAAATGATCTCTTGCACGCCAGCATCGACGGCGCGGCGCACCGCCTCACCCACATCACCGGCAACCGCAACGTGATTGTCTTTGATCATCGCAGCATCCCACAAGCCCATGCGGTGATTGCTGCCGCCGCCCATGCGAACCGCGTATTTTTCAAGATGACGCAATCCGGGGATGGTCTTTCGGGTATCGAGCAAAGTGCAATCGGAATTGTCCATCTGATCGACATATTGCCGCACCATGGTCGCAATCCCAGATAGGTGCTGCACCGTGTTGAGCGCGCTGCGTTCTGCCGTCAGCAATGCACGGGCATTGCCGGTAAGCCGCATGATATCAGTGCCAGCTTCCACCGCATCGCCATCTTGCACCAGACATTCAATTTCAGCACCCGGATCAAGCGCGCGAAAAAATGCCTCGGCCACAGGCAGGCCAGCAACACGGATGGCATCGCGGCTGTCCATCACCCCGGCAAACCGCGCATCTACGGGGATTACGCTTTCAGATGTGACGTCATGCCCGCCCCCGGCCACGCCTTCGCCCAGATCTTCGGCGAGCGTCTCACGGACAAAGCGGCTGACGTCAAAGTCAGGGATTAGCAAACTGGTCATCGTCTGCGTTTGGCGCAGTCGCCCGTTTTCCGCAAGCGCATCTGCGCCAACAGAGGCGTTGCGAAAGCGACTGGCCGCGAGCGAATACTAATGCACGAAACGGGCAACCACATCGCGGTAACTGCGTGAGACTTTCACCTCAGCGCCGGAATCGAGCACCAGGAAGCATTCGCCATTGGTGTGGGGTTTCACTTGCCGCACCTGATCCAGATTGACGATGGTAGAGCGGTGCACGCGTTGGAATTTGCGCGGGTCCAATCTGCGCTCCAGATCCTTCATTGTTTCACGCAGGATCAGCGAGTTATCGCCGGTGTAGATGCACATGTAATCGCCGGCCGCTTCGATATGCTCGATCGAATCCACCTCAACCCGGAAGATCTGGCCGCGATCCTTCACATTGATCAGTTTTTCAAAACGCTCAGCGCTTTCGCCGCCATCCTCGTTAAACTCTTCGGCGCGGTCTGGCGCGACTTCGGAAAGCACACCCAGCAATGTCTCGGCATCTTCGGACGATTTCTTTTCGGTAATGCGTTGGCGGACCCGCTCCAGCGTATCGGCGAGCTTATCTTCGTCGACCGGTTTCATCAGGTAATTGACCGCATTGGCTTCAAACGCGCGGATCGCGTGTTCCTCATATGCGGTGACGAACACGAACAAAGGTGGTTCGATTTCCATCACCCCTTTGACGACGGAAAAGCCATCAAAGCCGGGCATTTGAATGTCGAGGAAGACAAGGTCGGGCTTGCCAGTTTTGATCTTGCGGATCGCCTCTCTGCCATTTGAGCAGGTATCGATAATTTCGACATCATCAAACGCTTCAAGGCGCAATTGCAGGCCTTGAATGGCCAGCTTTTCATCATCGACAAGGATAGTTCGGATAGTCATGCAGCAGGTCCAATCAGGCGTCTGGGATTGATATCAATCGCCGACGCAGGTTGAGGGGTGGAGCCGGTTTCGGCATGTTTGGCGCCCGCGGGGAGGGCACCGGTTTGTGAGTTTGCCAGAGTTAAATTGGGGGCACTATTTGGGGTGTTTGCTGTGGTAGCATCGGTGTGAGTTTCGAGCATGTCCTCGGTCTGGAAAGGGATTTCGATCCGTACGGTGAAGCCGCCACCGGGCTGGGTTTGGGCTTCGAATTTGTGATCGTCACCGTAAGCTTGGTTCAAACGGTTTTGAATATTGGTGAGGCCAACGCCGGTAGAAATGGGTTGGTTGGCTTTGTCAGTCTCATAAACCGGCAAATTCTTCCGTTCCGGCTGGTCCGCGCCCGGTCCTGTATCCGAAACACTGATTTTCAATCGCTCACCGAAAATCCGCGCAGACAGCGATATTTCCGCGCCTTCCTCTTGCGGGGAAACGGCATATTTGATCGCGTTCTCAATCAGCGGCTGAAGCAACATCGATGGCAGTCGTGCATCCAGCGCGTCATCCTCAATTGCGAAATTGGTCCGCAATCGTTCTTCAAATCGCATCCGTTCGATATCGAGATAAAGCTGCAGGGTTTGGATTTCCTGAGCGAGCGTTACCTGGCTGCCCGGTTCGGCCACCAGCGTATGCCGCAGGAAGCCGGATAGCCGCGTAAGCATCGCATTGGCGGGCTCGGTCTGTTTAAGCAGAACTAATGTGCTGATTGAATTGAGCGTGTTGAACAAGAAATGCGGATTGAGCTGATAGCGCAGCATCGCCAGCTGCGCACTGGTCGCTTGCGCTTCCAGCCGCTCAAGCCGATCGGCCTGCTGTTCCACCGTCAAAAAGTAATTGGTCGCATAATAAAGCGCGCTCCACCCGCCCAGCAAAGTCAGTGGAATGTAGGATAGGCCGATAAAGCGCTGGGCAAAGGCAGTTTCGCGGCTGCCCGCGTAATACAGGCCCTGCACCCACGCATCGATCGAGGCATGGGTAATCACCGCCAAGAACAGCACCACGCCGGTCGATGCCCAGGTCACAAACGGTTGGCGATTGATCAGCTGGCGATAGATTACGGATAAGATCAGGCTGATCGAAAAGCCGGTGATGGTGTTGACGAGTATCACCGCGAGCAAATCGAGCGGGAGACCATTTGCCAGGGCAGACATGGCGCGCAGCAGAAATGCCGCCCCCCAGCCAGCGAGCTGGAGGTTCCAAAACGCCCGGTTCTTACTTGCAAAGAACGGCACTGGCTGGATTGGAAGCATAGCCATCAGCTATCCTTGTAGCCGATTTATCGCGGCGATGGCAGGTCCATTTGCGCGCGGGTGATCGCGCGGACTGCACTCTCCGGCTTGGATCGCTGGTGGCCGGTTATAACCTGCGCAGGCCAAAGTTGTTTAACGCTCCGCTTGCGGATCGATTTCACGCCGGAAATGCGCGCCCCAATCCGCCATGCCCGCTTCGGCCATCAATTGTTCGATCACAGGAATCTCAGCCGCAATAAATTCAGCGCGCTCATCCCAGCCATCATGAGTGCGCGCGCGGAAAATCCCGCGATCATTGGCTGGGCCCCATCTGGTCATAAACCGCTGTGCGGCGCGCGGATCATATCCGGCATTGGCCAGCAGCCACGGCATCAATCGATCCGCCTCGCGCTCGGTCTTGCGGACATTGCGGCGTCCGCGGCCAAATTCGTCCAGCCACGCTCTATGGCCCAACAGATTATGCGCCAGTTCGTGTGCGATGGCGGCCGCCAATTCGTCTTCGGCATAGGTGAAGCCAACAAACTCCACCCCGATCACCACTCTTTTGCCATCCGCAACCGCGCGCCTGCCCGATCCTGACAATTCAAAGCGGGTGGCGCAGGCGGGCTTGGCCGTTAATGTAACGCCTGACCCATCGGCAAATCGGACCGCCAATTCCCCCGTTTCTGCCAAGGCGCGATCGATGAAATCATGCGCCAATACCAGTCTTTGCCAATGATATTTCTCTTCGGCAGGCCAAGAGTTGGGGTTCACGCCATTGAGGCCGATAATTTCGCGATTTTGCGAAAGGCTGGACACTGCCCCCGCCGGAGAATTTGCGGCCGCGGTTTGAACAGCAAAGTAGCCCGTTAGATCCAAGGCGGCGCGCGCAATATCGGGTTCGCCATAGCTTGCCAAATCATGCAATTGCAGGCCAATGGCAGGTGCGACATCCGGGCAGAATGCGGCATTGCCGGTGGCGAGACGCCAGCCAATATCCTGCAGCCTTTGATCGATAGCCTGAAACCGCTCAATCGCTTCGCGTTCGGCGACAAGATCGGCGTCATGGGTTGCGGATTGCGCGCTCGCGGTGCCTGCACAGGCCGCCATGATCAGCATGAAGCCAAGGCGAAAATGCAGTGTCACGCCATTCTCGCGGATCATGCGCCCTCGGCGTTGTCAGCCTCTTCAACGGCATCGGCAATCGCGGCTTTCAAGACATCATGGCCAACTGCGCCGTCAAGCACATGCTCGCCAGCGATCCATGCCGGCGTGCCCGAAAAGCCGAGCTGCTGAGCGAAGGAAAGGTTGCGCGCCAGCTCAACACTCACGGCATCAGATGCGGCATCTGCGCGGGCCCGCTCAAGATCAAGACCGGCCTCCACGGCAGCCGCTTCAATCGCTTCGGGAGTGGTTGGGCCAAGGCGGAACATCGCCTCGTGGAATTGCGGATATTTGCCCTGCATTCCAGCGGCCAGCGCCATTCGGGCGGCCTGATCGCTTCCTTCAAAAATCGGCCATTCGCGGACAACGACTTTGAGATCAGGATCGGCTTCGACGAGTTGAGTTACGTCAGCCAGGCTTGCCTCGCAATAAGGGCAATTGTAATCGGTGAATTCAACCAGCGTCTTTGAACCATTTGGGTTACCGATCACCACTCCGGGAAATGCGGTGACAACATCATCGCGCACTTCGGACAATCGCTCGGATGATTCCTGCGCTTGATAGGCTTCGGCCATTTCAGGCAGGATATCGGGGTTCTCGACCAAATAAGCACGCGTGCGATTGTCTCCCAGCCCAGAATACGACCAAATCCCAGCCCCCAGGAAACCAAATACGAGCGCCAACAGCGCAGTGATCAGATTGCTTTGCAATGTACCTGCCTCTTCAAATCTTGAATTGTGCGGTGGTCCAGCCGTGCTGACGCCCGCCCCCTTGCTTGCCTTTGCGCCGCTTTAGCGGCTGTCGCGCACCCGTTCCAGCTCAGCGCGCGCCTGCAGCGATATATCCTGAGCCCGGATCCAGTCTGGCGATCCAACTGGAAGCCCTGCCTCGGCCGCCTGCGCATTGCGAATCGCCTCAGGATAGCGGCGGTTCATAACCTGTTGCTCGGCGCTGGCGAGGCGGGCACGCGGCACATCACCGCGCGCAGCATAGACGACGCCCAATTGATACCACGCAAACGGGTTGAACCGGTCGCGGGCCACCGCGGCGCGCAGCACACGCTCGGCCTCGGCGAAATTCTCTTCATCTTCGGTCGCGATCAGCGCATGGCCAAACATCGATGCGATCAGCGGCTGATGTTGCGTCAGCTCGGTCGCTTCGCGCAGCGGCGTCAGGGCATCGGTTGGGCGGCCGGATTCGAGCAGGATCTGACCTTTCAGCTCAAGGAAATAGGGATTGTATGGCTCAGCAGCGAGAAGCGCATCGGCCTCCGTCAGAGCTTCTTCGATCAGCGCTTCTTTATGATAGGCATAGGCCCGGGCATAGCGCGCAGGCATGGTCTGATCGCTTTCAGGGAAGCGGTTGAGTGTGTGCTGCGGCCGCGCCAAGAACCCGTACAATTTGGCTTTCGCCAAAACAAAACGGGCCTGGATGTCGGGATCGTCTGGCGCATCCCACGCGGGGTCGGCCTCATAACTTTCGCGCAGCCGCGCAATCCGATCGCTTGTCAGCGGGTGGGTGCGGGTGAATTCGGAATCATCAGTGGTGCGAATGCCGCGGCGTGATGCTTCGCCTTGCAAACGATAGAAAAACGCCAGCGATCCGCGCCCGGAAATCCCTGCATTGGAGAGATATTCCGCGCCTGCCGCATCGGCAGATCCTTCTTGCACTCGGCTGAACGCCAACAGGTTCCCAAGCGCCGCTCTTTGCCCGGCCAGAACCGCGCCAATCGCAGCATCGCCGGCCCCGGCCAACGCGGCACCCACGCCCAAAAGCAGGGAGAGGATTGAGATGTTGCTGGCATTTTGCGCGCCTTCGCCGAAGCGATTGATGTGCCCGCCAGTGATATGGCCAAGCTCGTGCGCGATCACGCCTTGCACTTCGTTCGCGGTGTCAGCGGCTTCGATCAGGCCAGCATGGATATAGACAATCTGCCCACCCGCGACGAACGCGTTGATCGACCGATCATTGATCAGCACCATTTGGACATTGTCCGGCTCAAGCCCGGCCGCCTCCACCAATGGCGCGGCCATCTCATTCAGCAATGCCTCGGTTTCGGCATCGCGCAATATCGATTGGGCGGCTGCCGATTGAATCGAAAGCGCAAAGCTGGCGAGCATCGCAAGCACAGCAGCAAAAACGCGCGTAGGGCCGCGCAGCGGAGACTGCAAAGGAGTACTCATAGAGTACGTGCTAGCGTATTTCGTCCTGAACTGGAACTGAAGCGCGCAAGGAAAGCGCAAAATTTGCGATCTGATCATCGATATCGCGCGAATTGCGCCACGGTGCTGCAAGCGAAATGAGCGGGTCATTATGCTCCATATCGCCGTAAAACCGAGTCGCGATGTCAGACCCGCCTTCGGTTAAGCGTTTGGCCAATTCGCGGGTGTTGCGCGGATAGACCAAGGTGTCTTTTTCGCCGTGGATCAACAGCATTGGCGGCGCATCACCATCAACATGCGCAATCGGTTGAGTCGCTGGTGGATCGGCGGCGTCGCCAAAGGCATTTTGGGTCGATTCGCTATCAAATGGATAGAAATCATACGGGCCCGAAAGGCCGACTACGCCGGCAATATCGCTTGGCGAATATCCCTTACGGCCAAGCCATTGCTCTTCGAGTGCGGCCATAACGACATTGTAAGCCCCGGCCGAATGTCCGGCGATGACTATATGATCTGGGTCGCCGCCATATTGGGCGATCTCAGACTTGGTCCATGCGATCGCCGCTGCCGTGTCCTCCAGCATTGCCGGATAGACTCCGTCCGGGTGCAGACGATAACCCATCAAAACGACGATGAACCCTTTTGGTACAAATGACCTAGCAACAAAACCATAATCGCTTGGATCGCCAGAGCGCCATGATCCGCCATGGGCGAACAGCAATACCGGCAGTTCTTCGCGCCCAGCTTGATTATCGTTCTGATTGCCTCCCAGGCTATCTTTTGGCCCCCACACCAACAGCTTTTGGGCGCTGTGCTCCCCGGTGGAGATGGTCGCGTGCAAATGTGCCTCGCCCCCATCACCGATCAACTGATCGACCGCGCTCAGCACAGCGGGCCCATTGCGGCTGATGGCAAATTGCAGCGCAATCGCAGCGACAGCCAAAATTGCGATCAACCCACCAAGCAACCACAGCATGGCTTTTACCTTTTTACTTTTCATCGCGCGCGGCGCTCCACGCTCCAATTACGGGAGCGATCCTATTGTCCAAAAACGGCGCGATAACGCGCTCTTGCCCAATGGTACAGGGCAAGGTTCGCACGCGGCGCGGAAAGCTGGATTTGCTTGATTTGGAAAAGGCGGTGCTTAGGCCACCAATTTGCGTGCGGCGCGTTCGATCAGCGAGAGATCTTGATCAATTTCACCAAGCAATTCGACCCCGCCATCTTGGTTGCGGCGGATCATCACCAGGCCAAATTCCGGACCTTCGGATGCCAAAGCATCGAAAGTCAGCGCTTCCAATTCGCGCAATTTGCGCGCCAGTGCTTCTTGGCGGCTTTGCGCGGTTTCCACCGGCTCGCCGCTTTCTTCACGGCGCATCCGACGTTCGGCGCTGACCACCCCTTTCAGGCCGCCTTCGGCATCGCCGAGGAAGCTTGCAAGGCTGCCGCGTTCCAGACCCAGGCGATGTGCGTGGGATAGGACAGTGGCATATTCGGTCAGTCGAGTTTTGTCGTATTCGGTCCCAAACACCAGCTTCACAACCGGCGTCATTGGCGCGCGCTCTTGAACTGTCAGCCCGCATTCGGCGACCAGTTCGTTGTATTCTTCTGGCGATTGCTGCGCTTCGATCGAGAAATCATACGCGCGGCCAACTGCGGCATACAGCGCATGACGGCTGCGATCTTCCGAAGTGCGGGCGGTTTGCGCCATCTCACGCGCTGACGCCAAGCAATCATACAGACCTGCATCGGCCGGCAATTCTTCTGTCAGCTCGATAACATCATCGCTGTTGCCGGTGTGGCCACCGATATCCGCGAGGCTAGGGGCGGGTGCAACAACCGCAGCTTGTTCAAATTCAACATCGCCCAGATCTGCACCATCAAGGCCAGCTTCTTCGAGCGCAGCGGCTTCGAGCTCTGCTTCATCGAATTCACCATCGGCAAATTCTGTGCTTTCAGGCTCGGCGCCTACGGGCGAACCGTCTGCAAAATCCTCAGCTTGGAAATCGGAGCCTTCAAGCTCGCTTTCGTCGAAGTCCAAATCTTCCAGCGCGAGCGGTTTCTTCGTAGGCGCTTCGATATGATCGGTGAGCGAGGCAAAATCATATGCCGCAGCATCATCTTCGCCTTCTTCCTCTTCATCATCGAAGTCATCGAGCGAATAATCGCCGAAATTTGGAGTTGGCAAATCATCGAGCCCAGCGTCTTGCGCAGGCACGGCCTCTTCTTCGGCCTCTAAACGGCCAGAGAAATGCGCAACGTTATCTGCGTCGGTTTGGCTCACGGCTTCGGCGCTGTCATCTTCGGCGAGCTCAGCGTCTTGCTCTGTATCGGCATCCTGATCTTCAGCCGCAGGCGAATCCGCCCATTCGGTCAAAGGATCGGAGTGATGCTTGTGCGGTTCATCTTCTTCTTCCGGTTCAATATCGCCCTCAAGCGCTTGATCCAGATCGAGCAGCAATTCATCTGCGGTGGCCTGATCGGCCATTTCTTTCCAATTGATGACGCCGTAGATGAAATCAATCGTGTCCTCATTGCTGGAAAACGGCAGCAAAATGCCGCGATAGAGGATCGACACACCGCGTTGATTTACGAATTCCGCCTCAAACCCAATAGGGGCCTGATTGGCGAGAATTTGCATATAGTGATCTGTGATGCGGCTCAGCAAAGAGCGTGGCGGCACATCAGACAGTTTTGCGATTTCGCCATCAACGCCGCATTCTTCGGCCAATTTTCCGCCCAGAAACTGGACAGCAGGATCATCAATTCCAACCGAGAAATCTAAAACGACCGAACTCGGCCCGAAATCGGGCAGATTTTCTGGCTCTAGATCTTCGATCGATGGGAAGGTGCGTTCACCCAGAAGGCTGGCCCAGTGATTATACGCGCGCACTTGCATGCGGCGCTCATCCTGACCGATTGCATCGGGCGGAAGATTGCGCACGGCCTCTTCCTCGCCAGCATCCCAATCTTGGCTGTCTTCGGCAGTTTCAGAAGTGTCGAAAGTGCCCCGCAGATTATCCATGGCCCGCAATTGCCCCTTGAGTATCGAATGAGTTTCAAATTCTCTTGGGTCCGTTTTGGCGCTGCATGGTAAACATACTGTTAAGTTCTTCTGGAAAGTTGGGTGAAAATCCAAAGCAATGGCGCCAAAGCACATAAGCATCGCGCCAATAAGCGTGCGCGTGGCGTAGCATGAAGCCCGCAAAATGGCTTGACGTCACGGTGCTTTGAAGTGGGTTTTGCGATGGCTTTAAGGGGGTAGGCGCAACCCCTAGGCTCCCCTCTGGTACGTTACAGCAGGTAACGCATTCTGATGACCAATTCCTGATCATCCATGCCGTGTTCGAACACTGCATCCCTGAATTTGGGCGGGCCAAATCGCACCCGCGCATCGCGCGAAAAGCCGAACCCCTCGGTCGGCATCATCCCCAACGCGCGATCCGCTTTGCCATTGTCATTTTCATCATGCAGCAGCGCAATCGCATAATTGCCTGGCTCAACATTGTTGAACCGTATGGTGGCCGATGAATTGGCCGGCACCACAGTGCGATAGGCAGCAGGATCATCACGGCATTTGGGGAACACGCTTTCTTGCGTTGTCATGCACGCCCTCACCACGCCTTCTTGGGAGCGCATATTGGTGATTGTGATCACGATTTCACCCGCCTGCGCCGGTGCTGCTGCGCCTAGCATTCCCGCGCCCAGAACACCAGTACCCAGCGCGCAAGCAATTGCGGCATGGCGAAGGCGCGGCGCACGCGATTTCATTCCTTGATGATCCGCTCGGAAAGCCCGCGATCGGTCCCACACAGCCTGTCCCAGAAGCGGAAATAAAGCCCGAAATTGCATTGATAATCCTCATGATGCCGATCGTGATGACTGGCGGTTATCACCCAGCTGCCCAACCCAGAATGAACAAACCAGCGCGGAAAAATCTCCCACCCCATGTGATTGGTTGTGCCCATGATTGTCATAATCGTCAAAACTGTGATCAGCGCGGCGGCGTGGATCGGCACGATCAACACCAAAATTGGGATCACAATCGCGCCGACTGCCGCTTCGATCGGGTGGAAACTCATCGCGGTCCACGCGGTGGGCGGACGGCTTTGATGGTGGACCTTGTGCGCAATCTTAAACCAGGTGGGCCGATGCATCAGCCGGTGGGTCCAGAAAAACCATGCGTCATGGGCGAGCAGGTAAATCAACAGCGACACAGGCAAATACCACAGCGGATATTGATCCCAATCGGTGTAGATTTGCGTCCCGCCCTGCTGCCGCCACAGCCACATCGCCAGGCCGGCTGGCACGCCAAAGATCGCTGCGGATAGCAAAGACCAGCGCACCTCAGCCTTGATCTGCTGCTCCAGCCCGCCATAAATTCCCGGGCGTACTTTGCGCGATATCCACGCGAACAGCCCGCTTGCGAGCACATAACGCACCGCGACAATCACCGTCATCACCAGGCAAGCCGTGCCTATGGCCCATGCGGCGTTGGAAAAGGCGGAGCTGATCATGTGCGGATCAATGCGCGGTTTGCACGGTCAAGACAATCCGTCCTGCCAATTCTCCACCGCGTCGATTTTCAACCACGCCGAAATTGGACCATACCGAAATTGGACTATGCCGGTCTGTCTCTACGCCGCATGCCACCCGCACAGCGCGCGCCGCTGCCCTAACCTTGCCGCGGATCGAGCAGCGCGGTGTTGCGCCGCATTGCAGCGCGTGCCAGCTTTTCCATTTGCGATTTGCGCCGGGCAGAGGCCAGCGGGCTGAGCGGCGCCTGACGAATGATCTCCGCATCATAACCATCGGCCACAATCACCCCGCATTGATCGGGTTGATAGGCCTCACTTTCCAGCGGGCTGCGATCAAGCCCGGATGCAAGGCCCCAGTAAAACCGGTCACAAAAATCGAGATAATCGGGCCATTTATTGTCGCCCAGCAAATCCCCGCGAGCGACCTTTATTTCAACGATAACGATCATACCCTTGGCATCGACGCCCATCAGATCCGCCCGCCGCCCGTTCTTGAGCGGCATTTCCTGGATGCACCAAATATCATTGCGCGCGAATAGCCGTGAAATCCCGCGCGCCACCGCAGCGGAATCAACTGATTGGGCGGCACCCGCCATCGATCCCTGCTCGTCGCTCAACGTCGCATCCCCTTTGTTCCGATTCCTTCAAGCATCTCTTGAGAATGGAACATAGAGCGAACACGGTCAAGCGCGTTTGTTCGATTCCATGAAGCTTTTTTGGATTGCGGAGCGTCTGCTTGGGCCAGTGATCAGGCCGCGTCACACGCCTCTGGCTCGTTGTGCCGGGTCAGCTGCAAAATTGCGGCGCGCGCTCTGTGAAACTCGCACCACAGCGCCAGAGCCGGAGCTGTGACATCCTGTCCGCGCGCTGAAATTGTGTGCAAGGCCGTGATCCCGGGTTGCATCATGGCGTCCATATCATCGAGCCCGCGCTGCGCCAGATCCTGCGTCCATTCGCCTGTCTGAGACACGCGATCGGGAAATTGTGCCAGTTCCTCTGTGAATCGTTCGGTCGCCAGTCCGGCCATCTCGGTCAGCTGGGCAGATTGCTCATGCAGAGATGCCCATTTGCGCGCCAAAGGGGTCTTGGTGAGAGTTTGCTCCGCTGCGATTTCGCGCATCTCAAGCATCTGATCGGGATGAAGTGCAGACATGCTAATGGCTTAACCGCGGGCCGTTGCGGATCGGTTAATGCAGGCGATTGGCGGCGATGCTTTGGTTTGATGCGGATGCGTGACTGCCGGCGCACTCTATTTTTTGTGGCCCATGCGCGTATAGCTTGCTAGAGGCCGCCGCGCTTCGCTGTTTGGCGATCGGCACCCGTAGCTCAGCTGGATAGAGCGCTGCCCTCCGAAGGCAGAGGCCAGAGGTTCGAATCCTCTCGGGTGCGCCATGCGCCGCTGGCCAAGAAGCCGCTCAAATCCCGCGATTGAACAATCACAGCCGCGCCAAACCACGCAACACTAGCAACGCGACCAACCGCGTTATCGGAAGTTCTCACCCAATTGGATCATTTGTGCTTTCAGGCCCAGTTGGTTGATGTTCTGAATCTCGATCCCCGGGTGCGCGTTCACCTCGATCACAAGCGGCCCATCATTCACATCCAGCACAATATCCGCCCCTGAATATCCCAGTCCCACCGCGGGGCCGCATTTGCTGGCAAGCTCCAACACGCGGTCCCAGCCGGGAATCTCAAACCCGATCAGCTGTGCCCCGGTGTCGGGATGATCATTGATCACCTCTCCGCATACCAATGCCCGTGTGATCCGCCCGGTTTCAAGCGAAACCCCGGCGCCGATGGCGCGTTGGTGCAGATTGGCTTTGCCATCCGATTCATTGGTTGGCAGGCGAACCATCGCCATCAGCGGTTCATCATGGAGGCAGATGACACGCAGATCAGGCAGGCCATCAGGCACCAGTTTCGCCAGTGCCGGATCGGCCAATATCAAAGGCTCTATCAGCGCCGCGTCTTCACTCGCCGCGTCGCCCGAAAACCCACCGTCGACGATTTTGTTGATGTGATTGAGCACCTCGTCTGGTGTGATTGGGGTTCCTGATCCTTTGAACCACGTATTGCCTTCGCGGCGCACCGCGAGGAGAATGCCGTCGCCCTGCGATCCGCGTGCGGGCTTGATCGCCCATGAATCGGGCATATCGCGCTCTGGCTTGAATTCCATCATGGTGCGATAATCGGAAATGACGGCGATCGTGCCAGAGCACGCAATGCCGGCGCCTTCTAGGGCCACTTTCGCAGCGACTTTATCCCGCGCACGCTCAATCGCCGACCTTGGATTGTATTTGGCAATCAATGCATTACGCATATTGATCCCCAAAATCTCTTCAATCGGATTTAGCTCTTTGGGCGCAAGCACGGGCTTTGCGCTGTCCTTGGAAAAGCGGCTGGCGAGATCCATAAACACCTCAGACATCCTCCTCAGACCGGACTATCCACGCATTGTGGACCGGAGGACGCTTAGGCGCACCAAGGCGAGGCTCAAATTGGGCCTCGCTATCGGGATCATGTTTTCTAGGTTGCGGCACTCGTCGCCGCCGGGAGCGATCGAAATCCGCCGGTGAGTTGATCACCCACATCCCTTCTACAGGGGGCGCGCGTTCTTTCGCCTCAACGATATGGGCCCGCCGGGTTAGGAGATCCTCGACATCGGCATCGTCCAGCGGTTTGTTGCGCGCAAGCCGCCGCCGTTCGAGCCAGATCGGTGCGAAGCGTTTGATTTCTGTCAGGCGCAGGCCGCGATACCGGCCCAAGATTGCGATGGCGATCCCGGTGAAGGCCGGCATTAGCAGCGGCGAAGCCTCGATCAGCAGCAGCGCCAAGTGCGAAACCATCACGAATTGAATGACGATCGAGATGATGAATGTGCTTAGGGCGATACTGGCTGCTTCAAGCGGCCCATCTTTTTCCCATTGCCGCCACCACCGTTCAACCACCAGCGCGCAAACGACGACAGGGAAGGCATCAACCTGAAGCTGGGTGTCCAAGATTGTTTGAAGCGCGACGAGCGTGAGCACGATCAAAGAGATCAAAACACCCAAGAAGCCGACCCGCGTCATCCGCAATTTCAACAGCGCCGGTGCGACAATCATTCCCACGATCACCGATGATCCCAGCACGATTGGCCCCATGATCGGGCCAATTTGCAGGAAGGCGAGAGCGATAAGCATCGGCGTGAACAGTCCAAACGCCTTCAACCCGATGAAACTGCGCGCCAACACCACCAGGAACGAACCAAGCGGCAAAACCATCAAAAGGTTGGAAGGCTTAAGGCCCCAGATCGCTTGCGATGTCGCTATCCCCTCGAACGAGGAAGGCATGGCGACGAAGGATTCGGTGTTGAACAGGCCAAGCACCACCAGCCCCAGCAGGGCCAGTGTAACAGCAAGACCAATATAGAACGGACGCCTCACCTGTGGTGTGGCGCGCCCCCATATCCGCCCGAGTTTAGATTTCAGATCAGAATACATGCCCAACCGTGAAAGTGACGCGATAGCCTTCGCGATCGCGAGTCAAAACATTGCTGTTTGAAAAGATGTATTTGGCTTCGAGTTCGACCCGCCAATCATCCGGCCACCAGTGGACCTCCACTTCGGGAGCGAACAATGTGTCGTTACGGCGGGTGCCATCATCGGCGAAGCGTTGGTCAAAGCGGGTGTTGAGAATTTCAAATGCGGGGCGAACGCGCAGGTCCGGCGTGATCGGCTGGGTATAGGATACCTTGGCTGATCCGCGCCTAAAGCCGCGCTCTGGATCGGCAGAATCAATCGATTCAGCCCGAAGATCGAATGTCAGATAATTGTACCGGCCGAACCGGTGGCGATATTGGGCATCCACTCGCGGGCCGTCACCGCGCGTTTGCGGATCATCGCCATTGTCATATTCGCGTTCCCGCCATGTGGCACGCAAGCGCACGCGCGTGGCGCGGGTTGGCTCATACGAGACGCGGGCCGAGGCCTGGATTTCATCGGTGTTGCTGGATTCAGCCGTCACCAGATCATCGAAATACCGGCCGCGCAGCTGGATCTCCCAATCTTCGTGGATTTCTTGCTCGAACAGGGCGGTAATGCGGTCACGATTGGTGTCGCTGCGGCCATCGCCCAGACGAATGACCTCGATCCGATCCGCCTCAAGGCGAAAACGCGTATCGTCATCCTCCAGATCAACCCCAATTTGGGCTCTTAAAGTGACTGCATCGCCATCGACGATGATCTGATCATCGCGGGTCGTGCTTTGCGCGCTGATTAGGCCCAATTCGAACCGTGCATCAGGATCAAGTTTCCACCCGCTATCCTGTGCTGCCAATGGGGCAGGTATGGATGTGGCTATCGCTGCGGCAATGGCATAGCAAAAGGCCCGCTTTATCCGCTTTAGAAACGTTTGCTCAATCATGACTGTGCTTATTACGGAGCAAGGCGTTAAAAAATTGGTAACCCTAAGAATAAACCATGCAATCGCGCGCTATGCGGGGGCAAAGCCGGGGTTTGCGCAGGGTCGGTAACCATATTTCGGGCGCGGGATTTGTTGCCCACGGTGTTGCCGCGAACACGGCGGCGCGGGTCAATTTCAACCAGGCAATTGCCCCAAACCCACACTTCGCATATTGATATATGACAAATTGACAGCAGACGGTGGGCAAAATCGAAATTGGAGAGAAAGCCGAAGCGCTGCTGGCGCTGCTCCAATGCTCTGCCAGTTCGGCTGATGCCCTTGCGGCCGCCATGCAGCTATGCTCTTTTCCAAATAAGGACATTTTGGTTTATCAAGGGGATTGGAACAATCGCTTTTGGTTAATTTTGGGCGGTACCGTCCAATTGCAGGTGTTCTCTGCCGAAGGCCGGGCCACGGTTATCTCTGCGTTCGGCACTGGCGAATTGATCGGCGCCTTCCCGCAAGAGGAAGAGAGCAATTTTGAGATCACCGCACTTGGCGATGTTGCCACCTTGCAGATTGGCGGGCACGAATTGCGCGATTTGATCGAAGAATGTCCCGATTTGGGCGTCGGCCTCTCAACCATTTACGCCGGACAGCTGCAATCGGTGCTCGATCGGCTTTCAGCGCGCGTTTCGCTGTCGGCGGCGGGCCGTATTTGCCGCGAATTGCTGCGGCTCACCAAAGAGAGCGGCACGATCGATGCTGCGCCTTCGATCACAGCGCTGGCATTGAAGGCGCAAACAACCCGCGAAACGGGGTCACGAACGATCAGCCTGCTCGAACGGCGCGGCCTGATTGAGCGCGAGGGGGCCAAGCTTTCAATTATCTCCAGGCGATTGCTTGAAGATCTGGTTGTTTGATCCGCGCTGCTGATTGGCCGGCGCTATTGGCGCAGCGACCAAAGCGAAATGGGGCCGTATAGCGATCCCATTTCGCCTATCTCTTCGATGCGCAGGCTGGGCGCCAAAGCTTTGGCGATCAAGGCCGAATTCCGGTCTGCAAAAACCTCCCCTGCGCTCGCGGCCGTAGCCATCCTGCTGGTCAAATCCTCCGACACTTCGCTGGCGACATCATCTTGGTTTGAGGTGACGTGAAAGCTTGCTCCGGCGGTGGCCTCGCTCTTGGTCCCGCTCTTAACCCCGCGATTGGTGCCGGATCGCGCAAGATCGAGGATCGCAGGCACGGCGCTGCGAATGCTGCCATGCAAATACCGTTTCCCTTTGCCCTGTGATCGCAGCAGATCGAATTTCTGCGCAATTTGGCTCAGTTCCACTGAATCCAATTGCGAAAAACTGATCAATGCAGTCGGATCGCTCGCCGCACCAACTAGATTGGGTTTGGCCAGAATTTGCCCGCTGCTGGTTCGTGCAATGTCGGTTTGGGCGGTGTCGACACGTTTGGTCTTGATCGTGTGCACGGATCGCCCGGTGCGCTGCCAATCGCGAATATGCGCCCGCTCGGCCTCGCCGGGTGCGCTCACAGTTATGGCCGCCGCCTTGCTCCGCAAGGTTTCCGCTTGGCGTAGGCAAAGCCCCATCGCGGCGCAATTTGCCGCCGTAATGCTGGCGGGATGGATTGCGGCGTCGCCATTGCCTTGGCCGCCCCATTCCTCAACGGTTTCCGCGCGTGCCATCAACGCATCGAAGCGTTCCTCCCAATCGCCGCCAAACGGTGCGACAGAAACTTGGCGGAAATGCGCCGCGTCAAATGGCAACACCAGATGGAGTTGAGCTCCGCTTTCGACCAAAGCCTCTGCCAGCATGATGTCAGCGCCCGCCGCCAGCGCGCCAAATGCGAAACCCGGCCTTAATTCGGCGACCAATTTGGCGATATCGCGTTGCAATTGCGGATCGTTCGGATCGAGTTCCATAAGGCCGCTAAAATGCACCGAGCACGCCGGACGAAAAGCATCGAGCCACTGCGGATCGCCGCTTTGCGCTGCCACAATCCGTTCAAATTGGCCCAGCGTCGCGGCGTGATCTTCCCATGCCAAAGGCAAAGCTTCGATTCCATCTTGCAGCGCGGCCTGCGCCGCGTCGCTCTGACCCAACAGCAACAGCGCCTCGGCGCGGGTTGCCTGCCGCCAGTAAGGAGTCTCGCCTTCTTCCGGGTCTCGCTCAATCATCTCGAGCGTTTGCTGTGCGCGCTGTGTGGCAGCTGCACCATCGCCCGATAAGAACGCCAGCGTCGCCGCATTGATCAGTGGATAGCTGTCTGCGGTGAGCGCAAAGGCGGCAAGATACGATTCAGAAGCCGCGTGATAGAGCCGCTTGCGCTCTCCATTCTGCGCTCGCTCCGCCAGATCTTTTTGCAAGCGCCCTTCGAGAGTCAGGACCTTGGGATCATCGCGAACAATATCGAGCTTTTGCTCGCCAAACAGCGCCCATGCCCGCACCGGATTTCCAGCGCGGGCAAGGCGGAGAATGTGGCTTCGTTGTTGATCGATTGAAGGGCTCATCCGCTGCTCTCTATCATGGGCCAAGATTCCGCCCAGCTGGATCAACGATCATGGTCAATTTGGTGCCAGGGTTAGAATTGGGGATCGCAACGCGATAGAACACATCAAATTTGTAGTCATCATCAGGCAAATTTGACCCATTCGATGGCTTCTTTCGAGGTCTTCCATTTTTGGGATCGAGATGCAGATTTTCAACCAACAAATATCGGGCATCACCTTCCTGAAGAGTGACCGTGCGGTTCATCGCATTGAAGAAAGTTCTGTTGCGCAGACTCTTCTTCATTTCCCCATGCGAGCCAACTTCGGCTACGGGGAAGTGCAATGAAGAACTTCTGGCATTTCCTTTTCCTGCGATCGGTTCAGCAGGTTTCCCTTCCGCATCGAGCACGAGAAGTTGGGCGGAGACATCTATCAATTCCCACGCGGAATTGTCCAAATAGACCGCGATATACGAATGCTTACTCCACTCCCTATTCTCAATATTGACAGATTGGCTCGTTGGGAGTTCGCGCGCGCTATTAATCTCGCTGGTGACCAATGTATCGATCTCACTCAAAATGTCGCCGCGCGAAGGAATGTCCGGTTGGCTGAAATAGCTTTTGAGCGATCCGTCCTCACCAAATTTCAGATAATAGAAGTATAATGTCTTTGCGCGATCCGCGGGATCGGGCCGTTTGCGCGGGGTCCAGGGGGCAAGTACCGGATAGGTCCGCCCACCAGGTCCAGGATATTCGTCTGGTCCGCCTGGTCCGCCTGGTCCGCCGCCGTTTCCATCCGTAAGTAATTCCGCACCATATTGGCCTCCTTTCTCCCGCTCGATCTCGTTGTTGTTTAGCTCGACTGCCGCCTTGATAAGTTCTGCAATTTCCTGGTCAGTTTGAATTGGCATTGCACGTCCCCGTGTTTGTAATGTTCTTGATGTTCGATTGAATCTTGCTCGCAATTTCCAACCATTCGGCATTGCGCCGATCGTGATTGACCAATTCATCGACATTGGGGTTTAGCGTACGCAAATCTCTGAGCGCGCCTGGCAGATCCCCCAGTTCACACCGGGTAACGGCGATCGCTCGTTGAGAGACAAACAGATCGAACCGCGCATCCAGATCATCCGGATTTTGATCGGCGATCTGCTGGCTGATTTCGGCACCGCTGAGGCGGTGTCCCAGAGCCAGTTCAAATTCCATCTGGTTGAAATGAACATTGAAACGCCATGCATGGGCATTGGCTAGCGCGGCCAGCGTCGCCCGGTTTGAAGGTTCAATTTCACGCGCTTTCTGCAACCACGTAATCGCAGTGCTAAATTGCGTGCCGGCGCGATGTTGGTGCCCTTGTTCAAACGCGACGATGCCAATGTTCACTTCGGCAAATCCGCGCTCCAGCGCGGCGCGGTGGCTATTAGGTTCTGCCTGAAGCAGCCTGAGCGAAAACCGGCGATAATTGGCATACCGCTCTGCCGCGGCGGGCCAATTTTGCTGCAATTCATTGACCCAGCCGAGCCAATATTCGCTCTGCGCATGGGCAAATATGCGGTCTGCATTGCTTGGATCGCGGGCCAACAATTCTTCGGTTGCCGCGTGGGCCGCTGTGAAGGTTTCCAGCGTCCGATCTATGTTGGCATCGGTTTTGTTGGATTCGTCCTGCCCGATGGCATGGAGAATTTGCGCCCAATTTTGCAAACTGTCAGCGGGCAATTGCGCTGGGTCGCCTTGGCGCGAATAGAACCGCAAGGCGCGATCATTGAAATTATCGAGAATGTCGATCCGGCCAACCGCGCGCAAATCGCGCCGCCCATCGGTCAACAGTTCATCGATAAAGGCATCACTGTTTTGCCTCAGGGATTGAGCTTCGTCACGGGCCTTGATCGCAATTGCTACCATGACTGCCATACTTATGACCGCGATCAACGATAAGACTGTGATCGCCATCACACGCCGCAAATTTCGCTGCGCGTCGCGCTGAATCAGGGCATCGAGCGGGAGATCGGCAATCCCGGCAACGATTTTCAGAAAGCCCAATCGCCAGCCATCACCGCTTTTGCGCAAATCGGCAGCAAGCGGGTCTCCTTCGCCGGTTAAGGCATCGGGAAAGGCTTCTTCTGGTTCCCCGTCGATCAGCGCCGTCAGGATCGGACGATTGGGATGCTGTTCCTTAAAATATCGGATTTCTTCATTGACCCAAAACGATTGCTTGGCCGTGGGGGAGCAGACCACCACCAGTGCCTTTGCGCTATCGAGGGCGCTTCGAACCGCTTTCGACAGGCTTTGCGCGGCGGGCAAATCCTCCCGGTCGCGGAAGATTTTTCCGATCCGATGGTCCGGCGTTAAGGGCGCGCCTTCGCGGTCAAGCTTGGCAGGCAACCGATAGGCTTCGAGCTTGCGATGCAATTTCCTAACGATTGCCGCATCGGCATGGCTATAGCTCAGAAACGCCGCAAATTCTTGCCGCTCTGTTTCATGCTCTCTTGACGTAATAGCCCCCTATTCGACAGTAGAACGATCCTGCATTTGCTCTTACGTCAAATGCGGTGCGCTTATTTACTGTCAGGGTGCAGGCCGGGAAACAACGGCTAAAATGGGCAGGTGCCGATTTGGCGGAGACGCGCGCGCAGAAATTCCGCGCCTGATGTAGAATGCCGGCTGGTGGCGGGGCCCCTCAATCAAATCCGCGTTCAAGAAATTCCAGAGCACAACCAGCCAGCATCGCCGTGCCTTGAGGCAGCGCGGTTTCATCAACATGCATACGCGGCGAATGGATCGCGCAGCATGATGTCCAATCTTCGCCTTGCGGGGCCACCCCTAGGAAGAACATCGCGCCGGGCACCTTTTCCAGCACGTAGGAAAAATCCTCGGCTCCCATGATCGGATCGGCCAAATCGCGCCAGCCAGTCTCTCCGCCCAGTTCGCGCGCCACTTTTTCGCCCAAAGTCACGGCTCGCGGATCGCATACGGTGACCGGGAAACCGTGTTCAATCTCGCATTCCGCTGTGACGCCATGCGCCTCTGCTGTGTTGCGTGCGGTTTCGGCAATCAAAGTGTGGGTTTTTGCCCTATTTTCAGCGGTTAATGTGCGAATTGTGCCTGACACCACGGCGTCATCAGGGACGATATTATGGGCCGTGCCCGTATGTATTTGGGTTACGGTTATGACGACTGCAGAGGCGGCGTTGAAACGTCTGGTGACGAGCGATTGCAGCGCCCCCACTATCGCGGCGGCGGCAGGCACCGGATCGGCGCAATCATGCGGCATAGAGGCATGGCCCCCGCTTCCTTTCACGGTGATTGTAAATTGATCGGCGGCGGCCATTAAAGGCCCAGCGCGCCCAGCCAGCACGCCAAACGGGGCGTTGGGCATAATGTGGAGCGCAAACGCAGCATCGGGCAGCGGATCGATCAACCCATCATCCAGCATGAAGCGCGCGCCATGATGCCCCTCTTCCCCCGGCTGGAACATGAAATCGACCGTGCCCGTGATTGTATCGCGTTGCTCGCTCAGCAACCGCGCCGCGCCCACCAACATTGCGGTGTGCGTATCGTGTCCGCACGCATGCATCCGCCCGGGAATGGTTGAAGCGAAATCGAGCCCGGTCTTCTCGTCCATCGGCAGCGCATCCATATCCCCGCGCAGCAGCACCCGGCGCCCGGCATTCGCGCCTGTCAAAGTGGCGACGGCTCCGGTGCAAGATGGGCCTTCTTTCCACTCAAGCGGCAAATCCGCCAATGCGGTGCGAATTTTGGCCATTGTTTTGGGACATTCGAGCCCCAATTCCGGCTCTGCGTGGATCGCACGGCGCAATGCGACAATATCAGGGGCAAGATTTTGGGCGGAGGCAATCAGATCATTTGTTAGCATAATGCGCATTCTAGCGCGCGATGCGCCGCGCGGGCTAGGGCGAATTCAAATTCATGGCATTTGCGGTGCAGCTCAACCCAATGATGTAGGCGTCTTGTAACCGCTGGGCCAAGTGTACGAAGGCTTACCAAACAAAGAAAACTCTGGCGAAACCACATATTTTGCCGCTAGGAGCCGCCAATATGGCCACACCGATCTATGAATTTGCGCAATTGCCGCATGGGATGCAGGGTAAGGCTTCGCGCAAAACCACTCGTGTGGCGCGCAAACCAGGTCAGGCGCCAACGGTTGGCGTCATTTATAATCCGCGCAGCCACCGCAATAAAGGTGAAGACTTTGATTGCGGCTTTAGCCCGCATGTTCACATTGCCCAGCCGGGCGATCGCGAACAGCTTCCTCAGGCGCTGGAAAGCCTTGCCAAACGCAACATTGATTTGCTGATCATCAATGGCGGCGATGGCACGGTGCGCGATGTTTTGACCTGCGGCCAAAGTGTTTTTGGCGATGATTGGCCCCCAATTGCGGTTTTGCCCAAGGGCAAGACCAATGCTCTGACCGTTGATCTTGAAGTGCCGCTGGACATCACATTGCAGGGCGCGATTGACGCTTTGGACCATGGCCGCAGGGTACGCCGCCGACCCATTTCGATCACCGCGCTATCCGGCGCGAAATCGCGTGTTCTCGGATTTTTCATGGGGGCTGGCTCTTTCACGATCGCGACCCAAACTGGCCAAAGCGCGCACCGGCTTGGCGCGTTTAACAGCGTTGTCGTGGGCGTTTCGATTGCATGGGGCATCCTGCAATCCTTACTTGGATCGCGCAAGAATATGTGGCGGCGCGGCACGAAGATGGACATTCGGCTGGATTCAAGCGGCGCACCATTGGCGCATAGCGGCCTTGGTGATCGCGATAGGCGGCAATTGTTGGTTGCTTCCACTTTGGAGCGGCTTCCCGCAGGGGCGAAGCCGTTTGGGGCATTACGCCAAGGCTTAAAACTGCTCGTGATTGATCAGATTTCTCGCCGGACCACCGCGATGATGCCCGCCATTGTGTTTGGCAAAGGGCGCAAGGACCTGCGCGAACGCGGCTGTCACATTGTCAGCGCATCGCGTTTTACACTGGAAATCGATGATCGCTTCATTCTCGATGGAGAAGTCTTTCCAGTTGGCAAATATCGGATCGAACAAGGTCCAGAACTCGAATTTGTAGCTCCCGCAGTGGGGACTGATTTGGGGCTCGTGGCGCCGCTAGCCGCTCCGGCATCCGCCCCTGCAGAAGCACCGCCAGAAACGCTCGAAGCGCAAGATCAACTGATTGACCGGATTCACAAACAGGTGGACGCGTCTGTCGCGCCATTGGTGTCCGAATTCGCAGCCCATTTGGCCGAGGCCGCCGGTGCCAAGGCGGTGCTGTTTTACGGATCGAATTTGCGCACGGGTTCGCTTGAAGGCGTGCTTGATTTCTATGTTCTGCTGCCCGGCCGTCAGCGCGATCGGATTTGGCCGCGGGTCAGCTATCACGAACATAAAACGCAGTGCGGCCAGGTCCTCAGGGCTAAAGTCGCAACGATGGGGCTGAATGCCTTTGCGCAGGCAACCAAGGGCGAACGGATCGATACGACCATTTGGGCGCGTTTCGTACAGCCTAGCGCTCTGGTGTGGCGTGCGGATGATGCGGCCAAGACAGAGGTGATTTCGGCGCTGGCGAATGCGGTGAAAACGGCGGCCCGATTGGCCCTATGTCTGGGCCCCAAACACGGCACCACCAAGGAGTATTGGCGCGGTCTTTTTGCTGCCACCTATCAGGCAGAATTTAGAGTTGAGAGGACCGGCCGAGAGCAGGATATCCTGTCGGTCAATCCCGAACATTTTGCTGGATTGTTGCCATTGGCGATGAGCGCAGACGGCATCGGATTTGTTCGCGAGGGCGATCAATTGACGCCGTATCTGGGCAAGGCCATGCGCAAACGAGTTTTGGCGTGGTGGCGCAGCCGCCGCCTGCTCAGCAAACCTCTCAATGTCGCGCGATTGCTAAAGGCGAGCACAACGTTTGAGGGTGCAGCGCGCTATGCAGCGTGGAAGATAGAACGGCATTCCGGCATGCCAGTGCAGGTCACCCCGTTTCGGGAGCGTTTCCCCATTCTGGCGGCGCCCAGTGTTTTGATTGCTTTGTGGCGCTATCGGCGCGAGCAAGAAAAAAAGTGAATGCTCTGTAGAACGCGCGGTGCGAATTTTCGGCTGTCACGCGCCAGTGTTTTTCAAACTTAACCGAAGTAACGCATCTGCATCGAAATTGCGCTTACGCCTGATCCGGCGTTGAACCGCGTTTTTGAAACGCTGGGCCGGCCCAGGTTGAATATGTTGATCGACGGGTTGTTCGACATCGCTCCGCCATCTTGGCGAATGTCGGTTTCATTATTTCCGTTCACATCATGGCGGGCGGCAATCGCATAGCTGCCGCTGGCGGGCACGGGCAGGCAAAACGTCATGGTGCCGCGGCGGGCGGGCACTTCAATACGGTTGAGATATCGCCCACTTTCCAGCCAATCTTCGCGGGTGCCGCGATAGACCTGGATCCTCACCTTGCCAGAGGCGTTTTTCACGCCTCTTAAGGTCACCCGTACTGCGGGACCTTGGCCGGGTGCGCATTGGCGCATATTATTGCTGATCTGCTGGCGATATTCGCTTTGCGCAAAAGCTGGCGCAGACAGCATAGCTGCCCCGCTGGCCGCGAGACCCAAAATCCCTAATCCTGAAATAAGCGTTTTCATAACGTCCTTAGTCTCTGTGAAACACCCCAAGCACCGACGCGTGCGCCGGTCAATATGAGTCTTGTTTTACACCAGCGCGCTGAATTGCGGCTGAATTTCTCTAACTTAGAGCGTTCAGGAAGCCATTTCGGGGCGGAGCGCGGTGGAAAAGGCCACCGCGGTGGTTGTGGCGCGAATCACAGCCCCTTAATTCAAGCTAAGCGCACGGTAATGGACACGCCATGGCAACACCGCTCATTTCTCCTTCTATCCTTTCAGCTGATTTCGCTCGGCTGGGCGAAGAAGTGCGCGCCGTTGACGAAGCCGGCGCGGACTGGATTCACATCGATGTGATGGATGGGCACTATGTGCCGAACATCACAATCGGGCCTGATGTGGTCAAGGCGCTGCGGCCGCATACTCAAAAGACCTTTGATGTTCATTTGATGATTTCACCGGTCGATGCCTATCTCGAAGCTTTTGCAGAAGCGGGTGCGGACATCATCACTGTCCATCCAGAGGCTGGCCCGCATGTTCACCGCACGCTTCAGGCGATTCAGGCGCTAGGGAAGAAAGCGGGCGTGGTGCTCAATCCTGGCACTCCGATTGAAGTGTTAGATAACTTGATCGATTTGGCTGACCTAGTTTTGGTGATGAGCGTCAATCCGGGATTTGGCGGGCAAAGCTTTATCCATTCTCAGCTCACCAAGATTGAGCGGATCCGCGCCATGATTGAGGCAACCGGGCGCGATATCCATTTGGAAGTGGACGGCGGCGTGAACGCCGAAACCGCGCGGCTCTGCGTCGATGCCGGTGCCGATGTTCTTGTGGCGGGATCGGCGACATTCAAAGGCGGCGCCGAACATTACGCAGCCAATATCGCTGCCTTGAAGGGCGAGGGCTGATGGACTCGCTGTTTCGCGAGACAGACACCACGCGCAATCTGGAAGGCGACGCGCAATTGCCATTGGGAAGCGATGGCGCGGCGGTGGCTGATGGCAATGCCTCTGCGGTTCCGCTGCAGGATAATGGGCCGGAGGTGTCGGCCGAACAGGGCTCTGAACCAGCCCCCAAACAAGCAATAACCGAAACGCCATATGGTGAAGCGCCCGCACCGCTGGCCGCCGATCGCGCTTTGGCGCTTACCGATGTTATTGCCCCGCGCGCGAGCCCCGGCGATGCTATGCTCAAGATTGCCTATCGCATAGGCATTTCCGGCCACGTTTTAACCGCGCCGTTTCGCCGGCCCGCCAAAATGCGGATTCTTGCCACAGTCGAAAGCCCGCTAATCGGTGATCGGACGGCGGGGACCGCGCTTAGGGCGGGGCATTTCCTGATCAACACTGCAAAAGTGCCGATTGCGCGAGCCGAGCTCGATTCAACCACCCGGTTTGGCGCAGCGTTTGATCGGACAATTCACGGTTTTGGCTGGCTTCGTGATTTGGCGAGCAGCGCACCGCGCGCCGATTGTGTGCCGATTGCGGAGCGTGTGACAAAGGCCTGGCTCAATGCCAATCCCAAGCCGGGAAGCGGGCCTGCGTGGGAAATCGAACATGCCGGGCACCGGCTCATCGCGTGGATTGTTCATGCGCCGCTGGTGCTAAGCGGGCGCGATGCCCAGCTGCGAAAACGGCTGTTGGGCGCGATTGAAGAAACCGCTGGCTGGCTGGATCGACAGGTGCGCCGCAGCAATAGCGGGCTGGGCGAGGTGGCAGGTTGGGCTGCGATCACAATTGCCGGGCTGTTGCTGCCCGACGGAAAGCCGAGGCGGCTATATGGCCAATCGGGCTTGATCCGCGCTTTGGGGGATTTGGTGGCTGAGGATGGCGGGGTTTTGTCCCGCTGCCCCGCTGCCCAAATGCAAAGCATCGCGCTACTCACCGATTTGCTCGCCTGTTATGAAGCGGCGGAAATCGATCCGCCTGAAGCATTTGCTGTGATGCGCGAATTGTTGGTGCCGCCGCTGTTGAGCTTGCGGCACGGCGATGGTGCGCTGGGCAATTGGCAGGGCAATGGCGCGATTCCTGCGGATCACGTGGCGGCTTTGATAGAGGCGAGCGGAGTTCGGGCGCGGCCATTGGAAAATGTGCAGCAATGGGGTTTCCAGCGGATTCGCGCGGGCCAAACCGTGGTGCAGATGGATGCCGCCCCGCCGCCCAGAGCGCGCCATGCGCGGTGCGGCTGTGCCTCAACTTTGGCGTTTGAAATGTCTGACGGAGCGCAGCGCCTGATCGTCAATTGCGGCGGGGCTGCGCTTGCAGGCGGTCAAATTCCCAAACGGATTGCCAAGGGTTTGCGTGCAACAGCGGCGCATTCTGCGCTCGTGCTGGACAACGCAAATTCGACCGCGGTTAAATTGCGCGGCAATCTTGGCAAGGGGGTTGAACTGGTTGAGGTTGAGCGGCGCATGCTCGGCGCGAGCCCAGCTGATGGCAAACCGTCTGGAACGCCTAGTGCCACTTTGATTGAGGCAGCTCATGATGGCTACGCCGCCCGTTTCGGATTGAAGCATCGCCGCACATTGGCGCTCAGTTCCGATGGCTCGGAGCTATCGGGTCAAGATGTTTTGCTGCCCGTCTCTCGCAAAGGGAAAAGGGGCAAGATTGGGTTTGCAATCCGGTTCCACCTGGGCCGCGATGTCGAGGTGCATTTTTCGGATGACAAGCGCGGGGCAAGCTTGCTGCTGCCCGATGGCAGTCTGTGGCAGTTCCGCATGCGCGGAGACAATGCCGACGCCAAACTGATCGCTGAAGACAGCCTTTGGGTTGATGGCGAAGGCCGGCCGCATGCAACCGAACAATTGGTGATCGAAGGAATGACTTCGCGCAGTGGAGGCGAATTCGCCTGGCTGTTCAAGAAAATGGGATAAGAGCCAAAATGGGCGATATGACGATTAAGCGGGCGCTTCTTTCAGTGTCCGACAAAAGCGGATTGGCTGAATTGGGCGCGGTTTTGGCGGCGCGCGGCGTTGAGCTGGTGAGCACCGGCGGAACCGCACGCGCTCTGCGTGAGGCCGGGCTTGAAGTGCGCGATGTCTCGGACCTCACAGGTTTTCCTGAAATGATGGATGGCCGCGTTAAAACGCTGCACCCCAAAGTTCATGGCGGCTTGCTCGCGCTGCGTGACAATGCCGAACACACTGCCTCAATGGCCGAGCATGATATCGGCGCAATCGATCTGGTCGTCGTCAATCTGTACCCATTCGAAGAAACCGTGGCCAAAGGTGCAGAGCGCGGCGAGATTATCGAAAATATCGATATTGGCGGACCCAGCATGGTTCGCTCTGCAGCCAAAAACCATGGCTTTGTCACCATCGTCACTGACCCAGCTGATTATTCCGGTCTGATCGAGGAGCTTGAGGCGAATGCCGGGGCGACCAGTGAGGCATTCCGCATTCGTATGGCCGGCAAAGCCTATGCCCGCACCGCTGCGTATGACGCTGCGATCGCCAATTGGTTCGCATTTGGCGATGCCTTTACGCACCCCTTGGGCGCAGAAGCGCTGCAGGCCACACCTTTCGTCGAGACGATGCCATTGGCGTTCAAGCGCAAGGATGAATTGCGCTATGGCGAAAACCCGCATCAGGCCGCGGCCGCCTATGTCCCGCAAGTGAGCGGCACCAACGGCGTGCCTCAGGCTAAACAATTGCAGGGCAAAGCGCTCAGTTACAACAATTTGAATGATGCCGATGCGGCGCTGGAACTGGCCGCCGAGTTTGCAGGATCAGATCCGGCCGTGGTGATTGTGAAGCACGCCAATCCATGCGGCGTCGCGCAAGCGGGCAGTTTGGCGCAAGCTTGGAAAGAGGCGCTTGAATGCGATAGCGTGTCTGCATTTGGCGGCATTGTTGCAGTTAACACTGAACTTGATAGCGCGACGGCAGAACAAATCGCCGCAATCTTCACCGAAGTTGTGATCGCACCAAAAGTGAGCGCCGAAGCCCGCGAGATCTTTTCCAAGAAGAAGAATTTGAGACTGCTTGAATGCGGCGGATTGCCCGATCCACGGCGCGGCGGGTTTATGATGAAAACGATTGCGGGGGGGATGTTGTTGCAATCGCGCGATTCCGGAGCGGTGGCGCAAAGCGACCTCAAAGTCGTCACCAAACGAGCGCCGACCGAGCAGGAATTGAAAGATTGCTTGTTCGCGTGGACTGTTGCGCGGCATGTGAAATCCAATGCGATCGTTTATGCCAAAGACGGGGCAACCGCCGGGATCGGGGCCGGGCAAATGAACCGCCGCGATTCGGCTCGGATCGCAGCGATCAAGGCCGCCGAAGCGGCGCAGGAATATGGCTGGGATGCGCCGCGTACCAATGGCAGTGCGGTGGCTTCCGATGCGTTCTTCCCATTTGCCGATGGCTTGATGGCCGCGGCTGAAGCGGGCGCAAGCGCGGTTATTCAACCGGGCGGCTCAATCCGCGATGACGAAGTGATCGCCGCCGCCGACGAGGCTGGCCTGGCGATGGTGTTCACCGGGATGCGCCATTTCCGGCACTAATTTGGCCGCTACACAATTCACTCACATTGCCGGGTTAGAGGCTGTCTCTGGAATGCAGAGGCGAAGAGCAATTCTTAGTTTCTGATTTCATGAGTAACTTTTCTCAGGGTTTGCACGAACAGAACCTTGAACGCCTTGTTCACCAATTGGAAAGCGCTTGTCGTTATTCAGCGTGGTGAATTCGATAATAAGATTAATGAGATCGCCCCATGGGACTGATGAAACCTGATTTGTATCGCAACTTTGGCATCGGCTTTTTAGTCGGTGGTTTGTTTGTGGTTGCTGCCGCATCAGACAGCGGGACTGGCGATTTTGCGGCGCCCGCACAAGCGGCTGAGATTGAGGTTTTCGAACCGGTCGAGCCAACAAGTGAATTCATAATCACCGTCGAATGATGAAACCTCTCGGCTTGATAGCCGCCTTAGCTATCACCCTAATGGGTTGCCAAGCTGGCAGCGCTTCCGCCCAAAAATCTGTCGAAGCACCGGCTGCAAACCGTGTTGCCGATGAAGATGCTGGCCTGAAAAAGGCCGTGTTTGCGGGCGGGTGTTTCTGGTGTGTCGAGGCGGTCTTCAGCCACACCAAAGGCATTTCAGCGATTGTTTCCGGATATCACGGCGGTTCTGCTGCCACGGCAACCTATGCGGCATCCAACACCGGCCTAACTGGCCATGCAGAGGCGGTTGAAATTATCTATGATCCGGCGGTAATCCGTTATGATCAGGTGCTGCAAATCTTCTTTTCGGTTGTCGCAGACCCAACTTTGACTGACCGCCAGGGCCCAGATATCGGCCCGCAATATCGCGCTGCATTGGTGCCTTTGTCACCTGAACAACGGGAAGTGGCCGCCGCGTATCTTGCGCAGATGCAGGCATCGGGCAAATGGGCCAATCCAATCGTGACCGAGATTGAGGACTATATTCAGTTCTATCCGGCCGAAGATTATCATCAGGATTACGTGGTTCGGAACCCAAGCAATCCGTATGTGCAGGTTTGGTCAGTGCCCAAAGTAGAGGCGCTGGAGAACCTTTTCCCTGAGTTTTACCGCGCGGAATTTCTGCGCGATTTTGCCGGCGAATAATCCTAACTAGTGTAACCTAGCGCCGCAGCAAAAGGCGTCCTATATTGGCGTCATGGCCAATCACAGTCACAAAAATAGCGACCACGCCCATCACGAACATTCCGGTGAAGATCTGGTCGGCGCTGCGCAATCTGCGTTGATCGAGGCGGGTGAGCAATGGACCGGTATGCGCGAAATGGTCTTTAGCGAACTGGCCCAGCATGAGCGCCCAGTTTCCGCCTATGACATTGCCGATAATCTTTCTGCGGCGCGCGGGAAACGTGTTGCCCCCAACAGCGTGTATCGGATCCTTGATCTGTTCGTGAGCAACAATTTGGCATTGCGGGTGGAAAGCGCCAACGCCTATCTCGCCAACACCCATCCGGGCTGCGCACATGATTGCATATTCCTCGTCTGTGATGAATGCGGTGACACCACTCATGTTGACGATGATGAGGTGAGCAGGACCGTTCGATCGATCGCCAAATCGCGCGATTTCAACCCCGAACGCCCGGTGATTGAGATACGCGGGCGGTGCCGCGCTTGCGCCTGATTGCGCGCCACGACGCCGAATATGCTTCACTGCGCCATCGGCAAAGCGTTCTTTTTTGTCGACAAAGCGTTCATCGACAGTTTTGATTTCAAAGTGTAGTGCCCACCCATGAGTCGTCTTCCTGAAACTCCGCTGCTCGACACAGTCGATACTCCCAAGCAATTGCGCACCTTGGAATCGGGACAGCTGAGGCAGCTTTCCGATGAATTGCGCGCAGAGATGATTGATGCTGTCGGCTCGACCGGCGGACATCTGGGTTCGGGCTTGGGCGTGGTCGAACTGACCGTGGCGCTCCATTATGTTTTCGACACGCCTGAAGATCGGTTAATCTGGGATGTCGGGCATCAGGCCTATCCGCACAAAATCCTTACCGGGCGGCGCGATCGCATTCGCACTTTGCGTCAGGGCGGAGGATTGTCTGGCTTCACCAAGCGGTCAGAAAGCGAATATGATCCGTTCGGTGCGGCGCATTCTTCCACCAGTATTTCGGCGGCGCTTGGCTTCGCGGTTGCCAACAAATTGAAAGGCCAGCCGGGCCGCGGAATTGCGGTGATTGGGGATGGCGCGATGAGCGCCGGCATGGCCTATGAGGCGATGAACAATGCCGAACAGGCGGGCAATCGCCTGATCGTGATCCTCAATGACAATGATATGTCGATTGCGCCGCCGGTTGGTGGTCTATCAGCGTATCTCGCGCGGATGGTCTCCTCGAGCGAGTATCTTGGACTGCGCAGTCTCGCATCCAAAGTGGTGCGCAAGATGAGCCGGCGAATGCACTCTGCGGTAGGCAAGGCCGAGGAATATACGCGCGGCATGGTCACCGGCGGGACTTTGTTTGAAGAGCTTGGCTTTTATTATGTCGGCCCGATTGATGGCCACAATCTCGATCATCTGGTGCCGGTGTTAGAGAATGTTCGCGACACATCCGAAGGGCCAGTGCTGATCCATGTCGTGACCGAAAAGGGCAAGGGGTATGCTCCAGCGGAAAACAGCGCGGACAAATATCACGGCGTTCCCAAATTTGATGTGATCACGGGCGAAAAAGCCAAGAGCGCAGCTGGCCCGCCCATTTATCAAAATGTGTTCGGTGATACGTTGGCGAAACTGGCGGAAACTGACGCACGCATTTGCGCGATCACTGCGGCGATGCCCTCTGGAACCGGCGTTGATCGATTTGCCAAGGCGCATCCTGAGCGCAGTTTTGATGTGGGCATTGCGGAGCAACACGGGGTTACTTTTGCCGCAGGTTTGGCTGCGCAAGGCATGCGTCCATTTGCGGCGATTTATTCAACTTTCCTGCAGCGTGCCTATGATCAGGTGGTGCACGATGTTGCCATTCAAAACTTGCCAGTGCGCTTTGCGATTGATCGTGCCGGGCTGGTCGGCGCCGATGGCGCGACCCATGCAGGCAGTTTCGACATCACCTATCTTGCCACACTGCCGAATATGGTGGTGATGGCTGCGGCAGATGAAGCCGAACTTGCCCGGATGACATACACCGCAGCGCAGTATGATGAAGGCCCGATTGCCTTCCGTTATCCGCGCGGCAGCGGCACCGGGGTTCCAATCCCAGAAACGCTGGAGAAGCTGGAAATTGGCAAAGGCCGGATCGTGAAAGAAGGCACGAAAGTCGCCATTCTTTCGCTTGGCGCGCGGCTGCAAGAGGCGCAAAAAGCGGCCGATCAATTGGAGGCTAAAGGCCTTTCAACCACCATTGCTGATATGCGCTTTGCCAAACCGCTTGATGAAGATTTGATCGCAAAATTGATGCGCAGTCACGAAGTTGTGGTGACGGTTGAGGAAGGCGCGATTGGCGGTTTGGGGGCACATGTCCTCACCTATGCCAGTGATGAAGGGCTAACCGATGCGGGTCTTAAGGTGCGCACTTTGCGCCTGCCCGATGCCTTCCTTGATCATGATGCGCCAGAGAAACAATATGACGCTGCAGGCCTCAACGCGCCGCAAATTGTTGAGACGGTGCTGAAGGCGCTGAAGCACAATTCGGCTGGCCTTGCTGGCGACGAAGAAGCCGGCGTTCGCGCCTGAGCCTAAGCCTAAATCGGGTTCTAACGCTGCCGGTCTTGGCGGCTGCGATCCTGCGTTTGGTAGTTCATACTTCGGGCCGCGCGACCCAAAGTGCATCCCCTCTCAACAGGGCAATTTGGCGCTGCATCTGCGGTGCTGGCACGCGCGGCGGGCGCATCTGCGGTGATTAACAAATTGCTCGCAAATGATGTGGAGGGAATGTCGCTTAGCGCTTGCGGGTCTAGATCACCCTCAACCGGGTCCAGCTGATCGAATGCGGGCACGTCATCCTCGCCGCCCGATCCGTCTTCAGGCGTGATGCCCCTTAACTCGTCAATGTCCGCTTGCCGTTTTGCGAGATAGGCCTCTCGCAGCGACGAATACGGATCATCAGAAGCCCGTATCTCGGTCAGCTCTTCATCGAACTCTATGCGCGCATTGAGAGAGGTCAGGATAAAGGAGGGGATCCCATATTCCGGTGTGTTGAACGGCCTGCCTACAATGAAAGGCAAAAGCGACTGATCCAGCGTGTTGCCAAGAAAATCTCTTACCGTGGTTGCACCCGCCAGAGGGAGAACGAGGAAGGGACCATGCCCAACGCCATAATACCCCAAAGTGTTTGAAAACCCATTGCGCCGATAAGGAAGGTTGATCCCCTCCTTGCCCGCAACATCAATGAGCCCGCCCAATCCGAGCGTTGAATTGATCGCAAAGCGGCCCAAAGTTTCGATCGCCTTGCCGGGTTTGAGTTGCAGGAGAAAGTTCAGGAAGTTGGTAGGCTCGCCCAGATTACGCAGCCCATTGCGCAGGCCGAGCCGTATTGGGCTGGGCAGTCCATCCTCATATGCCAGCGCGATTGGTCCAACGATGGCTTGATCGACCCCGTCAGTGATCCGAAAAGAAGTGGCGTTTAATTGCTCCAATGGGTCTCCATCGGGCGGGCCATAGGTCCCAGACACAACAATCTCATTGCCGTCGTCTTCATCTGTATTCTCTTCGGGCGAAACTTCTTCTGGAGGTAAGCTCACGCCGCCAGGTTGTGCAGGCCCATCTTGCGATAGAGCGAGCAGGGGTAGGTTCCCGGCTTCATCAAAAACCGAGTGGGCCGACATCAGCACGATTTGCGGACGTTCCGGATCGCCAGTTGGAACTTGCGCCGCAGGCATCGGGGCAGCCAAGACTAGCGTTGATATTAGGTCCAATTCTGTTCTCCGGACTGAAACCGTTACCCGGCTCGCACCTTGTGCGTTCGGGCATTTATAGCAATAGGTTTTGTTGATAAGGTCGCATGCTACTAGCGAACCTGCACTTTCAGAGCGACCCCGCATCTTAGGAGAATAAGGTTGAGCCTGCTAGTCATTGATAAGGTTGATCATGTCACGACGTTGACGATTGACCGGGCGGACAGCATGAACCCGCTTGGCAATGCGGGCGATGGCGAAGAGTTTGAAAATGCCTGCCGCACGATCAATGAAGATCTTGAGACGCGCTGTGTCATTCTAACCGGGGCTGGACGCGCCTTTTCCGCCGGCGGCGATATCAAGGCGATGCGCGATAAAACTGGCACCTTTGGCGGCACGACTCCGGCCATTTCTGATGGGTACCGCAACAATATCCATCGCATCTTGCGCGCCCTTTATGGCTTGCGGGTCCCCGTTATCGCGGCGGTCAATGGTCCGGCGATTGGGCTTGGCTGCGATGTGGCCTGTTTGGCGGATATCCGTATCGCGAGTGAAAAGGCCAAATTCGGTGTGACTTTCCTGAAGCTGGGGATCATTCCCGGCGATGGCGGCACATGGATATTGCCGCGGGTTATCGGGATGAGCCGTGCGGCTGAATTGTTTTACACCGGCGATGTCATCGGTGCGGAAAAAGCCGCCGATTGGGGCTTGGTCAGCCGGGTGGTTGAACACGATGACCTGTTGGCGCAGGCCCATGCTTTGGCAGTGAAGATTTCCGCGATGCCGCCGCATTCGTTGCGGCACACCAAAAACCTGTTGCGACAAGGCTCGCAAATTTCCTACGATACAGCGCTAGAATTGGCAGCGAATACGCAAGCCATGGTGCATATGACGGACGATCACGCAGAAGGTGTAGCCGCTTTGATAGAGAAGCGTACGCCGCACTTTAAGGGGGAATAGATCGCAGAAATGGCTTGGACGGTGCGCATTTTGGCAGGCGCTTCTGTCGCCTATTTTGCGATCATTGTTCTGCTGTGGGCGCTGCAATCTCGGATGCTTTTTCCGGCTCCGCAGCAGCGCGCACCGCTGCCTGTGAATTTTGAAGAAATCGTCCTTCAAACCTCAGATGATCTGGGCCTGCGCAGTTTTTACCGGCCAGCTGCAGCGGGATTGCCAACGCTTGTATATTTCCATGGCAATGCCAGCACATTGTCCGCCGCACTTATTTCCAATGCGCCATTTGATGAGGCGGGATTTGGGCAATTGCTGGTCGAATATCGGGGTTATGGCGGCAATCCTGGCAGCCCTGGTGAAGAAGGGTTTTATTTGGACGGAGAAGCGGCCTTGGGCTGGCTCGCCGATCAAGGCATAGAATCATCTGAAACCGTCATTATCGGCAATTCGATAGGCAGCGGGGTCGCCAGCGAAATGGCATTGCGGCATGATCCCGCGGCACTCATTTTGATCGCACCGTTCACTTCGCTGCCCGATGTCGCTGCGCAAAATTTCTGGTGGCTTCCAGTTCATGCCTTGGTGAAAGACAAGTTCAAAACCAAGGAGAAACTGGGTGAGCTGGACATGCCGGTACTCATTCAACATGGCACAGCCGACAATCTAATCCCGCACAGCCATGGCAAGAGGCTGTCTGAAATCGCGCGCAATGGCGAATTTCAATCATTCGAAGGATCAGGCCACGGCCTGTCTTTTGAAAGACAATCGGCAGAGGCCCGTCGAGATTGGGTTTTAATGCTCGATCTGGGTTCCACTGAATAGCGCGCGCTAGGTCACGCCAGATCAGAACCAGCGCCAGATGCCGGCGGGTATTCCGCCGATTGGTTGGTGTAGCCAGCTTAAGAATACGAACAGGATCAAGGCAATTGTCCACGGCACTGCGCCCGCTGATGGCAGATTCTGCCAGCGCGGCCAAAAACTGGTTTTGCTTTCCCATTCGGCCCAAGCATCGCCCAATTGCGCCCGCTTCTTGCCATCTTGCACCCATGCGCCGACCAGCGCCAAAAACCCCATTGCAAACGCCGTAATCATGGTGCGCAGGCTCCAGAACAAGACGATATGCGAAAGCGCCCAAATCCCAAACCCCCACATCATTGGATGGCGTGTCACGGTGAATACACCGCGTGGTTCCGCGCGCGCCTGTTCTTCGGCAGCTGGCGTTGGCAGCGCAGGATTGCCAGCCATTGAACCGGCATAAAGGACCATGGATGGGATGATCAGCACGGTCGCTACGATCCATCCAATCTCCCCTGATCCGGGCAAGTCACCCGAAGGGGCGGCGGTGAATGCGAAATAGATCCAAACCAGATTAGCGAGGCTGACCAGCGAATAAACCGCCTGAAAGCCCATTTCTCCGAATATGCCGACCATGGTTTTGCGCAAAGTGCGTGACATCAGGAAATGCAATCCGACAAATATCGCATTGGCCGCGATCAGTTCGATAAGTGCCGCATTCATGGGAATTCCTCCTGCCTTATTCGCTTTGGAACCGGAGATTACTCCGCGCCGATATTGATCAGCTCCACTTTAAACACCAAAGTTGCACCGCCTGGGATCGGGTCCCGGCCGCGCGGACCATAGGCAAGATCGGCCGGAATGGCGATCTCGATCGTGTCACCCACACCCATGTTTGGGATGGCCAATTGCCATCCGCGCACCAACCTGCCCAACGGAAAGGTCGCTGGCCGGCCGCTGGCGTATGAACTGTCAAACACAGTCCCATCGATCAGTTTGCCCTCATAATGGACGGTCACAATATCAGCGACGCTGGGCCGCTCTTGCGAACCGGTATATTCAAGCCAGCGCCAGCGCAGCCCGCGCTCCATAAAATGCCATCCATCGGCGGGCCTTAGCTCGAGCAGATAGTTCTGCTGCGCGCTATGCCAGCCAAGGTCTTGCGCGGTGCCATCAATGAATTCGGGCGCCGGTTCGCCCTGAGCATGGGCAGGAGCATTCGCAAGGCCTACCGCGGCGCACGCGGCGCATGTCGCCAGTTTCAACAAGGTCTGGTTCACCAATCATACGCCTTTGGCAGTTCGCTCTCATCCAAATCGCGATAGCGATCGCGCAGCCGCGTCTGATGGTTTTCAAGCGGTTGCTCGACCCCATCAATGAACACGCGGGTTGGCACGCTGCCGACCTGCAGTGGATCGCCATCCCACATCACAACATCGCCCGCCGCGCCGCTCTGTAGACTGCCAAGCGTGCCATCCATCCCAAGGATCTCAGCTGGAACGGATGTGATCGCCGCCAACGCCTGTCCCCAGGTTAAGCCGCTGGCCCGAGGAACATTGCTCAACGCCACAAGATTGCCCGCATGTTGGGGGAGTTGGCGCGGTTGCCGCATTGAAGAAGCATCGATGGCGACGGTCACTCCGGCGGCATGCATTCTGCCGATATTGCTTTGCGTGGAGGCGAGCTGTTCAAACCGTTCGGGCAGGTCGAGCAAGCCATTGGCGATCACAGGAATGTCCGCCGCCGCGATCTCACTGGCAACCATCCAGCCTTCGCTGGCGCCAAACAGGACAATGTCGAGCGCGGGAAATTCACGGCTCAGCGAAATAACCTGGCGAATGTCAGAGGCGCGCTCAGCATGAACCAGCAGTTTCTGCCGCCCTGAAACGACCGCACTCAACGCCGCAACATCAGCCCGGGTGAGCATAGACTCATCCGCGTTCCAACGACCGCGCGCAAAATCCTGAGCTTCGGCAATCGCGCCGCGCAGCATCACATGCGTGGCAATCCGGCTGCCGCCGGCAATCCGTGCTCCGCGCTCACCGATTGTTACGACTTGAAAAGCGCGTGCTTTTGTAATCGGAGACGCGTCTGCGCCGGTATCGATCACCGCCCCAAGGCCGCTGAACAGCGAACCTGAAGGCGTGGCGATCACAGCCGCCCTTGTGATCCCGCCAGCGCGGCTAATCGCGATGTGTTGAGATGCCGGATTGATCGCCGGGCTAACATCCAGCGCAGGCCCAAACGGCGTGTCGCCGATCCGTGCATCATTGCTGTCGCCAACCGCGCCGACATCCCACAGACCCAGATTGGTGACAGCGGCAACGATGCCGGGTGTCACCCAGCCGCCTTGCGCATCATACACGTTGGCAGACTGCAAAGATGGCGCTTCGCCTGTTCCAGCAAACGTGATCTTGCCGCCTTCGACCACAATCGTGCCGTCTTCAATCGGTTCGCTGCCATCGCCCAATGCAATTGTGGCATTGGTGATGATAAAGCTTTGCGCGGCGACAGGTGAGGCCGTTAACGCCAATGCGGCGGCGGCTGTTTTCAGAAGGCGCTTCATTTCACATCTCCTTCACCAGGTTGGCCAAGCTCGAAATCACTAACCGGTCGTCTGCGCGGATCATTGGCATCGAACAGCAATGCACCATCGATCCAGACTTTTTCCGGGCGTGAATAGACGCTCAATGGATCGCCATTCCACAGCACCACATCGGCCATTTTGCCGGGCTCCAAACTGCCGGTCATTTCATCAATGCCCATCGCCCGAGCCGCGTTGAGAGTGATCCAGCTGATCACATCGGCATCGCTGATTTCAATGCCCATGCGCGCGCCCGCTGCCTGCGCTTTTGCAGCCTCTTGATTAAGGCGCTGAATATCCATGTCGCTATCGGAATGGATCACGACACAGGCGCCTGCTTGTTGCAGCAATGCGGCGTTTTCCAAGATGCCATCATAGGCTTCCATCTTGAAGCCATACCAATCGGCCCAGATCGCGCTGCAAACCTCGTTTTCGCGCAGAAGATCACCGATTTTGTAAGCCTCCACCGCATGGTGAAAGGCGGAGACGCGATATCCCATCTCGTCTGCCATATCCATCACCAGCGCCATTTCATCGGCGCGATAGCAATGGTTGTGAACCAGGATTTCACCATCGAGCACGCCGACCAGAGTTTCCTGACCTAGATCGCGATTGGGGTCATCACGATTGGCGTAATTGATCGCATCCAGCCAAGTTTGGCGATTAACTGCGAAATTGCCCATTCGGGTTGATGGTTGACGTCCGCGATTGCCATAAACGCGCTTGGGGTTCTCACCGCAGGCCATTTTGAAGCCATAAGGCGCGCCGGGGAATTTCATGCCTTGGACAGTGCGCGCGGGCACATTTTTCAGCGTGACTGATCGCCCGCCCATCAGGTTTGCCGATCCAGGCAGGATTTGCAGGCTGGTAATACCGCCATTGGCAAGCGCGCGGCTGAAACCGGGGTCTTGCGGCCAAACCGAATGTTCGGCCCAAACATCGGGCGTGGTTGGCGAAGTTGCTTCATTGCCATCGGCATGCGCATCGACTGATGGCGTTGCATAATCGCCAAGATGTGAATGGATATCGATGATGCCCGGTGTCACGAACTTATCGGTGCCATCGACAACATTTGCGACCTGCGGGGGCGCGCTTGTCGGCCCACCGATCTCGACAATTTTGCCGTCGCGCATATGCACCCAGCCATTGTCGATGCGCCCGCCCGCTCCATCAAAGATGGTGGTCGGGATTATCAGCGTTTCTGCGCTGGGATAGGCGCGATAAGTAGACGGGAACGGCCCATCCTCCTCCGTCATCGCCGCATAGGCTGGCGTATCATCAGAAGCGCTGGCGACATTGATCGTGCCGCCGCCATCCGATGTGGTGCAGGCGTTCAGCGCGAATGCGCTCCCTACCACCATGAGAAGCGCTGTATTTCGCATCATATTCCCCTATTTTTATCCCTTGAATTCGCGTCAATCGGCCTGACGGGTGGCAGGATGAATGCCGCCCTCTTGCGCTTCAAGACCAGCTTCCGATGCGCCTGCGAGGACTTCGTCGTCCTTCAGCGTGTCGAGGTGCATGAACCTTTTGACGAAACGGGCGATGAGCATGACCAGAATGCCTACAGCAATAGCGATCAGCCCGATGGTCCAATAGACATCGAGCGCTCCCGCGCGCGACATTGCGCCATCCTCGCCGCCGGTTGCAGCACCAATCATACCAGCAACGTAACCGCCGCCAGCCGTTGCAAAGAACCATGCGCCCATGACTAGGCTGGCAAGGTGCTTGGGAGACAAGCGGTTCATTGCCGATAGGCCAACAGGGCTTAGGCACAGCTCACCGGTCGTATGGAACAAGTAGATGCCAAAGAGGAAGATAACCGGAATCTTCGCATCAATACCGACAGTAGCGGCGCCCCAAACTAGCACCAAGAAACCAAAGCCCAATTGAACCAAGCCTAGACCAAACTTCGCCGGGGTGGACGGTTCAATCCCTTTGCGGGCAAGCCACGTCCAAAGGCCTGCAAACACTGGGGCCAGCAGAATAATGTAGATCGGATTGATCGATTGGAAGATTGGCGCCGGCACGCCTTGCAGGTCAACAAAGTCCTGGGTGAACAGATTGAGTGAACCGCCACCTTGCTCAAACAGGCCCCAGAACAGTGGCTGAAGCAAAATCAGGAACAGCACTGCAAAAAGACGTTCGCGCGGTTCTTTTTCCAGCTTGAACGCTTCCATCAGGACATATGCAAGCAGCCCCAAGCCTGCAAGAAGCATCAGGCCACCGACCAGCGATTGGTACTGGATGAGGAACCACATGACCGCGACGCCAACAATCCCGACGCCATAGACAGTCATTTCCGTGCGACTGGCGAGAGGTTTCGGCGGTTCGCCCTTGCCGTTCAATAGTGGTTTGCCAATCACGAATACGATCAGGCCAAGCAGCATACCAAGCCCGGCAGCGCCAAACCCGTACTCCCATCCCTTCACAATGCCCAAGTACCCCGCGAGAATTGCGCCAACTGCTGCGCCAACGTTAATTCCCATGTAGAAGATCGTATAGGCGCCATCACGCCGCGCATCTGTGCGGGGATAAAGCTGACCAACCATGACAGAAATATTGGCTTTCAAGAAGCCGGAGCCAACGATGATGAATGCCAAAGCCAACCAGAAAATGTTGATTGTCGGATCGCTTTGACCGCCTGTCCCTTCGAATGCCATCAAGAAGTGCCCAAAGGTCAAGAGAATGGCCCCGAACAAAACGGCTTTACGCTGACCGATGAAATTGTCAGCAAGCCAACCGCCTAGCACAGGCGTAATGTAAACAAGACTGATGTAGGCGCCATAGATGACGTTCGACGGGCCATTCTCAAACAGCCAGTGCTGAGTGAGGTAGAAAATGAGCAAGGCTCGCATGCCGTAATAGGAGAATCGCTCCCACATCTCGGCGAAAAACAGCATGTAGAGGCCTTTGGGGTGCCCCCCGAATTCAGGTTCTTTGCGTGTCACAGCATACACGCCGCCAATCAAAAATAATGACAAGACCAAAGCGGCAATCGCCGCGATCCAGTCTGCTTCGGCCCAAAGTGCCATATCTTTCATGAATTCTAGTCCCCAAAACTTAGCCTGTAGGCTGCCCTCCCAGGACGCCATAAGCCGCGCACCCTAGCGGCTCATTTTGTTGTGTGAAGCTTTAGTTGCAGACGAAACCTCATGATTGTGCGGTTTTGTTGCAAGGTTGCCATGCGATGAAACATTAATACGGCGGGTGCTTCGTGCATTTGCATGGCTTGACGCGCATGGCTGTATTATGTCACTGATGCACCTTGCGAGGGACTTATGAGCCAAAGCCGACCCGTTTACCTGAAATTGCGAGATCAGATCGCTGCTGCCATAATCGAAGGGCGCTATGCCGAAGGGGCGATGCTTCCTTCCGTGCGCGCGCTTGCTGCTGAGCAGGGCGCCAATCCGTTGACTGTCGCGAAAGCTTACCAGCAGTTTCAGAATGATGGATTGGTCGAAGTGCAACGCGGCGTTGGCATGTATGTTGTCGATGGCGCGGCTGTGCGTTTGCGATCGAGTGAGCGCGATCAGTTCCTCCGCGAAGAATGGCCAGAGATACGCGCACGCATGGAACGGCTTGATATTGACGTTGCCGAGCTGCTCGAAGGCACCTGATTCAACCCGCCGCAATCGCATTTGGCAAATTTGTTTGTAAACAAGGCTAATAATCATGCTTACCCGGCTTGCGAGACCGGCTTGGCTCTGGCACGGTACTTCCAGTTAAACGAAGCCTTTCGGGTCGGGGCTGACAGGTAAAAATTTAGGGGGCGACCCCTCATCCCATGGCAATTGAATGGCCGTGCGGCGGGAGATCCAAATGATCAGATCCGAGTTGTTGCAAGCACTCCACAAAGACAATCCTGAGCTTCGCGCAGATGAAATTGAGCAGGTCGTCGATATTTTCTTCGACGAAATCACTCAGCGTCTTGCCGAAGGCGGCAGGGTTGAATTGCGCGGGTTTGGGGCATTTTCCACGCGCGAAAGAGACGCGCGCCAAGGCCGCAACCCTCGCACCGGTGCTGCTGTTGATGTTCCGGCGAAGCGCGTGCCGTATTTCAAGGCGGGCAAGGAAATGCGGCGCAGATTGAACGATCACTGATCGGTTGCTGCCGGACAAAGCCAAAGCTGACCGGCATTGGCTTCGTCCCGCAATTCTTGTTTGATTCACCACATCAAAAATCACTCAAGAGGGCGCGATTGCGCGTTGCCCAGCGGCATCGCTGCGGCTAGTGCAGCGGCCAAGCGGGTGTGGCGGAATGGTAGACGCCGGGGACTTAAAATCCCCTGATCCTATAGATCGTGCGGGTTCGAGTCCCGCCACCCGCACGTCTCACCTGGCCCCCACATCTCGCAGATTGATGCCCCACGGCCATGACCGGCAATTTGGCTCCGTGAAAATGATGGCCCGGTCATTATCTCACTTTTAACTGCTTGGAATGTAGAACCTTCGCTGGCCAAATGGCCGCTGGAGGGCGCTGAGGTGGTTTTTGCCGCTTTGCGTTTCGCAGGGAAAAGACAATGGATAACGCGGCGAAAACGCCAGAAATTGCCGGGAGTGAATGCGAAGCAGTCGCTGAAAAGCGGGTCGCTCCTCGTTTCACATTGCTTATTCGCGCCGCGAAATTGATTTCGGGGCAGGGCGAATTTGTATGCGTTATTCGCGATGTTTCTGAAACCGGCGTTAGCGTCCGTTTGTTCCATGATCTGCCTTCAGGCGAAACTTTGGAACTGCATATGCCAGGCGGCGGTTCATATGAGATCCGCAATGTTTGGCACCGCGGCAATGAAGCCGGGTTTGAATTCACGCATTCCGTTGATGTTGCCCGTTTGATTGATGAAGCGGGCGAATATCCGCGGCGCGGGCTGCGCGTTGGATTGTTCATTCCGGTCAAGGTTTCCACGCTGTCGCAAACCTGTGACGGGTTTATCGAAAACCTCTCTCAACAAGGCGCGCGGATCGAATGTGATGGCTTGTTTGCGATCGATCAGGGTCTGCAGATATCTGGCGAAGACTTTAAGGAAGTTCGCGCGAAGGTCCGCTGGCGCCGCGACAATCAATGCGGTGTGGTGTTTGATGACACCTTCACTTTGGGCGATTTCGCGCGCTTGGTGGCGCGGCTTCAAGCGCCGGTGCTGCTAACCGATTGAGCCGCTGGCCAGCGATTGGCCATCCATTTTTACAAAAAACGAGCGAATTCGCGCTGCGCGAAGCAAAATATCCGTGTTTATGCGTGGTTGTTTACTTCTCGCTAACCAATTTCCTTCACTCCCTGTTTCGAGACAAATCAAGACAATCCAATTTGGGGGTTTGAATGGAACAGGGTGTGAGTCAGGCGGCAGGCATTATTGACGTCGACGTGGCAATTATCGGGGCCGGTCCAGCGGGACTAACCGCGGGCTATTTGTTGACTAAGCAGGGCAAGTCTGTCGCGATTATCGAGAAAGACGAAACCTATGTTGGCGGCATCAGCCGCACTGTTGAACACGAAGGATATCGGTTCGACATTGGCGGACACCGCTTCTTTTCCAAAAGCCAGCAGGTCGTTGACCTGTGGAATGAAATTCTCCCTGACGATTTCATCCAACGCCCGCGGATGAGCCGCATCTTCTATGAAGGTAAGTTTTATTCTTATCCGCTGCGCGCTTTTGAAGCGCTCGGTAATTTGGGCATCCTGCGTTCAACCGCATGCATGGTCAGCTACCTGCGTTATAAGCTGTTCCCGATCAAAGAAGTTAAGAGCTTTGAAGACTGGACGACAAACCAATTTGGCAAGAAGCTCTATTCGATCTTCTTCAAGACCTACACTGAAAAGGTGTGGGGGATGCCGTGTGATGAGATGAGCGCCGATTGGGCTGCCCAGCGCATCAAAGGTCTTTCGCTTTGGAACGCCGTTATCGACGGGCTGAAGCGCTCAATGGGCCTCAACAAGAAACCCAATGACGGGCAGGAAGTGAAAACTCTGCTCGAAACATTCCGCTATCCTCGGCTTGGCCCAGGCATGATGTGGGATGCCGCGCGCGACAAGATCATTGCCACCGGCAAAGGTCAGGTGCTGATGGGGCATGCGCTCGATCAATTGGCCAGCGATGGCAATGGCGGCTGGTCGATGACGGCAGACGGCCCAGATGGCAAAGTTCAGATCCGCGCTAAAGACGCGATCAGCTCTGCCCCAATGCGCGAACTTTCCAAGCGTGTGCATCCGCTGCCGCAAAGTTCTTTGCAAGCCAATGATCTTAAATACCGCGATTTCTTGACTGTCGCTCTGATGGTGAAATCCGAAGATTTGTTCCCGGACAACTGGATCTACATCCACGATGATCGGGTTCAGGTTGGCCGCGTGCAAAACTTCCGCAGCTGGTCGCCAGAAATGGTGCCTGATGAAGATATGGCGTGTGTTGGCTTGGAATATTTCTGCTTTGAAGGTGACGGGCTGTGGTCTGCATCTGATGATGATCTGGTTGAACAAGCCAAGCGTGAGATGGAAATCCTGGGCCTATGCGATCCGAAACAGGTCGTTGGCGGCGCGGTTGTTCGTCAAGAAAAAGCCTATCCGGTTTATGACGATGAATACGAAGCCAATGTCGACACAATGCGGATCGAGCTGGAGGAAAAATATCCTTCACTTCACCTCGTTGGCCGCAATGGCATGCACCGCTACAACAATCAGGATCACGCGATGATGACCGCGATGCTGACGGTTGAAAACATCCTTGCTGGTGAGCGTGTTTATGACACCTGGTGCGTTAACGAAGATGCCGAATACCATGAAGCTGGCGATGAAGGTGAAGAGGTTGCATTGCCTGCCCGTGATGCCGAAACCGATCCAGCGGCGCCTTCAGAAGATGAAGCGGCACGCAAGCCAGTGACCGAAGATCAGGCTGCGGCGCTCAATTCTATGCGCGATGTGCCTGAGCGCATTCGGAAATCTGCATAACTTTGAATGTGTTGTAGTGATTGGAGGGGTGGTTAACTCGCTCCTCCAACCGCACAACCATTCCAAACCAATAGATTGGCGATTCTTTAACCGGGTTTTGCGACAATGCGTCAACACATGCGGAGAATATCCGCAAGATTGCCGCACAGTGCAAAGCGTTTGGGGGGCCGGAAGATGACTGAACTATACGTCAAATTGCGTGATCTGCGCTTTATCAGATACATTTTGGCGAGCGTTGGCGCCTTGGCTGTCGATGTCGGCAGCTTTCTCGCGCTGCTCTCTCTTGGGATGATCGCCGCACCCGCTTCTGCGATTGGGTACACTTTGGGAATTCTTGCGCATTGGTTGATGTCCAGCCGTGCAGTCTTTCAAGATGATGTTGCCGAACGCGGCATGGCTCGCACTCGGCAAAAGGCAATGTTTGTCGCATCCGCCATGGTTGGCTTGGTGTTAACGACGATAATCGTTGCGGCTGGTGATTGGAGCGGTGTCGATCCGCGCCTGTCAAAAGGCCTCGCCATCATTATCGCGTTCGCTTCCACTTGGCTGCTTCGCAGCAAAATTGTGTTTCGCGCCTCTTCGGAGGCATGACGCCATGCTTCTTGAGCGCCGCCGTTCTCCACTGTCGCCCGCGCTATTGGCGCAGGTTGGCATTGGCTGGGCAGCGCTTTCTGGCCTCCTCCTGATCGTTGGATGGAGCGCGATTGGCGGTCTGAAATTTCCCGATCCGGATGATATTATGCGGCTGGTCCAGGTCCGCGATTTGATCGCAGGACAAAGCTGGTTCGATGTTTCCCAATACCGCGTGGATAGCGCCAATGGCGGTGTGCCAATGCATTGGTCGCGCTTGGTCGATATCCCGCTGGTGCTTGTCATAATGGCGCTCAGCCCATTTGTGGGCATGGCCAATGCCGAATTGGCAGCGATTATTATTGTTCCGCTTTTCACCCTCGCGATCGCGATGTTGCTTGCCGCCCGGATTGCATGGCGATTGCTGGGTGAGGACGAGGCAATCATGACATGCGTTGCGATTGCTGTGTCGGTGCCATTGCTGTTTCAATTTGGCTTGCTCCGGATCGATCATCACGGTTGGCAAATCGTGTGCGCGCTGACCGCGATGAACGGATTGATGGCGCGCAAAGCGTCTACCGGCGGCTGGGTTGCTGGCAGCGCGGTCGCATTTTGGCTTACGATTTCGATCGAGGGTCTGCCGCTGGCCGCCGCTGTATTCGGAGTTTTGGCCCTAAGATGGATCCGCAACCGCAATGAACGCGATTGGCTGGTGCGCGGAATGCAGGCGCTGGCCGCTGTCAGCGCAGTCCTGTTTCTCCTCACTCGCGGGGTCGGCGATTTGGCGACGTATTGCGATGCCATCGGCCCGGCGCAGATCGGCATGTTCTGTTGGGGCGCACTGGTTTTTGGCGTGATGTCTAAGGCGGAGCCATTGCCGCTTCCTGCCATTTGGCTGGGCTTTGTCGTCGCAGCGGGCGGCGCGATTGGCCTGATGCTGATGGCCGCACCGCAATGTGCCGGCGGTGGTTTTGCCGCGCTAGATCCGATGGTGAAATATTACTGGTATGACCGGGTGCATGAAGGCCTGCCGATCTGGCAACAGCTCCAGCTCGAAGCGGCGCTGCATTATGCCGTTGCCCCGCTAATCGGAATTTTTGCAGTGCTAAATCTGATCAGCGAGTCTCGCGATTGGCTGCGCCGGTTTTGGATTGATTATGCAATCGTGTTGATCGCCGCCTTTGCGGTGTCCTTGCTCGTTGCCAGAGCAGGCGCTGTTGCCGGCGCACTCGCGGCGGTTCCGCTGGCATGGCAGATCAGGAAATGGCTGCGGGCCATACGTTTGATGCGGGCGCCTACGCCGCGCGTGATTGCCACCGCCGGTGTCGCTTTGGCGCTGCTTCCAGCTTTGCCGGTGATGCTGTTTGGCTGGGCGATGCCTGCTCAGGCTTCGCTAGGCGGGGTTGCCGCGCTTGAAGCGAAAGCGCCCAAAGCCTCAAAATGTCAGATCGCAGAAACATCAAGATTGCTGCGCAACCTTCCGGCGGGAGAGATTTTTGCGCCGCTGGACATTGCCCCGCGGCTGTTGCTGGAAACCGATCATAGCGTGATCGCCACCGGCCATCATCGCGGGCAAGCGGGTATGAAAGTTGTGATCGAAACGTCATTGGCCAGCGCCGATGATGCGCGGATCGCTCTATCGGCACGCGGCACGAACTATGTCGCCATTTGTGCAGATCTTGGCGAACCGAGAATGTATGCGCATATCGCGCCGCAGGGATTTGTTGCCAACCTGATTGATGGCGAGCCGCCCGAATGGCTTGAACCGATTGAACTCAATTCAAACAGCAGCCTTAAGGTATGGCGGGTGTCCGGCAATTAAGCCAGAGCGCTCCGGCCGCAAACCAATCTAGGCCGAACCCAAATTTAGGCTGGGACAAAATCCATTGCGACACCATTGATGCAGTGCCGTTTGCCGGTTGGCTCTGGTCCATCGCTGAAGATATGGCCCAGATGTCCGCCGCAATCGGCGCAGTGCACTTCGGTGCGCGGATAACCAATTTTGAAATCGGTGGATGTGCCAACCGCGCCGGAATCAACCGGCTCCCAAAAACTGGGCCAACCTGATCGGCTGTCATACTTTGCGGCGGAGGAATACACCTCGTTTTCGCAGCCTGCACAGACGAACATGCCAGCGCGTTTCTCATCATTAAGCGGCGATGTGAACGCCCGCTCTGTTCCCTCTTCGCGCAGAACATAAAATTCTTCGCGCGTGAGAATTTGCCGCCATTCCTCGTCACTTTTCGTTTTTGGAAAACTTTGCGCAGACGCCGGAGACGATCCGCACGCTGAAATCAGCGGCAAAGCAGTGGAAAGGCCAAGTGCACCAAGGATGGTGCGGCGGCTGGCTAGGAAATTAGGCATAACTTTAGCTCGTCCAAATCAAGGGATCCCTAACCCCTAGTTCGTTGGATAAGCGCAAAAGGTTTCACTTTGGCCAACTTTTTGGATGCCGAAGCTAAAAAGTGGTGATTTCGGTCTCAAGCACGCGGAAACCTTCGACGAAATTGGCGCGCACGCGCTCAATGTCACCGGCCACATGTACCCGCATCCGACGAGAGTGCATCTCTTCCATAAGCACCCGCAATTGCAGCTCTGCCAAGCGTGCGCCGACGCAGCGATGGATGCCATATCCGAACGCCAGATGACGGCGGGCATTTTCGCGCGATAAATCGAGCTTGTCGGCATTTTCAAACACCTGCTCATCACGATTGGCAGAATTGTACCACAAGATGACCTTGTCCCCTGCCTTGATCTGCTCGCCAAACAATTCGGTGTCCTCGGTGCAGGTGCGCCGCATATGCTTCAGCGGGGTTTGATAGCGGATGCATTCCTGCACGCCATTGGGGATCAGCTCAGGGTGTTCCTCAAAAGCTTTGCGTTGGTCCGGGAAGCGATCGAGAGCGTAAACAATCCCGCTCATCGTGTTGCGCGTGGTATCGTTGCCGCCGACAATCAGCAGCACCAAATTGCCCATAAATTCTTGCGGGCTCATTTGGTTCATCGCGGGTGAGTGGATCATCATCGAAAGCAGGTCAGCGCCTGGCTCTTCCTGGCTTTTCTTCGCCCATAATTGCTGAAAATATTCGGCCATCTCATATTGGATCGATCGCCGCGTATCTTCCAAATCGCGCGCCAGCATCAATTCGGTATCGCCTGACCAGTCAGACCAAAAGGTCAAAAGGTCGCGGTCTTCCCACGGGAAATCGAACAAAATCGCGAGCATCCCGGTTGTCAGCGGGATGGAGACCTTGTCGACCCAATTGAAGGTTTCGCCGTGGGGCAAACTATCGAGGCATTCGCCGGTGCGCTGCCGGATGCTTTGTTCCATCCGCTTCATTTCGGCGGGGTTGAATGCGGGCGCTACGGTGCGGCGTTGGCCGGTGTGCTTGGGTCGGTCCATCGCAATGAACATGGGCAGCTCAAACTGTTCCGCATCGGCTGAATCATCATCGATCTCGGGTCGTTCCAGGATCGTAATCCCGCCATGTTCCCAGCTTGAACTGAACAATTCAGGCAGCGCCTCAACATGCTGAATCGCTTTGTGCTGAACCACGCTCCAATACGGACCGAACGGGCTTTCCGGGATATAATGCAGCGGCCCAGCGGCGCGCATTTCAGCGAATATCGGCCCCCAAGTGTTGTCGGCGTAAATGTCTGACCGACTGGTATCCCAATTGTGAGGATGTTCGGGCCGCTCTTCAGGATTTTCATCGAAGTGCTTTTGCAACGCTTCATGCGCGCGCGGACCCCGGGTCCATTCCTTGGCTGCGGCTGGGGCGATTGTCGCCATATCTTTTCTCTCCTAGGCGGCCGCCCTTATTGGGCAGCTCACTTTGTCGAATCACACACTGCCCTAACTGACATCAGTGTCAATAGTAAGTTGCGTTTTGCGACTTAATCAGCGGCCCGTTAATCAGCCGCTTGGGCGGCGCTGCGCCGACCAAACCAAGAGCGTTTTTTCTTCACGCTGCCGCCGCTGCCCGATTTCATCACCCGTTTGCGGAACAGCGCCGATCCGCCCTTCACCAACAGCACAACACAGATGGCTTGCCACAGGATCGCAACAGCATGGACCCACATCGTCTCTTGAATGGCGGCGCGTGCGAGCATCGCAAATGGCGAACTGAGCGGGAAAATGATCGAAAACGCTTCCAATGCGGAACCGGGCTGGGTGATCGTATAGGCAGCAAGGAAGAACACCATCAGCTGCATCATCGTGACCGGCATCGACATGGTTTGCACTTCGCGCACTGTACTGGCCATCGCGCCGATCGTTAAAAACAGCGCCCCGAGCAGCAGGTAAGCCATAGAGAAATAGACCACGCCCAAGGCGATAAACAACGGCCAACCCACGGCGGGAGAGGGCAAGTTTGCAATATCGAAATCAGTCACGGCAACAATCGCCTCGCTGCCCAAACTCCACATGCCCCAGCCAAAGATGCCCCACACGCTGATGCCCACGAATGAGACGCCGAGCATGGCGAACAATTTGCCCAGAAACACCGCATCCATCGGGATTGCAGCGGCAAGGATTTCGATGATCTTATTGGCCTTTTCCTCCACCAAATTGGATAGCACCATCCCGGCCAGCAGCATGGTCAGCAAGAACAGCAGCATTTGCGCTGCCTGAGCCGTGCGAATGCGATTGGACCGTTCGGAAGACGCGCTGCTGGCAACGGTCTCACTCGAAATTTCCGGGAAGCTGGACGGCGCATTGCTGGCTGCGGTCGCGGCGATCACACCAATTGGCCCGCTCCATCGATCAATCTGGCCTTGCGTCCCCACCAATCGCGGCTCTGACAAGGTGCCGCCCAGAATGGCAGCGTAATTGTCTCGTTTTTCTTCAAGGAAACTTCGCGCGTCAAAATCTTGGTCCGACTGCGCTTCGGGAATTGGCGCCATCGCGGGCACTGCGCGGCCCAATTGCGGGCGCAGGCTGGCGTGCGCCGCCAACATCGCGGCGTTATCCGGGGCGCTCATGGCCAGGCCGATCTCCACGCTAACAGCTTGGCGTGACACCTGATTGCCAATGCTTCCAGCCAGCCCGCCGACAATCACCGGGAATAGCGGCCCGATCAGGAAAAATAGGAAGGCCCTGCTGAACAATACGGCGAGGAAATCGCGCCGCGCCACAACCCATGCAGCCTGGAAATAGTTGAGCCGCGGCTTTGCTTGCGGCGTGGATAGATCGCCATTGCCCATCACACTGCTCATGATGCATTCTCCCCGGCATTGTCGGCTTCCAGCTGCCGTGCGGCAGCCTCCCCGGCGATATGGACAAAGGCATCGTGCAGGCCGGCGCGCTCAATCGAGAGTGACAAAATGCCCGCCTCCCCTTCGATCAAGCGGCGCAATAAAGGTTCCACACCGGTTTCGGGCAAAGAGAAGGAGAAGAAATCGCCCTCGCGCTTCACGTCATCGGGCAGCGCTGTCATCCAGGCGCCTTCGCGCGCGCGCGTCTCCAACCGAACTTGCGCGGGGATCCGATCACGCGCGGCCTCAACCGAACCCGCATAGGGAACTTTGCCCCCGGCAATAATGGCCACGCCTTCGCACAGCCTTTCTGCATGATGGATCACGTGGGTGGAAAAAATCACCGTTACGCCGTCTTCGGCGAGTTGGCGGATCATGCCTTCAAGCTTTCCTTGATTGATTGCATCCAAACCCGAAAAAGGTTCATCGAGCACGACCAGCCGCGGGCGGTGCACCAAAGTCCCCAGCAATTGGACGGTTTGTGCCATCCCTTTGGAAAGCTGCCTGATCTGCCGATCAGCCGCATGAGCGAGATCGTGCCGTTCCAACAATTCGCGCCCGCGCTTCCTGCCTTCGTTGAGGGGTAGCCCGCGCAGCGCCCCCATAAAGGCAATAGCTTCGATCGCTTTCATCGACGGATACAGCCCGCGCTCCTCAGGCAAATACCCGATCAAGCGGCCGATTTCATGCGGCTTGTCATATCCAAACACGCGCCGCACCCCTTCATCGGGATCGATAATGCCCAAAAGCATCCGCAAAGTTGTGGTCTTGCCTGCGCCATTGGGGCCGAGCACGCCATAGATCGCACCTTCTGGCACAGACAGGTCGACCCCGCTCACCGCCAAGGTGCCATCAAAGCCTTTGACCAGGCCGCGCGCCTCGATCGCGAGTGGCTTTGTGCCATCCGCAGATCCATCACGACTGAGATTGCCCGCTTGGGCTTCTTCGCTTACCGCCATATCCATGACCGACACGGTTAACGCGTGAGGCTAAACAGGAGCAACCCCAAGCTTGGTTAATTCGCTGACAAGCATGGATTTTGCCCAGCGGCTTGAAAAGCAGGCAAAAGAACTTGGCTTTGCCGCTTTTGGGATTGCTGCGGCTGCTGAAGATCCGTTGCGGGCCGAGCGGTTGGAGCAATGGCTGGGAGAGGGGCACCACGGCTCAATGGAATGGATGGAGGCGCGCCTCCCCCATCGCAGATCACCGCAAGGCCTTTGGCCAGAGGCCGCCAGCGTCATCGCCTTAGGCATGAGCTACGCCCCGTCTGACGATCCACTCGCGTTGGAGGCGCACCCTGATCGCGCTCGCATTTCGGTTTATGCCAGAGGGCGAGACTATCATGATGTGGTCAAGAAGCGGCTTAAAGCGCTCGCCCGGTGGATGGTGGCTGAGGCGCCTGAGAGCGAGCTGAAAGTGTTCGTCGATACGGCTCCGGTGATGGAGAAACCACTGGGGGAAGCGGCCGGGATCGGTTGGCAGGGCAAACACACCAATCTGGTCAGCACAGACCATGGCAGTTGGCTGTTTCTCGGCGCGATCTTCACAACGATCGATTTACCCTCGACCGGCCCGCAGCGCGATCAATGCGGATCGTGCACGGCGTGCCTGGATGCGTGCCCAACAGCTGCGTTCCCCGCGCCCTACACCATCGATGCGCGCCGCTGCATTTCCTATCTCACCATCGAGCACAAAGGCCCGATTGCAGAGGAATTTCGCGCGCCGATGGGCAACCGAATTTATGGCTGCGATGATTGCTTAGCGGTTTGCCCGTGGAACAAATTTGCAAGCGCGGCGAATGCGGCAAAGGAATTTTTGCCGCGAGCAGAATTGACTGCACCGCGTTTGAAGGACTTCCTGGAATTGGATGATGCGCAGTTCCGCGCCTTGTTTTCAGGCTCGCCGATAAAGCGCATTGGCCGGAATCGGTTTGTCCGCAATTGCTTGTATGCGGCGGGGAACAGCCAAGATCACGGCCTTTTGCCTGCAGTTGAGGCGCTTTTTGACGATGCTGACGAGGTGGTTGGCGAAGCCGCGCGCTGGGCGCAAATGCGGATCAAATCAGCTCTTTAATCGGTGTCTCGGGATCGGCGAGCAGTTCTTTGTCGATCTCGCCAATACTGCTTTCCAGCAGTTTGCGGCCCTGCACATAATCCTTCATCGTGTTGACGCAATCAAACGCAATCGGCCTGCCTTCTTTCAGGTAAACCACTGTAAATTTGCGAGCTTGCGGGTCACCCCGAACGACCGTCTCATCAAAATCCAAACTCAATCCGGCGGTTTGCAATTTGAGATCATATTGATTTGACCAGAACCACGGGAGCGCGTGGTAGGGCTGTTTATCGCCCATGATCGCGCGCGCTGCGGTGTTGGCCATATCATTTGCGTTTTGGACTGATTCAAGCCGGATGACAGCGCTGCCAGCGAATGGATTGGCATGCGCCGCGCAATCTCCGATGGCATAGATATCGTCGAGCGTGGTGCGGCAGTAGACATCAACATCGACACCGTTTGATCCCGCCGCGCCGGCAGCGATCAAAGGGGCAACCGATGGAATGATGCCGATCCCGGCGACCACCATATCGCAATCGAGAATTTCGCCGCTTGCCAGCTTTACGCCGGTCGCCTGACCATCGGTGCCAAGGATCTCGTCGACCATAACGCTAAGCTGGATATCCACCCCTTGCCGGCGGTGTTCAGCTTCATAAAAACGTGACAAGTCCTCTCCGGCGACGCGCGCGAGCACGCGTTCTTGCGTCTCCACCAAGGTGACATCCGCACCAAGTTTGCGCAGCACCGCGGCTGCTTCCAGTCCGATATATCCGCCGCCAATCACAACCGCCCTTTTCGCGCCATCGTTTAGCGCGGCCATCATCGCATCGGCATCTCGCTTGTCACGGACATAGAAAACACGTTTCAAATTTGCGCCGGGGCACGGCAGCCGCCGGGGATCGCCGCCGCCAGCCCAAATCAATTTGCGATAGCCAATCCGCTGGCCGCCAGACAGCACCACTTCGTGTGCCATCGAGTCAATTTCGGCCACGCCTTCGCCCAATTTCAAGCTGATATCCTTATCAGCCCAGAACTTTTCCGGGCGGATCATAATCCGTTCAAATGGCTTATCTCCCGCGAGATATTCCTTCGAAAGCGGAGGTCGTTCATAAGGTGCGACGGAATCGCGACCAATGAGCATAATGCTCTCTTCGTGCCCCTGCTGACGCAACGCAATGGCCGCTTGCGCGCCGCCATGCCCGGTCCCCACGATAACAATATCGGCCCTGTCCATGGCGCAGAGGGGTTGCGCCAAATTCCGCTGACGTCAAGCGCAATTCAGCCCGAAGTGCTACAGATCGGGCGGGTTTGAGCCGCGATCGCGCTATGCCTCGAGCAAATTCCGCGCCTGGCTGGCAATTTGTGCAAGCACCGCCGGGGCAACCGGCGTGTGCGCCTGCGCACGGCCGATCATCGAATTGAACTGGCGCACTGCGACAGCGTTTTCTGCTGCCCATGTGTCCACTGCATTGCAGGGGTTCGCTTTGCCCGCTTTGCTGCGCACCAGCCGTTTGAGGAAATCGAGCCGCATCTGCTGATAATCGCGCGCCAACCCAACGACGAGCAATCGCTCCCAAACATCGGATGGCTCCATCAAGGCGGCGGTGGATTGCGCCCAATCGAGCCCCAATTTTATCCCAAGCCCGGTGAACGCATCGGCTAAAGGCAAGGCCGGTACGTTGGCTTCGCGGGCCAGCTTTGCCAATCCGGTTGCGCCGTCCATCTCGAACAAGTGAACCACACGCTTGGCGATCGCTTCGGGCGCTCCTTGCGCCACCAATTCACTGTGCATTTTGTCTGCTTGTTCGCGCGATTCCCCCGCGAGCAAAGCGTCTGTCGCCTTGTCCAGCACATCAAAACCGCCGCGAATTTCTTCGATCGCGGTAAACGGATCGCGCTTGCCAATTCCGGCGCGGAGCAAATCGGCCATCTGTCCGCGCAGCGCAATGGAGGCCCGATCAAACAGCATGATCCGGGTCGCTTCGCCCATGTGCGCCTGATCAATGTCGTTCCACAAAGGCGGCATGTTGAACAATTGCTCTGCAGCGACGAAAGCGTTGGCGACTTCCGCCAAGGATGCGCCTTCCTCCTCCGCCAATTCGAACGCGGGCAGCAGCCCAAGCCGGTTGACGATCCGGTTCGCAAGATCGGTTGCCACCAATTCGCGCCGCAATCTGTGATCGATTATTTGCGCTGCAAACTTCTTGCGCATCGGTTCGGGGAACATCGCAATCAATGCCGGCTCCAATGCCGGATTGTCGGCGAGCGCGCTGCTTTCAATCGATTCCTGCAAAACCAATTTTGCCGATGACAGCAAAACCGCGAGTTCGGGCCGGGTCATGCCATATCCATCGCCTGCTCGGCGGATCAAAACTTCGCTTTCGGCCAGACCTTCGGTGCGCCGGTCCAGATCGCCCAGATCCTCCAGCGTTTCGATCAATCTGGTGTAGGATGCGGTGCTTTGCGCGCCGCCAGATTCCGCGACCGAGAGGGCCAGCGCCTGCAGCCGGTTATCCTCGAGCACAATGGCCGCAACTTCATCGGTCATTTGCTCCAGCACGGCGATGCGTTTCTTCTCTGACAGTTTGCCGCTGCGCTGCGCCGCAGCCAGCGCGATTTTGATGTTCACTTCGTTGTCGGAGCAATCGACGCCAGCAGAATTATCGATGAAATCGGTGTTCACCCGTCCACCCTTAAGCGAAAACGCAATCCGCCCCGCCTGTGTCACGCCCAGATTGGCGCCTTCGCCGATCACCTTGCAGCGGACCTCGCCCGCATTGACGCGCAAAGCATCATTGGCTGGGTCGCCAACAACCGCGTTATTCTCATGCTCGGCTTTGATATAGGTTCCGATGCCGCCAAACCAAAGCAGGTCAATCTCGGCCATCAAAATGGCTTTGACCAGCGCATCTGGCTCAATTTCTTTCGCTTCAATGCCCAGAAGATCACGCGCCTTTTTGGGCAATTTGATGCGTTTCAACTTGCGCGAATACACACCGCCGCCGCTTGAAATCAGCTTCGGATTGTAATCCTCCCAGCTTGATCGCGGAAGGTCGAACAGCCGCTTTCGCTCTTTCCAACTGGCTGCGGGCTCGGGGTCTGGATCGATGAATATATGGCGATGGTCGAACGCAGCGACCAGCTTAACCGCCTTTGACAGCAGCATGCCATTGCCAAACACATCGCCCGACATATCGCCGCAGCCGGCGGCCTTGATGCTGTCCTTTTGAACATCAATACCTTGTTCAAGGAAATGGCGCTGGACCGAAACCCACGCCCCGCGCGCGGTGATGCCCATTGCCTTGTGATCATAACCGTTTGATCCGCCGCTGGCGAACGCATCATCGAGCCAAAATTTGCGCGTTTCAGCGATCGAATTGGCAATATCTGAAAAGCTGGCTGTGCCTTTGTCGGCTGCGACCACAAAATAAGGGTCTTCGCCGTCATGCACGACCACATCTGCGGGGTGCACAATTTTGTCTTTCACGATGTTGTCTGTGATCGACAGCAGCGTGCGGATGAACAATTCGTAGCTTGCCTGTCCTTCAGCCGCCCACGCCTCACGGTCTTTGGCCGGAGACGGCAGCTGTTTTGGATAGAACCCGCCTTTGGCTCCGGTCGGCACAATCACCGCGTTCTTAACCCGCTGCGCCTTCATCAATCCAAGGATCTCTGTGCGGAAATCATCGCGCCGATCAGACCAGCGAAGCCCGCCGCGGGCAATCGCGCCAGCACGCAAATGAATGCCTTCGACCCGGCGCGAATAGACGAAAATTTCGCGCCACGGAACGGGCTTTGGCAATGCAGGCACGCGCACAGAATCAAATTTGAAGGCAAGCGCTTCAGCCGATGAGGCGGCAAAGGCATTGGTGCGCAGGATCGCGCAGATTACAGAGTGATAAAGCCTCAACAAGCGATCATCATTGATCGCAGAAACGCGGGCCAATCCCTTGGTAAATGCCGCACTGGCAGCAGCGGCAGCCGCCACCCGGTCGCCGGAGAAATTGGGATCATGCAAGGCCTTGAATTGCCCAATCATCACCTTGGTCAATGGGGCAGCGCGATTAAGCGCATCGACGACGGTATAGATAGTGAAACCCATGCCCGTTTGCCGCAAATAGCGATAAAACGCGCGCAGCCAATTGGCCTCGCCCGCATCCAGCCCGGTCCCGATGACCAAGCGGTTGAAGGGGTCATCCTCGGCTGCGGCATTCAGCACTTGCGCGATGGCTTGCTCAATTGTCTCGGTTCGTTCGAACAGCGGCGCTGAATTTTCGCCCTCTGGCAAAGCGAGGGTGAATTCGTGGATCGTACCCAGCGCCCCTTCATTAAGGGGATTGGGTATTTCTTTGATCACCCGAAAACCGAAATTTTCAAGCGCTGGCACCGCATCGGACAGCGGCAGTGCGCCAGAAACTTGATAGACCTTCAATCGCAGGTTTTCAGACCCGTCTTTGTCCAAACGGTAAAGCCTCGCATCGCGCGCAGCTTTATCATTTCGGCCGGCCAATTTGCGTAGGCGCAGGATATCGATTGCGGCTTCTTGTGTGTCGTAGCGCAGGCGATAATTTGCGCCGAAGGCTCCGGCGTAACGCCCCGCAATCGCCATCGCTCGGGCTGGGTCCTGGGTTTCGGCCAGGTGCCGTTCAATGCCCTCGGCCCAACCGCGCAGCATATCTTCAAGCTCTTGCTCAAGCGCGGCTTCATCAAGCGATTTTTTGGTTTCGCGGGTATCCAGCACAAATTGCAACATGGCGAGCATGCTGCCTTCGACCTCAAGGCTCCAATCGAGCACAGCAGCACCAGATTGGTCGCACAAAAGCCCTTCGATTTGTCGCCGGGTTTGGGTCGACAGCAGATCGCGCGGCAACCAGACAAATGCAAATGTATGGCGGCCAAGTTGGGACCGAACCAGTGATAGCCTTTGACGCGGACGATCGACCAAACTCATCATTGTTGTGGCGAGCCTGCTGGTGTCTTCGCGGTTGAAGCTGATCAAAAGATCATGCGGCAGCGCCGTGAAAGCATGTTGCAACGCTTTACCGGCATGACCGGACCGGTCAAAACCCAGATCAGCTGTCAGTGCGTTCAGCGTTTCGCCAAGATGCGGGACGTCTGATGGCGGCGCGGCCAAGGCGGCGCTGGTCCACACACCGGCATGCACCGATAGCGAGGTCGCTTTGCCCTTCTGCCTGCTGGCAACGATAAACAGGTCCAGCGGAACCCGGCGATGCACATTCGACACATGATTGGATTTGATCACCAACACTTCGCGGGTGCGGCCATCGAGGCGCTTTTGGTCAAACCATTTGAAGGCCTGATCAAATGCGCGATCCGATAGCAAGGTGCGCGCGCTTTTGCGGCAGATCCCTTTTAGCCCAGATTGGCTGCCATCGCGTTTGCGCGTGACATGGCCAAGCTGTGTCAGCATCCCTGAATTCAGCCAATCGAGCAGGCTGCGATATTCGGGATCTTCCACCCGCTCAATATCGGCCCGCATCGCTTGTTGAACTTTTGGCCAATCGCAAACGGCGGCGCGCACATCGCCCAATGCAACGCGCAATTTCTTGAATAATTCGCCGCGCTGTTTCGCATCAATGCGGGGCGTCTCGATGTAAATCATCGATTCGCGCGCTTCACCGTTCGATTTGACGGTGCCCAATTGCGACAGCTTGCCCGATTTGGCGCGCTTCACCGGCACTACGGGATGGACCAATCTGTCGATGCTCAGGCCTTGCGCAGCTATCGTCGCAGCAACGGAATCGACCAGAAACGGCATATCATCATTGACCAGCGCGATGCGCAAAAAGCGGCGTTCACCGGTTTCTGATTCCAAAACCAGGGAGGATCGCCCTTCTTCGCGCATTTGAGCCGCGCTGAGCACAAACTCGGCCGCGTCGGACAAAGCTTTGTTTGTGAAGGGAGTGTCGCCCGGCAAAATTGCATCGCGCAAATGCTTTTTCAAAGCTGAGAGCTGCTTGCCCTTTTGCTCTGTCGCTGTCCGCTTTTTCGCGGGGTTGGCAGCTGTTTTGCGCTTGGCCTTTTGATCGGCAGCGGGCTTATTGTCAGTCTTCGAAGCCATCATCGCTCCTGCGAAATTTTATTATTCTCGAGCGTATCAATAAGTCGCAAATAGGCCGGATAGATGGGCTCGCGCAAGCGTGTTGAATACTTGTACGCCCGGAACTTTTTGTTTCTATCTATATCCAAATTGCAGCGGCCGTTTGCTCCTCCCCTACCGGTTCAGACGGCCGTTGCATTGTCCCCAGTGGGCTTTGCTACCCGTACCGGGTCCGCTTACTTGAATAGATCTAGGCTTCCCCAAATGCCTGCATGGTCAATTCCAGCGAGCGGACCCGGGCCTTTGGGTCAAAGGTCGCGCCGCACAGAATTATCTCATCCGCATCAGTTCTGGCGATGAAATCGGTGATCGCGCGATGCACGGTTGCGCTATTACCGATGGCAGCGGCTTGACCGATATGATCCAGCATCGCGCGGGCCGGCGCAGGCAGCCCTGCGGTAAAATCTTCAATCGGCGGCGGCAGTTTGCCCGGATTGCCCGATCGCAACCGCACAAAACTTTGCTGCTGACTGGTGGCGAGCAAGCGAGCTTCGGCATCGGTGTCTGCCGCAAACACATTCATCGCGACCATCACATGGGGCCGATCGAGCGCCTCAGAAGGCTGGAAATCTCGGCGATAAAGCGCGAGCGCTGCGTCGAGATGATCGGGCGCAAAATGCGCCGCAAAGGCATAGGGCAGCCCAAGTTTCGAAGCGAGCTGCGCGCCGAACAGGCTTGAACCCAGCATCCACAATTCAACATTTGCACCCAGACCGGGCGTGGCGGCAATCGGCAACTCAACATCACCGGTTAGCAACGCTCGCAGCTCGGCAACGTCTTGCGGGAAATATTCCGAGGCTTGCTGAAGGTTTTTTCGCAAAGCGCGCTGCAATTCTGGCCCGGCGCCGGGTGCGCGCCCCAGGCCCAAATCGACCCGGCCAGGGAACAAGGCATCGAGCGTGCCGAATTGTTCGGCGATTTGGAACGGTGTGTGATTGGGCAGCATAATGCCGCCCGATCCAATTCGGATGCTGCTGGTGGCATTGCCAAGGTGCGCCAAAACAACCGAGGTCGCGCCGCCAGCAATCCCTTCCATCGCGTGGTGTTCGGCCACCCAAAAGCGTTTGCAGCCAGCGGATTCTGCCGCCTGCGCCAGTTCGGTCACATCGTCGAAAGCCTCTGCCAAGCTTCCGCCTTCGCGCACTGGAACCAGATCGAGGATCGAGAATTGCGTTTTTTTGCCGGATGTCATTCGGCGGGAATAGCAGGACCGATCTGATCAAGATAGGCGCGGGCTGTCTCTGCCTCAGCGCTGGTCGGCGCCAGATCGACAACCGATTGCCAGCTCGCGCGGGCGGCATCATCGCGGCCAGAAAGAACCGCGATTACGCCTGCCTCAAGCCCGACCTGCAAATCCTCAGGAGCCAATTCTGCCGCGCGTTCGATCGCGGTTTGCGCATCGGTTAATTGCGAAAGGCGCCTATGGAGTGTCGCTTTATAGAGCCAAATCTCTCCGCGATCGGGGGTTAGCTGGGCCGCACGTTCGAGCGCGGAAACGGCTTCTTGCGGTCGCTCCAAAGTCACCAATGCGCGCGCCCGGTCGGTTGCCGCAATCGATTCCAGCGATCCTGCTTGTGCGCCTTGCGCGTCATTTTCGGCGGTCAATAACAACGCCACAGCGTTTTCAGTGTTGCCAGAGACGAGCGCCGCATTTCCCGCCATCGCGCCAAATCGGGCCCGTGCGCGCTGCTCCTCTGCCGGGGTTTCATCGCGCGCCGCGGTGAACGCGGTTTGTGCGTCAGTCCAAAGTTCAAGATTGGTTGCCGCGAGCCCTAAGCAATGGTTCGCGATCACCCGTTCTGCGCCAAGCGTCGCATTGCGGCGAATTTGCGCCATGGTGTGCGCCCGCGCGGGGTCACTATCGACCAGATCAAGACAATCCGACAGCCAAATGCTGGTTGGGTTGGTCGGCTCCGGCGGGGCAATTTCGTTGGTGCGGCGCTCAGGCCGATTGAGCAGCTCATCCGGAATGCCGGGTATCGCGCCCGCATTTGGATTGGGCCCGATCTGCAGCAGCAAAAAGGTGAGAGCAGTTGCAAACGACAAGGGAGCTTCCAATCAATAAAACTGATCAACCTGATAGCTTAGCAGCGCGATATCGGGTTCGCGAGACAGGCGGTGATCCCCGTCTTTGACCAAGCACACCTGTATATTGTCCGAACGCAGCGCTTCGGCAAGTTGCAGGCTGATCTTCCACGGCACATCCGCATCGTTTTGACCGTGCAACAATCTGACCGGGCAATCGATTGCAATCTCCTGGCTCAATCGGGTGTTTGCCTCCCCATCGGCGAAGAATTTCGCATAGGTTGGGGTCGGCTCTGGCCCATAAGGATTGTCTTCAAAAATGGTTTCGCCGCTCGCCATGCGCGCGCGCTGCTCTGGGGAAAACCCCCACACGGTAAAATCTGGCGCGGCTGCAATCCCGATCATACCTGCCAGCCTATCGGCCAAGCTTTCGGCGACCAGCAGCATCAGCCATCCGCCCATCGATGATCCGACCAGCAGAACCTCGCCCTCTACATGCGCCCGGATCAGCTCGTTCACTTCATCGCGCCAGAGCGAGAGTGAGCCATCGGAAAATTTCCCATCGCTGGCCCCGCAACCGGAATAATCTAACAGCATGCAGGCGCGGCCCTGCTCCTGCGCTCGGGCGAACAGGGCGCTCGCTTTGCCGCCGGACATGTCGGACATATAGCCCGGGAGGAAAACCAGCGTTGGGCCGCTGCCTTGCAAGTGTTTGAAGGCGATGCGCCGACCATCGTCAAGCGAATGAAATTGCACGTCTGTCATGCTGGGCTCCATGCCCCCGGCTGGTGACCGGATGCAAGCCCATGCCTGTGCTAAACGCTTGTCATCGCTTTGACATTGGCCCAGCATAGGCGGCAATTATGACAAACAGCATATCTGCAGAATCGCCCATTCCACAAACAACACGCCTTTCCCGCCGGGACTTATTCCATCTGGCGGGGGCCGGCAGCGCATTGATGGCCACGCCATTGGCGGCGCGCGGTTTCGGCAGCGGCTTTACGCATTCCGTCGCCAGCGGGGAGCCCAGCCAAACGAGCGTGCTGTTATGGACGCGCTATGTTGGCGATGTTGATCGGATTGAATGGGTTATTTCGAAGAATGCCGATCTAAGCCAGCCCGTTCAAAATGGTGAAGCACCGGTCAGCGCTGAGCGCGATTATTGCGTTAAAGTTGAACTGGCCCCCAATTCGCTGGAGCCGGATTGCTGGTATTTTTTCCAGTTCATCGCGCCCGATGGCACACGCTCGGCAATTGGCCGCACTCGCACCCTTCCCGAAGGGCCAACGCAAAATTTCCGGATGGCCGTTTTCTCATGCGCCAATTTCGGTTTTGGCTGGTTCAATTCCTATGCCCATGCCGCCCAGGCCAATGATTGCGATCTCGCGCTGCATCTGGGTGATTATTTATATGAGTATGAAAGCGGCACCTATCCGGCCGCGGATCAGGCGCATCCTCAGCGCCATTTGAACCCCGACCATGAGATTGTGGCGCTCTCAGATTATCGGCTGCGCTATGCGACCTATCGCGCCGATCCGGATCTCCAGCGTTTGCATCAAATTGTCCCGATGATTGCGATTTGGGATGATCACGAAAGCGCAAATGACAGCTGGCGTGACGGGGCCCAAAATCACCAACCAGAAACCGAAGGGGAATGGGCGGTTCGTAAAGCGGTGGCCAAACGGGTTTACCGCGAATGGATGCCGGTCTCAGACAGGCCTTATGCGCATTATCAAGTGGGAGATTTGGCCACTTTGTTCCGGTTGGATACGCGGCTGGAAGGGCGCGATCAGCAATTCGATCTGGCCAAAGTTCTTGAGGGGGTCAGTGATCCTCAAAGCGCGATGACGGCGCTTTCCGCCTTTCGTGAGGGCGAATATGCCGATCCAGACAGGCAAATGCTTGGCCTGCGGCAAGAACAATGGCTGGCCGATGCGCTGGCCCAATCCCGCGGCGAAGGCACGGTTTGGCAGGTTTTGGTGCAGCAAGTTTTGATGGGTCAACTGAAGACTCCGCCCAGCATAATTTCGATGTTGGGCGATGAATTGCCGCAATGGGCGCGGCAAAGATTATTAGCTGCGGCTGCGGCCAGTCTGGCCGGGGTTCCTGCCAATATGGATGCGTGGGATGGATATCCTGCGGCGCGTGAGCGGGTGCTCAATTCCGCCTTGGAAGCGGATGCCAATTTGCTGGTTCTGGCGGGCGATACGCATAATGGCTGGGCGTTCGAACTTGATCAAAATGGCACGTCCGCCGGGGTTGAATTTGGCGTCCCGGGCGTAACTTCGCCCGGTTTGGAAAGCTCCCTTTCAGCGATCCCAGCAGGCGATTTTGCGGCAGCGGCGGTGGCGGCGAATGAGCAATTGGTATGGGCTGACACATCGCAGCGCGGCTATATGCTGGTCGAGCTGACGCCGCAGCGCGCGACGACTGAAATGCGCTTTGTCGATACGATTCGAACCCGCTCCGCCCGGCTGGCCGGCACGAAGCGGATCACGTGCGCCGCCGGAAGCCACGCGCTAGCCATATAACGCGCAATCAATCGCCGGCAGGGGCGCTGCCATCTGACTTGAGTGCGGCGGTCAAAGCCTCGCCAAAAGCCTCTGGCTGATCAAACATGATGAAGTGAAAACTGTCTTCAATGATGCGAAGCTGCGCGCCAGGAAGATCAGAGTACGCGCCGTTATAAAGATTTGCGATGCGCCCGCGCGGGGCAAAGGAATTGGCCGCTGCGATAATCGTGGTGGGCGTGCTGATCGCGCTTAAACTGGGCCTTAAATCAGTGGTCATGAGCGCATGCATCGCGCCAGCGAAACTCGCGCGGTCACTGGCGATCGACCAATCGGCCACCGTTTGATGATAATCGGGATTGCTGACCAGCGAGCGCACACCGGCTTGCTGACTGGCGGCGAACGCTTCATCGCTTTGGCTCAGCATCTGCGCGCGAATATTATCAGCCTGAGGCCGGACTTGATCGGCCGTGGCCAAAGGGGAGAATATCAATGGAAAGAATGGAAGCGAATCGACAATCACGAGCTGGCTGATCCGGCCCGGATGTTCGCTCGCAAGCTTGAGGCCTAAAAAACCGCCCATCGAATGCCCGGCATAGGCGGTGCCTTCAATCCCTTTGCAATCGAGATAGGCGATAATTTCATCAGCAGCGCGTTCAACGATCGTGTCTGGGCTGCCATTGGCTGATCGTCCCGCAAAACCGCCGACATGGACAAAGTGAACGGTGTAGTCTTGGCTCAATTTGTCTTTGACACCGTCCCACACCGTTGGCGGAGAGCCGAGGCCGGGAACCAGCACGAGATCAGGGCCGGTGCCCACGGATTCGTATGGCGGGCATGTGCCTGCGGTGTCATTGGCAGAAGCTGATGTGGCGGCGGCAAATCCGGCAAGGCCAGCTAAGGCTGCCAATCCAATGTCCAGAATGCGCATATTCAATCCTTTTCAACTGAGAAAATGTCTTCGATCGCGAGACCGAAAATTTCGGAAATTTTGAATGCGAGCGGCAGCGATGGGTCATAGCGCCCCTTCTCAATCGCATTGACGCTTTGACGGCTCACCGCCAACCGGTCGGCAAGGTCTTGCTGGCTCCAATCGCGCTCTGCGCGAAGCACTTTGAGGCGATTGTTCACACCGCACCCCACGTGCCATATTGAATGCGGTTTGAGGCCGCGCCAATTGCCAATCCAACAAACCACATGACCGGCCACCAATAAGCATCGGCATGGGGAACCACGTCAGCGGTTTCCAGAAAGCCCCAGACAGAAGCCACGCTTAATGCCAATCCTGTTGCGATCAGCGATTGCCGAATAACGAGCATTCGGATGAATTCATCCTGCTCTTCAACGATCAACCGGCCGATTGCCCAGAAAACTCCGATCACCGCAAATCCCGGCAACAGCGCAACCAACACCCTGATTGGATCGCTTACGCTTTCGACATTGGTGACATAGGTCAACAGGCCCATGGCGACCAGGTAACAGGAGGTCGAGATGGCCACTCGTTTGAGATAACGCTTTTGGGCCTCACCTTTCAGGCAGTCTACGCCGCCAGCATCAATGCGCCGGTTGGCAGAGGTGAACAGGGGGACCATTAGAACAGCGGGCGCGATCATCAGGATAATTGCGGCTGGCCCTTCAATCGCTCCGCTGATGCTGAGCGCGGCGCTTACGCCAAACGCGATCAGCATCATGAAGCCCCAAAAAATAGGCCCGCGGCCCAAAACGCCATCGGGCGCAGCTGCTTTTTCGGTCATAGCGCGCACTTTCCGCCGGTTGAACGATTGCCGCTAAGGGCACCAATGGCAGCGCCGGTTAGGCCAGCAATAATACCGAAAGACGCGCCGTTGCTGAGCCCGGCGACCTGGGTGAATATCGCGGCGGTGATGATGGCTGTCGCCCACAAGATTGTTTTTGCATTACGTGTCATAAGACAAGCTCCCTTTCATTTATGGAAAGCATACTTGTCATTGATTCGGATGAATGTCAAGCAAACTTTCCAAAAGGGAGTGGGTGCTTTCCTTTTTCGGCAATGGTTCAAACCTGCCGCACGGGTTCGCGGCGGCGCGGTGTCATCCTCGAAATCGGTTTGCAACCCAAACACCGCTCTTCCAGCGCGCGGCGCCTTGTGGCAGGGCGCTGAGGAAATGAGACGGACGCAAATGACGATGACCGAACTGCTAAAAATCAGCCTGCCCGATGGTTCAGTGCGCGAAGTGGAAGCCGGCAGCACGCCCGCTGATATCGCTGCCGCTATCGGGCCGGGTCTTGCCAAAGCCGCATTGGCGGCGCGGGTGGATGGAGAAGTGCGCGATATTGGCCGCCCCTTCGATGGCGACGCTGAGCTCGCCTTGATCACGGCCAAGGACGAGGATGATGCGCTCGAGCTGGTGCGTCATGATTATGCGCATATTCTGGCCGAGGCGATCCAAGCCTTGTGGCCAGGCACGCAGATTACCTTTGGCCCAGCAACCGATGATGGTTTTTATTATGATGTGATGGCGCCTGCCAGCCGCGAACCGTTTAGCATGGATGATCTGCCCGCGATCGAGGAAAAAATGCGTGAGATCATCAAGGCTGATAAGCCATTGGTGAGGGAGGCATGGTCGCGTGCTGATCTGATCGCCAAATGGGAATCAGAAGGCGAGGCATTTAAGGCAGAATGGGCAAAAGAACTGCCCGAAAATGAAGAACTGACCGTCTATTGGTCGGGCGAACCACGCAGCGAAGGTGCGTGGCTGGATATGTGCCGCGGGCCGCATTTGGCATCGACTGGCAAGCTTGACCCCACAGCCTTCAAATTGATGCGGGTGGCTGGCGCCTATTGGCGCGGCGATCAAAGCAACGCGCAATTGACGCGGATTTACGGCACCGGTTGGCTCAATAAAAAGCAGCTTAAGGCGCACCTTCACCGGCTGGAGGAGGCAGGCAAGCGCGATCACCGTAAGCTGGGCCGGGAGATGGATCTGTTCCACCTTCAGGAAGAAGCGCATGGCAGCGTGTTTTGGCATCCTAAAGGCTATCGCATTTGGCGCGAGCTTGAGAGCTATATGCGGCGCAAGATGGATGGCGGTGGATACCGCGAGATCAAGACGCCGCAGCTGATGGATATTCGCCAGTGGGAGCAATCTGGGCACTGGGGCAAATATGCTGAAAACATGTTTGCTGTGCCGGATATGGTGCCTGAGGTGGACGAAGGCAGCGATGGCCCAGCCAAGCCTGCGGTAGAAAATGATGCCGATTGGATGGCGATCAAGCCGATGAATTGCCCGGCTCACGTGCTGGTGTTCAAGCAAGGGATCACATCATACCGGGATCTTCCCATTCGGCTGGGCGAGATGGGTTGTTGCCACCGCAACGAACCGCATGGCGCATTGCATGGTTTGATGCGCGTGCGGCAATTTACGCAAGACGATGCGCATATATTCTGTACCGAAGATCAAGTGGTGGATGAGGTGCGCAATTTCTGCAAGCTTGCCGACAGCGTCTATCAAGACTTCGGATTTTCTTACCATGTGAAGCTTGCGACGCGGCCAGAAAAGCGTTTCGGATCGGAAGAGGACTGGGACAAAGCAGAGCAGGAATTGCGCGATGCGGTGGCCGAAGCGGGCATGGATAATGAAGAATTTGGGTGGGAAGAACTGCCCGGTGAAGGCGCGTTTTATGCCCCCAAGCTTGAATGGCATTTGACCGATGCCATAGGCCGGACATGGCAGGTTGGTACGATCCAGGGTGACCGGGTGCTGCCCGATCGCCTGGACGCAACCTATGTCGGTGAAGATGGTGGGAGGCATCGTCCGGTGATGTTGCACCGCGCGATCTTTGGCTCCTACGAACGATTTATCGGCATCCTGATTGAACATTTTGCCGGGCGTTTGCCTGCGTGGCTATCGCCGGTTCAGGCGATGGTCGCCCCGATTGTGTCTGACATCGATGGGTATGCCGAAGAGGTGCTGGCGAAGCTTGAGGCTGCAGGCCTGCGAGCAGGCGCTGACCTGCGCAACGAGAAAATCAATTTCAAGGTTCGCGAACACTCGCTGGCCAAGGTTCCATACCTGTTGGTTGTGGGTAAGCGTGAAGCCGAGGAAGGCAGCGTTGCATTGCGGACACTGGGTGAGAAAGAGCAGCAAGTGCTATCGCTAGACGATGCTTTGGCGCTCATCACAAAGGCCGCAACACCGCCCGATTTGCGCTAAAAGCACGGGCACGCATGGCCAGGCTCGGAGGGATACTATGAAGGCAATTGGTTGGTTGGCGATTGTGCTTGCTGTAAGTGCATGCGCGCAAGAGAGCGGCAGTGATCAGCCGCTTACGCAAGCTCATCATGGCGATCACACCGCATCAAGTGAGGCTGCCAATTTGACCGCAGCTCAGCGTGATTTTGCCGCGGTAAACGATCGTATGCATGCCGGAATGTCGAACATATCGGCAGATGCTGACATTGCATTTATGCAAGGCATGCTGGCGCATCACATTGGCGCGGTCGAAATGTCACAGGTGGTTTTGGAACACGGCCAAGACCCGCAAACACGCGATTTGGCCGAGCGGATTATCGCTGCGCAGCAAGCTGAAATCGAAGAGATGCGCGCATGGCTAGCCGCCAAAGGCGTGGAACCAGAATCTCCGGCCAGCGCCGATTAAGGGATCCAGCGGGCCGCGAGCACTTCCCCGCCGTTCGGTTCACGCAGGACCAAGGCATATCGGTTTGCACCGCGCACTCGCAGCTGACTGGGCGCGATGTTTAGCGCCCTTTTCCCGCCATCCCAGCGCGCCAAAACGCGCTCATCGATCAGCACATTTGTGTAAGTGATATTCCGGCCGCCATTTTCGCCGCGACCAATCGCCACGCGCTCACTTCTGGAAACAGCCATCAGCATCAATTCGGCAGTGTCATTCGCCACGCCGCCTAAGCCAACGCGCACCCCGCCATTATCGGTTTCGGCGACACGGATCGCAGCCTGTTGAGACCCGCGCGCTAGGGCGATGTTTTGCCTTACGTCACGCTCATACGAACCGACTTCGCCGATCGCTCCATCGACAACCAATTGCGGTGTGTAGACGCCGTTATACCCTGCCAATCCGCTGCGGGCGTAATCGCGCTGCAAATCGGTGTTTTCCTCGCGCGCCAATGTGTCACGCCAGCCCAGGCGATCCCAATAGGTAACGGGTCGAGCGATCACCACCAGATCCTCTTCGCTGGCCAATCTCTCTGCGAGTTGATCGGCAGGAGGGCAGGAAGAGCAGCCCTGGCTGGTAAACAATTCCAGCAAAACCGGTTCGCCCAAAGCGCCAGTTTGTTCATGTTCGGCTTGCGCAGAACCACGGCCTGGGACGAATAGGGTGATGGCGGCCAGCGCCACCGATCCAGCTAAAACCGCGAAAATTGCTTTGCTCATTTGCTCTCTTCCAATCCAAAGACTGTCAAAGATTATTCGTGAAAATGGAGCGGCAGGTTACGCAAAGCGAAGTAAAATCAAAGCGGGAGAGGTTGTCCTGCCAGAATCAGCGCTCCTGCGCAGCCGAACACGAGCGCGATCCGGGCCAGTTCAAACTGACGTTCCAATGCAATTACATGCACTTGACGGGATATGGCGATGGCTCTGCTCATGCCGCTAAGGATCGCGTGCAAACCCTAACGAAGCGTTAATTTTCCGCGAGTTCAGACGGCATATGTTGACTGGCGCAGTGGAAGCCGCCTCCACCTGAAAGCACGGCATTGGCGGGCAGGCCAATGCATTCGCGGCCGGGGTACAGTTCTGCAATAGCGGAGATCGCGGCTTGATCGTTCGGCGCGCCGAAGATCGGCACGATCACACAGTCATTCGCAATCACAAAATTGGCGTAGCTGGCCGGTTCAATGCCCTTGCCGCGATCAATGATTCCGGGGGACGGGATTTCGGCGATTGCCAGCCCGAATTCCTCAGCTTTTGCTTTGGCATCGGCGTAGATCGCAGCGTTGGGATCATCGCTGTTTGCGGCCTGCGGCATTGCCAGCGTTCCCGGGCTGACAAAGCGGGCAAGGTTATCGACATGGCCATCGGTATGGTCATTCAACAAACCCTGCCCAAGCCATAACAATCGCGTGATGCCGAGCTGCTGAGCAAGCTCCGATTCGATCGCCTCACGCGTCATTTCGCCATTGCGGTTGGGATTGAGCAGGCATTGTACGGTGGTCACACCCAGCCCGGTCCCATCACAATCAATCGCTCCGCCTTCCAACACCATCGGGGGCTTTGTAATCGCCAGCCCGGCGCGCCCGGCCAGCTCTTCTCCAATGCTCTCATCACCGGGCATGGCATATTTCCCGCCCCAGCCATTAAAGCCAAATCGCAAAGCGGATCGCTTGCCATTTTCGAAGACCGTAAGCGGGCCGGTGTCGCGCAGCCAGATATCGCCATAGGTGCAGCGTTCGAGAACAACTTTTTCGCTGACCAACTCCCGCGCGCGCGCCTCATTTGCGGCATCGCGCACGATCAGCTTCACAGTTTGCCCGCTATCCGCAACGGCATTGGCAAACGCTGCGATTTCTTCTTGCGCAGCGGGCAGCATGCCCGGCCATTCATGGGCCAGATGCGGGAAGCCGATCCATAACCAATCCTGCGGTGCCCATTCAGCCAAAAGGCGCGGGCGCGTCAGATCAGCCATGGATCGGCTTTCGCGGAGCTACGGTGCGTTAAAAGCGGCGCCGATCAACAGCCGCTATCACCGTTCGCACAGCTTTCATCCCGGGTGGCGCGGAACTCATCGCCATCATTCCAATTGGGCCAGCTGGAGCTTTCAGCCATCATTCGGCCAATCCGGTAAAACAGCTGCAAATCACCCATCACGCCGGACCAATCCCATTCTTCATTGAATTCGTCTTTCGGGCCGTGATAGCGATTTTCGGTGTAATCTGCCGCGACGGCTGCACCAGCTTCAGTGCCGCCCTCAACCAGATCTTCGCCGCCATCGATATACAGCATTGGCACGCCCTGTTTGGCAAAGGCGAAATGGTCTGAACGATAATAATATCCCGCTTCCGGTTTGGGATTGGGTGTCATCGTGCGTCCATCCGCTTCAAGCGCGGCGAGCAGGAAGCCATCAAGCTGCGATTTGCCGGGGCCAACAACGGTCACGTCATTGGCTGGCCCTGCGACTTGGAAGGCATCCATATTGATCCCGCCAACAGTTTGATTGAGCGGGAAGATCGGGTTCGAGGCATAGTAATATGCGCCCAGCAGCCCGGATTCCTCTGCGGTGACCGCCAAGAACACAAGGCTGCGCTTAGGAGCGCCAGCATTGGCATGCGCCTCTGCCAATGCAACGAGCGCCGCAGTGCCCGTGGCGTTATCAACCGCACCGTTGCAGATATCATCGCCATCGGGCGCAGGTTTGCAGCGACCAAGGTGGTCCCAATGCGCGGTATGGATCACGTATTCTTCAGGAGCCTCCGTTCCTGGAAGAACGCCGATCACGTTTTGCGATGCGAATGTGCGGATATCATTTTCAAAACTGGTAGAAGCGCTCATGCCAAGCTCCACCGCTTCGAAATCGGCCTGCTTTGCCGCTGCGGTCAAGGCATCCAGATCTTGTCCAGCGGCGGCGAGAACTTCGCGCGCAGCCTCTTTCTGGATCCAGCCATTCATAATCGTCAACGGCGGTGGGTTATCTCCGCGAGCCGGATAGGCTTGCGCGCCAGACCAGCTCGATTCCACCACATTCCAGCCATAGCTGGCCGGTTCTGTATCATGAATAATGATCGCACCGGCGGCGCCTTGCCGCGCGGCTTCTTCATATTTGTAAGTCCAGCGGCCATAAAATGTCATCGCGCGGCCGTTAAACGTGCCTTCTAACCCTTCGGTTTCATAGTCAGGATCGTTGACCAGGATGACCACAGTCTTCCCGGTGACATCCAAGCCTTCATAGTCATTCCAATCGCGTTCTGGCGCGTTGATGCCATATCCAACGAACACCATTTCGCTGTTGGCAAGTTGAGTTTGCGCTTCTTCGCGATACGTCACGCCGACCCATTCGCTGCCAAATTCATAAGCGAGATCGGTTTCGCCATTGGTGATCGTCAATGGGGCAAAATTTTTGCCAGTGATCTCAATCAGCGGCACATCCTGAACCCAGCTATCGCCATTGCCAGGTTGCAGCCCGGCGGCTTCGAACCGTTCGGTCAGCAGGGCGACCGTTTTGGTTTCCCCTTCGGTGCCCGGTGCGCGTCCTTCAAACTCATCCGAAGACAATGTCCGGGTGATATCCTTCATCGTGTCTTCAGACAATTCGCCTGCTGCCACTTCGGGAATGTCGATTGCATCGGTTGCGCTGCCCGAACTGGTCAAAGCATCGCAGGCTGAAAGAGCGAGCGCGCCAATGGCTAGGCCGCCTATCGCAAATGCCCGTTTGATCATTGTGGTTGATTCCTCTCGTACTGAATTCTGGCCCCTGTCTTGCAGAGCAAGAGCATTCCGGCAAGCGAGGATCGGGATGCTGCGCTTGCTAGCAAGGCTCGCTGCCGCCAAGAAGATCGCGATGGCCAATTTTCAAGCTCTAGATTGGGATGATGCCTTGTCCCGCGCGGAGGCGGAATCGCGGTTTCTGGCCCGAGGGCTGGAGCGTGATCCCGAGCTTGCAGGGCTGCTTGCGCAAGGCGATGCAGAGGGCGCGCTCGATTGGGCGCTGCACATTGGCGCTGCAGAGACAGATGTTTCGGTTTCACTGCGGCGGGAACGCAACGCGCTTCTAACGGTGCTGGGTGTTGCGGATTTGGCTGGTGCTTTCCCACTTTCGCGGATCGTTTCAGAACTCTCCAATTGTGCCGACCGGGCTTTGGATCGCGCCATTTCTCATGTCATCACCCAGCGTGTCGAAGGCGCCGAGCCCGCCGGGATGATTGCCTTGGCACTGGGGAAACACGGCGCGCGCGAACTCAATTATTCATCCGACATTGATCCGATCCTGCTTTATGACCCGGAAACCCTGCCGCGCCGCGCTGCTGATGAACCAGGTGAGGCAGCGCAAAGATATGCGCGCGGCATTGTAAAACTGCTGTCGGAAAGCACGGCCCACGGCATCGTTTTCAGAGTCGATCTGCGCTTGCGACCCGCCAGCGAGGTCAGCCCGCTTGCAGTGTCGATAGAAACAGCGCGGTCGCATTATGAAAGCTCGGCCTTGGCGTGGGAACGCGCGGCCTTTATCCGCGCTCGCGCGGCGGCTGGCGATATCGCGGCTGGCGAACAATTCCTTGAACACTTGCGCCCATTTGTTTGGCGATCATCGCTTGATTTTGGGGCGATCGAAGAAATCAGGCAGCTGACCGCGCAAATTCGGCTCAACTATGATGGGCCTACGCAGCCAGGCCCAGGCTTTGATGTGAAGCGCGGCCGGGGCGGCATCAGAGAGATCGAATTCTACGCGCAAACTCACCAATTGATTCATGGTGGGCGCGATCAATCCTTGCGCGTGCAGGGGACGCGGGCCACACTCGATGCCTTGGCCGATGCAGGCCGGATTGAAGCGGCTGGCGCCGAAATGCTTGGCCAACATTATGATCGCCTGCGCGCGATCGAGCACCGCCTGCAAATGATCGATGATCGTCAAACACACACCTTGCCCAGCGGGGAAGCGCTTGACGCCGTGGCCCGGTTGGATGGTCTTTCCAGTGGCACTGCTCTGGTGTCCGAGCTGAACGATATTACCGGCGAAGTAGCCGCCGCTTATGACACTTTGATCGGTGAAGAGGTTGAGCAAGCCCCTAGCGCCGGACCGCAAGCCGCACCGCAGTCGCCCGCATTGCAAGAGCAATTGGCCAATCTTGGCATTGCAAAGCCAGATCAGCTTGCGGGCCGGATCGAGGATTGGTGCGATGGGCGCTTTCAATGCCTCCGGACACCGCAAGCCGTTGCTGCGTTTGATGCGCTGTTGCCAGATCTGATCACGGCGATTGCGGATACCGATGATCCCACGCGCGCAATCGCCCGGTGGGAAACGCTGCTCGAAAAAACATCGAGCGCGATCAATTTGTTCCATTTGCTCAAAGCGCGCCCGGCGCTGTTAACTCGGTTGCTCGGTGTACTCACCTTATCGCCAATGTTGGCGGGTGAATTGGCAAGACGGCCTGAATTGCTTGACACTTTGATCGATGAAAGCGCGCTCCAACTGCCCGGCTCGGTCGAGGAAATTGCCGCCGCAATCGAGGCTGGCGCGGAACGTGAGGATTACGAGGCGAAGCTTGATTCAATCCGGGTCGCGACCGGAGAGGCGCGGTTTGCGTTGGGCGTGCAATTGATCGAAGCGCATAGCGATCCCTTGGATATTGGCAGTGGGCTTTCACGCGCTGCCGAGGCGGCTTTGCAAGTGGCCGTTAGCGCCGCCACAGGAGAATTTGAAAAAGCGCATGGGCGGATCGCCGGAAGTGAATTGGTGATCCTGGGATTGGGGCGATTGGGAGGAGGCGCGCTGACGCACGCGTCCGATCTCGATATGATTTACCTTTTCAACGGCGATTTTGCGGCTGAATCAGATGGGCCGCGGCCGCTTGGCGCGACGCTGTATTTCAACCGTCTCGCGACGCGGGTGAGCGCGGCTCTATCGGTGCCGACAGCCGAAGGCGCTCTTTATGAAGTCGACACGCGATTAAGGCCACAAGGCAATCAAGGTCCGTTGGCCGTGTCGCTTGAAGCCTTCGCAAAATATCAGCGCGAAGCCGCTTGGACATGGGAGCATATGGCGCTGGCGCGCGCGCGCGTGTTGGTTGGCTCCGATGCCGTTCGAACTGAGTTGGGCGACATGATTTCCGCTGTGCTGCATAAGCAGCGCGATGGCGGAAAGCTGAAAGAACAAGTGCTGTCGATGCGACATGAAATGGCTCAGCACAAATCGGCTCGCGGGCCGCTCGACGTAAAATTGATGCGCGGCGGCCTGGTCGATTTTGAATTTATGATTCACTTCTTGCAATTGCGCGATGCCATGGCGCTGGAACCCGATTTCGCCGCCGCTTTGCCGCTATTGGCGGAGGCAGGAAAGATCCCGCACGAACTGATCGCAGCCTATGATTTAATGACGCGGTTATTGGTGGCTGGCCGGTTGTTGGCTCCGGGCGGGCAACAGCCGCCAAAGGCCGCCGGTGCGGTTCTGGCGCGGGCGTGCCGGGCGCAGGATTATCCTGAGCTCTTGCGCTTGCTTGGCGCAGCGCGGCATGGAGTGGCCAAAGCGTGGGAATCGATTCTCGGGCAGAGTTTGGAGATAGATGAATGAGCGGATTTACCGGTGCTGGGGAAATGATCCCCGATATTGAAATGGGCACACCTGATGGCGGCACAGTCAAACCCAGTGATTATCGCGGCAAAAAGCTGGTCGTGTTTTTCTATCCCAAAGACAATACGCCCGGCTGTACCACCGAAGCCAAGGATTTCACCGCTTTGAAGGGTGATTTCGATGCCGCCGGCGTTGAATTGCTGGGCGTGAGCAAAGACAGCGCGAAAAAGCACCAGAACTTTATCGCAAAGCACGATTTGAAAACGCCCTTGGCGACTGATGCCGAAGCGGCCGGATTGTCGGACGCGCTTGGCATCTGGACAGAAAAGAAGATGTACGGGAAAACCTATTTGGGGATGGTCCGTTCGACCTATCTGATCGATGAGAGCGGCAAGATCGCGCAAGCATGGAACAAGGTGAAGGTAAAAGGCCACGCCGAAGAAGTGCTCAATGCAGCAACGCAATTGTGACGTCACAACGCCGCGCGGAGTGACGCAGTTGGATAGCATCAGCAGTGCGATTGGCGGCGCGATGCAAACCGCCGATCCAATTGAAAAATGTATGGAAACTCGGTCCATTGTCAGGCGTTGGCGTCATGGCGAGCTGGCCTGGCGTTTTGATGCAGGCATGCCCGATCAACCTGCGCGGCCTGAAACTCCTCAATTGCTGCCGCCCAACAAAATGCCGAAACGCGGCAAAGGCGGTTCTGAACGCGGACGGATCGCGCTGTGGCACAGCTTGGCCCATATTGAATTTGTCGCGATTGACCTTGCTTTGGATATGGCGGGCCGATTTGGCGAGGAGATGGGCCGGGAATTCGTTTCGGATTTTCTCGCAGTGGCCGCTGATGAGGCGATGCATTTTGCGCTGCTCGCTCGCAAATTGAAATCCTTGGGCAGCTGTTATGGCGCGCTGCCTGCGCATGACGGTTTATGGCAAGCCGCCGAAGCGACAAAGCATGATGTATCGGCGCGATTGGCGATCGTGCCAATGGTGTTGGAGGCGCGCGGGCTCGACGTTACGCCAGCCACCCTGGAGCGGGTGCGCCACTGGGGTGATGAAGGAGGTGCAAAAATTCTGACGCGAATCCTTGACGACGAAATTCGCCATGTTGCGATTGGCACCAAACACTTTGTTGAACTGGCGCAAATCCAAGGAAAAACGCCGGAAATTGAGTGGAAACGGCTTGTCGCGACCTACTTTAGAGGCTCCGTTAAGCCGCCATTCAACGATTCGGCGCGTCTTGCAGCCGGTCTGTCGCGAGACTTCTACGAAGAAGTTGCTCTTTAACGAATCGGCCCGATAACTCCCTTCTCACGTTTTCCCCGATTGTTTGCGGACGTTGGGGCATGGCGACTTGTTAGTCCTAATTTCATCTTAACGGATGGCGATTAGACGGCCAGATCGCAGAGACAAAGTTTTGGCGAAAGCCGCATAAAAGGATCGAAGCCCGCTATGAGCACGCTCACAAAGCGTCCGACAAGCAAAGCAACAGCTGCATTGTTGGCTGCCAGCGTGGCGCTCACCGCTGCACCGGCAGCGGCGAACAGTTCTGCCAATGCGGCAGTGGACATCACCGAGCCGCTTCGTGAGGCGCAAGACGATACGCTGACATCTGGCGATGTGCGTTTTCGGCAATTGTTTGCAAGTTGGCAGGCGCTTGATCAATCAGGCTCAACATCATCAACCGCACAACCCAGCATTTCGATTCCATCACGCATGCCGCTTGATGGTTCGCAGCTGACCAGCAGCTATGGCATCCGCACCCATCCAGTTTTGGGTGGTCGGCGCCGGCATAATGGCGTTGATCTGGCAGCCCCAACCGGCACACCTATTTATGCGACCGCCGATGGCATTGTTGGCAAGGCTGAATGGTTTTCAAGCTACGGCCTTTACATTCGCATTGATCATGGTGCCGATCTCGAAACTCGCTATGCCCACATGTCTCGGCTTGCGGTTGCCGCAGGCCAATGGGTGAGCAAAGGCGATGTTATTGGATATGTCGGATCGACAGGCCGCTCAACCGGTCCGCACCTGCATTATGAAGTGCGCATCGATGGGGTTGCGGTCAATCCAATTCCCTATATGGTAGAAAGCGAAGCCCAATTGGCATACAGCAATGCTGATGTTCCTGAAGGGCGCGGCGGAGAGTAAATTCCGCTTACGAGATTTCCCGCCAATGAGCGGGTCGGACATTGGAGAGGATGTCTGAACATTGGCGGCGGGTTTTCCCGCCGCCTTTTTTGTTAGGCAACACCCTTAAATCGCGGATTGGGCTTGCGAGGTTTCCGCAGCCGTTTAGGTTTCTTTTCTACGCTAGCAGTCGAAACAGGCTGCGGAGGAGAGAAATAGATGAATCTGCATCCGATCGCCCATGCCAGAAATAGGCCGAATGATACTGCGGTGGTCATGGCCGGTAGCGGCAAAAGCCTCACCTTCGGTGAAATGGACGAAGAGGCTAATCGGTTTTCGCAATTGCTCCGGGCACGTGGTTTTCAGCACAATGATCCATTCGCCATTTTGCTTGAAAACCGGATTGAGATCTTCCCAATTTATTGGGGGTCGCAGCGCTCTGGAACATTGCTCGTTCCAATCTCCACTCGGCTAACAGCGGCCGAAATCGCTTATATCCTGGGCGATAGCGACGCGAAAATGCTGATCACATCGATCGCGTTTAACGATGTGTTGGATGATGTGCGCCGGGCATGCCCGGATCTACCGATTCTGGTGGTTGATAGCGCAGGCGACGATGATTTCGATGCGGCGTTGCAATCTTATCCGGTTGAACCAATCGCCGATCAAACCGCTGGATTGGTTATGCTCTATTCTAGCGGCACGACCGGTCGGCCAAAAGGAATTACGCCGCCGCCGCCAGAAGATCCGCATCCAGAGGCACCGATCCCGCAAATAGCTTTGGCCGTGATGGGCGCGCAAATGCCTAGCGATGGATCGATGGTCTATCTCTCGCCTGCCCCCCTGTATCACGCGGCCCCGCTGGCGTGGTGCAATGTTGCGCACCGCCTGGGCGCGAAGGTTGTGGTCTTGGAAAAATTCGACCCAGAAACTGCGCTGGCCATGATTGAGCGTCACAAGGTGACCGATAGCCAATGGGTGCCGACGCATTTCGTCCGATTCTTGAAACTCGATAAATCGATCCGCGACAAATATGATCTGTCGAGCCATGCGCGGGCGCTGCATGCCGCCGCGCCATGTCCTATCCCGATCAAGCGGGACATGATCGAGTGGTGGGGTGAAGTCTTGGTTGAATATTATGCCGGGTCCGAAAGTATCGGCATGACGATGGTCCGCAGCCCTGAATGGATGACCCACCAGGGCAGCGTTGGGCCAGCGATCCACGGAATCTTGCATGTGTGCGGGCCTGATGGAGAAGAAGTGCCTAAGGGCGAAGATGGCCTGATCTTCTTTGAGAACGATCGGTTGCCGACCTATCATAAAGACCCCGGAAAAACGGCAGAGGCCAAGCATCCCAAAGGTTGGATGACATTGGGTGACATTGGCCATGTCGATGAAGAGGGATATCTTTATCTGACCGACCGGAAGAGCCACATGATTATCTCCGGAGGTGTGAATATCTACCCGCAAGAGATCGAAAACCTCCTGATAACGCACGACAAAGTGATGGATGCCGCAGTGATCGGAGCGCCCGATGATGATTTGGGAGAGAAGGTTGTGGCTGTGGTGCAGCCCATAGACGCTGACATATTGGGCAGCGCGGGCTCTCAAGATTTAGAGGCGGAACTGCGCGCATTCTTGAGTGCGGATTTGGCTCGGATTAAGCTTCCCAAGCTGTTTGATTTCCGCGCGGAACTTCCGCGCGAGGCGAATGGCAAACTCTATAAGCGCGAATTGCGTGACGAGTATAAGGCTGCGGCTGCCATCGGCTCAGCTTCGTGAGCGCGCGGCCTACGCTTTCCGTTGGAGATGGGCGGGCCGTCGTTGACCCAACGAGTTACGCCGAATGGGATAGCCTGCTCGATCGGTTTGACCGCATTCGCACAGACACTCCCGTTGCTTATGTCGCAGCGGTTGAGGGCATCCATCGTCCTTTTTGGTTGATCAGCCGATATGACCACGTGATGCAGGTCTCCAAAGATAATGTGAATTATCTCAACAACCCGCAAACGGTCGTGTTCTCTCATGATGAAGGGATTGCATTTGCCAAAGCAATGAGCGGCGGCACAGAACATATGGTCGCGAGCCTGGTGACGATGGATGCGCCAGACCACATGAAATATCGCAAGCTGACGCAAGAATGGTTCATGCCCAAAAACCTTCGAAGCGTGGAGGCGGAAATTCGCGCGCTTGCGGGCAGAACCGTTCAGCGGTTGATCGATGCGGGCAGCGATGATGCGGGAGAGGCGATTGTCGTCGATTTCGTCAAACAAGTATCCGCGCCCTATCCCCTGCATGTCGTGATGCAAATTCTCGGTGTGCCTGAGGAAGATGAAGCGCGCATGCTGATGCTCACCCAGCAAATGTTTGGCGGACAGGATGATGACCTGAACCAGTCGGGCATGGCCAATATGACTGCCGAGCAAATCACCCAATTGGTGGCGGGCGCGGTTAAAGATTTTGAAGCGTATTTTGCCCGGCTCACAGCACAAAAACGCGCGGATCCTAATGGTGATGTCGCGAGCATTATCGCCAATGCTGAGGTCGACGGTGCACCGCTGAACGATCGCGAGATGATGGGGTATTACATCATTCTGGCCGCTGCTGGTCATGACACCACCAGCGCTTCCACTGCGGGAGCGATGATGGCGCTTGCACATGATCCGCAGCAATTTGCGAAAGTGAAAGCCGACCGAACCCTGCTTGCGGGGATTGTCGAAGAGGCGATCCGTTGGACCAGCCCGGTGCAGCATTTCATGCGGACCGCCGCCCGCGATGTAGAAATTGGCGGTCAAATGATCCGTGCAGGCGATTGGCTGATGATCAATTATGTCGCCGCCAATCACGACCCTGAGCAATTTGAAGATCCGCGCAAATTCGATGCGGCACGGTCTCCCAATCGGCATATCGCATTTGGCGCTGGTGCGCATCAATGCCTTGGATTGCATTTGGCGAGGTTGGAAATGCGCATCCTGTTTGAAACATTGCTCGACCGGATCGAAAGCGTTGAGCTGGCGGGTGAGGCCAAACGAGCCAAGTCGACCTTTGTTGGCGGCCTAAAAACCCTGCCATTGCGCATCAATGCCATTTAATTTCCTCTTCAATCTCGCGCGCGGATAACAATAAGCAAGGACCGCACAAATAATGATGCCGAAACGCACTTTTCGGAGTGCCTTGTACGATTTTACTGTCATTTGCGCGCAACTTGTGTTAATACTCCGTTCATGGGAAAAATTTGGAATAGTGGCGTTGCTATTGGTGCAGCGGCGGTTCGTTGAGCCTGCTTGAAGCCCACAATGTGCCGTTCGCCGCAGCTTTATTGTTGCTTGCGTTTATTGCTGTCGCACAAGTTATTGGCTTGGCCGATATGTTTGAAGGCGGGGACGCCGATCTCGATTTTGATGTCGATCTGCCCGATGGTTTAGATAGCGGTTTAGATAGCGGTTTGGATGCGGATTTTGACGCGAGCCTTGCCGCGGATTCCGCCGCCAATGCCTCCGCCGATCTGGATGTTGATGGCAGCGATGCGATCTCGGCGAGCGGTTTTATGGATGGTCTGCTCAGCCTTTTAGGGCTCGGCAGAGTGCCGTTCCTGATCTGGCTTGCGAGCCTATTGTTTGTCTTTGCTTGCATCGGGGTGAGCGGACAATTGCTGGCCGAAAATCTGCTTGGCGCCCCCTTGGGTGCGACCTTGGCAGGATTGCTTGCGGGCGGCGCAGCGTTTCCGATCAATGGCCTGGCGGTGCGGCCAATTGGCGCGATTATGCCCAAAGACCAAACGAGTGCCATTTCGCGCGACAGCCTGATCCGCCGCGATGCAGTGATCCAGCTTGGCACGGCGCGGGCTGGCTCCCCGGCGCGATCAAAAGTGATTGACCAGTTTGGGCAAGCACATTTCGTGATGGTTGAACCGCATGATCCCAATCTTGCCTTGGGCGAAGGCGAAACCGTCTTGATCGTCCGGCGTGATGGGCAGACATTTTACGCCATGAGATATGAGAGCCCGCTGCTTGGGCCAGAATAAGATTTATCAAACCAACCAGGAGGAAGAATGCCACTATTAGACTTAGCAATCATGGCCGGTGCAGGCCTACTAATCTTGATCATCATCGGCACGGTGATCACTCGCCTTTATCGACGCGCGTCGAAAGAGATCGCATTTGTGCGAACCGGCGTCGGCGGGGAAAAGGTCGTTATGAATGGCGGTGCGATGGTGCTGCCGGTTTTTCATGAGACTATGCCAGTTAACATGAACACATTGGTGCTCGCAGTGGTACGGCGCGATGGCGAAGCGCTCATTACGCTCGACCGTTTGCGGATCGATGTGAAAGCGGAATTTTATGTTCGCGTCCGCCCCGATTCAGATGCGATCGCGATGGCCGCTCAAACGCTGGGCCAACGTACAATGCAGCCTGAAATGCTGAAAGATTTGGTGGAGGGTAAATTCGTCGACGCGCTGCGCTCGGTCGCGGCAGGCATGAGCATGAACGAATTGCACGAACAACGCGCAGATTTCGTCCAGAAAGTTCAACAGGTTTCGTCAAACGATCTCGCCATGAACGGGCTGGAGCTGGAATCGGTTTCGTTGACCGGTCTCGATCAGACCAGCATCGAACATTTCAACGCGAACAACGCGTTTGACGCGGAAGGTCTCACAAAGCTCACCGAGCAAATCGAAGCACGCAAGAAGCTGCGCAATGATATTGAGCAAGACACGCGGGTTCAGATGGAATCGAAGAACCTAGAAGCCGACCAAAAGAGCTTTGAGATCGGACGTGACAATGAATATGCGCGTCTGAGCCAAGAACGCGAGGTTGAAATTCGCCGAGCATCGCAAGCGGCCGAAATTGCGCGTGAACAAGCCGCGCGAAGCCAAGAGGCCGAGGCCGCTCAGATTGAGGCCAAGAAGCAGGTGGATTCGCAGCAGATTGAGGCGGACCGCTTGGTCGAAGAAGCCCGGATCGATCAGAAGCGTGCACTGGAAATCGCGCGTCAGGAGCAGCAGATTGCGGTTCAGAACAAGAGCCGGGAAGAAAGCCAGGCCAAGGCCGAAGCCGATGCTGCTCGCGCGCTTGCAGTGGCCGCTGAAGAGCAAGTTGCAACCTCTCGAGAGAGCGAGATTGCCGAACGTCAGAAGAAAATCGAACTGATCGAGGCGGCAAAGGTCGCGGAACGCGATGCGATTTCAGTGAAGGTTGAGGCAGAGGCAGAACGCGATGCCGCTGCGAACTTGGCTGAGGCAGTTCGCCGCGAGGCGGAAGGTGAAGCCGAAGCTGAGAAGCTGCGCGCAGATGCGGCGCGGGTCCGCTTTGAAGTGGAGGCAGCTGGTCAAGAAGCGATCAACGAAGCTGCGAACATCCTCTCGATGGAGCAGATCAGCCTGCAGACCAAGCTTGCCCTGCTCAAAGTGTTGCCAGAGGTGATCAAGGAAAGCGCCAAGCCAATGGAGGCAATCGATTCGATCAAAATCGTTCAAGTCGATGGGCTAACCAATGGCGGTTCGGGCGGTTCTGCTGACGGTGCCAATGGCGCTGGAGGCGGCTCGGGAAACTTGGCCACTGATGCCGTGTCGGCCGCGCTTGCCTACCGCGCTCAGGCTCCGGTCCTCGATGGACTGATGAAAGAGCTGGGCCTCAATGGTTCATCGCTCGGCTCATTGGTTGAAGCGGCGGCGGATGAAGGCGCAGCACCTCCAAATTTGACCGAGGTGCTGGGTGAAGTTGAAAAGCAAGTGATTGAGGCTGAGGCTGATCGCGCGCCAAAACCTGCGACCAAGCGCCGTGGCGATAGCAGTGGGGCTGCCGGATAATCATTCCGCGGCACACAATCGGGAGGCTCAAACGCGCCTCCCGAACATTTGATCAAAACGCTCTCAAGCTGGCGATATGCTGGTTTGAGGGCATTGCATTTGCTGTGCCGCTCTCGTCGCACCGGATCATTCAGCTCAGCAGCCGCTCGGCGATCTTGCGCACTTCCGCGCCCATATCTTCTCGTTCAAGCGCCAGAGCCAGAGTCGCCTCAACGAACCCGGTTTTGCTGCCGCAGTCATAGCGATTGCCATCAAAGGTTACGGCGTGAAACGGCTGCTCGCCGATCATACGCGCCATTGCATCGGTCAATTGGATCTCTCCGCCGGCGCCTTTGCCCTGTGTTTCCAAAGTGCGCATCACCTCTGGCTGTAAGATGTAGCGCCCGGAAATGATCTTGTTCGATGGAGCTTGTGCCACGGGCGGTTTTTCGACCAGTCCGCGCACTTCGGTGAGCGCGCCATTTGAATTGCCTGGATCAATTACGCCATAGCTGGAAACTTCGTCCATCGGCACTTCCAGAACGCTGATCAAATTGCCGCCGGTTTGTGAATAGGCATCGACCATTTGCTTCATGCAGCCGCTGCCGTTCTTTTTACCGATCATCAATTCATCGGGCAGGAAGATCGCGAATGGCTCATCCCCCACAATCGCACGGGCACACCAGATCGCGTGGCCCAATCCCATGGGCACTTGCTGGCGCACGGTGATGATATCGCCCGGTGTCGCCCGCGTTGGTTCGAGCACGCCCATATCCTTGCCGCGCTCTGCCATCGTGCTTTCCAACTCGAATGCGACATCGAAATGTTCGACAATCGCGGTTTTGCCGCGCCCGGTGACAAAGATCATCTGTTCGATCCCCGCCTCGCGCGCTTCATCAACGGCATACTGAATGAGCGGACGGTCAACGATCGGCAGCAATTCTTTCGGGATTGCCTTGGTCGCAGGGAGAAAACGTGTGCCGAGCCCAGCAACGGGGAACACGGCCTTTTTGATGGGTTTGTGCTGCGTCATAATGCTTGCGATACGGACAGCGTGATGATTGCGTCAACTCCAAGCGGCGTCATTGCACAGTTGTGATGCCCGCCTGCGTTTGCGCGCATTCACAAATTGTCTAAGGCCTTAAAGATGGACAAATTGCTTATTCGTGGCGGCAACAAGCTTGCCGGGACAATCCCGATTTCAGGCGCCAAGAACGCGGCGCTCACTCTGATTCCGTGCGCGCTGTTGACCGAAGAGCCGCTGACATTGCGCAATCTGCCGCGGCTCGCCGATATCGACGGGTTCCAGCATCTGATGGGGCAGTTTGGCGTGTCGGTAAGCATCCAGGGCAATCGACCGGAAGATTTTGGCCGCGTTGTGACGTATGAAGCGTCGCGCCTCACCTCCAGTGTCGCCCCCTATGATCTGGTGCGCAAAATGCGCGCGTCGATCCTTGTCCTCGGGCCGATGCTAACCCGCGCTGGCGAAGCGACCGTATCGATGCCGGGTGGCTGCGCGATCGGAAATCGGCCGATCGATTTGCATTTGAAGGCTTTGGAGGCCTTTGGCGCGGAGATCGAACTAACGCAGGGATATGTGAAGGCGATCGCCCCTGATGGTGGATTGCCGGGCGGGGATTTTGATTTTCCAGTTGTGTCAGTTGGGGCGACTGAAAATGCCTTGATGGCGGCGGTTTTGGCCAATGGCACCAGCCGTTTGTTCAACGCCGCACGAGAGCCAGAAATTGTCGACCTGTGCAATCTGCTCACCGCAATGGGGGCAGAGATTGAAGGCATCGGCAGTTCCGATCTTACCATTCATGGCGTCAAGCGGCTGAACGGCGCGACTTACAAAGTGATGCCCGATCGGATTGAGGCGGGCTCCTATGCATGCGCAGCGGCGATCACCGGCGGTGAAGTGCGGCTTGAAGGGGCAAAAGCCGATGAGATGGGCGCGACGATCCATGCGCTAAGAGCAATGGGAGTGACGATCGACGAAGACGCCAAAGGCATCACTGTGCGTGCCGATGGCCCGCTCAAAGCGACCGATTTGACGACCGCACCCTACCCTGGTTTGGCCACCGATATGCAGGCACAATTGATGAGCTTGCTGTGCAAGGCTGAGGGGGCAAGTGTGCTGACGGAGACGATCTTCGAAAACCGTTATATGCACGTGCCCGAACTCAGCCGGATGGGCGCGGATATCACCACGGATGGCCGCATTGCGATTGTCAAAGGCCCCGAAGATCTGACCGGTGCAGAAGTGATGGCGACGGACCTTCGCGCCTCAATGAGCTTGGTAATCGCTGGCCTGGCGGCTGAAGGGGAGACGACTGTACGGCGGCTCTATCACCTTGATCGCGGGTATGAACGGCTCGAAGAAAAGCTCCAACTGGTCGGTGCCGATATTGAGCGGGTTGGGGACTAGGCCGCCTCTTCTGAACTCTGCCAAAGCCATGGTAGGCATGCCGCGACAAGCATGGCCGCAAAAAGCATTATCCCTTCGATCGCCAAAGCGCCAAAAATTCAGAATTCCCTGTGAATCCAGGCGCCTTTGTTTGGCCAGCGAGCCCAATTGCTAAATAAGCGACAAGTCCAGTGATCGCGGCCCTTTGAACGTTTACTTTGGAGCGGAGCAGAAACGCGCCATAGGCAGTCGCCCAAAGGAGGGACAGCGCCAGCAAGGTCGCTGCGATTACAGTGTTGTTTGAAAAAAGCTTCACGCCATTCACCAGGCAAGCCAGTGCCAGAAATGCGGTGCCAATCAGGGCGGGTGCGAAAAGAATATCCTTGGTTTTGATCATGTCGCGAAGCCTTTCAATTATTGAGCTTTTGCAGCAGCCAAGCGCAAATGGCAGCCGGGCTGATCGGGGAATGTGATGTAATTCCAATGTCATTGCCTTGGCCCAGTCCTTTCGGGAGCGAGGCATCAGGCGGTGGCTTGCCGTCATCAGTGCCATGGCGAGCATATCGACCAAATTCAGCATGCCGCGCTGCCACTGGCCGAACTGCCGGATTTTTCTGCAAACCGGGCGAGCCGTTCTTGCGCCAGCGCTTTGCCTGCAGAGGTTAAGCGATAGAGGCGGCGAGGTTTCGCGCTGCGATCTCCGCCTTCGCCTTCCAAATCCCATCGCGATTCCAGGAAGCCATCATCAGCCAGCCTGATCAGCAGCGGATAGAGGGTGCCCGATTTCATTCCGGTGGCTTGGATCAGGCCATAACCATGATGCCAAGTATCGGCATTTTGAACTAAGGACCAAAACAGAACCATGGCTTGTTTAGAGGTGTGCGGTAGGCGAGGCATTAATTAACTCTACATATGTAGAGTTTAGAGTCAAGAACGGCGTAATGTTACAGTGTCCGGCCCATACTGGTCCACCCCGGCAAAATGCTCGGGCTGATAATTGACAATTTTCATGATTTTCAGCGCTCGCTCACCAACCACACCCTGATGGCGCTGGCCAGGCCGGGCGGCGTTTCGGATTGAATGCGTTGTTCATCGATACGCGCCACCAGCGCATTGATTGGCACCCGTTCAGCCTTCGCCGCTTCGCGCAGCATGTCCCAAAAAATTGGTTCCAAACTGATCGAAGTCTTGTGCCCGGCAATTTGGACCGAACGTTTAACGGGCGGATGATAAGGCGGGTTCATCGCGGCTACCCTATGGCCAAGCTTGCCTCAAACATACAATTTTTTTGGGGTGGCTGATCGCCATGGCCCGCGTGTAGAGGGGCAGCATGTCTGAAGACGTTGATGGCTTAACCGACAAGGAGAAAGAGACGCTGCGGCTGATTGTCCGCGGCCACGATGCCAAATCGACGGCGAACGAACTCGGTCTATCGGTCCACACCATCAATGAGCGATTGCGATCTGCGCGGCGCAAGCTGGGAGTGACCAGCAGCCGCGAAGCAGCACGATTGCTGATGGAACAAGAAGCAGAGACACCCAAAAATCTTGGATACAAGGAATTGGGGGAAGCCAATCGGCATGAGAATAGCGAATTTGGCAGCACGCCCAAAACCTTTCGAGAGGAAGGATTCGGCCAACGGCGAACACTCGCCATTATAATTGGAGGCCTCGTGCTTATGTCACTTTTTGCAGCTCTTTTCGTTTTGTCGTCTTTTTCCGGAGGTCCGGTCACAGCAGTTCAATCCGGTTCCAATGCCGCCGCCACAAGTGTAGCGGACGCCGAACAGGAAGAGGCAGCCCGCAGCTGGCTTGCTCTGGTCGATAGCAGCGATTGGGAGGCAAGTTACGCCGCTGCCGGCAATGCGTTCCAAACCCCAATCTCCGCCACTGACTGGAGAGAAATTTCTGCGCAAGCAAGAGCGCCCCTGGGCAATGTGGTACGCCGAGAAGCGATCACATTCCAAAACGTAGAGGGTCCCGGCGATGGTTATCAGGTGGTGCAATTCCGCACGGATTTTGAAAAACGCGAAGGCGCAATTGAATCGGTCACGCTTGAGCGGGAAAATGGCACCTTAAAAGTGGTGGGTTATTTCATCCGATAGATTTTGCGGCAATCCTGCCGCTGGCAGCGAGTATGCATTGGCGGTGTGTTGATCACGCCGCCAATCGCATGCTGGCCTATCAGGCTGCGCGAACTTTCGTTTCGCCATCGCCCAGAATTTCGATTGTATCCGAAGCGTATGGTTGCAACCTCAGCGCAGTCGATGCCAGATCCTCAATCGCCAGTGGATGTTGGAATTGCATCCCGAAATTCCGCCCATTTTGCCAACGAATCTGCCCCAGTCGCTGTGGCAGACCGAGTGCTTCGAAACTCAAAAGCCGTTTTTCCGGGTGATTGCCGTCGCTGGCAAATTTGCACCCTTCGCGCGAGATATCGACCAGCTGAACCTTGGTAATCTGGCGTCCATCGGTAATCCGCGCATTGGCATGGATTTCGAGCCGAACCGGGCGGCGTTCAAACGGGCTTTCTTCCCCGAGGAATTCGGCGACCGAAATTGCGCTGCCAAAGCGATAGCCGGTTTGCGTTTTTCCTGCCCATACACGCTCAAGCGGATAGGTGAGACCATTGGTCAGCTGCAAAATGATGCGCGCTTCGGGCGGTGCCTCGTGGAGAAAGCTCAACCCGACGCCGATCTCTGAAATATCGCGGATCAGGCACACATACTCGCCGGTTTCGCACACAACCTTTGCGCTGCGTAACAATTGAGAACTGCGCCGCATCGCACGCTTTTCAGCGCCGCTATCGCGTTCTCCTGCTGGCATTGTCTTGGTCATCATGCACCTCAAGCCTATTGGGCTCTTGAAAATAATAACCAAAGCTAACCCATCATACTTAACAAATTACCAACAAACCTGGTTAGCGCGTGGATGGGGCCGGCGCAGCGCACCCCAAACACAATCAATACATATGTTGGCCGCCATTAATGCTCATCGTCGATCCGGTCACAAACCCGGCCTTTTCAGAGCACAGAAAGCCCACGCCCCGCGCGATTTCGCCGGCCTGACCCAGCCTGCCAACGGGGATCTTCGCCACGATTTTCTCCAGCACGGGTTCGGGCACCGCCGCCACCATGTCTGTGTCGATATATCCCGGCGCAATCGCATTAACCGTGACGCCAAATTTTGCGCCTTCTTGCGCCAACGCCTTGGTAAAACCGTGAATGCCAGACTTGGCCGCGGCATAATTGACCTGACCATATTGGCCGGCTTGCCCATTAATTGATCCGATATTGACGATCCGGCCCCATTTGCGCTCGCGCATGCCGGGGAAGCAGGCCTTTGCCATGTTGAAGCAGCCGCCAAGATTGATCCGCATCACTTCGTCCCAATCTTCATAACTCATTCGGTGCAAAGTGCCGTCGCGAGTGATCCCGGCATTGTTCACCACCACATCAACCTGGCCCAGCTCAGCTTCGATTTTGGTGCAACCTGCAAGCACGGCCTGATGGTCGCCAACATCGAACTTGCTGCAATGGATGCCAAGTTCATCGGCGCATTTCTGCGCGGCTTCATCATTGCCTGCATAATTGGCGACGACGGTAAGGCCATCTTCTTTCAATTGTTCGCAGATAGCGCGGCCAATCCCGCGCGTTCCTCCGGTGACGATTGCAACGCGTGTCATAATCAAACCCTTTTCAAGACGTGTTCGTCTCCCCGAGACAGAGACTACCAACGGCTCGCAAGCAGGCAACAAAAAACCCCGCCGAAGCGAGGGCCAAAGCGAGGTTTGCAGTGCCGATCAAGCGAGGCGACCGATTTGGCGGCCGATCAGAAGCGGAACTGCGTTCCTACATAGACGGCTTGGCTATCTTGTTCAGCATTGGTCAGCGGGGCAAGGCGATCGCGCTCTTGCGACAAGCGCACCCCGGCGGTGACATCAAGATTGCGCGTCACACTGTATGCGCCGCCAAGATCAACCGTTTGCGATCCAAGCGAATCGAGAGTGTTGCGCGAACGACCGGCAATTTCTTCACTCTCAATGGCAATCCGTGGTTGCAGACGACTGCGTTCTTCATCCGCACCCGGCCGGGTCGGTTCAAAGGTCGCAAGATCAGGCACAGAAAGATTGCGAACATTGTCTGGCAAAGTGACCGGACGGGCAAAGCTTTCATAACCGCGGGCGGTGCCAAGGTTATACCGTGTTGGTTGCAGCGCAGCGATGCTATCGCGCGCACCAGGTGCAGCATCAATCGCTGAACGGATCGAAATTGCTTCTGCAACATCCCGATCAACGCGTACGGCCACAGTCACGGTACGCTCACCCAAGGAAGCATTTGATCCTGCAGGTGTGAAGCGGATGCCGTCTTCACCTGCTTTGCTGGCAACCAAAGCGGCCAGTTCAGGATCAACTGAAGCGGGTGTGAAAATATCTAGCACTGCCACATCGAAATCAGCGGACCCTTCGGTCAGGCTGACAACGGCGAGGCCAGTCGAAGGAATGCCCAACGCAAACATGCCAGCCGCAAGCAACAGCGGCAGCTTGCGCTGCGCTCCACCTGTCTGAGGGCTGGATTTATGTGACATGGGTTCCTGACTACCTTTCACTTGCTTTTCGTATCAAATCACAAAGCGGTTACAACCTTAACTCAAGCTGAGCGTCAGACTGTCAAATTGGACAGCGCAGTGCTGCGACTCGAGCCGAACATAACACGTCATTGATAGGAGCATGACACGCCCTTGCGCAATCCCTCAAACTGGGGCGTGCATGTTTGGGACTCAACCTGTTGCACGTCGCACACAGCTTCATTTGATCACGCGAACTGCAATTCAGGAAGTGTACAGGCGAACAAAGCGCTAGGGTAAATGCGAAATCGGCTGAAAGCTGGGCCAAGACCGCTTGCCGCCACGGGCGGCGCGGTTATAGAGCTTGTGACGATAAAAAAGAGGAAGTTCCGCTGTGAAACGCGCTGGTCAAACAAAATTCCGTCCCATCCGCATCGCTCTGACAGGTGCAGCCTTGGCGGCACTTGCGGCCTGTGGTGGGGGCGGACGTCCCGCCGCGGACATTTCTGCGGCACAGATCAACACTATTGGCGTGAATTCGTTTCTATGGCGCGCAGCCTTGGAAACAGTCAGTTTTGCGCCCTTGCTTCAGGCAGATAGTGCTGGCGGTGTGATTGTGACCGATTGGTATACCAATCCCAGCAATCCTGGCGAGCGTGTGAAAGTGACGGTTGCGATCCTCGATCAGGATTTGCGCGCCGATGCCTTGCGTGTCGCAGCTAGCCGTCAGGTTTCACAGGGCGGCGGTTGGGTCGATGCACCCGTTCAGGCCGCTACCGTGCAAAGCCTAGAGGACATTATCCTCACCAAGGCGCGCGATTTGCGCCGCCAAGCTGTCGCATCCTGATCCAAACGCCCTGACGGGGACCTCCATGACTGAAACCCGCTTCGATCCGTCCAAGGCTGACGGGCGCTGGCAGCGCGCATGGGAAGAGGCTGGCACCTTCACCGCCGATAGCAATTCAGAAAGGCCCAAAAGCTTTATCCTTGAGATGTTCCCCTATCCATCGGGGCGCATCCATATGGGCCATGTGCGCAATTATACGATGGGCGACGTGTTGGCGCGGTACAAGAAAATGCGCGGCCACGAAGTGCTCCACCCAATGGGCTGGGACGCGTTCGGTATGCCAGCTGAAAACGCGGCAATGGAGAAGAAGGTTCATCCCGGTTCATGGACCCGCGCCAATATTGAAGCGATGAAGGCGCAATTGCAGCGTATTGGCTTTGCGCTCGATTGGACCCGCGAATTTGCGACCTGTGATCCGGAATATTACGGCCACGAACAATCTCTCTTCATCGATATGTATGAGGCTGGTCTGGTCTATCGCCGCAGCAGCGAAGTGAATTGGGACCCCGTAGATATGACCGTGCTCGCCAATGAGCAGGTGATCGATGGCAAGGGTTGGCGTAGCGGCGCCGAAGTTGAAAAGCGCAAGCTTGATCAATGGTTCCTCAAGATCACCGATTTTGCTGGTGAGCTGCTTGATGGGCTGGGTGAGCTAAGGGATTGGCCGGAAAAAGTTCGGCTGATGCAGGAAAACTGGATCGGGAAATCGAGCGGTCTGGAATTTTCGTTCGAGCTTTCAAACGGCGATACACTGCCGGTTTATTCGACCCGGCCTGACACCATTTTTGGCGCAAGCTTTTGTGCGGTCGCAGCGGACCATCCGCTGGCGCAAAGCGTTGGCGCGGCCAAACCCGCTGCGGCGGAGTTTATCGAGGAATGCAAGCGCGGCGGCACCACCGCTGCGGAGTTAGAGACCGCCGAAAAGCTCGGCTTTGACACCGGCGTAACGGCGCGGCATCCATTTACAGGTGAGCCATTGCCGGTCTTCATCGCGAACTTTGTGTTGATGGAATATGGCACCGGCGCGGTGATGGGTGTGCCCGGCCATGACCAACGCGATTTTGAATTTGCGACCAAATACGGCCTGCCGATTGCGCGCGTTGTTGCCAGCGATCCGGCGGATGCCGACGCGCCATTCACTGGTGAAGCCGAAGGCGGGGACGGCGTGATCGTCAACTCTGACTTCCTCAATGGCATGTCCGTCGAAGAAGCCAAGGCCGATGTGATCGACAGGGCTGAGGCGGGAAAATGGGGCGCAGGTACCACGGTCTGGCGGTTGCGCGATTGGGGCGTTTCGCGCCAACGATATTGGGGCACACCGATCCCGTTCCTGCATTGCCAAGGAAGCGTTGGCGATACGTGTGGCGTTGTGCCGGTGCCGAAAGATCAACTGCCCGTTACTTTGCCGGAAGATGTCGATTTTGAAACGCCGGGCAACCCTCTGGAACGCCATCCAACATGGAACAAGGCGACCTGCCCGAAATGCGGCGGAGAAGCTCGGCGAGAGACCGACACACTCGACACTTTCACCAATTCGTCTTGGTATTTCCTGCGCTTCGCCAGCCAACCGGTGGACGCGCCGTTTGATCCGGCAGAAGTCGCGGCGTGGATGCCGGTTGAGCATTACATTGGCGGGATTGAGCATGCGATCCTGCACTTGCTCTATGCGCGGTTCTGGACCCGGGCGCTGAAACATATCGGCAAAATCGATGTGGCAGAGCCATTCGCTGCTTTGTTTACGCAAGGCATGGTGACGCATGAGACCTACAGCCTTGGCGATGGCAGCTGGTTGTCTCCCGATGAAGTGCGCAAGAATGGTCAGGATTGGACCCGGATAGAGGACGGCGCGCAGGTAACCGCTGGCCGCGTCGTCAAAATGTCGAAGTCGAAGAAGAACGTCGTCGATCCCGACAATATTATCGACCAATATGGCGCGGATGCGGTGCGCTGGTTCATGCTGTCAGACAGCCCGCCCGAACGCGATCTGCCGTGGTCAGAAAGCGGGATCGAAGGCTGCGGGCGGTTTGTGCAGCGGCTGTGGCGGCTGTTTGAAACTCTCGACCCGGCTGTATCCGGCGAAGACAAGGGCCTTACCCGCAAATCGCATCAGGCCATCGTCGCGGTGGCCGATGATATTGAGGCCCTATCTTTCAACAAAGCGGTGGCGCGGATTTATGAGCTGACCGCCGCCGCAGAAAAAGCCGGGCCAAGCGAAAGCCGCAATTTCGCGATCCGCACCATTCTGCATCTCGTATCGCCGATGATGCCGCATTTGGCCGAAGAGGTGTGGGCCAAGCATGCCAGCACTTTGGGCGATGTCGGCTTGATCGCGGATGCGCCGTGGCCGGTGCATGATGAAGCTATGTTGGTCGAAGATGAGGTGACAATCGCGGTTCAGCACAAGGGCAAGCTGCGCGATACGCTGACCGCACCAAAAGGCGCCGCGAAAGAAGACTTGGAAGCGCTTGCACTCGCGAGTGAGAAGGTTCAGCGTTCGCTTGATGGAGCGGAGATTCGCAAGGTGATTGTCGTGCCGGATAGATTGGTGAATATCGTCACATGAAATTCAGCTCGCGCCTTCTTGCCCTCACTTTCGCATTGGCCGCGGCACCTTTGCTAAATGGGTGCGGGCTCCAACCCCTCTATTCAAGCAGCAACGCCTCCGGTGTGCCGCAAGGCCTTGCCGCAGTGCAAGTGCCCGCCATCCCAGGGCGGGCGGGCTGGCTACTGCGCGGGGAATTGGAAGATCGCCTTGGTGTGAACGGCGCGACAACTCCCCGTTTTCAATTGGATGTACGGCTAGACGATTCGCTGGAGGCGCTGGGCGTTCTCAACGATGATACGATCAGCCGCGAACGCCGCGTTTTGCGTGCGCGCTATCAATTGATTGATCTGGAAGATGGAGAAATCTTGCTTGATGCGACCGCGCGATCCGATGCCGGTATCGATGTTGTCTCAAGTGAATTTGCCACGATTACGGCAGAACAAACCGCGCTAGAAAATCTTACGCTTGAAGTTGCCGATCGCATGGTCACGCAAATTGCGCTTGCCCTGCGCGATCAGGACCAGCAATCGTCGGAACAGCCGTGAAGGCGACCCAGCGCGACTTTGCCCGAAACCTTCCGAGCGGCACCGCGCAATGTTCAATTTTCTTCCTATGCGGCCCGGATGAAGCGGGCGCCTCTGCCGCAGCCACGCAAATCATCGAAGGCCTGCCCGATGCTGGCGAACGGATCGAGCTGAGCGGGGGCGATGTCAAACGCGATCCGGCGCTGCTGGGTGATGAAGCGCGCACCGAATCGCTGTTTGGAGACAAACGCCACATTCTGGTGCGGGCCAGCGGCGATGAAGCCCATGATGCGGTGAAGGCGTTAATCGAAACGAGCGAATCCGGGGCGGGTGAGGCCGCGCCTGTTTTGATCGTCGCGACCTCTGCCACAGATAAAGCGCGAACCGCCAAACTGCTGGAAAAGCGCAAAGATGCGATGGTCGCCGTGTTCTGGCCGCCAGACCTAAGTTCCGTCACCGCATCAGTGCGCAGCATGGCCGATGTCGCCGGGTTAAGGCTGAACGGTGATCTGGCAGAACGCATCGCGCGTGCGGCAGGGCTCGATGTCCGCTTGGCGCAATCCGAGATTACAAAACTTGCGCTTTATTGCGATGCAGACCCGCAATCGCCCAAGACCGTTTCCGCGGAAGAGTTTGCAGAAATCGGCGCTGCGACCGAAGAAGATGGCTTCCAGCCGATGGTCAATACGGTGATGTCTGGCGAGGTTGCCCGGCTTGATCGCGAAATCCGGCGGATGCGGGAGCTGGGCCTTAATCCCGTGGGGTTGCTGTTAGCGATCGAACGGCGGGCGGCGCAATTGGCGCAGATTACGGCGAAGCTTGGCCCGCGCGGATCACTGGATAATCTGGGCAAGGGTGAGAAAGCGCAGCTGGGCATTTTTTGGCGTGAAGAGCGCGATATTCGCCTGCAGCTGACACATTGGCATCGGCGCAAGCTCGATCGATTGGTGCCCAGATTGGTTGAAATGCATCGTTCGCTATTGGCAAACAGCCAAGCGGCAGAGTTGCTGCTGGCGCAAGGCCTCGCAGAAATTGCACGTTTCGCTGCAAAGCGCTGAGAATTGCGCGGCTGAATTCGCCAATCAGCCAGTTTTGCTCTAGTTCATCGGACTAGGTAGAAATACCGGAATTGCGCATCCAAAGGTAGCCCATTGGGATGAACAGACTGTCGGGGCCGCTGTCGGCGGACCAGCCTGATCAGATCGAAATCACCGTGCCGCCATCGCTAGAGCGGCGGCGTTTGCGCGCCTACATCGCAATGCTGCTGATCGATTTGATTTTGCTGCATCTAGGCTTTGCACTGGCGGCCTTTGCATATGAGGGCTTTTGGTGGGAAGGCCGGGCCATTCTTGCAGCGCAGGCATTGCTGCCGATCTTCTTCACGATCGCCCTCTATAATTCCAGCTATTGTGCGCGGGCATTGATCGACTGGCCCTATGCGATGCGAAAGCTGTTTGTCGCTTTGGTCATCTCCGCGGCTTTGATCAATTTTGTTGCGTTCTACACGAAATCCAATGCGGTCTTTTCGCGCGTGTCGATTTCGCTCGGGCTGGTTTTCGCTTTCGCGCTGATGGCGCTGTCCCGGTGGCTGATCACTTATGTGATTATGCGGTTTTTCAATGGCAAGATCCGCAATCGATTAATCATCCAAGATGGCGGCCCCAGCTTCGAATTGGAAAATTCGAAAATCGTTGTGGCGCAGGATTTGGAATTGGATCCATCGAACCACGATCCGATCATGCTCGATCGGCTGGGCAAGCTGTTGAGGCATCAGGATAAAGTTGTCGTGTCTTGCCCGGCTGAAAGGCGCGGTGAATGGGCATTCTTGCTAAAATCGGCCGGGATTCACGGAGAGATCGTTAGCGAACATGCTCACCGGTTGGGGGCTGTGAATGTGCAGCTCTATGATGATCAAGATCGATCGACATTGGTGGTTTCGGCGGGTCCGCTTGGAATTCGGGCGCGGGCGGCGAAGCGGCTGTTTGATATTGTGGTGGCGGCGCTGGGCCTGATAATCTTGTCGCCAATTCTGATCATCACCGCTGTGCTGATTAAGATGGAAGATGGCGGTCCAGCCTTCTTTACCCAGCAGAGATTGGGACGCGGCAATCAGCTGTTTAAGATGGTAAAATTTCGCAGCATGCGAGAGGAGCGGTCGGACGAAGATGGGACGCGATCGACCGCTCGCGATGATGAACGCATCACTTGGATCGGGGCATTCATCCGCGCCAACAGCATTGATGAACTGCCGCAACTTTGGAATGTGTTGAGGGGCGATATGTCAATCGTCGGTCCGCGGCCGCATGCCTTGGGATCGCGCGCGAATAACAAGTTTTTCTGGGAGGTAGATGGCCAATATTGGCGTCGGCACTCGCTCAAACCGGGCCTGACCGGCTTGGCTCAGGTGCGCGGCCACCGGGGGGCGACTGAAATTGAATCCGATCTGACCAATCGCCTGCAATCTGATCTGGAATACATCGCCCGCTGGTCATTGCTTCACGATATTGAAATCGTGTTCCAGACTTTGCTTGTGCTGCGCCACGATCGCGCTTTTTAGCGGTTAGTTTTCATCACCATTCTGCGGGACTGAGAAGCTTCCGGTCACTCGGCCGCCAGAATTGCTGCTGCCGGTTGAAACGCCGGATGCCCGCCCATCAACGCTGGAAAGCCCCGTTTGCAGATCAATCACCAACCGTCCGCCACTAAGCGTATCACCGCCGCGCTGCAGCCGGACATTGCCGGCCATTGTTATAATCCGCCGGCCCAGATCATAAATCGCAACATCGCCGCTGGCGCTTTCACTCCCGCGTGAGACACTGACGCCGCCAGTCGCCGTAATCCGTTGAATGTCGAGCGAGCCATCATCGGTGTAATTTACCAGCATGCGGTTGGAGCTGACCGTTAAGCCCGCTTGGCGAACGGTTACATTGCCCGAAAGCGACACCCGATTTTGGCGATCCTGCAATTCGATGCGCCCGGCGTCGAAATCAACCGGTGCCTGACTGTTGTGAGCAGCGATCCCTTGCGCGTTCAATTGCATCCCGCCCAGCGCCGCAGCGGTAAGCAGAAAGCCGCCAAATGCGGAGCGTGCGGACATTTGCCAGAGCGGCGTTGTTGCCGAAGACGTGTTCATGGAATCCTCAATTCACCAGGTATCATAGACAATTTTGCGTTGCCATCGAGTGTGATCGTTCTTTCAGCAAGGTCGGCACGAATGGCGCGCGCGGAAAATGCGCCAGCAGGCACCACGCCTTCTACACCGTCATCACCGACCATTTGCTGGCCTTCCAAGTCGACAGTCACACCGCTCGCCGTCATCGCATATCCATCGGCAGTGGTCAGCCGAACTGTGCCATCAATTTCAACCGTATCAGCCTCAATCGCATAAGCACCGCCATTGGCGTTGATTCGGGCAGGCCCATCGGTCAGCAGCAATTGTGCGATCAAGTTTTTCATGCGGACGATGCCTTCATCGCTTGATCGCTGCACTGCTTCGCCCGCCATAATCGAAAATGGCCGTCCTTCATTATCTCGGCCGCGATACATCGCATTGTCCACGCTCAGCCGTTCGTTGATCATTGCCACCTTGTTCCGATCCAGCAGGAAGGAGACTTCGCCCCGAGGGGAGAGCGGGGTGATAACCATCAGGGCAACAATCACGCCAACCGCCATCGGCAAGACACGGGCTAAGAATGCGACCAGCTTGTCATGCGAGCCACCGGGCGCCGCAAAATGCTGCCGCTTGCCGCGCAGTTCCTTCGCCCTGCTGGTTTCAATCCGTCTTTTGCCAATCATGATCGCGACTTAGCGCCCTTGCGCCTTACTGGTGGCTGAAAATGTCGTGGTCGGCCCAACCGGCCATGTCGAGCAGCGCGCGGGTTGGGAGGAAATCGAAACACGCCTGCGCGATTTCCATTCGTCCTTCGCGTTCCAACCGGATCAACAATTCATCGCGCATCGCATGCAGGAACCGCACATCGGATGCTGCATATTCGCGCTGAGCCTCGCTCAAAACCGGGCCGCCCCAATCCGAAGATTGCTGTTGTTTGGAAATATCGGCGCTCAACAATTCATGCGCCAGATTCTTCAGGCCGTGCCGATCGGTGTAAGTGCGCACCAGTTTGCTGGCGATCTTGCTGCAAAAAACGGGGGCCGCCATTACGCCCATATAGTGCTGGATCGCCGCCAGATCGAAGCGGGCATAATGATACAGCTTCAAGCGTGCAGGATCGGCCAGAATGGCTTTCAAATTTGGCGCAGAGAAATCGCTGTCAGGGCCAAATCGCACAAGATGCTCATCGCCCTTCCCGTCGCTAATCTGCACCAGGCACAATCGATCACGGTGCGTGATCAGGCCCATGGTTTCGGTGTCAACGGCCACAGGGCCATCTGCCAGAACGCCTGCTGGCAAGTCTTCTTCGTGAAAATGAACTGTCATATTGACCACATGCCTTAGGAGCATTGGGGAAAGAGGGGAAGGGCGGATGGCGCAAGATGCCCCGCTGGGTGTAGCCTTATCCCATGGCAGATGAGGCGATTCCGGAAAGTTGGCGCGCAAAACTGGAACCGGCACTGGGTTCTGCAGAAGCGCGGCGATTGGGCGGATGGCTGCGCGCGCAAGAAGACCGGGGCAAAGTGATTTTCCCGCCGCGCGGCCAACGCCTTGCCGCGCTGGAGCAAACGCCGCTGGATCAGGTACGGGCCGTGATATTGGGCCAGGATCCCTATCACGGTCCTGGTCAAGCGCATGGCCTGGCCTTCTCCGTGGCCGATGGCGTCAAACCTCCGCCATCGCTAGCGAACATTTTCAAAGAGCTTGAAAGCGATCTCGATATTCCTCGCCCATCTGGCGGCAATTTGACCGGATGGGCAAAGCAGGGAGTGCTGCTGCTCAACAACACTCTGACCGTTGAACAGGCAAATGCCGGGAGTCACGCGGGAAAAGGTTGGGACGCGATAACCGACGCCTGCGTTGCAGCGGTTGCGGAGCGCGGCTCCCCATGCGTCTTTATTCTATGGGGCAGCCACGCGCAGAAAAAGGCGCAAAGGATCAAAGGATTGGGCCAGGCACCGCATCATCTGGTGCTCACCAGCCCGCACCCCAGCCCGCTATCTTCGCATCGCGGCTTCTTCGGATCGAAACCTTTCAGCCAAACCAATGCCTTTTTGCAAAGCCAAGGCGCCGCGCCAATCGATTGGGCGCAGTGCGGCTGATCTGTGCTAGGTTGACGTCATGACGGAAAAGGAAGCCAAAGCGGCACTTTTGGCCCGCCAACAGGAATTGGCCCGCGAGGATGAGGCCAATGCCGATTCGCGTGACACCGTGACTTTGCAGCAAGACAGCGTCGGGCGATTGTCGCGGATGGATGCGCTCCAACAACAGGCGATGGCACAGGCGCAGGAGCGCCGCCGCGTAACGGAACGCGCCCGGATTACAGCCGCGTTGCAGCGGCTTGATGCCGGGGAATGGGGATATTGCACAGCCTGCGGAGAGGACATTGCCGAAGCGCGTTTGCGCCACGATCCCAGCACGCCGAAATGCGTAAATTGCGCCAGTGGCGCTGAGCCGCAATAACTCAATTTTGCGGCATTGAGCCGAACCGATTGGGCCCGAGCGCTTCTTGAGCTTCAGAAGTTTGCGTTGATCCGCATGCCCAATAACAGGCCCGGATCGCGTGCGACGATGGCGCTGTCGATCACCTGAGCATTGGCGGTCAATTCAAATCGATCGGCGATTCCCAGAGTGTAGAAAACTTCCACCCCTTCTTCGTCTTCAAGGCCCAGTCGCGGCGCCAGCACATCCACCAGATCATCGGTCAATGAATAGCGGAACCATGCTGCTCCGAACCGGTCTTGTGGCCGGGAGCGCGGATTGCCTGACAGGCCGATAAATCCGCTGTAATCGAGGAAAGTTGGATCCCCGATTGATCCATATATCTGTCCAAAGACGCCCCACCCTTTGCCGGGCGCCTCTGGATAGGTTGAGATAAATTGGTAGCCGGCCAGCACCGCTGCAAATTCGCCGCGCGAATTGCCAAAGCTCGATCCCGGCGCAGGGATTAGCACAGCAGGCAGAGAATCTGCGTTGATATCGTTGCGGGTCGAACCCGATAGCTTGAGCGCATAGAAACCGGGTTGCCCACCAATTCTGGTGGGAACGGTGATGGAGCCCAAAAAGCCGACCCCGCTGCTGAATGCAGTTTCAAACCCGGTCCGCTCAAATTGCGAATCCGGATCAAACACCCACAGGCGGTAAAGCACGTCGTCTGTCGGCACTTCGAGCAAGGCCCCGGTAATCGTGTTGGGGATGATCGCAGATGGCGGCAAGGCTACGCTCAAATTCTGAAATCCGAAATGACCATTGGAGCCAACCACGGGCAATTGACCGCCAAGATCGAGAACATTGACCTTGCCAACGGTCAACCGTGTGCCCGATTGCCATCTTTTGCTGACACTTAGTGAAAGATCAAAATCACCCGCCCCTTCGCCGCGAAACAGGGCGGTGTTGCTGGGGATCAGGCCAATCTCTCCGTTGGAATCCTCCCCCCAGGTGAATTCTGGGCGGACGGTCAGCACGACACTGTCATCAATGCCAAAGACGCTGCCTTTGATATCGAAATAGGCATCGATCCGGCCGCTATAGCGAACGGTACCCGGCGCATCGCCAACCACCGGCGCATCTATAAATTGTGAGATGGAAAAACGCGCGTCGACCGGCTTGGGGGAGGGGGCGCTTGGCGGAACTGAGGCGGCCGGGGCCGCTGCTGCGGACACTACCGAAACGGGCCCAATAGGCGGGGTATCGGCGGAGTTTTGCGACGCATCAGCATTGTCTGTGGACAGCGCGGCAAATTCCGCATCAAATTCTTCAAACAACGACCCACCGTCTGCCGCCAGTGCGGGGTTGGAAAAGCAGGTGCCAAACGCCAGCAGCGCTGCGAACGAACAGTTCCGAAAGGCTCGCGGTGCCGCGCCAAACCGGAAATTCTCACTTGGTGCGAACCGCATTATTCCCCCGCATGCCTTGCCTTGCCCATGACATGCCAAAGCACATTCCCGTGTTTTCAGTGGCTTAGATTGCGGGCGCGCGGCTCTCGGGTCAAGCGTTCCCTTGCACCGCTTTTATCAAAGGGCAAAAGCGCGGCGATTTAGTCACACCCGAAACCAATGGCTTAGGAACAATCAGAGGAGCAAATTGCGCCCAGTCGATATGCAGTTATCGCGGCAGAGTGCTCGCGCCCATCAGCGCTTCATCAACAGCGCGCGCCGCCTGGCGCCCTTCGCGTATCGCCCAAACAACCAGGCTCTGCCCTTTGCGCATATCCCCGCATGCGAACACTTTGTCGACGCTGGTTGCGTAGCTGTTCGTGTCGGCATCAACATTGCCGCGATCGGTCAATGCAACCCCAGCTTGTTCCAGCAAGCCTGCCTTTTTCGGCCCGACAAATCCCATCGCGAGCAAAATCAAATCGGCGGGCAATGTGAATTCACTGCCCACAATTTCGCGCATTTGGCCATCGACCCACTCGATCCGCGCGCATTCCAGGCCGGTTACCGTCTCACCTTCACCGATGACGCGTTTGGTCAGGACAGCCCAATCACGGTTGGCGCCCTCTTCATGGCTGGATGAGGTGCGCAGTTTGAGCGGCCAATTCGGCCAGGTCATTGCCTTGTCCTCTTTTTCCGGAGGCTTGGGCATGATCTCTAGCTGGGTGACGCTTTTTGCCCCTTGCCGATTGGAGGTGCCAACACAGTCCGATCCGGTATCGCCGCCGCCGATCACGATCACATCTTTGTCGGTCGCGAATAAGCTGCCGCGCGGTGCGGCCCGCACTTCATCATCTCCGGCATTGCGCTTGTTCTGTTGGGTCAGGAATTCCATCGCCATCCGCACGCCGTTCATTTCTGCGCCGGGAATTGCGAGCCCGCGAGCATCCTCCGCGCCGCCTGCCAGCACAATGGCATCGAAATTTTCATCGAGGCTCTTAAAGGATACGTCGACCCCCACTTCTTTCGAAGTTTTGAACTCAACCCCTTCGGCTTCCATTTGCACGCAGCGGCGATTGATTAGCTGCTTTTCCATTTTGAAATCAGGAATGCCGTACCGCAGCAAGCCGCCCACTCGATCGCTTTTTTCAAGCACGGTCACGCTGTGTCCTGCCCGCGCGAGCTGCTGTGCACATGCCATTCCAGCGGGGCCAGAGCCCACCACAGCGACGGATTTTCCGGATTTCTCCTCGCAAACTTGCGGCTCAATCCAGCCCTCTTTCCATCCGCGATCGACAATCGCACATTCAATGGATTTGATCGTCACCGGGGAATCGATGATGTTGAGCGTGCAGCTTTCTTCGCACGGTGCAGGGCAAATCCGGCCGGTGAACTCCGGGAAGTTGTTGGTGGAATGCAGCACGTCCAGCGCGTTCCTCCAATCGCCCTCATAAACGAGGTGATTCCAGTCCGGGATCATGTTGTTTACCGGGCAGCCATTGTGGCAATATGGAATGCCGCAATCCATGCACCGGGCCGCTTGCGAAGACAAAACTTCGTCGTCCGGCTGGACTACAAATTCGCGGTAATTCTCAAGCCGTTCTTTGGGATCGAGATAGTCGCGCTCGCGCCGATCAATCTCCAGAAATCCGGTATCCTTGCCCATTATTCGTCTCGTGCTTTCATGCTTATTCTGCGGCGACCGAGGCCGCCTCTTCGCGTTCCGCCTCAAGTGCTTTTAAGGCGCGCGCATAATCGGTTGGCATAACTTTGACGAAGCGTGGCAGTGCTTCATCCCAATTTTCGAGCAAATTGGCGGCCTGTTGGCTGCCCGTGTGCAATTGGTGGCGTTCGATAAGAATTTTAAGTCGCTCAGCATCATGATGCAGCATGTCGCCCATGCCGAAATCGTTGACCGATTGGGCGCGCTGAGAAGGGCGGCCAGCGCCATCTTCCGCATCTGGTTGAGCAGAAATTGGCAGCAATTCGACCTGCGCCTTGTTCACCAAATTCTCAAACCTTCCGTCCGGGTCATAAACATACGCGACACCGCCGCTCATGCCCGCAGCAAAATTTCGCCCGGTCTCACCCAGCACCACAACAACGCCGCCGGTCATATATTCGCAAGCGTGATCACCTGTCCCTTCGACCACGGCGATGGCGCCAGAATTGCGAACTGCGAAACGTTCTCCAGCGACGCCGCCGAAATAGGCTTCACCGGCGATCGCGCCATAAAGCACGGTGTTGCCAACGATTATGTTCTGGCTTGGGTCGCGTTTCGCCGTATCCGGTTGGCGAACGATAATCCGCCCGCCGCTGATCCCTTTGCCGACATAATCATTGGCGTCACCAGACAGATCCAGCGTAACACCATGCGCGAGCCACGCGCCAAAGCTCTGCCCGGCAACGCCGGAAAGGTTGATGCGAATTGTATCAGGGGCAAGCCCTTCATGACCATGCAGTTTGGCGATCTGGCCGGAAAGCATGGCACCCACCGTCCGGTTCACATTGCGGATCGATTTGGTGATTTGCACCGGAGTGTTTGAAGAAATGGCGTCTTTGCATTCCTCCAGCAGCACTTTGTCGAGCGCACCATCGAGACCGTGATCTTGAGTCTCGGTGTGGTTGAGCGGCGCAGCTTCTGGCAGGTCGACCTGGTGGAGGAGCCGCGAAAGGTCGATTCCCGCCGCTTTCCAATGGCGATGCATCCGGGTCATATCCAACCGATCAACCCGGCCCACCATTTCCTCGATCGTGCGGAAGCCCATATCGGCCATGATCTGGCGCAGTTCTTCGGCAACGAAGAAGAAATAATTGATGACGTGCTCGGGCATCCCGGTGAAGCGCTTGCGCAGCACCGGGTCTTGCGTTGCGACGCCGACTGGGCAGGTGTTGAGATGGCATTTGCGCATCATGATACAGCCCGCCGCGATCAGCGGGGCCGTGGCAAAGCCAAATTCATCGGCTCCGAGTAACGCCCCGATCGCAACATCGCGCCCGGTCCGCAAGCCGCCATCAACCTGCACAGCGATGCGGCTGCGCAAATCGTTGAGCAGCAATGTTTGCTGGGTTTCGGCAAGGCCGATTTCCCATGGACTCCCAGCATGGGTCAGGCTGGTGAGCGGAGACGCCCCGGTGCCGCCGTCATAGCCAGAAATGGTAACGTGATCGGCGCGCGCTTTTGAAACGCCTGCGGCGACCGTGCCGACTCCAACTTCGGATACCAGCTTCACTGAGATCCGAGCTGTAGGCTGCACATTTTTGAGATCATGGATCAGCTGCGCAAGATCTTCGATCGAATAGATATCATGGTGCGGCGGCGGTGAAATCAATCCGACACCCGGTGTGGAATGCCGCACCGCGCCGATGCGTTGATCAACCTTGTGGCCGGGCAATTGTCCGCCCTCACCAGGCTTCGCGCCCTGTGCCATTTTGATCTGGATATCATCTGAATTCGCCAGATATTCCGTCGTCACACCAAAGCGGCCCGATGCAACCTGTTTAATCCGGCTGCGCATGGAATCGCCATTTTCGAGCGGTTTGAAACGAAACGGTTCTTCGCCGCCTTCGCCCGTGTTGGAGCGACCGCCGATGCGGTTCATCGCCACGGCCAAGGTCGAATGCGCCTCATGACTGATTGAGCCAAAGCTCATCGCGCCGGTGCTAAATCGTTTTACGATTTCGGTGGCTGGCTCAACCTCATCCAGCGGGATCGCCTCGTCCGCATTCTTGAATTCCAGCAGACCTCTGATCGAGAGCAATCGTTCGGATTGCTCGTTCACTGATTTGGCGAACTCTTCATAATTGGCGGCGTTGTTGCCGCGCACAGCATGCTGCAAATCCGCGACATTTTCCGGCGTCCAGGCATGATCTTCACCGCGTAAACGGTATTGATAAATGCCGCCAACATCGAGCATGCTCTTGTATATTGGATTGTCGCCATAAGCTTGCGCGTGGCGGCGCACACTTTCCTCAGCGATCTGTTCCAGGCCAGCGCCCTCGATTGTGGTCGCGGTGCCGGTGAAGAACTGATCGATCAGATCACTTGAAAGGCCCACCGCATCAAAGATCTGCGCCCCGCAATAGGATTGATAGGTCGAGATGCCCATTTTCGACATCACTTTGCGGATGCCCTTGCCAACGCCTTTAATGTAATTCTGTTCAACTTCGCGCGGATCAAGCTCAAGATGTTTCTTGCGGCGAATGTCCTCCAGCGTTTCAAACGCGACATAGGGATTTATCGCCTCTGCACCGTAGCCAGCAAGCATGCAGAAATGGTGCACTTCGCGCGCTTCACCGGTTTCAACCACCAGCCCAGATTGCATCCTCAGGCCCTGCCGGACGAGATGATGATGGACAGCGGCTGTGGCCAGCAGAGCGGGCATCGGCACCCGGCCTTCGCCTTGGCCGCGATCAGACAGGATCAGGATATTGTGATCTTGCAAAACGGCCTCGGTGGCGGCCCAGCACATTTCTTTCAGCGCCAGCTCAATGCCTTCTGCGCCTGTTTCTGCGTCCCAAGTGATATCAATTGTCGCGCAACGGAACGCGCCATCAAGCACCGCCTCAACCGAACGGATTTTCGCCAAATCCTCATTGGTCAGGATCGGCTGCATAACCTCCAGCCGTTTATGCGTGCCGGCATCATGACCCAAAAGATTGGGGCGTGGACCGATCATTGAAAGCAGGCTCATCACCAGCTCCTCGCGGATTGGATCGATCGGCGGATTGGTTACCTGCGCGAAATTTTGTTTGAAATAATCATATAGCAGCCGCGACTTGTTTGAGAGCACAGCAATAGGGGTGTCAGTGCCCATCGATCCAATCGGATCGTCGCCTTTGACAGCCATCGGTTCAAGAAAGCGCGAAATGTCTTCTTGCGTGTATCCAAATGCCTGCTGGCGTTGCAGCAGAGTTGTGTCATCCACCGGCAATTCGGACAATTCCGGTTCAATCTCGCTGATATCGCCCAGTTTGAATTGGGTTTGATCGAGCCATTTCGCATAAGGTTCTGCACTGGCGAGATCGGCCTTAAGCTCTTCATCTTCGATGATCCGGCCTTGCTCAAGATCAATCAACAGCATTTTGCCAGGTTGGAGCCGCCATTTGCGAGTGATATCTTCCTCCGCAAAAGGAAGCACACCGCTTTCCGAAGCCAAGCAGACAATATCATCCTTGGTCACGCAGAACCGGGCCGGGCGCAGGCCATTGCGATCAAGCGTCGCGCCAATTTGGCGGCCATCGGTAAAGGCGACAGCAGCAGGCCCATCCCACGGCTCCATCAACGCGGCATGATATTCGTAAAAAGCGCGCTGATCAGGATCCATCAGATCATTTTTCGCCCACGCTTCGGGGATCAGCATCATCATGGCATGGGCCAGGCTGAAACCGCCCAGCAACAGCAATTCTAGCGCATTATCGAGGCACGCCGTGTCTGATTGCCCGTGCGGAATAATCGGCCAAAGCTTATCGAGATCGGGTCCGAGTAGATCGGATTCCATGGTTCTGCGGCGAGCATTCATCCAGTTCACATTGCCGCGAACTGTGTTGATCTCTCCGTTATGCGCCATAAACCGATATGGGTGCGCAAGCCGCCAACTGGGGAAGGTGTTCGTGCTGAACCGTTGGTGGACCAGGCCAAGCGCGCTCACGCAATCGGGATCATGCAGATCATCGTAAAATGTGCTGACCTGATTGGCGAGCAACAATCCTTTGTAGACGATCGTCCGGCTTGAAAAGCTGGGGATGTACAGATCCGAAAGGCCCGGCAAACCGTGCTTTTCTTCAAGTCTTTTGAGCGGGTTTTGCACCTGCTTGCGGATCACTATCAATTTGCGCTCAAACGCATCCTGATCGGCGCAATTTTCCCCGCGAGCGATAACCGCTTGCTGAATGACGGGCATCGAATCGATCACCGCCTTGCCTAAGCCATCGAGAGTGACCGGCACATCGCGCCATCCGACCAGCCGCTGACCTTCCTTCGCGATGAATTTCTCAAATTGTTCGGTTACGAAGGCACGCGCCGCCTGATCCTGAGGCATAAAACACATGGCGATCGCATAATCGCCGGCTGGCGGCAGGTCATGGCCTGCATTTTCCGCCCATTTGCGCAGCAAGGGATCGGGGATCTGCAGCAAAATGCCTGCACCATCGCCCAATAGCGGATCAGCGCCAACCGCGCCCCGGTGGTCGATCCGTTCAAGAATCTCGAGCGCTGATGAAACAATTGAATGGCTAGGCTCGCCCTTAATGTGCGCGACAAAGCCGACGCCGCAGGCATCGTGTTCGTTTCGAGCGTCATAAAGGCCTTGGGCCGCTGGGTATCCCATCGCAAAAATCCGTCCTGTCAGATGCCGACCCGCGCGAGGGGCTGGGCGCCCACTGGCCGGCAGAAATGGCAAGCGGAACGGCCATTTGGCGCGTGATTCCGCATCGCTGCGGCTTCTAATGCCGATAGGAAAGCAATTTTGCAACCGCGAACAGTGTAGCAATCTTTCATTCGGGCATGGCTAGGCTTTATTGCGATTGCGCGCCCAATAGTGGCGCACGCTCATTGTTGCTGGCGCCGATGTTGCCGCTGTTGTTGGTGCCAGTGTTGGTGCCAGTGTTGGTGCCAGGGCTGGTGCAGGCAGGGTGGCGGCGGTTTAGGCTGCGCCGCTCAATTGCTGCAATTTGGCCAGCGCATCGCGCAATTCGCGCTCCGTGGCTTCGGTGCGATCTTCGTTTTGCGCGGTGTCCGAGCCATCTCGTTCAGAGCTTGCCCGCGGCCCATCGGAAAGCAGCGATAAAGCGCGCAGCGATTCGGCCAAGGCGGCATCGCGCCGCGGCTGGCCTGCCGGTCCGTGCACGTCTGCATGCTCGTGCAGAGCGGCTGCAAACCGTTCGACCATTTGCACCAGGCTCAGCTCATCGGTTGGAATCCGCCGCAATCTTTCGATGGCCGATTCTTGGAAAATGTCGGGCACAGCGGCAGGGGATAGAACATCGTGCCCGTCTTCGACAATTGTCGCAGGGTTCAGCTCCAGCTCAAACTCGTGCTCATCGCCGATCGGGCTCTCTGGATTGTCGGAAGCGATCAAATCCTCTGGCAGCGCCTCATCGATTTCAGGGTCTTGCGGGAATTCGCCCAGTTCCAATGGCTCAAATGCCGCCTCATCCAGCTCATCGCCGGTTGCGGTCACATGATCAAATTCTGGCGCAATCGCAGGCGGATCGAACCACACATCGTCATCCAAATCTTGCGCGTTTGCTGCCTCTTCAAAGTCACCAAACCGCTCTGGTTCGAATTCTTGCTCTTCGCCCAATTCCAGCAGTTCATCTGATTCGAACTCGGTTTCTTCAGGCTGTTCTTCTTCGTGCCAATCTTCTTCATCAATCGGCGCATCCAGGCTTTCACTGCCCAATTCGGTGCCGGGATCGATCGGCCGCAAAGCATCAGCGGAAAATGCAGCCTCGGTCTTGCTGAGTGTTTTTTGTTCAGCCGAAGTTCGGATCGCGCGCGCAATCGCAAACGCGATCAACCCGGCAAACAATGCCGCAAACAAAGCCAAGACGAGCCGCGCATTGGTGCCCAATATGCCAAGCTGCATCAAGGTCGTGATTTTGGCGATGGTGGCTGCTGGGAGAACGGCCAGAGTCAGGCCGCCCAAGGCTGCGCCCCATGCGCTGATCATAGGCACAAAGATACGGTGCGCAGCGATTGACGCGGCGGCCTTACGCTCCGCACGCTCTACATTGTCCGCGCGCGTGTCTTCGCGGATTGCTCGCTTGCGCATCCATTCCTGGCGAATGCTCATCTAGGTACTTGCCCCCACTTCGTGCCCTTCGCGCGGTCCGGATGGATCGCGAGAAATAGGATTTTCGCCTAGCAAATGATGGTAAACATCAAGATAACGCCGAGCATTGCTGGCCCAATCATGATTGGCGCGAACATGCGCGAGGCCGCGCTGCCGCATCGCGTCCCACTCATCACGAGAATCGAGCATTTCGGCCAAAGCTTCAGCGCATCGGGACGGACTGTCAGGAGCGAATAGATAACCCGTGTCATTGTGCGAAATAAGCTCTCGATGCCCGCCCACATCCGATGCAGCGACAATCCGCCGCTGGGCCATCGCTTCAAGCGGTTTGAGCGGCGTCACCAAATCTGTGAGGCGGCTCTTCTTGCGTGGGTAAGCCAGCACATCGATCAAGGAATAATATCGCTCCACCTCTTCATGGGGGACACGGCCGGTGAAAATCACAGCCTCCGGATTGGGCAAGTTGGCCGCCAAAGCGCGCCATTCTTCATCCATCTCTCCGCCGCCAACCAACAGCAGTTTTACCCGCGGATGCATTTGCTGAAGCAGCGGAACCGCCGCAATCAAATCATCAAGCCCTTCATAGGCGTAGAAACTGCCAATAAACCCGATCACCGGGTCTTGTTCGCCAATGCCCAATTCGGCCGCCAATGGCTCGTCGCGCGGCGGCGGATCGCCGAACAATGTCAGATCGACACCATTTGGCATCACGCCAAGGCGCCCTTCGGGAATGCCGCGCCGAATCAAATCATCTCGCAGGCCATTGCAAATGGTGAACACCGCGTCGGCTTTGCGCGCGATCCGTGTTTCAAGCGCCCGTGTGACCCGGTATTTCATCGATCCTTCGCGCCCGGTGCGATTGCCAACGGCGGCATCTTCCCAAAAGGCGCGGATTTCATAGACGAACGGCAGCCGAAGAGCTTGCGATGCACGCAAAGCCGCACCGCCGCATAAAGCGGGCGAGTGGGCATGGATAATATCGGGTCGCCATTCTTTGGCGAGTTCTTGAATGGCGAGCGACAATTCGGCGATTTCGCGCACTTCACTCAGTCCGGGGAGTCCGCCTGCCTCCCCTTTGGTGCGGTGGAAATGCAGGCCATCGGCCGTTTCCGGGTCGGGAGCGCCGCTTTCTCCATGATGCCGCATGCCGGTGATGCCGCGCACCTCCACCCCATGTGCCTCTTGCGCCTTTAAGATGGCGCGCGTGCGAAAGGTGTAGCCACTGTGGAGCGGCAATGAATGGTCCAAGACGTGAAGAACGCGCATCATAACCTGCCTTTTGGCACGAATGTGCTTAACGGGCCGTCAACTGCGTTGCGTTATGGCATGAAAAAATGCGGGCTCTCTTGCCCGTGTTTGGCTTATTTGGATCATTCCAAGGGAACGCGTTTCGATGATTGACTATTTCGCCCTTGCACTTGGCCATGGCCTGTTGGCCATCGGGCTGCTGCGCATGGTGTGGCGTGATAGTTTGGATGTCGATCCGGCAATTTTCGACTTGCAGCAGAACGAGCGTGATCGGCGCAAATCGGTCCTTGCAGAGCGCAAACGGCGCGCTAGCGCAGAGGCGCAGGAAGAGGGCGAATGCTAGACCTCGCATTCCTCGCCTTTATCGGTTTTGTGCTGCTGTTGGGATTGCGGCGCCCCTATCTGTGGGTGCTGCTATACGTCTATATCGATATCATCGCGCCGCAGCGGATCGGATATTCGATCATCACCTCTATCCCGGTTTCATTTATCGCCTTTGGCGCTGCATTCGGTGGGTGGTTGTTGCTCGATCGCAAGGAAGGCGCGCGGATTTCTTTACGGCAAGTTCTGATGATTGCATTGCTGGTCTATTGTTGGTGGACCACCGGCAATGCTGATTTTCCCGTTGAAGCGCAAACCAAGTGGGAATGGGTATGGAAGGCGCTGCTATTCGCGATATTCCTGCCATTCACGCTCACCACTCGGCTGCGGCTGGAGGGCTTGGCACTGACAATGACTTTGGCGATCGCGATGATCGTGATTTCCACCGGCCTTAAAACAGTGCTTGGCGGCGGCGGGTATGAAAACCTCAAATTCTTCGTCACCGATAATAGCGGAATCTATGAAAGCTCCACCTTGGCGACGGTTGCGATCGGGCTGACCCCGCTAATCTGGTGGTTCACGCGCTTTGGCACAATTTTCAAACGCGATTGGCGGGTGAAATTGTTTGCCGCCGCTTTGATCTTTTCATGCTTGCTAATCCCTATCGGGACAGAGGCGCGCACCGGCCTGGTGTGTATCGCGGTCCTTGGCGTTTTGCTGCTGCGCTATGTCAAACAGCGGATCTTGTTTGTTATGGCTGCAGGCGCATTGGGCGTTGTTGCGCTGCCATTTCTGCCACAAAGTTATTATGATCGGATGGCCACTTTGGCGCAGCCGGGCGGCGATGAAAGCGCCTCAACGCGCGTGGCCGTGTGGGGTTGGACACTCGATTATGTCGCCGAAAAACCATTTGGCGGGGGCTTTGATGCCTTCCGCGGCAACAGCTTCACCTATGAACTGCCTGTCAGCGAAGAAGTGGGCAACACCACCTCGGTTGAGTTTCGAGATGTAGTTGATGAAGGGCGCGCTTATCATTCGGCGATCTTTGAATTGCTGGGCGAACAAGGCTGGCCAGGGCTGATGATTTGGCTGTGGCTTCAGGGTCTTGGAGTTTGGCAGATGGAGCGGGTCAGCCGGCGCTGGAAAGATCGAACGGAAGAGAACGAAGCATGGATTGCGCCGCTGGCCGGGGCGCTTCAGATTGCAAGCGTGATCTACATCGTCGGCGCTATGTTCCAAGGTATCGGATATCAGCCGGTTATGCTGATGATTATCGGCCTGCAGATTGGCCTCTATTCCTACTGCAATCGCTTCGAATCGACTCAGCGCAAGATCGCGACTGCAATGCGCAAATCCGCCGGTAACATGCGCAACCAAGAAAACGTTGTTCCCGATGCCGTAACGGCATAGCTCAGCGCATTGCGCTATCCTGTCTCATGCGCCATGAAGTGCGCAAACGCGTAGCTGCGGATTCGGATTTCCGCGGACGCATTGTGGCAGGAGAGACGTGAATATGACCCCTCAAGAAATGGCCGCCAAGACCGGCGAAGTTTTGGGCACAAGCGAATGGGTTGAGCTGAGCCAAGAGCGCATCAACAAATTTGCCGATGCGACAGACGATCACCAATTCATCCATATTGATGAGGAAGCCGCGAAGATGACGCCATTTGGCGGCACGATTGCGCATGGCTTTCTAACCCTATCGATGATCCCGCATTTGACTGCGAACAGCGACGCACCGCGCCTTGAAGGTGTGAAAATGGGCGTGAATTATGGCGGCGAGAAAACACGTTTTCTTGCTCCGGTCCGCGCTGGCAAACGCATCCGCGGTGTTTGGAAATTGAAAGAGATGGTCGAAAAGCGTCCGGGCCAATGGCAACAGACCTGTGAGATCACAATCGAGATCGAAGGCGAAGATAAGCCTGCGCTGATTTGTGACTGGATCACCTTGTTCTTCTTGTAAAATCAGGGCGGGCAAAATCTGCCTGCGCTGAAAATAGGTTTATCGCCCACCCCCCCCCGTTGGGCGATGCCTCCTCCCCAGGGGATCCTGACCCGATCTTCAAATATTGAAAGGTATCGCCATGCGTGATGCAGTTATTGTTTCTACCGCCCGCACTCCTATTGGCCGCGCTTACAAAGGCGGCTTTAACGCCACCGCAGGCGCGACATTGGGTGCCGCTTCCTTTGCTCCGGCTGTTGAGCGTTCAGGCATTGATCCAGCTGAAATTGATGATGTCGTTTGGGGCGCGGTTCTCACGCAGGGCACTCAAGCCGGCAATATTGGCCGCCAGGTGGCTTTGCGCGGCGGCGCCCCCGTCAGCGTGGCAGCGCAGACGATTGATCGCCAATGTTCTTCGGGCCTGATGGCGATTTCAACCGCCGCGAAGCAAATCATCGTCGACAATATGGATATCGTTGTTGGCGGCGGCCAAGACTCTATCTCGATGGTCCAGACCCCTGAAATGCGCGTCGCGATGGATAAATCGCTGCTCGCCATGCACGGCAATGTCTATATGCCGATGTTGCAGACCGCTGAGACCGTGGCCAAACGCTATGATATCAGCCGCGAAGTACAAGACGAATACGCGCTGCAATCGCAAATGCGCACTGCCGCCGGTCAAGAAGCTGGTAAGTTCGATGATGAGATCGTTCCTGTCACCACCACAATGATGGTGAAGGACAAGGCGACCGGCGAAGTTAGCGAGCAAGAAGTCACCATCACCAAGGATGAAGGCAACCGTCCGACCACCACGCTGGAAGGTCTGCAAGGTCTTCAACCGGTTATGGGCCCAGGCAATGTCATCACTGCGGGCAATGCCTCGCAATTGTCCGATGGTTCTTCGGCCAGCGTGTTGATGGAAGCCAAACTGGCTGAGCAAAAAGGTCTTCAGCCGCTCGGCCGTTATGTCGGCATGGCTGTCGCTGGGACGGAGCCTGATGAAATGGGCATTGGCCCGGTTTTTGCGATCCCGAAATTGCTCAAGCAAACCGGCATCAAGCAAGACGACGTTGGCCTGTGGGAGCTGAACGAAGCCTTCGCGGTTCAGGTGCTATATTGCCGCGATAAACTTGGCATTGATAACGACATCCTCAACGTCAATGGCGGCTCAATCTCTATCGGTCACCCTTATGGCATGACTGGCGCACGCTGCGTTGGCCACGCTCTGATCGAAGGCAAACGTCGCGGTGCGAAATATGTTGTCGTCACCATGTGTGTCGGCGGCGGCATGGGCGCTGCTGGCATGTTCGAAGTCTTTTGATGGGTCTTTTGACGCTGTGGGCCTAGCCGCCCGCACCCTCCACCCTTCCACCCGGATCATCACTCCGGGTTACGATCCGGGTGGAAGGGTGGAGGGTGCAGGCTGGCATGGTATCTAGAACAAAGTTTTAGGCGGCGCAGGGGTAATCCTGCGCCGCCTTTTTATTTGACCTTTGCCCAACTTTACTTGCCTTTTGCCCGCGCTTCGCCTTTTTTAGAGGCGCAAATTGGGGGCAATACGAATGACCGACACCACGCAAGGTGCGCCGCAAGCGCCGACGCCAAAGAGCCTGTCCCCGAGCTTGCAATCCGCCGCCTTGCTGGCTGAGATCATAGCCGCGATCGCCATCATCGTGTCGCTGATTTTTGTTGGCCTGCAGATTCAGCAGAACACACAGGCCACCCGCGCGGCGTCGGCGTTTGAAGTCAATCGAATGATGGCCCAGAATACACTTGGCTACTCTCTGGATTCGAATGCCGCGCTGCTGAATCGCAAGCTATTGAATCCTTCAACCGCGATTGAGAATTATACCGAAGAGGAACGAGCCCGTGCGGACATGCTGATTCTTGGTACGGTCCAAGCGCATCTTGCGACGTTTCGCCTCTATCAAGAAGGAAGCCTGTTGCAGCGCGATTGGGAGGTGCACGGCGCTTGGGCCGCGCGCTACCGACGTTTGCCTCTAGTGAAACGCTATTATGAGAGCACCATCGCCGCTGGCCTGTACGACGCAGACTTCATCGCCGAACTCGACCGGCTCGATGCACAGGTCGGCGAAGAAAGCGTGCGCCTAAGCGACTACGCTAAGATCGAAACTGCCGAAGAGCAGCCAGCGGAGGGCGGAGAATGAACCTCGAAGAGATCTATTACATCGGCCAAACGATCGCCGTCGTGGCGATCCTTGGCTCGCTTTTGGCGATCTGGTTTCAGATGCGGCAATCGCAAAAGATGGAACGGGCAAGCGCGCAGCGTGAAATTTTGCAAAGGACCGCAGAATTTGCCCGCAGTTTCCAGCGTGAAGAGGTGGATCCTTTTGTCCTCGGATTGCACGAATGGGATGGCGCTGCGTACGAAGCGCGTTTTGTGACGGACGGTAAAATTGCTGAGTTTTTGTTTCTCGCAGAGGCCGCGTTCTATTTGCACAAGGATGGCTTTTTCAACACCGGCACATTGGCCGGCATCGAAGGCTATTTGATATCGATGTTACGCGCGCGGGGTGGCCAACAATACTGGGCATTCAAGCAGCATCGTATCGGGCCGGACTATGTCGCCTATCTGAACGCACGAATCGAAGCGACGAGCGAGGACACTCCGACCTTCTTTGAAGCAGAGCCGCACTTTCGCTCACGTCTTGAAGAACTGCTCGCGGCGCAAGGCAAGCCCGCCTTGACGGATCGCCATCAGGGTAACGAGGACATCGCGCAATGACTCTCGAAGACTTCTATTTCATCAGTCAGATAATTGCGGCAACGTTGCTGTTCGCTTCGCTGCTGTTCGTGGGCATCCAGATCAGGCAAAACACGAAAGCGGTACGGGCGAGTTCCGCGTTCGAGGTCAATCGAATGTGGGGCGAAAGGAACCTGACAACATCGCAGGATCCAGAAGCGGCTGCTTTTCTAACGAAAATGTTCGATCCGTCGAACACGCCTGACGATTTCACCGAAGCCGAGCTTAACCGAGCGGGGTTAATGTATATCGCATATTGGCAATTATGGCTGGCGCAGTTCCGCCTCTATCAAGAAGGCAGCCTTTTGAAAGAGGACTGGGAATTGCATGGCCGCCAGGCCGCCCGTTTCCGCCAATATCCGCTGATGCAGTACCTGATTGAAGCCTCCTTCGTTCCCATAGGGTCTGCGACCGAATTTACGGCCGAGATCGCCAGACTATCCGCTGTGAATAAGGCGGAGCTTAACGTCGATCGCCCCCACGCAACCCCGCGCGCAAATGCACCTGCTGCAGAGGGGGAGACCATATGACCCTCGAAGATTTCTACTTCATCAGCCAGATCGCAGCGGCGCTTGGCATCATGGCGTCGCTTGTTTTTGTCGGCGTGCAAATCCGCCAGAACACCCGCGCCACCAAGACCGCCGCTGCCGAAGCCGCGCATCGTGCGCTCGTGGAATGGCAGTTGAGCACAACGCCTGAGCGGGCGGCGATTGCCGTAAAGGCAAATGCCGATTTCGATTCCCTCACCAAAGAAGAGCGTTTCCTTATGGGCACCGCTGGCACGGCTTTGCTGCTCGATATGCAAGAAGCCCATGCAAAATGGCTGGAAGGATCGCTGGTCGAAAGCCGCTGGCGCGCATGGGATCAATACGCGAGCTTCTCGGTTAGTCCTGCCATCTTGAGATTGTGGGGGCAGCGCCGTTCGATGTTCTCCGACGCATTCCAGGCCTTCTATGACGACAAGATCGCCAACACGCATTCCGCCCAGCCGCTGCATTCGTACAATTTTGTCTATCAAGAGGGGCCATCACCCCCAACCGGTTCGTCTGAAGCCGAGCCAGTGAACCCCGCCGCACAGGACGAGAGCGCATGACCCTCGAAGATTTCTACTTCATCAGCCAGATCGCAGCGGCGGTTGGGATTATGCTGTCGCTGATCTTTGTCGGTTTGCAGCTGCGTCAGAGCACTGAACAGGCCAAGCGAGTGGAGGAGGCCACTCGTGTTGCTGCGATGCGTCAAGCGCACGGCAATCTTGCCAATTGGTATATGCACACCTCGCAGCATCAGCATTTGACCAGCCTGATCGGCAAAGCGCTCAATGATTTCGATACACTCTCCGATGATGAGACCGCACAATACATAACAAGTGCGTCAGCTCTGCTCTCCTATGCCCAAAATGCATTTTATGAGTGGCACGCAGGAGACCTGCCGGATGAGCAATGGAAGAGCTGGTATGTGGCTTTGCAGTTCATTGCCACTCCCGGAGGAAAGAAGCTTTGGACAATGCGCCGTCACATGTTCGCTGAGCCTTTTGCTGATTATATCGAAACCAATGTGCTGGACAGCGACCTGCCCAAGGGCGCCTATTCGTGGGATCGTAGAAACCAAGATGCGGATGTGGCGGACGAGGAGCCAGCCACATGACCCTCGAAGATTTCTATTTCCTCAGCCAAATCGCGGCGGCGCTTGGCATTATGGCCTCTCTGATCTTTGTCGGCGTGCAAGTGCGCCAGAGCACCCGTCAGGCAAAGGCTGCTGCGGCGCAGGCGGTGCATGACAATTTCGCCAACTGGTACTTGTCTTTTTCTGAGCACCCGCATCTGTCTGAGATTGGTGTCAAAGGATTGGCCGGATTGGACAATCTGACACCCGAAGAGACGATGCATTTCGTCACTTCAATACTTGCTGTCATGTCCTACACCCAGAGCGCTTTCCTGAAATGGCGAGAGGGCGATCTGGATGACGAGCTTTGGAAAAGTTGGGAGCGGTCCTCGCTCAGCTATTACGACACGAAGGGCGGCAAGGAGGTTTGGGCCTTGCGCAAATATGCCTTCACACCTGCCTTTGTAGAATATGTCGAGGCCAATCTGCTGAACACGCCTCTGCCACAAGGCGCGCGGCCATGGATCAAGGATGCAGACGCACCGGAGCAACAAGGTTCGGAGGCCAGCGAATGACCCTCGAGGAAATCTACTACATTGGCCAAACAGTCGCCGCCGTTGCTATCCTCGGCTCGTTGGCCGCGATTTATTGGCAGCAGCGCAAAGCCCATGCGCTCGCCATGGCCGAAAGTACGCGCGAAATTTTGGAGCAGACGTCCCATTTGTTCGACGATTTGCTGGCAAGCCCCACCGGTCTCGAGAGCCTGGAAGTCTGCTCTGCCAATTATCACGGAGCCTCAATCCGGCAAAAGACCGAATTCGCCCAGTTTATGATCAAACACCTTATGCTGGCCGAACAAGCGGAATTCATGTTGAGGGACAATTTGATCAGCGGAAACTCGCACGACAAATTGATCGGTTTGGCCGCGCTCTATCTTGGGACTCAGGGTGGGCGCGAATATTGGGGTGACTCCAAAGCGGTCTTGGGCGAGGACGTTGTTGCCGCGATTGATAAGACCCTGCGCGAAAACCCCATTCCTTTGCACGAAGCGGTGAAAATCATGCCGCATATCGGGACCAAGGTTTTGACCACCTTGCCCAAGGATCAAACTGGGTCGGAGGCCAGCGAATGACCCTCGAGGAAATCTACTACATTGGCCAAACCATCGCGGTGGTGGCAATCCTTGGGTCTTTGGGCGCGATTTGGGTGCAGTTGCGTAAGGACCACGCCTTGGCGCGGGCCAATGCGCAGCAGGTATTGCTGCAACATAATGCCAGCCATTTCGATATTCTGGTTGAACAACCAAGTGTGCTGGCGAGCGTGCAAAAATGCCTGATCGATTACGACAAAGCGCCTTCACGCCAGAAAACCGAGTTCACCTCTTATCTGCATAAGCAGATCGCGGTTGCCGAAGCCGCGGTCTTTCTGGCGCAGGACGGACTTATTGCTTCGACCTCTCTCGAAAAGTTGGTGGCCTATCCCGCGCTGCTGCTCGGAACGCCGGGCGGACAGGAAAACTGGGTTGCTGCACGTGCGGTCTATGGCTCTGATGTTGTGGCAGCAATTGAGGGGCATATGCGAGACCATCCGAGTGATCTTGCTGCATTGTATGCAGCAGCGCCGTTTCTCATTCCGGATGATCCGACCGCCAAACCAATAACTGACGGTAATCGCGAGGAGCTAGGTGCATGAACGATATCGAATTCATGATGAGCTTCGTTGCCGTTCTATACGGCCTGGTTCTTGCGAATGTTGCGAACAATATGGCCGATGCGGTGCGGGCACGGCATGATCTGCCCATCGGGTTCATCCCTTGGGCGATCAGCTTCTATATCGCGGGATCGGCCATCTATTCTTATGGGATTTATTACCTCGGACGCGAAGATTTCCAATTTGACATCGTGTCAATTGCGGCGCTGCTGGCTGCGATTATACCCTATATCTTTGTGAGCCGCCTGCTTTATCCCGAACATAGGGATCGGTGGAATTCGGTCGAAGACTATTACCTTGCCAACCGAAAATTGATCCTTGGCGTCATGGCCATCGCGCCCTTGGTCACCATATTCTCGCTCTTCTATAACATAGATGACGTTCCCATTTCGGAGCTCGCGATCAACGTGTTCATCATAGCAGGCATGCCGCTTTTGGCGATGCTTGCGCTTATGCTGACCGATAAACTGCGCTGGCATTGGGCTGGTTTCGGATTTCTAGTCCTTCACCGTATAGCCGTGTTGATCTGGCTTGCCTTGGTGGTTGGATAAAAGGAGCTAAGAGAAGCAAGAATGACACTCGAAGCGATTTACTTCATCGGGCAGACCATTGCCGCAATTGCGCTGGTCCTCTCGCTCATATTTGTGGGCATTCAAATCAAACAGAACACCACCCAGTCCAAGGCGGAGGCTGCCGAGGCGGCGCATCGGGCGATGATCGACTGGTATTATCACCAGACCCCGGAAAGCGCCGAGATCATGTCGAAAGCGGCGCAGCCTGACGTCGAATTGAACGACACAGAACGCTATCAATATTTCGCAATCACCATGCCTTTGTTGATGAACTTTCAGGAAGCTCACCTCAAATGGGAGGCTGGATCGCTCGAAGCGGTCCGCTGGCAATATTGGGACAGGTTTATCACAATCGTGAGCCGGTCTTCATCGGCCGATGTCGTTTGGGAGCAACGCAAATCCCACTTCACGCCCGGATTTCAGGAATATTTTCAAGCAAAAATGGATCAGCGCGATGGTTCGCTTAAAGGCACATGGCAAAAGCCTAATCTACCGCCAGAGGGTGAGTATGCGGGCGGAGGCAGCACATGACTGATATAGAACTTGCGGTCAGTTTCATCGCGCTCCTCTGCGGATTGCTTTTGGCCAATGTTGCCAACAATCTCGGCGATGCTTTGCGCTCACGCCGCGACCTGCCAATTGGTTTCGTCCCTTGGGCGATCAATTTCTACATAGCCGTCGCTGTCATCAACTTGTTCTCTTCCGTGGCCGGAGTGGATTTCGATTGGTCGTCTTTCGGAACGCCGATGATCATAAATTTGTGTCTGGTTGCGATGCCTTATGTGACGGTCAGCCGCTTGCTCTATCCTGAGCACAAAGACCGATGGGCCTCTATCGAAGAATACTACTTGGCCAACCGCAGACTGATCCTTGGCGTCATGCTGATTCCGCCAGTGTCTTACGCCCTTTCGCTCACCTACTACACGCCGGAATTGGTAGTGACGGGGCCGATATTGCTGTTCAACACTTTGCCGACAATTGCGACGCTTTTTACGATGATGTTCGTCGAGAAACGTCAATGGCACTGGGCAGGATGGGGATTTTTGATCGCACACCGTGTTGCGCTGATGGTGTGGCTGGCTGTGGCGACAGCCTGATCCAGCCGAGGATGCCGATGTGCCGCCAGCGCTTGAGGTGAAGGCGTATATGCGCCTACAACCTCCCCATGGGCATTATGGAAATTATCGGGATTGCGGGCAGCGTCAGCCTGCTGGCAGGTTGGCGGCTTTATCTGTGCGTGTTCGCCACGGGTCTTGCTATGCGGCTGGATGCGATTCCGATCCCTGAACACCTTTCCAGCCTTAGCGCGCTCGAAAACCCGTGGGTTATGGGGATCGCAGCGCTGGGAGCGTTGGCGGAATTTTTTGCCGATAAGGTGATGTGGCTCGATTCGTTGTGGGACACGGTGCACACGCTGATCCGGCCAGTGGGCGGCGCTTTATTGGCGCTGGCGATTGTTGATCCATCCGATCCGACGATGCAGGTGATCGCATTTCTGCTGGGCGGCGGGGCAAGCTTTCTGGCCCATGGCGGGAAAGCCAGTGCGCGCGCCGTTGTGAATGCCAGCCCAGAGCCAGTGAGCAATGTGGCTGCCTCCAGCGTGGAGGACGTCGCAACCGTCGGCTTGCTCTATGTCGCGTATGAATATCCGCTGGTGGCAGGGGGAATTGCGCTCGTGCTGTTGGTGCTGGTTGTCTTGCTGCTGCTGTGGGCGCGGCGGGTGATCAAAAGGCTGTTTTTTAGAGCGCCTAAGGCTGGAGGGTGACGAATCGTTGCTCAGGATAATGTCTGCAATTGGGGGTGAGAGCGGGCGCTAGACATTTTCGACGGTGCAGGTGTAGTCGTAAAGATAAGCAAATTTGTCTGGAGCGCCCTCGAAATATACGAACGCGGAATCCTCGTCCCAGTCAGGCCTTCCCGAGTCACCAAGTGTCGTAATCCGAAGATCGACTATTTGATGCGGATTCCGCTGCCGATACAAAATCAAGCCGCTAACCTCGTCGGTCGAGGCAAGTAAGAAAATTGAACCTCCGAGTTTTTGCGAATTTCCGTGGAAGACCGCAGTTCCCTCCGCATGCCACAGGACTGTGTCGTCATGGACTGACTTACCGGACAATTTCCCTTTAAAGGTGATTTCTCGAATCTCTTCCGCAGAAAGGGGAACATACGCGGGACTGCCATTGCTTGTTGACCGAAACACACAATTGAAATTGCGTGTTTCGGGGGGTGGTGGACCGCGAAATAGAGAGGACAGAATAGTAAGAGCCAAGAGGCTATAGGCAACTGGAAATGCATAATGCTTAATAGTCTTCACGCCTCAATTCCCCCATCCAAGTGACTTTTGAGAAATTCTAATGGCCTACGCTAATATCCGCAATTGGATCGTTAGCAGACATCCGCGTCAGAAGCGCAAATCAACTATGTTTAGCGACAAATTCCTCGACCACGGGTGCGACTTTTGTCTTCCAGCGGCTGCCGTTGAAAATGCCGTAATGCCCGGCGCCTTCGGCCATGAAATAGCGCTTCTTTTTCTCTGACAGGCCGGTGGCCAGATCTAGCGCGGCCTTTGTTTGGCCAAGGCCCGAAATGTCATCGCGCTCGCCTTCAATTGCTAACAAAGCGGTGTCTTTGATCGCGCTCAGATCGACCAGCTCGCCGCGATGGGTAAACTCGCCATTGGGGATCGAGTGTTTCTGGAACACTTCTTCGACCGTTTGCAGGTAAAATTCCGCCGTCATGTCGCAGACGCTGCGATATTCGTCGTAAAAATCCTTGGTCGCTTGCGCGCTTTCATCATCGCCTGCGGTGAGATGCTTGAACATCTCAAAATGGCTTGTGATGTGGCTGCCCAAATTCATGCTCATAAAGCTGGCGAGCTGCATAAAGCCGGGATAGACGCGCCGGCCTGCGCCGCTGTAATTAATCGGCACTGCCGCGATCACGGATTGGCGGAACCATTCAATCGGGCGGTCCATCGCCATATCATTCACCGTTGTCGGGCTTTTGCGCGTATCAATTGGCCCGCCCATCATGGTCAGCGTGGCTGGGCTGGCAGCGGATTTGTGCCCATTTAGGATCGCGGTTGCGGCAAAGGCGGGGACTGACGGCTGGCAAACCGCCATCATATGCGGACGGGCTCCGCTTCCCTGAGTTTGAATATATTCAAGGAATTCGATCAGATAATCGATGTAATCATCAAGGTCGAACTCGCCCTCTTTCACCGGCACAGAACGCGCATCGGCCCAATCGGTGATGTAGACTTCATAGGATTGGAGCATGCGCTCCACCGTACCGCGCAGCAGCGTTGCGTAATGGCCGCTCATTGGGGCTGCGATAAGAAGTTTGGGCCGTTCGCTTTCGATCCCATCAAGCCGGAAACGCTTTAGGTTCCCAAACGGGCGATTGACGACGGTCGCTTCGATAACGGGATAGCTCTTGCCATCGATTGTGATGCTTTCAATTCCAAACTCTGGCTTGCCATATTGCGCGGTTGCATGTGCGAACACGTCCAGCGCGTTGGCGGCCATCGATCCCAACCCGGTATAGCCCAAGGGGTTGATGGGATTGGAAAGCATTTCTGACGAAATTGATGCCAATGCGCTGGCGGAATTGAGCCAGCTGCGTTGCAATTCATAAGCTTGGTAAAGCAAGCGGTTCCCCTGTTCTTGGCGAATTACGCGCCTCTTGGGTGGGCGCTTGTGGCACTCAGATGGGGATTTTCGCGCTATTGTGCAATGCACAAAAATGCGGCGAGGCGCTTTTTCACCGCCGAATGTGATATTTGCACGTGAAAATACCGCCGAGCGTCCCTAAGTCAGGGGCGGTATGGATGGGGAAGCAGCAATGAATGACGAAGCGCCGGAAGAAAGGCGCGAATTGTTTGGCCGCAAGCGCAAACCGCGCGGTGCCAAGCAGTCCAAATCGCTGCGCCCCCTGCAAATGATCTTTGCTGCCGCGGCAAGGTATCCCACGCAATTGGTGCTGGCCGTAATTGCGCTTTTCATCACAGCCGGTGCGACCTTGGCGATCCCCTGGCGGTTCAAGGTGATAATCGACAGCGCGTTTAACAACGGGGCGACCACGCTGGAAATCAACCACGCGTTTCAATATTTGCTGCTGATCGTGCTGGTGCTGGGCATCGGTACGGCATTGAGGTTTTACTTTGTAAGCTGGATTGGGGAGCGGGTAGTCGCGGATGTTCGCCGCGATGTGCAGCGCAACCTGTTGCGGCTTGCCCCCAGCTTTTACGAAGAAAATAGCCCCAAAGAAATTTCCAGCCGGATGACATCCGACACCTCGATCATTGAGCAGGTTGTCGGCACGACTGTGTCGGTTGCCTTGCGCAACACGTTGACCGCGATCGGCGGCACGATTTTGCTGTTCTATTTGCAGCCGCAAATGACCATGGGCCTGATGCTGGTGATCCCGCTGATTATCATTCCGATCACGGTTTTTGGTCGCCGTTTGCGCAATATTTCGCGCACCAGCCAAGACCGCGTTGCCGATGTTGGGGCGATGATCACCGAAGTGCTTTCTGCGATGAAGATCGTGCAGAGCTTCAATCAGGAGGAGCGCGAAGCGGACCGATTTGGCGAAGCGGTTGAGCAAACCTTTACCGTGGCACGCCGCCGAATCTTGATCCGCGCCTTGATGACATCGATCATCATTGTGCTCATTTTTGGCTCGATCACCATGCTGATGTGGCGCGGTGCGATCGCGGTGAATTCGGGCGCCATTACGGGCGGCACAATTTTCGCCTTTGTCCTTACCGGCGGGCTGGTGGCCGGTGCATTTGGCGCGCTGACGGAAGTTTATGGCGATTTGCTGCGCGGGGCCGGCGCGGCCAGCCGATTGGCCGAATTGCTGGACGCCAAGGCGACGATTGATGCGCCCGAGCGCCCCGAAGAATTGCCATCTCCACCGCGCGGAAGCCTATCATTCCGCAACATTACGTTTCGCTATCCCAGCCGCCCAGAACACGCCGCGCTCAAGGATTTCACCTTGGAGGTGGAGCCGGGGGAAACCGTTGCGATCGTGGGGCCGTCGGGCGCTGGCAAGTCGACAATATTCCAATTGGTCGAACGGTTCTATGATCCGCAAATGGGCACGATCCGGCTTGATGGTGTGCCCCTGACCAAGGCCGACCCAGCCGATATTCGCGCGCGGCTGGCCTTTGTGCCGCAAGATGGCGTGCTGTTCAGCGGCAATGCGCGCGACAATCTGCGCTATGGCCAATGGGACGCAAGCGATGAAGAGATTTGGGAAGCGGCGCGGGCTGCCAATGCCGAAGGGTTTATCAAGGATCTGCCGCGCGGGCTTGATACCGATCTGGGAGAAAGCGGAACGCAGCTTTCGGGCGGCCAGCAACAGCGATTGTCGATCGCCCGTGCTCTGTTGAGAGATGCGCCTATTCTGCTGCTTGATGAAGCGACCAGCGCGCTCGATGCCGAAAGTGAAATGCTGGTGCAGCAAGCGCTCGACCAATTGATGGCTGAGCGGACAACCTTGGTGATCGCTCACCGGCTGGCCACAGTGCGCAAAGCCGACCGGATCATTGTGCTCGATAATGGCGCGATCGCTGAACAGGGCACTCACGCCGCGCTGGTGGAGGCCGATGGTCTCTATGCGCGCTTGGCAAAATTGCAATTTGCCAGCGATCAGGCCGCGGCGTAGAATTCTGAACAATTCCCCGCATTGCGGAGATAGAAGCCGGTATTTTCGACGAAGGGCTTGCTGTGTCGGATGGGCGTCGACTCCAACCCGCCTTGCAGGCTAAGGTTTGAAATTATCTGGCATAGTGACGTTCGTTTTGTGTCGCTGGGCCGCTCACGCTTGACTAACGGGACTTGTCATTATGAAAAAAAGAGCCGCGCTGTTATGCGCTGGAATCGCGGGCATGGCGTTGACCGTGCCAGCTGTTTCTCAATCAAACGAAAGTGAGGCCGCGCAAGCTCAGGAAGAGCCTGGCGTGCCAACCATGAGTTTTGGCAGCTGGGGTGTCGATCCCTCTCTGATCAAGCGCGATGTCCAGCCCGGCGATGATTTCTTCGCCTATGTGAATCAGTCATGGCTCGATGCCAATCCACTGCCAGCAGAGTTTGCCAGCTTTGGCGCGTTCAACTTGCTGCGCGAAAAATCAACCACCGATGTCGCGGCGCTGATCAATGAATTGGTGGCGCGCGATCCGGCCACTTTGAGCGCGAATGAGCGCCGCATTGTTGATGCGCACAACGCCTTCCTCAACACTGATGCAATTGACGCAGCTGGCCTTGCGCCGGCTCAGCCCTATCTCAACGCGATCATTGGTGCATCGTCCCTCGGGGAGCTTGCATCGTTGTGGGCCACACCGGGTTATCCTTCGCCGATTGGCGGATTTGTGAATGTCGATGCCAAGCAATCAGACCGTTATGTCGTTTATCTAGGGATGGGCGGTTTGGGCCTTCCTGATCGCGATTACTATTCTGACACCAGTGAAAATGGTGTCGAGATTCAACAGGAATACCGCGAGTATCTGGATTTCTTGTTTGGTGAGGCAGGCTATGCCGATCCATCTGGCGCGACCGCTGCGGTGTATGCTTTTGAAGCGCGGTTGGCGCGTGAAGTGTTCTGGGATCGCACCGTCTCTCGCAACCGTGATCTCACTTACAACGCTGTAACTCATGATGAGCTGGCAGCGATGGCGGGAGATATCCCAGCGACCGAAATTATGCAGCAATTGGGTTTCGACCAATCGCCGATTTATGTGGTCGGTTCGCTTCCGCCCAGCGCAGAACGCATCCAGGAATTGGGCCTTCCACCAGAAGTGGTGGCCAAGATTGGCAAGGGCCTGCCCGGAATGTTCGAAGTGTTGGCGGACACGCCCGTTGCGACCTTGCAAGCTTGGATGATCAAAACATTCCTATCGAACAATTCGGCAGTGTTGCCGACGCGCTTTGATCGGGCGAGCTTTGAATTTTACAGCCAGAAACTTCGCGGTACGCCGGAGCAGCGCCCGCGTTGGAAGCGCGCAATTGGTGCGACCGAAGGCGCTTTGGGTGAATTGGTCGGCAGAAGTTATGTCGAACGGTATTTCCCCAATGAGAACAAGGCGGCCATGGACGAATTGGTTGCCAATTTGCGGATCGCAATGGCCGAATCAATTGCCGAGATTGATTGGATGAGCGAAGCGACGAAAGTTGAAGCGCGTGCCAAACTGGAGAGCTTCGATCCAAAAATCGGTTTCCGCGACAATCTTGAAACCTATCAAGGTTTGGCGATCACAGGTGACAACCCACTTGCCAATTCTATCGCTGCTGGCGCTTGGACACTGGCAGACAATGTCGGCAAATTGGGGCAGCCTATCGATCGGACGGAATGGTTTATTCTGCCGCAGACAGTGAATGCCTATTACAATCCCACCAAGAACGAGATCGTGTTCCCAGCGGCGATCCTGCAGCAGCCATTCTTTGGCCTGACTGCGGATATCGCGGTGAATTACGGCGCGATTGGCGGGGTGATCGGCCACGAGATCGGCCACGGTTTCGATGACCAAGGTTCCAAATCTGATGGTTCGGGCGAATTGCGCGATTGGTGGACCGATGAAGATCGCGCTTCGTTTGATGCTTTGGGTGATGCCTTGGTAGCGCAATACAATGCCTATTGCCCGCTCGACGATGGTGAAACCTGCGTCAATGGCCGCCTGACATTGGGTGAGAACATTGGCGATGTTGGCGGGCTGAGCATGGCTTACCGTGCGTATAAGATCGCCACCAAGGATATCGATGTTCCGGTGATTGATGGCTTCACCGGCGATCAACGGTTCTTCCTTGCTTGGGCTCAGGTTTGGCGCACGGCGCAGCGCGAAGAAGCTCTGCGTCAGCGGCTTCGCACCGATCCGCATAGCCCATCGGAATTCCGGGTGAACGGCGTCGTGCGGAATATCGATGCATGGTATGAAGCCTTTGGCGTTACCGAAGACCATGAACTGTATCTGCCGCCAGAGCAGCGTGTTCGGATTTGGTGATACGGTTGACTTGATCCGGGGTTCCGTCATGGAACCCCGGACATGACATTCCTTCAACTCTTATTGATTGCGGTCGTTCAGGGAATTTCCGAATTCCTGCCTGTTTCTTCGTCAGGGCATTTGATCCTGATCCCGCATCTGACAGACTTTCCCGATCAAGGGCCGATGATCGATGTCGCGGTCCACGTCGGTTCCCTACTTGCGATCATCATCTATTTCTGGCGCGATGCACTGGGCCTTGCGCGCGGCGGATTTGCAGCGGTTGGGATTGGCAAAGACCCGCAACAAAGGCGGCTGTTTCTGTGGGTTCTGGTCGGCACCATACCGGCGGTGTGCGCGGGCTTGTTTCTCAAATTGGGCGGGTATTTAGAGGGGTTTCGCACGACCGATCTCGTTGCCACCAATTTGATCGTCTACGGGCTCCTGCTTGGCCTTGCGGATCGTTTCGGCAAGCAGGAAAAGAATTTCGAAGATGTCACTTTGCGCGATGCCATCCTGGTCGGCCTGGCCCAGGCGCTGGCATTGATCCCTGGCACGAGCCGCTCAGGATCAACCATGACTGCGGCGCGCGCATTGGGGTATAAGCGGGTTGAGGCTGCGCGGTTCTCTTTCCTTTTGGCGATTCCTGCGGTGGCTGGAGCGGGCTTATTGGCAGTGCTTGATCTGGCGGAGGCTTCGGCGCAGATGCAAACCGATGCGCTGATCGCTGGGATCATGACCTTTATCGCGGCCTTTTTGACGATGGCGTTCCTGATGAACTTCCTCAAGCGTGCCTCTATGCTGGTGTTCGTTATCTACCGGGTTGGGCTGGGCATCGCACTGTTTGCATTGTTCTAACTGATGAGTTCGACCACGCTTGACTTGGTTTTAAGGAACCGTTCGGCTCTGCGTTGGTTTTTGCTATAACATTGGGAGGGTTTGCCGATGGCATTGCTAGTCTTGATCGCATTGGGGGCCACCCTTGGATGGCTATCCTCGATCATCGTGCGAGCCGAAGCGGCGCGCAGCATATTGGTGAGCATCGGGCTGGGCAGTGCCGCCAGTCTGATCGCAGGTTTGCTGATGAATAGCGGCGGCCCTTTGGGCGGCATTGATTTTATCAGTCTTGGTGTGGGCGCACTCGCCGCGATCGCAGCCTTGGCGATCTACAACATGGTTTTTGTCATTCGATTTTGATTCCGATTGCGCCGTTCCGCATTTGCGCCAACGCCTAAACCGGCCCAAAATCTAAACGGGAATGGCATCGCTGCCGCGTCCGCCGCGAAGATGATATTCCAACGTGCCGCGGTTCACCACATTATCGACATCGATCACAGCAGTGTTGGCATAGGTGAAGCTTGGGCCAAGGCTGCGATACAGCCGATCAAAATCGCGCTCTACCGTTTGGCGGTAGAGATCACCAAAGCTTTCAATCACGAAATAGGTCGGTTGCAGATCGCTGATCACATAATCGGTGCGCATGACCCGATCGACATTGAGCATGATCCGATTTGGGGTTTCAGCCTCGACCGCAAAGCGCGCCTCGGTCGGCCCGGATAGGATGCCCGCGCCATACGCTTTGATCCCATCTTCTTCTTGCAGCAGGCCAAATTCGACTGTGTACCAATAGAGCGCGCCCAAAGCTTTCAGTCGGTTATACCGCATCGCCTTCCAGCCCGCACGGCCATATTCTTGCATGTAATCTGCAAAAACCGGATCAGTGAGCATTGGCACATGGCCAAACACATCATGAAACACGTCAGGTTCCTGGATGTATTCAAATGTCTCCCGCGTGCGGATGAAATTTCCCGCTGGGAAGCGGCGATTGGCGAGATGCCAGAAGAACACATGGTCCGGGATCAGCATCGGGACCGGCACCACGCTCCACCCGGTTAACGTGTCCAGTTCTTCGGACAATTTGCCAAATTCGGGCACTCCGCCGCGGCTCAGATCCAGCTTTTCAAGCCCCGCCATAAAGGCGCTGGCCGCCCTCCCGGGTAAGATCTTCATCTGGCGCGCGAACAGATCGTTCCAGACGCTGTGATCTTCGCTAGAATAATCTGTCTGTTTGGGCTCAAGCCAATCATCGCCGACATTGTCCGGCTTTTGCAAAGGCGCAGTGAACACGTCGTCCGGCAGATCGGGCAGACGCGCAAAATCGGTTTCGGGATCAGCAAGTGTAGCCATAACTTCGCAAAATGAACTACCACCAGTTCTGCGTTTGGACAAATTGATTAAGGAAAGCTGCTCTTATGAAAGGCAAGGACTACCGCAAGGAATTGGAACCGCTCAATCTTGAGCTGGTCAGCATGGCGCGATGGGCACGAACAACGGGCGCCCGGATTGTCGTGCTGTTTGAAGGGCGCGACACCGCCGGTAAGGGCGGGGCGATCCGCGCGGTTTCTGGCAAGCTCAATCCGCGTCAATGCAAGATTGTGGCGCTGCCAAAACCCAGCGATGACGAACAAACTCAGTGGTATTTTCAAAGATATGTCTCGCACCTGCCAAGCGCGGGCGAAATCGTGCTGTTTGATCGATCATGGTACAACCGCGGCGGTGTAGAGGATGTGATGGGCTATGCTGACAAGGATCAGGTGGCCCGGTTCCTCGACCAGACCCCCAAGTTTGAAAAACTGCTGACCGATGATGGGATATTGTTGTTCAAATATTGGCTGACGACAGATCAAGAAAAACAAGAAGAGCGATTGCGCGAACGGCTTGATGATCCGTTGAAACGTTGGAAGCTTTCGCCAGTCGATTTGGCCGCACGCGACAAATATGATGCCTACACCAAGGCGCGCGAAGTGATGCTGCGCGCCACCCATTCCGATCATGCGCCGTGGACGCTGGTTGACTTTAACGATCAAAAACATGGGCGATTGACCCTGGTGCGCGATTTGCTTGACCGGGTGCCGGATACGCACCGTGATCCGCCCGCAATTGATTTCCCGCCATTTGACAGGGAGCCGCTCTCAGAAAGCTATGAGGTGCTGGAGCCAATCGCACCCTATCCGCTCAAGGAGTGATTGACTCGCGAGCTTCTTTGATATAAATATGATATCATAAATATATCAAAGGGAGTTATTATGACCGATTCGATCTCCACCATGACGTCTAGTGAGGAGCGCAAGGGATCAGCCTTCAATGGCTATGTGATTTTGCTGGTGCTTCTTGGAATTACAGCCGCAGCGATTTTCCTAGCCACGCAATTGGTGCCGGGTGACGGCGCAGCCAAAGGAGAGAAGCTTGCCTTTGTCGGCACGCTTCTTGGCAGCTTGCTCACATTGTTGTTCTTGGCCGCTGGCTTCTTCATGATTCAGCCCAATCAGGCGGCGGTTATCACCCTGTTTGGTGAATATCGCGGAACCTGCCGGGCCGAAGGCCTGCAATGGGTATGGCCGTGGATGATGCGCAAGAAAATCAGCGTACGGGCGCACAACATTCATTCCGAAAAGGTCAAAATCAATGATCTGCGCGGCAACCCAATCGAGATCGCCTGCAATGTGGTTTACCGGGTTGCAGACACGGCGCAGGCAGCATTTGATGTCGATGATTATGCGGAGTTTGTGAACATTCAGATCGAGGCAGGTTTGCGCACTGTTGGTGCGCGGCACCCCTATGATGATATGAATGAAGAGGATGAGACGACTCTGCGCGGCAGCGCTGATGTTATCAATTCAGAATTGCGTGAAGAACTGAACGATCGGCTCAAAGTGTCGGGCATTATTGTCGATGAGGCGGGCCTAACACACCTTGCTTACGCTCCTGAAATTGCCGGCGCTATGTTGCGCCGCCAACAAGCGGATGCGGTGATCGCTGCACGATCTAAAGTGGTGATCGGCGCGGTTGGCATGGTCGAAGATGCGCTGCAGAAGCTCTCCTCCGATGGTGTGGTTGAACTCGATGATGAGCGCCGCGCGGCGATGGTTTCCAATTTGATGGTGGTCCTCTGCGGCGACCGCGAAGCGCAACCCGTCGTCAATGCCGGAACGCTTTATCAGTGATCTGACCTGAAGGAGGCAGCGATGGCTGCACCTGCAAAGAAAACCCCGGCGAAAAAAGCCTTTGCCTTGCGTCTCGATCCGGCAGTCCATGCTGCGATCGAGCGTTTGGCATCGGCCGAATTGCGTTCCGCCAATGCGGAGATTGAAATGTTGCTGCGAGAAGCGCTGAAAGCCCGCGGAATTGAAGTTGGCCGGTCGCAAAGCCCGCGCAGGGGCCGCCCGCCGAAAGATAGCGGTTAGGCAGTTATATGGCCGCGTTGGCGCTCATCACTTGGCGGCCATCAGCGGCAAATGCGCCGAGCTCAAACGCACCGGCCTGATCGGGGTTTTGGCGGAGGGCAAGATGCAAAACCTCCCCAGCAATGCCGGGGGACTTTCCGCGAAACTGAAATGTCTTGGCGGCGTTTGACCCAAGCTCGCGCCCGGCCAATTGCAACAGCAAGCTGGCAGTTAGCGGCCCATGCACCACCAATCCGCGATAGCGCTCCTTATCCTGCGCATAAGGCACATCGTAATGGATCCGATGCGAATTGAAGGTGAGAGCTGAATAGCGGAACAACAGCCGCGGATCGGGTGTCAACGTGTGGTTCGAGGTCCAGGCGCTCGCATCAAACTGCTCCCCGCCGGTTGGGGGCGGGCTTAACGGAGCCTCTGCCGCTGCAGCACCGCGATAAACCAAGGTTTGGGTCTCGCTGACGGCAAGCAAACCATCAGCGCTGGTTTCATGTTCAACATCGACGAAAACCAGATCCCCAGAGCCACCTGATTTCGCATTGATAGAGGCAATTCGGCTGACCCGCTCAATCGCCGCGCCAATCCCAATCGCATTGTGGAAGGTGATCTTGGAAGAGGCCCACATCCGCCGCGGCATCGGCACAGGAGGCAGAAAACTGCCCGCGCTTTCATCCCGTAGCGGGTGACCATCTTCACCCAGCCTGCCGGTTGGACTGTCCGGCGTGCAAAGCGCGAAATGGATACCTTGCGGCATCGTTTGATCGCCAGCTGGCTGCTGCAAATCGAACGTCGCCAGCCAACGCGCGGCCATTGCCTGGCCGAGCTGGTCAGACTGGCGGCTTTCTCTGCCAATCCAATCGTCCCACTGGTCTGCCATCAGGCGGCGCGCTCAAACACGGCAGCGATACCTTGGCCGCCGCCAATGCACATTGTTTCCAGTCCGTAGCGCACTTCGCGGCGGTGCATTTCATGCGCCATATCGGCCAGAATGCGGATGCCCGTCGCCCCCACTGGGTGGCCCAACGAAATGCCAGAACCATTGACGTTCAGCAGTTCACGGCGGCTGTCATCGGCGGACCATCCCCACCCTTTCAACACCGCCAGAACCTGCGGAGCAAACGCTTCATTCAATTCGGTTAGGCCGATATCATCCCAACTGAGCCCCTTGCGTTCAAACAAGCGATCAACCGCTGGCACCGGACCGATCCCCATGCGCGATGGATCGCAGCCAGCGGCGGCCCAGCCGCCAAACCACAGCATCGGCTCAAGACCGAGTTCTTCAAGTTTGTCTTCCGCCACCACCAAACAAGCAGCCGCTGCATCATTTTGTTGGCTTGCATTGCCGGCGGTGACAATCGCATCTGGATCACGCTTCAGATCGATCGCGCGCAGTTTTGCCAGGCTTTCCGTCGTCGCATCGGCGCGAAACCCTTCATCCTTGTCAAAGGTGATGGGATCACCGCGCCGCTGCGGCACCTCAACCGGCACCAATTGCGCATCAAATTTTCCGTCCGCCCAGGCTGCGGCGGCATTCTGGTGGCTGCGCACGGCGAAGGCATCGGCGTCTTCGCGGCTGATATCGTAATCCTTGGCCAGGTTTTCTGCTGTTTCAATCATGCCGGTGATCACGCCGAAACGATCAATTGGCTGGCTCATCAAGCGCCCGCGGGCAAGCCGATCATGTAAGGTTAGATCGCCTGCGCGCTGCCCCTTTCGCACATTCGTGGTGTAATGTTCGACATTGGACATGCTCTCACACCCGCCCGCAATCACCACATCGGCCATGCCAGTTTCAACCATCATCGCTGCATTGGAAACCGCCTGAAGGCCCGATCCGCACCGCCGATCAAGCTGATATCCGGGCACTTCGATCGGCAGGCCTGCGGCGAGCCAAGACCAGTGGCCGATGCAGGGTGCTTCGCCATTGCCATACCCCTGGCTGAAAACGACATCATCGACGCGGGCTGGGTCAATCCCGCTGCGCTCGATCAATGCCTTCAGGATAACGGCGCCCAATTCGCCTGCGTTAAGCGTGGATAGCCCGCCCAAAAATTTGCCAACGGGGGTCCGCAGCGGCGAACAGATAGCAACGCGTCTGGTCATTTTGTGTCCTTATCAGAAAGTGCAACGGTTCCGGCATCGATCAGTTTTGCAATCGCGCCTGAAGAAAGGCCCAGCCTCTCCGCCAGTATTTCCTCGCTATGCTGCCCCAGATAGGGAGCAGGCGCGGGGTCCCCGGCGGGCTGTTCCGGCAAATTGGCGAAACTGCGCGTTGCCGGATAATCGAAGCCCGATGGATTGGCGGGAGACGGGCCGAACAGCGGGTTGTTTTCCACCAGAACAGGATCGTTGGCAGCCTCTAAAGTGGTGCGATATCGCTCATAAGTGGTGCCCGCTGCGCCCATGCGCCGTTCAAGCTCGGAATAATCGAGGTTGCCGGCAACACCTTGAAACAAGTCAAACAATCTGTGGCGGTGGGTGAAGCGCGGCTCATCCCCCGATCCAAAATCGACACCCAATTCCGATTCCAACGCGGCGATTTGGCCGCTCAGCCCAAAGGCCTCGATCAACCCTCGCCATTGTTTGGCTGTTAGCGCAGCAACCATAAATCGCACGCCATCCTGGCTGGTGAAATCGCGCCCGAATGCGCCCCAAATTGCATTGCCAAGCCGTTCCCGGTCAGTGCCGCGATACAGCACTTCTGCCATCACCCCGGCATTGGCCATTGTTCCGATCGCAACATTACCCAATGGCACGCGCACCTCGCTGCCTTGGCCGCCTGTTTCCCGGTGGCGCAGCGCCGCCATCAGCGCAAAAGAACAATACGCGCCGGCTATGAAATCCCATGCAGGCATGATTTGATTGACCGGCGGAGCGGTTGCAGGATCCCATTCCTCTGGCCCGGTCATCAAGGGGTAACCCGATGCCGCGTTCACTGTGAAATCCATTGCTTGGCGGCCATCATGCCAGCCAAGGATACGCACGCTGATCATATCGTCGCGCTTGGCGGCCATCGCCTGATGGCTGAGGAAACTCTTCTCTGGCAAATTGGTGATGCACTGGCCGGTTTTCGCTGCCAGTTCGACGCACAACTCACGCCCTTCGGCAGAACGCAGATCAAGCGCGACCGATTTCTTGGCGCGATTGAGGTTCTCCCAACTGAGAGAGCGCCCTTCCTCGGTAAGAGTGAAGCGATCATAATCGAGCCCGCCGGTCTTGTGATCAACCCGGATCACCTCCGCGCCCATTTGCGCGCAATAAAGCCCGGCTGTGGGAGAAGCGACAAAGCTAGAGACCTCAATGATCGAAAGGTCGCTGAGGAGGTTATACATTCATTTCCTCGTTATATTTGGCCGCAGCATCTGGCCGGCCAATGGTAATAAAATTTGGATCAGGAATTTGCCGCTTCAAAGTCTCGCAACATATGTTTGGCGATCTGAAGCTGCAAAATTTGGGTTGTGCCTTCGTAAATCCGGTAAATGCGCGCGTCCCGGAAAAACCGCTCCGCATCATATTCGGCCAGATAACCCGCGCCGCCATAAATCTGGACGACACGATCAACCACACGGCCGCACATCTCGCTGGCGAAAACCTTGAACGCGGCGGCTTTGGTGATAATGTTTTCCCCGCGATCGGCGCGTTCGGTCACATCGCGCATCATGCATTCGGCGGCGTAAATTTCCGTCTCGCTCTCCGCCAGCATCGCCTGGATCAGCTGGAAGTTTGCAATCGGTTCGCCAAATGCCTTGCGTTCGGTTGCGTATCGCATCGCAGAATCGAGCGCCCGTCGGGCGTAACCCGTGGCCGCTGAACCCACCGAAATACGGCCATTGTTAAGGCTCTGCATAGCGAACAGGAAGCCTTTGCCGGTTTCCCCACCCAGCAATGCCTCACCGGAAACTTTCACATCATCGAGCATTATGTCGGAGATATGGCTGCCCGATTGCCCCATTTTCTTATCCGGCGAACCGGTGGAGACACCGGGTGCATCCATCGGCACGATAAACGCACTGACATGGGCATTTTTGGGCAGCGGTTCTTTCTGGGTGCGGGCCATAATCAAAGCGACATCGGCATGCGGGGCATTGGTGATGTAGCGTTTGGTGCCGTTCAAGATCCAACCATTGCCATCCGGGTCTGGCGTTGCGGTGGTTTGCATTGCCGCGCTGTCGCTGCCCGATCCCGGTTCAGTAAGACCAAAACAGGCGATCTTGCCGGCGGCGATTTGTGGGTACCATTCGGCCTTTTGATCGGCGGTCGCGCCGTGCTTTAGCGCGGAACCGAACATCCCGACATTGATGGCAAAAATCGATCGGAATGCTGGCGCGGCATAGGCCATGATGTTCACGACCCGGGCATATTGGTTCACGTTAAGGCCGGACCCGCCATATTCTTCGGGCACCGAAATCCCGAACAGACCCATTTCACGCATTTCGTCGAGAATATCGGCGGGCACGCGGTCATGCTCAATCACATCGCCTTCAGCGGGCAAAAGCCGTTCGTTGACATACCGCTCAAGCTGATCGGCAAATTGCTCAAACGTGTCGTGATCCATCCCGTTGGGTGCTGTTTCTGTGCTCATCGCAGAATATGTCCTAAATCTGAATTCGAGGCATGACTAAGCGCAACCGTGCCCCAATGCGTGATAAATTTTGTGATGCTATTGCGCAGTGCCGGGCTGCTTGTCGCCTGTTAATTCCGGGGGGAGGCGGGTTTAATCGCTTTCAGCCTCAGATTGGCTGGGTGTCGGCGCAATAGGCGCATCGACTTCAGGGATCGCTTCTGGCGGAAGTTGGCGCGCATCGAGCATTTCGGCAGCTTCATCGAGCGCCGCCGCTTCGCCTTCGCTAACCGCGCCCGGCCCGGTGTCGGGATTATCGTTGCACCCGCCAATGCCGATAAACAGCGGCGCGGTGAGCCACAGTGTAGCGGGGCGAAATGTGGCGGGGAGGCGCACAGGAAAAGTCATATTGCGATTCTTCCGTGGCATGAATTGCCTCCCCGGCCAGATTTATTCGCTTAGTCAGTCACCGCTTGGGCTGCTGATTCTGCGGTATCGATCACTTCTTGAACATTGAGAGTTCCTTCGGCAATCTCTGCAGCGCCAGCCGCTTCGGCTGCTTCAGCTGCGGCGAGCACATCAGCTGCTACGTCGGCAGCGTTGTCTGCGGCCGCTTGCGCGGTTTCTTCTGGCACGGAATTGTCGATGTCTTCGACAGCCGCTTCAACATCTTCAACCGGCACATCTGCAACTCGCTCCAGCGCTTCGTCAGCCGGAATCTCAACAGTCTCTGCGGTTGATTCGCTGGCTGCATCGTCGCTGCTGCCGCATGCTGCAAGCGCAACCGTAGCGCCTGCAACTGCCAGCGCACGTGTAAATTTCTTCATGGGATTTCCTCCTGAATTAACCCCGATTACATGAGTATTTGGGCGCATTTCCCACCCTGACCCGAAAGCCGTTTAGACGGTCTTGTGCCCATTCGCCAAGCGTGAATTAAACATTCAGTCAATCACTTGTGCCGAGAAGGGACGCGCCCAATCCCGTCCATCGAGGCGGGAGCAAGAGTGCTAAAGCCTTTCCCATGGACAAAAAACCAACGAAACTCGCTCTCGCCCGCCGCATGGCATTGGCCGCCGGTTCGGCGCTTGCACTCGCACTACCTGGGGCCGCAACACAGGCACAGCAACAGGGCGGCAGTTTCACAATTTCAGAGACCGGGCGCAGTTTCAACACCTTACAGGCGGCTGTGAATGCCATTGGCCGTAGCCGAGGGACAATTTCAATTGCGCCTGGCACGTATCAGCAATGTGCGGTCCAGGAATCGGGCGTGATCACCTATGTCGCCGAACAAGTCGGCACGGCGATTTTTGAACGGCGATCATGCGAAGGCAAGGCGGCCTTGGTGCTTCGCGGTGTGGGCGCAGAAATTCGCGGGCTGACTTTCCGCAATATTGCGGTGGCAGACGGAAATGGCGCTGGGATCAGGCTTGAAAAAGGCAGTCTCAACATCGCTTTTAGCCGGTTTGAGAACAGCCAACAGGGCATCCTGACCGCTGATGATCCGTCTGGGCGCATCCATATTGTCCGTTCGACCTTCAGCGGCCTTGGAACCTGCGAGCATTCTGCAGGCTGTGCGCATTCGATCTATGTCGGCAATTATGGCGAGCTTTCGATATCATCAAGCCGGTTTGAACGCGGCACAGGCGGACATTACGTCAAAGCGCGCTCTGGCAATGTCTCGATCCGCGGAAATTCATTTGACGATGCGCGCGGTCGCGGCACCAATTATATGATCGATCTGCCCGCCGGCGCGCGCGGTGTCATCGCGCAAAACTGGTTCATCCAAGGGCGCGACAAGGAAAACTATTCGGCGTTTGTGGCGGTTGGTGCAGAGCAATTGCTGCATTCATCAGACGGCCTGCAAGTCAGCGATAATCAGGCGCGCTTTGTACCGGGGCTGAGTCGGGCGAGCGTGTTTGTGGCCGATTGGACTGGTTCAAATATCGCGATGTCGGGCAACACGTTGGCTCCGGGATTGACCCGTTACCAACAGCGCTGACCCTCAGCCAAATCCAGGTGCGAAGGCAACTTTACCGATTGGCAATTCGCCTTCGAGCAGCAAACACTGGAAGAATTCAGGCGGCGGTCCGGGATAGGTTAGCTGCGGTTCATGCTTAAAGCCAAAGCGCGGATAATAGACATTGCTGCCCAGCAGCACGATGCCGCGCGCGCCGATCGCTTGCATGTCTGCAATTCCGCGATTGATCAGCGCGCCGCCAATGCCAGTATGCTGCAATTCCGGCGAGACTGAAACCGGGCCAAGACCATACCAATCTTGCGCGCCATCACCGATTGTGACCGGCGAAAAGGCGATATGGCCGATAATTCGCGCATCATCTTCTGCAACGAGCGACAGTGTTAGATCGCCATCTGCGCGCAATTGATTGATCAAAGCAGGCTCTGTGCCATCGCTAAACGGCATGTCAGCAAATGCCGCTTCGTTCAGGTTAAAGATCGTAGTCTCATCCCCCGATGCCTCTGTGCGGATCGCAAAATCGCTCATTTCAACAAATGCCCGGATCGATCGCGTTTGGTGGCAAGATAATCCGCATTATACGGATTGTCGGGCAATTGGTGCGCGACCCGCTCGATCACTTCAACGCCCGCCTCCTCCAGCGCTTTCACTTTGCGTGGATTGTTGGTCATCAATCGGATCTGGTTGGGACCAAGCAATTCCAGCATCCGCGCTGCAACGGGAAAATCGCGGGCTTCATCGGGCAGGCCAAGCCGCTGATTGGCATCGACCGTATCGAAACCCTGATCTTGCAAGCTGTAGGCGCGCAGTTTGTTGATCAGCCCAATTCCCCGCCCTTCCTGCCGCAAATATAACAGCACGCCCCAGCCCCCGCTTGCTGCTTCATCGGCCATCGCGGCCAAGGCTGCATCCAGTTGCGGCCCGCAATCGCATTTAAGGCTGCCAAGAATATCGCCAGTGAGGCACTCAGAATGAAGCCGCACCAGCGGCACTGCGTCGCCGCTTTGATCGCCAATAATCAAGGCAACATGTTCGCGGGTGTCGGCGCTTGATCGGAATGCAATGATCTGGGCATCTTCGCTCGCATTGATCGGCAAACGCGCGCGCGTTGCGATGGAAAGCTCCCCGGTCGCTGCATAGGCTGCCAGATCGGCTGCCTGAATGGGCTGCGCTTCTCCCGGATCCGAAGGGTCCACCAAAAAGGCGGGCAGAATGCCGGCAATCCTTGCCAGCTCTAACGCGGCCTCGGCGATGTCTTCCCACTCAAGTGGCTCTGCGCGAAATGGCCCTTTCAATGGATTGTTCAGATCGAGCGCAGGATCGGCAATGGGCAAGGCATCGGCGACGCCAAAGGGTTCCCCGCCGCAAATCAGCACCGGCGCATGCGGCACCGCGGCATCGCGCTGGTTGGCCAGCCGCAATGTTGTGGCCCGCGCGGCGGAGATCAGCAGCGCGTTCGACCTAGCCGTGTGCGCAATCGCTGTTTCAATCGGCAGCAACGTGATCGATCCGTGTGTTTCGGATGCGAAGACAATCGGCCAACCATGGCGCAGCGCATCGACCGCTTGCGCGGCGCGCCTTTCAGGAGATGGCGTCTGCTCTTCGCTCAGAGTTCAAACTCCGTGATCAAGGGAATATGGTCCGATGGTTTTTCCCAGCTGCGCGCGCCTTCGACGACGCGGTGCCCGGTTGCTTTGGCGGCAAGTTGCGGCGTAGCCCACATGTGATCCAGGCGCCTGCCGCGATCATTCTTGCTCCAATCGGGTGAGCGATAGGACCACCAGCTGAAATAGCGTTCGGGATCGCGAATATGTTCGCGCCCAATATCGATCCAATCATGTGCAGCCTGAAATTTGCCGAGCGTTTCAACCTCAAGCGGGGTGTGGCTGACCACTTTGAGCAATTGCTTGTGGCTCCAAACATCACTTTCGAGCGGGGCAATGTTGAAATCACCTACAATCATTGTTGGCGCTTCAATCGCGCCCGCCCAATCGATCATGCGAGCAAGAAAATCGAGCTTTTGGCCGAATTTGGGATTTTTCTCGCGATCCGGAATATCGCCGCCCGCTGGCACATAGACATTATCCAGCCGCATGCCTTTGCCCGCATCAAGCAGCTCAACCCCTACATGCCGGGCCTCGCCATTATTTTGCCAATCGTGGCGGGAATATTCGCGCAACGGGATGCGGCTCACCGTGGCGACGCCGTGATATCCCTTTTGCCCATGCACCGCGATATGCTCATATCCCAGCGCCGCCAGCTGCTCGGCTGGAAACTGATGCTCCTGACATTTGATTTCTTGCAGGCACAGCACATCTGGCGCTTCCTCTTTTAAGAAGCGTTCAACTTGCGCAATGCGTAGGCGGACAGAATTGATATTCCATGTGGCGACTGAGATCATGCGCGCAGGCTTAAAGCCCATCCGGCGCAAAATCCACCGGGCGATTGGTCGAAGCGTGCTTAGTTTAATCCCCAAGCTACAAAAAAACCCTCACCCCGGGGGCAATGGGATGAGGGTTCCTTTGAGCGTTCGTCACGCTTGTACAAATCGACCTTCACGAAGGTTAGGGCAACAGGGGGGAAACCCGCCCTCAGCCGACTTGTCTTAGAAAATTACGCCTGTTCGGCTTTCACGTAAATGAATAATCGAAATCTTTTGTCGCATTCCTACAACTGGACGCAGTTCAAGCGTTCAGCGTGGTCGACCAGTTGTTCGGCGTGGATCGCGGAAGCGGAATTCGCTGTCAGCAACATTCATTCCATAGCGATGATTCTTGAGTCGCACCGTGGTCCGGTGGTTTTGCGAATCAAGCGCGACCCAGTGCGTTAGCTGCCAGCCGCCCGGTGCGCTGCCATTACGGACCAGAATCAAAGTGATAACGCCGAATTCAGGGCGGCCGGGATCGCGAACCTCAACGCTCAGCACGTCGTCGTGGTCGGTCGGCATCAATTTGCCATATTGCTGAATATCGCGATCGGGATCGAGCAACGCCCCAAGTGGTGAATTTCTGATCGGCCACCGCTGAACTTGGTTCACGTCATAATCGACCAAATAGAGCGAGCGCCCGTTGGAAACGACCAGCAATTGCGCATCTTCTTGATATTCGAACCGGATCTTGCCGGGCCGCTTCAGCGTCATGACGCCGTTCACAACATTGCCTTGGCGATCAATCTGCGAAAATTCTGCCTGCATGGTAGAAATGCTGCGCAGTGCGCCAACCGCCAGATCCAGCCTGGCATTGCTTTGTGCATGGGCCGGCGTGGCCGGTGCAATGCTGAAATTTGCGGGCAGACCAAGCGCGCCTGAAACAGCGAAAATGCCAGCTGCAGTGGCGGCGAAGGGCTTTAAAAAAGGGGTTTTGCGCATGCTCATGGCTCTAGCAGTTAGGGTTAGAGCGTTGAACTGCGGCTGAATTGCTCGCTTTGCAAGCAGTCAGGTGCGACAAATTCAGCAAATTTTCGAAAAAAGCTAAATGAGTTGGATAAGCCAGCGCGAAAACAGCGCTTATTTGATCTTGGCTTCTTTGAACTCAACGTGCTTCTTGGCGACCGGATCGTACTTGCGGAACACCATCTTTTCCGTGGTGTTGCGCGGGTTCTTTTTGGTCACATAATAGAAACCCGTGTCGGCGGTCGAGACGAGCTTAATCTTGACGGTTGCAGACTTCGCCATGGCGGTATCCTAAATCTTGCTGATGCGCTCCGCCTGAAAGGCCAGGCTGAGCCGAAAAATATAAGGCGACGCGTCAAGCATCGCCTTTCAAGCGCGGGCCAATGGGTGATTCCCGGCTTAAAGTCAAGCAATTCTCACCAATCTGAGCGGTTGGGTTTGCCGCGATTGGCCTTCACAGTGCCGCGCGCTTTCTTGGCCTTCAATCGCTGGGTCTTTCCCACGCGATTGACCCGCGACTTCGCGCGCCGTTTGGGCGGGGTTAGTGCCTCATCCAACAGCGCTTTTAAGCGTGCGCGTGCGGCATCGCGGTTCTGATCCTGCGTGCGGTATTCCCGCGCCGTCAGCACAATCTCTCCGCCTTTGGTCAATTTGCTTCCGGCGATGATTTTCAGCCGTTCGAAAGCGTCTGGCGGCATGCCGATTTCAAACACATTGACGCGCAATTGCACCGCAGTGGCCACTTTATTGACGTTCTGCCCGCCCGGGCCGGAGGCAGCAATAAAGCTCTCTTCAGCAATTTCGAACGCGCGATCGACAATTTTGCCCATCACTCAAAGCCAAGTTGGACGAAATCTTCCGGCGTGGGGGCGCTGGCCGCGATGTCGGTTTTTCCGGGCCGCGGAATAAGCAATTCGGCTGCATGGAGCATTGTGCGCGGTGCTTGCTTCGCGCCAGCACCATAAACAGGGTCTCCGAACAGTGGGATGCCGATGCCAGAGGCGGCGTGGACGCGAATTTGGTGTGTGCGCCCGGTTTCTGGTTTGAACTCGATCAGCGCGCGGCCATCATGCTGTTGGCGCATCGCCCACGCGGTTGACGCTTGCTTGCCATCTTGCGCAGGGATCATCCGCCAGCCTTTTTCAGCCGAGCTGATTTTCGAAAGCGGCATGTCGATCTGGCCCGATTCTTCGTGCGGGATGCCAGCAAGGATGCCGATATAGACCTTGCCAACGGTCCGCTCTTCAAAAGCCTTGTTAAACCGTTTTAGCGCTTTGGGATTGCGCGCCAGCAGCAAGCAGCCCGAGGTGTCTGTATCGAGCCGGTGGACCGGCGATGGCGGACGATGAAAGCCAAGCTTGAGCTGTTCATAATGGTCTTCAAGGCAAGGGCCGCCGCGGCGCGGCCGATCAACCGGCAATCCAGCCGGTTTGTTGATCAGCAGGGCTTCGCCATCTTCGTAGAGAATATCGATCATGATTTTAACTGCGCAGGAAACAGGCCGCGCGCCGCATTGCCCAGCAGAAAACCGCCGGCGAGATCGCCCAGCGTCAATTCCGCCTCGCGCGCTTTGCCTAGCTCAATCAGATTTGCTCTGAGAACTCCCGGTAGCAGACCAAGACTGGCAGGCGGGGTGAGCAAAACGCCCGCACCATCATCAACAAAGATGTTCGTAAAGCTGCCTTCGGTCAGCATGGAATTCTCGCCTATCAAAAGAGCCTCATCTGCGTTCATGCCTTTGGCCGCTGCCAAGGCTTCTTCGTAAAAACTGCGATCGCTGGTCTTGTGCCGCAATCGAAAATCGGAAGGATCGATGGCAAGCGGCAAAGCAATGCAATGTGCCGGTCCTTCGAGCGGTTGCGGCAGTGCGCTTGCCTCCAGCGCAATCGCGCCGCTTCGCGCCAAAACCAGGCGAACCTTTACCGCCGTTTCCAATTCAAAACACAACGCCTGGATTTGGTTGCGGGCAGCATGGCGGTCAAATGAGAAACCCAGTTCTGCCGCGCTCGCTTTTAACCGCGACAGATGCCCTTCAAGCAATTCGATCCCGCTTTCCGGTTCAAACCGCATGGTTTCGAGCAAATCGAATTGGGGCGCGCTGTTGGGCGCGCTCGACTGGCGCACAAACCCGGCTTTAACTTCGCATTCGCGCCGTTCGGCCATGGCATCGCTATCGGCGACAATCGCCGATCCAACTCCAAGGATAGCTGTGCCTTGATTGTTCTCTATCGGGGTGAGCCTCAATGTGCGGATCGCGACATTGAAGGCGGCGTCTCCGGCCTCGTCCACCCGCCCAATCGCGCCGCAATAGGGGCCGCGCGCATCGCGTTCCACTTTGCCGATCAGCTCCATCGCCCTGATTTTGGGGGCGCCTGTGATCGATCCGCACGGGAACAGTGCTTTCACCAGCTCACTAAGTCCAATATCGGGTTCAAGCCGGGCCCGCACAGTTGAAACCATTTGGTGGACGCTGGGGTAGCTTTCGATCGCAAATGGCTGTTCAACGCGAACGCTGCCAGCTTCAGCCACCCGGCCCAAATCATTGCGCATTAAATCAACGATCATCAGATTTTCGGCCTTGTCCTTGACCGAGCTTGCCAGATCCTGCGCCAGTTCGGCATCGATTGCGCTGTCTGCGTTGCGGGGGCGGGTCCCCTTCATCGGTTTGGCCTTCGCCTCGCGCCCATTGGTTGCCACGAACAATTCGGGAGAGAAGCTGAGCAGCCAATGCGATCCATCAAACACAATACCGCCATATCCCGCATTCGCGGCGGAACGCAGCTGCTTGTAAAGGGCAATCGGATCACCGTTATACGATCCCGCCAGAGGATAAGTGAGGTTCGCCTGATAGATATCGCCCGCGCGAATTGCCTCCTGCAAGGTGTCAAACGCCTGGGTGTAGCCGCCGGGGGAAAGCTGCGGTTCCATCGGCCCGAGCGATGCTTCACCATCGGAGCGTGCCGCCAGCCATGCGGGGATTGCTGGCGCGTCTATTTCCTCTGGCTGATCGAACAATCCCAGCCACACCAATGGCCCATTTGCGCCAGTTCGCGGCGCGGCAAAGGCCTGTAATTTCTGTTCGAGCGCTAGCCCCGCTTCATAGGCGATATATCCTGCGAGCGATCCGCCATCCCGCTCCTGCGCGGCGGCGGCATCGGCCAATGCTTGTTCCACCTGTTCACTGCGATGCGCGGTGAAAATCGCCCGCGGCCGTTCATAAAGCAGCGCCGCTGCGGCACCATCTTGGCGCGCATCATCAAGCAGAATGAAGGGTGTGTCCTCTCCCATAATTGCAGCCTTAGCTCATCCGCCGTCTAAGTCGACAGGGCAAGTCAACACCTTGACCGGGCGGCTCGCTCACTTCACACGATCTCCAGAGCAGAAAAGATCAAAAGGGACGTTGTTCGATCATGACTGATATCTTCCTGGGGTTGGCCGGCAACGGTGAAAATCAACATCTGGCGTTGAGCCGATCAAACCGCCACGGCTTAATTGCAGGCGCCACCGGCACCGGTAAAACCGTGACCCTGCAAGGGTTGGCAGAGAGCTTTTCTGCCAATGGCGTGCCGGTGTTTGTCGCCGACGTGAAAGGGGATTTGTCGGGCATCGCGATGCCCGGTTCACCCACCTTCAAACATGCTGACAAGCTGGAAGGCCGCGCCAAGGATTTGGGCATGGAGGATTATGGATATTCCGATAATCCGGTGGTGTTCTGGGATCTGTATGGCGAACAAGGGCACCCGATCAGAACCACCATCAGCGAGATGGGGCCACTATTGCTGTCCCGACTGCTCGATCTCAATGACACGCAAGAAGGCGTGCTGCAGATTGTGTTCCGCCATGCTGATGACAATGGCCTATTGCTGCTCGATTTTGGCGATCTGCAAAGCATGCTGGCTTGGGCCAATGAAAACGCGAAAGAACTTTCGGGCAAATATGGCAATGTTTCGAAGCAATCGGTGGGCGCGATCCAGCGGCAATTGTTGAGCTTTGAAGCGCAAGGCGCGGACCATTTCTTTGGCGAGCCGGCGTTAGAGATTGATGATTTCTTGCAATGCGATGAGCAAGGGCGCGGCATTGTGAACGTGCTGGCCGCAGACAAATTGATGCGCAGCCCCAAACTCTACGCCACCTTCCTGCTCTGGCTGCTTGCTGAATTGTTTGAAAGCCTGCCTGAGGTTGGCGACCCTGAAAAGCCGAGCTTGGTGTTCTTTTTTGATGAAGCGCATTTGCTGTTCGATGATGCACCCAAAGCGCTGGAAGAAAAGATCGAACAGGTTGTGCGGTTGATCCGATCCAAAGGCGTTGGCGTTTATTTCGTCACGCAAAATCCAATTGATATCCCAGAGGAGGTTGCCGGGCAGCTGGGCAACCGTGTGCAGCATGCACTGCGCGCCTTTACTCCGCGTGATCAGCGCGCGATCAAAGCGGCAGCGGAAACATTTCGCATCAACCCAGATCTTGATGTCGAAGCTGCGATCACCGAGCTTAAAGTGGGTGAAGCACTGGTTTCGACATTGGATGAAGACGGCGCGCCGACCGTGGTGCAACGGACATTGATTAAGCCGCCGCGTTCGCGCCTTGGCCCGGTGACGGCTAAAGAGCGCGCGATCATCCAATCGGTCAGTCCGTTTGATGGCAAATATGACGAGGCGATTGATCGCGAAAGCGCCGAAGAGATGCTCGCCGCAAAAGCAGCCGACGCCGCCGAAACTGCGGAAGAAGTTGCCGAACAAGGCGAAGAAGAAGTGCGCAAACGCCCGCGCAAAACCAAGAGCATTTGGGAAAAGGCGATGAACCGCGGTGCGAAAGTTGCCGCCGGATCAGCCGCCGGAGCAGCGGCAGCCGCCGTATTGGGCAAGAAATCACGCGCCAATCCGATGAAATCGGGTGTCACCTCTGTGGTTGGCTCGTTGGCAACCGACCTTGCCGGTCCGCTCGCGGGCCGATTTGTGCGCAACCTGATTGGTGGCTTGATGCGGTAATTTTGGAGCTTTGCGGACCGCCGTTAACGGCCCGCGACGGTCAATTTGTGATCCTCAAACTTCAAGCGAACGGGCATATCGAAGTTGACCAGAGCCTCTCCGCCGACCGATTGCATGAGCTTCTCGCACGCCGCGCGGTCGCCATCGGAAAGTGAAGCGAAATAATCGAGCGAGCGCTGCAGCATCCATAGGCTGAACGGGAATGCCAAGCGTTCGCTGGTTATGCCTTCGATCGTGAAGGATGCCAGGCCCAATGCGCGTGGAGGCTGGGCATCATCGCTGTTTTCCGCCCAAGTTTTAAGTATCGCGGCAACATTGGCGAGATGCGGGATTTGTTCGCGCATCATGCGCGCTAGAATGGGCAGCAGTGTTTCGGGGATGGCATCACCAGCCAAGAATTCACCCGATTGCGGCGCTTCAACATCAACCATGCGGCGCACCCACTGCGCGACGCGCGGGGCCAATCGCTCCATAATTTCGCCCGATGCCGGATCGCGGTAAAGGTGCGCATAGAGCGGCCCGATCAAGCCATAATCGCCGATCGACGGGCGCGATCCGAACAGATAATCGTGGTGTTCAAGATGCGCATCAAAATCACTGAGAAAGGCTTCGTAGCCTGCCTCAATCGCGGGGATTGTCGTGTCATTGATGCCCAGCATGGGCACCAGTCCGCGGAACCCAGCGCCGCGCTCCCGGCCAGCCACCGCTTGTTCTTCTGGGGTTCCACCGGGCAGGGCAACTTTGCCGAATTCGCCATAAATCCACGGGTCGTTGTAGTTCCAGCGATAATGCATCGCTGGCAGCAGCAACCATTCATCGCCAAAACATTCGAGCAGCAATGCCGCAAATTTTTGCCGTGGACCAGTTGGATAAACTGACGGAGCAGCGGGGTCTGCCGCTTCGAAATGATCGATGATCACAGTCGTATCTTGCAGAACCGTGCCATCGGCTTTCTTGATTACGGGAATAACCGGGCGGCCAATGGGCGGGATGGTCTCTTTCTTATGAATTTCAGGGGTGGCCAGCACCTCTTCATAGTCGACACCTTTCCAATCCAGAAAAGCGCGGGCCTTTCCCGAGTAAAGCGAGAGGGGGGCTGCGTAGAGAATGTGTGTCAAAATCGGCCTTTCGAGCGAGGGTTGGTCGAGCCTGTTCCCCTGCCTAACCCGCACTTTAGCTGCGCGGCAACCGAATCTCTGCGCGCAGGCCCTTTTCTTCGCCAAATTCTGTGCGGTTCGACAACGTCAAAGTGCCGCCGTGCTGTTCAGCGACGGCGCGCGCAAGAGCAAGCCCCAAGCCAGCACCACCGGTGGCGCGATTGCGAGAGCTTTCTCCGCGCGTAAAGGGCTCCAGCATGGCCTCGATCTGTGCCTCTGGAATGCCGGGGCCTTCATCTTCGACACGCAAAACCACCACGTCTGCTTGTTCGATCACATCGACATAGGCGGATTGGCCATATCTAACCGCGTTTCCGATCAGGTTGCGCAGCGCTCTTTTGATCCATGTGACTTGCACGGGGCCCACCACACGGGCCCCGTCATTCATCGACACAGCTTCGCCCAGATCTTCAAATTCTTCGACCACGCTCGCCGCCAAAATCGAAAGATCGGTGTTCTCCAACCCATTGCCGCTGCGGCTGACCCGCGCGAGCGCCAGAATGTCATCGAGTGTAGTGGTGATATCCTCAATGCTCTGCGCCATGCGGCTACGCTGTGTTTCATCGGGCACGCTCTCTATTCGCACTCGTAAAGCCGCGAGCGGGGTTTTGAGATCGTGGCCTATCGCGCCAAGCATCACGTCCTTTTCATCCAGCAGTGCGGCAATCCGCCCCTGCATGGCGTTGTGCGCAGAAATGAGCCGCCGCATATCGGCCGGGCCGCTTTCTTCAACCGGAATGACCTGATCCGGGGCGCGGGAAAAATCGGTCACGCGCGTGGTCAGTTGGGCGAGCGGCCGCGTGATCCGGCGCAAGACCAAAAACAGCAGGGCAAAAAGGATTGCGAAAATTAACAGAGTTTGCAGAACAATTGTCCGCAAGCCGCCCATTTGTGGCTGTGGTTCGGTTACGCGCGCAACGATCCAGCCTTGCTGGTTTGGGCGTTCTATCCCAGCGACAAGCACGGTGCGCCCTTCCCAATTTGAACGGCGCAGGCGCGGGCGATCTTCCACAAGATTGCGAACAAATTGATCATCACCGGCTTCGCGCCGGGTGACTATGATCGATGCGGCATCAACATCTTGTTCGGCCAGCACCTCGCTCAGGCTGTGTTCGATTTCAGTCAAGCGATCTTCATCTGTGCCAACTGGCGATTGCTCGGTGCGTTCAATGCCCAATCGAAATTGCCGTTCGAGCGGCCGATTTGGCGAGGATAACCCGGCATCACCATCGCGGCGGCGCTGGGCCCGGCGGGCGGCCCTGCGGGCTTCACGCCCTTCGGCCCTCTCACCGGATCCTTCTGCAACAAGGCGAAAGGCGAGCGCACTGACGGCGGCGGCCTCGCGGCGCTGCTCGATCGCTTGGTACAGCAAAAACGCAGATACCGTTTGGCCCACGAACAGGCCAAAGGCCAGCACGAGCATAACCTGGCCAAGTAGGCTTTGGGGCAGGATGCGCATCATGGCTGATTCTCACTGGCAAAGCGCCGGACCTTGGCCGCAAAGCGATAGCCGCCCCCGCGCACTGTGATCACAAATTGGGGATCGCGACTATCAGCTTCGATCTTGCGGCGCAGACGGCTGATTTGATTATCAACCGCACGGTCAAACAAATGGGCGGTGCGGCCCTGCACCATATCGAGCAGTCGATCGCGATCCAGCACTTCGCGCGGGTGATCCAAAAATGCACGTAGCAGACGGAATTCAGCAGTTGAGATCGGCACTGTCACGCCGTCTGGGTCAGTCAATTTGCGCTTCAGCGGGTCGAGCACCCACCCCTCAAAACCATAATGCCAATCGTCTTCGCTGGCAGCCTGAGATTGCGTGCCGCGCGCAACCCGGCGCAACACGGTGCGGATGCGCGCGACGAGCTCTCGCGGTTCAAACGGTTTGATCACATAATCGTCCGCGCCCAATTCCAACCCAACAATCCGATCGGTGGGCTCTGTTCGCGCGGTCAGGAATATCACCGGCAATTGCCGAGTCTCAACCAGATGGCGGCATAGCGACAAGCCATCTTCGCCCGGCATCATGATATCGAGCAAGACCAGATCGGGGCGATCCTCGCTTAAGATTGAACGCGCGGCGGCGGCGCTATCTGCCTCGGTCACTGAAAACCCTTGGCCGGTGAGATATTCCGCCAGCGGTTCTCGCAAAGTCGGCTCATCATCGACCAACAGGATCGAAACGGTTTCTATCGAGGCGGGGTCAGTGTTTTGCATGGATCATCAACAAGCCTTTGCATGGCGTGCGTCGGCCCGGCGCGCAACCCAAGAGTGAGTGCATGCCGGGCCGATTTCATGACGGTCCAATATCCGGGGGTGAGTGGACGCAGACCGCATGGGACCTTGATCGCGTGGCTTAGTTTGAGCCGCTGCGTTGGCCATCACGTTGGCCGCCGCGCTGACCCCGGCGTCCTTCGCCGCGCTGTCCGCGCCGTTCACTGCGGGCTGCCTGAGCAGCTTCACGCTCTTCGGCGCTGATCGTGCCTGAACCATCGGTATCTACTCGGGCGAAGCGTGCTTCGATCGCAGTGTCGAACTCTGCGCGGCTGACAGCCTGATCATTGTTCGTGTCTGCCTGACGCAGCATCCGCATGGCTTTGCCGCCGCGCCGATTTCCGCGTCGGCCTTCACCGCGCTGTCCGCGACGTTCGCCGCGCGCTTCTTGTCCTGCTAGAATTTCGGCTTCGCTCAGTCCGCCGCTGCCATCGGTATCAAGTCTAGCAAAGCGTTCAGCTTGGCGTTCTGCTCTGCGTTCTGCGCGCTGAGCATTGCGAACTTCGCGGGCGGCGTTCATTTCGGCTTGCGTCAATTCGCCATTGCCATCGGTGTCAGTCGCAGCGAAGCGTTCGGCCCGTTTGGCCGTGCGATCATCGCTGTTGAGAACGCCATCATTATTCGCATCCAAGCGTTCAAATTGTGCGGCGCCTTGGGCTTGAGTTTCAGCGAGTGAAACCACGCCATCGCCATTGGCATCGGCATTGCGTTTTCCGCCATGATGATCGGCGAGGGCGATGCCAGCACCGCCAAGTGCGAGTGCCGCGGCTGAGAGGGTTAGTGTGAGCTTGCGCATTTTATAGTCTCCATTGGGTGAACCAAAAGAGCTGCGGCGGGGCGTTGATCGGTCTTTCACAGGGAGGAAAAAAGACCAATTTAGAGGGAGGGAGTTCAAAACCACCGCCGCAACTCATGACACCCCTTATAGGGCAGCGTTGTCGCAGGATTATGCCGCCCGCCCGCCTATTTGTCGCGATTTGTATCAGTTAGGCGGGGCTGTTCAGCTGGGTGAAAGCCCCTGCCAGGCGCATGGCTGCGGCGCCTCAGGACCCAAACCTACCGCGGCCGCATTTGGGTCCCTTCGCCGCTGGTGATGAAAATCGCCGTGGCCTGCTTCTCAACATCGGCGATATGCCAAACACCCGGCGGATTGATCGCATATTCGCCAGCGCCAAGCGCGATTTGATTGGTGCGGCCATCGGGAAATTCTTGGGTTAGAACCATTGCACCAGAAGTGCAGATTACCACTTCCGATCCATTGGGATGCATTTCCCACGTATCCCACCCTTCAGAAAAACTGTGTTGAGAGACCAGCCGCCCCTCAGCGCCATCATCGCCGTGGCGCTCGCCATAGGATTGATACCAGTCCAGTCCGGAAAATGGAGGTTGGGGCACCGCGCTGGCGCCAAGCCCCAAATGAATGAAACTGTCCGACAATTTGTGCGCGTTCATCTTCACCTCCAATTGTTGCCAGGCCGAATGCCAATTGGCACGCGGCTGGGCTGATCATTCAGATTGAACCATGCAAAAAACATTGAGCTTGTTGCCATCCAGATCGCGGAAATAGCCAGCATAAAAGCCATCATCGCCGCGTGGGCCGGGTGCGCCTTCGTCTGCGCCGCCATTGGCGATCGCAGTGTCATAAATCGCGTGCACTTTTTCAGAGTTATCAACCTGCAGCGCAACCATGGTGCCATTGCCAACGCTTGCCGCCTCCTCGTTAAATGGCTTGGTCGCGGCGATCCCAGCCGCACCGTCCATTTCACCCCAGGCGATGAATTGTTCTGTATCCATCATTCGGCCGACGCCCATTTGCGCCGTGATCGCATCATAGAACTGTGCTGCACGCGGCAGATCATTGGTGCCCAAAGTCACATAACCAATCATATATTCCTCCCATCGGGTTCGCGGCGAAGGATTGCGCCATGCGAATCACTCATAATGAGAACATTACAGGAACATACCGAGTCTTTCAACATCGATCACAGCGGTGCGCATTCGCGCTTGAGCCAATCCAGATCATCACCTTCAAGCTGCGGAGCCAGCAAGGCTTGAACCTGATCGTGATAGGCATCGACCCATTCAATCTCATCTTCAGTGAGCAGGTTCATTTCGATCAATTTGCGATCAAGCGGCACAAAGGTTAGCGTTTCGAAGCCTAGGAAACACCCTTCGCCGCCCAGTGTGTCTCGCTCCTCTACCAAAACCAGATTTTCAATCCGAATGCCGTATGCTTCGGGTTTGTAATAGCCTGGCTCATTCGAAATGATCATCCCAGCATGCAATTCGTGACTGGCGCCGATTTGACCGCTTGAAGGCTTGGCAATGCGCTGCGGCCCCTCATGGACAGCCAGAAAGCTCCCCACTCCGTGGCCCGTCCCATGCGCATAATCGACCCCGCCTTGCCACAGAAACTGCCGAGCGAAGCTATCGATTTGGTTGCCGCTGGTGCCTTGCGGGAAGATCGCCTCTGCAATTTGGATATGCCCTTTTAAAACGCGGGTGAACCGGTCCTTCATTTCGGCGCTGGGCGCGGCAGTGCCATCAGCAGAACCGATCCAAACGGTTCGCGTGATATCGGTGGTGCCATCTTGATATTGCCCGCCTGAATCTACCAAATAGATGCTGGCAGGGGGGATCGGGATATTGCTGTCTTCATTGACTTTATAATGTGGGAGCGCGGCATGCCCGGCCGCTGCCGAAATTGTATCGAAAGAGATATCACGCAGTTCAGGATATTCGCGCCTAAAACTTTCCAGCTTGGCGGCTGCGGACATTTCATCCAATTCGCCGCTTGGCGCAGTCACTTCAAGCCAGCGCAAAAAGCGCGTCACCGCCGCGCCATCGCGCGCTTGCGCATCGCGCTGCCCCTGCTGTTCAACCGGGTTTTTCACCGCCTTGGCAAGGATCGTCGGATCTTGTTTCAAGACAATCTTGGCACCGGCTTTTTGCAAAACATGAGAGATTGCCGCAACGCCGAAATCGGGATCCACGCTAACATTCTTGCCCTGCATTTCGCCCAGCGCAGCCTCAAAATCGCTGCGCGCGCGAATGGTCACCGCATTGCCCAGATGCTGTATCAGCTGCGGCGTCACTTTTTCATCGGCAATGAACAATTCAGCCCGGCCATTCTGATGCGCGATCATAAAAGACAGCGCGACAGGCGTGTGGGTGACGTCTTGCCCCCTGATATTGAGCAACCATGCAATCGAATCGAGTGCCGAAATCACCAAGGCATCGTGATCGTTGGTTTTGAGCCAATCGGCGATCTGGGCGCGCTTTTCGGCAGAGCTTGCGCCGGCATGTTCTTCCTCATGCACAATGGCAGGGGCAAGTGATGGATCGGGCTGATCGGCCCACACCGCATCAATCGGATTGTCTTTGGTTGCAACCAGATCAATGCCGGCATCTTGCAATTGTGCGCGGGTCGATTGCGCCCAATTTGCCGTATGCAGCCACGGATCATAGCCAATGCGTGCATCATCACCGGTATGGGTTTTTAGCCAAGCAGAAGCCGTATCCGCCGGGATGCTGCAATATTCAAACAGCGCGCCATCCACTTGCTCGCGCACTTGCACGGTGTAGCGTCCATCGACGAACATCGCCGCGTGATCCAGCGTTACGACGGCAAACCCGGCAGAGCCTGCAAACCCGGTAAGCCAGGCCAGACGCTGTGCGTATTCATCAACATATTCGCTCATATGTTCATCGGATATCGGCACAACGAACCCAGTGAGATTTTGCCGTTTCAACTCATCCCGCAATGCGGTGAGGCGGGCTTGGTGGGTTTGCATCAGCATCAAACGAGTTCCTGTATGGCCGCAGCGGCGCGGCGTTTTGTTGCAATTGAATGCCATCTTGTTGCTTGATGACGTTCGTCTATGACAGGCAGCATAGACCGCTTGCCTGTTGCTTTCCAGATGGCCGCCTGCTGTTTGAAACAGGTCTGTAAAAAGGATTGCCAAACGGGATTACCATTGAAGACGTTTCAATCTTTAACCGTCCTGATATTTGCCACATTTCTGGCAATGGCGGCGCACAGTGCCACTATTGCCAGCACCCAAGAGGAAACAAGCCCAGTGAGCCAACCGGCCCCAACATCGCCGCCCACCGCCGAAAAGCGTGATCACACATTCAGCCACCACGGCATCACAATTTCTGATCCGTATCATTGGTTGAAAGATCAATCCTACCCAACGGTGGATGATGCAGAGGTGCTCGATTATCTGCACGCGGAAAACGCCTGGTTCGAGGCACAAATGGGCCCGCAGGATGGTTTGACCGAAGCGTTGTTTCTGGAAATGCGAGCGCGGATCAAAGAGGATGACAGCACCGTTCCGCAAAAGGATGGCGATTTTCTCTATTGGGCAGAATTTGAAGAAGGCGCGCAATATCGCAAACATTTCCGCCGCCCGGTTGCGGGCGGGGACGCGCAGCTGATTTTGGATGAAAATGCGCTTGCCGAAGGGCTTGAATATTTTCGTCTGGGCGCTGCTTCGGTCAGTCAGAATGGCCGCTATCTGGCCTATTCAACTGATACCAGCGGTGCTGAACGGTTCGCCGCGCGAATCAAAGATTTGGAAACGGGAGAATTGCTAAGCGATGAGATTCCCGAAACCTTGAGCGGGTTGACCTGGGTCGCGGGCGACACCGCACTGGTTTATGGCAAGGCGACCGAAAATTGGCGGGTGCTCGATGCACGGCTTCACCGTTTGGGAAGCTCAGTTGAAGAAGATATCATCCTTTACGAAGAAAGCGATGAGAGCTTTCGCGTGGGCACCGGGCTTTCCGCGCAAGAGGACTGGCTGATCATCGCGATTGGCGACAATGAAACCAGCGAAGTGCGATTGGTGCGGGCGGATGACCCGACCGGCGAGCAAATTTTGGTGAAGCCGCGCAATCGGGGCGTTGAATATTCGGTTGATCTGCGCACCCACAATGGTGCGACTGACCTCTATATTTGGACCAACGACAATCACATCAATTTCCGGCTTGCCAAAGCGCGCTTGGAAACGCCGGGAGCATGGGAAACGGTGATCGCCGGATCGAACGAATTTTATCTAACCGATTTCGATTTGTTCAGCGATTTCTTTGTCACCGAAGGCCGCCTGAATGGCCTCGATCAGGTTCAATTGCGCAAATATGATACACCGGCCGAAGTGCGGCCGATTGCCTTCCCAGAGGCAAGTTATAATGCCGGCCTAGCGAACAATCCGGAATACGATGTTTCAAAGCTGCGACTTTCCTATGAAAGCATGGTCACGCCCGATTCGGTTTATGATTATGATATCGCGAGCGCTGAGCTGGAACTGCTCAAGCAACAGGAAATCCCAAGCGGATATGATCCCTCGCTCTATGTGACAGAGCGGCTTGAGGTTGAAGCGCGCGATGGCACGATGGTGCCGGTCAGTGTGGTTTATCGCAAGGATCGCGACGCGATGAACGGCGGAACCGGGGGTCCGCTGCACCTCTATTCCTATGGCGCGTATGGTTATGCTGTGCCGCCGGGCTTTTCCACCACCCGGTTGAGCTTGGTGGATCGCGGCTTTGCCTATGCGATTGCGCATATTCGCGGCGGCGATGATCTGGGGCGGCGCTGGTATTTACAGGGTAAGTTGAATGCGCGGACCAACACCTTCAACGATTTCGTTGATGTTGGCCGCGGCCTGATCGCCAAGGGATACACCAGCGAGGGCAAAGTCACTGCCAGCGGCGGATCGGCGGGCGGTGAATTGATGGGTGCGATTATCAATCAAGACCCGGCCCAATATGGTGCAATCGTTGCCCATGTGCCGTTCGTTGATGTGCTCAATACGATGCTGGATGATAGCCTGCCGTTGACCCCGGGTGAATGGCAGGAATGGGGCAACCCAATCGAAAGCAAGCAGGCCTTTGCCTACATCCTCAGCTACTCACCCTATGATCAGGTCAGCGCGCAGGATTATCCGCCAATGCTGGTGACCGCGGGGCTGAATGATCCGCGCGTCACCTATTGGGAGCCTGCCAAATGGGTGGCCAAGCTGCGCGAGACCAAAACCGATGACAATATCTTGCTGCTCAAAACCAATATGGGGGCAGGGCATGGCGGCAAATCGGGCCGCTGGAACAGCTTGCGCGAAACGGCCGAGGAATATTCCTTTATCCTGTGGCAGATGGGATTGGGGCAATCGCAGGCCAGCGAGTGACGACACGTTTCACCCAAGCTTTCACCGCCGAGCCGCAGCACATTGATGAGCTGGGCCATGTGAACAATTCGGTTTGGGTCCAATGGATCCAGGATTTGTCGACCGCGCATTGGGAGGCGGCGGGGAGAACCGAAGATATTGATGCGTTCTTCTGGGTCGTTGTCCGTCACGAAATTGATTATCGCGGCAATATCGCCCAGGACGAGACATGCGAGGGCTCCACTTGGATTCCCGGTTCGCCCAAAGGCGCAAAGTCTGATCGATTGGTTGAATTTCGGGATGCAAACGGCAAGGTGATTGTTTCTGCACGCACGACATGGGCCATGCTCGATCGTGCATCGCAGCGATTGGCGCGGGTTCGGCCCGATGTCATCGCTCCATTTAGAATTGAGGACGTTTCATGACCAGCGCACTTTTCCAACCGCTCACACTGCCCAATGGCACCACGATACCCAATCGTATGTGCAAAGCGGCGATGGAGGAAAATCTGGCGATCCAGCCTGGGCAATATCCAGGCGAGAAATTGTTCAATCTGTATCGCCAATGGGCCGAGGGCAAAACTGGCCTGATCCTATCCGGCAATGTGATGGTCGATCCCAGCGCGCTGACCGGACCGGGCGCGGTTGTGCTACAAAAAGGGACCGATCTTACCCCTTTTAAGAAATGGGCCGAAATCGGCAAATCGGCCGGCGGTCAATTCTGGCTGCAAATCAGCCATCCGGGCCGCCAACTTTACAAAAGCATGGGCGAAACTGCGGTATCTCCATCTGGCGTGGAGCTGGATTTGGGCAAATTTTCATCGCTGTTTGCACCCGTCCGCGCTTTGGAGCCGGATGAAATCGGCGCGATCATCACACGCTTTGCCGATACGGCAGAGGCGGCAGAGGCAGCCGGATTTGATGGCGTGCAAATTCATGGCGCGCATGGCTATCTCGTCAGCCAGTTCCTTTCCCCGCTTAACAATAAGCGCGAGGATGAATGGGGCGGCAGTTTGGAAAACCGCGCGCGTTTCCTGCTCCAAATTGTAGATGCGGTGCGCGCGCGTGTGGGCGCCGGTTTTGGGGTGGGGCTTAAGCTCAACTCGGCCGATTTCCAGCGCGGCGGCTTTGCCTTTGAAGATGCGCGGCAAGTCGTCGAATGGCTCGATGGCAAGGGCGTCGATTTTGTTGAACTATCGGGCGGCAGTTATGAAAGCCCGGCGATGCAGGGCAATCCGCAAGAAGGATCAACCGGCGATCGCGAAGCGTACTTCATCACCTTTGCACGAGATATCGCGAAGGTTGCGAGCATGCCGATCATGGTCACTGGCGGGATCACCCGATTTGAAACTGCAGAGGCTGCTCTGGCGCAGGATGAGCAAGGGTTTGGCGTTGATATTCTGGGCATTGCGCGGGCGATGGCATCCGATCCGGCGCTGCCAGAAAGCTGGCAAAAGGGCGCCAATCTTGATGTCACTTTGCCAGAGGCCAGCTGGTCTAACCAAACGCTGGTGGCATTGGCGACAATGGCGCTTACCAAGGCGCAGCTTGAACGGATGGCGCGAGGCAAATCGGCGGGCGACGGCGGATCGCCGTTCATGGCCTTGCTGGCGGATCAATATCGTGCGGCCAAACGTGCCAAGAATTATCGCAAATGGCGCGATAGCACGGCCGCGGCCTAACCGTTTTGTGCGGCTTTGCGTGTCGGCGGCGCTTCGGAAAACACCGTTAGCCGTTCATAGATCATCCGATTGCGGCCGGTCGCTTTCGCTTCGTAGAGAAGCTTGTCGGCACGGGCATAAAGTTCATCGAATGTCATAGTGCCAGAGCCTTTGCCCGGCAGTTCGATCAAGCCCATGCTCGCAGTAACGGGCCGGTTGAGCCCTTCGATTTCGTGCATGACGCGCACCGGGATAGCTTCACGAAATGCCTCGGCTCGCTGCCGTGCATCCTTGCCGCGCAGCAGCACCACGAATTCTTCGCCGCCCAATCGCACTGCGATTGAATTCCTATCTCCGTCATGTCTGATTGCTTCGGCGCACGCGACCAGCGCTTTGTCACCTATCTGATGCCCATGTTCATCGTTGATTTGTTTGAAGCGATCCAAATCGAGCAGGGCAAACGTGTTGAACCCTTGCGTTCGCAGGTTTTCAAACCGTGTTTCAACAGCGCGGCGATTGAGCAACCCGGTCAGCGGGTCACGCTCTGACAGTTTGGAAAGCGCACGAGCATCGCGCACCGCCCGGTCACGCTCGCGGCGCAGTATGATGAAGCGATCGGCGACACCCATCGCGGTGCCAATGCCTTCGAACAGCACCCCGATATATTGGATCGGCATCGCGTCTTGCTGGATGCCGATGGGGAACACATGGGTGATAATTTGGATGAGACTGGCAAGGAACAGCGGGACCCAACCGATCAATTGGAAGCGGACAGCACGGCTGCCATTGCGCCACGCGGCAAACATTGCATAGGCCAAGGCAAATGTCGGGACGGCGATTCCGAAAGAATGGAAATTTCCGCCTAGTGGCCGCAAGAATTCAAACGAAGCCGCGTGGATGGCGCTGATGGCAAAGCTCCAAACCGCCAGATACGGAATGGCGCGGTTAAGCCAATCGGGCAGCCGCCCTTTCTCGATATAAGCGCGGGTAAACATCAACGCGAACGAAACGGTGATACCCATCGTCATGATCAGGGTGATCCGCAAAATATCGGCGGGCATATCGACAACCAGACCGAACAGATTGGCACGTGCGGCAAGAACAGAGGCAAACCCCAATGACAGCGCAATATGCCAGGCGAGGAAGGATTCCTTGAGCGCGAATAGAAAGGCGGAATCGAGCGCGATTGGGATCAACAACACACCGGCCAAAGCGGCCAATGCCAGCAATCCCAGCAGATCCGAGCGCGAAAGCATTGGCGGTTCTGTTCGCAATTCGGCGCGGGTCAGCGTGGGACCGTGGCCATTGCCGCGGAAGGAGGCGAGCACCAAAACCGGCTGGCCGCCGCCACTCTCGGGCAGGGCCGTGTGGATGTACGGGGCGCCAATGTCCGCCTGCATATCGCTCAGCGTCTTAGTTTCAAATGTCCATTGTCCGCCGCTATCCTGCACGGCAAGATCAAGTTGATCGAAATGGCCCAGCCGCGTGTGCAAGATCCGCATTGGTTCTGCGCCTGGTTCGATCTCAAACTTCAGCGTCCAATCGCCGCCGGCTGGTTCATTGGTCTGGCCTTCGCAATTCCAAGCCGATCTTTCCGTGGCTGCCGCGTCGATGGTTTCCCCATCAATCAGCGCCCCTTTCGCGATGCAAGGCATGTCGATTTCAGACGCACTGGCACCCTGCGCGCCGAGCAGCGCGACAAGGGCTGCAAGCATTGCCAGCAGCAAATGGTTAACAAAACCGCGTGTCACAGCGATCTCTCTAGGTAAAAAAACCTTAAGGGCGGTTAAGGAGCTGGCAGGTTTTTTGACGCGGTTAAAATGCTCGCTCTCGCCCGCACAAACGCCGAGTTTGGCTGGCAATTTCTTGATGCGCAAAATTGCAGCTTCAGCGAACCAATTTTTGCCGCAATTCCAGTTGCGGTTCTTGGTTAAAAACCTTTTGGAAGCGCGCTCTCAATCTTTCATTCTGAACTGTCACGATACCGTCATATCCCAGCCATATCAGCGGATGAAACGGACGGAGGTTTGACAAGATAATGGATCGCAAGTTTTCATTTTTGGCGATGGTATCGGTATTGGCCATTGCAACACCTGCTGCTGCGCAAGATGACCAGCAAGATCAATTGCTTGCCGAATTGGCCCAAATGCGTGCGCAAATGGCCGAAATGGCGGCGCGCATCGATCACCTTCAAGGGGAACTGGAGGCGGTCGAAGGCGAGGCTGCTGCTGCACGCGAAGAAGCGCAATCGGCAGAAACGGCTGTCGCTGCTGTGGTCCAGGCCAGTGACGCCACTGATATTGTGTTCAAAGGCGCACCGCAGATCACTGCGGAAGGCGGCTGGAGCTTTAAACCGCGCGGCCGCCTGCAATTTGATGCTGGCGTGGTAAATTCTCCCGATTCAACCGGGCGGTCCGATGGTTTTGGCAGCGAGGCGCGGCGGATCAGACTGGGCGTTGCGGGCGATATACCCGGCGGATTTGGCTATAAATTTGAAGCTGATTTTGCTGGCAATGATCTTTCAGTGACCGATGCGATCATCTCTTATGAAACTGGCAATGTTGAAATCCTGGTCGGTCAGCAAAACACTTTTCAGGGGCTGGAGGAGCTCACCAGCAGCCTCCACACCAGTTTTATCGAACGTTCGGCGTTCACCGATGCCTTTAACTTTGAACGGCGCGTTGGCGTGTCCGCGATTGTCGAAACCGGTGACGTGTTGCTCCAAGGCGGGGTGTTTTCAGACAATGCCGAAGACCTTTCGAACCAAAATTGGAGCTTGGATGGCAGGGCGGTGTTCGCGCCAAAACTGGGTGACACCCAGCTGCACTTTGGCGGTTCGGTTCACTTCGCCGATCTCGAAACAGGATCGACTGTAAGGTTCCGCCAGCGGCCACTGGTCCACTTCACCTCTGAACGCTTTATCAACACCGATTTCTTCGACGCGAACAGCGAATTTGGCGTCGGCTTGGAAAGTGCCGCAATCGCGGGGCCTTTCCACGTTTCGGCTGAAGCATTCTGGCAATCGGTCGATGTGCCGTTCACAACTATGGACCCGACCTTTTTCGGCGGCTCGATCGAGGCGGGTTATTTTCTGACAGATGGCGATAGCCGCGGCTATAAAGGCGGCAAGTTTGATCGGGTTAAGCCAAACAACCCAGTCGGCGAAGGCGGGGCCGGATCGGTCCAGGTCAATGTTCGCTATGATCATCTCGATCTGACCGATGCTGGCATCATCGGCGGGACCCAGAATGGCTATATGGTCTCGATTGTGTGGAAGCCCACCGATTACACCTTGCTGCTCGCCAATTATGGCCGTCTGGAATATGATGATGCGGTATTCCCGCTGGCCGATGGCAGCACCTCTTACGGCGTTGATGCGTTTGGCGTGCGTGCGCAGATCGATTTCTGATTTTCACCGGCACATGCCGCGCAGCGCGGCTTTGCCATATTGCGATCAATTACTGAACTTAGGCCGGGGGTCCGGTCCAAATTATCAAAGTGGGGTTATCAATGAAACATCTTAAAACAGTAGGCGCACTCGCCATTTCCGCACTCGCCCTTGCGGCTTGCGGGCAGAGCGGCGGCGGAACTCGGGATTCGATCCGCGCCGTGGGTTCTTCGACCGTTTTCCCCTTCGCAAAATCCGTGGCGGAGAGCTTCGCGCGCTCCAATCCTGATTTCAATTCACCGTTGATCGAATCGACGGGTTCAGGCGGGGGCATCCAACTGTTTTGCTCTGGCATCGGCGCAGACAAGCCCGACATGGCCAACGCATCGCGCCGGATGAAGCCTTCTGAATTTGAAACTTGCGCTGCCAACGGCGTCACCGAAATCATCGAATTGCAGGTCGGGCTTGATGGGATTGCCTTTGCATCCGCACAGGGCGGTTTGACCATGAGCCTGACCCCGAAGATTGTTTATGAAGCGCTCGCGGCTGCTCCTTATGGTGGTGAACAAACCAACCAAACATGGGCTGATGTTGATCCCTCGCTGCCCGATCTTCCGATCTTGGTTTATGGCCCGCCATCAACCTCTGGCACGCGTGATGCCTTGAAAGAGCTGGTCCTCGAAGCTGGATGCGACAGCAACCCGGCAATGGACGCGCTGAAAGAGGAAGACGAAGATCGGCATGAGCAAGTGTGCACCGAAGTGCGCTCTGATGGCGCCTATGTGGATCAGGGCGAGCAGGATAATCTGATCGTCCAAAAAATTGAGGGCAATCCTCGCTCAATCGGGGTGTTCGGATATTCTTATCTCGAAGAAAATTCAGATAAGGTCCAAGGCCTGCCGATGAACGGTGTTGACCCGACTTATGAGAATATTTCCAGCTTCGCTTATCCGGGCGCGCGACCGCTATATGTCTATGTCAAGAAAGCGCATGTTGGCGTGATCCCCGGCCTCGACAGCTTTCTGGCTGAATGGGTGAAGAATTGGACAGCGGACGGCCCTCTCGCCGATATCGGCCTGGTCGCATCACCGGCGGATGTGATGGCCGCCAATGAAACGGCTGCGATGGAATTGGTTCCGATGACGGCGGATGATTTGAACTAAGCGCAAATCCCCTCAAGCCAAACATAGACGCCGCTCCTGCCTGCCTGGCCGGGGCGGCGTTTTCATTGGGACCGCGCGCGGTGATGTCGCACTATGTTTGGGCTTCAAGGCTTGTCATTGCAGCGGTAGTTTTTTGGTCGCTGACCCTGAGCGGCAGCTTGAGATAGGAAATGCCATTCTCATCGGGCGCCGGCCAGCGGCCCGCGCGGATATTCACCTGAATCGCTGGCAGCAGCAATTTGGGGGGAGATAGGCCCTTGTCCCGCTCGCTTCGCATGGCGGCGAATTCCTCTTCATTGGCAATTGCCATCAAATGGATGTTGCCTTCGCGTTGTTCGGCGACACTTGATTCCCAGCTCGGTTCGGCGCGATTGGGCCCGGGGTAATCATGGCATAGGCACAGCCGGGTTTCTGCAGGAAGCGAGAGAATGCGCCGGATGGAGCGGTATAGTGCGCGCGCATCGCCGCCCGGAAAATCCGCCCGAGCGGTGCCATAATCGGGCATGAAAAGCGTGTCCCCGATAAAGGCATTTGCATCGAATACATAGGCGATATCGGCCGGAGTGTGCCCCGGAACATGCATCACCTGAATGCTGAGATTGCCCAATTGAAAAGTGTCATTGTCTTCGAACAATCGATCAAAATCAGAACCATCGGTTTGTAGCTCTCTGAGCGCAAATCGATCGCGAAAGATCTCTTGAGTGGCGCAAATATGTGCACCAATCCCGATCCACGCGCCGGTTTTTTCCTTGATAAACGGGGCGGCTGAAAGGTGATCGGCATGGGCATGCGTTTCCAACACCATAGTGATGCGGAAATCTTGCGCGGCGGCAAAATCCAGGATCGCCTGCACCGATCTCGTGCTGACTGTTCCGCTCACCAGATCGAAATCGAGCACCGGGTCAATCACGGCAGCGTCGCGCGTCTCCGGATCGCCAACCAAATAGCTGAACGTCTTGCTGTCCTCATCGAAAAACGCGTGGATTGATGGTGACACGATTGCATTCTCCTTAATGTCGCTTGACAATATATCAGACAAAGCTAATGTAGCAATAGCTAATATATTGAGGATCACAATGCTGAATTTGGCCATGGAACTGGAAGAATTTGAGGCGAAGGCGGGGTCGGTTGCCGCTGTTCTGAAAGCGCTGGCCAATCGCCGACGGCTGATGCTGCTCTGCAAAATGGTTGAGCACGGAGAGGTGACCGTAAGCGATTTGGCCGATGATGTCGGCTTGTCGCAATCGGCATGCTCTCAGCATCTGGCGAAGATGCGAGAGGAAGGGCTGATCGCATTTCGCCGATCAGGCCAAACGCTTTGGTACAGCATTGCCGATCCTCGTGCCGAGCAATTGCTGGGCACGCTTTATCAACTTTACTGCGCGGAGGACCGGCAATGAGTTTTGAAACTATCTCAGCAAAACGAGCAAAAGAAGCGATCGAAGGCGGGGCAGTGCTCGTCGATATTCGCTCCCCGCAAGAGCACTCGCGAGAGAAAATAGGCGGCGCGCTTAATGTCCCTCTCGAACAGATCGACGCATTGCCAGCAACCTCTCAACCGACGATTTATCATTGCCGCAGCGGCATGCGCACAACGGCCAACGCTGATCAACTGCTCGCCGCTTCTAGCGGGACACGGGCTTTTCTCCTTGAAGGGGGGATCGATGGCTGGCGCAGTGCCGGGTTTGGCACCGAATTGGATCGCAGTCAGCCGATTGATATCATGCGGCAAGTGCAGATCGCGGCAGGCTCACTGGTTATAATCGGCACGCTGCTCGCCATTTTGCTCAACCCGCTTTTCCTTGCGATCCCGCTATTCGTTGGCTGCGGGTTGGTGTTTGCCGGATCAACCGGATGGTGCGGCATCGCAAAACTGCTGGGCTTTCTGCCTTGGAACCGTGCGGCAGGCACCTGATCAATCATGCCGCTCGATGCCATCCTCCCAGCGTTGGCGGCGGGCGCTATAATCGGGGCAGTTTTGGCCATGTTCGGCGCGGGCGGCTCAATCTTGGCTGTTCCGCTGTTGATTTACTTCGTCGGCATTTCTTCCACCCATTCAGCGATCGGGACGGCGGCGGTGGCTGTGGCGCTCAGCGCGTTTGCGAGCCTTATCGGCCATACCCGCGCAGGCAATGTTAAGTGGCCTTGCGCGATCGGCTTTGCCGGTTTTGGGATAATTGGCGCAGCATTGGGAGCCGAATTGGGCAAAACGATCGATGGATCGCGCCTGTTGCTGCTGTTTGGAATTGTGATGATTGTGGTGGGCGTGTCGATGTGGCGAAGCCGGCCACAATCTGGCAATCCCGAAGTGCAAATGACCCGAGCAAACGCATTGCCTATGCTTGCGAAAGTGCTGCCGATCGGATTGGTAGTCGGTTTTGCTGCTGGTCTGTTTGGAATTGGCGGCGGGTTTTTAATTGTTCCCGGCCTGATCCTTGCAACACGCATGCCGATGATCAACGCCGCGGCAACTTCACTGGTTGTGATCAGCGCATTGGGGCTGACAACCGCAACCTCCTATGCCTTTTCGGGTTATGTTAATTGGCAAATCACCGGCCTGATGGTGGCTGGCGGCATAGCGGGGGCGGCATTGGGCTTGCCAATCGGCCGGCGGCTTTCCACACGCCGCGGCTTGATGCGGAAGGTTTTCGGAACGATGGTGATTGCTCTCGGCGCGAGCCTTTCAATCGGTTCTGCCTGATCTTTTCTAAAGCGGATTGCCGTCTTGATCGCGGAAAATTTCGCGTCTGCCGACATGATTGGCCGGGCCGACCAGACCTTCGCTTTCCATCCGTTCTATCCATTTTGCGGCTGTGTTGTAGCCAACGCTCATTTGGCGCTGCAGCCAGCTTCCGCTCGCCTTCTGATTTTCAATCACAATCTGGCAAGCTTGGCGATATTTGCGCTCTTCCGGGCTGTCCGATGCGGTTAGATCATCTTCAAAATTCAAGCCGCCGCCATCTTCGGGTTCTTCGGTGACCGCATCGATATATTCCGGCGTGCCTTGCGCGCGCCAGTAATCGGCCACTTGCTCAACCTCTTCATCGGAAACAAACGGGCCATGGACCCGGATCATCGCGCCAGTGTTGGGCTTATACAGCATGTCGCCTTTACCCAGCAGCTGTTCCGCGCCTTGCTCACCCAGAATGGTGCGGCTGTCGATGCGACTGGTAACTTTAAAGCTGATGCGGGTTGGCAAGTTTGCCTTGATCACGCCGGTGATCACATCAACGCTGGGGCGCTGAGTAGCCATAATAAGATGGATCCCGGCGGCGCGAGATTTCTGGCTCAGGCGCTGGATCAGAACCTCGATTTCCTTGCCCACGGTCACCATCAAATCAGCCAGCTCATCGACGATCAGCACGATCTGCGGCAGCGGTTCGTAATCGAGCTGCTCTTCCTCAAACAGCTCCTCTCCGGTCTCTGGATCAAACCCGGTTTGCACCCTTCGGCCCAGCGGGCTGCCTTTCGCGGCGGCGGCCTTAATCTTCTCGTTAAAGCTGCCGATATTGCGCGAATTGACGCTCGACATCATGCGATAGCGGCGCTCCATTTCCTCAACCGCCCATTTGAGCGCACGCACCGATTTGTGCGGCTCCGTTACTACGGGAGAGAGCAGATGAGGGATATCGTCGTAGCTGGCGAGTTCCAACACTTTGGGATCGATCAGGATCATCCGGCATTCGGCCGGGGTGAACCGGTAAAGCAGCGACAGCAGGATACAGTTCAGCCCCACCGATTTGCCCGATCCGGTTGTCCCGGCGACCAGCAAATGCGGCATCGCGGCCAGATCGGCAACAATCGGTTCTCCGGCAATATCCTTGCCCAGAATGATCGGCAGGCTGCCTTTGCTTTCGGCGAAATCGGCACAGTCGGCCAGTTCCCGCAGCATCACCATCTGGCGGTCTGCATTCGGCAGCTCGATCCCCATCACGGTTTTACCCGGAATGGGCGAAACACGCGCAGAAATGGCGCTCATATTGCGGGCGATATCTTCCGCCAGGCCGACCACGCGGCTGGCCTTGATCCCGGGCGCTGGCTCCAATTCGTACATCGTCACGACCGGGCCGGTGCGCACCGCGGTGATTTCCCCTTTTACATTGAAATCATCGAGCACATTTTCGAGCAATCTCGCATTGCGTTCCAACGCCAGTTTATCGAGCTTGGGCGCGCCGTCAGTTGGCGGATCGGCCAGCAGATCCAAGCTGGGCAAATCATATGCAGCGAACATATCGCGCTGCTTGGTCTTGGCCATATTGGCGCGCTTGGGCGGAGCCGAAGGATCAGTAATTTCAGGCGCTCGGCGCGGTTCGGGATCAGGCTTAGCCTTGATCGCAGCGGCTTTGGCTTTGGCAGCGGGTTTGGCCGCGACTTTCTCGTCCTGAGAATCGCCGCCGGGAAACGCCAGAGCTGGACGCAGCGGCAATCCGGGGATGCGGCTTAAAATCGTTTCGCGCACAAAATTGGGCAGAGTCAGCAATGCCCGCCAATCGATTGCAAAGATACGGGTCAACAAAGCGACACCAATCGCCAAGGTCACCAATGCCAGGCCAAGAATGATCCAGCCCTGGGCGCCTTCGCCAAACCGGCCAGCCACCGCCTCAATCGCGGCCGCGCCAAGCAGACCCGAAACACCGCCCAATTGCGCTGGCAATGTGCCGCCGGGGCCATCAAAAACCAGCGAAAGAACGGTAGATAGCAGCACCATCGCGATTAACAGCAAGCCGGTTGGTAGCCACCACCGGGTGGTCTCTGGCTCATCGCCATTTTCCACATCGCGCCATAATTTGCGTGCCGAAATATACAGCAGCGGCAGCAACAGCACCGATGTCAGGCCAAACAGGAACAGGACTCGATCGGCAATCCATGCGCCGCTGGCACCCATCCAATTGCTGATTTGATCGGTTGCTGCGGCGGTGGAGGGGCTGGGATCGGTTTGTGTGTAGCTGGCCAAGGATAAGGTTAGAAACACCAAGCCGGCCAGCAGCGCGCCCGCCCCCACCATTTGTGCGAAACGGCGCATCGATCGGCGAAACGCCGCGCGCCAATCGACATTGGTCTTTCTCGTGTTGATCGCTCTTGTCGCCATGGGGCGCCCTCCTATTGGAACACACCATGAATCTTTGGCGAGTCCGGGTCAAGAAGCGTGAGATAATCCGTGCAATTTAACTCAAGCCATCAATCGCGGCCCAACGCGGCCAATTGAGCTGCTTTGCGCGCTCTGCATTCATCCCCCCAAGTGCGATGACAGGGCAGGCAGAAGCGCGTGCCAGCCGGTGAAAGCCGTCTGTTCCCAACACCTTGGCATCAGGGTGGGAGCGGGTGGGGAACACGGGTGAGAGCATGACCGCATCTACAGCAACGTGATTGGCAGCCGAAATTTCTTCAGCATCATGCGCGGTGGCGATCCATTTTGCCTCGGCGCGCGGCTGTTCAGCGGCGGCGCCATAAACCCCATCTGCGCCCCATCCCAACGCGATTTCTGGCGTCGTTGAGGCTATTGCCCAATGGCTTCCGGCCCGCAGCAGCGGAAGAAGGCTCGCAAACCGCGTGCGCCTATCCGTCAATGTCAGATGATAATGCCGAAACACAAAGCCCGATCCGCGCGGCAAGCGCGCAATCGCTTGCTCCAGCGCGCCGTCATTGCGCTCATCCGATAACAGCCACAGATTGGGCAAGTCATCCGCGATGGTCTGGCTTCGTGTCATTGGTTCGCTATAGCGCGGGCAAAGGATAAAACGACATGGAATTGGCAGACACCCCGTTGGAAGAGGTTCGCGGCAAGATCGCGCGGATGTGCAAGATTGCGCGGCGGGAAACCGATGATGTGACTCTGATCGCGGTTAGCAAGACTCACCCCGCGGACCGGATTGTTCCGTTGCTGGAGCAGGGGCACCGCGTGTTTGGCGAAAATCGGGTTCAAGAGGCGCAAGAAAAATGGCCAGCTCTGCAGGAGGGCTATCCCGACGCCGAATTGCATCTGATCGGACAATTGCAGTCAAACAAAGCCGATGAAGCTGTTGCCTTGTTTGATTGCATTCATGCGCTTGATCGTGAAAGTCTGGTCAAAGCGCTAGCCAAGGCGATGGAAAAAGCGGGACGCCGGGTGCCGTGCTTCATTCAGGTCAATATCGGCGAGGAGGAACAGAAGGGCGGCTGCGCCATTGCAGCTCTGCCCTATCTGATCGCGAAAACGCGCGATGCGAACATTCCAATTGCGGGCCTGATGTGCTTGCCGCCATCGGGGATCGAGCCGGCGCCATACTTTGCGCTGCTGCATAAGCTGGCTCAGGACAATGGCCTAGGCGGCCTCTCAATGGGCATGAGCGGGGATTATGAAACTGCGGTGCAATTGGGCTCGACCCATGTGCGGGTTGGCACAGCTTTGTTCGGCGCCAGGGGATGAGCGAGGTGGCGGGTCCGCTGGCCCCATTGGAGCGGTTTGCCGCCGATTGGCGCGGCGCGCTAGAAACGGGGGCAGGCGCTGTTATCCAATTTGCTGAGTTGGAGCCCAATTTCGCTGCGCCCCACGCGGTCGCTGATGCCTTTGTCAAAAACGCAGGGTTCACCCCGATCGGGTTCAATTGGGAAATGCTCGATGCGTCTGACAGCGCGGACGGACAAAGAGCCGCGCAAACCGTTATCTCAGGCGCATTGGCCAATAATATGGTGATGCCGGGCGTTGAATGGCTGGGTGAAAAGCGCGCATTGGCCTGCGCTCAGGCGTTTCTTGGCGCGTTCAATCCGGCCCAGCGCACTGTGTTGAGCAATCGCTTGGAAGGGTTATGGAATCCCATCTCCACGGCTGCGTTGGAATGGGCTTTTACCGGCTTTGATGACCAAAAGATCGCGCTGTTATTGGTCACCGCCGAAGGCTGACTGCTGAAGGCTGGCGGGTGATGGGTCGAACAGCACATTCACGCCGTTGGAGAAATCGCCGGTGCCAAATGGCAATTGCGTGTCCCTGCCGGCCTGCACTTCATCGAGCAGGTTGCAGCTATAATCAGAGAAACTGAGCCCATCGACTGGCGTGTTCCACCTGATGTTCGCTTCAAGGTTGGTCGATGTATGGGCTTTATGCCTCTTCGAGCTGCTTTTGCCGCTTGTCGCTGGCGGCCGATAGCAGAGCCGCACGAATTTCATCATGGCGGGTTTGCGCGGTCACTTTGCCGCCGGTCAGATCGGTGACGTAAAAGGTATCAACCACACGCTCGCCATAGGCTGTGACGTGGGCAGAATGCACAATCAGCCGCGATTGATAAAGCGCATAGGCCAATCGGTTTAGCAGCGCCGGGCGATCACGCGCGGTAACCTCGATCACAGTCAGGCGGCTCGATGCGTCGTTATCGAAGCTGACCCGAGGCGCGACCGCGAACGCTTTGGAGCGATTGTGGGTGAGCGGCCGAGCAGCCAGTTTGGGCACCAATTCGACCCTGTCCATCAAAGCATCTTCGATTGCGGTTGTCAGCCGTTCGATCTGGCTTTCTTCTTGGAAGGGTTGCTCATGCAAATCCTGAACCAGGAAATTGTCGACCGCAAAGCCGCTTTTCGCGGTGTGAATTCTGGCATCGATAATATTCGCGCCAGCCAGATGGATGCCGCCCGCAATGCGGAAAAACAGGCCGGGATGGTCAGCCGCGATCACGCTGACAAGTGTCGCTCCGCGCGCCTCATAAACCTCGCAATGGATCGAGAGGTTATCTTTGATGCCCCGCGCTTTTTTGTAATGCAGCAGGTTCAGCGCAATGATGTCTTCCGGCTCGGCAATCCAATAGGCATCGCCCAATAGATCACCAACCTCTTCGACCAGGTTCGCTTGATCGCCCAGCAGTTCAGTCGCGGCGGCCTTCTTGGCGGCCACGCGCGCGGTGCGGCCATGGCGCATATGGCCAAGCCTAAGCCGTTCTTGCGCACCGTCATAAAGCTCGCCCAGCAATTGGCCTTTCCAGCTGTTCCAAGTGCCCGGCCCAACCGCGCGGATATCGACTGCGGTCAGGATGGCGAGATTGCGCAGCCGCTCAACACTTTGAACCTCCGCCACAAATGTTTCGATTGTTTGGGGATCGGTAAGATCGCGTTTCTGCGCGGTGGAACTCATCAGCAGATGCTGCAGGACCAGCCATTGGACCAGCTCAGTTTCTTCTTCATCCAGGCCAAAGCGCGGGCATAGGCGCCCTGCCACTTCTGCGCCCAAAACCGAGTGATCGCCGCCGCGCCCTTTGGCGATATCATGCAGCAGCACCGCGACAAACAAAGCGCGCCGCGATTTCAGTTTATGGATGAGCCGGGTGGCGCGCGGGTGATCGGCGGCCAGTTCCCCCTTTTCGATCCGGTTGAGCAATCCAATCGCGCGGATCGTGTGCTCATCCACGGTATAATGGTGATACATATCGAACTGCATCTGCGCATTGACCCGGCCAAAATCGGGCACAAAGCGGCCGAACACCCCGGCCTCATTCATCCAGCGCAGCGCCGTTTCAGGATCATTGCGGCCACCCAGCAGGGATAGGAACAAGGAATTGGCGCGCTTGTCTCGCCGTATTTCGACCGTGATCAATTTGCTGTCACGATCGGCCTGACGCATTGTTTCAGGATGAACTTCTAGGCCTTCTGCTTCGGCCATTTGGAACACCTCAACCAAGCGCACCGGATCATCGCGAAACCAATTGTCGGATGGCGCTTGAATCCGGCCGCCAAAAATCCGGTAGCCTTTGAGCGAACGCGGCTTTTGGCTCCACCCGGCAAAGAAGCCGCGATTGCTGCGCTTATTGGCAAATTCCTCGTCCAGATGGGCCAGGAAAATGCCGGTCACGCTGCCCACCCGTTTGGCCTGAAGGAAGTAAAACTGCATAAAGCGTTCGACCGCGCTTTTGCCTGGACGATCGGCAAAATTCATCCGCTCGGCCACTTGGCGTTGTAGATCAAAGGTCAAACGATCTTCGGCTCTGTCTGTCAGATCGTGCAGATGACAGCGGACCGCCAACAGGAAATTTTCCGCCCGGCGAAAACTGCGATATTCCTGCTTGGTCAGCAGGCCCACTTCCACCAGATCGGCGGCGTTGCGCGCGCGGTGAATATATTTGCCGATCCAATACAGCGTTTGCAGATCGCGCAGCCCGCCTTTGCCGTCTTTAACATTGGGCTCCACGACATAGCGGCTATCGCCCATCCGTTTATGGCGGTCATTGCGCTCTTCGAGTTTTTGCGTAAGGAATTGCCGTTCGCTGCCACGCACAACATCTTTCCAGAACCGTTCGCGCAGTTCATCGTGAGTGGCCTGATCGCCCCAAACATATCGCCCTTCCAGCAAGGCGGTGCGGATCGTGAGATCGCCATTGGCCATCTTCATCGTATCATCGATTGTGCGGCTGGAATGGCCCACTTTCAGGCCAAGATCCCACATCAGATAGAGCATCGCCTCGATCACCTGCTCACACCACGGGGCGCGTTTCATCGGGGTGATAAAGGCAATGTCGACATCCGAATGCGGCGCCATTTCGGCGCGTCCATACCCGCCGACTGCCAGAATAGAGAGGCGTTCTGCGGCGGTGCGATTGGCCACCGGGTAAACATGCGTTGTCACATAATCATGGATCACGCGAACCAATTGATCGACCAGAAAGGACTGACCGTTCACGCATTCATGGCCCGCAGAAGGCTTCGCCATAAGCCGGGTGGCCAGCTCTTTGCGCCCATCCTCAAGCGCGCTGCGCAGCAATGCGACCACATCTTGGCGCGCATCCTCGCCTTTTTCCTTGGCCAATCCGGCAATCTCGCCGGCCAGTTTGCGGCGATCAATGATCGCCCGCTGGCGCGGGATACGCAGCGCGCTCATCGCAATTTTGGCGCGCTGGCCACCTTCATGCTTGCGCCTGCTGGGCGGTGTATTTCTCGCGCAGGCTCTTGCGGTCGATCTTTTGCGTGCCCAGCCGCGGAAGCGGCTCATCGGCGATCCAGATATGTTCTTCCAGCGGCACTTTGAACGGTGCAATTCGGCTCAACAAGAATTCTCGCAGACCCGCCTCGCTAACCGGCGAGACACCCTCTTTCAGGCGGAAAATCGTTGCTGGCACTTCCCCCAACCGTTCATCCGGCAGGCCGAACACCGAACATTCCGCAATCGCCTCATTGGCGTAAATCGCGTCTTCCACTTCGATACAGGCGATGTTTTCTCCGCCGCGAATGATAATGTCTTTCTTGCGATCGACGATGAACAGATAGCCATCTTCATCGAGATAGCCGAGATCGCCGGAGCGGAAGAACTGATCATCGGTGAACGCGTCCTTGGTGGCCTGTTCGTTGTTCCAATACCCCAGGAAATTGGCGACCGTGCGGATGCACACTTCGCCAACAGCGCCCTGAGCCAACTCATTGCCATCATCATCGAGAATACGCAGATCGACCAGCGGTTTGGTCGCTAGGCCGGTTGATCCCGGCTTGGCCATGTAATTCTCGTTGAAGTTGCCGCAGCCAACCGCGTTGGTTTCTGTCAGGCCATAGCCCAGCAATGGGAAGCCATTGGGGAACGCGTCCTTGATTTTGTTGACATGTTCGACCGGGCGCGGGGCACCGCCAGCGGCGAAGCTGCGGCATGCCGACAGATCATAATTGTCCTTGTTCGGATGCGTCGCCATTTCAAAGCTCATCAATGGCACGCCAACGAAATAGGTGATCTTCTCCGTCTCCATCAGACGCAGCGCCTCTTCCGCATCCCATCTGGGCATGAGCACAAGTTTGCGTGCAATCGCATAAGATTGCAGGAATAGCGGGATTTCACCGGTGACGTGGAACAGCGGTACTGCGATCAGCGCGCTTGGCTGATCGGTTATCGTTTCGCCGCTGGCTTCGAGCAGAATCTTGCCCATCGCGCTTTGGCTGACATAATTCATCACACCGTGAACAACCCCGCGATGATCGGAAAAGGCACCCTTCGATTTGCCGGTTGATCCGGACGTGTAAAGAATGGTCGCCAAATCATCTGGGCCAAGTTCACCCAGCATCGCCATCGCAGTTGGACCCTCTGCCCAGGTTTGAGCGAGGCCTTGCTCGGGCGCACAATCATGCTCGATCATTACAAGCTTTGCCGGATGATCGGTGCCTTCCAGCCGCTTTGCGCGGCCGGCATCGGCGATCACCAGCTTACATTCCGCCAATCTCACGCCGTAAGCCAGCTCATCACCGGACCAGAATCCGTTGAGCAATGTGGCGCAGCCGCCTGCCATTATGATGCCCATATACGCGATCATCCAATTGGCAGAATTGCGCGCGGCAATCCCGATCCGATCACCTTTTTCGACCCCGTGTGTGGCCACCAGTCCATGCGCGACACAGGTCGCCGCAGCATAACATTGGCCAAAGGTCAGGCGAATCTCGCCATCGACCAGAAATTCGACATCTTTATGCTCGTTGCAGAAATGCGCGAAATAATGCGCCATGGTGGGCGGTGCGCCGATGAATGCGGGCATTTCAACACCGTTGCGATTAAACTGTGTGGTCGCAAATGGCTGACCTTCCTTGGTCAGTTCGCCGATGATGTTTTCAAGGGCAATGTCCAGCTCGGTTGGCATGTGGTAATCTCTCCTGTTCCACATTCTTGGTGGCATGTTCGTCTGCGGTATTCGCATTAACGAGCACTGTGCGAAATTGATCCGTGCGAAAGGCTTCCCCCGAACCCTTTGCTGTGCCAAAAGCCGCCCGTCAGATACGCCAATCCGGTGTGTTTTGACGAATCAGCTGGTCAATAAGAGGTTCGCTTCGTGCTGTCACTACTCTCCGCCAGCGGCGCTGCCGACCCAATCTATTGGGCAGAACTTGGGCTGCGCCCCTATCTCTTCAAACTTGGCTGGTTTGAATTGAAATTCTATTCGCTTGCGTACCTGCTTGGCGTGATCTTTGCCTATTGGCATGTCTCCAAAATGTTGAAGCAACCTGGCGCCCCCATGGCGCAGCGCCATGCCGATGATTTGTTCTTCTACTGCACGCTTGGCGTCATTCTGGGCGGTCGGTTAGGCTATGCCGCGTTCTATCAGCCCGAATTGTTCACCTCTTTCGAAGGGGATGGCTTTGTGAGTTGGCGGCTGTTGCGGTTGTGGGATGGTGGGATGAGCTTCCACGGCGGATTGCTGGGCGTGATGGCAGCGATGGCCTGGGTCTCATGGAGCGGAAAACTCGATTTCATCCGAGTCACCGATTATGTCGCGACAACGGTGCCAATGGGCATGTTCTTGGGACGCCTCGCCAATTTCAACAATGGCGAATTGTGGGGCCGCCCAACCGATGTTTCTTGGGGCATGGTGTTCCCTGGAGGCGGCGAGATTGTGCGCCACCCGAGCCAGCTTTACCAAGCGGGCTTGGAAGGATTGCTGCTGCTGATCATCCTGCTGCTGGTGTTCTGGAAAACCAATGCCCGATACCGGCGCGGATTGCTGGTTGGCATATTCCTGCTTGGCATTGGAGTGGCGCGGTTTGTGGCGGAATTCTTCCGCGAGCCTGATAAAGAATTGGCGCACCGGGTGGTCGAAACCGGACTGAGCCAGGGCCAATGGCTGACCATTCCGCTGATCTTGCTTGGGCTGGCCGTCACCGCCATTGCCGTGATGCGCAAACCCGTGGGCACGGGCGGAGCCAAACCAGCAGCCACATGAGCGGCAATGCCGAAGCGGATATCGCCGCGAGCTTTCGGCGCTTAATTCGAGAGACCGGCCCGATCAGCCTCTCCCAATATATGGGGGAGAGCAATGCGCGTTATTATTCCAGTCGAGACCCGCTGGGCGATACCGGCGATTTCATCACCGCGCCTGAGATCAGCCAGATGTTCGGTGAATTGATCGGCCTGTGGCTGGTGGATCAATGGATGCAAATGGGCGCACCTGCGCGGGTACACTATGTCGAGCTGGGCCCAGGGCGCGGAACCTTGGCCAAGGATATATTGCGCGCTGCCCAGCGCTTCGAACTGAAACCGCAAGTGCATATGGTGGAAGGATCGCCGGCGATGCGCGCGCTCCAACGCGGTGCGATCCCGGCTGCAATTCACCATGAAGATATGTCTGATCTGCCCGAAGATGCGCCGTTGTTGATCGTGGCGAATGAATTCTTTGATGCGCTGCCGATCCGTCAGCTTGTCCGTATGGAGCATGGTTGGCGAGAGCGGATGGTAGGGCTTGAGAATGAGCAATTGGCCTTCATCGCAGGCGATAAACCGATGGACAGCGTGATCCCGCCCGGATTGCTGAATGCGGGCGAGGGGACAGTGCTGGAAACCAGTCCTGCAAGCGCGGCTTTGATGGGAGAGGTCGCAGCGCGGCTGGCGCAGCAGGGCGGAGCTGCGCTGGTGATCGATTATGGGTCGCTTGAAGCGCGCACTGGATCGACCCTGCAGGCGGTGCGCGCGCATGAAAAAGTTGATGCGCTGGCCGATCCGGGGAATGCCGATCTGACCGCGCATGTCGATTTTGCGATGCTTAAAACGACCACGGAAAAAGCCGGTGCGAATGTGATTGGTACGGCGTGTCAGGGTAACTGGCTGAAGCAATTGGGGATCGATTCCCGGCTTGAAGCGTTGAAGAAAATGGCCCCGGATCGCGCGGAAATTTTGCAGCGTCAGCGCGATCGATTGGTGGCCGAAAATGCGATGGGCGAATTGTTCAAAGTTTTGGCAGTTTCAGGGCGTGGAGGCCCTCGATCAGGCTTAGGATTTGGCCCGGCATCGTGACTTTGGGCGGGATTTGCGCGAGAACCCTCCCAGAATTTTTGGAGAGAACCATGTTCGCCCGCTTTGCACTTGCCGCCGCGATATTCGCGGCCAGTTCCACCGCTGCCATTGCCGCGCAGCCGATTACAGGGCGCTGGGTCACCCAAGATAGAGACGCCGTGGTTTCGATTGGCGATTGCGGATCGACCACCTGCGGACGCATCGCTCGTTTTCTGGTCGCGCCGCCAAACGGGCTTGATCAACGGGATGTCAACAACCCCGAACAAGGCCTGCGCAATCGCAGACTTTTGGGCCTGCCGATCCTCACCAATTTCACCGAAGATGCCGACGTTTGGCGTGGCCGCATCTATGATCCCGTTACTGGCCGCAGCTATCGTTCGGTCGTGCGCCGGAAAAGCGCAAACGAGCTTGAGGTGAAAGGCTGTCTTGGCCCGTTCTGCCAAACGCAAATCTGGCGCCGGGCCCAATAATGTTCGTCAGTCCAATCCGATTGCCCGCGCCAATTGTGCGGCGGCATCGGCCGGGCTCAACTTATCGTCATCGCGGTCGACGGCGAAATTCGCTTCCCGCATGGCACCGACACTGATCGCGCCGACCAAGGGTTGCAAAGCGGCCGCCAATGCTTCGTCATCGGCGCGGGCCGGCGCGATGAGAACCATCGCATCATAGCTGGGCAATGCCTCCAGCGGATCAGACAGCACAGTCAGGCGATCGGCCGCAATCCGCCCGTCAGACGTATAGGCGCTGATAACGTCAGCCTCACCAGAGGTCAGCGCGTTATACATGAATGTCGGTGAGAAATTGCGTTGTTCGGCAAACCGCATGCCATATGCATTGCGCACCGAAATCCATTCTGGCCGCTCAAAAAACTCAGGATCGCCGCCAATCGTCAGGCGCGGCGCAACCGCAACCAGATCCTCCAATGTTTCCAGCCCCAATTCAGCCGCGCGATCTTCCCGCAAGGCAAAGCCATAGGCATTTTCAAAGCCCAATCGGCCCAGCACGCGCACGCCATGTTCGCGTTCCTCCCAAGCCTTGATCTCCTGATACATCGCTTCGCGCCCGGGATTGTCTGATCGCTCAAGCTGATTGGTCCAGATTGTGCCGGTGTAATCGATGGAAATGTCGATGCTGGAACTGGTCAGCGCATTGTGCACCACCGCCGATCCCAATCCGTCGCGATATTCCACCGCGTATCCCGCCTTCTCCAATCGGCTGCCGATCAATTGTGCGAGGATATATTGTTCGGAAAATTGCTTCGCCGCGATCACAATCCGGTCTTGATCTTTGCCGCCAAATTGGAATGTCAGCGCCCCGATCAGGCCCAGCGCAACCGCGATTAAACCTGCGGCCCATTGCGTTTTTGACCGTTTGGCAAGTCCGCGTTCGATCAGCCCAAGCAATCCATCCACGATCAGCGCCAAACCCGCGCTGGCGACGCAGCCGGCCAAGACTAAAACCCAGTTCTGGGTCTGCAACCCTGCAAAGATCGGGTCGCCCAAGCTCGGCTGGCCAATAGTGGTGGATAGGGTCGCCGCGCCAATCGTCCACACGCTGGCGGTGCGAATACCAGCCATCACAAAGGGGGCGGATAAGGGCGCTTCGACAAGCCGCAATTTTTGCCACCCTGTCATCCCCACGCCGTCTGCCGCTTCCAAAACGCCGGGATCGAGATTGGCTTGCGCGGTCACGGCGTTGCGCAGGATTGGCAGCAAGGCATAGAGCGCAAGCGCCAGCAAGGCGGGCAGGAAGCCTAAGGTTGGCAACCCCTCGCCAAACACCGCGCGCAGGCTCAGCAAAATCGGGAAAAACAACGCCAACAGCGCGAGCGCCGGGATGGTTTGCACGAGGCTGGCAAAGCCCAATGCGATGCGCGCGACCGGGGCCGAACGGCTGGCCCAAACAGCCAGCGGCAATGCGACCAGAATGCCGAGGCCAATTGCGCTCGCCGCCAAAACAATATGCGCGGCAAATTTGGGACCAAGCCCAATCAGGATAGTCCAAAATTCGCTCATCGTTCCATCGCCGCGAGCTTTTCTGCCTGTTGCCGCGGAACCGAAACCAGCTGTTGCGCGATGTCGCCGCCTTCCCCGGCCAGCAATTGGTGCGGGGTCGCATCGGCAACAATTTCACCAGCGTCCATCACCAGCACCCGGTCCGCCAGCAGCAGCGCCTCGGCCATGTCATGCGTGACCATTATCGTTGTTAGGCTCAGCCGATCATGCAGTTCGCGGACTTTATCTCCCAATGACGCGCGCGTAATCGGGTCGAGCGCGCCAAACGGCTCATCCATCAGCAGCAATTCCGGCTCGATCGCCAATGCCCGCGCCACCCCAACCCTTTGGCGTTGACCGCCCGACAGCGCATCGGGCATGCGCGCCGCCATTGGCGGCTCCAGCTCGACCAGCTCCAGCAATTCTGAAATTCGCGCGGCGGACAAAGCCTGTCCCGCCAGGCGCGGCCCAATCGCGATGTTTTCTCCAACTAGCATATGCGGGAACAAGCCGATGCTTTGGAACACATAGCCGATCCTGCGGCGCAGCTGCGCGGGTTGCTGTTGGTTTACATCATCACCCGCAAACACGACCTGCCCCGAACTCGGGGTTTCGAGCGTGTTGACCATTTTGAGCAAGGTGGACTTGCCCGATCCCGACGCGCCAACCAAAGCGACAAAACTGCCCTGTGCAATGCTGCAGGACACATCCGAAACGGCGGTTACCGCGCCATATTGGCGGCGAACCGAATTGAACACGAGCAGCGCGCGCGCATTTTCTGGGCCATTTGGGCTGGCTTGGAGGTCTGTCTTGGGGGCTTTGGCGATGGGTTTAACTCGCGTCTGCCGCGGCAGCTTTTTCGCTCGATCCCGCTTCGGCATCTGCGCTTTCAGCAGCCAGATAGGCCACTTGGCGCACTTCTATGTCACGCCCCTGAGAGCTTGTGAGGCGCATTGTCCCGTTATCTTCTAACGCGCCGATTGACCAACAATCGCCGGTGCGGTTCTGCTGTTCTGGGAAGAAGCATAGACGCGCATCCTCCAGTTTGCGCCAGGTGCCATTTTGCAGCGCGATACCATTGCGGTGATCGCGGTAACTGCCATCTGCATCGAAGAATGTCGTGTAGACGGCGCCATCATTGCCGATCGAAAGCCACGCGCTCTCTGAAAAAGTCACATCGCCCCTCGAATCAGTCTCAATTGGCTGCGCGGCATCGGCATCGCTGCTTGCTTCGGTATCGCCGCTGGATTGCTCAGTTTTGCCAGCGGAGCAGGCCGAGAGCGCGGCAGCCATTGCCATCAGCGCAAACCATGAAGGGTGTGTTCTCCAGTTCATTCGGCCCCGCTTTTGCTTTCCAGTTCGTGTGATTAACAACCAATGGGATCAATCTATCGTGCGCGGCTTCCCCAGTCGAGCCTTACGGGAAACCGCTGCCTTTGGCCGGTTCTATTTGGTCAATTTGTCGGCTGGTATCTCAAGCGCGACCTCAAGCCCTGAGGCCTGCCAGTTCTGTGTCATGTTGCCGCCCAGCTGATGATCGATCGCCATGCGCATCAATCGTGTTCCAAACCCGGTTTGTTCGGGCTGAGAAATGGTTGGCCCGCCCGTTTCATGCCAGCCGATTGTGATCAGTTTGCCTGTCGCCAAAACTGTAATTTCCACTCGTCCGCTGTCCACGCTCAGCGCGCCATACTTGGCCGAATTGGTCGCCAATTCATGGAACACCAATGCCAGCGGGGTCGCTGCTCTGGGCCCAAATGGCGTTTTGTCGCCGGTGATCGAAACGACATCGGTATCGCCCGCGCCATAGGGCGTCATCAACACCTTAAGCAGCTCGATCAATTCTTCGCTTTTGGCGCCTTCAATCGGCAAGGCATAATCCTGCGCGCGCGCCAAAGCGCGGATATTGTCGCTCATCAATTGGCCAAATTCGCGCGTCGCATCGTCACCCTTGGCGCGCAAATTGATCAGGCCAATGATCACCGAGAAGATATTTTTGATCCGATGCGCCAATTCCCCGGCCAGCAATTCGCGCTCTTGCGAAAAGCTGTAGCGATCATGGATATCGGTGACGGTTCCAAACCATTGCGCGGTTGCGGGATCATCGCCCGATGGCACCGCGCGCGACAGCATCCAGCGATAACTGCCATCGGCCATGCGCATACGCCATTCGTCTTCAAACATCTCGGCGCGCTTCGTCGAGGCGACCAGTTTTTTCACTGACGGTTCAAAATCGTCTGGATGGATCACCGCGCGCCAATCGGCATCACTTTGCGGAGGCGGTTTGCCGGTAAAATCATGCCAACGCGCGTTGAAATTATCGAATTTCATGCCCGGCCCGGCGGACCACGCAATGTCCGGCACGCTGTCGAGCATAAATTGCAGGCGTTCTGCACCTTCTTTCAGCTCGCGCACGGCGAAATGCGATTGGCGGTGCGATTCCAAACGGCGTTTGACCGCATCGGCCAGCACCGTCAGCCCTTCAATCTGCAAAGCGTCCAGACCATCCTTGTGCGGCACAGTGTCGGTCACGCACAGCGCCCCCATCGGCGCCCCTTCGGATGAAATCAGCGGCGCTCCGACATAATAGCGGACATTCGATTTGCCTTGCACCAGATCGAAGGCGGCGAACCGTTCATCCTGCGTCGCATCGAGCACTTCAAGCAGCGAATTGCCCAGCATTGTATGCGCGCAAAAGCTGGTCGATCGCGGAGTTTCGGTAACGTCCAGACCTTCCCCAGCAAGAAAGCGCTGCCGCTCTGCTTCGACCAGGCTGACCGCCGCGCTGGGGGCGTTGCACAGGCGCGCAGCAAACCGGGCGAGCCGCGCCAGTTCGTCATCTCCTTCAAGTCCGCCCAGATCAAAGCTCGCCAACGCACGCAGGCGATCAACCTCAGAACAATATTCCGGAGCGGGGGAATGGCCCGTTGGCCATGGCGGAGTGTCGAGCAGTTTCAGCGCATGATCCTTTGTTGCAGCCAGCGAAACGCCTTGGCGCCGGTCCATACATCAAACTGGCGGTGGGACAAACGCGATCAAACGCGGGGCTGATTTCAATTGCAACTGGTTTGCGCGCGGCGACAGCCCTGATATGGGCGAACATAAGAATATAAACCGGTAGGAAGAACAAGAATGCGCGCGACCCCCGAATTTGATTTTCAACTTGGCGAAAGCGCGGAAATGATCCGGGCCAGCGTTGCGCGTTTTGCCGATGAGCAAATCATGCCATTGGGCGATAAAATCGACCGCGAGGATTATTTCCCCCGCGATGAGTTGTGGCGGCAAATGGGCGAGCTTGGCCTTCACGGCATCACCGTTGCAGAAGAAGATGGCGGCCTTGGGTTAGGCTATCTTGAGCATGTGATCGCGGTTGAAGAGGTCAGCCGCGCGAGTGCATCGCTTGGCCTTTCTTACGGGGCGCATTCCAACCTCTGCGTCAATCAGATCCGCCGCTGGGGCAATCCCGAACAGAAGGCAAAATACCTGCCGGGCCTGATTTCGGGTGAGCATGTCGGATCGCTCGCGATGAGCGAGGTGAGCGCTGGGTCCGATGTGGTCTCAATGAAGCTCAAAGCCGAGGCAGTGTCCGGTAATCAGGGCGGCGGATACGTCCTCAATGGCACCAAATTCTGGATCACCAATGCCACCTATGCAGACACTTTGGTGGTGTACGCACGAACTGACGGCAATGCCGGCAGCCGCGGGATCACAGCGTTCCTGATTGAAAAGGACATGCCCGGATTTTCCATCGGCCAAAAGATCGAAAAGGTTGGGATGCGTGGCTCACCCACGGCAGAGCTGGTGTTTGAAGATTGCGCAGTTCCCGAAGAAAACGTGATGGGCCCGGTGAATGGGGGGGTTGGCGTTTTGATGAGCGGGCTCGATTATGAGCGCGTCGTGCTCGCCGGTTTGCAATTGGGCATCATGCAGGCCTGTCTCGATACGGTCATTCCCTATCTTCGGGAGCGCAAACAGTTTGGAAAGCCAATTGGCTCCTTCCAGCTGATGCAAGCGAAGGTGGCGGATATGTATGTCGCGCTGCAATCGGCGCGGGCATACACCTATGCTGTGGCGAAAGCCTGCGACGGCGATCAGACAACACGCTTTGATGCAGCCGGCGCGATCCTGCTCGCGAGCGAGAATGCGTTCAAAGTGGCGGCCGAAAGCGTTCAGGCCTTGGGCGGCGCGGGCTATACGTTGGATTGGCCGGTGGAACGCTATATGCGCGATGCGAAATTGCTCGATATCGGCGCGGGCACGAATGAAATTCGCCGGATGCTGATCGGGCGTGAACTGATCGGAGCGGCGGGGTGATGCCTATCGTTGATGGTGAAGGTGAGCCGAGGAGATCCAGGCCATCAGTGCGTAAACGTGCTGATGCAATCAGACCGTTTGTATGCAAAAACCTGATCGCGGTGATCGAAGACCCCGCCGATATAAAAAACATTGGCACGGTCATCCGCAATGTGAACGCCCTCGGGGTCGAGAAAGTCTATGTCGTTGATCCGCGCAAAGCCCTGCCCGACGATTGGGAAGAAATGCGTGAGCGCCCTTCGCTTTCGAAAACCTCGGTTTCAGCGGTGAAGTGGAGCTTCGTGAAACGGTTCGACAGCACCGATGACTGTCTGGACCATCTTGAGCAAAATAATTTTCACTCAGTGGTTACTTCTCCTCACGTAAAGGGACAGACAAATATCGTACTACATGAAGGCGACTTTACTGAGCACGCGAAACTCGCTGTCTGGTTCGGCAATGAGAAGCGAGGGATCTCTGATCGCGCGGTGGAACGCTCTGATGCTTGTATTTCCATTCCCATGTTTGGAATGATCGAGAGTTTGAATCTAGGTACATCCTCCGGCATCGTACTCTACGAAATGACTAAGCAACGCCGCGAGTATCAATCCAAGTTCCGCAAGCGAAACAAACGAGGGGCACGTGTGAACCCGCTCCCTACTGTAATGCCAATCGAGGAACGTCAGAAATGACCGCACCTACTCTCACTTCGAAGCTTGACAATGAAAGCCCGGAGGCGAAGGCGCGCGCGGCGCATAACAAAGCGCTTGCAGCCGACCTACGCAGCACCGTTGCGAGCGCGGCCTTGGGCGGGTCAGAAAAATCGCGTGAGCGCCATGTATCGCGCGGGAAATTGCTGCCCCGCGAACGGGTGGAACGCCTGCTCGATCCCGGATCACCCTTCTTAGAAGTCGGCCAGCTAGCCGCAAACGGTCTGTATGATGCCGATATTCCCGGCGCGGGCATGATCGCCGGGATTGGCCGCGTGTCGGGCCGGCAGGTGATGATCGTTTGCAATGATGCGACGGTCAAAGGCGGCACATATTATCCGATGACGGTGAAGAAGCATCTGCGCGCGCAGGAAATCGCGCAGGAAAACCGCCTGCCCTGCATCTATCTGGTCGATAGCGGCGGCGCGAACTTGCCGCATCAGGCCGAAGTCTTCCCCGATCGCGATCACTTTGGCCGGATCTTCTTCAACCAAGCCAATATGTCGGCGCTGGGCATTCCGCAGATCGCCTGCGTCATGGGCAGCTGCACTGCAGGCGGGGCCTATGTTCCGGCGATGTCTGATGAGACGGTGATTGTGCGCGATCAGGGCACAATCTTCCTTGCAGGGCCGCCACTGGTGAAGGCCGCGACGGGTGAAGAAATCACGGCAGAAGACCTTGGCGGCGGAGATCTTCACGCGAAGAAATCGGGTGTGGTCGATCATCTGGCCGAGAATGATGAGCACGCGCTGACGATTGTGCGCGATATCATCTCGCATCTGGGCGAGAATACTGGTGCGGCAAGCGACGTTGCCACCAATGACCCGCGCCCGCCAAAATTTGATGCGGATGAAATATATTCCGTCATCCCCGATGATGTGCGTGCGCCATATGACGTTAAAGAAGTGATCGCGCGGCTGGTCGATGGATCAGAGTTCCATGAATTCAAAGCGCATTATGGCAGCACTTTGGTCTGCGGTTTTGCGCATATCTGGGGCATGCCGGTCGCGATCCTTGCCAATAACGGCGTGCTGTTTTCCGAAAGCGCACAAAAGGGCGCGCATTTCATTGAACTGGCGCAGCAACGCCGCATTCCTTTGCTTTTCCTCCAAAATATCTCGGGCTTTATGGTCGGCGGCAAATACGAAGCGGAAGGGATCGCCAAACACGGCGCGAAACTGGTGACCGCCGTTGCCACTGCGACCGTGCCCAAGATCACCGTGGTAATCGGCGGATCGTTTGGCGCGGGCAATTATGGCATGTGCGGGCGGGCATACTCGCCGCGTTTTCTGTTCACATGGCCCAATGCGCGCATTTCGGTGATGGGCGGGGAGCAAGCGGCATCTGTGCTGGCCACTGTGCACCGCGACGCGGACAAGTGGTCGGACGAAGAGGCGGAAGAGTTCAAAGCCCCAATTCGCCAGAAATACGAAGACGAAGGCAATCCCTATTATGCCACCGCGCGCCTATGGGATGACGGGGTGATTGACCCTGCCCAAACCCGCGACGTGTTGGGACTCGCCTTCGCTGCGACGCTCGAAGCGCCGATCCCAGAGCGCCCAAGCTTTGGCGTGTTTAGGATGTGATCGGAATGCGCAGCGGCGGGCTATTTATGCCCCCAATCGCCTTCTTCATCGCTGTTGGGCGATAGGCCCAGCACATCGCCGTCCATCGACACGCCCAGCCCCAAAACCGTGCGATTGGCATAGGCGAAATAGGCGGTGACCTGGTTGATCTCTAAAATTTCACCATCGTCCCAGCCTGCTTTGCGCAAGTCATTCACGTCCGCTTCGACTATTCCGGCAGGTCGCAATGTCAGCTTTTCGGCATAGCGCAGCGCGGCAAGACCCTTTGCGCCCAGCGTGCTCTCATCGCGCAATTCACCCGCTTCCAACCCCTCGCGGATCGCGGCTGCCATGGCGCCGTCATCCAGCAACCGTTCCAGCCCGGCAAAATGATGCTCGACACAATAGGCGCAATTGTTGCGCAGGCTCACCAGCACGCCGATGGTTTCCAGAAACCACTTGGGCACTTGATTGGCCGAATGGTGCAGCACGTTTTTATAAAGCGCCATATGGCCATCCAGGCTGGCCGGGCGCAGGCTGTGTGCGGCAAGGATGTTGTCGACCTGCCCATCGGGCCCGCGCACCCGGTCATACAATTTGGCGAGGCGTCCCTCGGCGGATTCGGGCGCTATGGTTTTGATAAATGTCATGAGCCCGCTTTTGCAGCGGTCTAGGCCCGCGAGCAAGCGCGTGTGGGTAAGCGCTCGGAACAAATTGAAGCCTCTCGCATTCCCCTACGTAACTGCTAGGCACATTGCGAAGCCGCGACGCATGGCCCGGAGGCATGAATTACCGGGATCGGCGCAGCAGGGGAGAAGACATTGCCTGAAAGCCAAGCGGCACCAAAGCCGCGCAAGCCTTCGCTGACCTCGCGAATTGCGCGCCGGATCATCCTATGGATATGGGGCCTGAAAGGGTGGACGGTCGATGGCGATGTGCCGCGCGACATCAAAAAGTTTGTGATTGCAGGCGCGCCTCACAGCTCAAATTGGGATATCGTTTTCTTTGTCGGGGCCACCGCGGAAAAGGGGATCGAACCCAACATCATGGCCAAGCATACGCTGTTCAACTGGCCGATTGGCCGCTTCATGTATGACATGGGCGGGATCCCGATCGATCGCCGCAAACGCGCAAATTATGTTGAACAGATGGCGCAGGCTTTTGAAGAACGCGACCAATTGCCGCTGGTGATCGCGGTGGAAGGGACGCGCGGCACCGATGGCAGCTGGAAATCGGGATTTTACCACATTGCTCAGGCGGCCAATGTGCCGATCGTTCCGGCATGGGTGTGCAATGAACGCAAAATTTTGGGTTTTGGCCCGCCCATTTATCCGACCGGTAATTACGGCGAAGATCTGCTCAAGATCGCGCAATTCATGCGCTCCAAATTGCCGAATTATGATCGCTTCAAAGTGTTAGAGGCGCAGGCGCAGGCAATAATCGAAGGCAAAGATGATGATTGAATTACTCGCTCTAAACGCGGCGATCCTGATCGTTTTGGTGCTGATCCAATGGCTGATCTCTGTGAAGATCAATGACGTGTCGTTTGTCGATTCGTTTTGGGGCGCGGGCATGGGCGTGCTGGCGGTTGCCAGCTGGCTGCATGTGCGCGGCGGGGCCGGCGTGCTGGCGACCTTGCTGATGGTGATGACTGCGGCCTGGGGATTTCGGCTCGGCATTTATTTGCTGCGGCGTTGGCGGCGAGAGGGCGAGGACAAGCGCTATGTCTGGATCCTCAAGAAAGACCGGGAAAAGGGCAATTTCGTGATCGCTGCGCTGACCAAGGTGTGGCTAGGCCAGGCGGTTCTGCTGTTTATGGTCAGTTCGCCGGCGCAAGTTGGCATCTTGGCGAGCACCGCGGACATGCCGATCACCGTGCTCACATTGGCGGGCATTGCGCTGTATCTGGTTGGAATATTCTTTGAATGGGTTGGCGATTGGCAATTGGCGAAGTTCAAAGCCAATCCCGCCAATGCGGGTACCGTGCTCGACACGGGGTTGTGGCGTTATACCCGCCACCCCAATTATTTCGGCGATTTTTGCGCCTGGTGGGGCATTTGGCTGGTGTGCGCGAGCGTGGGCTGGGAATATGCGCTGTACACCGTGATCGGTCCGATTTTCCTCACATTCACCCTCACCAAATGGTCGGGCGTGACCTTGCTCGAAAAAGGCATGGATCGTTCGAAGGGGGATAAATACGCCGATTATAAACGGCGCACCTCGGCCTTCTTCCCGCGGCCCCCGCGCAGCGCGGACTAAACCTGATTAAAAGGGGTGATGCGTGCAATTCATCCGATGCGGTATAATTTTCATGGAACTTAGCCTTTAAGCCGGGGCAATCCGCACCTAAATAGGCCCGCAGCTGGAAGGGCGGGTTTTAGCAATGGCATTGACCGAACAGACACGTGAGGAAGAGCGGCAGCGGCTGGCGCAGATGGCGCTGGATCTGGTGCAGCAGCGCGGCACCGAAATCCCGCTTAGCGGGCTGGTTGCTGAAAGCGGCCTGTCGCGCGCGCGCTTTGGCGAAATCTTTGACGATGAAGATGATGTTTTTGATGCCATCACCGGCCTGTGGTTTGCGCCGCATGTAAAGGCGATGGAAGAAGCGTTGAACGCTGACCTCCCGCCCAATCGCAAAATGTATGAATTTTTCTGCCGCCGCTTTGTGATCTCGCGCGAACGCTATCTTGCCGATCCGGCCTATTTCGGCGCAATTTGTGAAATGGGCGCGGCGCAATTTGAACGCGTGCGTTCCTATGTCGATTTGGCCGATCACTATCTGTGTGAGGTTATCGCAGAGGCGCAGGCGGAAGGCTTCTTCGCCGGGTTGGAAATTGATGAGACGCTGTCGCTGATCAATCAGATGGTCAACAATTACACCATGCCGGACACCTTGCTGTACCTCAACGAACGCTTGAGCGAACAGAAACTTGCGCAGATTATCGATACGATCTTCTTAGGTCTTTCGGGGGAAGCGGGCGCTTCTGCTGGCGGAGTGAACACGATCCGCATCGCCGCTTCGTCTTCCTAAACGGCGCCGATTATCAGTTTGCCGTGATCAATCGCGTTTGTGGCGAAATTGCAGGACATTTTTGGGCTTGGAGCGGCCCCGCAACGGCCACGATGAGCGCGGACCTTCGCTCAGCGCGTATTTGAGGCTGAATCCAACCATTACCACCGAAACTGTCAAGATCGCAGCGGCCCAAAACCAATGCGGCAAGAACAAAGCTTCTTCGATTGCTCCGGTATCGGATAGCATTGTCCGCCCGCCAATCACCGTGCGTTCGGTGAACAGGTAATCGAAATCGCGCAGCATGCTCATCGCGGCGAGCATTCCAAGGAATTGCAGCGTAAACCGGGCGAGGCCATCCTTGGCGCGCCACGCGATCAACGCAATGGCGGCCGCGACCAAGGGCATCACTGCCAAACCAACCGGGCTGCGGACATAGATCAAGATCGAAAGCCCGATCAGGCCCGCCAATCCAAACAAGGACGGACGCCACAATCCGGGTTTCTTACTGGCAGCGATCAGTATCGCTCCGAAAAAACTCGGCGCCAAAGGTCCGCCAGCGGCAATCGCGGCATGTGTGAAGGGCGAGGCGTCGCTTTCAATTAGGCTTGAGGCGACACCAGAGCCATTGGCGAAGATCACCAATTTCTGGAATTCCTGCCCCAATGCAAGCGCGGTGAGGCCGTGCCCCATTTCATGAAACCAAGTGGTGAGGATGGTGAAGGGGTAAATCAGGTAATTGCCCAGAGGCAGCGAGGGCAGGAACAAAATCAAGACAACCGCCAGAACCAATCGTCCTACCTGTTCAGCTTGGCTGCCGGGTTTTACCATTGATCTCATGCTGAAAACCTTATCGCGCGCGTGATTTCAGGCCTTGCGCAGCACCGGGCTGGGGATGGGAGTGCGGTCTCTCTCACCAATAAGAGATGGGAAAGCGGGCGGCATTTTTCAATCTGCGGCTTGCGCAAACCCGCGTTCAATTCGTGGTGACCGGAATATCCGCATCACCTTCCGCGCGTTGTTCTTGCAAGATTGACCAGCTGGCTAGGAACAGCCCAGCAACCAGCGGACCCAATACAATTCCGGAAAATCCCGCAAAGGCGATCCCGCCCAAAGTGGTGACCAGAATGATCCAATCGGGAATGCCAGTATCGCGGCCCACCAGAATCGGGCGCAGAACATTGTCGGCCATGCCAATGATCAGCGCGCCGGAAAGCAGCACGAACACGCCCTGCCAAATTTCTCCGGTCGCGAGCAGATAGAGCGCCGCGGGGAGCCAGACGAGCGCCGTGCCAACTGCCGGGATCAGCGAAAGGATCGCCATCACCACGCCGAACAAGATGGCCGAGGGAATTCCCGCGATCCAGAAAGTGGCTGCGCCAAGCGCGCCCTGAACCAAGCCAACCACCAATGAGCCCTTTATCGTTGCGCGCACGATCGAAAGAAATCGTTCGGACAAACGATCTGCGATTATCCGTTCGAGCGGCAGGCTGGAAAGGACGGTTTCGGCCACTCGTTTGCCATCGCGCAGCAAGAAATACGTGACATAAAGCCCGATGGTGAAGCTGAGGAAGAAGCCCAAAGCCCCCCCTCCCACGGCCACCGCCTGGCGCGCAATAATCCCGGCGCTTTCGCCGATAATTTCCTGCGCGCGGGCTTGAAGGTTGGACATATCCGTCCAGCCAGCGGCTTCCATCGAGTCGCGGATTGCACGCGGAAGCGCTTCGTACATGGTGTTGAACCAGGCGGCGATATCGATATCTCCGCTTTGGAAAGCTGCGACAACACTGGCTGCCTCATCAATCACCAGCCCGCCGATAAACAGCGCCGGCAGCAGCACCGCGAAGGTGATGATCAGCATGGTTACGCCCGCGGCGGCATTCATCCGCCCGCCAACCCGCGCGAGCACCCATTTGTACAATGGGCGGAACATAACGCCTGCCAGCGCCGCCCACAGCATTGCGTTGAAGAACGGCCAAACGATGACCACCAACAGGACGGTGACCGCGGCAACCAGCAACAGGAAGCTGGATTGCTCAAGCTGAGTTTTATCGTGGTGTTCGCTCAATTGGGCACGCCCTTTCAATGCGGATTACACGTCCAAGTTTGCAACATTCAGGGCGTTGTCCTGAATAAATTCGCGCCGCGGCTCCACCACATCGCCCATCAGGCGGGTGAAAATTTCATCGGTCACATCTGCGTCTTCAACCTTCACCTGCAGCAGCACGCGCGCCTCAGGATCGAGCGTCGTCTCCCACAATTGTTCGGGGTTCATTTCGCCCAGCCCCTTATAGCGGCTGATCGACAGCCCCTTGCGACCGACGGCCAATACGGCATCGAGCAATTCAGTTGGCCGTGAGATAGAGTTTTCCGTGCTGGTCGCTGCGCTCGCACTGTCGTCGGCGTTTTCACCCTCGCCAGCGGCAGCCTCGGCGCTGACTTTAACGAGCTGCGCAGGAGCCTCATACGCTTCTGCTTCTTCGGTGCCGATTGTGTGCAAGCGGCGCGCTTCCGCGCTTTCGAGGAACTTCGCCTCGATCATGTGGACATCGGTGACGCCGCGCCACAACCGCTCAAACTGAACGCCGCCATCATCGCTGCGTTTGCCCAACCATTGCGCCTCGGGATCGCCCATTTGCAATCTTGCAGCGGCCTTGGTCAAAGAGTCATCCGAACCTGGATTGGCAGGCTCAAACACACCGGCAAGCGCCATCACTTCAATAATCTCTGGCTTATATTTGCGCGGTGCAAAGGCGATCAAATTGCGCACTTTCAGCGCATGTTCGACCATCGAGGTAAGTTCCTGCCCCCCGCGCTGCGCGCTGCCATTGTCGAGCACGCGGCCTTGCAACCCGGCCTCGATCAAATAGCGATCCAGCGCGCCCTGATCTTTCAAATAGACCTCTGAGCGTCCCTTTGAGACCTTGAACAAAGGCGGCTGAGCGATGAACAAATGCCCCGCTTTCACGATCTCTGGCATTTGCCGATGGAAGAAGGTCAGCAGCAAAGTGCGGATGTGTGCCCCATCAACATCGGCATCGGTCATGATCACGATTTTGTGATAGCGCAGCTTTTCCAGATCAAACTCGTCGCGAATACCGGTGCCCATCGCTTGAATGAGGGTGCCGACCTCCTTCGATGAGATGATCCGGTCGAACCGGGCGCGCTCTACATTCAGGATCTTACCTTTGAGCGGCAGGATCGCCTGATATTGGCTGTCTCGCCCGCCTTTGGCAGAGCCGCCCGCAGAATCGCCTTCGACCAGAAACAGTTCGGCTTTGGTAGCATCGCGCTCGCGGCAATCAGAGAGTTTCCCGGGCAAGCTGGCGACAGACATTGCGCCTTTGCGGCTCATTTCGCGGGCCCGCTTGGCCGCTTCGCGTGCGGCGGCGGCATCGATGATCTTCTGCACGATGATTTTCGCCTCGGCCGGGTTTTCTTCCAACCATTCGCCCATTTTTTCACCCATCAGGCTTTCGAGCGGCTGACGCACTTCGGAAGAAACCAGCTTATCCTTGGTTTGCGAGGAGAATTTGGGATCGGGCAGTTTGACGCTGACAATCGCGGTCAGGCCTTCACGCATATCCTCGCCAGACAGGCTGACTTTCTCTTTCTTGAGCAAGCCGGAAGCGGCGGCATAATTGTTGAGCGTGCGGGTCAATGCCGCGCGGAAAGCCGCCAAATGGGTGCCGCCATCGCGTTGCGGGATGTTGTTGGTGAAAGTGAGGACGTTCTCGTAATAACTATCATTCCATTCGAGCGCGACATCGATCCCGATCCCGTCCTTCTCAGCTGAAACCGAAATCGGCGCCGCGATCAGCGCTTCCTTGTTGCGATCCAAATAGCTGACGAAAGCCGCAATTCCGCCTTCGTAAAATAGATCATGCTCCAGCGTTTCCTCTCCGCGATTGTCGCGCAGCAGGATGCGCACGCCGGAATTGAGGAAGGCGAGCTCGCGATAGCGGTGCTCAAGCTTTTCAAAATCGAACACGGTCACGTTTTTGAAGGTCGTCTCGCTGGCCATAAAGGTGACGCGGGTCCCCTTCTTAAAGCCATTGTCGTCCGGGTTTTGTTCAACCTTCGGCGCATCCCCCAAAATTTCGAGCGATTTGACCGCATCGCCATGTTCAAAGCGCATCCAGTGCTCTTTGCCATCGCGCCAGATTTTTAGCTCCAGCCATTCAGACAGCGCATTCACCACAGACACGCCAACGCCGTGCAGCCCGCCTGAAACTTTGTAAGCGTTGTCGTCAGACGTGTTTTCAAATTTACCGCCAGCGTGCAGTTGAGTCATGATGACTTCTGCCGCCGATACGCCTTCTTCCTTGTGCATGCCCACCGGAATGCCGCGGCCATTGTCTTCAACAGAAACGCTGCCATCCGGGTTGAGTTCGATCAGCACCAGATCGCAATGTCCGGCCAATGCCTCATCAATCGCGTTGTCTGAAACTTCGAACACCATGTGGTGCAAGCCAGAGCCATCATCGGTATCGCCGATATACATGCCAGGGCGTTTGCGTACCGCATCAAGGCCTTTCAAAACCTTGATCGAATCGGCGCCATATTCGCCCTGCTGCTTTTCAGGCCTAGAGCTTGTTTCTGGTGCGTTTTCGGGCGTTTCTGAGGTGTTGTCGTCCATGTCCATCATATAGGCGCATGGGGTGCGATTCCCAAGCAAATGCGAAGCATAGTGCAAGGTTTTCCACCGTCTGCCCAAATGGCCTGCACTGTGGGCAAAAACTGCGCGCCTGTGCCAGTGCTCGGCAGATATGGCGCAGGCTTTGGCGGAGCCTCATCATTGTAGTCCATTGCAAGGCGCAAATGCGGCATTATGGCTGCTGAGTATGACTGAACAAACCATGCTTTCCCATTTGTCAGCGCCCTATGGCTCCTTTTTGCAGACTCTTCGCGAATGGGGTGAAATTCAACCTGATCATCCGGCATTGGGCGATGAAACGGTGTCGATCAGCTGGGCTGAAATGAATGACCGAATTGAACGGTTGGCGGCGCGGTTGATCGAGGATGGGCTGGAACGCGGCCAATCGGTGGCCATTCTGGGCCGCTCTAGCGTCAATTACGCGCTCGTTTTTTTGGCTGCGGTGCGCGCGGGCGGGGTTGCTGCCCCGCTGACAACCAGCGCCAGCGCCGATCAATTGCGCGGAATGGCCGCGGATTCGGGCGCGCGCCATATATTTATCGATGCCGCCAAAGCGCAGGAGCTTGGTGCAGGTTTTATGCCCGATCTCGATCACGTCGCGCTGGAAGATATCGATCGCTGGATGGCGCCCGCCGGAACATTCGCACCGGCGATTGATCCGCAGCCCGGTGACCCGTTCAACATCATTTATTCCTCTGGAACCACAGGTATTCCCAAAGGGATCGTGCATTCGCACCAAATGCGTTGGCGGCAATTTGCGGCAACTGCTGCGTCCTATCTCGCGGCAGAAATGGAGGTGCGCTCTTTGGCGTCGACCCCGCTTTATTCAAACACCACGATGGTGGCTTTTTTATCGTGCCTGCTGGCCGGTGGAACTTTGCGCATCATGGGCAAATTTGACTGTGCAGCATGGCTGGAATTTGCTCAGCGCGATCGCACCACGCTGACCATGCTGGTGCCGGTGCAATATCAGCGATTGATGGATTTCGATGGGTTCGATCAGTTTGACCTGTCTGCATTGGCGATGAAATATTGCACCTCCGCCCCGTTCGCGCCGCCGCTGAAACGTGCGGTGTTGGAACGCATGCCCGGCGGGCTGGTAGAGATTTATTCGATGACAGAGGGCGGGGTGGTGTGCCTGCTGACGTGTCATGAATTCCCGGATAAGCTTCACACGGTTGGCCGCCCGGCGCCGGGCAGCGAGCTGAAAGTGCTCGATGATGATGACAATCCGGTCGAGCCAGGTCAGCCGGGCAATTTGATCGGCCTTTCGACAACCATGATGGCGGGATACAAAAATCAGCCGGGCAAGACGCGCGATGGCTATTGGATTGATCCGGAAACCGGCATTCCTTGGCAGCGAATGGGTGATATCGGCAGGGTTGATGAAGATGGCTTTGTTGAGCTGGTAGGTCGCGCCAAGGATATGATTATATCGGGCGGGTTTAATATCTACCCAAGCGATCTGGAGGCCGCGCTTGAACTAGAAAGCGACGTGGTTGAAGCCGCGGTGGTCGGCATCGCGTCTGAACGCTGGGGCGAAACGCCGATTGGTTTTGTGGTGCTGGGCGATGGCGCGCGCAGCGCGGAAGAGATTTGCGGCGCGGTCAATGCGCGATTGGGCAAAACCCAGCGGCTATCGGCGCTGCATGCGATTGATGATATGCCGCGCAGTCATATTGGCAAATTGTTGAAAACGGAGCTGCGCGAACAGGCTGAGGGGCTGGCACAAGCAGGCTAGGCATAGTCCCCATTGGCTCGCCAGGGCACGCAATTTTTTTCTTCTCCACATACAACAAAGGCCCAGCCGATTGGATCAGCCGGACCTTATGTTTTTTAGGGCTGTTCACCCCAACAAAATTATACGATCAGCGTTTGAAATGACAGGGTGCTTACCACCACTGCAGCGATCAAAGCGGCCGATTTCTCGATGAAAACACGCATGATTTGCTCCTAAATTTATTCTATGTTCTTGTTCATAGGTTCGCAAAATGAGTAATTAAGTTACAATTAGTAGTTCGTTAATTACTCGGACATTTGGTCAAGCTTGAGTCTGGCGCGGGCGATTATCCAAATCGTCTGAGTCTGACTCGCCACCTGACCGGCGGGGGTGCGATGGAGGCGCGGTCACCAATTGGGGCTGGTGTCGCCGCGCCTCGCTCGCTGCCTATCGACTGCTGAACCTCGCCGGGGGGGAGAGAGTCCGAACCAGCGCCGGGGCGGGCGCTGTCGGGCGAGCGTGGTCTCTATGCGCTCAGGTGATGGGACACCTTCGTGAACGCTTTTGGGCCACGGTCGCGACCCGGCAGGGTCAGCAGTCAGGCTGGTGATGGGATGACAGGAACCCGCCAGGCCATCACCGGTGCGGCGTAATAGGGCGGGAGAGGAAGCCCGATTAACGCCGCATCAACCAAATGGTGTTTCATTTGATCGAACACAAATGACAAAATGCGCAATCGAATTGCGTTTTTTGCAACTTAAGGCGGAATTCTTTGAGCGCTGCGCGATTGCATTGGTAATTGCGCCCGGTGGGCGACTAGACATGCTTGAATGGCCTGCTTACCGCTCGGCTATGAACGCGCACCAAAATTCCGATTCCGCCCACCCTGATTCTATTTTAATCGTCGACTTCGGCAGTCAGGTGACGCAGCTTATCGCTCGCCGGGTGCGCGAAGCGGGGGTTTATTCCGAAATCGCGCCGTTTTCCCAAGCAGAGGCGGCATTCAACCGGATGCAGCCCAAGGGCATCATCCTATCCGGATCGCCAGCCTCCGTGTGTGACGAAGATAGCCCGCGCGCGCCGCAACTCTTGTTTGACAGCGGGGTGCCGATCCTTGGTATTTGTTATGGCCAACAAGTGATGAGCCAGCAATTGGGCGGCGAAGTGCGGCCCGGACATGAGACCGGAGACGGCGGCGAATTTGGCCGTGCGCATCTGACTGTCACCAAATCCTGCGCTTTGTTTGATGGCTTGTGGGCCGAAGGGGAACGGCAACAGGTTTGGATGAGCCACGGCGACAAGGTCACCAAATTTGCCCCCGGCTTTGAAATCGTCGCGATATCGGATGGCGCGCCCTTTGCGGTTATCGCTGACGAGGCGCGGCAATATTACGGCACGCAATTCCACCCAGAGGTGGTTCACACGCCCGATGGCGGCAAATTGCTGGCCAATTTCGTTCACAAGGTTTGCGGGCTGGCGGGCGATTGGACAATGGCCGCCTATCGCGAGACCAAAGTGCGCGAAATCCGCGAGCAAGTGGGATCAGGCAAAGTGATTTGCGGGCTCTCAGGCGGAGTGGACAGCTCAGTCGCCGCCATCCTAATTCACGAAGCGATCGGCGATCAACTCACCTGCGTGTTCGTCGATCATGGTCTGCTGCGCCTTAATGAGCGCGAACAGGTCGAAAGCCTATTCCGCGATCATTACAATATCCCGCTGGTGGTGGTGGATGCCGAAGCGCGCTTTATGGCCGGGCTCGACAGTGTCAGCGATCCCGAACAGAAGCGCAAATTCATCGGCGGCGAGTTTATCGCAGTGTTCGAAGAGGAAGCGGGCAAACTTGGCGGGGCGGATTTTCTGGCGCAGGGCACGCTTTATCCCGATGTGATCGAAAGCGTCAGCTTCACGGGCGGTCCGTCGGTAACGATCAAAAGCCACCACAATGTTGGCGGCCTGCCCGAACGGATGAACATGCATTTGGTTGAGCCCTTGCGTGAATTGTTCAAGGATGAAGTGCGCGCGCTGGGCCGGGAACTTGGCCTCAATGAGCAGTTCGTTGGCCGCCATCCTTTTCCCGGGCCGGGCCTTGCGATCCGTATTCCGGGAGAGGTCAATAAGGAACGCTGTGATATCCTGCGCAAAGCCGATGCGATCTATCTCGATGAAATTCGCAAAGCCGGATTGTACGATGAAATCTGGCAAGCTTTCGCGGTGCTGCTGCCGGTAAAAACCGTGGGCGTGATGGGTGATCACCGCACCTATGATAATGTCTGCGGCCTGCGCGCAGTGACCAGCACCGATGGGATGACAGCCGATGTCTATCCGTTTGAGGCAAGCTTCCTAACCGCGTGTGCAACCCGCATTGTCAATGAAGTGCAAGGCATCAACCGCGTGGTCTATGACTACACCAGCAAACCGCCGGGAACGATCGAGTGGGAGTGAGATGATGACAAAATGCTACATTACAATTGGGTCAAACGATCTCGAACGATCCTTTGCATTCTACGATCCCGTAATGCAGGCATTGGGTGGAAACGTGACCGCTGATTATGAAGGCATGACGCGCAGCTATGGCTTGCCCGATGGGTTTCAGGTGTGGGTAACTAAGCCGGAAAATCAACAAGAAGCAGCATGCGGGAATGGTCATACAGCGGGCCTCTATGCCGCTGACCCGGCCGCAGTTGATGCCGCGCATTCTGCGGCACTTGCAAACGGCGGAAGCGATGAGGGCGCGCCGGGTCCAAGGCCCTTATATGGCCCCGAATTCTATGGCGCCTACGCTCGCGATCCAGAAGGAAACAAAATCGCTTTTGTGACATACGTCAAAGTCGATTGAGTTCAGTCAAAAGGGGTCAATCAGACCAAGATAAACCGGTCTGAACTGTCATTGATAAGTTCTGGCCCATCCTTTGTCATGATCACCAAATCTTCTAGATGTGCGCTGCCGCCAAAGCCATTGTCGAGGAATGGCAAGTCAATCGACAGCACCATATTCTCCTCAAGCGTGCCATTGGGCAGGCCAAAACCTGTGCCGAAATCAACCGATCCCGCATCATCAGAATGGTTTAGGCCGCAGGAGTGTGGATTGAGCGCAAGCCCCGTGTCGATCGGAATGTCTTTGAACAACTCCAAACCAAGAGCACGGATCGAATTGTAATCCATCCCGACCTTAATCTCGCTGCGTAGGCGATCCCATGTGGTTGCCAGACCATCGATCACGGTTTGCATTTCACGGGTCGGTTCGCCCACGCAGACAGTGCGGCCATAATCGCCATGATATCCCTCGAAAGTGCTGACGCAATCGATCAGAAAGCTACGGCCTTCAGCAAATTCGCCGCCAGCCTTGTCGGGGATGATGTTGTCGATCATCATATATTGGTAATTCATCCCGCGCGATCCGGCCTGTCGATGAAATTCGCTGCGTAAATCGTGGAAGGTTGCGCCGTTTCGGACAGACAGTGCTGCCGCTCTGCCGGACGCCGCATTTGAAGTCGCGGCGTAGCGCATCATCTTAAGTTCAGCAGGAGATTTTTGAACGCGAATTCTGCGTAACAACCGGTCACCATCAACAATCCGCACATCGAGACCAGCTTTCTCAACCACGGAGCGCAGTCGCAAATCGTCAATCGCTATGGTTTTGTTGGGCAATGGATTGGCCAAGATTTCACGCAGTATCGCAGCTTCTGTCGATGCGGCCATCTCTGCCGGATCCATCGATGCGAGTGCCCGCCGATATTCCTCAGAATCGGTCAACGGGTGATGATCGGAAACTGAGGGTAAAAATGGCGGGAATGCTGGCGCCCGTGCGATTGCCTGAGGATCGGTCAGAGCGCCGTACCCTTCGAAATCAACCGGCAGGCTGAACTGCTTGATGTTTAGCTCAGCAGCATGATCAGGTTGCAGCCCGCCAAAATAGAGCGCGAATGATGACGATATCAGTGTGGGCTTTGGATCGCCATGCGCCGAGAGTGCTGCAAAATCGATGCCACCTCCATTACCAAGCAGCAAACCGATCGGTCGGAATGATGTGAGATAATAGATATTAGTGAGGTTGCGGCAGAACAGCAGATCCACCTTTGCCTCTTCCATAACCGCCATTGCTCGCGCTTTGTTGAGCAGCAATCCGTCAAAAATAATGGGGCGATCAGCGGCGATTGGAGGATTGAAACGGCCATTGTCAGCGTTCAAGCTCGCGCTCGCCTTAGCCTGATTGGACGCGGTAGCACATGCTGTCACGCTCAGCCCCGCGCCAGCGGCGGCTATTCCTGTTAATGCATTGCGTCGGGTAAGGGTCATGAGGGGCGCCTTCCGATTCTATAGAATTATAAATCCCAACCAAAATCACATCGCATGGCGTGGCTGACTACTGCTACTAATGATCAAAATTCGGAATGTGCAATTCTGGCAATCTGGCGCCGAAGGATGTCACGAAAAAGGACCGCTGATTCAATGCCCACCATCATGACCCACGCCATCGTGCCGCTGGCTATTGCAGTGGCGGCTGGGCGCGGCCGCATTCCGCCAAAGCTGGCGGTGGCCGGTGCCGCCTTGGCGATCATACCCGATGGCGATGTGATCGGGTTTGGTCTGGGCATTTCCTATGCTGATGAATGGGGCCATCGCGGCGCTACTCATGCGGTGGCGTTTGCAGCCGGGTTTGCGGCAATTCTCGCCTTGATATGGCAGCCGGCGCGCAGTTTGGGGGCGTGTGGGTATTCCTGACCCTGGCGATGGTTTCTCACGGCTTGTTAGACACGCTGACCGATGGCGGGCTGGGCGCGGCCTTGTGGTGGCCATTGGACAATGCGCGGATATTCGCGCCGGTCACTCCGATCAGAGTCTCCCCAATTGGCGCGAACTTTTTCTCAATGCGCGGACTGGAGACGCTCTTTTCTGAGCTGCGATGGATCGTGCTCCCTTGCGTGGCGCTGGCCATTGGGGGATGGACGGTGCGCCATGCAACTCGATCTCGGAACCGATAATCGCACCGCCGCTTTGCGGGCTCTTCAAGCCGCGATGACCGATTGTTTTGGCCGGATCGTGCGCCCTGATGAGAAGCGCCGTGATCCAGTTTGGGTGCTGGTGCACGGGGTGATCGGCGCGCGCGCCAAGACGATCGTGTCGAACCAGTCCACCGATGGTTTGCTGGCCAATTATGGGTCCTGGGAGGCGGTTGCCGGTGCCACGATAGAGGCGTTGACCGCGCAGCTGCAGCGGCAGACATTTCCCGGACAATCTGCCGAACGGCTGCACGCCTGCCTAAATGCGATTGTCGAGCAGCGCGGGAAAGTGGATCTATCGCATCTGGCCGAGATGAAGACGGCGGAGGCAATGGCGTGGCTTGAAACGCTGCCCGGGGTCGCGCGAAAGATCAGCGCGGGAGTGATGAACACCTCGATCTTTAATCGCCGGGCGATGGTGATCGATGGGCATCATCGGCGCATCATGCAGCGAATGGGGCTGGTGCCGGCCAAGGCGGATACTGCCCGCGCGTTTGATGTTTTGGTGCCAATCATCCCGCCCGATTGGAGCGCCGAAGATATGGACGAACATCATTTGCTGCTGAAAAAATTGGGGCAATCGCATTGCCGCCCGCGCGCGCCGCATTGTGATGGCTGTCCAGCTGCGCCCGATTGTGCCCATGCAAATGCACAAGGCAAGCGCCCATGAAAAGCCCGCTTTTGACCACGGTCGTTCTGGCGGCGCTCGCTATCATTGCCTTTGCCGGCAATTCGCTGTTGGCGCGGGCTGCCTTGGCCGACGGCGCGATAGAGGTCGGCGCTTATTCCGCAATTCGGCTGCTGTCTGGGGCGCTGGTGCTGCTGCCATTTCTTGGCGCGGGTCCATCGCGGGATGATTTGCCCGCCGGGCTGGCATTGGCGGCCTATGTCGCGGCGTTTTCGCTGGCTTATGTCGATTTGGGCGCAGGTTTGGGCGCGCTGATCTTGTTTGGCTTTGTCCAAGCGACGGTGCTCGCGGTTGGATTGCTGCGCGGGGAACGGTTGATTGCGCGCGGATGGCTGGGGGCGGCGCTGGCGTTGGCGGGCCTGATCTATGTCCTCGCGCCGTGGCAGGCAATTGGCGCGGGATTGGCCGCGCTGTGGCCGGGATTGCTGATGGCATCAGCCGGGATCGCCTGGGGCGCTTACACCGTGATCGGGCGCGGCGCAGGAACGATGCCGGGAGGGGCCACTGGCAGCACCGCGCGCAATTTCTTGATCGCGAGTGTGATCATTGCACCGATGGCATTGCTCGATAGCGGCTGGCCGGGATGGAATGGGGCGATTTTGGCAGTAATTTCTGGTGTCGTGACGTCGGCATTGGGATATGTGGTGTGGTATAAAGTGGCGCCGCGGCTTGGCCTGGCAACCATCGCCAGTGTGCAATTAGCAACCCCGGTTGTGGCGGCATTAGGCGGTGTCATGCTGCTTTCAGAAGAGCTGGGTGCCAGCCTTTTGATCGGCGGCGCGTTGATTCTTGGCGGAATTGTGCTCACTTTGAATGCCTCCAAAGCCGCGCAATGAAAAAGCACTGGCGGGATGACGCTACGGTCCGCTGAGATTGCTTGGTTCTTACCAAAAGCGGGGCTTGCCAGCGCCGATAACCTTGGGCAGTCATTCGAATGAAATTGAGCGGTCACTGCGCCGCTGCTGTCAATCAAAGGGAAGGATACACGCCATGAAAACCGCCATTACCGAAATGTTCGGCATTGAGCATCCAATTATCCAAGGCGGAATGCACTATGTCGGGTTTGCCGAAATGGCAGCGGCCGTATCCAATGCTGGCGGATTGGGCGTGATCACCGGATTGACGCTGGGCACACCAGAAAAGCTCGCGAATGAAATCGCGCGGTGCAAGGATATGACTGACAAGCCATTTGGCGTGAACCTCACCATCCTTCCCACGCTGACACCGCCGGACTATCCCGGCCTAGTAAAGGCTGTGATCGATGGCGGCGTGCCAGTGGTTGAAACCGCTGGCCGCAATCCGGTTGAATTGCTTGGCCCGCTGAAAGATGCCGGGATCAAAGTGATCCACAAATGCACCAGCGTGCGCCACTCGCTGAAAGCGCAAGACATTGGCTGTGATGCAGTGTCGGTTGATGGCTTTGAATGCGGCGGACATCCGGGCGAAGACGATATTCCCAATTTCATCCTGTTGCCGCGCGCGGCAGACGAATTGGAAATTCCGTTCGTTTCCTCAGGCGGAATGGCCGATGGCCGCAGCCTGGTCGCCAGCCTGGCAATGGGCGCGCAGGGGATGAACATGGGCACGCGCTTTATCGCAACCAAGGAAGCGCCGGTTCACGAGAATGTGAAACAGGCGATCGTTGCTGCATCAGAACTCGACACCCGGCTGGTCATGCGTCCGCTGCGCAACACCGAACGCGTGCTTGTCAATGATGCGACCGAGCGCTTGCTCGAAAAGGAAAAAGAGTTGGGCGATGCGATCACCATCCAAGACATCCTGCCAGAGGTCGCCGGTGTCTATCCCAAGATCATGACCGAAGGCGCGATGGACGAAGGCGTTTGGAGCTGCGGCATGGTCGCCGGCCTGATCTATGACGTGCCGACATGTCAGGAACTGGTCGACAATATCATGAGCCAGGCGGAAACGATCATATCGCGGATGAATAGCATGCAGTCCGCTGGCTGATTGACATCGCCCGGCTGGATGCCCGGCTGGAATGCTGATTTTTGGTTAAGGCCAGGCCTCGTATTCGACCCAATTAAACTCGCCGATCACGTCATGTAGAAAGATTAAGCATTCTGGCCGCCAAGCGCCGGATTGCGGGATCTGAAGTTTGGACGTGGTCTGGAAGGTTCCTTTCAGGTCAGAAAGGGTTTGCTCATGGAAGAATTCCTGAGGCCAGAAATTGTGTCTGGGATGGCGCCAGAATTCGTGATTGCTGCGATTGCAGCGGCGTGTGTTTTGAGCTGGATTTTGGGAGAGCTTCACGGCGCTGCGCGGTGCCGCAAATATTTTGAAGCTGTGCACCGCGAAAACGCACAGCGAGCCAGAAGGCTTCGGATGACGCCGCTCCCCGATGAAGTTTCTGCCGATGCATTTTCAGCCCGCGCACGCAGCCGCGAACCGATCGACAAAGATGGCGACACTGACAGTGTGTTTGCGTTTGAGGAGTTGGGATCAGGCAGGCTGAGCCAATTCGCACGCGTGCAAAAGGAGCTCAACAAAACTGCAATGATGATGAGTGATCGTGCGCCAGCAATGCCGACGCGAATGGATCAGCTGTCAGATGCCTCGTCTTCATCGACGCGCGAATAAGGCACGAATTCTTCGAAAAACACCGCGCCGTTGAAGAACCCGGAATAGCGATTGCGGGTTGTCACCTGATCAAGCCGGCACAGCCGAGTTACCGCAAATGGACGCGTGATAAGGATATCATCGCGATCAATGTTTTCAGGGCTCGCCGTGCGCTGAACATAAATGGTGTCGCCTCGTCCATAGACGTAGGCGGTGCCATCGATCACGCGCAGCCGCTGGTCGACGAAATTCTGGATACACCGCACTGGCTCGCCGGCAACGCGCCCTTCCAGCATCCGTTCAAGTTTGATTTCCCCTTCGGATCGTTCTTCGTCCTGAGCCATTGCGCTGGGGGCAGCAAGCACAGCCAAAGCCGCAATTGTGCCAATTCGGGCAGCTGATAAAAGACGGGATGAGCGAGCCATAGATGGTCTCCTTAGGGGTTAGATCACACCAGCTTGGCCAGCGGTGACTGAACAATTGCTGACTCTGCTGCGATTGGCGCTGCGTCCGCGCCCTCAATTAGTTATCCCGCGGCCCCGCTATGCCCGCGATTGAAGCCTATGCAGAATGATCTGCTGGTCCGCCCTTCAGGACAAAGCGGCGATCACAATATCCGCAATCTGCATACCCGCCTTCATCTATTTCGAGATAGATCAGCGGATGACCAAGCGCGGCAGGGCGGAAATTCTCGCCACCACGAATGGCGCTCGCACCGTCACAGCTGACGCGGCGCGTTTCTACCAAGATTACTTCGGGGCTGTCTGTTTCGGGTGCGGCGTTCATGATCAAGCGCTCTAGTTCAAGCTTTCACCGAGCTCAAGATGTGCCCATCACTCATTCGCGGATCTTTGCCTGTGTCAATTGAACAATTGCGCCGCTGGGCTCGCTTGCCTAGGGCATTCGCCATGTTGAAAGATGATCAGATCGCCGACCAACAGGCCCGGCCTGCTGCGCAAGCTGCCCCTGCGATCTCAATCCGCAATCTGACCAAACGCTATGCCCCGGCCAAAGGAGCCAAGGGCGCTGATGCGGATGGCAAATTGGCGCTCAATGATGTGAGTTTCGACGTGCCGCAGGGTTCGATTTTCGGATTGCTCGGCCCCAATGGTGCGGGCAAATCAACGCTGATCAATATCCTAGCTGGGCTGGTCAACAAAACTGGCGGCAGTGCCAATATCTGGGGCTTTGATATTGATGCCAATCGCCGCAATGCCAGCCGCGCGATCGGGATTGTGCCGCAAGAGATTGTGTTCGATCCGTTTTTCACGCCTTATGAAGTGCTAGAAAATCAGGCTGGGTTTTATGGCATCCCGGCGCGCGAAAGGCGCAGCGAGCAATTGCTTGAGGCAGTGCGCCTTACTGACAAGCGTAACGCCTATGCCCGGTCGCTTTCCGGCGGGATGAAACGGCGCCTATTGGTGGCCAAAGCAATGGTCCACGCACCGCCGATCCTGGTTTTGGATGAGCCAACCGCGGGCGTTGATGTCGAATTGCGGCGGCAATTGTGGGAATTGGTCAGCCAGCTTAATGATGATGGTGTGACCGTGGTTTTGACCACGCACTATCTCGAAGAGGCAGAGGAACTGTGCGATCGGATTGCGATTATCAACCATGGAGAAATGATCGCGAATAAGCCGACGCGCGAATTGGTTGAGATGGCAAGAGAGAAAATTGTCGCGGTGACGGTGGACGCCGATTTGGATGAGCCGCCGCAGCACGGCTCGTTCGCCAAGGTCGAGCTATCCGGCCCGCGCTGTGTCGAAGTGACTTATGACAAAGACAATTTGAATGCCGGGCAAGTGCTCGCGATCTTGCAAGGCCAAGGTCTTACGATCGAAGACGTGACAACGCGCGAGGCCGATCTGGAAGATGTCTTTGTGCAGCTCACTAGCTCAGCCTAGAACGCACCAGGAGCAAGCCCAAGCGCAAGCCTAAGCCTAAGCCTAAGCCTAAGCCTAAGCGCCATAAAAGGAGGCCGCAAATATGCTGCATGTTGTTGGAACCTTCCGCCTGCCGCCAGAAATGCTGCAAGATGCATGGGCGGTGATGCAGGAAATGATCGAGGCCAGTTTGGAAGAAGAAGGCTGCGTGGCCTATTCCTATGCGCAGGACATGCTGGAACCCGGCCTGATCCGGGTCAACGAAACATGGAGCGATGCCGGGGCATTGGAAGAACATTTTGCCTCAGAACATTTGGAAGAATGGCGCGCAAACTGGGATCGATTGGGCATTCATGATCGCGAGCTTTTGGTGATCGAAGGCGGCACAGCCCGTCCACTCTAAGCGGCGTTTGGCAGGGGGCAAAAGAAGGACACTGAAATGCAAGCCATGCTTAAATTATTGGGCGCCCCGTTGATCCTCGCCGCTGCGGCAGGGTGCAGCGATTGGGACAGCACAGCCGCCGCCGGCAATGTGGCTGCCCAAACTCAGGCCAACCCAGCCGGCATAGGCTCTGCTGCATGCCCCAGCGAAGGCGCTGTTTTGCAAGTGCTGGGCAGCGGCGGACCGATTGCCGAGGCGGACCGTGCGGGCACATCCTACCTTTTGTGGATCGAGGGCGAGCCGCGACTGTTGATCGATGCGGGACCGGGCAGTTTCCTTCGATTCGCGCAAGCTGGCGGCAAAGTTTCCAGCCTTGATGCGATCTTGCTCACGCATTTGCACGGCGATCATGCAGGCGGCTTGGCCGGGATCCTCAACACCGGAGGTTTCGAAGGGGGCGGACAGCCATTGTTGGTTTACGGCCCGGATGATGCAGAGCGTTTTCCGGCCACCAGCGAATTCCTTGATCGATTGCTATCCAAAGAAGGCGGCGCGTTCGCCTATCTTGGCGGGTATGACGATGGCAGCGAGAACAAGCGCGAATTGCTGGTCACCGATATCACCACGGATCAGGGCGCAGGCGCGCCGGTTGGCCTCGACATATCAAACGATTACTCGGTGATCGCTTACCCGGTGAACCATGCTGCGGCCCCGGCGCTTGGCTATGCCATTGAGGTGGGCGATACGAGCTTCGTTATTACCGGCGATCAAAATGCGCAGAGCGAGCGGTTCGCAAACGAGCTTAGCGGCAGCAAGCCGACTGTCTTGTTTGCGCATCACGTTATCAATGGCGATCCGGGGCAGCCGCGCGGCCTCCACCGCACTCCGGCCGAAATCGGAGAGTTGGCAGGCAGGTTGGAGCCCGAAACGCTGGTGCTAACGCATAATATGAACCGCTCGCTTAATCGAATCGACGATAGCCGCGCCGCGATTCGTCAAAATTTCGAAGGGCCGCTGGAAATCGCCGCTGACCTTGATTGTTTTGCGTTGTAACTGCGCCACTTACGATCAGAATTGCGTCTGATTGCTTCGCCGCAACGGCAGCATCGGCCAGTATAATGCCGTCCATCCCAATGGACGCGAGACGCCTTTGGCTTGTGAATTCCAACAATACAAAAAATTCGCGATAAAAAACTCATCGAAAGGCCCCCACCTTTCATTCTCAATGAGAGAAATGAACAATCTAAATGTGATTCCTCGAGAGTTTTTGTTCTGACCATTAAATGTAGCAGCAAGATTAGTTAGAACACCAATTAAAATTGCATAATCGCTGATCGGCGCTTCTTGACTTGCCCCGGGCACGGCGCTTCGCCATGACATTTGGTATGAATGATCCAACACACAGCAAACCGGCAGCCGATGTGATCATAATCGGATCGGGCGCAGCCGGGCTGACGGCGGCACTCGCTTTGGCGGAGAGCAAGCGCGTGTTGGTGCTGGCCAAAGGATCGCTCACCGGCGGATCAACCGCATGGGCCCAGGGCGGGATTGCCGCGGTGCTTGATGCTGGGGACACGTTTGAACACCATGTGCGCGATACGATGGTTGCGGGCGCAGGGTTGAACGATCGCGAAACGGTGGAGTTTGTGATTGAGCGCGCGCCGGACAGCATCGATCGGCTGTGCGAGCTGGGCGTGCCGTTCAACCGCGCTGAAGATGCGCTGCATCTCACCCGCGAAGGCGGCCATTCGCATCGCCGGATTGTGCATGTTGATGATGCCACCGGTTGGGCGGTGCAAGAGGCCTTACTTAAAGCCGCCGATGCCAATCCCAATATCACGATGTTGGCGGGCCGCACCTGCATCGATTTTATCACTGACCGGCATCGTTCGAATTATTCGGGAGCGGGCCATGTCTGGGGTGTTTATGCGCTGAATGAAGAAACCGGGCGGGTGGAGCGCCACGTTGCGCGGGCTACGGTTCTGGCCGCTGGTGGCGCGGGCCGCTGCTATCTTTTTTCTACCGCACCGCGCGGCGCAACGGGCGATGGTATTGCGATGGCGTGGCGCGCGGGCGCCCGTGTTTCCAATATGGAAATGATGCAGTTCCACCCGACTTGCCTGTATAATCTTGAAGTCAAAAACTTTCTGATCACAGAGGCCGTGCGCGGGGAAGGCGGGCATTTGCTCCACCCAGAAACCGGCCATCGGTTTATGGCGGATTATGATCCTGAACGGATGGAGTTGGCCCCGCGCGATGTCGTTGCCCGCGCGATCGATGATCAGATTAAGCGCTATGGCCTGGATTATGTCCACCTCGATATCAGCCATCAGCCGGCCGATTTTGTGCGCGGCCATTTCCCCACGATCGATGAAAAGCTTTCCGGCCTGGGCATTGATATGACCAAGGAACCGATCCCGGTTGTGCCGGCCCAGCATTATACGTGCGGCGGGGTCGTGGTGGATCTGGATGCGCGCACCGATCTGCCCGGATTGTGGGCGGCGGGCGAATGCACGGAAAGCGGGCTTCATGGGGCCAATCGGCTGGCATCCAATTCGCTGCTCGAATGCTTTGTTTTTGGCGAGGCTGCGGCATCGGATATTCTCGCGCGGTGGGACACTCTCGATGATCCGCCGACGGTTCGCCCATGGGATGAAAGCCGCGTTGCAGATTCGGATGAGCAAGTTGTCATCAAACAAAATTGGACTGAGATCCGCCGCTTCATGTGGAATTATGTTGGGATCGTGCGGACCACCAAACGGCTTGAACGCGCGGCCAATCGGATTGAGTTGTTGAGCCAAGAGGTTGAAGATTATTACGGCAGTTTTGTCGTCACCACCGATCTGATCGAGCTGCGCAATCTGCTGCAAGCGGCCAAGCTGATTGTGCGCAGCGCGCTGGCCCGGCACGAAAGCCGCGGACTGCATTACACGCTCGATTATCCGAACATCGACGACACGCCGCAAGATACGGTGCTGGTTCCGTAAACCGATCGGGCCCCGGCTCACCTTCCCTTACGTCATCTTGTCGATGTGCCCTCGCATGGTAGTGTGCGCGCAAAGATGAGAGGAATCGCATGCCGCAAATTACCGCCAATGGATTGACGCTGGAATATGAAGAACATGGTGATCGCGCGCATCCGCCGATCCTGTTGATCATGGGTCTCGGCGCGCAGCTGACTTATTGGCCGATAGAATTTGTTGATGCGCTGGTTGCGCAGGGCTTTCGCGTAATCCGTTTTGACAATCGCGATATTGGTCTCAGCCAAAAATTTGACGGGGCCAAAGCGCCCGGCATGGTGTGGCAAATTCTGCGTCAAAAATTCGGCTTTCCGGCCAAGGTGCCCTATTCATTGAAAGATATGGCAGACGATGCGGCGGCTGTTCTTGATGCGTTGGAGATTGAGCGAGCGCATGTGGTGGGCGCATCGATGGGCGGAATGATCGGACAGCTTTTTGCGGTGCATCATGCGCACAAAATGATTTCGTTCACATCGATCTTTTCAACCACAGGCGATTCCAAATTGCCGCAGGCGGAAAAGGCCGCAATCGAAGCCTTGACCACGCCGCCGCCATCGATGGAGGAAGGGGTGTTGATCGAAAACGGGATCAAAATCGCCAATGCAATTGGTAGTCCCGGTTTCCGCCCTGATCCGGAATGGATGCGCGATCGGGTGCGCGGCCATGTCCAACGTTCGGTCTATCCCGCTGGGCTCGCGCGGCAACTCGCCGCGATCATTGATGATGGCGATCGCACGGCGCGTTTGGCCAATGTCTCCACGCCCACTTTGGTGCTGCATGGGGATGATGATCCGCTGGTCAAAGTCGAAGCCGGTCATGCCACCGCCGCCGCGATTGACGGGGCAAGTATCACAACATGGGCAGGTTGGGGGCATGATCTGCCTATGGAAATGGTGGAGCCGTTGACGCAGGCGATTGCCGCCCACGCGCGCGCTGCCACCAATCAGGAAAATGTGGCCGCGTAGGCAAACACGCGGACTGTGTAGCGCGCTCTCGCTTTACGATTGAGCCGCAGCGTGCCAACTGATCCTCATTGATGAATGGGGTGATCTATGACGCTTGAAGTGATTGGCGCGGGCTTTGGCCGCACGGGGACGGCTTCGATGAAGGCGGCTCTTGAAATCCTTGGCTATGACAAGACACATCACATGTTCGAAGTGATGACCAGCAAAGATCAGCTGCGGCTGTGGCATGATGTCGCGACCGGCAAACCTCCGCAATGGGAGCAGATATTTGATGGCTTCCCCGCGGCGGTTGATTTCCCATCAGCATCCTATTGGCGGGAATTGGCAGCGCACTATCCGCAGGCGAAAGTGATCCTGACCACGCGCAGTTCGGCCAGTTGGTGGAAGAGCGCGCGCGCCACGATTATCGAGATTGGCCGCACCGCGCCGCGCTGGGCAACCCGCTTTATCCCGCCGGTGCGGATGAACAAGGAAATGGTCGACGGCACGGTTTGGAACCGCATGTTCGATGGCCGCCAATTTGAAGAAGAGCACGCGCGGGCGGTGTTTGATGCTCATAATGAAGCCGTGCAGGCTGAGCTTCCGCCGGAGCGATTGCTGGTGTTTGAAGTGAAACAGGGGTGGGAGCCGCTCTGCGCCTTTTTGGGTAAGCCCGTGCCCGATCGGCCGTTCCCCCATGTCAATGACAGCGCGCAGTTTCAAAGCTTGATCCGCCGCATCAAATGGGGATTTGGTGCCATCCATGCGCTCGCGATTTTGGCGCTGGCTGGCGGCGCTTGGGCGCTGCTCAACTAAACTTCTCGGGCTAATCTTCGCGGGTTGATTGCGGCGTGCGGCTTACCCTTTATGGCCGTTCATGGCGCCATATTGTTTTGGGCAGTTTGGGCCGCGAACGCGGAATAGGCACCATAGGTCGCAACCAGAAATGGCACCAGATATGTCAGCGGGATTTTCCAGAGTGCGGGGCTGCCGCCGTTAAGAATCACATCGCCATGATTGATCGCGATCAGGATCGTTCCAACCACAATCGCAACCGCCAATGACCGTTTGAGCACCGGCCATTTGCCACATTGTTTCAGAGCTACGATATCCATCCCATTGTTCCCGTTGAGCTAAGCCTGATCCGGCAAAGTTGATTCATTTATTTCAAGCCCCGATTCGATTGCTTCAAAGCCCTGTTGTGCACTTTATCCCGACAAAAATTTTTTCGCAGATTCATTTTAGGGCTTGCGCACTTCACCAGCCTAGCTTTTCTGCCGCGTCGCTGCGTTGCAGCATAGTAATACACCTCTCATTTATCGCGCACTTTATGGTTAATCTGCATTTACCCTCTTGCGCACGAGACCGCTCTGATTCAGTATCTAGTGGTTCCAATTGGAGGGACACCCACTAGACCTAGTTAACGCCAGACGCAGACACCATATCTGCGAAGGGGGGATGATTCGGTTTCATTGGCGGGTTTCCAAGGTTGGGCTGTGGGTAGCGCGGGGAAAAGTATTTCGCGCAGGGGGCCACAAATACTGCTAGGTAGGAAACACCTGCCGAGTCGAACACAATAAGAACATCGCCAAGGCGTCAATGAACGCCAGGCGGAGGCAAAGACGGGGCTGGACAAATATGGATTTTCGCAACGGGGATGATGCAGCAATGGGTCTCGATCAGCTGCAAGACACCACCCTTGAAGAGGGCAATAATGCCGCCAAGACTTCCACCAAGACTTCAACAGCTGGCACACCACCATCCGAAAAGCAGGCGGTAGAAATGCAGGCAGAAGATAAAGGCAGCGAAGAGCTGGTTGCGGCCAAAGCGACAGAAGCTTTGGCGGGCGCGGTTGCGCAGGCCGCGCAAGCCGAGGCGGCGTCTGACAGCAAGAAGGTCAATGATCGCCGTTTCGATGTTCAAATCGATAGCTCGCGCGATGAAAATCTGACCGAATTTGGCAAGGAAACGCTGACCGATCGCTATCTCTTGCCCGGCGAAGATTATCAGGATTTGTTCGCGCGTGTCGCGGATGCCTATGCCGATGATGCCGAACACGCTCAGCGGCTGTATGATTACATTTCCAAATTGTGGTTCATGCCGGCAACCCCGGTGCTGTCTAATGGCGGCACATCGCGCGGCTTGCCGATCAGCTGCTATTTGAATTCCGTTTCGGACAGTCTCGATGGGATTGTCGGCGCATGGAATGAAAATGTCTGGCTCGCTTCAAAGGGCGGCGGCATTGGCACCTATTGGGGCAATGTTCGCGGCATTGGGGAGCCGGTTGGCCTTAATGGTAAGACCAGCGGCATCATTCCGTTTGTGCGAGTTATGGATTCGCTGACATTGGCGATTTCTCAAGGCTCTTTGCGGCGCGGCTCCGCAGCCTGCTACATCGATGTCAATCACCCAGAGATCGAAGAATTCCTCGAAATTCGCAAACCTTCGGGCGATTTCAATCGTAAGGCGCTTAACCTGCATCACGGTGTGCTGCTGACCGACGAATTTATGGAGGCTGTGCGCGAAGGGGCCGAGTTTGAGCTTAAGAGCCCGCGTGATGGCTCTGTGCGCGGCACTGTCGATGCGCGTTCGCTGTTCCAGAAGCTGGTCGAAACGCGGCTGGCCACTGGAGAGCCTTACATTGTGTTCTCTGACACGGTGAACCGCATGATGCCAAAGCATCACCGCGATCTGGGGCTGAAGGTTTCAACCTCCAACCTGTGCAGTGAAATCACCCTGCCAACGGGCATTGATCACCTGGGCAATGATCGCACCGCGGTGTGTTGTCTCAGCTCGCTCAACCTTGAAAAATGGGATGAGTGGAACGGCGATAAGCAATTCATCGAAGATGTGATGCGCATGCTCGACAATGTCTTGCAGGATTATATCGACCGCGCGCCTGACGAAATGGCCCGCGCGAAATATTCCGCCGAACGGGAACGGTCTGTTGGCCTGGGTGTGATGGGCTTCCACTCATTCCTCCAATCCAAGAATATGGGCTTTGAAAGCGCGATGGCGAAAGCTTTGAACCTTAAAATGTTCAAGCACATCCAGGCCAAAGCATCCGAAGCCAGCATGTTGCTCGCGCAAGAACGCGGGCCATGCCCCGATGCCGCAGAGATGGGCGCGATGGAGCGCTTCAGCTGTAAGATGGCGATTGCGCCAACCGCTTCGATTTCGATCATTTGCGGCGGCACCAGCGCGTGTATCGAGCCAATTCCGGCTAACATCTATACGCACAAAACCCTGTCGGGCAGCTTTGTGGTGAAGAACCCGTATCTCGAAGAGGTGCTGCGCGAGAAGTCGAAAGATTCCAACAATGTGTGGAATTCGATCCTTGAAAAGGGCGGCAGTGTTCAACACCTTGATTTCCTCTCACCAGAGGAAAAATCGGCGTTCAAAACCAGCTTTGAGATTGATCAACGTTGGCTGCTCGAATTTGCCGCTGACCGCGCGCCGTTTATCGATCAGGCGCAATCGCTGAACCTGTTTATCCCGGCTGACGTTGAAAAATGGGATCTTATGCAGCTGCACTTCCAAGCGTGGGAGAAAGGCATCAAATCGCTGTATTATCTCCGCTCTAAATCGGTCCAGCGCGCTGGCTTTGCTGGCGGGGTTGAAGCGGATAACACCGCCGATGCACCTGAGATCGCATTGAAAGCGGAACTGGGTGAGCAGCAAACCGATTATGAGGAATGCCTAAGCTGCCAGTAAATGCGGCCCAGCATTCTGTTGGTAAATGGAAAAGCCCCGGCGAGCCTTTGCTCAAAGGGGCTTTTTCTTGGCCGGTTGAATGGGTTATAGGCCGCGCAAGATGAAAGCCCGGACGACCACACGCGTGCCAATAGACGCCACTGGATCTTATCGCACTTCGCGCGGGATGCAGTGGGAGATCGCCCTTTCGGACCTTTCCGAAGGGGGCTGCCGCATTTCCGATCCGCGGGCGCGATTGGATCTGGGGCAATGGGTGCGGCTGTTCATCGCGGGCACCGGGCCGCATATCGCCGAAGTGGCGTGGCGCCGGGGCGAAGATGTTGGGCTGGCGTTTTCTCGGCGATTGCCAGAGCGCGTTTTTGCCAAGCTGACCGCATCGGATTGGAGCGGGGCCGCCGAAGCGATGGCAAACAGTTCACAAACAGGGGGCCTTCGCCGGTTCGTTTAACTGGCTAGTCTGTAGGAGGACGCATGATATTTGGAATTCTGATCCCGATCATCTTGCTGGTCATTGCCGTTATTGAGATTCCGCTGATTCTGGCGCTGCGTAAAAAGGGTTCAATGCCGGCCAATTTCGGCAAAGTTGCCATCGTGTTTTCGATTCTGCTCCCGGTATTCGCGTATGTCTTGCTAAATTTTGTGATGCCCGATCTGGGCAATCAGGTGGTGTCATGATCGCGCGCGTTTTCGCGGCGGCGTTTCTCGCATTGCTTCTTTCCGCCTGCGCCAGTCAAATCGATGCGGGGGTTTCCAATGCCAATGATGTACCCGGATTTTGGTGGGGCCTGTGGCATGGGTTTGTGTTCCCATGGTCATGGATTGGATCGCTGTTTGATCCCGATATCGCAATTTATGCCGTGCCCAATAAAGGCGGATGGTATGATTTCGGTTTCTTCTTGGGAGTGACGGTGCTGGGCGGGGGCAGCGTGTTCGGTTCAAAGAAGGCGCGCAATTAAGCCGCCGGGTGAATCCGCACGAATGCGCGACCAGAGCGCGGCCAGATCGCGCCGGATTTGTGTGGTCAGGCTGAACGTCGCAGCGGCTTTTCAACCTCGATGATTTCAACCCGGTTCCGGCCATTGCGTTTCGCGCTGTAAAGCGCCGCATCGGCCATTTCGATCAGCTCTTCTCGCGGCAGTGCAATCGCCGCTGCTGACAAGGCGACGCCCACCGAGGTGGTGACCGAGGTTTGCCCAGACGGCCCCGATGGCAGCTGCAAAGTTTCGATCGCGGTGCGCACTTCTTCGGCCAGGCGCTGTGCATCGCCAGCTTCGCGTTCGCGAATGGCGGCAACAAATTCCTCCCCGCCATAGCGCGCAACCACACCATTGGCGGGTTCAAAAATGCGTTCCAGACTGCGGCTGACAAGCTGCAGGCAATTGTCTCCAGCCTGATGTCCGTGAGTGTCGTTAAAGGTCTTAAAGTGATCGAGATCGATCATCATCACGGCAACCCGTCCGCGCGTTAGCACGGCCTCTGCATCCCCAATATTTCCAATCGCGGCCACATCATTGGCAAATGCTTTTTCGAAATAACGCCGGTTGGGCATCCCGGTCAGCGGGTCTCTTTCAGACAATTCGCGCAATTTGAGATTGGCGATAGTCAATTCATCGGATGTTGCCTGCGCGCGCAGGCTGAGCAGGAAATTGCGTTGGCGCAGCAGCTCAAATCGATAGGCCAGCGGCAATGTCGAACAGGTCATGATGGCGAGCACGATGAGATAATCGAGATTGCCGGTGATCGGTCCGCCAGTTGCATACCAAAGCGCGGCATACGTAACCCCGATATAGGCGATATTGAACGCAATGAGCCCGCGCATCGAATACGGCAGAACAATATTTGCCAGGCCAATGGTGAGCGCGGTGGCGCTTAAATATCGCGATGCCGGCCCGGCGGAAAGGTGCACCGAGAGATGCACAATGGCCGCTGAAAAGATAACCGGCGCGGCGCCAATACAAAAGCTGAGCACTTTGGGCCATTTCTTGCTCGCGGCATAGAGACCAAGCAAAGTAACTGGAGCCACCGCAAAAATTCGCAGGATTGCCCCTTCTCGCACCATCGCTGGATTGACCACGATATCGACCAGCAAAGTGGCCATGCACACCAATAGACCAAGCAAAAACAGAAACCGCTGTTCGCGATAAAAACGCTGAATGATCTCTTTGCGGTAAAGCCGGCGGATCCGAGTGGGCCAGGATTTTCTGGGTTGCTGGGCTTGAATTATCTGATCAATCGCGCCCGATTCGAGCGCCGCCAGAGTTTCGTTTGGCGGTCCATCTGAGGCCGATATTTCAGGCAGCGCATTGGGATCGAAATCGACCACCCGGCCGACCTCAATTTCACTCGGTACAATTTGACCCATTGCGCCCATTCCCGCAGGCCTAATGGCAGCTGCTTAATGCGGGGTTAGGATCACGATCACTTTCTTGGCTGGCGATTGCGAGCGTCCAATCCCGGCACACTGCACGCCCGGACTCAAAAAAAGCACACTCTATCCCCAGCCGATATAGGGTTCTTGCTATCGAATCAGCCCCATGATTCCCTATATAGGTCGTTCACGCCTGATCCGGAGAGATTCAATATGTCGTTGCTCGAAGCCCGCAAGACCTACAAGCCGTTCGAATATCCGTGGGCTTACGACTTTTGGAAACGCCAGCAACAGATCCACTGGATGCCTGAGGAAGTGCCCTTGGGAGAGGATTGCCGCGATTGGGCGCAAAAGATCACCGAGCATGAGCGCAACCTGCTCACCCAAATCTTCCGCTTCTTCACTCAGGCTGATGTTGAAGTGCAAGATTGCTATCACGATAAATATGGCCGGGTGTTCAAACCGACAGAGATCAAGATGATGCTTACTGCGTTTTCCAATATGGAAACGGTGCACATCGCGGCATATTCGCACCTTCTCGATACGATCGGCATGCCTGAAAGCGAATATTCTGCCTTTCTCGAATATGAAGAGATGGCCGATAAGCACGATTACATGCAGCAATTCACCGTCGACACGGATGAGGATATCGCCCGCACATTGGCGATGTTTGGCGGCTTTACCGAAGGGCTGCAATTGTTCGCGAGCTTTGCCATGCTGATGAACTTCCCGCGCTTCAATAAGATGAAGGGCATGGGGCAGATTGTGTCATGGTCTGTGCGCGACGAATCGCTGCATTGCGAAGGCATTATCAAGATGTTCCATACCTTTGTTGAGGAACGCGATTGCCTGACCAAATCGGTGAAGGAAGACATCATCGACGTCTGTCAAAAGACAGTGCGGCTGGAAGATGCCTTTATCGATCTTGCGTTTGAAATGGGCCCGGTAAACGGGATGAGCGCGAAGGAAATCAAGAAATATATCCGCTACATCGCCGATTGGCGTTTGGGCCAGCTGGGCCTGCCATCGATCTATATGATTGATGAGCATCCACTGCCATGGCTCAGCCCGCTGTTGAACGGGGTGGAGCACGCCAACTTCTTTGAAACCCGCGCGACCGAATATTCCAAAGGCGCGACCAAAGGCAGCTGGAACGATGTCTGGTCCAGCTTTGACAACCGCCAAAAAGCGAGCGCGGCCAACGAAGCGGAAACCGAAGATGGCGGCCCGGATATGTTCGGAGAAACTTCGAGCGTAGAAGCAGCGGAGTGAATATCGGCTTGACTTCATAAAGGTAAATCTTTGTATATTCAAGTAGAATGAGAGGGTATTCTACTTGAATAACATAATTCCACGCCACGTTGATCTTGGTAAGGCTTCAGCAGAATACGATGACGAGTATTTCGATTCGTGCTTTGTTGATACGGGCTTTCTCGATCGCCTCCTGTCGTCCTCAAGCGCAACATCGATTGTTGTGGGGCGTACCGGGAGTGGCAAGTCGGCGTTGATCAGGAGAATAAAAGAGACTCATGGTCAAGTTATTGAGGTCAACCCAGAGGATCTCTCGCTAGGGTATTTGGCCGACTCTTGGCTCCTGAAATTCTTGACCGAAAATGAGTTCGAGTTGAACTTATTTTACCAACAGCTTTGGCGACATGTTTTAGTAATCGAACTCTTGAAGCATTACGAAGGGTTGGACAATGAATCTAAGACTAAAAATTTTCTCAACAAGATCGGTGGGCTCTTCAGTGACGATTCCGCGAAGAAAAAGGCAATGGAGTATTTGAATCAGTATGGCGGTACTTTTTGGTCGGATACGGATGAGCGAATTAAACGTATTACAGATGAGTTCGAACGCCAAGTAGAAGGCGAAGCTGGCTCAGGATTTAAGACTTTAGCTGCGAAATATCGACGTGGCGAAAAGATTGGTCGTCATGAAACAAAAGAACTTGTTTCAAATGCTCAAAAAATTGTAAATTCTGTTCAGATGCGCGAACTCTCTCGAATAATAGATATTTTGGATGAAGATATTTTCACCGACAAAATGCGTAGTGTTATATTGGTGATCGACGACCTTGATCATCAATGGGCTGATGATCGTGTTCGCATGAAGTTAATCGAAGCTCTCATTAACGCTTTGCCCAAATTTCGGAAAATCCGACACGTCAAGATCGTGGTGGCAATGAGAGATGATCTGTTGGACACGGTCTTGAGGCAAGCATCTACAGCGGGTTTTCAGCGGGACAAGTTTGACGATCATCACACCCGTGTAAGCTGGAACAAGGCTGAACTTCGGAAGTTTATAGACGCTCGAATAGGTTTTCTTTTTCGGCGCAAATATACAAGCGAAAACGTGGGGTTAAATGATATTTTCTCGAATCAAAAGGGTGAGGAAGGCTCGTTTAATTACATAATTGATCGGACAATGCTTCGGCCACGAGATGTGCTTGCATACTTCAATCTGCTTTTTGATCGCTTTGGCGGAAAAGCGACTATCTCGCTGAAAGACATTCGCTCGGTCGAATTGGATTTCTCTAAATCACGAAGAGCTGCACTAAATGGTGAGTGGAGCGAGAGCCTCCCTTGCATTGATGATCTTTTGGCATTCTTAGGCCATCGAAAAATGTCCGCCAAATTTCGATTGGGTGCGGTAGACTCAGACGCCGTAGACCATACCGTAATGCAATTATATGCAACTTATGAAAAGCTAGAGATTCCAATTGTCGAGTTTGCCAAGGCTGCTTTTGATAATAATTCTGAAGAGTCGCGTAGAGAGTTTCTATATCGATTGGTGGCATTGCTCTACAGAGTAGGGGTGCTCGGTCTTAGAACCCAAGAAAATTCTAGTTGGCAGTTTTCTTTTAACTCGGTGCCTTCGATCTCGATTGATGAGCTTGGAGAGAACACGCATTGTCTGGTGCACCCCATGCTTTGGCAAACGTTTAAGCGACGAGCCGAGTTGGGGACACTCTTTGATGAATACTGAAGTTGCCGGGCTTGCCGTGCAATAGGCTCCAGGGCACCGCTAGCGCGGATGCGCTTGCGGAACAAACAATCTGAACCCACGGATCAGCCAGCTGCCATATATCAGTGTTATGTCGTCCTGACTGGATATTCACCTCTATCGGTAATTCTCTGAGCCTCATTATTATTGCGCGGAGGATTCGGCAGATGGAAGTTCTCAAGCATCCGGTTGGTATCTTGGTAATCATGTTTCCAGTCGGAATGCTTCTAAGGGCCTTCTTTTGGTGATGACATCGCAGCTTTGACCAAACGGTAAAGATTTTTTTTCGTTTAGTCCCTCAAACGCCGGGCGGCGGACCTCCGTCCGCCTTGGCTTCGCCGCATAAGCGGCGGCGCGCAGTCGCGCGCTGGCTCGGCTTCGCCTCGCGACCATTCCAAGCCATCGGATTAGTCCAAGGGTCTTGTTGCCAGTCAGCCAACTCGCTCTGAAAACGGGCCGCAGGCCCGCAAGGCCAAAGGCCGCGCCGCAGGGGTGGCGCCGAAGGCGGCGGGACCCCGAGGATAGCCAAGCGCATGGATATGCGCGCTGGCGCTTGAAGCCCCCAAAAAAACTCCGCGATCCTTGGTGCGGCTTATCTAAATATCTCCAAGAACCAAGGTAGGCCCTATTCCCAACCCCGCGGCACCACTGGCTGGGTCACTTCCTTCGTCAGATCAAACTCAACGCGGAACAAGCGCTCTTCTGGCGCGCGTTGTTCCGGCACAAGACCCGTAAACACCCCTTTTAGCTCGCAGCTGCATTTCATCGCGGTGTTGCAAACCAAGGTCATCATCACCGGTACGATCGTGGGTTGGGGCAATTTTCTTGGCATGCTGAGAGGCGTTGCCGAATAGCTGTGACGCTACTCACGGTACATTTGACCCAGATCAATGTTGCGCGCAGGCGGGCCGCTATCTTGCAGGGCAACACGAAAGGAACCGGCCATGTCACGGCACACACCCAATGAACTGACCTCGATCTTCGCGCGCGATCGCGAGGTGATTACGCGTCTGAAACAGGATGACGCGCATTATGCGCGGCTGGCCGACGAATATCACGAGGTTAACCGCGAAGTGCACCGGATCGAAGCCGAGACCGAAGCCGCCAGTGATGAGCGGACCGAGACGCTTAAGAAAAAACGGCTGGGCCTGCTCGATGAAATCACCGCGATCGTGAGCAAAGCGCGCGCGGCAGCTTAAGTGGGGGCAGCAGAGGCGCGGTTCGCGCCGCAAAAAAGCCGCGCCCCTTTGACCAAGGAAGCGCGGCTTTCAATTTTGGTCCCCGTGCCAGTTATGGCCGAGGTGTCCCATTTCTTTCAGTCCTCAGCCTAGCGGATCCAATGGCCCGATCCCTGCACTCTGCCGGTGCCTTCGGGTGTGAACCAATAATACGCGGTCAGCAGGCTTACATGCCCTGCCACTCCGCCTTCCCGGCCTTGGAAATAGCCGACGCAGCTCATTTCTGACTTCTCTTCATTCTCATTATTGCAGCCAAAGACCATTCCGCCCGCTTGCCCTTCGCCATCGGCAGCTGAGCATGCAAAGTGGCGATCGAACAGCGAATTGCTGGGTTGATCCATGCCAACGCAATTGGCCGTCACTTCGGTTGCGTTGCCGGAAGAAGTGATGACGAAATTCTCCGTCCACGAGGCACCGATGGTTTCCTCCCCCTCAGCGCCGACCCCGCCGACCACCGTCGTCCCTTCGATAGTGCCAGTGAAGGTATAGACATTTGGACCCTCAGAGGCCGCTTCCTCTTGCGCAACGGCATATGTGCCGCTGGCCAAAAACAAGGCTGCGCCCGCTGCGAATGCAGAAGATATTTTCATAGTTATTTCCCCCAGATCAAAGTGGATTTGTGCGACCACAGTTGATTTGGATCCAATAACGGCAGCGCAAAAGATGCCTCCGACCAGAGGGCCGCATTGTCTTTTGATTTTCTGCTATCCGGCGAACCGCTATTGCGTTCATCCCCACGCCGACATCCCGTGATGCGCAGAGTACGCCGATGGTTCGGAAATGCAAATCCGCCAAAGCCGTAATGGCAAAGCCATTGATTTAGGGGCATTTGCTTGTCACACTCGCGCAGCATTATCAGGGGATCGGGTTTATGAATTTTGCTAAACGGGGCGCTGGCCCGGGAGTAGGAACAGGAACTGCACTGGCTTCAGTGCTGGCATTGGCATTGGGAGCGATGGCATTGGGAGCGATGGCTGGGCCGGCCTGGGCACAGGAATCCGATGGTTCGGATGCTGCTATGGATGCAGCGACAAAACCCGCCGAAGAGGCAAAGGCTCAGCTTGTCGAAGAAGAGACTGAAGCCCAAGTAGCGGAACAAGCAACAGCACAGGCCACAGCACAGGCCACAGTACAGGCCACAGTACAAACCGAGCCGGTCGAAGAAGAGGATTTCGCCGCCATCCTCTCATCGATGTTGAGCCTGCAATCGCAAACGCAAGGGGATGAGCTGGAGGCGGTGCTTGAACAGGCTTCGGCATTCCCGCTTGGCTCGGCGGAAAATCCTGTTCGCGCAGCGGGCCCTCCCGGTCAGCGCGCTTATCTCGCGCGGCTGCGTTGTTCCGATCTCTCACGCACGCAATTCTACCGCGCAGGCAGTGCGGGCATGTCGCCCTATGGCAATATCGTGGACATCTATATCGTCAGCTGCGCCAGCGGAACGCCGGAAAACAGCGAAATCTATATTGATATGTACCATTCGGGCCATGTCGAAGAGGCTGCGGTGCCGGGCTATGGCATCACCGGCGGCAGGGCCGCGGAGTAAAGTTCGTCAAAAATGCGGGCTTGGGTGGCGGAGGGCGCGCAGACGCGCAGCCTGCGCTTTGCCCATTTTCCTACATCGAGAAAGCGAGATAACTTTGCCCGGCGCGGGTCTAAAATTCAGCTCTGGGCACGGCTCAAGACCCAGCCCAAAACCAGACCCCCGCGTATGTGTTTTATCAACTAAACCGGCAGCTGAGCTCATCGCGTTGCTGCGCTTTTCGTGCCGTTATTCATGGCCCCACGGCGCGGGCGGGGTGGGCATTTCGACGCTCAGATCAAACTCCACGCGGAACAGGCGATCTTCGGGCGCTCCGCCTTCCACTGTGCGCTTAAGTTGATAGGTGAACTGCGGATCGGCACTGTCCGCCGCGTCCACCTCAACTGTCCAGATATTGGTGATAGAGGCATCCAGATTGTGCTGTTGAAACATCGCAATGCTCTTTGCATCAACGGGGAAGTTTTGCGCGCCGTCCATCCCGTTATCCTGGGTGTCACCGCCATAAAATGTGACGGTATCGGCCGCTCCATCGGCGTGGCGATGATCATGTTTTAAGCGCAGGCCCGCGTCCGTTTTGGTGATCAGCCAAGTGCGAGATCGGTTCCATTCGATTGCGCCGGTTTCATCGGTGGTGCCGATATGGAACGGCACAGCAATGCGATCATCGCTGCATTCGCGCACATGCATCACCATTGCCGCATCGGCCAGGCTGGCATCGGCCGCGTCATCGCTCACCAAGGTTCCATGAAAGGCCTTGCCGCATTGGCTTGAGAGACGATCCCAAAAGGCAGTTTGCGGGTCTGCCTGCTCGGCTGAGATCGTGCTGGGCTGATCGCATCCGGCCAGCGATATGGCAAGGATCACAGGCGCGAAATGCGCGGGTTTGAATGGCAATATCATGGCGCTGGATTACGCTGGTATGCGGACAAACACCAGCGGGCAAAGACAGGCGGGCAAAGACGGGCATCGCGCGCTTCAATCGAGAGCCTTCAATCGAGAGTGTTCAGGCGCCGGCGAATATCAACCAGCAGCGATCCGCGCTGGATCAGTTCGGGCACGCGATCCAGCTCTGCCACAATGCGCAGCATATAGACTGTGCCAGCAAAGATACTGCCAGCATTGGCCCCGGGCACGCTCGCCAATTGCGCGATAACGGCCATTGTCACCGCAAGCGTAAGGATCTCTAGCACGCTCCAGGCGAATGCTTCGGCATTGCTCAGCGCAACCCGCATCCGCCGCACCCGGCTGAAATGCAGGCCAATGCGGCTCGCCAGACCTGTGGCAACGATATCGACCTGGCGCTCATATTCTCCGTTCAGCACTCGGTTGAGCCGCAAGGACCGTTTGGCCAGCCACATATTGATCGCCAAAGCCGGGACTAACAGCGCAATCACCATCACTCCGGCGATGGTGTCATAAATGAACATCAGCCCCATCGCGCCGATCAAAGCGATCAGGACGGTGGCGATATTGGGCACATCAAATTCGTAGAATTCGACCACTTCTTCGACCATATCGACATGTGCGGCGACCCGGCTAAGCCCATCCTCCTCAGCACCGTCGCGCTGCGCAAGATCCGCGGAAATATTGGCGTAGATAGTGCTGAACAACCGCGTGTCGTAAAGCTGCCGCGCGGCTGCGATCAGGATGTGGACCAGCCACACACCAGCCAGCGGGGCAAGCGACCAAACTTCTCCCGCCAGCAGTCCATTGATCGCCAACCCGATCAGCAGAGGATAGAGCAGATCGAGCCCATTTTCGGCTGCAAGTACGGCATAGGTTACCGCGATTTTGCCGCGATTGGTGCGGAAATGGTGCGATAAGATTGCGGTGTTTTCGCCAGCTGCTGGCGGATCAGATTGCGGTGTTGCCCCGTGTCCCATGAAGTCAGGTTCGCGCGGGCCCTATGAAGCGTTACAGACAGAGATGGCGTCCAGATGGGGCGGTTCGTTACGCGTCAACACCAGCCCCGCCGCGCGCCATTCCAGCGATGCGCCAAACCTTCCCGAACCAAATGTTGGCCCAGGCTCGCTCCGCCGCGCATTAGCACCATCAGGCTGCGGCCATAACGATCCGTGGTCCGCCCACTGGGATTGGGCGCAAGCGAAAATGGACCCAGATTTAGCAAGGCTTGAAGCCGCTGGGTCGCCCTTGCGCCAAGTTGTGCTTCTCGCGGGCATGCGGGGCGGCTTACCTCAGGCGTGTCGATATCGGCGATGCGGATCTTTGTGCCGCGCAGCCAGATTGTGTCGCCATCAACCACGCAGGTGACCCTCCTCGCCCCGGAGCAGATCGGGAAATAGGCTTGCTGCGTGTCTTGTCCAGCTGCGCTTCCCGCGCCGCTGGCAGGCTGGGTTTGCGTTTGTGCCCACGCATGTTGAGCGCCAAGCGGTATCGCTGCGAGAATGACCAGCACCGATGCGGCAAACAAGCCGAACAGCCGGCCGAAAATGAGCGAGAATGGCTGCGACTGGAGCAGGGGGTGAGAGGGATAATGCATGGCGCAATTTTGCCATGCGCGGCGATGGGCGGCATGCGCGAAACCCCTGAGTTTGAATGCTTAGGGTAAACTACCTGCACCAATCGCGCGGGAATGCCCCCCAACCATTTGCGCTCGCCAAATCACGATCAATCATAAAATCGGCCAGATATTCTGTCTTTCCTTCATCCAAGCTTCGGCGCATTTCGCGTAATTCGCGGCCATATTGGTCTCGCGGTGGGTCATCGCCGCCATCCCATTCGATGTCTTTTTGCAAGAGCCATTCTCGCACAGCAGCGCGCGCGGCCAAAGCGGCGCGTTCCTCCGCCGGGCAGGCACCATCAATCTCGGGCGCGTCAAAGCCGGTCAGGCGTATCCGGCGGCTGTTCGCCCCAAATCCGATCGCCAAAGTGTCTCCATCGATCACGCAGCTTTGCGAACGCCCTTGTCCGCAAATTGTGAAATCATGATCCAATCTCTGCCAATCTTGGCCATCGCTTAAAGGCCGGATCACAAACCACCATGCCGCCATCACCACAAGCAGCAAAACTGGCGTGCGCCACAACACCAGCCAGCGCGCTATTCGGCTGGGGCGACGGGATGAACGGGAGGGGCGGCGAGGCATTGCTAGACGCTAGCAGCCTTACATTTGCTGAGCCAAGTGCGGCACGATCTTGAGTGCCGAAAAACAAACCGTGCAAAACAAAGGGCCGCCAGGATTGCTCCCCGCGGCCCTTGTTCACGGATGAAACCGTGAGTTTTGGTTCAGGCCTTAGACGTTTTCAGTCTCTTCCAAAGAACCGAACGTGCCGTCTGGACGTTCTGTTTCGACGCAGGAACCTGCATCAACATAGGTCCAAGCATTACCTTGGTAATCTACGGTGCTGGTACCGGCACAGCTTGTGCCTTCACCGGCTGCGCAATCGTTTCCGCCAGCAAGCGAAACGCCATAACAACGCTCTTTGGCGGGCGCTTCATCGGCTAATGCTACTTCTTCTTCAGCAGGTGCTTCTGCACCTTGCGAACACGCTGCTGCGAGACCGGCCGCTGCGGCAAGTGCGATTGATCCTTTAATACGGGTGGCTTTCATCATCATTCTCCAACTATCAAACCGGCGCGAGTCTTAAACGAGCTTTGGACAATTTGCATCCCCCGTTGTTCGAAAATTTCAACGCACACTATTTTCTGCGCGAATTGGATTGGCGGGGTCACTTTGCAGCATGCGAGGAAGCGGCTAAGCGCGGCAAGGACGAACCACAAATGAAGGAAGGGCGTGCCGCATGGCAAGCAGCGACACACCAGAATTGGCCCCTGATTTGGCCAAAGCCGAAGTGTTGATTGAGGCGTTGCCTTACTTCCAACGTTATGCCGGACGCACCTTTGTGGTGAAATATGGCGGACACGCCATGGGCAATCCTCAGGCGGCGCGCGACTTTGCTGAAGATATAGTGCTGCTCAAAGCGGTGGGGATCAATCCCGTTGTCGTCCATGGTGGCGGCCCGCAAATTGGCGAAATGCTGGAAAAGCTTGGTGTGGAAAGCACCTTTGTCGATGGCTTGCGGGTCACCGATGAGGCTACCGCTAAAATCGCCGAAATGGTGCTCTCTGGCGCTATCAACAAACAATTGGTGGGTTGGTTGGCCAGCGCTGGCGGCAAAGCCATCGGCGTTTCCGGCAAAGATGGCGGCTTGGTGCGCGCCCGCAAGGTTGAACGCACCACTCGCGATCCAGAAAGCTTGATCGAACAGGCCGTTGATCTTGGCTTTGTCGGGGAACCGGCGGAAGTCGATACCAGTGTGATCGACACGGCGGTGGCCGCCGGAATGATTCCTGTGATTGCTCCGATCGCTGCGGGAGACGACGGCGCGACATACAATATCAACGCCGATACTATGGCCGGTGCGATCGCGGCGGCGCTGGGCGCGGCGCGGCTGTTTTTGCTAACCGATGTACCCGGCGTTTTGGACGGAGACGGACAATTGCTGACCGATCTTGGCCCGTCAGACATTGCAAAATTGCGCCAAGATGGCGTGATTTCGGGTGGTATGGTGCCCAAGCTGGAAACTTGCGTTACCGCAGTCGAATCAGGCTGCGAGGCCGCGGTGGTGCTCGATGGGCGCGTCGCGCATGCGATGCTGCTGGAATTCTTTACCGCACGCGGTGCGGGAACCTTGGTTCGGGCCTAAAGCGCTTGCTAGGGATAGACCGAGCCGTATTAGTTGGATAATACGGTTTGAGGGACTTTAATCATCGCTCTTAAACCGGGCGATCTGTTTGGAAAAAGACTGCAATGACTGGCCTTATAACCTTATACCAAATTCTCGATTTGCTAGTCGGTGTTTTTGTAATGCTGATCATTATTCAATTCGTGATTGGTTTGTTGTTTGCTTTCAATGTTGTCAGCCAAACGAACCAATTTTTGATGGCATTTTACAATTCGATTAACAACCTGCTTGATCCGATCTTGCGGCCGATCCGGCGAATTTTGCCCAATACGGGCGCGATTGATTTCTCTCCCATTGTGCTGATCATTGTGCTGCGTTTGCTCTTGATCATCCTTGGCAGCATTGTTTTTCCCTGATGACTGCAACTCGGATTGACGGGAAAGCGTTTGCTGCAAAATTGCGCGAACGTGTGGGCGATACAGCCTCCAAATTTTCGCAGAAGGCTGGCCGCAAGCCTGGCCTAGCGGTGGTGCTGGTGGGGGAGGACCCGGCCAGCAATGTCTATGTCCGTTCCAAAGGCAAAGCGACAATTGCGGCCCACATGGAAAGCTTCGAGCATCGCCTGCCCGCTGACACTGCGGAAACGGATCTGCTCGCATTGGTCGATCAGCTGAACAATGATCCTGCGGTCGATGGCATTCTGGTGCAATTGCCTTTGCCCGAACATTTGGATGAACAATCGATAATTGCCGCGATCAGCCCGGATAAGGATGTTGATGGCTTCCATGTGATCAATGCCGGAAGGCTCTCCGTCGGACAGACCGGATTTGTGCCGTGCACACCGCTTGGTTGCATGATGCTGCTAACCGATCGGTTGGGCGATCTTTCGGGCCTTGAAGCGGTGGTGATCGGCCGTTCAAACATTGTCGGCAAGCCGATGGCGCAATTGCTGCTCGATGCGAATGCTACGGTTACAATCGCCCACAGTCGGACAAAAGATCTTGCCGGGGTTGTTAAGCGCGCAGACATCGTGGTTGCCGCAGTCGGTAGGCCTGAAATGATCGGCAAGGATTGGCTCAAAGATGGCGCGACTGTGATCGATGTTGGCATCAATCGACTGCCGCCCGAGCCGGGTAAAGACAAAGGCAGGCTGGTTGGCGATGTTGCTTTTGATGAAGCAAGCGAAGTTGCCAGCGCGATCACCCCGGTGCCAGGCGGGGTGGGGCCAATGACCATCGCGGTCTTGCTACGCAACACGCTGGTCGCCGCGCATCGCAATGCCGGGATCGAATTGCAGGAGGAAATATGAGAATTGCCGCGATTGCCCTGATGGCAGGCACTCTTGCTGCCTGTGCGGGCGCGCCTAGAGGCCCCTCCAACGCCGTTATTGATCGGGCCTTGCGCGGTGCCCCTGGGGCAGCGCAGCCAAGCAGAATTGTCGCGACAGAAATTGAATTTGCGCGCGCTGCAAAGGAAAACGGCCAATTCACCGCAGGATTGCAATTTGCAGCCCCATTGGCGGTGTTCCACTCAAGCAATGGAACGCAGTCTGCAGCCGCATTGTTTGGCCAATTGCCCAATCCAGACGAACCCATTGAATGGGGTCCGCGAACCGTTGTGATGAGCTGTGATGGCAGCTTGGCCGTCAGCCTTGGAAGGTATGAAGATCAGGACGATCAGGTCGGCAATTACGTGACTGTATGGCAGCGCCAACAAGATGGCGGATATCGCTGGATTTATGATGTGGCGGGCCCCGATATTCCTCAGCCGCCCCCGCGCCAAGAATTTGAAGACGGCGATATCGTTGTTACCGCGATTGATTCAATCGAAGGGCTGGTCGCGGATTGCGCCCGGCCTGGGCAATCGGTGCCGCCGCCGCCAGCAGTTGCCATCGGATCGGGCGGCGAAGATGGTGGAGGTATCTCCCGCGATGGGACCCTGCGCTGGCGCTGGGAACATCGGCCTGATGGCATCAAACATGTGAAGGCGGATTATTTCTATCAGGGGCAATGGCTGTCCCCGATTGAAGAGAATTTGACGTCACCCCCTGAAGGATAATTGCCTGCTCCTTATGAGCGCGCCGAAACGTCCACCAATCAGGGCGCAGCTTATTGCAGCGTCATGATCTCTTCGCTGCCATCGCCGCGGCCGAAAAATTGCATCAACTGGATCAGGAGCTCGCAGCGCGCCGGCACATTATCCGCCTCCAGCAAGGCTTGTTTGGAGGCCGGATCAAACGGGGCAATCTGAGAAACGCCATTGATCAAGGAAAAATCATCGAGCCGCTCGATTGAACCCCAATCGACGCTGTATCCTTGAAGATCAGCAAACTTGCGCGCTTCTTGTTCGAAGCCGGCTCGCTCGACAGCGCTCAGCACCGTCTCGTCCTCATCCTCGATCAAGTCCGCTTCGACCTGTCGAAACGTGGTCGACACATCCAGCTCTTTGATAATGCGGAATCGAGCTTCTCCTTCGAGTATCAGATTGTAGCGTCCGTCCTCCAGCGCTTCGACCTCTCCAATCCGGCCGACACAACCAATTGCATAAAGCGGGGCGTCATCGACCGGGCGCTGTGGCTGTACCATGGCAATCTTGCGGTCGCGAGCCAAGGCATCGCTTACCAATGCGCGATAGCGCGGCTCAAAGATATGTAGCGGCAATTGCAGGCCAGGAAACAGGATCGCGCCGGATAATGGGAAGATTGAAAGCCGAGTTGCCATCAAAATCAGCCGAACAATATCTTGGATAAGCGGCGACGGGTCGCGATGACCCATTCATCCTCAAGCCCGATTGCCTCGAAAATCTGAAGCAGTTTTGATCGCGCTGCGCCCTCATTCCATTCACGGTCGGCTTCGATCATACCAAGCAAGGTATCGGCTGCCTCATCCCGCGCGCCGCCAGCAAAGGCAGCTTCGGCGAAAGCGAATTGAGCGTCCATATCATCCGGCGCGGCTTTGGCGGCTGATCGCAGGCCTTCCAGCTCGCCATCATCCACTTGTGTGCCCGCAAGCTCTATTGCGCTTCGCGCGGCGGCCATCGCAGGCTCTTTTGACAGGTCGGGGTCGGCCTCAATCGCTTCGAGCACTTTGCGTGCTTCCTCGATTTGATCGAGTTGAACCAAGGCTCGCACCAATCCGGCATGCGCGGCTGCATGTTTGGGATCGAAATCTGTGACCTGCGCGAAAACGCCCGCTGCACGCTGTGCGTCGCCTTCCTTCAGCGCCTCCTCTCCCATCGCCACGAATTGGGCGATTTCCTCTGGCGAGGGGCCTTGAGGCGCTCCGTCTGCTGCGCCCGCTTGCACTGGCAATTGGCCCAGCAGTTGATCGAGCGCCGCCTTAAGCTGAGATTCTGTTAGTGCGCTGGTAAGGTCCGCCACTGGCTGGCCCTGGAACATGGCATAGACAGTTGGGATCGATTTGACCTGAAACTGAGAGGCAATGAATTTTTCTTCATCGACGTTCAGCTTGGCAAGGATAACTCCCTTATCTGCATATTCCGCCGCGACCTTTTCCAGCAACGGAGCGAGCGCTTTGCACGGTCCGCACCATTCTGCCCAAAAATCCAGAATGACGAGTTTCGTCTGTGAAGGATCGACAACTGTCTGGCGAAATCGTTCGACGGATTTCTGTTCGTCGATATTGAGACCCATGGTGGCCAAGGACGTGCTCCTGTTCGTTTTTTCCGCGTTGTAGGTTGCCTCCAATGTGGGAGCTGAGCGGAATATGTGAAGGTGTGAATGTCGCTGGCCGCTCGTGAAGCTCCAATCAAGCAAAATTTGTGATGATATTTGGGCTTGCAGGGGCGTGGCCCCGCTGCTAATCGCGCCGCCTCCCCAACAAGGAAGTGGCCTAGGCCCTTTTTTAAGGAGCGTCAGTGAGCGGGCGTAGCTCAGGGGTAGAGCACAACCTTGCCAAGGTTGGGGTCGGGCGTTCGAATCGCCTCGCCCGCTCCATTTTCTCGGTAAAATCAATCATTTAGGATGCCCCTGTTTTCTAACGGGCTGAAATCCTCCATGTACGGATCGCATTCGGATATCCGATTTTGGAGGGAAGACGCTGGGGAACGATCAAATAGCCAAACAGGCAGATGAGCTAGATTCGGACGATCAAGTTTCGGTCAACTCAAAAAAGAACGTCTTGGAATCAAAGGTTTTCAAGGACGGAGCTATCTATCTGTTCATCCGACCCGATTATAAAAAGCGGACATGGATGTGCCGGATCAAGGTCCCGAATCGTAACGGCTACATATACCGTTCCACTCGAACGACCGACCTACACGAAGCCTACTCGTTTGCCGAAAAGGTATATCATCAGGAACTCGTGAAAGCCCTTGGTGGCTCGACACCTAATGGGAAGCGGATCGGAAAGGCTATCGATGAATACATTGAACATTTCGACTGCCAGCGTTCGGTCCTATCCATTCATTACAAATTGTTGTTGATTGAGAGATGTCGAACATTCTTGGAGAAGAAGACATTCGGCCAGCTCGATACTCGGACTCTTTTACAGCTGTACGATGAGCTTTCGAAGCAATCGACCAAGGGGTCGCTGTCTGAAAACTCGATCAAGCGGATTCAATCCGACCTGAGACATTTTCTCAATTGGTCGATTGAAGCAGGCTTCATCGACGATCTGCCGAAATTCCCAAAGATCAAAACCCAAGCGTCAAGACGGCCTCATTTCGATTCTAAAGCGTGGAGAACGCTGGTTCGGCATCTTCGGGAGTTTATCAAGGTAACGAACCAAAAGACCCTCAGAGACCGTTCTATGTTGAGGGACTACGTTTTGATCCTCGGCAATACCGGCATTCGTGTCGGTGAGGCTCATGGTTTGAAATGGCGGGATATCCGAGAGGAACTTGGTGAGGGTGAAGGAGACTCATTCGTCGTTCTGACGGTTCGAGGAAAGACTGGGCAACGAGAGGTCGTGGCTCGGAATACAGATGTAAAAAAGTACCTTCGAAGGGTTCTCGAACTTCGAACAAAGGAACTCACAGATATCAATGGAACGAAGACCGAGCCTTCTCCAGACAGCTACGTCTTCAGCCACCCTGATGGAACACCAATCAAGAGCTTCAAGAAGTCGTTCAATTCTCTGATCCGGTCAGCGGGGGTCGAGTATGATTCCTTTGGGAGCAAGCGGACGGTCTATTCCCTCAGACATACCTATGCCACCTTCCGTCTTCTCGAAGGAACCAATCACTACGCTTTGGCTCAGAATATGGGAACCTCGGTGTCGATGTTGGAGAAACATTATGGTCATACAACCAATGTTTCAGCGGCGGAGGAGCTGACCAAGTCTCGTCCTAGGTCTCACGAAAAGAGAGATGTCCCAAAGGCTGGTAAGAAGTCAGAATTCGGTTGGCTGACCAGCTGAGCCGTTGTCCATTCTAAGTTTCACAGGGACCTCCCCCCATCATCAAAGGAGGAACCACAATGAAACTGAAATTTACCACAAAGAGCCGCCCCAAGATTGTCTCACCAGAAGTCCAACGACGAGAACGATTGGTCCATCGGATTGATCAACAAATCGGCTATGTCCGTCAGATTATCGAAGGACAAAGGTCGCGAGCAGCTTGGGTCTGGATGGCAGTCGACGGGACTTATTACCTGCCGATCAAATACGGCAAACAGGTGATCGAACTCCAGAAAGGGATGGTGTCGATTGAATGCCAGAACCTCGACGAGGTTGAACACGCTCTGTGTGAAGTTCGTGGAATGGTCTTGGCTGGCAAACTCGATGAACAGCTCGAAGCAGCTTCGTCGGCGATCAGAAAGCGGTTTGAGAAGACAGGCTAACCCAATCATTCCGCCGGACAATAACTTTGGGTTGCCGAACGCCATTCGGGACGGCTGTCGTCCGTGAAATAGTAGTCGCGGCAACCCACTTCATTGGCGTCAGAGGGAACTACGTAGCCCGACATTCCCTCGAAAGACCACCTAACAGCACTGCCAGTATTCATCGCTTCTTCAGTGAAGTTTCCAAGGCGATCCAGAGGTACTGTGGGCTGGTCGATGAGGGCCGGAAGCGGGGTGTTGTCTGCCGAGCTTGGTTCTGATTCACTTTCTTCCAAACTTTCAACATCCTCCACATCTCCTATGCCCCTGGTTAGATCGAGGTTCTCATCGTAGACCTCGAGTTGCGTTGGCTGACCAACCTCACTTGGAACCGCCGGATAGTTTATCTCAGCATCCACATTTGGTTGTTGATTGGCGTTGCTCGTTGAGGAACGACTGCCAAGCCAAACGATCCCAGCGAATCCAAGGACTCCGGCGATCACAAGAGCAGTTAGACACCCGAAGAATTTCTTGATTACATCGTATCGTCGACGGCTGCGGCAATCTCGACACAGGAATATCTCAACGTTCTGATAGTATGTCCGAGTTCTAGCTGGATTGAGTAGGTCGCCTTCGTCACGAAGATCTACACCTCTCACGCTTGATCCCGTTTGCTTCGAAAGCGACTTACGTTTGAGTTGATTGGCTGGGAACAGTCCCAAGCAATCGTGACATTCTCTATCCGCGTATTCAACCATTACCAGCTCCATACAACCGCAATATGCAAAAATTGCATATTCGATAACTGCATGTAGGCAAACGGCTCTCTCGAAAGACGGGTCGAAATGTCGAAATCACTGTTTTCAGAAGCGAATGAGAGGCTCGTCGAAGCCATCGTGTCAGCTCGACATTCCTCAGGCCTGAGACAATCCGATTTGGCATTCAAACTTCAGAAAAATCAAAGCTACATCAGCAATATCGAACGAGGCCAAAGGCGTATCGAAGTGCTAGAATTCTATGCTCTGGCTAAGGCTATGAACATCGACCCCGTAGCGTTGTTTTCCAAAGCTATCGAAGGCTTCCCTGAGACATTCGATATTTAGCTTCTAGAGTCTGCTTGGGGCTCCGGTTTGGCGGTCAGTCAATGGCTGTAATTGGCGGTGAAAGCAGACGCTCAGTTGGAAGAAGCAAAAGTGATCAGTTAAGTCTGCACCCAACAATCTCTATTGCCTGCAGATGACAATTTGGCAAACAAGAGATGAGCAATACGCACAGCAACTCGACTACAACAATATCAGCGCCGACCGCAGTCGCAACCGCATCGACATAAACATTGCATCGTCGGTCTAGTTGGCAATTCCAGCGTAACCACTTTCGTAGGCTTCTGATGGAATTTTGAAGCCCGCTTTTCGCCATCCCTTTGCCATGCGATCAAAAAACGGTTTCCCAACACTGAGGACGAATCCTTCTGTATGGATGCGTTCTTCGAAATGCGGGTGTATTTCTCGCGTTGCTTCGACTTCCGCGCGGGCTTTTTCCATTTGGCCCAGCTCAGCGTAATATGCCGCAAGATGCGCATGATACCAAAAATAGCCGACGACCGGGGTCTTGAGTTGTTCGTGCAATGCGGCACGAGCATCGCCTTGCATGAACATGCCGCACGCAATCGGCATACAAAACCAGCCTGGATGCACTGGGCTTAATTCAATGGCCCTGCGTGCAAGCGGAATGGCCCGTTCGAAATCGCTCATCAGGCAGTAGCACATAGCGATTTCGGCCAAGGTTATGGCGTTATTGGGATTGACCTCAAGCGCACGCTTCGCTGTAGCCTCGAACTCATCAACTTCATACGCGAGGAAATGTGAAAGTGCGAGGGAGGTCAAAGCCATGTCGTTGTTGCCGTCGAGCTGTACGGACTTTCTAGCATATTCCAACGCTTCATCACGCAGGCTCAACTTTGGCGGAAAGTGAAAGGGAAGCCGATATTCTTCAATCCTCAACCGCGACAACGCGGCCCATCCACTTGACGAATTTGGATCGCTTTCAAGTGCATTTTCAAGGCCCTTGGTGATTTCCGCATGGAGCGCCGGGTCGCGCAATGTGTAATAATCGTGGAAACGCGCCAGCCAGACGACCGTGGCCCAACTTTTTGGACGTTTGTCAGGCTGCAATCGCTTCACAATATCCCCGGTGGGACCATAAAGATCGCCAATCCGCGCAGCGACAAGCGACGCAATCTCGTCTTGGATGTCGAACTGACTTTCAGGGACATAGGGTCTGTCGAATTGCTCACTTATCAAGTGAGCTTCCGTTCGAGCATCGATCAATTGCGCTCTGACACGCAATCTGTTTCCGTTTCTCTGAAGGCTACCTTGAAGAACGAGATCGACACCGAACTGTTCATGCAAATCGGAAACAATTGATTGGCGGTCGCTAACAGCGCTGGTTGTGGTTCGAGAGATCACTATCAGCCCCCGAAAACGCGCAAGGTTTGCGGTAATATCTTCTGTCAGACCAGAAGCAATGAAACCGCTTTCCGGGTCGGAAGCAATGGCCTTGAACGGCAACACTCCGATTGACGGCTTACCACTAAGATCGGGCAACGAAGTCGAGGGATCAAGTCGAGCTTCTTGGATCCGTGAAGACCCTTCGTTTACCGATTCTTCAGGCGCACTGCTGACTGCTATTTCTGCATGACCAACAAAGCGCAGGCCATTGCCGTAAATGGTCTTGATCAAACGCTGTTCGCGCCCGCTGTCGCCAAGTAACTGGCGAACGGATTTTACCCGGCTGGACAGCGCAGCATCGGAAATTGCCCGCCCATCCCAGATCGCATCAATGATATCGTCTTTCTTGAGCAGCTTTCCTTGGTTCTCGACCAGTAGGATGAGCAGCGAAAGGACCTGAGGTTCTGCCTGCAAAGGCTCATCACCCTTGCGGAGTTCAAACGCCTCAGAATCGAGCGTGAAATCCTCAAACCCCCATTTCATGGAGGGTGCATAGCCCGGAAACTCGCAAATTTACAGACTTTCTGCAGAATTCTCCGGAATGTCTCCACGCCTCATTCAAGCTCTACAGATCGGCGATGTTCATAGCCTGGGGCCTCAACAAAAAGGAGGTTACCATGAACACTCAATTGAATGATACGAAACTCAAACTGGCAACCAGCGCCTCGGCTATAATGATAGGTTGCGCTTTGCTAGCTACACCAGCGCAAGCTGATGATCAGTGTGATGGTGGAGGCCAATTTTCAGAAGACAGCATCATTTGCGGTGATGGCGCCAACAGCGGTGGTGGCGCCGACCGTGCAGTTGCGGTCGGCGATGATGCTAGCGCTTTCGATGATGATACCGTAGCGATTGGCCATGAGGCATTTGCGGGCGACACCATTATCGGCCGCGGCCAAAGGGCAACTGCAATTGGCTCCAGTTCTTTGGCAAGGGGCACAGATTCCACTGCACTAGGTTATGACGCTGAAGCGACGGTAATTTTCTCGACTGCAATCGGCGCAGCAGCAAGAGCAAGCGATGAAGGCGCCCTTGCCGTTGGTCGGCTTTCCATCGCATCCGGCAACAGCGCGATAGCGGTAGGGGAGTTTGCTGAAGCCAGCGGTGCAGCGTCAATTGCAATTGGCGGTGACGGCGATGACGGCGGGAATCGAGCCGCCTATGCCACCGCAGATCGCGCAACTGCCGTTGGAGCTGATACTGAGGCCTTGGGTTTCGGGGCATCGACTTTCGGTGCGAACGCCCAGTCGACCGAGGCGAGTGCAAGCGCCTTTGGGCATCTGGCCTCTGCAAGGGCAAACTTCGCGACAGCCATCGGCGCATTCAGCGAGGCCACAGGCACAAACTCCAACGCCTTTGGCCATCTATCAACTGCAACCGGTAATTTCGCGACGGCCCTTGGTTCATCCAGCAATGCCGAAGGGTTCTCCAGTATCGCATTGGGCAATGCAGCCCAATCGGACGGTTTTCGCAGTGTCGCTTTGGGTGTTTCCGCCAGCGCAACGGCCAATGACAGCCATGCATTTGGCAACTTTGCAAAGGCAGATGGTGCCAACTCCGTGGCATTGGGAACCGCTGCCAATGCAATCGGTAATGACAGCGCAGCTTTGGGCAGTTTTGCCGAAGCAAACGCCTCTAGAAGCACTGCTATCGGCAATGGAGCGGGCGCGGAAGGCGATTCTTCTGTTGCGCTGGGTGACCGCTCCTCTGCGGTAGATGTCGCATCTGTAGCGATCGGACGTCAAAGCGTTGCAGACGGCAGTGGAGCCTTGGCGTTTGGCAATTCGGCCAATGCAGGCAACCAAGCAGCAATTGCTATTGGCGAGGCTTCGTCCGCAGATGGGACGCTTGCAACGGCTATTGGTGTGAACGCCAATGCGACCGCAGCGAACAGCCTCGCGCTCGGGACTGCCGCACAATCCACCGGTGCATCTGCGCTTGCAATTGGCCAACAAGCCAATGCCAGTGGCAATTTTAGCATTGCCTTTGGCGACGAAGCGATTGCCAGCGCAGAAAGCGCAGTAGCGATCGGGCCAAACGCCAGTGCAGCAGGCTTCAATGCTGTTGCGCTTGGGGCCAATTCCACCGCCTCTTTCGAAGCATCAGCAGCCTTTGGCTTGGGTGCGCGCGCAACGCGTGTCAGTCAGATCGCAATTGGTTCTGCCGATCATACACTCACGGTTGCAGGCATCGGCTCCGCGGCGTCCTCTGCTGCACAAGGTGCGATAACCGGTATCATCACCACTGATGCTGACGGCAATTTGGCATCCGATGGCGGCGCGCTTGAAATGCGCCTTACTGCGCTTGAAGCAGGTGGCGGCGGTGCAGGCGGCGGCGGAGTCTCATCCGCTCAATTTGCCGCGCTTCAGGGCGAAGTGGACGACAATTCCGCTGATATCACCGCTTTGGCAGGTGACGTGAATGATTTGGATGCGCGCGTTACAAATGTCGAAAACGTTGTTTTGACCGCCACCGAGCTGAACGGTACAGGCGCAAACAGCACCGCTGTTGGCACCAATGCCGTTGCCTCTGCGAACAACTCAACCGCTGTGGGCGACAATGCTTCAGCCACCGGTGAGAATGCGACGGCCATAGGCTTCAGCGCTCAGGCGACGGGTTCGGTAGCAGTTGGGGCAGGCTCACTTGCAAGCAATGGCGGCACAGCCATCGGTGACGTTAGCGTTGCAACTGGCGCGCGATCCGCTGCTTTGGGCGAAGGTGCGTCAGCCACTCACGACAATGCTACTGCTATCGGAGCAGGTGCATCGACCACACGTGACGACCAATTGGTGTTGGGCCAAGCCCGTAGCACCTACACCGCGGCTGGCATCACCTCTGCTGCATCATTGGCTGCACAAGGCGATGTTGTCGGAGTTGTGACCACCGATGCCAATGGAAACCTTGCCAGCGATGGCGGGGCGATGATGGCGCAAATCAGCGCCAACACCAGCGGCGTCGCCGACAATGCGCTCGGCATAGCCATGAACGATCAGGCGATCACCGCTCAGGCTCAGCAACTCGCCAGCTTTGATTTAAGGTTGGAGAATTTCGGTTTGGCAGTGGATGCTAATAGCCGCCGGATCAACGATCTGGAAGGCGGGCTCGCCGCGGTTGCTTCGATCCCTGATGCCTACCTCGACAGCAGCGAAAGCTATGCGATCAGCGGCGGTTTCGCAGTCGTGAACGGCGAGGTTGGCTTTGGCGGCACGGTTACTGTGCGTGGGAATGACCGTTGGAGCTTTGGCGCGAGTGTCGGTCACTCCAATGGGGAAACCGCCGGCAAAGTCCAGTTCCGCTTCGCCAATTAGACCTCCTGATGGCGCGAAGCGTGGAGCCACCGGTCGGCCCGGTCGGTGGCTCCAAACTTTATCAAACACTTCACTCAACGAAAGCACGGATCATGAGTTCGCATCTTCAACCACCTTGTGACGATCACAAGAACGATTGCGCGAGTGTCAGCCTTTCTGACGAAGCATCTGTGCAAGGCACTGGCGCCCACAGCCTTGTGGCCCAGAGCTCAACCCAACCGGCCAATGACAATGACGAGCAAGCCGCCGGGCATAAACTCGACGATCAGAGCTCTGTCCCAAGCCTCTACTCCGCGCTCGGTTACCAGCGCAGCTGCCCATACCAATGGTGGGTCGAATGAATCCTCGCGCCTTGGCCAACACCCTCAAACTTGGAGAACCAACATGAAACTCTTCGCAATTCCATACAGCATCCTTTGTTACCTCATCGGCGTCGCTTCACTCGTCGCAATGATCTTATTCGTTGGCGGTCTGTTTTTGCCATGGACCATCAACACCGGATCGCCCGTTTCTCTCGGTCTCACCGGCGGCATGGCACTAATTGGCAATGTCGCTTTGGTAACGATTTGGAGCCTCCAACACTCGATCATGGCGGATCCCGCATTCAAGCGTGTTTGGACGCGGATCGTTCCACCCGCAGTTGAACGCAGCACTTACATGCTGGTGGTTGGCGGACTGACCTTTGCTCTTCTGGCCTTGTGGTCCCCTATGCCAGACGTGATCTGGGATGTGAGTGGGACTTGGGTCGCTACAGCGTTGATTGCGGGATATCTCGCAGGCTGGACGATAACATTCATCTCAACATTTCTAATCAACCACTTCCATCTCTTTGGGCTTCAGCAAGCTTGGGAACAGCACAAGCAAGTCGCGACCAAAGACCAGAGCTTTGTTACGCCATTTTTCTATAAGTTCGTGAGGCATCCGATGATGACCGGAGTCTTGATCGCGCTTTGGTGTGCTCCGACGCTTACGGTCGGGCGGCTGGTCTTCAACATTGCTATGACCATCTACGTCATCGTCGGCATAATGCATGAAGAGAGCACCCTGATCGAAGAGCTTGGCGAGGAGTATGAAGAATACCGCAAAACTACGCCGATGGTGGTGCCGGGCCCAAAATTGGGAGACGGCAAATGAGCGATCATGCAATTGCTGACTTGGCGGGCCAATGCTCCTGTGGCGCTGTGCAATATGAACTGCTCGATACGCCGTTGTTTGTGCATTGTTGCCATTGCACCTGGTGCCAACGCGAGACCGGCTCCGCTTTTGCAATCAACGTTTTGATTGAGACGGAGCAGGTAAGGCTCGTGAAGGGAGAGGTTGATTGGCTCAAGCGCCCATCAAATAGCGGTCAAGGGCAGGATCTGGCATTCTGCTGGCAGTGCGGAACCATTTTGTGGAGCCACTACAAGACCGCCAAAGAGCGCATAGCTTTTGTCCGCGCCGGTACGCTGCTCGATGCGTCAAAGGTCGCACCTGACATTCATATCTACACAGCGACCAAGCTGCCTTGGGTGGAGATCCCACTCAAGGTTCAAAGGGTGCAGGAGATTTACGACCTTGGTGACTACTGGCCAGAAAACAGCATCAAGAGATTTCGAAAGACGACCGAGAAGATAGCACAGAAAATTTAGACGGCTTGGTCTGCTATTGGGTCGATAACGGACTGGCTGCTTCAGATCAGAGATATCGAAAAGCCGCCAGTCCGTTATCGACCCATTTGCGGACGTTCGTAACACAGCGTAGAATATCAACATGAAAAAGAGATATGGCCTGGCTCGTGCGTTGCCGTACATACCCCGTGAAGAATTGGATCAAATGCCCACTGGCGCTTTATTGGCGCGTCTCAAGCGGCTGCGGTGGTGCGAAGACGATCAAGAGAAGAGTGACTTGACTGATGACGAGGTTTCGTCAGACTCACACCTGATCCTTTTCAAGAGTGAGGACACTTGGAAGACAGCTTATGCAGAGGTCAAAGAGGTTCTTGCCGACCGCGAAAACACCGATCGCAAGCCCTAATTGGGCGGAACTTCAACTTTCACCAATTCTCAACCAGAGCTTTAATGATGACCAGTCTTGCTGACCAAAACCGATTGAAAGCGCTGCGTCTCATTTTGCCCGAAAGCTCCCTGCTCACTGACGCCAAATCGCTCGCGCTTTTCAGTCATGACGTCCTCTCGCATGGGAAAGAACCTTTGGCGGTTTTCCGACCAGTAAACGTCGAAGAACTTGCCAAGGGGGCAGGCGTTGGCAAACTTTGGGTCGCTAACGGAAGGACCGCTTTCCGATCTTCGCCAGCAAGAACCAGACAGTCCGCAATCGGCCCAATTGCGGACGTTCGATTTGGAGCGTTTTGCCCATTGGTCGGGATATCAGGTGTCGACAAAGTGCCGCGAAAATTGGAAGGCAAGCCGAATTGGCATCCTTGAGATACAATTTTTAGGCTAATCCTCGTGAATGATTCAGAGATTGAAGGCATTCGTTCGGTACACGCGTTTGCAGCTTCGATCAGCCTCCGAGTCGCAGTCCACCAAAAAATTTGTTGTCGCAACTTATTGCGATGGTGAAGGTGCTGTGTAAATTCGCGGATTTATAAAAACGGCGGAATTCCTAGTGTTTCAGCCGGTGTACAATAATTATAGTACAAACTGTTGACTTGTAGGATTTCATTTGACAGCTTTACTGTGTCGCACAGGAGGGTCATAGTCCATGCGTTGCCAATACTTGCTTGCGGGCGCTTCGCTCGCATCCCTTTTTGCTGCCTGTTCAGCGCAAGCTCAATCTAGCACTGAGACCTATGAGTACGACTCTGTAGGGCGTTTGATTGCGGTTGTAACCGATGGTGGCCAGAATGACGCTGAAACCGTGTCGATTTGTTATGACGATGTAGGCAATCGCACCGAGTATGTGGCCAACACTTCGGATGGCAATGTGGAGTGCACGCCAGCTGCGCCTCCGCCACCGCCTCCACCACCGCCTCCACCGCCTCCACCACCACCGCCGCCGCCGCCGCCGCCGCCGCCGTCTTCGATTTTGATTACGGACAACAATCTCAACGTGTTGCCTCAGCATGCTGGGACGTACACTTGTGCGACGAATACGTTCTTTGGGTTCATCTTCAGCAGCTGTTCGCTCGTTTCCAACCAAGTGGTTGTTTACAGCAGTGTGCTCTCTCCGCCCCTCGATCTGGGGTACTCACTGCCAGGACCTAAGCAGCTTGAAGTAACCGCAGCAGCTTATGGAACGGGAGTGGCGCCATGAAGAAGATTGCTTTCATCTTGAGTGGAGCCAGCCTCGCGATTGCTGGACTGACATTCCCACTCGCTTCTCCTGCGGCGCAATCGGGCGGAGATCTTGTTTGCATGGGGTTGGCTCCTGCAGATGTTCCAAAACTAACCGTTATCGTATTGCAATCACGGCAGAACGAGTTGGAAGCTGCGGGATTTGTCGCGGAACGATGCAATGGCAAAGAGGCCTCGATTTCCAACTATCAAGCGCAAGTCTGCGCATTGGCTAGCAATTCACCACCACAAGCCAAGCAACAGTTCTCCCAAGCCTATGGCGTCACGCCAGATCGCCTGTGTGAACTAGCCGATGAGCTCGGGTGATCTTGGCCGACGATCTGGTCATCAAAGGTGGCGGTTGGCCGATCTCAGGAATGCGTGGGGCCTGAAAGGGGGCCCGCCCAAGTCCAAGTATTTTTTATTCCTTTGAAGTCGATTTCCAATCCTTCGAAGGCAATCAAAGTTCAGGGGAAATTTGATGGGTGTCGCATGTAAATCAATCGGATTGTCAGGCGCAGTTCGGGCCGCATTCTTGGGTTCAACAATTCTGAGTGTGGGATTGGCTGCACCAGCGCTGGCGCAGCAATCAGCAGAAACCCCCGATGAATATCTCAACACCGACGAGCACGGCGTCGATTTGGTAACGGGCCGCCACTATTTTGATGTGGTTGAAGGCAGTATTGGCCCCAGCAATGGCGGGATTTCTCTGGTCCGCCATTATGGGGGCTCGGGCCTCCAGGACAATTGGTCGGGCGCTCTGACCATTGGCGGTGGAACAGCCACCGTTAATCTTGGGAAGATAGCAGAGACATTCACCCAGCAGGGCGGCTCTTGGGTATCCAACAAAGCCAATGGCGGGACTCTTGTAAATTCAGCACAAGGCTGGACCTACACTGCATCCGACGGGACGGAGATCGTTTATCGGACACCAGAATCGCTCATAACTGGTCTTACCGACCCGAACATGCAGTTTGGAGGTCCAGGTTGTTCGTCAGGGTCGAATTGTGGCCTGCCTACGCAAGTGACCCGTCCCAATGGAGTGGTCTACACTATCAATTGGGAAGTCCCGACGAGTTGTTGGCAAAATGGTCAACCCTATATTCCTGGCGTCGGCGGAGGTGGCGGGTTCGGTGGTGGTAGCGGACCTTATGAATGCTACGCCCCTTTCCGAATGACTTCGGTGGTCAGTAGTTCCAGCTACGCCATGGTGTTTGAGTTCGAGTCGGACCAATCTAGCTACAATGGCGGTTTTCCATCTTCGGCTTGGTACAATCGCAAATCAGTCACCTTTGTCGATACTTCCGAAGAGTCCTGTGCGATCACGGGCTGCATCCCAACAGGCAGTAATTGGCCGCGAGTAACGTACAACCGACCATCTTCTGGTGTGCTTGAGATCGTTAACAGCCAAGCGGGTACATGGCGTATCACCCAAAGCGGCAACACCTTCTCCGTCCAACGTCCCGGCGATGTAAGCGACACTTTGATCGTGGACCGCGACAGTCAGGGACGGGTGGATTCCGTCAGCGATGACGGCGAGAACACGGATTACACTTGGGGGTCAAGTGGTGGCAATACGGTCGTCACTATGACCGATGACGATGGAGTCGATGGTGAGGTCGTCTCAAATCCTAGTACGGGCCGTCCGGTCAGCATCACCAACGCCTCTGGTGACACGGTCACCAACACTTATGACGCCAATGATCGACTCACCCGCACCACCTTTCCCGAAGGCAATTATGTCGACTTCACCCGCGATGCGCGCGGCAATGTCACCACCACGACTTTGGTCCCCAAAAGCGGTTCGGGTGCTAGCGACATTGTTACCCAAGCAGGTTTTGATGCCACTTGCTCCAACCCGCTCACCTGCAATCAACCCAATTATGTCATCGACGCCAACGGCAATCGCACCGACTTTACCTATGGCCCCACGCATGGCGGGGTCACCCGGATCAGGCGACCGGCTGCGGTATCCGGCCAAGCGCGCCCCAGAACCGATATCTTCTACACGCAATTGTTTGCACAAGAGCTCAATAGCAGTGGCAATCTCGTCAACCAATCCGAATCGCAATGGCTGCCTACACTTTATCGCACTTGCCAGACGTCAGGGGCGTGCTCCGGCAGCGCCAATGAACAGCGCGTAGCAATCGCCTATGCCACGCCCAACCTCCTTCCCAGCAGCGTTACGGTCTCCTCCGGCAATGGTTCGATCAGTTCGACCACCGCCTTTGCCTATGACGACAATGACAATCTGATCAGTGAAGATGGACCGCTTCCTGGAAATGGAGATATGGTTCACTACTTCTACGACGCATCAGACCGGCGACGCGGAATCATTGGGCCAGACCCCGATGGCAGCGGCACTCAGCGACGTCAGGCGGTTCGCTACACGTTCGACAGCGGCAACCGCATAGTTTTGGCGGAGTTTGGCACCGCCAATGGCGCCACCGAATCCGCACTCAATTCCATGAACGTGCGCCAAAGTGTCACCAACACCTATGATGACGAAGGCAACCTCATTGAAGAGCGCCTCACATCAGGCAGCACGATTTATCGCGTTGTGCAATACAGCTACGATTCGCAAAACCGCGTCACCTGTACCGCCTTGCGCATGAACCCGGCGGTCTACAACAATCTGCCCGCCGATGCTTGCACACTCGGTACCGAAGGATCGAGCGGCCCCGACCGCATCACCCGGGCCAATTACGATGGCGACGACCGCGTCATCCGTACCGATGTGGGTGTTGGCACCTCCGCCGAAGCGATCAACGCAACGGCCACTTTCACCGCCAACGGCCAGCTCGATACGCTCACCGATGGCGAGAGCAACCGCACCACCTACACCTATGACGGGCATGATCGCTTGTCACAAACCCGCTATCCCAGCCAAACCAGCGACAACACCAGCAGCACCTCGGACTACGAGCAATTGACCTATGATGCGGCGGGCAATGTCACCCAGCGCCGCCTGCGCGACGGGCAAACCATCGCCTACACCTATGACGATCTCAACCGCCTGATCGCCAAGAATCTGCCCGGCGCCGAGCCCGATGCCACCTATGCCTACAATATGGTGGGCCGCATGACGAGTGCGGTGCAAGGCGGCCAGACATTGAGCTTTGGCTTTGACGCATTGGGTCGCAACACCACTCAATCGGGCCCGCATGGCACGCTCAGTTACCAATATGACAGCGCCGGTCGCCGCACGCGGATGACCTGGCCAGATGGCTTCTTCATTACCTATGAATACCACGCCGATGGTTCACCCCGCCGCATTCGCGAGAATGGATCATTGGTGCTGGCCCAATACAATTACAACGCGGTGGGTCAGGCTACCAGCATCACATTTGGCAATGGCACCAGCCAAAGCTTTGCCTTTGATGATGTTGACCGACTTGCCTCGCTGACCACCAATCTGGCGGGTACGGCTTCGGATATCACCCGCAGCTTCACCTACAATCCGGCGAGCCAGATTGCGAGCAACACGCGCAGCAATGACAGCTATGCCTTTGACGGTCACCCGGTGAGTAACATTGTCCGGGGCTACAATATCAACGGTCTTAACCAATACACACAGGCTGGCAGCGTGGCGCTGTCCTATGATGGTCGCGGGAACCTGACGAATTCGGGCAGCGATGTTTTTGCCTATTCGAGTGAGAACTTCCTCACCAGCGTCACGGGAGAGGTGAACCTTTCCTATGATCCTTTTGGTCGGCTTTATGAAACCAATGGAACGCCGGGCGGCGGAGCACTCACCCGTTTTGCTTATGACGGTGTGGACATGATTGGTGAGTACAACTCCGCCAATCAGCTTCAGCGGCGCTATGTGCATGGGTTTGGGACCGATAATCCGCTCGTGTGGTACGAAGGCAGCGGCACATCGGATCGCCGCTATCTCTACGCTGATGAACGCGGCTCCATCGTCGCAGTGGCGAACAACTCTGGCGGTTTAATCGGGATCAACTCCTACGACGCCTTTGGCATTCCGGACGCCAACAATATAGGCAGGTTCCAGTATACCGGCCAGACTTGGTTGCCCGAGGCGGGCTTCTACTATTACAAAGCCCGCATGTACTCGCCCACCCTTAGCAGGTTCCTCCAAACCGATCCCATCGGATATGGCGATGGGACGAACCTCTACAACTACGTAGGTGGCGATCCGGTGAATTTTAATGATCCGACGGGGTTGGTCGGCGAGGGCTGCGCACCTATATCAGGCAGCCGCATAAAGGACTGTCGCGCCCGGTCTGCAGTTAAGCTGGCGCTACAAGAAAGCGGTTTTTCTGGAGGCAGTGGCCAGATCTCTGCTGCTTTTGACTTTATTGAAGGTGGCGGTTTGAAAGGTGGTCCAGCCGCACTTGCCAATCTCGCAGAGGGCTTGGGCGTATTTGCTAGTGCTAGTACGGCACAGACAGATTCTGAGGGATACTTTTTGGTGGGGCGCGGAGTTGCGGGTGGCACGAACGGCCCTCGTAATTTCTTCATTGGCTCAGCGACAGATATCAAAATCATTGCAAGTCCAACAGGGCAAATTTCTCCGAAGGCTCCGCCGGGTTTCTTGAAATCTCTTACAGACAGACTCCCCCCAGCAGCGCAAGCCGCTCTATCGCTTAATACATCTGGCCTTATAGCTGTTACGATTCATGATACCGTTCAATTGAACGGTCAAGCACGCTATGCGAGTTCGAGCGAGGGCTTTTGGGGGAATCAAAGCACGTTTTCAGAAAGCGTAACCAAGTATACGATCACTGGTGCAGGCCGTTCCAATTCTATAAGAGTTGGAAATGCTGCAACAACCCAATTAGGTAACTACACATTATGGGTTCGACCATGAGAAAATTCTCTATTGCTATATTTGCTAGCTTCGCACTTCTCTTTAACTCTGCATGTACCGCTAACTCAGATAAATTAACTCTTGAGACCGGTTACCAATCTGACACAGAGTTGATTTTTTTGTCTGAGGGATCAGGTGTTTTCTGTCGTCTAGACATTTTGTTCCACGATGCGGCCTTAATCGAGGTGCTGGAGAAAATTTGGATTGAGCGTGAAAAATTTGGATTTTTCATCTCTGGCACAGGTGTTCGGAATGATGGGAAGACATACATCTCCGCCGTTTCACCAGAACTTTGCTCAACCGAAGGAAGGGCGCGCGCAAATGAAGCGCTTTCAGTAGCGCTTGGCCCCATAAACATGACGGACAAAGGCGTCGCGCCGTTAAAGGATACAGAAACCTATTTATCGGAGCAAAGAGACGTGGAATTTAATTATGAGACACCCAAAAATTTCATGCGCGACAGCAGATGTGTGGTAGTGCGTGAGTCGGCGATGTCGCGTAACTTTCCCGACGTTTATATAGCTCCAAATAACATACCGTTTATCCGCTACTCCGTAGGAGTTCCGTTAAACGCGTTTTTTGCAAGCCAATCGCAAGAAGTGTTCGTATTTGACGGTCGCTGCGAGAACTCAGAAAAATTTGTCGAAATAATCGATCATGTTTTGCAGTTAGAAATCTAAATCAGTCATGCTGAAAAGGGAGTTCTAGAATAGATGTATCGCTCGCGTTAAGGCCTATAGTAACGCAGTCATGCCTGATATAAGACGCTGAATACATGCTGGTAAGTAAGCTAACACTCAACTGAGAGTTTGAAGCTCCGAGAAATTGTGAACATATAGATCATGGCATTCGTGCATTGAACATAGTCAGCTCGTCGATATATGCTGCGGTCGACCCTGTGGGATCGGGCCCAATTGTAGCAGCGCTCGGTTGGCTGCAGGGTACATTGCTAGGCAATGTGCCGACAACCGTGGCAGTCATCGCGGTTGCTGTCGTGGGTTTCATGATGCTGACGGGCCGATTGGGTGTTGTCAGACTAAAGTGGCAGGTTAGGGGGTCTGCTGGTAATTGACCGGGATGAGCCGTAAATCCCGAGCCAAGCCTCCTAGCCCGTTTCTGCGTTTCAACTCATCTCCCGAAGTGATCCGCATGGCGGTGATGCTGTATGTTCGTTATCCGTTGAACCTTCGCAATGTTGAAGATTTGCTGTTCAAGTACGGCGTCGACATCAGCCATGAGACCGTCCGTTTTTGGTGGAACCGTTTCGGACCGATGTTCGCATCCGACATCCGCAGGCAGCGCGCATCAAGAATGAAAGGCTTTCGTCACTGACGCTGGCACGTCGACGATGTGTTTGTAAAGATCAACGGCCAGACGCATTATTTGTGGCGCGCCGTCGATCATGAAGGTGAGATACTAGAGAGCTACGTTACGAAGAAACGGGACAAATCCGCGGCTTTACGGTTCTTCAAGAAGGCGCTGAAGCGACACGGCAAAGCTGAAACCATCGTCACCGATGGCCTCAAGTCCTACCCTGCAGCGATGCGCGAGCTTGGCAATGAGAACCGCCGAGAGATGGGCAGGTGGAAGAACAATCGAGTGGAGAACAGTCACCTTCCCTTCCGACGAAAAGAGCGTGTTATGCAGCGGTTTCGCAGGATGAAATCACTGCAGAAGTTCGCCTCCATTCACGCCAACGTTCACAACCATTTCAACGCCGAGCGCCATCTAACCGACCGCCAAACTTACAAGTCCGCTCGCTCAACCGCCTTGGCTGAGTGGCAAAATCTCATGGCTTGAGAACCGAGCGGGGAAGGGGCACCTACGCCGATCAGAGACTAGTTGCGATTAGACTGACAGCACCAAAACGAGAAGGAAAGGCCCGCATGGGCTCGGATGTTTGGTGGCAATGACTATGTCACCGCTTCTCTCACAACCGTGATCATGGTCACAGTGCAAATAGCTCGTTAACTGTATTGTAGCCATGCAGTAAAAGGGGGCATCAATGCCAATTGATAGAGCTAGAGAAGCAAATTTCGATCAACTTGCTTGCGTTCCAGTTCACTATGACCGGCTCGCAGAACCGAACAATTACGGTAGCCGTGGGCAACCGCGTACATTCTATTGCCGGAGTAGACTCAAAAGCACCTTGAATCAGTGCCTTGCTGATCTTTGGCCTTTGTGGGGAAAGGGAACGCCGTCGATTATCCTCTCAGCAGGAACAATTGGCGACAACGGCGGCCAGCATGGAACTGGATATGCATTCGACCTCGATGGCTTCTACTGGGGAAATGAGCGATTCATGATGGACGAATTTCCTTCCAAGCAGGTTTTCTACAACGGAATCAATGCTCATCTGTATCTCTATTTTTCGCAAGTGCTGAGCTACCAATATGACAACCACCACAATCACTTTCATGTTGATTTCAATTTCTCATATGCGTTCCGAACAACCAGCACGGCACAGACCAATTTTCTACAATCCTGCCTCATTTACAATTATGGTCACAACCTCGGCTCAACCGGCAAGTATGGTGATGGAGTTGATGGCATCTATGGCCATGATACGAGGCGTGCTACCGGCCAATTGATGCGCGATCTTGGCTTGTCTGGCCGTGGTGGATTGGGTCGAAGAGATGTGTGGTTCGATTTCTTGAAGATCGTTCGCCAACATTCGTTTGCTTAAGTCGTCTGTACCCCGCCTTTAACTCTCATTAACCATATTTTAAGCGTGGTTTGAGATAATTACGGTGCAAGCGCACATTTGCGCTGCATTGAGGGAGAATGGCGGACACAGGGCAATCAGCAGAGAATACGATCAATTTGACACGCGATTTTTTGGGCGCGAGCGACCAGAAAAATCTCCTGCTCGAAGGCGATCTTCGCGCGCCTTCCAGTGCCAGCACTGGAACAGAATTTACAGAGTCCGGAAACGCGCACGAGCTGCGCTCACAGGCCATCGCTGCGAACCTTGCCGATGACAAAGATGCCTCCATTGTGCTGTCCTCGTCCCAACAGACCAAGCGTGAAGCTCTTAACGCAGGACCGAGCACTAAACAGCGGAGTGAGCGACAGCAGCTTCACCTTACGCTGGCAGAGCAGGCCCGCCAGCTATCCGAACAACTCGCACAGCAAATTGCGGCTCTGGAATCCGCTTTCGAAGCTGAAATGGGCGATGCATGGCGCGAACAGATCACGAATAAGGTCATGGACCCTGACACCATCCCGCAACGCCGCGAAGGCGAGGCCATGCAAGCCTATCGCGAGCGGTTAGAGGTCGTGCTGATCGCGACGATGATTGATCCGGCCACAGGCAACATCAGGCCGGAATACGCCAATAACGATGGTCCTGATATTCAGCGTTACGCCGAATGGGCGCAGGCGCGTCATAGGCAGAACGAGCTGGCCAACACCCCACCCGAACAAATGCAGGAATTCTTGGCGAAGAGTAATGATTGGGCCAATCTCCAGATCGGCGAGCATGGCTTGCAAGCGAGCGGAGCTAACACTGCGACTGCCACTCAACGAACCGATGAAATGCGTGAGAATGCTGGCGACCTCGCGACTGAAAGTGCCGCGTTCGGATTACCGCCAAGCGCTTAGTGCAGCCCTCGCTCAACTTCAAAACGGTGTTGAGCGCAGACCTCAGCCACGTTCTCGCGTGATTCCGCTAATGAAAATGGCCCCCAAGCATGGTTGCGCGTGCGGAATGCCACCGATGAACCGCCATTCGGCTTCAATCCCTTGCGCAGGTAAGTCGTAGGGGCCAGCCCCTCAGCGCACTTCAAGCAAAATAGACGGTCTCCCGAGGCTCCTTCGCTGCGCTCTGTGCGCCCGCCGCCGATTTTGCTTTCCGTTTGCACACCCCGATCTCGCCGATGGGCAAGGTTGCATGAGCAACCCTGACCCCAAGAAGGAACGAGAAAAATGAAAGGGAACAATCAAACGAAATCAGAGATCAAAATGGCTCTGTCAGACTAACGTGGCAGCGAAAGTTGCTGACTGATAGCAAGGATGGATGAGCCGTAAATCAAGAGCCAAACCGGCTAGCCCATTCAAACATTTCAACTCATCGCCCGAAGTTATCCGTCTGGTCGTGATGATGTATGTTCGCTTTCCGCTGAGCTTGCGGAACGTTGAAGATCTTCTGTTCGAACGCGGGATAGACATTTGCCACGAGACTGTGCGCTTCTGGTGGAACCGCTTTGGGCCGAAGTTTGCCGCTGACATCAAGCGTCAACGGATCAGCCGGATGCGAGGCTTCAGGAATTGGCGCTGGCACGTTGACGAGGTCTTTGTGAAGATCAACGGTGAGACCCACTATTTGTGGCGTGCGGTCGACCACGAAGGTGAGATACTAGAGAGCTAGGTTACGAAGAAA
>JBDWLM010000011.1:0-9141 GCA_039973155.1 Erythrobacter sp. | reverse complement strand
TTTAGGGCATTCCAAAATCGAAAACACCGTTCGATATCTCGGCGTCGATATCGAAGACGCTCTCACGCTTGCTGAGAAGACCGAAATCTGACCGCTCTTGGACGCCAGCTTAGATCGGGCTGGCGTCCGCTAATGGGGGTGGGAGCGGACATGCGTTCGCAGTTTCAGTGGAGGCTAAACCATTGCCAAATGCGTTGCGCTACTATGATGAGTAGCACTGCAAAGGGCGCGAACTGGATTATAAAGAACACCCATTGTCCTGCGTCGGACGTATCGAAATCAAGGCTGAGAAGATAGACCTCGAAGATGTTCATATTGAACCAGAGCGCAAGGAAGCCAGACCACGCCAGCGATAGAAGGGCTGAGAAAACAAACACTTTTTTTGTCATAGGCATCAATGTGAAGCGAATTCCGAATGTCCGCAAATGGGTCGTGAACTGACTGTCGGCTTCTGAGCTTCAGGCAACCAAGAGTAGACAGTCAGCAATCGGCCCAAAAACCGTCTAACTGAAGAAACGATTAATCGTTGGCTGAGGTCCCGGCTCTTTAAATTCGATGCGCCTTACGCCTTCCAAATGCTTCACACTGTCAAATTGATCTTGGCTCCCCCACTTGATGAATATCTTACAGCTTCTGCATTCGACACGATATGCGTGTATACTCTCTTCGGATTCTTCAAGCCAGTTGATCTCCGAATGCTGGCACTTTCGACATCTCATCGTCTTGTTCGTCTCCGTAGTTTCACAATCTCAATTCCATCCTTGCGGCTCTTGATTAACCGATCAACGCAAAACTTGGTTGAGCTAACCCACCAATGATCTGACCCGTCAAAGGTAAACCAACGTTTGCTTTGGACGGAGACGGTAAATGACTAAATATGTTGCCTATCTAAGGGTCTCGACATTGAAGCAGCAGAGGTCCGGGCTGGGACTGGCTGCACAGCGTTCAACGATTGAAAGCTTCCTCACTGCTGATGACGAACTGATATCTGAATTTGTTGAAGCAAAGTCAGGGGCCAAGGACCATCGAACCGAACTTTGGAAAGCCATAGCGTCAGCCAAAAAGCATTCTGCCAAACTGCTTATCGCCAAGCTCGACCGCTTCTCAAGAAAGGTCAGTTTCACATCGAGGATAATGGATGAAGGTGTCCGGCTAGTGGTCGCAGAAATGCCTACTGCATCAGACTTCCAACTCCACATCTTTGCGGCATTGGCTCAGGAAGAGCGAAGATTGATCTCAGAGAGAACAAAGGCTGCTTTGGCCGAAGCCAAGCGCAAAGGAGTTGTTCTTGGGAAAAATGGTGCGGTGTTGGCTGCTAGACACAAAGCCACAGCGGATCGGTTCGCGGGTGAATTGGCTCCAATCATTAAGCCTATGTTGTGCCTTGGCATGTCGTACACATCTATAGCTCAAGAGTTGAACCGGACTGGCGTAAAGTCAGCTGCTGGTGGGCGTTTTCATTCCCAAACCATCAAGAATTTGATCAACAGGCTCGAGCCGCTCTAGCTTCCGCTTATCGAGATAATCTGTCTCAAAGGTGACAGTCTGCTAACGACCCAATTCAAGACAGCGTGCAGCGGCTAGAACTGGGCCGATCAGAGACAAGTTGCGATTAGGCTGGCAGCACCCATGAATGCCCCGAAGGGCAAACACAATGCACACTGCTTATGACGAAGGCACCTCGATGGACAGCAATCCTTTTTCCGCCGGATCTGCAATCAACATTTTCATCACATAGCCAAACACAGCGCTTCGGTTCAATTGAGCTTGGGCTGCGTCATTCGTGTTGAGCAATTGATAAACATTTACTGGTTGCGGGCCAGCATCCAACGTTGTCCGCAGTTTGGCATCGAGTGCATTTGACATCGCCAAATCTGCAAAAGACTTAGAAATAAGAGCAGCAAGGGCGAGAGAAATCCCGATTCCGATTGCGGCAGAACTTCCCAAACTCGAACTTGCGCCTGCGGCAATCACATTCTTGCTTACAAGGAACGCAGCGTTCGGAACGACATAACTTACCCCCGGGATCGTTTGCGTTACAGTCATAGCTGCAGTCACCGCAGTTGTCGCAATTGGGACAGCTGAGGTGCCGACAGTTGTGACCGTTGCTGCGACAACGGCTAACGAACCGGCTGCAACCGCGAGAGTGCCGCCCAAGCCAGCCGCAACGCCAATACCAGCAAGATCGAGACCATTCTCACCAAGGTTTAGGCTTGCACCGTCTGCTGATCCAGCCAGGATTGCGGGATGAAGAAGGTTGATCATCGCTTTTGAACCTTCAACCCCAATCTGCATTGGATTCGTTTGCTGAGCTTGAAACGTCGAAACTTCGGGAATCACCGGCAGGAAATTGGCAGCAGGCGAGCTGTATCCGTAACTTTCATTCGCACTGAATTGACTTCGCCCGTTAAACTCTCTCCAGGCGTCATATGTGATGCCATTCACCCGGTAGCGCTCATAGCTCATATACGCTTCGAATACGCGGCGAAAATTGAGTTGCTCTGGCGCGGGATTATCTGTGATCAAAGCTTCATATGCTTCGCCAATGAGATAAGACGCGAGGGCATAACGTTGATCGGCATCCGACTGGGCAGCGTTCAAAAGAGCTTCGACGTCGCTGTCGCTTGAAGTCTTGTTTTTTTGTTGGAGCATAGTTCGTGCAGCCCGGCGCAAGATGATTGCATCACCCAGTCCGAACAGAACTTTTGCCGGGTGTTGATCAGCAATGTTTGAGCTCCAGAAATTCCCGACAATGGGGCGCTCTATTGATTGCCATCCTGATGCACTAGCCATCAGTCCATTGACGCCAGTGGGTATCGGAGCCGGAGCGCCATCGGTAGGTTTCCATGGCGATCCATATTGTATCCGGTGAGGAATGGTCTGAACCCGGTTACCTGCAGTCTCTTCGACATAGTAAAACCCGTCGGACCTTGAGACGTAATTGGGGTTTAAATTCAAAGTACCGTCTTGCGTGGCCTCCACTCTGTTGCCCCCGGCTGCGATCCCAGACTTGTTAGGAGCTAATCGGCCCGAACTGACATTGGCTTGCAGTTCTGACGGAGTCGCCAGGACCCATGCCCGCTCTCGTGCAGCGACCATGGCATCCGACTGAGCACTGCCAAAACGCAGAAACGTCTCATGGAACTTGACCTCGGGGCCGCATTGAATGGCCGCCACTTCTGGAAGGTAGTCAAGTTGCCCGGCCGGACAATTGCCGATATTTGGCGTCACAATAACAGAGCTAGCCAAAATGACATCTGTGGGCGGAGGGCTTGCACTGGTTCCAGGGGCAGCCGCCGCTAATGAACTGGCATCAGGCGCGCTCGCATCGACATAAAAAATGCCCTTTACAAGGAAATCAGGCACTGCGGCACTGCGGAAATTCACCCCTCTTTTGAGTATGGACCCAACAGGGTACTGGGCCGGAACGGCGTTTGTCCCATCAGACAATCGGTAGATTGAAGTGGTATGAAGACCGAGGTTTTCATATGCTTTGGCCAGCTCATCGGGAGTTGCCAAACGCCATCCATTTTCCGCTAGGACACGGTCGACGTCTTCTTGACTTCCGACTGACATCTGATGTGTTTTTACGACGTTGAAGCAGGCGCCGGAATCGTCTGTGGCTTGTCCGTCCGGGCAATCATCCACGATAGTCAGCGTACCCTGCGCCAATTCCTGCTGGGCACTCGCTGCAGTGCTCGTCCCTGTGAGCAACAGTGCCGTAGCCATCGCTGAGAATGATATGTGCGAGAAATAGAGTTTGCGTGAATTGGTCATTTTAGCCCCCAGAGCTGCTACGCAGCGCAAAAAATCAATGTCTGGGCGAACCTGAAATGCCTACGGCAACGGGCTCACCAGACGTAAAGATCAAGTTAACCACCGCCGCACAAGGCCGCATCATCCATATGAAGGATAAACTAAAAAGAACTGGCCTTTGGCCCCGAATGTGATCAGAGTTAGCTCGATTTTGGGCTTAAATTTGAGTGCGGTGACATTCTAAAGTTGAGGGCATTTGGGCAGTCTCCTGCCAACTCGCCATATGGCTTGGACGTGGGCAAATGTTGAAAGCGGGACTTGGCATGAAAGCGGATGGCACAGAGAACGAGTTCGATGTTACCGACCTCTACAATCTGGTGTCCGAACCAGATCAATATGACGCGTTCATGCAGTCACTTTTGACCAAGTTGGATGCTCTTCAGCAAGGCGAGAATGAAGCTCCGGTTCAGCCGCTTGGAAGCCATTGGGGCAAAGCCTCGTTGCTGCTGGATAAGGTTACGCCTTGGCGCAACGAGACGAAAAGTGAGCTCGACGCATTTCTCGCCGGAAAAATGCAAGCGATGCTAGCCATCGATGGAGAAGGAAGCATCGTTGGCGCCAATCCTGCAGCGAGGAGCCTTTATGATTTGGGGCCCAGGGCACGGCTTCAAGACATGCCCCTTTCCAGCGCCGATTGCGCTACTTTGCAGAAACTGATCAGTAGTATCATCGCTGGCTCGCGGCGCGGGAACAGTCCAAATAATGTGCGACGTTTCCAGAACCAGCGGACTGAGAAGCCCTTGTTGATGACATTGGAGCGTCGCCATGATGAATGTGAGGATCGCTATCTCACGATCATAATGACGAACGACATTTATTGGCCAACTTACCTTGGCCCGATCTTGCAGGATCTGTTCAATCTCACGCTTGCGGAAATAGAGGTCATCCGGTTGATGCTAGGCGGCCATAGGACGAAGGAGATAGCCGAGGCGCGAATGGCTTCGATCACTACCGTTCGCAGTCAACTACGTGCTATTTTTTCCAAGACAGACACCACGTCACAAATTGAATGTGTCCGGATGGTCATCGGTTTGGCGCTGATGCATGATCAGGATGATGGCAATTTGATTGCCGCGCGCCTGCAAGCTGAGAATGAAACAACCCATTTCCCACGTGAGAGCCAGCGGCGAATCTTCAAATTGCGAAACGGACGCCAGATCGACTATTCGATCTTCGGGGTTGAAGATCCGAACAAGCGGAAGGGAACGATTCTTTTTTACCATGATCAGGCTCTAGGCGACACATGGTTCAAAGAAGCCGTCGCAGCGGCGACGCTCGCCGGGTTGCAGATCATTGCGCCGCTGAGGCCCGGTTTTGGCAGGACTACAATTTATCAAGGCGAAGCGAGCGACCCAAAGGTCTTTGCTCCAGACATAAAGCTGCTGCTTGACCATTTGAAGGTTGATAAGACAGCCCTGATGACTTTGAGGTCTGGCTTGGTCCACGGCCTTGCCGCTGCACAGATAATGCCGGAACGCATAACCAGCGTTACTGCGGCCAACCCGATCTTGCCTGCTATATGCGATGCAGATCTGGAGGGGACGAACGGGTACAATCTGTTGATACCCAAGACCCGGTTGCACTTCCCTCAGGCCTTGCGCTTTTTATGCAAAGCGGGGTTTGCCTTTGTCACAACCAAGGGACCAGAAGCCTTCGCTAGGGCAGTTGTGAGAGATTCACCGAGAGATTATGAATGGGTAAGCCGCCCTGAGATATTACCAGTGATCATTTCTGGCCTCCCGGTTCATCGTGAGCAAGGTTATGTCGGAAACTACGGTGATATTGCTTATGCCGACGACTGGACCGGCTTGTTGCGCGGCACACCTGCCCCCGTCCGATTAGTAATCGGCGAGCATGACCGCAACGTCCAATGGACCGCTGCGCGCCGCTGGGCGAGCGCACTGGATCATGTTGAGCTGCACGTGCTTCCCGACAGCGGCTATTTTGTGCAACATCAACAGCCTGGCCAATTTTTGGCGTGGTTGAAGCAAGACCTGGGAGTCTTTTAGGTTAAAGAATCGCCGGCCATAGGTGATTTCCCGAGCATTGAGTGGTGCGATTTATTCTAAGTGCTAGCGACGTCCGCTTCCACCCCCAGATGCGGACGCTAGGCGAAGGCTAACAGTGGGCCGATTGCGGACTGTCTGGTTCTTGCTGGCGAAGATCGGAAAGCGGTCCTTCCGTTAACGACCCATTTGCGGACGTCCAATATTCCTCATATCCTCGCGTTCATGTCTTTGCGTTTGTCGGCCATGTCCTTAGTTCTTTGCGTGACCTTGAGTGGCTGCGCTTCAGTTGATTATGTTCCCGAAACTGGATGGGGAGATAACGGCTGGCGTGCTGACTTTTATGAGGAATGGTTTGGTGGCCAACTTGCAGCTGCTGGCGAACCTTCTCTTGCGAAACCAGCTGATCTAGGCGACTCATCAAGCCGCTTCCGACTCTTGATCTTACCCACTTTTTCACCCGCATCAGTCTATCGAATAGATCAGGCCGGGTCCGGTGAAATGACACTTACTTACACGCTACTTAACGGCGCTGGTGGATACGATCCGGGGAGAATTGAGGTAAGAACTCACCGTGAATTGACAGCAGATGAGAAGCGCAATTTTAGCAACGCTCTTGACGATGCCAAGTTGTCTTCACCGCAACCAGTTGCCCGCCTCAGCGCGACAGTTGATGAAGATGGCAATGAAATCATTACTATTTGTGCTGACGGCACGCGAATTGTCGTGGAAAGTCTCAGTCGGAATCAAAGAACATTCATTACGCGCCACGAGTGTGAGCTTGAGCGTTATCCTGAGCTAGGAAACCTCTACACCACCGTTGCAAGCCTTAGTTCGCCAGATTGACAACAATGACCGCTTTCCACCTCATTTGCGGACAGAGGTCTAGCGCTCGCCAAAGCCCGAAACCGGACCGTCAACTTTACTAGCCTTTCAGCCAAAAGCGAAGCTATGACCGGTCCATTCAATGCACGGCGAAATCCAGTTTTGAGTCTTAAGAACCTTTCGAACAGTCACTTGAATTGCCTTGCAGAATATTGGAGTCGAGAAACCTCTCAACTTTGTCGAAGTGGTCAAGTGGCGCACTATGCGAACCTTCGATTGCAAGATGTTCAAACTGGTATGGAAAGCCACTCTCTTCGAGGCGCAACATCATCGACGCAGACATCTCCGTTGACGGCCAGAACTCATCCTTCGTCGCCGATAGGAAGAACACTGGACCATTGATTTTCTCGACCTCAATCGAAGCCCTGTCGACGGCCTCTTGATCTTTCAGCATCTCTTCCCAAACGGCCCTTAGATCACCTTTAATCAGCGGCCAATTGGCGCTTGAAGGGATTGGCACGAACGGTAAGTTCTCCCCGTTTAACGAGAAGGACGGTGTGTTCATTGCAATAGTAAGGGCTGGGTACACAGCATTTCCTGGCACTATTCCCACAACGGCATCGATATCGGGGTACTCGCTTCCCAATAGCAGAGCCAACTCTGCGCCCTTGGATCCCCCTATCAATACGACACATTGCCCGTTTACCTTTGGGCTTTTTCCTGCCTCCAGAATTGCGTTGTGCACACCGTCCAGAGCAATTCGATCCAAGTCTTGCGGGGTACCGTTCTCACCAAAATACGCCACCGCCAAGAACGAGTAACCCTGTGCGATGAATTTGTCGCGCTGCCCTTTCCAAACGTCGCTTGCCCAAGCGTTTCCCCCTTCTGACCCACCGAGCCCGACGATGAGAGGCTGATTGTCTCCGCTACCTAGGAAGAGTTCGGTATTAACCTGGCCATGGTTTTCTGGCAGTGTCTGATCATCGAAACTGAGAACCAGATATGCGTAAAAACCAACCGCGAGCAGGATCAATGCGGATAGTAAAACACCAGCCCATTTCAAAATTTTAACAGCCTTGGTCATCATGAGTCCTTTTTGGTTCGAAGCTGGGTAGCAGCGCTTCCAAACTCTGCATTCTTCCAGAAAAACAGCTCATCAACACTGCATGCGAATGCTGTTGCCAATTTCATGGCTAGCTCAAGAGAGGGGGCGTATCTGCCAGTTTCGAGCGCCACGATTGTTTGACGCGTAACCCCGACAATTTCGGCGAGCCTCGCTTGAGTCATTTCGCCTTGGTCAAACCGAAACCGGCGAATATTGTTGCCAATTCGCAAAGCAGTCATTGGCTAGCACCGGTTGCGCATTTGGCATGGGTGTCTTTGGCATATTCAAGCAGTTGCACTGCGTATTTGATCAACAATGAAGCGACGATTATTGCGATCAGAATGTTGCCCGCCATGAAGAGTGTAAGAGATTTCCCCTGAATTGGCGGCAGAAAACCCAGAACAAACGAAAACATAAGCGCACCAACGATCAAGGAAAAAAAGCCGGCCTGGTTGCCGCACGCAATAATCTTTTCATCTCGCTCGTCGCGGATATCGCCTGCCCTTCTGACTACAAAGCTTGCGACGATCATCGCCGCCATCATTGTCCATGAATCTATCGCAAGATAGTTCCCTTTGCCCACGTGTATATCTATGCCGGGATAAGTAAGTGTCGCAACAAGGTGCCCAAAGAGCAGGGCGGTCCCGACAGCGAAGAAACGCAAGGTCCTTTCAGGAGCACCCGGCTCCAATCCTGTGGTTTTTTCCAAAACTTTCCATCGCCGCCGTGCCAATACAGTCCACGTAACCAGAGCAATCGCACCGATCCAGCCAGTCGCAAAATTGAACTGGAGCGACGCAAGAGCCAGCATAAAGCCGATGAATTGCGCGCCGAATAAGATACCAATACTTCTAGGCATAAGTTTACGATTCCCGTGTCCGTTACACCAGACATAATGTCCGGTATACCAGATATCCAGATCTGATTTGGGAAACTTGCAGCAGCTGTTTATATCACCAATGCAGAATGTCCGCTTACACCCCCATTAGCGGACGCCAGCCCGATCCAAGCTGGCGTCCAAGAGCGGTCAGATTTCGGTCTTCTCAGCAAGCGTGAGAGCGTCTTCGATATCGACGCCGAGATGTCGAACGCTGGTCTGGCAATCGAACACTTGTCACACGCGGACAGAATGTTGGTGGCGGCGCGATTGAGAGCGCAGGCACAAATCGTGGTGAGAGCCGCAGACCTGTTCTCCAGGCCGAAGACATCCACGCAATCGGCAACGGAAAGCAGATCATCAAACTGGCGGGTGCTGTCAGTCTAATCGCAACTAGTCTCTGATCGGCGTAGGTGCCCCTTCCCCGCTCGGTTCTCAAGCCATGAGATTTTGCCACCCAGCCAGTGCGGCTGAGCGAGCGGACTTGTAAGTTTGGCGGTCGACGAGATGAC
>JBDWLM010000010.1:0-454898 GCA_039973155.1 Erythrobacter sp. | reverse complement strand
CGATCAAGTGGGCGAGATGTTCCACAGCTTCTCTGCCTCGTCCGTCGATAACGAACAGAATCTGCGCTCCGCACACACGCGCATGATGGAATTGGAAATGACCGCCAGCGTCATGTTCGATCGCATCGTACAAGCGGGGCTTGCGCCGACGCACAGCTTTATGGCTGAAAAGGCCAAAGAATGGACACGCGAAATTGAACAATTTACCGAAGCGGCCATGTCGCGGGGCGAATTTTCGATGGAGCAGCTCTACGATGTAAACTACCGCGAGGTCGCGGGCAGCAATCCCAAACGATACACGACGCAGTTCACTGACTGGGCGCACGAGCATTGGCGCCCAATATTGGACCGGATTTTCGAGTCAGACCCGTGCATCACAGCGGCAATTTGTACCGACATGAACGGGTATAAGCCAACTCACCTGAGTCAACACGCGCGCCAACCCACCGGCGATTTGGCCCATGATACGCTGCATTGTCGGCAAGGCCGCATCATTTTAGACCCCGTCGACAAACAGGCGAAAGCCAGCGACGCGTCCTATATGATGGGCGTTGCTAGGTTTGAGTCTGACGGGCAAAGCTATGACGTAATTAGAATGGTTTACGTGCCATTCTTCTTGGGCGGCAAGCGCTGGGGCAACTTTGAAATCGCCTACGTCAAAGACTAGGTCGGATTGCGACGGGCCATAAATGCCAACCGTTCAAACATCATCACGTCCTGCTCATTCTTAAGCAAGGCGCCGTGCAATGGCGGGATCGCGCTGTTGGGATTGGCATCTTGCAGAACATCAAGCGGCATATCTTCATTGAGCAACAGCTTGAGCCAATCGAGCAGTTCACTGGTGGAAGGTTTCTTCTTCAAGCCGGGCACCTCGCGCAGCTCATAGAAAATATCCATCGCCTTGGTCACCAAGGTCTTTTGAATGCCGGGATAATGCACATCGATGATCGATTGCATTGTCTCACGGTCCGGAAACTTGATGTAATGGAAGAAGCAGCGGCGCAGAAATGCGTCTGGCAATTCTTTTTCATTGTTAGATGTGATCACAACGATTGGACGTTCTTTTGCGGTGATCCGCTCTTGCGTTTCATAGACATCGAAGCTCATCCGATCGAGTTCCTGCAGCAGATCATTCGGAAACTCGATATCGGCTTTGTCGATCTCATCGATCAGCAGGACAGGCAGCTCGTCAGAGGTAAACGCCTCCCACAATTTGCCCTTTTTGATGTAATTGCGAATGTCATGAACGCGCTCTTCGCCAAGTTGGCCATCGCGCAGCCGCGCAACCGCGTCATATTCATAAAGCCCTTGTTGAGCCTTTGTGGTTGATTTGACATTCCATTCGATCAGCGGCGCACCTAGCGCCTTTGAAATTTCATGCGCGAGGACGGTTTTACCTGTCCCTGGTTCACCCTTTACTAGCAAGGGGCGGCGCAAAGTCACAGCCGCATCAACCGCCACTTTTAAGTCATCGGTGGCAATATATTCGCTTGTGCCTTCAAAACGCTGCTGATCGGTCATGGGTTTCCTCTTGAAACTTGTTGCTTGTTTCGCGGGTTAGGGTGGCTTTCCGCGCCACGCAAGAGGCAGGATCGACCCGCTAGTTCTTTAGCGAGGGTTTGGCGCTAGCTTTCGGGTGGGAGCGGAAGAGCCAAAATTCGGTGGGCGAGGGCCTCAAGCGCTCCCGGCTCAAGCGGCGCATCGGGATTGTTCCAACTTAGCGTAAGGAAATAAGGATCGCCCGCGTGATTGGCGAGCACCCAAGTCAGGTTGAGCACGCCGGGTTCTGACCCGCCTTTATACCCAGCATAACGCCATTTCGATCTGAGATTTTGCGGTAGAGACGGATTGATCCCCAATATATCAAACGCCAGAGGGTCTGCATGATCGCGCATGTAAATGATCAAGCGCCGCAGATCGTTTGCGCTGGCAAACCATTCTACATCCAGTGCAACAGGATTGCCGGAAAATGCGGCTTCAATCTGCGCAGCCGAAAGCGCACTGGTGTCCAATTGATCAAGAAATTCCGCCCGCTGAGCAAGCGTGCTTGGCCTGCGATATGCACCGAGCGTTTCTGCAGGACCGCCCTTGAGCGCGAACATTTCACGCGTGGTGAGGAAAGGCTGTGCCATCGCCAAATTGCTGTGCCCGCTTTGCTCCAATGTTTGCGTGATGGGCTCTCTGCCCAGTTCATGCATCACCTGATCGGTGGCGGTGTTGTCGCTGATCGAAATCATAAGACTGGCGAGGGTTTGCAGGGTGACCGGCGCGTCGGGCGGCCAATCCTGCATCATACCGCTGGGGAAACTGCGCTGTGTAAGAGTGGTTAGATCATCCCATTGCCGCCTGCCATCGGCCACATCGCGGGCCAGCGCCGCCAAAACATACAGCTTAAAGGTTGAACCAATCGCCAATTGATCATCGGTGTTGATGGCAAGCGCCGGACTGCCTTCGACTAATGGTCCAAAATACGCACTGACATCTCCTGGTAACGCTCTGAGCTCGGTTGCGATTTTGGTGAAGCTATCGTCGATCGGATCAATCTGCCGAATCAACAGCCCAGTGATGCGGTGCGGTTGTGCAGGCTCCAGATCCATTTCGATACGCCCGATGCCGCGTTCAAAAACCAGATCGAAACTGGCTTTGAAAGGACCAAACTGCTGGATGTTTTCAACCGAGACTGGTGCACCGACTTGGGTCGAGATTTGTGCAGAGAGTGCAGAAAAACTCGCCGCGGGAACCGCCACCAGAAATGATGAAGCAAACACTTCTTCGGGATCAATTTCCTGCGAAAATAACTTGAGGACATCTCCGCTGCGTTCTTCGATTATCGCGATGTTCACCTGTTGCGATTGTGCGAAGGCCGGGATTGGCGCCAAAGAAAACGGCGTCGAAAGCGCGATGATAAAGAGAACTCTAAGAAGCATGATCGAAGTATCGCACGCATAATTGGCTTGTATCAAGCGTAACCGATTGGCCTTGGAATCCTAATTGGCATAGACGTGCACGCATCAGGAGGCTTCGCCATGCCCACACAAACATTATCAATCACGACGTCAGACGGACACACTCTTGATGGAGCGCTTGAAATGCCAACCGGCCTTGTGCGCGGTGCGGCGATTTTTGCGCATTGTTTCACCTGCACAAAACAAAGCCGGGCAGCGATCAGCGTGGCTCGATCTCTGGCGCGACGCGGAATTGCATGTCTGCGATTTGATTTTACCGGTCTTGGCGGAAGCGAAGGCGAATTTGGGCGGGCTGGTTTTGCAACGGACATTTCCGATTTGGTGGCGGTCGCAGGCGCATTGAGAGAGCGCTTTGATACGCGATTATTGTTGGTTGGGCACAGTTTGGGCGGTGCCGCTGTGCTGGCTGCTGCGCATGAGCTGGGTGCAAAAAATGTTGCCGCGGTGGCGACTATTGGTGCCCCTTCGGATGTGCCGCATGTGCTGCACAACATCAAAGGGGATCATGATGCGATCCGCGTTGACGGGGAAGGGCCGGTAAAAATTGGCGGCCAAAGCTTTTCGCTAAGCCGCGAATTTCTTGAACGCACCGAAGCGGTTGATTTGCTCGACTTGGTGAAAGAGATCCGACTGCCCTATCTCGCCATGCACGCACCGACCGATACCATTGTCGGGATCGAGCATGCCGGCGCGTTGTTCAGTGCGGCCTTCCACCCCAAAAGCTTCGTCAGCTTGGATAACGCCGATCACCTGCTGACGCGTAAGGAAGACGCCGAATATGCGGCAGAAACCATTGCGGCATGGGCGGAACGTTACCTACCGCTAAGCGCTGATTGGCCAACCCCCGAATCCGGGGTGATTGTGCGCACAGGGCACGGCAAATTTGCCACCGAAGTTCACACTCCGAACATGCGCTTTCTCGCGGATGAGCCGATATCGTTTGGCGGTGAAGCCAGTGGGCCGACGCCGTACAATCTTCTTAACGCGGCGCTGGGCACTTGCACGGCGATGACGATGAAGATGTATGCCGACCGCAAAGAATGGCCGCTTGAAGGCGTGATTGTCGAAGTGAAGCATGAACGCGAGCATGGCAAAGATTGCGATCATTGTGAGGAAGAAGGTGAAGGTGCAAAAGTGCAGGCAATGCACCGCAGGATAGAGATCAAAGGCGATGAATTGTCAGATGATCAGCGATCGCGGATTTTGGCCATCGCTGATCGTTGCCCGGTGCATCTGACATTGGAAGGGCATTTGCACGTCCACACCGAGAGTGCGGATTAGAGCCGTTCTCCAGCGCCGAAGCTGACAAACAGCAATTGGATCAGCAGGACAATAATGGTCGCGATTTTCCAGCCGCGATTGGCATCTTGCATCCCGCGATCCCAGGTCCACATGCCGATTGCTCCGGTGATGAGGCCTGAAAGCGCGATGGTGAACCAACCATTGAACGCGCTCAATGCGATGAACACAGCAAACAGCGCGACCATTTGGACTAGAAATGCGCCTGCAAACCAGGCGATTGGGATCGGGCGGTAGGCGGCATCGGGGATATGCCAATCGGGCAGGGCGCTATCAGGGCGCGACAGCCTGCGATCTCCGGCCATGATGTCTTCTTCGCGCGGGTTCGGGCGTTTCTTTGGCTCGTCAGGCATCAATCGTTTCGCGATCCACTTCGCCCGCACGGTTCTGGATAAAGTTGAACCGGTGTTCTGGATTGCGTCCCATCAGCTGATCGACCAATTCCTTCACCGCGGCGCGTTGTTCAAATTCTGGTGGCAAAGTGATCCGGATCAAGCTGCGCGTGCTGGGGTCCATTGTCGTTTCCCGCAGCTGTTTGGGATTCATTTCGCCCAAGCCTTTGAACCGGCCGACTTCAACCTTTTTGCCTTTGAAAACTGTCTTTTCCAGCTCTGCCCGATGCGCATCATCATTCGCATACCGGCTCTCTTTCCCGGCGGTGAGCCGATAAAGCGGCGGCTTGGCGAGGAACAAATGCCCCTTTCGAACAAGGTCGGGCATTTCCTGGAAGAAAAAAGTCATCAGCAAAGTCGCGATATGCGCGCCATCAACATCGGCATCGGTCATGATGATAACGCGATCATAACGCAGATTCCCGGCATCGCATTCCTTGCGGGTGCCGCAACCCAGCGCCAGTGAGAGGTCTGCAATCTCTTGATTGGCGCGAATTTTGTCAGCCGTGGCTGATGCGACATTCAATATTTTACCGCGAATGGGCAGGATCGCCTGAGTTTTGCGATTGCGCGCCTGCTTGGCACTGCCACCGGCCGAATCTCCTTCGACAATGAACAGCTCGGTTTCACCTTTGCCTTCGCCCGAACAATCTGTGAGCTTGCCCGGAAGCCGCAATTTTTTCGCGTTGGTCGCGCTTTTGCGCTTGATCTCGCGCTCTTGCTTGCGCCGGAGCCGTTCATCCATGCGCTCCATCACCTGTCCAAGCAACGCTTTGCCGCGCTCCATATTGTCGGTCAGGAAATGGTCAAAATGATCCCGCACAGCATTTTCGACCAGTCTCGAAGCTTCAGGAGAGGTCAGACGATCTTTGGTTTGCGATTGGAATTGCGGATCGCGGATGAAGACAGAAAGCATCACTTCGCCCCCGGTCATCACATCATCGGCGGAAATGTCTTTGGCTTTTTTGGTTCCGGTCAATTCACCAAAGGCTCGCAAACCCTTGGTCAATGCAGCGCGCAAACCTTGTTCATGGGTGCCGCCATCGGGGGTGGGCACGGTGTTGCAATACCAGCTGGTTGAACCGTCTGAGAAAAGCGGCCAGGCGATCGCCCATTCGACGCGGCCTTTTTCCTCCGGAAATTCCTGGCTGCCGGTGAAAGGCTGCGTGGTAACGCATTCACGCGCGCCGATTTGCTCCGCCAAATGGTCGGCCAATCCGCCGGGAAATTTGAACACAGCTTCGGCAGGCACTTCATCAGACGTTAGGCTCTCTGCGCACTTCCAGCGGATTTCCACGCCCGCAAACAAATATGCTTTGGACCGCGCGAGTTTGAACAGTCTGATCGGCTTGAAAGAGCGATCGCCAAAAATTTCACTATCGGGTGTGAAGCTCACCTGAGTGCCGCGGCGATTGGGCGTTGAGCCGCAATCTTCAAGCTTGCCGAGCGTTTGCCCCTTGCTGAATTCCTGCGCGAAAAGCCGCTTATCCCGCGCCACTTCAACCCGTGTGTGAGACGATAGAGCGTTGACTACGCTCACACCCACCCCATGCAGACCGCCGCTGGTGGCATATGCCTTGCCAGAGAATTTGCCGCCGGAATGGAGCGTGGACAGAATAACCTCTAGCGTCGATTTGCCGGGAAATTTTGGATGCTCATCGACAGGAATTCCGCGGCCATTGTCTGAAATGGTCAGGCGGTTATCTTCGTCCAGACGCATTTCGATCCGGTTGGCATGGCCTGCCACCGCTTCATCCATCGAATTGTCGAGCACTTCAGCAGCGAGGTGATGCAGCGCGCGGTCATCCGTGCCGCCGATATACATGCCTGGCCGGCGCCGAACCGGCTCCAGCCCCTCAAGCACTTCGATAGAGGAAGCGTCATAATCACCGCTGGCTGGCGGTGAACCTTCAAACAGATCATCAGACATGATCAGGTCTATAGGCTGCGGCTACTCATGCCCACAAGCTGGGTGAATGACGTTTTGCTCAGTCGTCGAAGCGTGAAGGCGCTGCATCGACAATCAAAACCTGATTACCGCGCACTTCGCGCACTTCCATGGACCGTTCGACCACGCCGGTTCGCATAAACCGGAAAGCACCATCGATGCCCAGGAATCCGCCATCGTCACGCAATTGCCGGGCTGGGAACTCTTGTCCAACGCGCCAATCGCGCGCCACTCGCAATGTCAGCAGAACAGAATCGTAACCAAGCGTTGAAATCCGGTAAGGCCGCGATCCAAATCGGCCTTCATAACTGCTGGCAAATTGCCCGAAGCGAGAATCGGATACGGCCGCGAACAAAGCGCCTTGCAGCGCTCCTGCACGTGTGAGGGCGGATTCGCCGCTCCACAATTCGGTTCCTAAAAGCCGCGTATTGCTGCCATCTTCTTTGCGCAATTCGCCTGCCGCCTGCACAGCGAGCCGCGCGCCATCAGCGACCAGCACGGTGTCATATCCGCCTGCCGTACGCAGCCTTTGTGCGGCGCTGACGATTGAGGTATTGCCCCGCGCATAACGCTGGGTTGTCACCAGATTGCCGCCAAAATCACGCAGGGCATTGGACAATGCGCTCATCGATCTTTGGCCGTAATCGCCATTTGGCAGTAAAGCGGCAAAACTGCTCGCACCTTGCTCTCGTGCATAAAGGACACTGCGGCGGATCGATTGCTCTGGGATATGCCCCATGACAAACACGTTTGGCGCGGCCACGCTGGTGTCATTCGAGAATGAAATCGCGGTAACCCCAGCAGGCTGAGCCGCGGCGCGAACGGCAGGCACATTTTCCGCCAAGAGTGGGCCTAGAATCAGCTTGTTGCCATCAGCAATCGCCTGCGCCGCTGCGGCACCGGCCCCATTGGCCGTATCATACGATGTGATGCGCAAATTGCTGGCATTGGTATCGAGCAAGGCCATCGTGGTGGCATTGGCAAGCGATTGGCCAACTGCCCCCGTCGCGCCAGACATCGGCACCAGCAACGCCACGCGGTGCCGCGCTGCATCTGTAGGAAGCGCGGTCGCGCTCGGTTCAGGAGCCGGACCGGCTTGCGGGCCAGTGGTCGATGGACCGGTTTTCGGTACGATTTGACACGCGCCCAGCAACGCGGCGGAACCCGCGATCACAAAGTTGCGTCGATTAAACCATTTTACCTTCATACTTGCCGACCCTTAGTGGCTGTTCCAAAGAGCGCTTTGTGAATAACAAACGCCCTGAATCGTGCCCGCCTGAACCTTTTGCGGCAGGCCTGTATATCGTCGCAACGCCGATTGGCAATCTTGGCGACATAACGCTGCGTGCTGTCGATATTTTGCAAGGCTGCGAACTTGTCGCCTGTGAAGACACGCGTGTGACCGGGAAACTGCTGTCTCACCTGGGTATTTCAAAGCCAATGCAGCGTTATGATGATCACAGCAGCGCGGAACAGCGCGCGCGCATTATTGCGCAGGCCCAAAGCCATCCGGTTGCCTTGGTCAGCGACGCCGGGACGCCGATGGTGTCCGATCCGGGTTTTCGTTTGGTCGCAGGCGCCCGCGAGGCTGGGGTCATGGTCACCACAATTCCTGGGCCAAGCGCAGCGATCGCCGCTTTGACATTGGCGGGCTTGCCGAATGATCGGTTTTTGTTTGGCGGATTTTTGCCTGTGAAAGAGAAGGCGCGGCATGATGTTCTGCGCGAGCTGAGCCAAGTGGATGCGACGCTGATATTCTATGAAACGGGGCCAAGGTTGCTCAAATCGTTGGCTGCGATCGCGCAAGATTTTCCGGCGAGACAAGTCGTCGTCGCGCGCGAAATAACCAAGCTTCACGAGGAAAGCCGCGGCGGCACAGCGGAAGAGTTGATCGCACATTATTCTTCGCATCCGGCCAAGGGTGAAATTGTGCTGCTGCTCGGCCCTTCATCGAAGGAAGAAGAAAGTTTCGATCCCGAAGCGATGCTGCAAGACGCGCTGGTTGATCTCAGCCCCGCCAAAGCGGCAGGGATGGTTGCCAAAGCTACCGGGCTGGATCGCAAAAAGCTGTATACGCGGGCAATCGAGTTAAAAGCGCAATGAAGCGGCAAGCGGCCGAGCGCAAAGGCCGCGAGGGTGAGGCGTGGGCCGCGATGTGGCTGCGCCTCAAAGGTTGGCAGGTCTTGGCGCAGCGGGTGAAGACGCCGCGCGGGGAAATTGATCTGATCGCGCGCAAACGCGGCATTGTTGCTTTCACAGAGGTGAAATGGCGCAAGAAATCCGTCGATCTTGATTTGGCGATAGATGAAAGACGGCTTGGCCGTGTCGCTGCGGCGGTTGAGTGCGTTGCGCATAACTATATTCGAGACGGTGATGATATGCGGATAGATGTGATCCTGCTTGCACCGGGCGCTTTGCCGCGCCACATCACCAATGCTTGGATGCCGTGATCGGCACTCTGATAAAAAGGAATTTCGATGAGCCTGCGTGTCGCGGTCCAAATGGACCCAATAGAGAACATCAATATCAAGGGCGATTCCAGCTTCGCCCTGATGCTGTCTGCGCAAGAGCGCGGCCATTCATTGTTCGAATATCATGTCGAAAGTCTGACATTGGATGCCGATGATCGGTTGTTCGCGGAATGCGCGCCGGTGAAGGTACAGCGGGTAGAGGGCGACCACTTCAGCAAAGGCGAAGCCCAACGTTTGGACCTTGGCAAAGACATTGATGTGATCTTGATGCGGCAAGACCCGCCGTTTCACATGGGCTATATTACAGCGACCCATCTGCTTGATCGGATCAAGGATGAGACGCTGGTGGTCAACGATCCGGCCAATGTCCGCAATGCCCCGGAAAAGGTGATGGTGCTGGATTACCGGCGCTTTATGCCGCCAACTTTGGTCACCCGATCACCCAATGAAGTGAAACGCTTTATGGCAAAACACGGCGCGGTGGTGGTGAAACCAATTCATGGCAATGGCGGTAAAGCGATCTTTCGCATTCCGGCCGATGGTGAGAATCTGACAGCGCTGTTTGAGGTTTTCAACCAGACCTGGCCAGAGCCGCATATGGTGCAACCATTCCTTCCCGAAGTGGCCGAAGGCGATAAGCGCATCGTGCTGGTCGATGGCGAGGTGGCAGGCGCGATCAATCGCATTCCGGGCGAGGGTGAATTTCGATCCAACCTGGCGATGGGCGGCAGCGCGGAAGCGACCGAGCTGACCGAGGCTGAAAAGGCAATTTGCGCGGCTATGGGGCCAGAGCTGAAGCGACTTGGCCTGACCTTCGTCGGTATTGATGTGATCGGCGGCAAATGGCTGACCGAGATCAACGTCACGTCACCCACCGGGATTGTCGCGATTGATGCATTCAATGGCACCGATACCGCCGGGATGATCTGGGACGCTATTGAACGGCGGTTGGAGATTTAGTTCGGCTTTTGCGACAATGGTCTTGAACGGCGTCGTTCGCTTTTTGGGGCGTGAAAGCGGACGTTCAGGTCGCGGCCATTGCACCATCCAGGTCGCGGCCATTGCACCATCAACAATTTTGGCAATGCGACTCATGTCGGATCTCGTGTTCTCAAGAAAAACCTAACTGCTCTTCTAAGTGGCCTGAAACGAATCCCCAAACCTAAAGCCCAAATGGTGTAGCCAATACAAAGAACAGCATTGAGATCAAGGCCATGGCGGTTGTGATCAAACCCGATTTTCTCGAACGAATCCAACCCGATAAGCCAATGCAAGCAAGCAGACTTAGAAAACCCAATCCGTAGCCAAGCAACATAATACGATACAAAACTATGATCAAAGCTGGATCAAATGCTACTGGCGACTCTGGATGGAAAAGTATGACTAGTCGCCATGAAGCAACAACTGCGATCAGCAGGCTGCAAGCTGCTAAGGCTGAAGCAGCAACCATCCAACTCACCGACTTCTTAGGGCCGGAGAAAACCACAATCGTGACGAGTATCGTAGCTGATACACCTCCGAGGAAGGCGCTCACGAACGATAACTGCTCTGCGACGGCAATAACGTAGCGTGCATTGAGTTCTGCCATAGTGGTTCGTCGCCTCTATAGTATTTGCTTACACTAAGCCAACATCTGCGAACAGTTTCAACCAAGCCCAACGTCGCAAGTAATTGCGTCTTTTCACTCGCCGATGCAAGTCTACATTCGAACGATTGGATCAGGGGCTTTGCAGGAACGTCAGGTGCTGGGTCGTAAGCGGAATGACTGCATTCAGTTCAGTTTACCGCTTTTTAGCCCTTGGATGCGCCTTGCGGTAATTTTCCAGCATCGTTGCCGCATCAACCTTTGTATAAATCTGCGTCGAGCCAAGCGATGCATGGCCCAGCAGTTCTTGCAAGCTCCTCAGGTCCGCACCGGCGCCCAGCAAATGGGTCGCAAAGCTATGGCGCAAGGCGTGCGGTGTAGCGGTGTCGGGTAAGCCCAGCGCCCGGCGCGCATTCGCCATCGCCTTTTGCACCATTCCGGGCGAAAGCGGCCCCCCCTTGGCCCCCTTAAACAGTGGGTCGTCTGACAAGATGCGCCATGGGCATTTGTCAAAATAAGTGGATACGGCGGCTTTTGTGATCGGCAAAATTGGAACAAGGCGCTGTTTTCCGCCTTTTCCGCTTACCTGCAATGTCTCAACCAAAGGCATATCGCCGCCCTTAAGCGAAAGCGCCTCTGCAATGCGCAGGCCGGAACCATACATCAATAACAGCACTGCGCGGTTGCGCGCACCGATCCAATCTTCTTCGGGATCACCGGCAACCAAATCGGCGATGTTCACCGCCTCATCAGGAGTTACAGGGCGTGGCAGGCCCTTTTTAATGCGCGGGCCACGAACGCGCGGTGGCGCGGGATTGGGATCACCCGTTTGCGTGCGCGCAAAGACGATAAAGGTCTTAAGAGCGGACAATTCCCGAGCGGCGCTGGCATTGGATAGCCCTTCGGCCCGGCGAGCCGCCAAATGACGGCGCAAATCATGCGCTTCAATCGCGGCAACATCCTGCCAACTTTCAAATTCGCGTGATTGCGATAGCTTGACAGCCGCCGCGCAATAGGCCCGCACGGTATGCGCGCTGAGGCGGCGTGAGTTGGACAAATGATCCCGCCATTCGCTCAAAAGGTCGGTCACGCTCATACCCTGACAAGCCCATCTGCGACCAAATCATTCAGCAATGCATCCAAAACCGGCATGCCGTCACGGGTTAAACCAATCCGATCACCCTGCTGCCACAGCAAGCCCAGATCGCGGTTTCGGGTAAGCGCTGTCTGATCGATCAAGATCGACCGTTCAAAGCCGAAACGTTGCTCAACCGCGAGAAGATCAACCCCCTCCATCAGGCGCAAACCCATCAACAAAGCCTCGGCTGCTTGCTCTGCCAGTCCAAGCGATCGTTCGTGCTGGATGACGCGGCCAGATTTTGCGCCAGCGCTGAGGAAGTTTTCTGGTTTACGGTGTCTTTCGGTGGCCGATCCTGCGCGCCGGCCATGCGCGCCCGGGCCGATCCCGCAATAATCCTGATAACGCCAATATGTCAGGTTGTGCCGGCTTTCCTCACCTAATCGGGCGTGATTGGATATCTCATAGGGTGGTAAGCCGCTTGATCGGGTCAGTTCGCCGGTCAATGCGAACAAATCGGCGGCCAAATCATTGTCCAATGGTTCGAAAACGCCGCGCCGCACATCTGTTGCAAAGCGCGTGCCGGGTTCAATCGTCAACTGGTACAGCGAGAGATGCGATGTCCCTAGCGAAACTGCGCGGGACAATTGCGCCTCCCACTGAACGGGAGTTTGGTTCGGCAGTGCATAGATCAGATCGAAATTGACGCGGGCAAAGTGTTTTTGCGCGGTTTCCAACGCGGCGAGTGCTTCCTGCGCGTTATGGAGCCGGCCCAGCCATTGTAAGGTTTCATCTTCAAGTGATTGAATGCCAAGTGAAACACGGTTTATTCCGGCATGCGATAACGCGCCAAAATTGCTTGCCTCGACTGAGGATGGATTGGCCTCCAGCGTGATTTCGATTTGCGGGTCAAAGCCCCACAGCTGCTCCGCCTCTTCCAACAGATCGCCAACCAGGGCCGGGGGCATAAGCGATGGCGTGCCGCCGCCAAAGAATATTGAAGTGAGGGTTTCGCCGCCAGCTAGCTGCGCCTCGTGGCGCATGTCAGCAATCAAGGCCTCCTGCCAAGCAGCTGGGTCAATCTCCGCCCGGACATGCGAATTGAAATCGCAATAGGGGCATTTCTTCTCACAGAAGGGCCAATGAATGTAGAGCGCGCGTGCCACGATGGCGGTATTTCAGCCTTTGTTAAATACTTGAAGTCAAGTTTGGTGGATGCAATTTCGGGTAATATCGACTGCCTTGGTAGCAGGTTTGTGCGCGCTGCAGGGTTTTGCTTTGAGCGCTAATAATGGCGATCAGGACGCTGATCTCCAACATGCTGAGCGCGCAAACAGCCAATCCAACATGGCCGTGCTGCTCGATGCACACAATGCCGAAAGAAGCCGTTTTGGCGTTCCAAAACTGGTCTGGTCGTATGTACTTACTCAAGAAGCGCGGGTTTGGGCGGAGAAACTGGCGCGAGAAGGGCGGATATACCATGCCAGTGCGAGTGAACGGCAATCGCGCGGTGAAAACCTTTGGATGGGAACCGCCGGATACTTCACGCCGAGCGATATGATGAACGGGTTCTTGTCAGAGCGGGAACATTTCAAAGCGGGAAGGTTTCCCGATGTTTCGCGCACGGGAAGCTGGAATGATGTGGGCCATTACACCCAGATTGTGTGGCAGGATACACGCGAAGTTGGCTGCGCAATTGCGCGGGGCCGGCACAATGAATTTCTGGTTTGCCGTTATTGGCCAGCGGGCAATATTATCGGCACTGAAATCAGCACGAATGCGCAAATCGCGCAACGATAAATTCAGCCAAACTGATCGGCTTCAAGTTTTTGAAATGCGTCGGCGCGGTGGCTGATGGCATGCTTTTGTGCAGGGTCAATCTCGGCGAAAGTCTGCGTTTCCCCTTGCGGGATAAACACTGGATCATAGCCAAAGCCCATTTCGCCGCGCGGGGGCCAGGTCAACGAACCAGGGCATTTGCCTTCGTAAATTGCGTGCTCACCGTCAGGCCATGCAATCGCGAGCACGCAGTGGAATGCCGCGCTGCGATCAGTCTCAGGGCCAAGTTGCTGCAACATCCCTTCGACCTTGCCCATGGCCAAATACCAGTCACGCCCCGGATCGCCTTCGAACCATTGCCGTTCGGCCCAGTCAGCGGTGTAGACCCCAGGCTTTCCGTCCAACGCATCAACTGACAAACCGCTGTCATCAGCCAGCGCAGCAAGGCCCGATGCCTCTGCGGCGGCGCGCGCTTTGATCAGCGCGTTGTCGACGAATGTCTTTCCGGTCTCTGGCGGCTCTGGCAGGCCAAGAGACCCGGCTGAGATGCATTTCATCCCGCGCGGATCCAGCAAGGCCGAGATTTCTTTCAGCTTGCCTGCATTGTGTGTCGCAATAACCAGCGAACCAGAGCCGAGACGGCGCGTCATGAGGTCGCTTTCAACTGCTCCGCGAAAATGCCGTTGCAGCCGATATTGGCGAGACGGAGCAAGCGCAACAGGCCTTCTTCGTCATAAGTCGCGCCCTCAGCAGTCGCTTGGACTTCTGCGATTTGACCGCCCTGGATCAAAACGAAATTCGCGTCCGCATCCGCGTCGCTATCTTCAGGATAATCGAGATCAAGCACCGGAGTGCCCTTGTAAATCCCGCAAGAAATCGCCGCGACTTGGGCAGTGATCGGATCTTCTTTGATATCGCCAGCTGCCATCAAGCCGTTGACTGCGAGGCGCAAAGCAACCCACGCGCCGGAGATCGATGCGGTGCGGGTTCCGCCATCGGCTTGGATAACATCGCAATCGAGGGTGATTTGACGTTCGCCAAGCTTTTTGAGGTCGACGACCGCTCTCAAGGAACGCCCTATCAAACGTTGAATTTCTTGTGTGCGGCCTGATTGTTTGCCGCGTGCCGCTTCGCGTGATCCGCGCGTGTGCGTGGCGCGTGGGAGCATAGAATATTCGCCGGTTACCCAGCCTTCACCTTTACCGCGAAGCCATGGCGGGATCCGTTCTTCAACACTGGCGGTGCACAGCACGCGGGTATCGCCAAAACTGATGAGGCAGGAACCTTCAGCATGTTTGGTGAAGCCGGTTTCGATGGTGATAGCGCGCATTTCGTCAGGCGCGCGGCCGGAAGGTCGCATGAGAATTCCTATGGTTTGATTCGGTTGGCAGACGGTTTGGCGTGACAAGAGTGTGGCGGCAAGGGCTGACTGGGCTTGGCTCGGGATAGTTTGACGCTAGATAGGGAAGATGGCTTCACCACCGATCTCTGAAATGACTGATCGAGCGCGCGAGATATTTCGCCGTGTGGTGGAGGGCTATATTGATAATGGCCAACCGGTCGGCTCCAAAACCCTTGCCGGTGACAGTGTGCTGGATTTGTCCCCGGCATCGATCCGCTCAGTCTTGGCAGATTTGGAAGGGTTAGGGTTACTGGCCGCTCCGCATACTAGCGCAGGCCGTTTGCCCACGGAAATTGGGCTGCGTCTGTTTGTTGATGGCATGATGCAAGTGGCCGAACCCAGTCCAGAGGAACGCGCGCAAATTGAACAGCGGCTCGCCGAACCAGGGCCAGTAGAAAAGGCGCTGGAACAGGCAAGCTCCGTTTTGTCGGAACTATCAGGCGCAGCTGGCATGGTGATGGTGCCCACCCGCGAACAGCAATTGGCGCAGTTCAACCTGGTCGATTTGGGGCAAGGGAGAGCTCTCGCCGTTCTAGTGGGGGAAGATGGCGGGGTTGAAAACCGCGTGCTAGAACTGGGCGGCGCAGTATCATCCAGCGCGCTTGATGCGGCAACGAATTATATCACTTCGAGATTGTCTGGCAGAACATTGAGCGAAGCGGCAATCGCCATGCGGCAAGAGATCAAAACTGGTCAGTCACAGCTCGACGATGCGAGCAAGGATCTGGTCGAACGGGGTCTTGCGGTATGGAGCGAAGACCATGCCGAGCGCCCGGTGCTGATCGTGCGCGGTGCTTCCAACCTGCTTGATGAAGCGGCGCTCGACGATATTGATCGGGTGCGCTCGCTGCTAGATGATCTTGAAAACAAGCAATCCGTGGCGGCCTTGCTCGACAATGCGCGAGAGGCAGAGGCGACGCGGATATTCATCGGTAGTGAAAACCGCTTATTTGGATTGTCGGGTTCTTCGGTCATCGCTTCACCCTATCGCGATCGCGAAGGAAGAGTGGTGGGAGTTCTGGGTGTGATTGGCCCCACGCGGTTGAATTACGCGCGCGTGGTCCCCATGGTTGATTTAACTGCTCGGTCTTTGGGCCGATCTTTGAGCAAACTCATTGCATAATTGGACAAGCTACGACGATGATCGACAACGATAAGCCGCATGACGAGGCGGCAAAAGCAGAATTAAGAGGCGTGCCGGAGGAATTTCTGGATGACCCCGAGGCTGAAGATGCGGAGGACGGAGAAGACGAAGAGCTTTCCGAGGCTCTGGAGGCATTGCGCCGCGATTTGGATGAATCGAAGCAAGAGACACTCTATGCCAAGGCTGAGACGCAAAATGTGCGTCGGCGCATGGAGAAAGATGTTGCTGATGCGCGTGCATATGCATCTACCGGATTTGCGCGTGACGTTTTGAGCGTTGCCGACAATCTTTCTCGTGCAATTGAGGCTATCCCAGAGAGCCTTCGCGAAGACGAGAAAATGAAGGGCCTCGTGGCGGGCATTGAAGCGACACAGCGCGAGCTGGAGAAAGTTTTCAAAGGGCACGGTATTGAACGTGTTGCCGCGGTTGGTCTTCCGCTAGACCCAAATCAGCATCAGGCGATGATTGAAATCCCAAGCGCTGATCATGAACCAGGAACCGTGGTCCAAGAAATGCAGGCTGGCTGGATGATCAAAGACCGCTTGCTGCGCCCGGCGATGGTCGGCGTGGCCAAGAAATTGGATTAACCGGTCGCTCCCTCAAACCGCACCAATCCATCGTATACTGATTTGTCTGCAACGCCGGTAACGCGCACACCTTGGCGCATCCAGAATGCGTGTTTCACAATTTCCGCCTGCTGTTCGATGCCATAGCTTGCGAACGGTTGGCCAGGTTTGAGAATGTAGTCATAGCGGCAAAATGGATGGCGATTGAGCAATAGATACCATTGGCCGCGTGTCTGAGTTTGCCAGACATGGGTCAACTCATGGATAAGCAATCCTTGGCGCAACACATCCTCATTGGCAAAGTCATCGCAATAGGCGCTGCCATCAGGATGGAAATACAAATGCCCGCGCGGCGCCATCGTCACTTTGCGGGGTTGGAAGGGAAACCATTTTCGGCGGCGGATGCGGACGCTTTCATAATCAATCGCAGTCCCAAACACAGTTTTGGCAATGGTAACTTCGCCGGGCGTCAATGTGCGCTCACCGCCAACCGGGCAGGCCGGGACAAGCGCAGGATCAACATTTATAGTTTTGGTGTCTTTGCTCAGCGTTCATCGCCCGCTGCGCGGACCTCAGCTTCGAATGTGTGAGTGCCTCCACCGGAAACACCCAATGTCACCTCGGCCATATCGCCGGGTTTCAGATCAGGCGAAACATCAAACGCCATCACGTGTTTTGCGCTGGGTTCAAAAGAAACTGTGGTGCCTTTTGTGATGGGGATCGGAAGGGCTTCCATCATCTGCACTTTAAAATCGTACTCGCCATAATCGTGCAAAGTTGCGCTGGCCGCATCAGCGACTTCGGCTCTGCTGATCGCGAGGCCGCGCTCCCCTTCATATTTCAGATCGAAATATATCGCTGCTGGGTTTCCTGCGACCGGGGCAAGCACCATCCGAGCATTCTCGATAGTCATCCCGGGAACGCCGACGACCTCCTCTTCAACGGGGGCCTCTTCAGCGCATCCTGCGATCAACAAACTAGAGGCAATGGTAATGCTGCCTAGTATGCGGCGTGTTGATTGAAACATGGTCATGTTCTCGTCCCCCTATAGGTCCAAATCAAATCTAGGCACCCCAATCCCTTGTGCCAAGCAAAACCGCACCTATATCGCCGCTGTAACACTGTTGCCAAAAGGTTCCGCTGAATATGGCAGGGCACGCGGCATCGCCCAATGATTTGAAATGGATGGGGAAATAATGGGTAAAGTAATTGGCATTGACTTGGGTACCACCAATTCTTGCGTTTCGGTGATGGATGGCGGCAAGCCAAAAGTTATCGAAAATTCCGAGGGTGCGCGCACAACGCCATCGATTGTTGCGTTCACGAAAGATAGTGAGCGGCTGATCGGGCAACCTGCGAAGCGGCAAGCTGTGACCAACCCGGACAATACACTGTTTGCGATTAAACGTCTGATCGGTCGCCGGTTTGATGATCCGCTGACCAAGAAAGACATGGACCTTGTTCCTTATGACATCGTCAAAGGAAAAAATGGTGACGCATGGGTAGAAGCTGGCGGCGAAGAATATTCACCGAGCCAGATTTCTGCGTTCATCCTGCAAAAAATGAAGGAAACCGCTGAGAGCTATCTTGGCGAAGATGTGACCCAAGCGGTGATCACGGTTCCAGCATACTTCAACGATGCTCAGCGCCAGGCGACCAAAGATGCCGGTCAAATTGCTGGCTTGGAAGTTCTGCGGATCATCAACGAGCCAACCGCGGCAGCGCTCGCTTATGGCCTTGATAAGAACGATGGCAAAACCATCGCTGTTTATGACCTTGGCGGCGGCACGTTCGATATCTCCGTTCTCGAAATCGGGGATGGTGTTTTCGAAGTGAAGTCGACTAATGGCGACACCTTCCTGGGTGGCGAAGATTTCGACAGCACGATCGTTGAATGGCTTGCCGACCAGTTCCAGAAAAAAGAAAATATGGATCTGAAGGCTGATAAGCTTGCCCTCCAACGTTTGAAGGAAGCGGCAGAGAAGGCGAAGATTGAGCTTTCAAGCTCGCAAACCACCGAAATCAACTTGCCGTTTATCACCGCGCGTATGGATGGCGGCAGCTCCACCCCTCTGCACTTGGTTGAAACCTTGAGCCGGTCCGACCTAGAAAAATTGGTTGGCGATTTGATCAAGCGGACGCTGGATCCGTGCAAGAAAGCAATCACTGACGCGGGCGTTTCGAAGGACGATATCGACGAGGTTATCCTTGTCGGCGGGATGACCCGAATGCCGAAAGTGCGCGAGGTTGTTGAAGAATTTTTCGAAGCGAAACCACATACCGGCGTGAACCCGGATGAAGTGGTAGCAATGGGCGCGGCTATTCAGGCTGGCGTACTTCAAGGTGACGTGAAAGACGTTTTGCTTCTCGATGTGACCCCGCTTTCGCTGGGCATTGAAACTTTGGGCGGTGTCTTTACCAGGATGATCGATCGCAACACGACGATCCCAACCAAGAAGACGCAAACTTATTCAACGGCTGAAGACAATCAAAATGCCGTGACAATTCGCGTGTTCCAGGGTGAGCGCGAAATGGCGAATGATAACAAATTGCTTGGCAATTTTGACTTGGTCGGCATTCCCCCGGCGCCGCGCGGTGTCCCTCAAGTTGAGGTGACATTTGATATCGATGCAAACGGCCTTGTGAGTGTTTCCGCAAAGGATAAGGGCACCGGCAAGGAGCAAACCATCCAAATTCAGGCTTCTGGCGGATTGTCAGACAATGATATCGATCAGATGGTTCAGGATGCTGAAAAGTTTGCCGATGAAGACAAAAAACGCCGCGCCTCTGCCGAAGCTCGCAACCAAGCCGATAGCTTGGTCCACGCGACTGAAAAGCAGCTAGAAGAGCACGGCGATAAGGTTGATGCGGATACAAAGTCAGCCGTTGAAACGGCTCTTGGCGAAGCGAAAACCGCGCTAGAAGGCGATGATGTTGATGAGATCAATGCTAAGTCCCAAGCTCTAACAGAAGCGGCCATGAAGATGGGGCAGCAAATCTATGAACAAGAGCAAGCTGCCAATGCTGCTGCTGGTGAAGGTGGAGATGCCGAATCTTCGGACTCAGCGGACGATGAAGAAGTCGTCGATGCTGAATTTTCGGAAGTCGACGAAGACAACAAGGACTGACGTCCTGATCTAAATTATCGCCGTTGCCACTCGATCTAGGAGTGGCGGCGGCGAAATTTCAGTGTGAGGGCTCGATGTCGGCAACTGAGTTTGACTATTACCAATTGCTCGAAATCGCCCGTGATGCAGACGGGGGTTCGATAAAGAGTTCCTATCGCAAATTGGCGATGAAGTTCCACCCAGATCGCAATCCGGGTGACCAAGAAGCCGAAGCCAAATTTAAGGCCATCAGCGAAGCGTATGAGGTGTTGAAAGACCCCCAAAAACGCGCCGCCTATGATCGCTATGGCCACGAGGCATTCCAGCAGGGGATGAGCGGTGCCGGCGGATTTGGAGGCGGCGGACGTGGGCAAGCCGATTTCGGCGATATCGGCGACATTTTTGAAACGATTTTCGGCAGCGCTTTTGGCGGAGCCGCTGGCGGCCGTCAGCAAAACCGGCGGGGCGCTGATCTGCGCTATGACATGGAAATATCCTTGGAAGAGGCGTTCCACGGAAAATCAACTGAGATAGAAATCGAAGTGTCACAAGGCTGCGATACCTGCGATGGTTCTGGGGCAACCCCTGGTACTGGTGAGCGGCAATGCAATCTGTGCCATGGCCACGGCTCTGTGCGAGCCAAGCAAGGGCTGTTCGTTGTTGAACGGCCTTGCCCCACATGCAGCGGACGCGGCGCAGTATTGGAAGATCCATGCGGTGATTGCGGCGGTGAAGGCCGCGTAGATCGCCCTCAAGCGCTTGCAGTAGAAATTCCGCCAGGGGTGGACACCGGCACACGCATTAGATTGTCTGGCAAAGGTGAGGCAGGAGCGCGCGGAGCGCCTCCGGGCGATCTCTACATTTTCGTGCATGTGAAAACGCATCCCCTGTTCCAACGCGAAGGAACAACATTGGCCACGCGTGTCCCGGTCAGCTTTACGGCGGCCGCATTGGGTGGATGTGTGAACATTCCAGATCTTGATGGTTCAACCAATACCGTGGACATTCCAGCAGGCATTCAATCGGGTAAACAATTGCGTGTTCGCGGCGCCGGAATGCCCGTTCTTCAAGGTCGCGGACGTGGTGATTTGGTGGTCGAGATTGCTGTCGAAACACCAACCAAACTCAGCCGTGCACAAAAGGAAATCCTCGAACAGTTCCGTGAAACGGAAACCGGTGAGGAATGCCCAGAGAGCAAGAGCTTTTTCTCCAAGTTGAAAGATGCCTTTGGCGCCTGAGTGCTGGTTGATTTTTTTTGATCCGCGCTTGTGCTGCACAGGCACTACCGAGGAATTCACTGGATCGTGAGGGCCCACAAGCCGCCTGAAAATGCTGCAATGAATGGCGCTTTCAAGCGCTTTTTTGACGATCAATCTTGCTTAAAATCAACGCTCTGCGCACATAAATAATCAGTCTCGACAGTATAATTTTTGAAGGCTAGGCCGACAAAAAACTGGAGAGAATTATGAACCGTTTCGCTGCAATTGCCCTTGCAATTTCAACCCCATTGATCGCCGTTCCCGGTGTTGCGCAACGCAGCATTGATGACATCGAAATTCGCGCCCTTCCGGTCGCCGAAGGCGTAGCTGTGTTGTTTGGCGCCGGCGGCAATATGGCGGTTAGCTATGGCGAAGATGGAACGATTCTGATCGATGATCAATTCGCGCCGCTATCGGGCAAGATCGAAGCTGCGATTGCAGAGCTGGGCGCAGCGCCAGTTAAATATGTCGTCAACACGCATTGGCATGGTGATCACACCGGCGGCAACGAACACTTCGGCGGCACCGGGGCGACGATTTTTGCGCATCGCAATGTAAGGGTGCGCTTGTCCACGCCCGGTGGGGGGTCTGGCCGCGATATTCCTGCGTCTCCAAAAGCCGCTCTGCCAGTGGTTACCTATGATCAAGGGCTGCGGGTTCACCTTAACGGCGATACGATCAGCCTCGCTTATCTGGGTGGCGGCCACACCGACGGGGACAGCATCGTTTTCTGGGAAGAGAAAAACATCGTCCACATGGGCGACACATACTTCAAAATTCCGGGTTACCCGTTTGTTGACACGCGCTCTGGCGGCGATGTTTACAATCTGATGGGTACGCTCGACCGTGTGATCTCGCAAATCGATGATGAAACCACAATTATTCCAGGGCACGGTGATGAACTGGGCAGCAAAGCAGAATTGATCGCCTATCGCGCTTTGATTGGCCAAGCTGTTGAGCTGGTTGAGGCAGAGCATGCCGCTGGGAAAACGCTTGAAGAAGCGGTTGCCGCTGATCCGCTGGCCACTATTGGCCGTACGGGCGGCTTTATCAGCGCAGAAGCTTTTGTGACTGCGATCTGGACAAGCTTTGAAAGCTAAGTCCTAGGTAAAGCGCGCATCAATTTCGGCGCGAATTTGATCTAACAAGCTGCTTTTGCAGCGGGCTGCATCCACTTCCTCGTCAATAATGGCGAGGAAGGCGGAGTGCTTGGCAGATCGAATGGCGGCGGGTTGCATGCCGCCATCTACTGTTGAGGCGACAAGATCGATCATCCGTTCGGCGCCGTGTAATCGGCCCCAGATATAATCGTTTTCGCGGTACGCACGGCTGAAAAATGCCCCGAAATTGTAAAATTCGATGCCCTTCAAGGTTGCGCGTGTGCCGCCTTCACGGATTGAACGCGCATCGTCTGGCGAAATCCGATCGACCTTGACCGGGTTGTATTCGGTCAATCCTTCATTCTGCAGCAGTGGCAAGGTCGCTACATCGTAGAACGGGAACCCTAGATACGTCAGCAACATCCGTCGTTTCAGCTTTTTTGGCACTTGATCGAGCGCCTCTGAAAAGAGTTTCTCGGCCTTGATATCGGTCTCTGGCAAGATGCGCTTTTTGGCCAAGTAGTCGAGCAGTGCGCCGGGCTTTTCAAACACTTCGCGCGAATGTCTAACCAGATCATCTCCCAGGCTGGAAACCTCGTCCGCAGAAAAATAAAGACCGAGAATGTCGTAGATCTTCCCGCGAGCCAGATCCAAGGCATCATCGGGAATCTCTGGATCAGTCTCCCAATCACGGGCCAATCTGCGCGCCAAAAGCCGTAATCTTCGAATGCGAAATCCGACATCATGAGCACGGAAGAAATCGATGGCTTCTGCGCTGGCAGCGCCGCGTCCATCTGAAAGGTTGTTAAGACCGCGGCGTTCCAATTCCTTGCGCAAACAATCGGCAATTGATGAGCTATCCGACAGGGCAAGCCCCGGTGCAGACGACAAAGTAAGTTGAGCAAGCCTTTCAACGATGACCATAAATTTCGTTTGGGCGTATGCTTGAAACGCATAACCTGCATGTTCTGCAGCCGCTTGCTGGGCTTTTGCCCGCCAATTGTGCAGCCGCTTGGGACTGGGACTGTCGAGGAAGAAGGTCATGCCGAAGAGCTTTTCAACAGCGCGATCAATTTCGGGCCGCATCCCTTTAACAATCAGGTTCAATCGTTCCGCATCGCGTGATTGCTGGTCAATCCGTTCAAGATTGTCGCGGATCGGTTGCTCTCTCGGGATCGTTGAAAGCGAACCAAAAATCGCGCCGAAAAAGCCGACCGGTTGATCCGCAAGTTCCTGAATCGAATTTGCCCCATCTGGGCGCGGATCAATGTAGACAAACCGGCGATCGACCTCCCGTTGGGCGGGTCTGCCATTGAGAGCGGCAATTGCTCCGCCAAATGGCGCATTTACCAGAACCGACCCATCGATCAGCGAAACGTTTTCGGTCGATCCATCGCGAAGATGCACCGGCATCGCTCTAGACAAGAATGATCCGCGCGAATCCCAATTTTGATTTTGTTTGTCTGCAAGCCGATCGATTTCCGCAAGTTTAAGCGGAGGGAATGCACCGGGAAAGCTGGCGGTTGCTCGCGCGGCAAGCACCAATTCGAGCGGGTTGGCCAACCCGTCATTTCCATCCGACGGCGTCGGCGAGCGAAAGCAGATCGGCATGCGGTGCTCGGTTTCTTCAACAATTGGCGGGCTGTTCAATCGCAGCATTTCCACATGCCCGCGGAAATCGGTGGCGGTAACGAACAGATCGATCGGATGGTTTGGCGGAAGCAAGGGCATATCGCGCTTGCCTGTGCGCATGCTTTCAAAGGCCTCGAACAACAGCGAGGAGAATTGATCCCCGGAAAATGGCGGATTGAACCATCGCCCGCGCACCAACCGTGAGACTTTGTGACGAACTTCCGCGCGAGTTTCTGGCGACACACTTTCCGTAACAACGTTGCCGGGCCGGCTGAGCACCCATTCTGCAATCGGTTGAGCCCAAATTTTCGCGTAGCGCCACATCGGCTCTGCATCGGGATCGGTCAGCTGTTCGACATCGGCGTTTTCTAGCCATAAATCGGTCAACGGCTCGAGCGAGTGGCCGGAATGTATGGCTTGGGCGAGGAAAACTGCGTTGATCCCGCCCGCGCTCGCTCCCGTCAAAATGTCCGGCATAAATCGCAAGCGCAAATTATGGTCGCGCTCTATTTGCCCGACCAAATCGCGATAAACTTTGGCAACCCCATCCAACGGATCGGTGCCGCCCGCATGATAGCAGCGGCTTGCACGTGCAAGATGCCAGATCTCTTTCGTGACCCCGTGCATATAGACCGCGAGGCTGACGCCTCCATAGCAGACCAAAGCGAGGCGAAGTTCCTTTTGACGCATACGCAGCCTGATGCATGGGAAAGCGAGCAATGGCAATTGCGTTCTTCAAATGTTCTGTTTAAGTCGATTCGATGGCGAAGACGAAAAAACGATATGTCTGCGGATCGTGTGGCAGCGTTTCACATCGGTGGCAGGGTCAATGCCCTGATTGTTCTGAGTGGAACACCATGACGGAAGACGCGCCAGCTACAGTGTTTTCGCAAAAGCATGATCTTTCACGCGGCGGACGTGCGATGGAATTTGTGCCGCTAAACAAGCCTTCGGAATTGCCGAAACGGCGGGCAACCGGCTTGGAAGAATTTGATCGCGCTCTGGGGGGAGGGTTAGTCCCCGGTTCTGCGGTGTTAATGGGCGGCGATCCTGGGATCGGCAAATCAACGTTGCTGTTGCAAACCGCCGCGACGATTGCCCGAAATGGCGGCGATGTTGTTTATGTTAGCGGGGAGGAGGCCGCCGGTCAGGTGCGATTGCGCGCATCGCGATTGGGTGTTGCCGATGCCCCAATCCGGCTTGCCTCAGAAACTTCGGTTCGGGATATTTTGACGACGCTTGGGGCAGATGAGCCGCCGGCATTGCTGGTGATCGATTCGATCCAGACGATGCATTCGGACACGATTGAGGGCGCGCCTGGCACAGTAAGCCAAGTGCGCGGCTGCGCGCTTGAGCTGATCCGATACGCCAAAGTGCATGGAACGGCGCTGGTTCTGGTTGGCCACGTTACCAAGGATGGCAGCATCGCTGGGCCGCGCGTGCTTGAACATATGGTTGATGTTGTGATGAGCTTTGAGGGAGAGCGAAGCCATCAATATCGGATCCTGCGAGCGTTAAAGAACCGTTTTGGTGCCGTTGATGAAATCGGGGTGTTCGCGATGGCGACAGAGGGACTGGAGGAGGTTTCCAATCCTTCCATGCTGTTCCTATCCGGCAGGGATCAACCGCTCGCTGGCAGCGCTGTGTTCCCCGCTTTGGAGGGGACACGACCAGTGCTTGTTGAGATTCAAGCGCTCATTGTGCGATTGCAGTCGGGGGCCACACCGCGCCGAGCGGTGGTAGGCTGGGACAATGGCCGTTTGGCGATGCTTTTGGCAGTGCTCGAATCGCGCTGCGGGCTGAATTTCTCATCGGCTGAGGTCTATTTGAACATTGCTGGCGGATATCGCCTGTCTGATCCGGCCGCTGATCTGGCGGTTGCGGCTGCACTGGTTTCAGCATTGTCGGATCAAGCACTGCCCGAAAAATCGGTTTGGTTTGGGGAAGTTTCCCTCGCCGGGGAGATTCGCCCCGTCGCGCATGGCGATTTGCGTGTCAAAGAAGCTGCCAAGCTGGGCTTTGCCAGTGGATACGGCCCATCGGATAGCAAGCTCAACTCGTCGAAGCTGAGCTATCGCGGCTTGGGACAACTTTCGAACCTCGTTGACCAGATCGTGCGGAAGCAATAACTGGCACACCCATGACGGGCTTTGACATTATTGTCTTGATCATCGTGGGTGTCGCCGCAATCGGCGGCTTCTTGCGCGGACTCGTGCAGGAAGTGCTATCCTTGGCGGCGTGGGTTCTGGCTGCGTTTGCAATCTATTATTTGCATTCCCCGCTGACAGACGCACTTAGTGCCTATCTCAATTCCGATCCTACGACATCAATCCTTGCTTTCGCGCTGCTTCTTCTGATCCCTTATGCCGCGATGAAGGTGATCGCGAACAATGCCGGCGAGGCCTCCCGCGGTTCAATATTGGGCCCAATTGACCGGGTTCTTGGCTTTGGCTTTGGCGCGGTGAAGGGTGCTTTGATCGTCGTGCTCGCATTCTCCGTCCTCGTGCTCGGTTTCGATACGGTGTGGGGATATCAAGGTCGACCAACATGGATCAGCACAGCCCGAACCTACCCCGCGGTTGATGCATTTTCCCGCCAATTGGTGAACGTTATCGCCGAACGTCGGGCACGCCTGATCGATGATGAGGCCGCTGCTGACGCCGCTTCGGGTGAGTGAGACCAAGTTGAGCGAGCAGGGTGGCTCCGCAAAGCTATACACCCCGCAATTGCTATCGCTTTCGGCTTCATTGACTTCCTTCCCCCTCAACAAAGAGTTTTCGTGCAGTGCCGAAATGCGATCGCGAACGTGCGGCAGTTCGATAAAGCTGGGCTTGGATTTTTCCGATGAAGGCGGCGCCGGCGCGATTGGCATGCAGGTTACTGCGTGCGCAGTTGGTCAATCTTCCGCATCGATCATGGCGGCGGAAATTGGCGGAAAGAGCCTGGAAGAGCTGGCCTCGATCGCTAGCGAAATTGAGGCGTGGCAGCGCGGGGCTGGTTCGCTACCCCAATGGCCGAAGCTTGATTTGCTGGAATCTGTTCAGACGTATCCTGGGCGGCACGAAGCGATGATGCTGCCGTGGAAGGCCGCGATTGAGGCGCTTTCTTCTGGAGCAAGCGCAAGCTAAGGCAAATGGGATTGGCTGCACAAAGCAGCAAATTAGACGAGGATATCGGGGCAAATGGCTGAATCAGTAGCGCCTGCAATTCGCGAGCCGAGCGATAAGGAAATCCGCCTGGTTATTGGCGCCAGCAGCGCCGGAACCATTTTCGAATGGTACGATTTTTTCATCTACGGCACGCTCGCTTACATCCTCAAGGATGCCTTCTATGACGTGAATGATCCGACGCTAGCACTGCTGTTGGTGTGGTCCACGTTTGCACTAGGTTTTGCCTTCCGGCCGATTGGTGCGGTTCTGTTTGGTTTCCTCGGTGATAGGTTAGGGCGAAAATACACATTTCTAGTCACCGTTACGCTGATGGGGATTGCCACCGCGGGGGTTGGGCTGATTCCCACGGTGGATACGCTGAAAGAGAGCTATGGTGAGCAATATGTCATTATTGCCCCGATTATCGTTATATTCCTGCGTGTTTTGCAAGGCCTGGCACTAGGCGGTGAATATGGCGGCGCGGCAATCTATGTCGCTGAGCACGCACCACCTGAAAAACGTGGGTTTTATACCAGTTTTATTCAGGCCAGTGTGGCGGGAGGCTTTGTGCTTTCGATCATCGTGGTTTTGCTGTGTCGGTGGATCATTCCAGAACAAGCATTCGCTGAATGGGGATGGCGCGTTCCGTTCCTGCTTTCGATCATCCTACTTGGTATTTCACTTTGGATGCGGCTCAAATTGTCGGAAAGCCCCGTGTTTCAGGCGATGAAAGCATCGGGCGAGACCTCTGGTAATCCGTTCATCGAAAGCTTCACTTATCCTGGAAACAAGAAGCGCATCTTTGTCGCCCTATTCGGGGTGAGCGGGATACTTACGACGATTTGGTACACGGCGTTCTTCTCGAGCCTGTCATTTCTTAAAGGGAATATGCGGCTTGAAGAGAGCACGGTCGAAGTCATCCTGCTTATCGCAGGCCTTCTCTCTCTTGGCCTCTACCTTATCGTCGGCAAATGGTCGGATCGGGTCGGTCGCAAAAAGCCAATCATCATCGGCGCCTTGGCGACACTAGCGACGCTTTTCCCCATTTTCTGGTTCATGGGCAGCCTTGCCAACCCAGGTCTTGCAGAAGCGGCTGAACGCACTCCAGTTGTTGTTAGCGGTGAGCAATGCGTAACTGATCCATTCGCTGAGCTGTTTGACCGTGAACAAACGCGGTGTGGCAAAATTCTGAGCACGCTGACCGGTAGCGGCGTATCTTACACGCTACAGGAAGGCGGCGAGTTGGGCGTGACCGTTGGCGGCGACCCGATCGTGATCGCCCCAGAATGGCTCGAGGATGCCGAGGAGAGCGCCGCGCTCCGGAATGCAGGCCTGCAAGAAGCGCTGACGAAATCAGGTTTTGATTTCACCCGGCAGGTTCCCCCACTCATTAACATTGTTGGGATCATTGCTGCGCTTCTCGCGCTTGGAATCCTGTCTGCCTTAACCTACGGCTCTGTCGCGGCGCTCCTTTCTGAAATGTTCCCGCCAAGAATTCGATACAGCTCAATGTCGATACCCTATCACATTGGCGCCGGTTATCTGGGCGGCTTTCTGCCGCTGATTGCTGGCGTGATCGTGGCGAGCACAGGCAATATCTATTCCGGCCTGTGGTATACTTGGGGTGTTGTCGCTTTTGGGGTCGTCGTGGCTTGGTGGGGTATTCCCGATGGTCCGCCGCGCGATTTTGCCGATGACGTTGGCTAGCAGACCTTCGGGCTCATCGCCGTCTGCGACCTTGCGATTGCGGATTGATAAATCCGCGTTGGCGAGCAATTGGCGCGCGCTAGACCGCTTGAGCGGCACTGCCAAGACTGGCGCAGCGATCAAAGCGGATTGTTATGGCCTTGGTGTTGATGCTTGCCTGCCAACATTGCGAGAGGCGGGGGCGGAGAGGTTCTTCGTTGCGCATTGGAGCGAAGTGGCCGGGGCAGCGCAACATGTCGCAGCTGATTCAATATCGGTCTTGCATGGACCCATAACACCGGCGGATGCCGCTTACGCTCAACAATCCGGGGCGATCCCGACCATAAATTCGCCGCATCAAGCACAGGTTTGGAATGCTGCGGGCGGCGGCGTTTGCGATCTTATGGTTGATACCGGAATCAACCGCTTGGGGGTCGCTATATCGGAGCTTTCCTCGTCTGAAATTGCGACACTCAATGTGCGGACTCTGATGTCGCATTTGGCGTGTGCGGATGAAGACGTGACCATGAACCGGGCGCAATTGGAGAGATTGCGCGCGGCTGCGCAGAAAATAAGCCACAAAGAACTTAGTTTGGCTAACAGCGCGGGGATTGCACTGGGTGCTGATTTTGCGCTGCACCTAACCCGGCCCGGCCTTGCGCTGTATGGTGGGATAGCGCGCGAAGAGCTTTCACAGCACATTGCACAAACAGCCTATCCCGAAGCTGCAATCATCCAAACTCGGGAAATCCTTGCCGGGGATAGCATCGGCTATAATGCCGAGTTCACAGCGACCCAGACTGTGCGAGTCGGCACCGTGTCATTGGGCTATGCCGATGGCTTTTTGCGGTCTTGGGGCCAGGGCGGTGCTTACTTGATGGCAGGAGAATCCCGCCTGCCGTTGTTGGGCAAAATCTCGATGGATATGGTTGTTGTCGATTTGTCTGCAGCCCCTAATTTGGGAGAGGGGGACTGGGTATCACTCCCTTATTTCTTACCCGATGCTGCGCAGCAAAGCACTCTTTCTCAATACGAATTGTTGACCATATTGGGACAACGCTGGCGTTAATGCTCTTCCGATGTTGCGCTGCACATTGTGCAAGTGCTAAATAGCTAACTCGGGGTCTTTAACAGGATATAACATGGCCAGTAAAAACAAGGCTTCAAAAGCCGACAATCCCGATGGCACCATCATCATCAAGAAGTACGCCAATCGGCGTCTCTACAACACCAGCTCTTCCAGCTATATTACGCTGGATGATCTGGCAGGCATGGTCCGCGAAAATCTAGAATTTCAGGTGGTTGATGCGAAGACCGGCGATGATATCACGCATTCGATTTTAACCCAGATCATCATGGATGAAGAGGCCAATGGCGAGCAAATGCTGCCGGTCAGCTTCCTACGCCAATTGATCGGTATGTATGGCAATTCCATGCAAAGCTTGATGCCATCCTATCTCGAAGCGAGCATGATCAATTTTCGCGAGAACCAATCAAAAATTCGCGAAGCGTTTGAAAAAGGCATGTCGAACAATCCACTTGCCGCCATTCATGAAACCAATATGGCGATGATGCGGGCTGCGGCTGAAGCGTTGATCCCTGGCAAAAGCGCAGCGCGCAATGCCTCGCCCAAACCGGCGAAGGATAATTCCGGCGAAGAGATTGAGAAATTGCGTCAGCAAATGGCTGCAATGCAAAGCAAGCTGGACGAGTTGGGCAAATAGAGCGAAAGCCCATTTTTCCAAATGAACGCTTATGGGCGTTCTCAACCGATTCAAACACTCAAGTAGGAACACACCGGTGTCCAACATCAGACATGCCCTTTCGGTGACCCGTGCGGACGATTTTTCCAAATGGTACCAAACTGTCATTGCGGAAGCTGACCTTGCTGAGGAATCGGGCGTTCGCGGCTGTATGGTCATCAAACCTTGGGGCTATGGCATTTGGGAACGCATTCAACGCTTGTTGGATGATCGGATTAAAGCAGCCGGAGTGCAGAATTGTTACTTCCCGCTATTTATTCCGCTTGCGAATTTTGAGCGGGAAGCGGAGCACGTTGAAGGCTTTGCCAAAGAAATGGCTGTGGTGACGCATCATCGTTTGATTGCAGGAAAAGATGGCGGACTGATCCCTGATCCAGAGGCAAAATTGGAAGAGCCACTGGTCGTTCGCCCGACCTCAGAAACCATCATCGGCGATGCGATGGCGCGCTGGGTGCAAAGCTGGCGCGATCTGCCATTGCTAACGAATCAATGGGCGAATGTGGTGCGCTGGGAAATGCGCACGAGGATGTTCCTGCGCACGAGTGAGTTCCTTTGGCAGGAAGGCCACACCGCCCACGAAAATCGTGAAGATGCGTTGGAAGAAACACAGCGCGCGCTTGAGATGTATCGTGCCTGCGCGGAAGAAGATTTGGCAATGCCGGTGATCGCTGGTGAAAAGCCAGAGAATGAGCGCTTCCCCGGTGCGGTAGAAACCTGGTCAATCGAAGCGATGATGCAGGATGGCAAAGCATTGCAGGCTGGCACTTCGCATTACCTTGGCACAAATTTCAGCGAAGCCGCTGGAATTCAATTCCAAAGCCGCGAGGGCGCGCAGGAACATTGCCACACCACCAGTTGGGGCGTTTCCACCCGGATGGTTGGCGGTGTTATTATGACGCATGGCGATGATGATGGCCTGCGTGTGCCGCCCGCAATTGCGCCGTGGCAAGTGATCATCGTTCCAATGCTTAGGGGCAAAGACGGCGACGAAGCTTTGCTCGATTACTGCAAAACCCTTCATAAGCAGTTGGCTGAGCAATCAGTATTGGGTGAGAAAACCCGCGTATGGCTTGATACCTCCGCTGGCAAAGCAACTGCTAAACGTTGGGATTGGGTGCGCAAAGGCGCGCCTGTGATCATCGAGGTTGGTGGCCGCGATATGGAAGCGGGAGTGGTGAGCCTGCTGCGCCGTGACCAATTGTGGAATCAAGAAACCGGCAAGGTCGCTTTTGCGTCTCCAGCGCACGGCGATGTCGCCGGCGAAATTGGATCGATGTTGGAAGACATTCAGAACAATTTGTTTGAGGAGGCACGTGAACGGCGCGATGCGAACATCACGCGCGGCATCACTGAATGGCCTCAAGTTGCGAAACATTTTGATGAAGGCGGCAAGATTCCTGGTTGGGTCGAGATTGAATGGGCCAAACCAAGCGGCGATCAGCTGGAAAAGGTTGTTGAGCAGCTCAAAGAGTACAAGCTGACCATTCGAAATGTGCCTGCCGATAGCGATGCTCCAACTGGGACTTGCATTTTCACGGGTGAGCCTGCGGTTGAACGTATTCTGGTGGCGCGCGCTTACTAGCGCCCACAAATGCATATCGGGGGCTTGCACCGATCGCATCAGCGCGGCACAAGTTGCGCATGTTCAAAAAGCTTGCACTGATCGCCGCATTGGCTGCTGTTCCACTCAGCGCCCATGACAATCCATCTGAGCACGTGTCTGAGGAGCGATTGCGCGCCAATATGGACGCAATCGTTGGCTTTGGAACCCGCCACACCCTCTCTTCCCAGGATGATCCTGAAAAAGGGATCGGCGCTGCGGTTGATTGGGCGTTGGATGAATTCGGCAGAACCAGCGCGCGCTGCGGTGGATGCTTAGAAGTTCGCCCAGTTGGCCGTGTGATCGAAGCCGATGGACGGCGAATTCCCCAGCCAACTTTGGTACGCAACGCAGTGGCAATCCAATGGGGCACTGAACGTCCGAATGAAGTCGTTATTGTTCAAGCACATTATGACAGCCGCGTTACCGATCCATTGAATGCGACAGATTTTGCACCTGGGGCCAATGATGATGGTTCTGGCAGTGTTATGGTACTTGAAGCAGCGCGAGTTTTGTCAGCGCAAAACTATCCTTCGACCATCATTTACGCTTTGCTTTCTGGCGAAGAACAGGGGCTATATGGCGGCGGCATTCTGGCCGATTGGGTTGAGGAGCAAGGCTTTGAGGTAAAGGCTGTTCTCAACAATGATGTGATTGGCAATTCGTGCGGATCGGATGGCTATTGCGATGCGCAGAACATTCGTGTTTTTTCAGAAGGGCTGCGGGCGGATTCAACCGCAGCTTTGCGAGCCACCCAGCGCCGGTTCGGCGGGGAAAACGATTCGCCGGGCCGCAATCTGTCACGCTGGTTGGACAATCTGGCCGATGAAGATCCTGATGGCATGCAGGTCCGCCAAATCTGGCGGACGGACCGGATGGGTCGTGGCGGGGATCAGATCCCGTTTCTGGATAAAGGTTATCCAGCGGTTCGCATCACTGTGGCGGTGGAAGATTATGAGCACCAGCACCAGGATATTCGGACTGAAGACGGTGTGAAATATGGTGATACAATCGATGAGCTTGATTTCAATTATCTGACGCGCGCAACCGCGCTGAATGTTCGGGCGCTCAATGCACTGGCGAACACCCCAATGCCGCCGCGTGTAGGTGCCGATGGCATCGTCAAAACATACACCGAGCTTGCTTGGCCACAGGTTGCAGGGGCAAATTTTTATAAAATTTACCGGCGTCAAACCGATCAACCGGGTTGGGGCGAACCGGTGACAGAACAAGCCTCGTCAGAAAGCGAAGGCGATCTTAGTTTGCAATTCCCTGGTGTTCGCGGCGATGATTGGTTCTTCGGTGTAGCGGCATGCAGCGGCGACTATTGCTCGCCGATATCCAGTGCGGTTCCAGGAGGTGCATTCGCGCCAGTGACTCAGCCTGAGGGTGACAGCGAATAGCTACGCGTCCATAGGCCGCTCTCATGGCCAAAAGACCAAACCGCCGCCCTCCTGGCTTGCCTTCGCGCGGTGAAGTGCTGGAATTTATTCAGACGGCCGATGGGGCCACTGGAAAGCGCGAGATTGCGCGAGCCTTTGGCATCAAAGGGCAAGAGAAGATTGCGCTTAAGCGATTGCTCAAAGATATGGCGGAAGAAGGTTTGATTGACGGAAAGAAAACCGCCTATCACCGGATGGGCGGCGTCCCGAAGGTAACCGTTCTGAAAGTCATTGAGATCGAAGATGGCGAAGCGATTGCTGTGCCGGAGAATTGGGCACCTGATGCGCCAGAAGGACCTCCGCGATTAACGATGAAGGAGCAGCAGGGGAAAGGACGGGGGCATGGCCGTGGTGCCAAGTCTATGCCTGCGCTCAAACGCGGTGACCGCGTTCTCTCACGCACGGAAGAGCGCGATAGTGGTTGGGTCGCATTTCCGATGAAAAAACTTCCGGCCCGCTCAGAAGGTTTGATGGGCGTTGTCGAATTGGATGGAAGCGGGAAACCATGGTTGGCCCCGGTTGATAAGAAAATACGCAGTTCTGCACCGATTACGGATCTTGGCGAAGCGGAAGCTGGCCAATTGGTGTTTGCGGAACGGGCCGGGCGCAGTGAGCGTTCCGGTGTCAAAATCACCGAAATTGTTGGCGATCCTTTGGCGCCGAAGAGTTTCAGCCTGATTGCAATCGCCAAGCACGGAATTCCGCACACCTTCCCCGATGATACGCTCGAGGAAGCACAGCTTGTTACTGAGCTTGATCTTTCATCAGATGATCGTGAAGATCTACGTCAGCTTCCCATTGTCGCAATCGATCCCGCCGATGCACGCGATCATGATGATGCAATTTGGGCAAAGCCCGATGGCAAAGGCGGTTTCGATGCTGTCGTCGCGATTGCCGATGTGTCCTTTTATGTCAGGCCAGGCGGTGCGTTGGACAAGGAAGCGCGCAAACGCGGCAATTCGGTCTATTTCCCTGACCGAGTAGTTCCGATGCTGCCGGAAATCCTTAGCGCGGATGTCTGCTCACTGAGAGAGGGTGAGGACCGGGCGGCTATGGTCTGTCACATGCATATCGATGGGGAGGGCAAAATTGGGCAAACGCGCTTCACCCGGGCCATTGTTCGTATCCATCACAATATTGCCTATGAAGATGCGCAAGCGGCGGTGGATCAAGGCAACCCGCCTGAATTCCTCACGCACCTTTGGGCGGCTTGGGCCAAGTTGGCGCAGGCTCGTGCAGCGCGCGATCCACTTGAGTTGGAATTGCCAGAACGCCGAGTGGTCTTAGATGAGCAAGGCCAAATTGCAGAGATTGCGGTGCGAGAACGGTTGGACGCGCACCGCGTTGTCGAAGATTTTATGATCGCTGCTAATGTTGCTGCGGCCAAAGCACTTGAAGCGAAAAAGTCTCCGGTTGTTTACCGGGTCCATGAAACGCCATCGCGCGAAAAATTGATCACCTTGCGTGATTACATGGAAACATTTGGCCGCAAATTGTCATTGGGTCAGGTGATTACGCCGAGCATATTCAATTCCATGCTCAAGGATGTTGAGAGCGAGGACGAAAAAGCTCAGATCATGGAGGCGGTGCTGCGGAGCCAGATGCAAGCCTTTTACGGTCCGGTGAATTCCGGGCATTTTGGGCTTGGTTTGGGATCATATGCGCATTTCACATCACCAATTCGGCGCTATGCGGATTTGCTGGTCCATCGGTCGCTTGTTGATGCTTACCGATTGGAACAACCGGAGCCGCGGGTCGATTGCCCAGCTTCAACTGGTTTGTCCGACCGCGATAAAGAGGCGTTAAGCCAGATCACCGATGCGATCAGCCAAACAGAGCGGCGCGCGATGGAAGCTGAGCGTGATACGATTGATCGCTACGTGGCGGCATGGCTATCAAACAGGGTTGGAAAGAATTTTGAGACTCGGATCACCGGTGTTCAAAGCTTTGGTTTTTTTGCAACGATAGTGGGTCTGGGCGGAGACGGATTGGTGCCGGTTTCCACCTTGGGGTCTGAGTATTTCCGTTATGAAGAGGCGGCTCAGGCGCTGGTCGGGGAGAATAGCGGAACGCGCTATGCGCCGGGCGATAAGCTCACTTTGCAACTGGCAGAGGCAAATGCGCTGACCGGGGCGCTTAAATTTGTGCTGGTTGACACCGATGGCGCCGCGATTGAACCGCGCGGAAATCGCCGCTCAGATCGCCGGAACAAGCCGGAGTATAAGAAAGGCGGCAAATTTACGGCTGGTAAGCGCGGCAGGCCGGGCAATATCCGCCATCAGGGGCGCGGAAAGAAACGGTGATTTGGTTCTTTATGCTTCGTGATCACTGGTTGTTTCATCATAAGTGCCCGGGATGACATAAAGCGGACAGGGCAATTCACCAGCATTGGCTGAAAAGTGGGTCACAAGTGGGCCTGGCGCGTTTCCTGGCGCTGCTGCGAGAATCAATGTTGCCACTTCGTCATGATCGTTCAAAAACTCACTTACGATTTTTTGGCCTTTGCCCACTTTCACTGAAATTGTCGGCATTATACCGCTTTCAGCGAGCAAATTTCCTGCGACGCCGTTTGCGAGCATCTCCGCTCGATCATGCGCTTCTTGCTCGATTGTTGCCTGAACAGCGCCAAAGGCGCTGACATTCTGCTGCGGCACCAGCGCCAGCACGTGAACCGCCCCTTCAACCGCGACCGCCCGGCGCGCAGCATATCGCAAGGCCGCGCGGGCTTCCTCACTTTCATCCATTACAACCAGGAATGTGCGCATAGTTCCGCTCCCTTGTTATATGTTATCCGGCATTACCGCTTTCACGCAAGGTCTTGCTCCTTTCAGCGGAATTCGTCACACGGGGCAAATTCCCACTCCCCAAAGAGGAAAAGCCGAAAACATGCCGATCGAACTGAAGATGCCTGCGCTTTCTCCAACGATGGAGGAAGGCACACTTGCGAAGTGGCTGGTCAAAGTAGGAGACCAGATAAACTCAGGTGACATCATGGCCGAGATCGAAACGGATAAGGCAACGATGGAATTCGAAGCCGTAGATGAGGGGACTCTCGCGGCGATCCTGGTTGATGAAGGCACTGAAAATGTTGCGGTGGGCGCAGTGATCGCAATGCTAGCCGAAGAAGGCGAGGATGTTGGCGCGGTCGGGAGCGGGGCAGCAACAACACCCCAAGCAGCAACTCCACCTGAGCCTGCTCTAACGCAGGCGCCCGCATCGGCGCCGGTTGCAGCAAAAGCCGATGGACCCGCCGCATCTCCGACTGCCCGCAAATTGGCAGAGGCCAATGGTATTGATCTGGCGGCAATCGCGGGTTCTGGTCCCAAGGGTAAAATCACGAAGGGTGATGTAGAGGCAGCGATCGAATCTGGTGGCGGAACGCCAGCAACTCCGGCAACTCCGGCACCAGCAACAGCACCGTCTGCAACATCGGCATCTCCCGCCCTAGTGGCAGGTAATAGCGGGCGCATTGTCGCTTCGCCGTTAGCCAAAAGGATCGCTGAACAGAAAGGTATTGATCTTGCGCAAGTGAGCGGAAGCGGCCCCAATGGACGGATCGTGAAAGCGGATGTTGAAGGGTTTACACCGGGTGCTGTTGCTCCTGCGGCTGCAAGTGGAGCTTCCGCACCGTCAGCGACTCAACCTGAAAGCGAATTTGATGCGCCATTCGAAGCAATTAAGCTAAACAACGTTCGCAAGGTTATTGCGCGGCGTCTTACCGAGGCCAAGCAACAAATCCCTCACATTTATCTGACTGTCGATGTCCGGCTCGATGCATTGCTCAAATTGCGCAAAGAATTGAACGCCTCTCTCGAAGCGGACGGGGTGAAGCTTTCGGTAAATGACCTGATTATCAAGGGATTGGCGCGGGCGCTCCAACGAGAACCGCAATGCAATGTCAGTTTCCAAGGCGAAATGATGCATCAATATTCGCGTCAGGATGTTTCCGTGGCGGTCGCCGCGCCTTCGGGCTTGATCACGCCAGTGATCCGCGATGCAGGGCGCAAAGGGCTCGCCGAAATCTCGACTGAGATGAAAGAGCTTGCAGGCAAAGCACGCGATGGCAAGCTGATGCCGCATGAATATCAGGGCGGAACCGTGTCGCTGTCTAATCTGGGTATGTTCGGAACCAAGCAATTCGATGCGGTCATCAATCCTCCGCAAGGAATGATTTTGGCGGTGGGCGCGGGTGAACAACGCCCGGCTGTGGTCGATGGTGCGCTGCAAATTGCGACTATGATGAGTGTAACTGGCAGCTTCGATCACCGCGCGATTGATGGGGTGGATGGTGCAAAATTGCTCGATCAATTCCGCAATCTGTTGGAGAACCCAGTGGGGCTGGTGGTTTGAACCTCGCCATTTTCGGCAAAGCTATAGTAATTGCGTTCGCCGCTGCGGTTATCGCATGGTTACCAATGGCCGGAATGATGACTTGGGATATGGATGCAACTTCGCGTTTTGAAATGGGTCTAGAGATGCTGCCTCTGGCTTTACTGGGCAGTTTTGCAGTGGGTCTTCCGGTTGCATTGCTCACATACTTTTTTGCGGCGAAAAGGCTGACTTCATCGCCGTTGACTCTATTGTTGATCGCCAATCTGGCCGGGATCGTGTTGATTTTGGCCAGTTTTGCTCTTGCTGATGTTTTTGGCGCATTTTTCCTTGGTCTACCAAGCTGGCTCGCAGCCAATGTTTTTGGCGTAATTGGCTGGTTTTGGATCGTCAAACCGCAAAAGGAAGCTCCGAATGCCTAATCGCGAGCCACTCATTCGTGTTACGGCGATGCCAACAGACACAAATCCATATGGCGGGGTGTTTGGTGGCTGGTTGATGAGCCAGATGGCGCTTGGCGCTGGATCACTCGCAAGCCGTGAAGGGCAAGGGAAAGCTGTGGTGGTCTATGCCACCGATTTTACGTTTCCTGGAGCCATGGAAGTGGGTGACGAGCTTTCAATTTATTGCGAAATCGTCGACACCGGAAAAACATCTTTGACGATTCAGGCAGAAGGCATCGCCCGAACCCGTAATGGAGAAGCTACTGTCACGGTTTCCAAGGGTGTATTCAAATTCGTGCTGCTCGATGACAATGATCGGCCGCGCGCGGTATTGAACACCACACAATCCATATAAACCTCTCTCTCCCCAAGAAGGACGAAAAATCTAATGGCCAATTCGTATGACGTGATCGTGCTCGGTTCAGGTCCTGGCGGTTATGTTGCGGCAATCCGCTGCGCGCAGCTGGGCCTGAAAACGGCGATTGTAGAGCGCGAAAACCTTGGTGGGATTTGCCTCAATTGGGGATGTATCCCAACCAAAGCGATGCTCCGTTCTGCGGAGATATATCACTACATGCAGCATGCCAAAGACTATGGCTTGGTCGCGAAAGGAATCGAAGCGGATCTTGATGCAATTGTAAAGCGCAGCCGCGGCGTTGCTAAACAGTTGAATCAAGGCGTCACGCACTTGATGAAGAAGAACAAGATTGCGGTTCATATGGGCGATGGCACGCTCACCGGGCCAACATCGCTGAGTGTGAAAGGTGACAAAGGCGAAGAACAGCTTTCAGCCAAACATCTCATCGTGGCGACCGGTGCGCGCGCGCGCGATTTGCCGTTCGCTCCGGCAGATGGAAAGCGGGTTTGGACTTATCGCCATGCGATGACGCCAAGTGAATTGCCGAGCAAATTGTTGGTGATAGGTTCAGGCGCCATCGGCATTGAATTTGCGAGTTTTTACAATGATATGGGCGTCGATGTTACAGTCGTGGAAATGCTCGATCGGATCGTTCCAGTTGAAGATCATGACGTTTCTGCATTCCTTGAAAAATCGCTGCGCAAACAGGGCATCAATGTGATGACTGCCGCCGGTGTTGACGATCTTAAAATCGGTGCAAAGGGTGTCACCGCGAAAATCAAAGACAAATCTGGCAAGGTTGGCAGCAGCGATTTCAGCCATGTGATTACCGCGATCGGTATTCAGCCCAACACAGAAAATATCGGGTTGGATGCGTTAGCCAAAATGGATCGCGGCTTCGTTCAGATCGATCCTTATGGCCGCACGAAGTCTCCCGGCCTTTGGGCGATTGGTGATTGCACACCTGGCCCTTGGCTGGCGCACAAAGCAAGCCATGAGGGTGTGACCTGTGCTGAAGCGATTGCGCAAGAATTGGGCAATGCGGATGTGCACCCACACCCACTCGATCGATCCAACATTCCGGGTTGCACATATTGTCATCCCCAGGTTGCAAGTGTCGGCATGACAGAGGCCGCCGCAAAAGAAGCCGGAAAAGATATCAAGGTCGGCAATTTCCCATTTATTGGCAATGGCAAAGCGATTGCTCTGGGTGAGGCCGAGGGCATTATCAAAACGATCTTTGATGCGCAGACGGGTGAATTGCTGGGCGCACATATGGTGGGCGCGGAAGTGACCGAGCTGATCCAAGGCTACACCGTTGGCAAAACGCTTGAGACGACGGAAGAGGAACTGATGCAAACTGTCTTCCCGCATCCTACATTGTCGGAAATGATGCATGAGAGCGTGCTTGATGCGTATGGTAGAGCCCTGCACATGTGACACAGCGGCCAGCTTGTATGCTGCAGGTCGTTAGAACCAGGGGGACTGATGGCCGATTTCTTATTGATTGCCTTTGTCATATTGGTTGCGGGTGTGATCGCGGTGCCAATCGCATCGCGTTTAGGGCTCGGCTCGGTGCTCGGATACTTGCTCGCTGGCATGGCAATCAGCCCGGCTTTGGCTGGCCTTGGCGTCGATATCGAACAGCTTCAGATATTTGCCGAATTTGGCGTTGTCATGATGTTGTTCCTGATTGGTTTGGAGCTGGAGCCTAAGAAAATTTGGGCCATGCGCGGTCAATTGATTGGGCTGGGCGGAAGCCAGGTTGCGATCACAATTGCTGCGATTGCGATCATCGCATTGGTTATAGGAGAGCGTTGGCAAACTGCGCTCGCTGTAGGGATGGTTCTGGCGCTTTCATCAACCGCCATCATCCTGCAAACTCTCAACGAGAAGGGTCTATTGAGCAGCGATGGCGGGAAGGCCAGCTTCTCTGTGCTGCTGTTCCAAGATGTCGCTGTCATACCCTTGCTCGCGTTAATACCGCTATTGGCGGTGCCTGAGATCGCGGCTCAAGCTTTGGGAGAGGGCAGCCACGCAGGCGATGCGCATGGCGGCGGATGGACGATAACTGCCGGAATGCCCGTGTGGCTTTCGGTTGGCGTCACCCTCGGGGCGATTGGCGCGGTGGTGCTCATCGGAAATTATCTGACCAGACCGATTTTCCGTTTTATCGCGGGGGCCAATTTGCGCGAATTGTTCACCGCCGCGGCGCTGGTTTTTGTGATCGGGATTGCTTTGTTGATGAAGAGCGTCGGACTGTCTCCAGCTTTGGGTACATTCTTGGCCGGCGTGGTATTGGCGAACAGTGAATACCGGCACGAGTTGGAATCCGACATTGAACCCTTCAAAGGCCTTCTTCTCGGGCTGTTTTTCATCACCGTTGGTGCGGGCATTGATTTTGGCTTGGCGTATGAAAATCTTGGTTTTGTCGCGGCGGCATCACTCGGTTTGATTGTCCTAAAATTCGCGGTCCTGAGCGTGATTGCGCGTTTTTCCGGTCTTAAGCGGCAAGCCTTTTGGTTGTTCTCGCTCAGCCTGGCTCAAGCTGGCGAATTCGGCTTTGTCTTGATTGCATTTGCGGTGAGCAATTTCGTTTTGGAAAGCACGCTTGCTGATCTGCTGCTTTTGATTGTCGCGGTTACGATGCTGGTCACACCGCTGCTGTTCATTATCTATGATCGACTGATTGCGCGCCGATACAACAAGATTGATGACCGTGAGGCGGATGAGATCAATGTTGAAAACAACATCATCGTCGCGGGGCGGGGCCGCGTGGGCGGCATTGTCGACCGCATGCTGCAAGCGGTGGGGTACTCAACCACGGTGATCGATTACGATTCGCGGCATTTGGAGATTGTCCGCAAATTCGGATATCCGGCTTACTTCGGGGACGCGACACGGCCAGACCTATTGCATTCAGCCGGTATAGACAAAGCTAAATTGCTGGTTGTCGCGCTGGATGACCGCGATCAAATCGATACCTTGGTGAAATATGCAATCGCGAACTTCCCAAACTTGAAAGTTGTGGCCCGCGCGGTCGATCGTGACCACGTCTATCATCTGTGGTCCTATGGCTGCCGGGATATTATTCGCGAGACCTACGACAGTTCTATCCGTATGGGCCGCACCGCTTTTGAAGCTATGGGCAAAGATCCACAGCAGGCCCGCGCGATGGCAGACGCATTTGAGGAAATGGATCGCAGTTCGATGCGCGAGGTGGCCGATCTATATGATCTGAACATGCCGTCATCAGAAAACGAGCCGTTGATCGCCAAAGTCAAAGAGCTGCAGGCGAGATGGGACCCCATTCTGCGCGAACAAATCGATGAGATTCTAAAACGCGGGCGCTGATTTTCCCCGGATATGCGCTCTAGCAGCCAATCGAGCTGAAAGTGGTGTGGCAGGTCAAAAGGAAAGTGGCGGACAGGGTGGGATTCGAACCCACGAAGGGCTTGCACCCTTGCCGGTTTTCAAGACCGGTGCATTCAACCGCTCTGCCACCTGTCCGCGCGGAAATGCTCGCTAGCGTCCCATTTCGCTGTTGTCACCTAGAAAGCTCTGCTTAAAACAATTGAACGGCAAAATGCGCGCATAATTGTGCACCCGAACCGCAGTGCCAAACCGTCCTGTCCAACGTCAACGACGCCCTCGTAACGCGCGCGGATGCCAAAATTTCGGAAATTGAAATGAATTGACGCACAAATGGCATTGTCTGTCGATTATGCTGATCCGATAATTGGCAATTCAGGTTCGATGTGAAAAGAGGGCGGATGGCATTCAAACCCTTCCGAATTTTCGCCGCAGTACTTCTTGCAAGCTTTGGCAGTGCAGCCGCCGTTTCTCCGGCGCCTGTTATTGCGCAGCAATCCAGTGCAGCGGATCTGCCATTTAACGCATATCTGCAATTGCTGATTGCGCGTGCACGGTCAGAGGGGGTGAGCGAATCCACAATTCGTCGGATGACGGCAGGGCTAACCCCGAACGACCGGGTTATTCGATTGGACCGCGGCCAACCCGGAAGCCCGACCCGCCGCGGATATCCGGCACTGGCGCCTTATATTTCGACCCATGTGAATTCAGCCCGTATCTCTGGCGGAAGGCGCGTTTATGGAGAAAACCGCGCCACCCTAAGGCGTATTGAAGCGGAATATGGCGTTCCAGCGCAGGTGATGGTCGCGATTTTCGGTCATGAGACGAGTTATGGCCGGATCCGCGGCAATTTTGATTTGTCCCGCAGTCTTGCAACGCTCGCCTGGGAAGGGCGCCGCAGAGAATTGTTCGCAGGCGAATTCATTGCCTTGTTGAAAATCGCTGACACAGGCTTTTCGCGCGATCAACTGGTCGGGAGCTATGCTGGCGCATTCGGAAACCCGCAGTTCCTGCCATCGGTATATTTACGCCTTGCCAAAGATGGCGATGGTGATGGCCGCGCGAACATCTTTTCAAATCGCGCTGATACCTTTGCTTCGATCGCAAACTATTTCCGCGATGCAGGATGGCGGACAGGGCAGCCTTGGGGAGTGCGGGCCCGAGTGCCAGCAGGCTTCAATGTAGATGCATATCGCAATGAATTGGTCGCGCCGGTTTGCCCGCGCGTTCACGAACGACACAGCCAATGGAAACAGGTGAGCGAATGGCGCGAACTTGGCATTCAGCCTCAGCGGCCGCTGCCTGCGAACACTATGGCCTCCTTGTTCCAACCTGATGGGCCGGGAACACCGGCTTGGCTGCTTACCGGCAATTACCGCGTGATCTTGGAGTACAATTGCTCAAACTATTACGCGATGAGCGTTGGATTGCTGGCCGATGAGATCGTGAACTAAGCGTTTCGTCGTCTCGCCATTGCCAATCGCTGCGTATATAGCCGGACGGGTAATGGCCGTAAGAAAGTTCCACGTATTCCTGCTCGCCATCGGGCTGGCGCTCGGTCTGTCCGGGCCGGCAATTTCGCAAACAAAGAATGCTGGCGGTTTGCCCAGTGAAGACGAGGCACCGATTGCCTTGTTGATCGATATGTCGAGCGGGCAAGTGCTCCATGCGCGCGATCCCGATCGCCGCTTCGCTCCCGCATCGATGACAAAGGCCATGACTTTGCTTTTGGCGTTTAGTTTGCTGGATCGCGGTGAGCTAAATCGATCAGAATTGTTCCGAGTGGATGAAGAAACCTGGCAGGATTGGAATGGTCAGGGGTCAACCATGTGGCTCCCTGCAAATTCTCAGGTCAGTGTCGACGACTTGCTGCTGGGTATTGCGACCGTTTCCGCCAATGATGGCTCCATTGCGCTTGCGAAAGGTCATGCTGGATCGGTCCGCGCGTGGACCGAAGCGATGAATGCCCACGCTCGATCGATTGGGCTTTCAAACAGCCATTTCGGCACACCAAATGGCTGGCCCGATGAAGGGCGGACCTTCACCACCGCGCGCGATCTGACGACCTTGGCGCAGGCGATGATGCGCAATCATCCCGAACAGTTTTCACGCTATGTTGGGCGGACGCAATTCACTTTTAACGGGATCACGCAGGACAATCGTGATCCGATGATCGGCCGTGTTGCAGGCGCGAACGGGATCAAGACGGGATACACCAACGAATCTGGTTATGGGTTTCTCGGCGCGGCAAAGCGCAACGGCCAGCAATTGATAATGGTTGTTGGTGGGACGGAAAGCCAATGGGCACGCGCGAACATTGCGCGCCGTTATATGGAATGGGGTTTTTCAGCCTTCGATTCGAAACCCTTGTTCGCTGCCGGTGTGGAGGTCGCGACTGCGCGCGTTCAGGGCGGCTCTTCGCGCACAATTGCATTGGTGACAGACCAACCCGTTTTCGTGAATGTTCCTGCGGGCGCGAACCCTGAAGTCAGCGTTTCGGTTAGATATGATGGGCCCATCCGTGCGCCGTTTGATAAAGGTAAGCAAGTGGGATCGTTGAACATCCAAGTAGAAGGAATGGAGCCAGCCAACGTGCCTCTTTATGTGACAGAAGCAGTTGGCGAGGCCAATTTGATTGAGCGCATTTTCAATGCATTTGCGGGTTGGTTTTCATGAGTGAGCCGACCAAAACCGGGCGCTTTATCGCGCTTGAAGGAGGCGAGGGGGCAGGTAAATCCACTCAAGCTGCATTGCTGCGCGATGCTCTGCTCCAAAATGGGCAGGAAGTTGTTTTAACCCGCGAGCCTGGCGGTACCCGGGGGGCAGAGGCCATTCGCAACCTGCTGCTTGATCCGCCGATGGCAGAAGGGTGGGGGGCTGAGGCAGAGGCGCTGCTGTTTGCTGCGGCTCGATCCGATCATGTGTCTAAGAGAATCAAGCCTGCGATGGAGCGAGGTGCGTGGGTAATCTGCGATCGCTTTGTCGATTCCAGTCGGGCTTATCAGGGCGGTGCTGGGAAGCTCGGCGACGAAATTATCCAATCGCTGCATCAAATTGGGAGTGATGGGATTAGACCCGATCTGACCTTGCTATTTGAATTGGATGAGGAGCGCATGGTTGAGCGCCTTGCACAGCGTGATGGAGATCAGAGCGATGCAATTGGGGGGCGCGGCCGCGAATATCACCGTGCGGTCGCGGCGCAATTCCGCGTGCTTGCGGACGCCGATCCTGCGGGCTTCGCGCTTGTCGATGCCAACGGCTCGGCTGATCAGGTCCATCAATTGGTTTGGGCGGCGATCAATCCCCTATTGGGCGGCGTTTAATGGATTGGCCAAACCACGATGAACCGTGGCGGCAATGGCGAGACGCCATGTCGGGTGATCGGATGCACCATGGCTGGATTCTTGCCGGCAAGCGCGGTTTGGGAAAGCGCGATTTCGCTAGTGCAGCCGCACGTGAGCTGGTGCAACCAGCAGACGGATCGCCGCAACCGGCCAACCACCCTGATATTCTAACTCTTACCAACCTTCCGAAAGACGAGAAGGAGGCTAAAAAGCGCGACGATGGCAAGGAGTTTCAGACCAAACGCAATATTGCCGTCGATCAGATCCGGCAGATGCAAAAGCGGCTGACGACGCGGCCGACTTTGGGCGATAAAAGAGCGATCATCGTTGATCCTGCCGATGATATGGAAAGTTCGGCTTCCAACGCGCTGCTGAAAAGTTTGGAAGAGCCGCCGATCGGCACGTTCTTCCTACTGGTAACGCATCGCCCGGCTCGCCTATTGCCGACTATCCGCTCTCGCTGCCGGATTTTGCGGTTTCCAGAACTGAATTCGCGCTCGCTAGAACAAATGTTAAACACTCATTCTGGTGAAGGAAATTCTCTCGCACTTGAAGCGGCGCAGCTTGCCTCCGGCGGATCGTATGGAATGGCGAAGCGATTTGTCGAAGAAGACCTTGGGCCGATTGCTGCGACGATGGGAATTTTGCTGAAAGAAGGCGATCCGCAATTCGCGCGGCGAGGGGAGCTGGCGAAAATGATTGGTAATCGCCCAAGCCGCACACGTTTGGAAGCTGTGCTGGATCTTGCTCAAGCGATAGCAGCACAGGGCGCCAGAACGGCTGAGCCAGAGCGCCGCGTCGCATTCATAGAAGCGCACAGCGAATTGGTGACATTGGCCGGGCAAGCACCGACATTCAACTTTGACGCGGGCCTTTTGGCGATGGAAATCGGCACCTTGCTTGTCTCTGCCGCTCCGGCTAGCGATCGCGCCAATGCCTGAACACGATCAATCTCCGTATTACATCACGACAGCGATCAGTTATCCCAATGGTCGCCCGCATATTGGCCACGCTTATGAGGCGATTGCGGCTGATGTGATCGCGCGTTTTCAGCGGCTCAAGGGGCGCGAAGTACGGTTTCAGACCGGCACTGATGAACATGGCCTCAAAATGGCGCGCAAAGCGGAAGAGCAAGGCCGCACCGCGCGTGATTTGGCCGATGAAATGTCCGGTTATTTCAAGGATATGTGCGACTCTTTGAATATTGGTTATGATCGATTTATTCGGACGGTTGAGGAAGACCATCATCGCGCCAGTCAGGCGATTTGGCGGGCGATGGAGGCCAAAGGTGACCTTTATCTCGATCGCTATGAAGGTTGGTATTCAGTTCGCGATGAAGCCTATTACGATGAAAGTGAGTTGATTGACGGGGAGGGGGCCGATGGCGAGATTGCAAAGTTCTCTCCGCAGGGCACTCCTGTAGAGTGGACTGTCGAAGAAAGCTGGTTTTTCAAACTTTCAGCTTACCAGCAGCCTTTGTTGGATCTGCTGTGCTCTCCGGGGTTTCTTGAACCAACAAGCCGTCGCAATGAAATGATCGCCTTTGTCGAAGGCGGACTGCGCGATCTCTCGGTCAGTCGGACCAGCTTTGATTGGGGTGTGCCGGTGCCCGGATCAGACAACCACGTGATGTATGTTTGGGTCGATGCACTGACCAATTACCTGACCGGGTTGGGCTACCCAGATGAAACCGAAAATTATGCGGAGTTCTGGCCGGCAGATTTACATCTGATCGGCAAGGATATCGTTCGTTTCCATACTATCTATTGGCCTGCATTTTTGATGAGTGCGGACTTGCCACTTCCCAAAAAAGTGTTTGGCCACGGTTTCCTGTTGAATCGCGGGCAAAAGGAATCGAAATCTCTCGGTAATGTGACCGACCCAATTGAATTGTCTGAGAAATTTGGAGTTGACGCGCTCCGGTATTTCCTATTGCGCGAAGTCGCATTTGGGCAAGATGGCAGCTATTCACCAGAAGCGATTGTGACCCGCGCAAATGCGGAACTCGCCAATTCATTTGGCAATCTCGCGCAGCGCACGCTTTCGATGATTGCAAAGAATATGGATGGTGCGCTCGAGCTATTTGAGGATACCGAAGTAGACCGCCGTTTGCGTGGAGATATTGCAGATGCTTGTCGGGATCAGTTGCCGCGAGATTTCGAAAATTTGTCCTTCTCGACCGGGATCGAGGCATGGATTCGCGCGGTTTACACCTGCAATCAATATGTCGATGAGCAAGCGCCTTGGGCCTTAAAGAAGACCGATCCAGAGCGAATGAAGGTTGTTTTGCTAACCTTGTTCGTGGCGCTGCGTGATCTTGGCATCGCAATCCAGCCAGTGGTGCCGGAAAAAGCGGCGGCACTGCTCGATCAACTGGGGATTCCGGCGGATGAGCGCGGATATCCAAACCTTCATGATCCTGAATGGTATCAACGCCTGGTCGAGAGCGGGTTTAGAGTGGGCAAACCAACCCCGATTTTTCCCCGCCTTGAAATGCCCGAAGATGATGAGGAAGGGGCGGCGTATGCTGGTCGATAGCCACTGCCACCTTGAATATAAGGGATTGATCGAGGATCAATCAGGTGCGCTGGATCGCGCGCGCAAGGCCGGGGTGGGGGCATTCCTAAATATCTCGACCAAGCGGAGCGAATGGGAACAAGTTGTTGGCACTGCGGAGCGCGAAACAGACGTGTTTGCCAGTGTCGGAATTCATCCGCACGAAGCAGATCAACATGCGGACCTAGATCGAGATGATTTGCTAACCGCGACACAGCATCCCAAAGTGATCGGCATTGGTGAGACCGGACTCGATTATTTTTATGAGCATTCGGACAGAGAGACGCAGAAGCGATTGTTTCGGCTGCACATTGATGTTGCGCGCGAGGTACAATTGCCGGTGATCATCCACACCCGCGATGCCGAAGAGGACACGCTGGAAATCCTGGAAACTGAAATCGAGAAGGGCGTGTTTCCAGCCTTGATCCATTGCTTCACAGCCTCTGCCGCCTTCGGTCAGAAAGTGCTCGATTTGGGGCTATCTATCTCAATTTCAGGCATTGTTACCTTCAAGAACGCCAAGGACTTACAGGCGGTGGCTCGGGAAATTCCGGTCGATCGATTGCTGGTGGAGACGGACAGTCCTTTTCTGGCGCCGGTGCCGCATCGCGGGCGCTCGTGCGAACCAGCATTCGTTGCCAACACCGCGCAATTTGTCGCGGATTTACGCGGCGTTGAATTGGATGAATTGGCACGCGAAACGAGCGCCAATTTCCTATCCCTATTTTCAAAGGCCGCACTGTGAAGTTGATTATGCTCGGTTCTGGTACGTCCACTGGCGTGCCGCGTATCGGGCATGATTGGGGTGATTGTGACCCCAATGAGCCGCGCAATCGGCGAACCCGTGTCTCTATCATCGTTGAAAGTGAAGCGGGAACACGGCTGTTGGTTGATACGTCAACCGATCTGCGTGCGCAGTTATTGGCGAATAATATCGATCGTGTTGACGGGGTGTTTTGGACGCATGATCACGCTGATCACTGTCATGGCATCGATGATTTGCGCGTTATGCGTTATGGGCGCGGAGGACCAATCCCGGGTTTTGCGGGACAAGAAACGGCCAACAGTCTGCGTCGCCGGTTTGGTTATGTATTTGCCGGGCAGGAAGGTTATCCAACGATTGCTAGCCTGGAATCTCTGGAGAATTTGCGCCTAACAGCCGGGTTTGCGGTTGATTGGTGCCAGATGGAGCATGGTCCGGGAGAAACTACCGCTTTTCGTTTCGATACAGACGGAAAATCAATCGGTTATGCGACAGACTTCAGCGCCATTTCGGATGAGATGGTCGAGCTGTTTCACGGTGTCGATATCTTGGTGAGTGATTGTTTGCGGCGAAGATCACATCCAACTCATGCAAATTTGGAAATGGCGATGGAACTCGGCGAACGCAGCAAAGCGCGTAAACTTGTTTTGAGTCATCTCGACAAAAGCATGGATTATCTCAGCCTCGATAATGAAACGCCGGATCATGTGATTGTCGGGTATGATGGTTTGGAGATGGTTGCGTGAGTGAGAATGGTTTGATTGCTATTGTTGCGATGATTGGTTGGTTATTTTTGGCTGGCAGCGCATATGCGTCTTACCAAATGAGCTGGAGCAAGACGATACGATACGTTCTGATCTGGTTGTCTATATTTGTTGGCGGAGTTGCTTTGGTGACCTGGTTTTCTTGAAGGTAGCGGAGCGTTGTATAGGGCGTTAACGCCGCAACCACCGCATTCTACATTTAACATAATATATATTATCCATCTTATATTGCGGGTATCTCACAATGACCCAGAAACCGCCCTCAGCAAAAATCGAACGCCTTTTATCGATTATGGCACGGCTGCGTGATCCAAAAACGGGATGCGAATGGGATCTTGCGCAAGATTTCCAATCGATCGCTCCCTATACAATCGAAGAAGCATACGAGGTAGCCGAGGCAATCCGCCGCAATGACATGGATGAGTTGAAAGACGAGCTTGGCGATTTACTGCTCCAGGTCGTGTTTCACGCGCAAATGGCTGCAGAGCGCGGCGCCTTCAGTTTTGAGAATGTGGCGCAATCAATTTCAGACAAGATGGAAGCGCGGCATCCCCATATTTTCGGGTCCGAAGGCGGAACAATGGGCGAAGCGCGTTGGGAAGATTTGAAAGAAGCCGAACGAACGCAAAAAGGAAATACAAGCGCCATGGATGGTGTTGCTCTGGCAATGCCGGCACTTATGCGCGCGCAAAAACTGCAAAAGCGCGCTGCCAGGACTGGGTTTGATTGGCCCGATCCATCGGGGCCGCAAGCCAAAATAACCGAAGAGTTAGAAGAATTTAAACGATCTTCTTCTGATCAAGAACGTGTCGAAGAAGGTGGTGATTTGCTGTTTGCAGTGGTCAATTTCTTGCGCGCCAATGGGGTGGATTCTGAGGATGCCCTGCGCGCAGCCAATCATAAGTTTGAACGGCGTTTTCGCGGGATGGAAGACATTGCCAGTGGCAAATTCCAATCGCTATCGCTCGATGAGCAAGAGGCGCTTTGGCAGCAGGTAAAGAAATCAGAATCGTAAGATGCGCCTCAGCCGGGCGATTCACATAGATTCAAATTGTCCCATCTCTTTTGGATTTAGTCTGACGGTCAATTGCCGCAACGGGCCGCCCTCACCGTGTCCGCCGTCGCCTTCCTCCAACACATCACCGTGCGCATGGAGCCAGGCAATTCGCCGTCCATCGCTCGCTGGTACTGTGACGGTGACTTCGCGCGCCTTTTGCGTGAGCATGCTGCTCATCCGGTCGCACAATTGCTCAACGCCCTCACCGCTCACTGCAGAGATAACGCAGGCATTCACGTCTTTTGCGTCTGCGGCCGCCAAGAGCTCTGCCGCGCGGTCGGGCGCAGTTAGATCGATCTTATTCCAAACTTCCAAGATTGGGATTTCGCTGATCCCGGTATCGCGTTCAACAACTCCCAAATCAGCAAGAACTTCAATGACTTGCTTCTTTTGCGCGCCATTTGCGGGGTTTGACATATCGCGGACATGCAGAATGATGTCTGCCCCGGTCACTTCTTCCAAGGTCGCCCGAAATGCGGCCACAAGTTGTGTCGGTAAATCGGATATAAATCCAACCGTGTCGGACAAAATCGCTTTCTCGACACCCGGCAGAGAAATCGCGCGCATAGTCGGGTCCAATGTCGCGAATAGCAGATCTTCGGCCATCACCTCAGCGCCGGTTAAACGGTTGAACAATGTCGATTTTCCGGCATTGGTATAGCCTACTAGAGCAATGATGGGCCAAGGCGCCCGTCCCCGTCTGCGCCGATGCAATTCACGGGTCTTGCGGACTTGTTCCAATTCTTTGCGCAACCGGCCCATACGTTGCCGGATCATTCGCCGGTCGGCCTCGATTTGGGTTTCGCCTGGGCCACCCAAAAAGCCAAAGCCGCCGCGCTGCCTTTCCAAGTGAGTCCAGCTGCGAACCAGCCTACTTTGCTGATAGTCCAGATGCGCAAGTTCGACTTGCAATCGGCCTTCGGCTGTGGCTGCACGTTCTCCGAAGATTTCGAGGATCAAGCCGGTGCGATCGATAACCTTTCGTTTCAGCGTTTCTTCGAGATTGCGCTGTTGGATCGGGCTGAGTGCACCATCGACGATGACAAGCTCAGCCTCATGCTGTTCGCACCACACTTTGAGGTTATCGACTTGACCTGCACCAAACAGAGTGTTCGGACGAACTTGACGGACCGTAAGAATCTCAGAAAGCGCGATTTCCACGCCAATCGCCAATGCTAGGCCGTTCGCCTCTTCCAAGCGTTCTGGAGCGTCAAGATCGTATGACAAGCTTCTGATATCTGGGCACAACACAAGCGCCCGCGCACCGCGGGTTACCTCGTCTTGAAGATCATCATCGAAGCTCAGTTGTCGTTCTCGTCATCTGCATCGGCTAGATCAACGGGTTCGGCCGGTTGAATCGTTGAAACCGCATGTTTGTATGCCAATTGCACGGCTCCATCGCGCTCAAGCAGCATGCAGAACAGATCATAGGATGCAATGCGGCCTTGCAACATCACTCCATTGACCAAGAACATTGTCACTTCGACTTCGGCATCGCTGACGCGGCTGAGGAAGATATCCTGCAGCAATCGCTGCTTCTTGTTGCCCGATCGCATTTGGAATTGGTCGGCATCAACCGGTTGACCTGGCATGATGGTAGAAATCGCATGCTTGTATACCAATTGCGATTGGCCATCCCGCCGAAGCAAGATTGAAAAGTTATCGAACCACGTGACAATACCTTGAAGTTTAACGCCTTTTACCAAAAACATCGTCACCGGGACTTTGTTTTTACGCAAAAAATTCAGAAAAGCGTCTTGCAGATTTGCCTGCTTGCCATCGTTGCGTGGCGTGGCCGCTGAGCTATTGAGTTCAGGGCTCTTGGGGCGTGGTGAGAGGGTTCGCCCATCGGACATGTTATGCTCCTATGTTTTTGGCAGCCGCTTTTTGCGGTCCGCATTCTGGCGTTGGATCAGCCCACCCGATCCACACCGAATATCCAGCATCATGCCCCGTGCTTAAGCGATGGGCAATGCCTGATTTTTATGCAAATTCATTGTCTCAGCTTCAACGCTGCGCTGAGCGATTACTTTTTGCGCGCACTTTCGCGTCGTTCGGCCATTCCCAATAGCTTCAATTTGCGGTGCAACGCGGACCTTTCCATTCCGATAAAGGTCGCTGTTTTGGAGATATTGCCCGAAAAACGCCTGATCTGAATGCCCAAATATTCGCGTTCAAAACTTTCCCGAGCCTCGCGCAAAGGGACACCCATCATGGCGGTGAACCCCTGCCCTGAAGAAGCCAGCTTACCGCCGGTAATCTCTGCTGGAAGCATTTCAGTTTCAACCTGATCCAGATTTTCGCGCGGGGTCATGATTATCGTGCGCTCGACCACGTTTTTGAGCTGGCGAACATTGCCGGGCCAATCATAAGCTTGAAGCGCGCCCATCGCCTCTTCAGATATGTCGGGCGGCGGAATGCCTTGGTTGGTCGAATACCGAGTGAAGAAATGCTCTGCAATTGCAGGGATATCGTCGCGCCGTTCGGACAGCGAAGGTATTGCAACAGGCACAACATTAAGCCGGTAGAACAAATCTTCGCGGAAGCGCTTTTCTTCCATTTCAAGCGCAAGATCGCGTGATGACGCGGAAACGACCCTCACATCAACGCCGATTTGCCGTGTGCCGCCAACACGCACAAAGCTCTGCTCTGTCAGGACACGGAGGATGCGCGCTTGCGTTGACATCGGCATGTCGGCCACTTCGTCGAGAAACAAAGTGCCGCCATCGGCAAGCTCCAGCAATCCCTGACGGACCTGTTTGCCATCGGATTCCTCGCCAAAAAGCTCTTGTTCAAATCGCTCTGCCGTAATCCGGGCGGAATTTACGGTAACAAACGCGCTATCAGCCCTAGGGCTCCACGAATGGAGAAGCCGTGCGGCGACTTCCTTGCCCGCACCCGCCGGGCCAGAAATCAGGACCCTGCTGCCTGTGCTCGCGACCCTTTTCAAGGTAGCGCGGACGGTGTTGATCGCAGACGAATTGCCCGTGAACTCTCCGCCTTGGCCAGATCCCTCGCGCAGCCGTGTGTTCTCTCTGCGGAGCCGCTCTGTCTCGGTCGCTCTTTCGACGAGTAGCAGCAGCCTTTCAGCTTCAAATGGCTTTTCAATAAAATCCATTGCGCCGCGGCTGACTGCCGAAACGGCGGTGTCAATATTGCCGTGGCCGGAGAAGATGATCACTGGCAAATCAGGTTCGCGCAGCTTGATGGCATCGAGCAATTCCAGACCGTCCATCTGACTACCATGAAGCCATACATCGAGCAGGACCAAGCTTGGTCGGCGCTCGTCAATTGCGGCAAGCGCGCTGGTGCTGTCTGCCGCAGTTCGGCATTCGTAACCTTCATCGCCTAGAACGCCGGAGACTAGCTCTCGAATATCGCGTTCATCATCGACAACCAAAATTTCGATCGTCATTTGAGGGTTCTCCAGGGGGTTGGATTTTTGAATATTTCTTGCATCAGGCCGCCTCGGAATCGGCGGATTGGGGATCACGCGCAAACCGCAAGACGACGCGGGTGCCGCCGCTATCTGCATTGGCAAAGCTCATGTCTCCGCCATGTTCATCGACAATCTTATTGACGATCGCGAGGCCCAGCCCAGTGCCCTTTTCGCGGGTGGTCATATACGGTTCAACGATCCTATCGCGATCGTTCGGAAGGCCGACGCCATTGTCTTCAACAATGATAGTCATCATCTCTTCATCGGCGATCATTTCGACCGAAATTTTCCCGCGAAAATCAACTTCGGCGGTGGACATGCGAGTTTCGACGGCTTCGACCGCGTTTTTAAGCACATTGGTCATCGCTTGGCCGACCTGATGGCGATCACAATTCAAACTGGAGTGATTTGATCCATCGAAATTCAGCCCCTCATGCGAAAGCGCAAAATTGACCTGAGGATGGGCCACTTCTTGAAGGAACAAAGCCTGCCGCACGAGGTCCAGCGCATCTTCCGACCGGAAATTTGGCTTGGGCAGTCGTGCAAATGACGAAAACTCATCGACCATTGTACGCAACTCACCCACTTGCCTAACAATCGTGTTGGTCAGCTCGTCAAACAGTTCGCCATCGCTATCAATCTGTTTGCGATACCGCCGTTTTAGACGTTCGGTCGCGAGTTGGATCGGCGTGAGAGGGTTTTTGATTTCGTGCGCAATCCGCCGCGCGACATCAGACCATGCGGCTTGGCGCTGATCGAGCAATTGGCGGGTAATGTCTTCGAATGTGATGACGTGCCCCCTTTTTGCGGGCGCGATCTTCACCGCGAGGGTGAGCAATTCTGTGCCTTTGGCATGACCTACAATTCCGCCGTCCTGCGCTTCTCTCACCATGGTGCAGATTTCAGGGGACAGCTTGGCAAGTGACGTGCCAACCAGGTCGGTGTCTTCTTCTTGTGCCAGCAGCATATGCGCTGAGCTGTTCATCAACAAAACACACGCATCATTATCAACTGAGATCACGCCCGCTGTTACCGATTCCAGAACGGCCTCCATAAACAGCCGGCGATCATCGATCTGGCGATTTGCGCTGACCAAGGCGTCTGTTTGTTTTTCCAGTTGCGCAGTCATTCGATTGAACGCGCGGTTGAGCAATCCGATTTCATCGGCGCCGGTGCGACCTTCCACCCGCAATGCAAAATTGCCCTGCCCCACTTTTCTGGCTGCGCCGACCAAATCGGTAAGAGGTTCCACCTGACGATCTGCAAATCTCAACGCGAACCAGATTGCTAGCCCCACCAACAGCAGGCTGACTGCGACCAAAGCGAGGTTGAAGCGCAATTGGAGCGTTCGTGCACTGCTGGTCAACGATTCATAAGCAGATGAAATTGCCTGCGCGCGGGACCACGAATTGAAAGAGGATGCCTCGGTGTTGCGTGCATTGTACAAGTAGATGCCGCTTTCGCGATCAATCGGAGCCAAGGCGGCAATGCGTTCTGGGTTCCCCTCTACGACGACCAATTCGCCTTCGATTAATTTCGGCAGGGCAGATTCGCTGAATTCGAGCGACTCGTTGCCTTCCATCAGATTGAGGATCGCCGCGGTGCGCAATGTCCCATCAGCCAACAGCTGCAGAACAGCACTTTCAGAAATTTCTCGTGCCTGCGCCTGATAAGCGTAGCGGTCAGCGAAACCTTCATCCGTGATCGATATCCGCTCCAGGATGAAACGCATATCGCTGGCCATTGTGATCGTTTCATCCTGCACGTCGCGCTGATTTTGATCGTAATAACTTTGAGCAAGCTCATTCGCATTTTCCATCAAACCCCGCGAATTATCAGAGAACCAGAAATCCACACCTGATTGAAACAAGAACGCAGCAAATCCGGCCACCAACAATGTTGGTACCGCGGCGATCAGAGAGAAAAAGAATACCAAGCGCACATGCAAACGGGCGGTGCTGCCTGCTGCGCGGCGCAATGCCAACCGCCGGCCGATCAAGACCAGCAGAGCCATAGATGGCATCAGTGTGCCCATCAGCAGGACCGAAACCTGCATGCTTGGGAGCAATTGATCGTTTTCTGGAACGCTTGAATAGGCAAGCCATGTTGCGCTGATCGCGATCACCAAAGCTATGGCCGATGCGATCTCTAACCACAGGTACAAATTGGCTTTGCGAGAGGTGACCACAAATCGTCGCCACCAGCGAGGAGAACGTCGATTTTGTGTCGTTGCATCCGGGGTCATCGTTGCGTGATTACAACGGCACTGTTGCAAACATGCAAGCTTTAATTGTGGCTGCTGCGTTAAACCGGTCTTGCAAAGCGATCAGGGTTGATCTCAAGTTCACCGATCCGTTTGCGCAAGGTGTTGCGATTTATCCCCAGAAGCTGGGCAGCGCGCAATTGATTGCCGCCAGTTTCAAGCAAAGCGTGTTCGATCAGAGGCTTTTCAAACGCAGCCAGAGCGCTGTGATACAAAGTGCCCGGTTGCGGCCGGTTCTCCCCCAACCAATGATCTAAAGCTCCGGCAAAACCGTGCTCAGCTGAGTCGCCCTCGGCGGACACTTCCTGACCAATGATATCGATCACGCTGGCGCCATCAATCTCATCCTCGCGCGCCATCAAGGCCAAGCGATAAATGACATTGCGAAGCTCACGAACATTGCCGCGCCAATTGCGCGTCTTGAGCATTTCCAACGCGTCTTTGGTCAGCGCCCGTCTGGGCAGACCGTCTTCGACAGCTTGGCCCAAGAAGTGGGTGGCGAGCACTTCAACATCCTCGCGCCGTTCACGCAAAGGAGGCAGCTCAATCGGGACGACATTAAGGCGGTAGAACAGATCCTCCCTGAACCCTCCTGCCGCGATTAACGGGGCCAAATCGCGATTGGTCGCGGCTACAATCCGCACATCGACCGCGATTTCTTGCCGTCCACCAACACGCCTGATCTGGCCAGATTGGAGTGCGCGCAGCAAGCGGGTTTGGGCTTCTGCAGGCATGTCACCAATTTCATCGAGGAACAAAGTGCCGCCATTGGCTTGTTCAAATTTGCCGATCGCTTGCGCGATTGCCCCAGTAAATGCCCCTTTTTCGTGACCGAACAATTCGCTTTCGATCAAATCGGCCGGGATTGCTGCGGTGTTGACCGCCACGAAGGGGCCTGTTCGGCGGGAACCGAGTTCATGTATGGCTTCTGCAACGAGCTCTTTACCGGTGCCGCTTTCGCCGGTGATCAACACGGTCAGATCGTTGCGCAAGACCCGCGTGATCATCCGGTAGACGCCTTGCATCGCCTGACTGCGGCCGACCAATGGCATTCCATCATGCGTGGAATCAGGCAGGATGGCATCGGTTTCACGGCTACCAATCGCCTGATTCACCGCTTGCAGAAGCTCATCCAGATCGAACGGTTTGGGAAAATACTCAAACGCCTCGCTGTCGCTGGCGCGAACGGCTGTGTCCAAAGTGTTTTGCGCCGAAAGGACAATGATGGGCATCTCAGCGGCGTTGGATTTTACAAATCCGAGGCTTTCGATCCCATCTCCATCTTCAAGCATCACATCGGTGAGCATCAAATCATATGCGCCCGATCCCAACAAACGATCACGCGCGGCGATGCTGGTACAGCGATCAATGTAACAGCCTTCATCTTCCAGCGCCGCGACGATCACGGTTGCGATTGCGTCATCATCTTCGACCAACAGAACTTTGCCGCTCATCCGATGTCTCCGCCCGATGCCATCGGAAGGTTCAGCCTAAATTGGGTAAGCCCTGCTCTAGAATTGCGATCATGGCTGATGCGCCCGTTCATATCGCTCATCAACTTCCTAACGAGGGCCAAGCCGAGCCCCTGCCCCGATTTCTTTGACGAAACAAACGGTTCGAACACATGATCGCGCAACGATTCATCAATGCCAGGTCCATTGTCACACACAGTGATTTCGATCGGAAGTTTAACTGCATTTCCAAACCGGATCGCGCTGAAAGCCAAGCCGCTGACGAACCGCGTTTGCACGGTGATTTCTGCGCCATCGCTTCCTTGTACTGCATCGCGCGCGTTCGAAATCAGGTTTATCAGCACTTGTTCCAAAGCATCGCGATTGGCCAGAACTGGCGGCAGTGATGGATCAAACTCCTCGCGGATCAAAACACCGTCTGCCCCTGCCGCCCTGACGGTTGCGATAGCGGCGCGAATGGATTCGTGCGGATTGCAGGCTTCCACCGGCTCTGTTTGTTGACTGCCCAATTGCTGCATCCGGTCGATTAGTCGAGCGATACGGTCAACCTCATCGGTGATCATGCGGGCCAGCGGCTTATCTTGATGGGCTAACTTTCGCGCGACCAATTGGCCTGCACCGCGAATGGCCGACAGGGGGTTCTTAATCTCATGCGCCAAAATGGTTGGAGCGCCTAACGCAGAGCTTACCTCTTCCTCTCTGCTGCCATCATCATGGCCAGAATCGGACAAAGTGACGACACGCCAGCCCAAAAAACTTGGCACCGGAGAGATTGTGAGATTGACCCGCCGTTCCGCACCATTGAAGCGCAAGGCCACATCGCGCGCCACAACCGCGGCATCGCGATCGAACATGCCTTTTTCAATGCGTGGATTGAGAAATTCCATTGCGTCCCTCAGCGGGTTTCCAACCAGCCGTTTGGCGCTTTGGCCAAGAAGATTTTCCGCAGCGTGATTGACTTCAGCAATATTGGAATCATCGTCAATCAAGATCACCGCGAAGATCAGGCCGCCAATCTGCGTTGCGGCATCCGGTTTTTCGATGGTTTCGGCAGACGTCGGGCGTTTCGCCACAATCACGCAGCCCGGCGGCGCAGGAATGGGGTGTAAAACCGTTCAAGCTCGCCCAGAACTTGGTCCGCATCATCGATGAAATTCACGTGATTGCGGAATTCAGCCGATCCGTGCATCCCTTTGGTATACCAGCCCAAATGCTTGCGCGCGATCTTGATCCCGACATCACTTCCATAATGTTCAAGCATACCCTGATAATGCTCGACCAGGGTCTCATATTGCTCATCAAAGCTGGGAGAGGCCAAGCTTTCTCCGGTGCTCCACCAATGCATAATCTGCCCGAGCAACCACGGTTTGCCATAGGCTCCGCGGCCGATCATCAATCCGTCAGCGCCTGACTGATCGAGCGCTTTGGCAGCATCATCAATCCCGCAAATATCACCATTGACGATAACCGGGATAGAAACTGCGTCCTTCACCTTGCGGATGAATTTCCAATCGGCGTCGCCTTTGTACATTTGATTGCGAGTGCGCCCATGGATCGTGATCATTTTGACCCCGATATCCTCAGCAATTTTCGCAAGCTCCGGCGCGTTTAGGCTGGCGTGATCCCACCCCATCCGCATCTTAACCGTAACAGGGACTTCAACGGCTTTGACGGTCGCTTCCATCAATTCGGTGGCGAGCGGGACTTCGCGCATCAACGCGCTACCGGCCATGCCATTGGTCACTTTGCGAACCGGGCAACCGAAATTGATATCAATGATTGCCGCGCCGCGATCTTGGTTTAGTTTTGCCGCCTCGCCCATGCTTTCTGGGTCGCAGCCGACCAATTGCATGGAGACCGGTTCTTCAATCGGAGCCCAAGCTGCCTTTTGGATAGACTGGCGTGTCTCACGGATCGCTGCTTGGCTTGCGATCATCTCTGTCACATTGAGCCCAGATCCATAGCGCCGCACTAGCGAACGGAACGGCATGTCCGTTACACCTGTCATCGGTGCCAGCAACACAGGCATATCAACGCGGACAGGTCCGATGTCGATTGGCTTGGCGGCCGGTGGAGGAGGAAGCGCGGTCATAATTGCTTGTGTGCCTAAAATTTGGGCAGCGCATAGTGGATTGCGCAAATTCCGTCCAGACCTTAAGCGCTGGCGCCGACAATGGCACAGACCCCTACCCTTCCTCCATTCGCTGCGATTGTAGTTGCCGCTGGCAAAGGTTTGCGCGCTGGCGGAGACTTGCCCAAGCAATTCCGTGAATGGCGCGGAATGCCGGTTTTGCGGCACTCGGTGAAGCGTCTGCATGATGCTGGCGCGGATCCAATCCTTGTTGTTGTGGGTGCAGACGCGCAATCTCTGGCAGCAGAAGCGCTCAAAGGAATGGCACGCATTGCATTTGTTGAGGGCGGCGAAACCCGCCAGCAATCTGTTTCAAATGGTTTGGAAGCTGTGGCCGGCGATTTTCCCACGCGGATTGTTGTACACGATGCCGCGCGGCCGGATTTGCCGTTTGAGGTTTTGGAACGCTTGCTACACGCACTTGAAAATCATGCGGGCGCAATCCCGACATTGCCGGTGGTGGATAGTCTGGTCGTAAGCGATAACGCACACATTATGCGCGGCACAGCGGAGCGGGAAAGTATTCGCAGAGTGCAAACGCCGCAAGCATTTCAATTCGACGAAATCTTAGCCGCGCATCGCTCCTGGCAAGGGCCAAAGAATGCTGGCGATGACGCGCAAGTTCTTGCTGCGCATGAGGGTGAAATTACTCTCGTCGAAGGCGATGAACGCCTTAAAAAGCTTACATTTGAAGGGGATTTCATGCCTTCTCAAACCACACCGTTCAGGATCGGTCAGGGTTATGACGTGCACCGCTTGGCCGAAGATGAGGAATTATGGCTATGCGGGGTGAAGATCGCCCATGACAAAGGTTTGGCCGGACACAGCGACGCCGATGTCGCCCTGCATGCCATCACCGATGCTGTGCTTGGCGCAATCGGTGCGGGGGATATTGGCACACATTTCCCGCCTAGCGATCCCAAGTGGAAAGGGGCGCGTTCTTCGCAATTTCTCGAACACGCGGTTGGGCTGGCCAAAGAGGCAAGTTTTTCCATCGGAAATATCGATCTCACGATCATCTGCGAGGCCCCCAAAATTGGCCCACACCGGGACGCAATGCGGGCGGCGATTGCCGTAATGGCTGGGCTGGAAGAAAGCGCTGTTAGCGTCAAAGCAACCACGACCGAGAAACTGGGCTTTACCGGACGCGGCGAAGGCATTGCCGCTCAAGCCATCGTCAGCTTGTTTCATCAGGAGAATTCATGATGTGCAAATCAATCCGGCAATTTGCTCCAATCGCGCTCGCGGGTGCGAAAAATCCTATCCTCTGCCAACTCGAAGCGGAATGAGAACTCAAATATGATATCCCGACTTTTGCCTGAAGATATCAATGAATTGGCACAGCGTGTGGTGGATGAGAACATCGCCGCAGGCCGCAAGCTGGCGCTGGCAGAAAGCTGCACTGGGGGATTGGTTGCTGCTGCGATTACAGAAATTCCAGGGTCGTCGGCGGTGCTTGATCGCGGATTTGTGACCTATTCCAACGAGTCCAAAATGGAATCGCTTGATGTCGCGCTCGACATTATTGAGACCTTTGGTGCGGTATCGATCGCTTGTGTGTGGGCGATGGCGCAAGGCGCCTTGGAAAATTCGCGAGCAGATGTGGCTGTCGCGATCAGCGGGGTTGCTGGGCCGGATGGCGGAACACAGATGAAACCCGTCGGCACAGTTGTGTTCGCGCGGGCGCTGCGCAATTCAAATGGTGAGCCCGAAGGTGAGTTAAAGCATTTTGATGTGACGGATCGCGCGGCGATCCGCCATCAAGCGACGCTTTGCGCGCTCGAATTACTGCTGCCGTAAAGCTCATCAGCGCGGCGTTCAAACGCTTCAACCATTCGCCGGAAGGCCCGGTCAAAATATTGCCCTGCCAAAGCTTCGAAAACGCGGTTCTTAAAGGTGAATTCGACACAGAAATCGATGTAGCACCCGCCATCATCGGTTGATCGAAACACCCACGAATTGTCCAAATCTTTGAGCGGGCCGTCCATGTAATGCACGTCGATCGAGCGCGCCCTTTCCTTGTGCACGCGCGAGGTGAAGCTTTCTCTCAGAGATTTGAATCCAACCACCATGTCCGCGACCATTTCAGTCTCGTTATCGGACCGAATTCGGGTGGCAATCACCCATGGCAAGAACTCGCGATAGCGCGCCACATCAGCAACCAGATCGAACATCTGTTCAGCGCTGTATGGCAAATGGCGAGTTTCGTGAATTCCGGGCATTGCGCTCTTAGATCAGATGTCGAGCCGTTCAGGTTTACGAGTGGCTGATTTCGCAAATTTATCGGCCCTAGCCGCCTTCATTTGAGCAAAATCTTCGCCTGCGTGGTAACTTGACCGTGTTAGCGGGCTGGAGGCGACTTGTAAGAAGCCTTTTGCACGGGCGATTGAACCATAAGCGTCAAATGCCTTTGGAGTCACAAATTCTTCAACCACTGCATGTTTGGGCGTTGGTTGCAGATATTGGCCCATCGTTATGAAATCGACATCGGCAGATCGCATATCGTCCATCACTTGATGCACTTCCAACCGCTGTTCACCAAGCCCCAGCATAATGCCAGATTTGGTGAAGATCATCGGATCGTGCGATTTCACTTCTTCGAGCAGACGCAACGAAGCGTAATAACGCGCGCCGGGCCGTATGGTTGGGTAAAGGCGCGGCACTGTTTCGAGATTGTGATTATAAACATCTGGTCCAGCGGCACAAATTGCCTCAACCGCCGGGCGCATCTTGCCGCGAAAATCCGGGGTCAGGATCTCAATAGTTGTGTTGGGTGTGGTGCGCCGCAGCGCCTCGATCACCTTCACAAACTGCCCAGCCCCGCCATCGGGCAAGTCGTCGCGGTCCACGCTGGTAATGACAATATGCTCAAGACCCATCTTCGCCGCTGCAATGGCGGTGTGTTCAGGTTCTAATGGATCAACCGCGCGCGGCATGCCTGTTTTGACATTGCAGAATGCGCAGGCGCGGGTGCAGACATCGCCCAAAATCATCACGGTTGCGTGCTTTTTGGTCCAGCATTCACCGATATTCGGGCACGCCGCTTCCTCACACACAGTGTTCAAATTGAGTTCACGCATCAATTTTCGTGTCTCTTGATATCCCTTGCTCACTGGCGCGCGAACGCGAATCCAATCTGGCTTGCGTTGGCGCGGAGGGCGATCATCAGGGGATTTGCCCGGGGAATTGGCGAGATCATTCATGCTGCCCATCTAGGCGCTGGCCCCTGCCGGTGCAATGGTGCGTCTAGGTCAAAAGTGCGAGGAGCGATGTACATTCCATTTTGATCTGCAAAATCGGTATGGGGAACTTAACGTAAGTCCGCTGGTTGGCTAATTGCTCTTATCAAGTGATGCTCATATCGACGGCCGCGCTAGGGTTGGAAATGTGCATCAATCTCTCCTGAGAAGAAGGAATAAAAGTGCCTGAATTTGCCGAACTTTTGAAAGGGTATACCCGCTTTCGCAAAGACATTTACCCTGCTCAGCGCGCGCGGTTTGATCAATTGGTGACCGAAGGCCAAAGCCCCAAGGTTATGATCATCGCATGCAGTGACAGCCGAGTTGATCCCGCGCAGATATTCGATGTTGATCCAGGCGATATTTTTGTTGTGCGCAATGTTGCGGCCTTGGTTCCGCCCTATGAAACGAATGTGGGGCATCACGGGGTTTCAGCGGCGGTGGAATTTGCAGTCCAGATGTTGAAAGTGAAACAGATTGTGGTGATGGGCCACGGCATGTGCGGCGGTTGCAAGGCCGCCCTCACCCAAGATTTTCACGGCAATGAGCCAGGCGAAGGCGGTTTTATCGCTGATTGGATCCATCTGCTTGACGAAGTGCGGGCTCCGGTTGCCGATGCTCACGGGACCACCGGTCGCGCAGCTGAACATGCGATGGAGCTGGCCGCGGTGAAGCAAAGCCTTGCCAATTTACGCACGTTCCCCTGGCTTTCTGAAAAAGAAAACTCGGGGGCGTTGAAGCTGCGCGGCGCATTCTTTGCGATTACAGAGGGTGTTCTCAAGGTTTTGGACGGCAGCACCGGGGAATTTTTACCTCAGGAGTAAGCTCGCCGGCCAGCGTACCCATCACTATACAAAAAAAGGGCGCCGGGTTCGATCCCAGCGCCCTTTTTTCATATTGCGAATGATTGCTTAGCTCGCAGGCGCGGGCTCCGGAGCTGGAGCTGGTGGCGCGGGGACAGGTGCTGCAGGCGCGGCCTGTTGCCCGGCATAGGTGGACCACAATTCTGCGATTGGCTTACGCGGTCCTTGAACCTGAGCAAATGTTGCCTGAGCTTCAGCAAACTGACGCATCCCTGATTGTGCAATGCCCAACCGGGTTAACGAACGAGCTGTGTCTACGCCCGTCATAGATAGGCTTTTTTGATAGAATTCGACGGCTTTGCTGTATTCGCCATAGCTTAGGAACGCGTCACCTGCGGCGGACACTGTGCGAAGTCCAGCGCCGCTTGCGCGGGCATCACGCTCAAGCGCCGGAAGGTCCGCGCGGTCTGATGAAATGCGGCGTTCCGCTAGGGCCAGCGATTCAGAAACGAATGTATCGTCGCGTGGAATAACTCCGCTGGCATAGCCTTCTTGGATCACGTCACGCACTTCCAATGGCAGCAGACGCGCATCAGCAGCATCGATATATTCGAGGTAATCCTGATCGTCAGTCAGCGAGTTTACGCGGCGGCCAAGTCGCAATAGATCGAGTGTCTCGGGTTCCGCATAATCATTGAGATTACGAGCGATATTGATCGCATCGCGCCAATTCGCATCGTTTGGTTCTGCATCCAACCATTGGGTTGTAAAGCCATAGACTTCAGGGACGATCTCATGCTCATATGCGACGCTCAAGCCACGTCGCAGCCAGCCGATATTGGCCGGTTGACCTGCTTGAGTCTGCTCATCAATTGCTTGCCTAAGCCGACCAAGACCTTCGCGAACGCGATTGTCCGCAATCATAATCTCTGCCATCGCGATTTGCATGTCTGAGCGAGCGACATTCTCACTGGTGAAGTTCAGATCAATTGCCGACTGCAAATATGATTGCGCTTTGCCTGCATCGCCAACCGCATTGGCAAGTTGATAGGCAATGAAATTAAACCGAGGAATGTTAAGCGGATCCGATTTGCCGCTCGCGAGCATCAATTCCATGCCGGCCAGCTGAAGCGCGCGGTCGTTAGATCGAGCACCCGCATTGTAAATCAGGCCGCCTGCCGCAATTTTTTCATCAGGTGAAATGGAAAGTGGAATAAGCGCTTCTAGCTGAGGTTTAACCAGTTCGATTAACGCGCCTTCGCCATTCGCCAGGTCATTGGCCGGTTGATAGGCGGCAATGAATTCAGGGGAATATTGAGCCTCTTCTTGGGCGTGCGCCGCGCTGGCGAAACCAAATGTGCTCACCGCTGCAGTCCCAGTTGCCAACGCGACAGCCAGTGCCAAATGTGATCCTGCTTTGCTCAATTTGATCATCCCCATCGAATCCGTCTCCTAGAAATTGGTCATTTGGCGCGCTTCCTACAGCTCGCCATGAAAGGTCATTTCTCTTGCGCCAATAACGCGGCACCAAAGATTTGCAATTCTTGATAGGCGAACCGGGCTGAATGACCATTGAATGGCGCGTTATGACGAATGAAAATAGCGTGGGAGTGCAAGAAAATGTCCATTGCCAAGCACTTTTGCGACAAGTGGAGTGCAACCGGAGCAATCGCATGTGGCAGGTGTGGAAAAAGCCGCTTTTGCGCCGCTTTTGTTCCGCTTGGCGCATAGCCATTACTGCCCCCACAAACTACATTGCAGACAATGCAATCAAGCACAGAAATGGCTGACCTTTGAGCGACGATACTGAAACTCTGACTCCACCCACTCCGATGGACGAATTCGAACGCGTCGACATCGTTGATGAGATGAAGACCAGCTACCTCGATTACGCGATGAGCGTGATTGTGGCTCGGGCTTTGCCGGACGTACGCGATGGTTTGAAACCAGTGCATCGCCGGATTTTGTATGCCAGCCAAGAAGGCGGTTTTGTCGCGGGCAAACCTTATCGCAAAAGCGCCAAGATTGTTGGCGATGTGATGGGTAATTATCACCCGCACGGTGATAGCGCGATTTACGATGCGCTCGCGCGGATGACCCAGGATTGGTCGATGCGTGTGCCGCTGATCGATGGTCAGGGCAATTTCGGATCGATGGATCCTGATCCGCCTGCCAGCATGCGTTACACAGAGGCCCGTCTTTCGCGTGTCTCCAACACGTTGCTAGATGATCTTGATAAAGACACGGTCGATTTCTCGGACAATTATGATGGTTCGTTGAAGGAGCCACAGGTTCTTCCGGCGCGCTTCCCCAATCTGCTGGTCAATGGCGCTGGCGGAATTGCGGTGGGCATGGCGACCAATGTGCCGCCGCACAATCTGGGCGAAGTGATCGATGCGTGTTTCGCTTTCATGGATAATCCGGCGATCACAACCGAAGAACTGATCGAATATGTGCCCGGCCCTGATTTCCCGACGGCTCCGTTGATCCTCGGTTCAAGCGGGGCAAAATCTGCTTATACGACGGGGCGTGGCTCGATCTTGATGCGTTGCCGCCATGAGATTGAAACCAAGCGCGGCGACCGCGAGAGTATCGTGCTCACCTCCATTCCCTATCAAGTGGGCAAATCCGGCTTGGTAGAGAAGATTGCAGAGGCCGCTAAGGACAAGCGGATTGAAGGCGTCTCGGACATTCGCGATGAATCATCGCGGGAAGGCGTGCGGGTCGTTGTCGATTTGAAGCGCGATGCTTCTGCCGAGGTCGTGCTCAATCAGATGTGGCGCTACACTCCGGCGCAATCCTCCTTCCCAGCGAATATGCTGGCAATTAGGAACGGTCGCCCTGAAACATTGATGCTACGCGACATCATTCAGGCCTTTATCGCATTCCGTGAAGAGGTAATCACGCGCCGCACAAAGTTTGAGCTGAATAAGGCGCGCGAACGGGCACACCTTTTGCTTGGTCTGGTGGTGGCGGTGTCCAATCTGGATGAAGTTGTCGCGATGATCCGCGGCGCACCGAATCCTGCTGCCGCTCGCGAGAAGTTGCTTGCGAAAGAATGGCCGATTGGCGAAATTGCGCAATATATCCGTTTGGTAGAAGCGATCGAGCCAACTGCCGATCAAGAAGGCGGAACTTACTCGCTATCTGAACGGCAAGTTCGTGCGATTTTGGAACTGCGTCTTCACCGTCTTACCGCGCTTGGACGCGATGAGATCGGCGATGAATTGCAAGAGCTTGCCGACAAAATCGAAGGTTTCCTTGAGATTCTGGGAGACCGGGTGAAGCTGTATGCGGTAATGCGCCAAGAGCTGGAAGAAGTGCGCGCAACCTATGCAACACCGCGCCTTTCGGAGATTGCGCCCGCTTGGGATGGTCTTGATGATGAAGATCTGATCGAGCGTGACGAGATGGTCGTCACTGTAACGCATGATGGCTATATCAAGCGTACCCCGCTCTCCACCTTCCGTGCGCAAAATCGCGGCGGTAAAGGCCGCGCGGGCATGTCTACCAAAGATGAAGATGCCATTTCGGAAATGTTCGTCACATCGACGCACAATCCGGTGCTGTTCTTCTCAACTGCTGGCAAGGTTTACCGGATGAAAGTCTGGAAACTGCCCGAAGGCGGCCCGACCACGCGCGGGCGGCCAATTGTGAACCTATTGCCATCGCTCGATGACGGTGAAACCATTCGCACGGTTCTGCCGCTGCCTGAAGATGAGGATAGCTGGGAAGCACTATCTGTGGTGTTCGCAACGGCCAAGGGCGGCGTGCGCCGCAATTCGATGGGCTCGTTCACCAATATCCCGTCGAACGGTAAATTCGCGATGAAATTTGCTCCCGAAAGTGAGGACAAACTGATCGGTGTCGCCTTGTTAGAAGCGACCGACGATGTCCTGCTTGCCTCACGCATGGGCAAAGCGATCCGGTTCGCAGGCATGGATGTGCGTGAGTTTACGTCTCGCACCTCGACCGGCGTACGCGGAATGAAGCTTAAGCCAGAGGATGAAGTCGTCTCGCTGTCTATTCTTGGAGCGACGGGGACGACAGCTGAAGAGCGCGAGCAATACCTCAAATTTGCACCTTGGAAGGCGGACAAGGAAGGCTCACCTGAGCTGAGCGATGAACGATTTGCCGAGCTGGAAGAAAAGCAGCAATTCATCCTAACCGTGTGCGCCAATGGCTATGGTAAGGTCTCCAGCGCCTATGAATATCGCAGGATTGGTCGCGGCGGCCAGGGTTTAGCCAATATTGATAATATCGCCCGAAATGGCCCGGTTGTCGCGAGCTTCCCGGTTTCATCAGGAGAGCAGCTGATGCTGGTTACTGATCAAGCAAAATTGATCAGGATTGGTCTGGAAAGTCTGCGCGTCCTCGGCCGCAACACAGCCGGTGTGCGCCTGTTTGATGTTGGCAAGGGCGAAACCATTGTTAGCGCGGTGAAGATTGACGACACCGAAGATCCCGAAGACGCAGCTGAAGAAGCCGTGACTGAGGAAATGGTTGATCGGCGCGGCGGTGACGATGAGACCGGTCCGATTGAGGATCAGGACGGGGATGAGAGCCCGCCTGAAAGAGGATGAAGACCGAACCTTCCGGTTAAGCCTGCAGAGCGCGGGTTACCGAGGACGATCTTTTAGGTGAGTTCGGTGATATCACTTTGCGGAAGGCAAATCGCCGCGCAACGTTTGCACCACGCCTGTCGCGATCAGGAATTGTCCAAGATAATAAAGCGGCCAGATCGCAAGGTGCGGAATTGCGCCTAGGTTGGTGTTGCCCATCTGGCTGAAGATCAACCAATCGCTGATCACGAATAACACCGCACCTATCCCGACGCGATATCGTGAAAAGCGGCTCATCCACGCTAGCCCCGCCATCAATCCTAGACCGACAGCATAAATAGCGACCGGCAAGGAACCGCTCAGCAGATATGAAATGCCTGGTGCCGCAATTACCAGGCATACCGCCAACACGCGCTGGGTGGCCACAGTTTGGTGGCGCCGATTGCGCAGATAGAGGGCGATCGCAACAAGATGCCCAGTCAGGAACAATGCCCCTCCTGCAAATTCGTCCAATTCGATTGCCATATCGCCCGCTGCGCAAAGCGCCAGATATCCTGCCAGAAGCCATGCGTTCGCCCCGCTGGCCCGGCGCAAGGCATAGGCCAAAAGCAAGCTGACCCCAGCCCCTTTCAACAGGATCAGCCATACCCCGCCAATCGGATTGTCGCGCAAGAAGTAAAACGCGATCGCAGCGGCGATGCTGGCGAGCAGCCACGGACGATGTTCGACCAATGCATTTTTTGCCAAGGTTACCCCCTACTCGCTTTCAATGGTTGCATCGCACGCATCACATATGCGTCACAATTCATGCGCTCCATATCCTCTAGCATGGTAAAGGTATTGCACCACAACAGGGGAGAATTTTTCATGGCTCATGAACTCCGCCCGGACCGTTTGAAACGCGCGGTAAAAACAGTGCAATGGCGCGATCTTACCCAGATGCGCGTGCGCGATGGATTGTTGGAATGCCTCCACCCACTGCCTTGGCTGATCCTGGGGTTCGTGTTGTTTCATTATGGCTTGTGGCCTTTGGCATTTTGCGCTGAGTTTATGTTTTTCCTAACCGCGCTGAGGCTGAATCACGAGGCGATCCATCACAATCTCGGCTTTGGCGCTAAGGGGCATCGGTGGGTTTTGCATGGACTTAGCCTAGTAATGCTAGGCAGTAATCACAGTGTTGCCTTCAATCACTTGCAGCATCACCGACATATCAACACCGATCGGGATCTGGAGGGCAAAGCGGGCAAGATGAGCCTGTGGCGGGTGCTCGCCTACGGTCCGTTATTCCCGATCGAATGCCACTTGGCGGCGCTGCGCGATGGCGGACCGGCATGGCGCAAGAAAGTTTTGACCGATCTGGCGCTCAACCTTTGCCTTCCGCTGATTGCCATCGGGTTTGGTCTGGGATTTATCGCGTGGCATTTCCTCGCGATGTTGATTGCGCAATGCTTCACCGCATTGTTTGCGGTGTGGATCACCCATCGCGGCTGTGCCGATAGCGATCTGATCGCGCGCACTCAGCGCGGCCGCTTGGTCAATGCGGTCAGCTACAACATGTTTTTTCATTTGGAACATCACTTGTTTCCTGCAGTCCCGGTCCGCAATTTGCCGGAGCTGGCGATCCGGTTGGAGCGGATTGAGCCTGCATTGGCAAAAGCCATTCGCCCTGTGATTGGACGATAGCGGGATTGAAGCCAATCGGCGCAGCGACTAGTGGCTGCGTCCATGACACATGATGTTCACATTATCGGCGGCGGGCTGGCGGGAAGCGAAGCGGCATGGCAATTGGCGCAGCGCGGCATTTCGGTTCGCCTTTCTGAAATGCGCGGTTCGGGTGAAATGACACCTGCCCATCAAACCGATGGCCTTGCCGAACTAGTCTGTTCCAACAGTTTTCGCTCCGATGATGACGCCAAGAATGCCGTTGGGCTGCTGCACCATGAAATGCGCGCGATGGACAGTCTGGTCATGCGCGCAGGCGAAGTGGCTCGCGTGCCCGCTGGCAGCGCCATGGCGGTTGATCGAGATGTATTCTCCGATGAAGTGCAAAAGGCTTTGGATGATCATTCCAATGTCGAAATAGTCAGAGAGCGGATCGATGCCCTGCCCGATGCAGGACTGACGATTGTGGCGACCGGGCCGCTGACCGCGCAATCATTGGCAAGCTCAATTGTCGCCGCGACCGGGGAGGACCGCCTGGCCTTTTTCGATGCCATCGCTCCGATTGTGCATCACGACAGCATCGACATGGATATCGCATGGATGCAATCGCGCTGGAACAAGCGGACCGAAGCTTCGAATGAAGAAGGCGATTATATCAATTGCCCGATGACGCAGGAGCAATATCTCGCCTTCCATTGCGGCTTGATCGAAGGCGAAAAGGGCGAGTTTCAGCAATGGGAGAAGGACACGCCCTATTTCGATGGCTGTATGCCGATAGAGGTGATGGCCGAACGCGGGGTCGACACTTTGAGATATGGCCCGATGAAACCGGTTGGCCTTGATAATCCGCGCGATGCGACAGAGGAATTTCCGCAAGGCCGCTGGCCCTATGCCGTGGTTCAGCTGCGCCAAGACAATAAGCTAGGCACACTGTGGAACATGGTCGGCTTTCAGACCAAGCTAAAATATGGGGCGCAGGTTGAACTGTTTCGCACGATACCGGGCCTTGAGAATGCGGAATTTGCGCGCCTTGGCGGTCTGCATCGCAACACGTTTTTAAATTCCCCCGTAGTGCTGGATCGACAGCTAAGATTGAAAGCTGCGCCGCACATCCGGTTTGCTGGCCAAGTGACTGGCTGCGAAGGATATGTTGAAAGCGCCGCGATTGGCCTGATCTCTGGCATGATGACGGCGTGCGAATTGGGCGGCCGAGAATGGATTGATCCGCCCCGCACATCTGCGATTGGTGCGCTTCTTTCGCACATCACCGGGGATGCGCAGGCAGACACATTTCAGCCAATGAACGTGAATTTCGGACTATTCCCGCCTCTACATGAGGTGAAGAAAAAGCAGCGCAAAGAAGCCTACACAACCCGCGCGAAGGCCGAATTATCGAGCTGGCTAGCCGAAGGCGAGTTGGCACAAGGCGAACTGACTGCAGCTGTTTGAGCAATCAGGCTAGCAACTGCAGGTCGGCCGCCTGGTTGATCGTCGCGGCGCAGTCGTCGCGAATTCCGGGGGTGTAAGCTCGCCGTCGCCATTGCCATCCGCACCGTGGAAACGATTGGATGTGGTCACGGCCCATTCTTCAAAGGTCAGCAAGTTATTCCCATCGGCATCGAGCTTGCGAAAAGCGTTGGACCGGGTCGAAAGCATTTCGTTGCGCGTGATTATCCGGTCGCGATTGCGGTCATATCGGAAGAATCGGCGCTCTTCTTTGGTTAATTCGGTCGCTTCTGGTGGGTTCGGTCCGGTCAAGTCCCCAGGATCAACTTCAGGCAGCTCTTCTGGCGTTGGAGGTGCCTCCTCCACATCTGGCGGCGGCGGAGCATTTTCTTCCACCTGCGCAAGCCCTGCCCACCAGAACACGCCCACTCCAGCAAAAATCAAACCGACAAATACCCCAAGAACTACATTGCGCACGACCAATATCCCCATTCGCCAATTGTGCTCAACGATACCCTTTTTCTATCGTCCAAGCAAAGCCGCGCGAAAAGCGGTCAATCCTGCGCCGCGTCCCTCCATTAAAGGTCGCCCGCCACGCTTCAAAGCTCTGAGGCTAAGCGCGCCGAGGACTATTAAGCCCCTCAATTCTTTGGGAGCACGTTTTTCAGATGCTTCCAGATTTAGGCCAATCGATACCAGCATTGCCCGTTCTTCTTTGGATTGAACCTTCGCAGCAAGATCTGCCAAAGCCCAACGCATTGCGTGGATTTCAATCAACAGGGTTCGAGCCTCTTCATCGACCAAACACATAAACGGCGCGGCCCGGCCCTGCGCAAATCGCATCGAGACGCCTTTTGTAAGCGGCGGGTCTATTAACAATTCTTCCCAGCCATCAACCAGCGCGATCAGGGCTTTCTCGTATCCGATCCAACTCTTCCCGATCGCATCCAACACAGAATCACCACTCGGCCGCTCAGACGCAGGAGCCTGCAGCATCTCGCGCCACCATGCCAATCTCATTTGCGCCAAAGCAGGTTCAACAGATTTCGCAATTATGCGGCCAAGCCTCTGATCCAAAGCGAAAATCACATTCATTCTGCTGCGCAATGCAACGGGTGTATGGGCGATCGCGATCCCCATTTCTTCTGGCAATGTTTCGGTAGGTTCCAGCGTCACAATACCCCCTGCTAGCAGGGAATTGCACGAAATTGTCAAGCCGCTTGAAGGGTTATTGAAGCTCTTAACCCAAGCAAAAAATTAGGACAAAATTAACCACGAGGATTGAGATTGCGCTCACCTAAAGTGGTTATGGCACCCTTACACACGTGTATTCTTTCAAGGATTTATAGCCATGAGCCGGCAATCGAAAAAGGTGGGAACTCTCCGCCGCCTGTTAAAAGATAAGACAGCAAATACGCTCGCATTGGGTGCAGCTGCGGTCCTCCCATTGGTAGGGATGATCGGCGGCGGCCTGGATATGAGCCGTGCCTATCTGGTCCAATCACGCATGCAGCAAGCATGCGATGCGGCGGCACTGGCCGCGCGTAAAGAATTGTCTGGCGATGAAATCACCGGGGGTGTGATCCCAACCGAGATTGAAGGTATCGCGGATGATTTCTTTCAAGCCAATTTTGCTGATGATGCATATGGTACGCAAAATGGCGAATTTACGCTGACTGCGGGCTCTACCACACGCATGGACGGCGCAGCTTCGGTGGAATTGCCGATGGCTTTGATGCAGGTTTTTGGTTTCGACGAGCTCGAGATCGATGTGACCTGCAGTGCCGATTTGAACTTGCCGAATATCGATGTGATGCTGGTGCTAGACCATTCAGGCTCTATGGCGGGTGCCCGGATCGAAGCTTTGCGTGAAGCCGTGTTCGCTTTTTATGATGAAGTGCATGCGGTGAAACCTGACAATGCACGTATTCGCTTGGGCGTTGTGCCCTATTCTGGCGCGGTAAATGTCGGCAGCGTCCTGATGACTGAAAACCCAGATTGGGTCACCGACAGTTGGACATATCAATCGCGTGAAGCGAACACCGCGTTGGTGCAAACCGGCAATGAACCAGGTGAACCAACCGGTGAAGAAGAGCTTTACTCAGATCAATTTGAGTGGATACCGCGCGATCCTGCAAACAGGCTCGACAATGGTTCTCCGCTCCGTTGGAGTTCAAACCCGAATCACAACAGTTTCGGCAGTGACGCCTGTAACGCTGTTGATGGGACCTACACCGTCAATGGCGAGCGTTGGGTGTTGAGCAATGATGACTATTTCTCAAATGCATTCAGCAACGGAAACAACAATTGGCGCGGTGGATGCCGAGCGCGCGTTCGCAAATATCGGGATGAAATTGGCGAAGGTGCGCCAATTTTCGAAGAACAATTCGTCAATTACACCTACCGCCCGATTGTATACGACACTTCGACCTACAAAACATTTGCCCAGGTTGGAGCGCCCGTTGGCACGCAAGGCGGCAATGTAAACAGCACATGGAATGGATGCATCGAGGAACGCCAAACGGTTGCAACAGCCGATTGGACAAGCATCCCTGATGATGCCTTGGATATGGACATCAATCTTGTCCCCGATCCAACCCGCCCAGAAACACAGTGGAAGCCGCAATGGCCCAATGTCACATTTGCGAGAACCGGCACAAACAGCCAGACTCCAGATGAGTGGACGACCACAACCAATCGCAGTCGCAACGGGTTCAATTGCCCACCGGAATCACGCAAATTGACTGAATATCCGCTCCAAGGTGGATCTCGGAATGCTGCATTTGAAAGCTACATCAATGGCCTCGTCCCCGCTGGTGGCACGATGCACAATATTGGTGTGATCTGGGGCGGTCGATTGCTGACAGAGAACGGATTGTTCGCTGCTGACAACGCGTCTGCGCCAAATGGCAGCCCGATCTCGCGGCACCTGTTGTTTATGACTGATGGTGTGATGGGCGCAGATCCGCGCAACACCACAGCTTATGGCAATCCCAATATGGATGGCCGCGTTCTTGGCTTTAAAGGCACAGACCAACGTTGGAGCGAGGATGAACTCGCTGCGGTGCATAATGATCGGCTCGCGGCAATTTGTGAGCGGATTAAGAACCAGAATATCACGGTTTGGACCGTGGCATTTGGTTTGCCGCAAAACACATTCACCCGCGGATGTGCGTCTGGCGATTCGCGCGCGTTTGAAGCTGCCGATTCCGATCAGCTTGCAGCTGCATTTCGGAACATTGCGAATTCAATCGCAGAATTGCGACTGGTGAACTGATGGAAAAGCAAAACTTCATGCGCAGACTGCTCAAAGACGAAAGCGGTATCACCGTTGTCGAATTTGGGATTGTTGCACCTACTTTGATCTTGATGATGATCGGGATGTTCGATTTCGGGCACCAGATCTATGCCACTGCTGTGCTGCAGGGCACGCTGCAAAATTCAGCGCGTTCAGCAACATTGGAAAATGGCTTCGATCTGCAAGACCAAATTGATGCAGATTTGGAATCAAATTTTCAAACCGTGATCCCTGTGGGCTCAGTTGACGTAACGCGCCGGAATTTTGCCTCCTTTACGGACATCGTGACTCCAGAAGAATTCACCGACACCAATGGTGATGGGGTCTGCAATGATGGCGAGCCATTTGAAGATGTAAACGGCAATGCCAATTGGGATCAGGATCGCGGCCGTGATGGCCTGGGCGGTGCGCGTGATGCCGTGCTGTTCACGGCGACTGCGACCTATGACCGGATGTTCCCGCTCGCCGGCCTATTGGGCATTCCTGAAGACGTAACGATCGTGGCAACCACCGTCCTGCGTAACCAGCCATATAACGAACAAGGTGTTCGTGAACCTGTAGTTGAGAATTGCACATGACAATTTCCCTTCGTTCATACAGCGCGTTTGCTCGCAAACTTTTGCGAGACAACAACGCGCTTGCCCTCACCGAATTTGCGTTCGTTGCGCCGATCCTGTTGCTGCTCGGGTTTGCTGGGTTGGAATTGGCGAATTATGCCGTGGTGAATATGCGTTTAAATCAGGCAGCAGTTCACGTGGCAGATAATGCATCGCGCATTGGCGATCGCGATGTGCTGGCTGCGCAACGCATCTTTGAAGGCGATATCAACGATCTGTTTATCGGTGTGAACCTTCAAGCGGGTACAGCGCTTGATTTGTATGAAAATGGCCGGGTTATTTTGAGCAGCCTTGAACAGAATTCGGACGATGGACAATGGATCCATTGGCAGCGCTGCAAGGGCGAAAAGAATGAAGTCAGCGCCTATGGTCCGCAAGGAACCGGGGAAACCGGGACATCGTTTGTGGGCATGGGTGAAACTGGCCGCGAGCTGCAAGCGCAATCGGGTGAAGCTGTGATGTATGTAGAAATTTTCTACACATATCAGCCGATTATCGGCAATGCTTTCTCCGCAGAATTTGCTCAACCATTGGAACTTTCAGCAGAGGCAGCGTTTAACGTGCGCGGCACTCGTGATCTCACCGATTTGTTCTCTCGCACACCGCCGGCAACGCCATCAACCTGCGATATTTTCGACGGTGTCTGATTTGTGAGCTAGACCTGATCGCGCGCGCGACCAGGTCTAATTCTCACGATTATTCAGCGTAGCAGACCTTCTTCACCGCGCTTACGATAGCGGCGGTGTCGACCAATGCGATCTCTTCCAGATTGGCTGCATAAGGCAGCGGCACGTCTTCGTTGCATACCCGCAAGACAGGCGCATCGAGATTGTCAAAACCTTGCTCCATGCACAGTGCCTGTATTTCGGAAGCAATGGAGCATGTTGGCCACCCTTCTTCAGCAACGACCAGCCGGTTGGTTTTGGCCAAGCTTGTAAGCACAGCTTCTGTATCGAGCGGCCTCAGCGTACGCAGATCGATAACTTCGGCATCAATCCCCTGCCCGGCCAATTCTTCAGCCGCCTCAAGCGCCAAACCGACACCGATAGAATAGCTGACAATGGTGACATCAGAGCCTTCGCGCATTGTCCGCGCTTTACCGATTGGCAGCACATAATCATCAAGGTCAGGAACATCGAAGCTGCGGCCATAAACCAGCTCGTTTTCCAGGAAGACCACCGGGTCATCACACCGGATCGCGGCCTTCATCAATCCTTTTGCATCGGCGCTGTCAAATGGAGCAATCACAATCAGACCAGGAACACTGGCATACCAAGGTCCATAATTCTGGCTGTGCTGCGCGCCAACGCGGCTCGCCGCGCCATTGGGACCGCGAAACACAATCGGACAGCGCATTTGCCCGCCAGACATGTAATTCGTCTTCGCAGCAGAGTTCACAATGTGATCAATCGCCTGCATGGCGAAGTTGAAGGTCATGAATTCGACGATGGGTTTAAGACCGCCCATTGCTGCGCCAGAGCCAATCCCGGCGAACCCATATTCTGTGATCGGAGTGTCAATAACGCGTTTGGCGCCAAATTCATCGAGCAGCCCCTGGGTGACTTTGTATGCGCCTTGATATTCGGCAACTTCTTCACCCATCACAAACACACGGTCATCGGCGCGCATTTCTTCGGCCATCGCATCGCGCAAGGCTTCCCTCACTGTGGTGCTGACCAAGGCTGTGCCTTCAGGGACTTCGGGTTCAATTGCGGCGGCGCGGGTGGCCGGCGCTGATGGCTTTGCTGCTGGAGCTGGAGCCGGCGCTGCAGAACTTGGTTCAGCCGCTGCAGGAGCAGCAGACGCTTCATCGCCTTCTCCATCAAGCAGCGCGATCACGGTGCCAACGGCAACATCCTCTGTGCCTTCCGCGATCAAGATTTTGCCCAACGTACCTTCGTCGATCGCCTCAAATTCCATTGTCGCTTTGTCGGTTTCGATCTCGGCGATGATATCGCCCGGCTCAATGGCATCACCTTCGGATTTCAGCCACTTTGCAAGTGTGCCCTGCTCCATCGTTGGCGAAAGGGCCGGCATTTTTAGTTCAATACCCATCGCTCAATACTCCTCCACCAAAACATCGGTGTAGAGTTCTGACGCGGCAGGTTCCGGAGAGTTCTCGGCAAAATCGGCAGCCTCTGCGACGCGGGCACGAATGCCTTTGTCGATTGCCTTCAAATCTTCCTCGCTTTTGCCGGACTCAATCAAGGTCTTTTTCAGACCTTCGATCGGATCATTCTGATCACGCTGTTCCTGCACTTCTTCGCGGGTGCGATATTTGGCAGGGTCGGACATTGAGTGACCGCGATAGCGATAGGTGTTGCACTCCATCAGCACGGGCCCTTTGCCATCGCGAACATGCTTAAAAGCGACTTCGGCAGCGGCGCGCACCTCCAACACATCCATCCCGTTCACTTCCATGCCAGGGATGCGAAAGGCTGTACCGCGCCGGTAGAACCGCGTCTCAGCGGAGCTGCGCTTGCTTGCGGTACCCATCGCATATTGATTGTCTTCAACTACGAATACGATCGGCAAATTCCACAAGGCGGCCATATTGAATGTTTCGTACACCTGCCCTTGATTGGCTGCGCCATCGCCAAAGTAAGCCAGGCAGAACCCACCATCTTCTTTATACTTATGCGCCAGCGCCAATCCGCCGCCCAGCGCCACTTGCGCGCCGACAATCCCGTGCCCGCCATAAAACTTATGCTCGGTCGAGAACATATGCATCGACCCGCCTTTGCCTTTCGAGATACCGGCTTCGCGGCCGGTTAGTTCGGCCATTATCACTTTAGGATCGATGCCATAGGCCAGCATATGTCCGTGATCGCGATAGCCGGTGATCACACTGTCGCGATCTCCATCAAGCCCACTTTGCAGACCAATCGCAACCGCTTCCTGCCCAATATAAAGGTGGCAAAAACCGCCGATTAGGCCAAGCCCATAAAGCTGACCCGCTTTCTCTTCAAAGCGCCGGATGAGCAGCATTTGCTCATAAAATTCGAGCAATTGCTCTGGCTTGGCATTGAAGCGCTTTTTCTTTTCGAACTCTTCCTGCAGCGACGCGAGCTCAAACTCATCATTGTCAGCCTTAACTTTGGCCGAAGATGTTCCAGTCGATTTCGATTTGGTAGTGCGCGACTTAGGGGAGGATTTTGTCTTTCTGGGCTGTTTGGCCAAAATGCGTTTCCTTTAAATGGCTTGGGGCCAGTGAAGGGGTCTTATCTATTTTGCTATAATCAGAATGACAGCCCGCGCAACGCAAAGCAGCGTTACCTAGCGTAAATTTGATCGATTTTGGGTTTGAGAGACGCCTTATGCGCCGCTGAAATGATTTATTCGTCTTCCAGAGTGATCACGATTTCGTCGGCATGAACCACATTCATGTTGCGGCGCAAAAGCTCACCGACCAAATCTGGGTCTGCTCCATCGGTCGCCAGCAAATCCACTCGGTTACGCAATTCATTGCGCTCCTGCGAAAGCATGGCGATTTGCGCATTGCGTTGATCAAGCAATTTGGAATGTTCGCTCCACGCAAGCAGCCCAGTTGGCCCGGCAATCGCCAATGCAGACAAACCAAGCAGCAGCAAAAGCGCCAGACCTTGCTTGGCCTGATCAGCTGGTAGCTGTTTGAAATGTCCCGTCCGTCCCATGATTGCTACAGAATCATAGTTAACGCTGCGGTTCAAGCATAAAACGGCACATCCGTCCGAATTCGCGATTTAATATGACCTTGGCAGCCCCAAAACGTGTTCTGCGAGATAAGACAGGATCAAATTGGTTGAAATCGGCGCCACTGTGTAAAGCCTCGCTTCGCGGAATTTGCGTTCAACATCATATTCCTCGGCAAAGCCAAACCCGCCAAAGGTTTGCACGCACATATCAGCCGCAGCCCAGCTTGCCTCTGATGCCAGCATCTTCGCCATATTGGCCTCTGCACCCGGATTGCCGCCTTGATCGTAAACTTCTGCAGCGTGATAGACCATCAATTCTGCGGCTCGCATCTGCGCATAGGAGCGTGCGATTGGGAACTGTACGCCTTGGTTTTGGCCAATCGGCCGTTTAAAGACATTGCGATCTTTGGCGTAATCAGTCGCCTTTTCGATAAACCACTTCGCATCGCCAATACATTCCGCCGCGATCAGTATGCGTTCTGCATTCATACCGGAAAGGATATAGCGAAAGCCCTTGCCTTCTTCGCCAACCAGCGCACTCGCCGGAATCCGCATATCATCGAAAAACACTTCGCAAGAAGAATGGTTCATCATTGTGCGGATCGGTTTGATTGCCATCCCCTTCCCCACAACTTCACGCATATCGACCAAGAACATCGAAAGGCCATCGGTCTTCTTCTCAACTTCCTCTCGCGGTGTTGTTCGCGCAAGCAGCAACATCAAATCGGAATGTTCGGCCCTGCTCGTCCAAATTTTTTGTCCGTTGATGACATATTCGCCGCCGTCTTTAACCGCACGGGTTTTTAAGGAGAGAGTATCGGTCCCGCTGGTTGGCTCTGATACCCCAAAGGCCTGAAGCCGGATTTCTCCGCTGGCGATTTTGGGCAGATATTCGTTCTTCTGCGCATCGCTGCCATAACGCAGGATCGTGTTCATGATATACATCTGAGCATGCGCAGCGCCGCCATTGCAGCCAGAGGCTTGTATCTCTTCCATGATCACAGCGGCGGCATCCAGTTTCAGCCCGCTGCCGCCATATTCGCCCGGGATCAGCGCGGCGAGAAAGCCCGCTTTGGTCAAAGCATCCACGAATTCACCGGGGTATTCGCGCGAGGCATCTTTCGCGCGCCAGTATTCTCCCGGAAATTCATCGCACAATGCCCGCACCGCGCGGCGAATTTCGGCAATTTCTTCGGATTCTTCGATCATCGGGTTTGGGCCTTGTCTATTTCGGATGCTGATTGCCCGTAGGCGCGCCGCAAGTCCACCTAGCCCATTTGATAGATCCGCGGGCTAGCTGTCTGCTCCGTTTGTGCTAGAACACAGTTTCAAACGGAGACCTACCCCATGCAAATCCTATCCCATGATCCCGCCCGCTTCGCCGACCTGCCCGATTATCATTTCGCAGAAAATTGGGTCGATACCGATTTGGGAGACGGCCATTCGGGGAGGATGCACTATATTGACGAGGGACCAAAGGACGCACCGCCAGTTTTGCTGTTCCATGGTGAGCCAAGCTGGAGCTTCCTCTATCGCAAGATGATCCCGATTTTGGTGGAGGCTGGATTTCGCTGCCTTGCGCCTGATCTGGTGGGTTTTGGCAAAAGCGACAAACCCGATGATCCATCATTCTACACCTATGATCGCCATATGGATTGGCTGGGCCAATGGCGCGCGGCGGTTGTGCCGCAAGCCGCGGCGTTGTTCTGCCAAGACTGGGGCGGATTGCTGGGCCTGAGAATGGTTGGCGAAAATCCGCAAGATTTCACCTGTGTTGTCGCGAGCAACACTTTCCTGCCAACCGGCGGAACACCCTCCGCAGCTTTTTTGGCGTGGCGCGAATTTGCCAAGACTTCGCCAGATTTCATGATCGGCGCCCTTCTACAACAGGCCACCGCGACTGAGCGCAGCGAGGCTGAGATGGCCGCGTATGATGCGCCCTTCCCCGATGAGGCATCCAAAGCTGGCGCGCGTGCATTCCCGCAATTGGTGCCGGTTGAAGATGGGATGGCGGGCATTGCTGAAAACAAGCGGGCTTGGGTTGGGCTTGCAAATTATGACAAGCCATTCCTCACATTGTTTGGTGAGGATGATCCGGTGACCGGAGGGCTAGGCCCGGCATTGGTTGAGAAGGTTGCAGGAGCCGCTGATCAGCCTCATGCGATGCTATCGACTTGCGGCCATTTTTGCCAAGAGGATCGCCCACAAGAATTGGCGCAAGGCGTTATCGATACGGCCCGCAAAGCTGGCTATCTAAGCTGAGCGATCCTGCCAACAACAGCGGCGCAGGCATAAAAGATTTGTCCTCCGATACCTCGCAACCAAGCGCGAAACCGCTCAGCCGATTTGAGCAGATTGCGCTGGCTGCGATTGTGGGACTGTCGGTTGCCAATGCCTATTATATTCACCCGATAGTGTCTGAAGTGGCGCTCACATTTGGTGTTGGCGCTGGTGAGATCGGGATCGTTCCGGCACTCAATCAAGTGGCTTTGGCGGTGGGGATATTGTTCCTCCTCCCGCTAGGCGATCGCTATGGCAATCGGCGCTTAACGACCATTTTTGCGACCTTTCAAGCGGTCTGCTTGCTAATGATGGCTCTGGCGCAAAGCTTTGCCTTGTTCACTTTGGCGTCGACCGTTTTGGGTGTGGTGACGATCGCCCCTTATTTGCTGCCCACCTACGCATCCAAACGCACCCCGCCCGATCAGTTGGGTCGGATCACCGCAATAATCACAACCGGGATGCTGTTTGGGATTCTGTTCGCCCGTGTCGGGGCAGGAGTGATTGCGGAATATTTGGGCTGGCAACAGGTCTATTTCCTGGCCGGCGGAGTGATGGCAGTGCTGGCTGTGAGTTTACGTTTCTTGATGCGTGGGCGCGAGCAACAAACGGGCGTCGATTCTGGCGATCACGCGCCAGGCGAAGGCGCGCAAAGCTATTTCGCATTGCTCGGGTCTTTATGGCCGTTGATGCGGCAATATCCCCACGCGATCTTATCTGGCTGCATTCAAGCGCTCAATTTCGGAATGTTCATCGCCTTGTGGCTTGGGTTGGCCTTGCATCTCACCAGCCCTGAAATGGGATATAGCGTCGATGTGGTCGGCTTTCTCGCGCTTACCGCGGCGCTCAGTATGATCACCACACCGCGTTTGGGCGTGGTGGCAGATCGGCTTGGGGCCGAACGCGCACGACTGTTCCTTTCCTTGGTTCAGGTCGGCGCGGTCGCGTTACTCATTCCGTTCGGAAACAATCTTTTTCTTTTGCTCATTCCGATCATTTTGAATGGCATGGCAGGCCCGGTGCTTGATGTGTCCGGACGGATGACGATCTTGCGCGTCGCTCCTGCAATTCGAACCCGATTGATGACGATCTATGTCGTGATCATGTTTTCGGGAGGCGGCATTGCAAGCCTTATGGCCACCACAGCCTATGAAGCAGCCGGATGGTATGGGATTGCGGGGATCGCCGGGGCCTTTGCTTTGGGCTGTGCCTTGCTGAGCGCTTTGGCGCTCAAAACTTCGGCGGCGAAAGCAAATTTGAACTGATTTTCGATAGTGGTGCGCCCGACAGGATTCGAACCTGTGGCCCCCAGATTAGGAATCTGATGCTCTATCCGACTGAGCTACGGGCGCGCCCAATCGGCCCATACTGAGCATATGTGCTGCGCGCAATCAGTTGAGATCTTTGGGCGGCGCAATTGGAAATGGCAGCGGTGCAATCGGCACGCCCTCATCGGCCAAAGTTTTGGCCTCTTCTAAGCTTGTTTGCCCGTGGATCGGCGCTTCATCACGCTCTCCATAATGCATCGCGCGGCTTTCCTCTGCGAAATTATCACCAACCCAAGTGCTGTCTTTCAGCGCCTTTTCTTGCGCTTTCGCCAATTTGCCCAAAGCCTGTTTCATCTCCGACGTTATCGGCGTGTTTGAAACGGGGCCGTCGGTGCCTTCCCCTTGGAACCTATCCGCCGCTGGTACAGTGGCAGCGCGAGCATTGCCTTTTGCAGGTACAGCCGGGGCCATAGGCGCTTTATCCACCTCAGCCGTGCCGCATTCTGGGCAATTCACCAGTCCCGCAGCACTTTGCTCGTCAAAATCTGAAGACGAACCAAACCACGCTTCAAAACGGTGGCCGCTGGCGCAATGGAGATCAAATACAATCATAACTTGGCCTAATTGAGAATATCGCGGCGATTGGCAAGGCTGGGAAGCTGTCGACGCACTTCGCCAATGCGCGCAAGATCGATGTCGCAAATGCCAAGTCCCGGTGCTTCACCGCCCATATCCAACAGCACCTCTCCCCACGGATCAACCACCAGGCTGTGGCCATAGGTTTCGCGGCCATCCTGATGCGTGCCGACCTGTGCTGCGGCGATCACAAACGCGCTTGCTTCGATCGCGCGGGCGCGAAGCAGGATATGCCAATGCGCTTCTCCTGTTGGCTTGGTGAAGGCGGCTGGGATCGAAATTGCATCGCAATTATGCCGCCCAAGCGATTCAAATAACGCGGGAAACCGCATGTCGTAACATACAGCTAAACCCAATGTGCCGATCGGAGTTTCTGCTGCGCTCACACAATTATCGCCCGGGGCATAGGCGGCGCTTTCCCGCCATGTTTCGCCGCTTTCCAGCTCCACATCGAACATATGTATCTTGTCATAACGCGCTGCGATCCCACCCGATCCATCGATCAGATAGCTGCGATTGACCCATTTCCCGTCTTCGCGCGCAACGGCCAAGGATCCCAGCGCGACATAGAGCCCCGCCTTTGCCGCGGCTTCACGGGTCCGGCGCAGCACCAGATCGCTGGCTTCGGCCGCAATCTTTGTGCCTGCGCGTTTGCGCTTGGAATCGAGCATCCCGCACATTTCCGGGGTGAAAAGCATATTCGCCCCCTCGCCCTTGGCATCGGCAATGGCCTGCTCAATTTGGGTGATGTTCGATGCGGGTTCTATCCCCGAAGTCATCTGAAGGATCGCAATGCGCGCCATCTTTGTGGGTTATCCCGCCAACAGCGCGTCAAGCTTCCCGGCACGTTCAAGTGCGACAAGTTCATCTGATCCGCCAACATATGTGTCGCCGATAAAAATTTGCGGAACGGTGCGCGCGCTTGGCGCTCTTTGCATCATTTCGCGGCGCTTTGCCCCGCCCATCGAGACGTCATGCTCGTTGAACTCGGCACCTTTGCTTTTAAGCAAATGTTTTGCGCGTACACAGAATGGGCACGCAAATTTGGTGTACATATCAATCACTGGGGTGGTCATTATTTATCCTGTTTTTGGGGCCCCAAGGCCGGAATTTGGTGCGTTACGGCGATCCTTGAAACCACCTGTATACAACCTTAAATAGGGTTCGTTGATGCGGCTCGCCAGATTTTGGGGGTCAAAGTCAACAAACGGATGCTGCAAGAGGCAGGTCCGTGTCCATTGGCAAATTGCTCAGCATGAGGATTTGAAATTATGTCACGCCCAGATTTTACCCCCTATCGCCGCACGACTGTTGGTTTTGACCATCTTTTTGACCTGCTCGAAAGCAAGGTTCGAAACAATGCAGGCGATAATTACCCTCCATTTAACATCGCGCGCACTGGCGAAGAGAATTATCGCATCACTTTGGCGATCGCTGGCTTCCGTCCAGAAGATATTGAAATCACCGCGCAACAAAACCTCCTCGTCATCCTAGGTAAAAAGCATGACGATGTGAGCGATGGCTCAGAAATGCTGCATGTTGGCATCGCGAATCGAGGCTTCGAACGTCGGTTTGAACTCGCCGATTATGTGCGCGTGGAACGCGCCGATCTGTCCGACGGTATGTTGGTGATCGATCTGCTCCGCGAAGTTCCAGAAGCGATGAAACCCAAAAAGATCGCGGTGAATGGCGCTGCTAGCCTTACGGCTGTTCCCGATATCGATGATGATGACGCTGCAAGCGCAGCCTAATCCCAAACCACATTCTGGCAGAATTTGGTCCTTAATTGAGTGACTTCATGGGTCATCAAGAGATCGGATTCTGCCGGAAATTATAGGGGCGGATCGAAAGACCCACCCCCGCGACATAAGCCGCCTCGTTTCGATGCTCATCGTCCGGGTCGCAGAAGACGATCAGTCTCGGTACGAGCTGGAAGCCTGATCCAAACAGGATCGGCAATCCCCCCATGGGGCTAGTCCCACACCCCCAAAACTTTGTGTTGTCGGCTGCGTAAAGGCAAAAACCAGTGCCGCGCAAGCGCTATTTCGTAGGCTTGTACAAATGCGACACAAAATTTTCGATTTGACCCGCGATACGGGTATTCCCCTACGTTTGGGTAGGGTCTGTGCATTGCCTTTGTACCATCAAGCAGGTTGGAATCCCGGTTCGTGGTCGAAAATCAGACCAAACGCGATTGTTCCAAAGCTGCTGCAATGAAACCAGCAAATAGTGGATGAGGATCAAACGGTTTCGATTTCAGTTCAGGATGAAACTGGACCCCGACGAACCAAGGATGATCGGGCCGCTCGACAATTTCTGGCAACAGGCCATCGGGTGACATGCCAGAGAACACCAGGCCGCCTTGCTCCAACGGCGCGATATAGGCGCTGTTGACTTCATAACGGTGCCGATGCCGTTCTGAGATTGTGCCAGCTCCGCCATAAACCTGCGATACGTGGCTGTTTCCAGTCAATTTTGCATCATAAGCGCCCAAACGCATCGTTCCGCCCAAATCGCCGCCATCTTCGCGGGTTTGCAGACCTTCTTCGCTCATCCATTCGCTGATAATGCCGACAACAGGCTCTTTGGTTTCGCCAAATTCGGTCGACGAAGCCTGCGACAGTCCGGCTGTCCGTGCGCCCTCAATACAGGCCATTTGCATGCCCAGGCAGATACCAAAGAACGGCACATTGCGCTCGCGCGCGAAACGAACGCTGGAAATCTTGCCTTCGCTGCCGCGTTCACCAAAACCGCCGGGCACCAAAATGCCATGCAATGGTTCAAGCTTAGCGATGATTTCATCCTCATCGCCTTCAAAAATTTCAGCATCGATCCATTTGATATTGACCTTGACCCGATTGGCCATGCCGCCGTGGACTAGTGCTTCGTTCAAACTTTTATAGGCGTCCTGCAGGCCAACATATTTGCCGATCACACCGATCGTGACTTCGCCTTCGGGATTGAAATACCGATCGGTCACGTCGTGCCATGATGAAAGATCGGGATCTGGCGCATCATTTATGCCAAATCCGCGCAGCACCTCAGCATCCAAACCTTCACGGTGATACTGCAGCGGCACGGAGTAAATCGAGGGTGCATCCAAGGCGGGGATCACTGCTTCGGAACGGACATTGCAAAAATTGGCAATTTTTTGACGTTCACTGTCCGGGATCGGATGCTCTGCCCGGCACAGCAGCACATCTGGCTTGATCCCCAAGCTCGCCAGTTCTCGCACAGAGTGCTGCGTTGGCTTGGTTTTAAGCTCCCCAGCGGCGGCGATATAAGGCACCAAGGTCACATGGACGCTGAGCGTTTGCATCGGATCGAGATCGTTGCGCAGCTGCCGGATGGCCTCCATGAAAGGCAGCGATTCAATATCCCCAACGGTGCCGCCAATTTCACACAGGATGAAATCCAAATCATCCTGATCATCAAGCGCGAATTGTTTGATTGCATCGGTCACATGCGGGATCACCTGCACGGTTGCGCCAAGGTAATCCCCGCGGCGCTCTTTCGCGATGATATCGCGATAGACCCGGCCACTGGTGATGTTGTCACTTTGCCGGGCAGACACGCCGGTAAAGCGTTCATAATGCCCGAGATCAAGATCGGTCTCTGCCCCATCATCGGTGACATAAACCTCACCGTGTTGATAGGGACTCATCGTACCTGGATCGACATTCAAATACGGGTCAAATTTGCGAATGCGGACTTTATATCCGCGTGCCTGAAGCAGAGCCGCGAGGCTCGCTGCCATGAGACCTTTTCCGAGCGAGGAGACCACGCCGCCGGTTATAAATATGTACCGCGCCATGGGAGTTGAGGATTAAGCCCTGAATTGGATTCGGCGCAAGCGAATTGCGGCAGCGATCTTCGCCAATCCACAGAGAACTGACAAACCGGAGAGAAAAAAGCGCTTGCGGCGCTTATTGTGCGGCGAGTGGGTCTTCTTCGGCAGCAGGCTCAGCCGCTGGCGCTGCGCCGGTGCTCGCTGCAAGCGGATCAACCGGAGCCACATCGCGATCCAGAGTCGAATCGATTGTGCTGCTGCTGGTCGTGTCCACGGCCACCGCGGCAAGCGCGATTGAAAGTCCAACAAAAGCGACCGCGAGCCATTTGGTTGAGCGGGTTAGGAAATCAGCCGCACCGCGAGCGCCAAGTGCACCGCCGGGATTTCCACCAATGCCGAGTCCACCCCCTTCTGATCGTTGCATCAAGACCACGGCAACCAGTGCAGCTGCGACGATGGCCTGAACCACAGTAAGGAAGATAAAAAGCGACATAATGAGGTACTCGTTTAATTCGGAGGCTATTTAGGAGGCAGGAGGCCTACGATCAAGCCTCTGCCGTTTCGCCTGCGGCCAATGCAATGCCCATGAAGCTATCGGCGGTTAGGCTGGCACCGCCAACCAAAGCTCCGCCAACTTCAGGGGTGCCAAGGATTTCCGTGGCATTATCAGGCTTCACCGAACCGCCATAAAGTATCCTAATTTCAGTAGCTTGCTCTTCGCCATACACTTGAATCAGCAATTCCCTGATGGCTTTATGCATGCTCGCAATATCTTCAATCGTTGCCGTATTACCGGTGCCGATGGCCCAGATAGGCTCGTATGCGACGGTCAATTTCTCGCCAGCATCGTCGATTGTAGGAAGCGATGCTTTGAGCTGTTTGACGATAAAAGCCTCAGCCTTTCCAGCGTCGCGGGTTTCGGCGGTCTCTCCGCAACAGACGATCGCGCGCATTCCAATTTCCAGCGCGGCTTCCGCCTTCGCGCGGACCAATTCATTGGTTTCAGCGTGGCCTTGGCGGCGTTCGCTATGACCCAGGATCACAAATTTTGCGCCTGCATCGGCTAGCATTGATGCGGAGATATCGCCTGTGCGTGCGCCCTCTGGGTCAGGATGGCAATCCTGCGCTCCAATGCCGATCTGCTCTGCCTCGCGGTGGACCGCATGGATCAGGGTGTATGGCGGGGCAACCGCCACTTCGACTTTCATTAGGCGTTGGGCAGCCCGATCTATCGCGCGCGCTTCGGAAAGCATCGCCCGGGTCCCGTTCATTTTCCAATTGCCGACAATATAAGGCCTTAGGGCCATGTAGATATCCTGAACTATTCGAATCTTCGTGCCCTATTAGTAGCGGGCGGCGAGGTCGGCTAGCTGAGTAAAACGATCCAGTCAAAACCCATAGTGGACTGTTGCGGCATGGTCGCAGGACAGATAAGGCCAAACGGCAGCCCAGATCAGACGGGTGAAGGCCACACAACGGCTAGGGATTCTTAGACCAAATGATTTCATTTTTTCGCAGATTCTTCCAATCGAAGATCGGACTCGCAATCACATTGGCATTTCTTGGGCTTATCGGCCTAGCCTTTGCGAGCAGTGATGTTGCCAACAATGCCACTTTTGGCGGGGTAACCGGCAATGATCGTGTCGCGGTTGTTGGAGATGACCGGATTGACACCTCCGAGCTCAACCAATTGATGCAATCTGCTTTGCAACAAGAAGCTCAGGAAAGACCCGGTCTGACAATGGCGGCGTTCCACGCTGAAGGTGGGTTTGAGGATGTACTTACTCAACTTATCGACCGTTATTCGATTTCTGGATACGCCAGAAAATACGGCCTGCGCGCTGGTGATAATTTGATCAACAGCGAAATTTTGACCTTCCCTGCTTTTAGGGGAGCAAGCGGCGTTTTTGATCAGGCGGTCTATCAGAATGTTTTGCGCAATCAGGGATTGAGCGACGCTGCATTGCGTCAAGACATTGCCGATGGAATGTTGGCACAGCAAATGCTGATATCCGCATTGGTTTCTCCGCAAATGCCGGAGAGCATTGCCCGGCGTTATACCGCGCTCTTGCGTGAACGGCGAATTGGTTCGATCGCCTTGGTTCCAAGCGCTTTGTTTGCGCCTGAAGGCGATCCTTCGGATGAGCAAATTCAGGAATTCTTCGACGAAAACCGCGCGGGTTATGTTCAGCCAGAACGGCGAATATTGCGTTTTGCCGGGATCGATGTGCGCAATATCACTGATCGGACCGAACCGACTGCAAGCGAAATCGCGGCTAAGTTTGAAGAAGATGCAGAATTATATGCCGCACTTGAAACTCGTTCTATAACATCATTCTTTGTGCCGACCGAAGAAGCAGCGATCGCAATTCGTGAAAGTGTGAATGCTGGAACCAGTTTGGAACAAGCAGCGCAATCCGCTGGGTTCGCAGTTTCGAGCGCTGAAGATCAATCGGAAGAAGCGCTTGCCTCGCTCACATCCAGCGCAGTTGCAGAGGCAGTGTTTGCTGCCAATCGCGGATCCGTTGCACAGCCGGCGCGCAGCGCGCTGGGTTGGTATGTGGCCCGCGTTGATGGCGTCTCCAATAGGCCGGCCAGAACGCTGGCTCAGGCGACACCAGACATCACGACCCAATTGCGCATTGAGATACAAACCGCGGCGCTTGCGGACTTGTCAGCACGAATTGAAGAACAGGTTGATGACGGTGTTTCCCTCGCTGAAGTTGCAGAAGAATTTGATCTCACCTTGCAAACCACGCCGGAATTGCTGGCCAATGGCCGGGTGTTCAATGATGATGAACGCGGCGTGCCAGAGGTGTTGCTCCCGGCTTTGGGAACCGCATTTGAAATGGATGAGAGCGAGCCTCAATTGACGGTTCTTGTTGCTGGGCAGCAGTTCCTAGTCTTTGAGGTGCAGGAAATCGCGCAGTCGGCAGCTCCTCCTATCGCTGAGATACGTGATCGCTTGGAATTCGATTGGCGATTGGCCGAAGGGGCAAAGGCTGCCCGTGAGGCTGCTGACAGAATTATGGAACGTGCGGATGGCGAGGTAGCGTTGGCGCAAGCGCTGCAAGGTGAAGATGCAGATTTGCCGCCGATTGAAAACATCAATTTGACCAGAACTGAATTGCTGAGCCAGCAAAATCAGCGCGTGGCCGCGCCATTGGCATTGCTCTTCAGCATTGCTCAAGGGACGACAAAGCGGCTTGAAGCGCCTAACAATCTGGGTTGGTACATTATCGACCTTGATGAGATTTCTATCGATGAAATTGCGGATGATGACCCGCTGTTTATCGCGACTAAAACGCAGCTCGGCCCGGCCATTTCGAGCGAATATGCCTCTCAATTGACCTCTGCAATGCGGGCGGATTTGGGTATCGAGCGCAATGAAGATGCCATCGATGCTGTTCGCAGGCAGTTGCTTGGCGAAATCTGACACGGACGTTTGATCGCATGGGGGATGTCCGCGAAAATCCGGCACGAGTAGAGAACGAAGCGCAAGCGGCAGTTGATCTCGCGGCAGGAAAACCATCACTGGTCTGGCGCAAGGTTATCGCGGATAGCGATACTCCTGTGGGCGCTGCGGTAAAGTTGATCCAGCCCGGACGCGGCGACTATTTGCTGGAGTCTGTCGAGGGAGGAGAAACTCGTGGGCGCTACAGCTTGATAGGGCTCGATCCGGACCTCGTATTTCGAGGGAGCGGAAACTCAGCCGCAATCAACTCGAATTGGCGCCGATCGCAAGATCAATTTGAGCCGTGTGAGGGTGCTGCATTGCCTGAGTTGCGCAAACTGGCCAAGGCATGCCGGATCGATGTGCCAGCGGAATTGCCGCCAGCTCTTTCCTGCCTGGTCGGGTATTTCGGCTATGAAACGATCGGCTTAGTCGAAGACTTGCCACGAGCGCCAGAAAGCGAACTTGCGCTCCCAGATATGCTGTTTGTCAGACCGACAATAATATTGGTATTCGATGGCTTGAACGATGCGCTTTATTGTATCGCGCCGATTTGGCAGGCGGAACAGCCCGATGCAGAAATTGAACTGGCCAGCGATCGAATTGACGATGTGTTGCGGCAGCTCGCTCAAAAACGCCCGGCAGCGATCTCGATGCCTGACCTCAAAGAGCCTGAGCTTGAGCCTGTCGTTTCAGGGGAAGAATACAAATCACTGGTCGCGAAGGCCAAGGATTACATTGTGGCGGGCGACATATTTCAGGTCGTTTTGGCGCAGCGATTTACGTGCGAATTTTCCCTTCCCCCGCTTGAGTTATATCGTTCGTTGCGCCGCGTGAATCCATCGCCTTTTCTGTATTTTCTTGATCTTCCTGGCTTCGCGATCGTTGGGTCAAGCCCAGAAATTTTGGTCCGAGTGCGCGGCAATGAAAAAAACAAGCAAGAGATAACGATTAGGCCCATTGCGGGAACTCGGCCGCGCGGCGCAAATGTTGAAGCTGACAATGCAAACGAGGCGTGTTTGCTGGCCGATCCCAAAGAGTGCGCCGAGCACTTGATGCTGCTTGATTTAGGGCGCAACGATGTTGGCCGGGTGGCTGAGCGAGGGTCCGTTGAGGTAACCGATAGCTTCACAGTCGAGCGATACAGCCACGTTATGCACATCGTTAGCAACGTTATTGGCGAGCTGGCGAAGGGCAAGGATGCGCTGGATGCTATGTTCGCAGGCTTCCCCGCAGGAACAGTTTCTGGCGCACCGAAAGTTAGAGCTTGCGAAATTATCGCGGAATTGGAGCCTGAGACGCGAGGGGCCTATGCTGGCGGTGTCGGGTATTTTGCGCCCGATGGATCGGTTGATTCATGCATCGTCTTGCGTACAGCCGTTGTGAAAGATGGCATGATGCACGTGCAAGCTGGTGCGGGTATCGTGGCGGATAGCGATCCTGACTATGAATTGGCTGAATGCAAGGCCAAGGCTGGGGCATTGATCGCGGCTGCAAAAGAAGCCGTTCGGGTGGCTGGTGAATCGGGGTTTGGACAATGAAGGCACATGGATTTTCTGTCGCTATTTTGGTGAGCCTGTTGCTCGCTGGATGCAATGAACAGCCAGCAGGAGAACCAGTTGTTCGCGCCGAATTGGGTGAGCCTGGACCGCTGCCCGAGGCGGAAGAGGTTGTCGCCTTGGCAGAAGATGATCTCGGCGATGATGTAGATCGCGAATCAGCCTGTCGCGCGGTCACGTTTGAGAGTGTTCCACTCACGCATTGCGCCGCTGATCCTGCCAAACACCGCATTCGTACAGCTCTTAAACCATCCAACGATGCAGCGCCTTATCGCTCCCTATCGGCGCTCTCGCGCAATTTGGATGTGGCCAATGTCGCTTTCGCGGTGAATGGCGGAATGTACGATGATGATGGCGACCCGATCGGTTATTATGTCGAAGCGAGCGAGCGGTTGAAAGAATTGAACCGTGCAGATGGTCCAGGCAATTTTCATCTAAAGCCAAACGGCGTGTTTTTTGGCACAGGTGGACGCTGGCAAGTTCGCGCGGCAGACGATTTCTATTCGAATGTTCGTGACCGCCCGCAATTCGGAACGCAAAGCGGCCCTATGCTGGTTGTTGGCGGTGAATTGCATCCGGAAATACAAGACAACGGCCCATCGCGCGCGATCCGCAATGGGGTGGGCGTTGGCGGCGATGGTATCGCGCATTTCGTCCGTTCGGAAGCGCCGCTGAGTTTTGGCCAATTGGCGCGATATTTTCGCGACGAACTGAAGGTTGAGAACGCGCTGTTCCTTGATGGCAATGTGTCTGCTTTGTGGGACCCGGCTAATGATCGGTTGGACAACCGCACAGGTATCGGCCCTCTGATTGTCGTGACAAACCGGTAAAGCGTCCTGAAATGAACCCATCAAACACCATCGTGGTTGTCGACAACTATGACAGCTTCACATTCAATCTGGTTCATTACCTGATGGAATTGGGAGCTGAAATTAAGGTCGTGCGCAATGATGCAGTGACTGCGGCAGAGGCCATTGCGATGGATGCTGCTGGATATCTCATCTCACCTGGTCCGTGCACTCCAAATGAAGCCGGTATCAGTCTGGAATTAGTGGCGGCGTGTTCACAATATGAGAAGCCATTGCTGGGTGTCTGTCTGGGCCACCAGTCGATTGGCCAACATTTCGGCGGCAAGGTCGTTCGGGGCGGTTTGATGCATGGGAAGACCAGCCCGGTCACGCATGACGGCTCAGGAATTTTCGATGGTTTGCCCTCTCCTTTTCAAGCGACACGATATCATTCATTGGTCGTGGAAGATGTGCCCTCCTGTTTGGTTTCAAATGCGTACAGTGAAACACCGGGATTGGATGGCGCCACAATTATGGGTTTTCGCCATGAAAGTCTGCCGATTCATGGGGTTCAGTTTCACCCAGAGAGCATTGCGACCGAGCATGGTCACGCACTGTTGGCCAACTTCATGCAAGTTTGCGGATTGAAAGTGAAAGAACTGGCATGAGCGCGCTGCCTTCAACATCCGAACATTTGAGCGAAACTCAATCCGAAGCTGCCTTTGGCAAGCTCTTGGATGGTGAGGTAAGCGAAGATGAAATCGAACGTTTCCTTATCGAACTGTCCCAGCGCGGGGAAACATCGGAAGAGATAGCCGGCGCTGCGCGTGCTCTGCGTGCGCGATTGATCCCAATTGAAGCACCCGATGATGCCATCGATGTGTGCGGCACTGGCGGAGACGGGCACCACACACTCAATGTTTCCACCGCAGTTAGTCTGGTCATCGCCGCCTGCGGCGTGCCGGTTGCAAAACATGGCAATCGCGCGGCTTCTTCCAAAGCCGGTGCGGCAGATACATTGGAAGCCCTTGGCCTGGATATGGATGCGGCGGGAAAGACAGCCGAAAAGACCTTGGCGGAGTTGGGGATTTGTTTCCTGTTCGCCAAAAACCATCACCCAGCGATCGGTAGAATTCAGCCTATCCGTCTGAAAATTGGCAAGCGAACAATTTTTAATCTGATGGGGCCATTGTCCAATCCGGCCGGCGTGAAAAGCCAATTGATCGGAATTGCCCGCCCGGCTTATGTCCCGATTTATGCTGGCGCACTTGCGCGGCTTGGCACCGGTCGATCGCTGATCGTTTCAGGTGATGAAGGATTGGATGAGCTGAGCTTGGCTGGCGGCAACGAGGTTGCTGTGGTCACTGGAACAGAATTTGAAATGCAAAGGCTTCATCCCGATGATGCAGGCTTGCCTATCGCTCCGGTTGAGGCGATCCGCGGCGATGATGCCATTCACAATGCTGCGGCGTTGAAGTCTCTGTTGATGGGCGCACCTGGGCCATATCGTGATGCTGTGCTGTTCAATGCCGCTGGCGCGTTAGAAGTGGCTGGCCGCGAAGCAGTATTGATTGAACGGGTCGCAATGGCTGCTGAGGCACTCGATTCTGGGGCTGCAATGCGCTTGCTTGAAGCCTGGATCGAAATGGCCAAATAGCGCGTGCCATGAATAAGTTAGAAGAAATCTGCGCCAATACCGCCGAAGAAGTCGCCCGGCGTAAAACCGTGCGGTCTTTGGCAGACTTGGAGGCACGTGCTGCCGCTCAATCTTCTCCGCGCGGGTTTGAAAAGGCATTGCGAATGGCCTGCGCTGACGGGTTGGGGCTGATCGCCGAGATCAAGAAAGCATCTCCATCGAAAGGATTGATCCGGCCTGATTTTCGCCCTGCCGATCATGCGCGTGATTATGAATCAGGCGGCGCCACATGCCTTTCAGTTTTGACGGACGCCCCATATTTTCAGGGGCACGAAGATTTTCTTATCGCAGCACGGGCAGCGTGCAATCTGCCGGTTCTCCGCAAAGATTTTATGGTAGATCCTTGGCAGGTTGCCGAAGCCAGGGCGATCGGTGCTGATGCCATTTTGATCATCGTCGCTGCGCTCGATAATGTCCTGATGGCGGAGATTGAAGCGGCCGCAATCGAACATAGTTTGGATGTCTTGGTAGAAGTGCATAATGCCGATGAGATGGAGCGAGCACACACCCTCAATTCCCGCTTGATTGGGATCAATAATCGGGATCTCAAGACTTTCACGACCGATCTCGCTACCACCGAAAATCTGGCTCCATTGGCTCCCGCTGGGGCATTGCTCGTCGGCGAAAGCGGTATTGCAATGCACGCCGATTGCGTGCGACTTTCCAAGGTGGGCGTGAACGCATTCTTAGTGGGAGAAAGTCTGATGCGGTGCGATGATGTGTCGGCGGCGACAAAGTCATTGCTGCTTGGGTGAAACCTCTCATTTCCGCGACTGTTCTGTGCTTCAGAATCAGACCATTGGGCATCACGAAGGGATCATGATTTTGGTTGATCGATATGACCGGTAACTCAGGCAAGCTCACGCATCTGGATGCTGACGGCGCGGCGCGGATGGTCGATATTGGCGGCAAATCCAGCACTGATCGAGTTGCGATTGCATCGGGCAATATTCACATGTCATCGGAAGCACTCGATGCCGTTCGGGCAGGCAATTCCCCTAAAGGTGACGTGCTCGGCGCCGCGCGAATTGCAGGTATCATGGCGGCAAAGCGGACTGGGGAATTAATCCCACTTTGCCATCCGCTAGCCCTGGATTCTGTATCGATCGATTTCGATTTCTTGGAAGATGGTATTCGCGCATCTGCGAAAGCGACACTGAACGGCAAAACTGGTGTTGAGATGGAGGCTATGGTGGCCGTTTCGACCGCGCTTCTTACCATCTATGATATGGCGAAAGCGATCGATAAGGGCATGGTGATTGGACATATCCGATTGATCGAGAAAAGCGGCGGCAAAAGCGGCCAATGGAAGGCTGAAATCGAGTGAGCGCGATGCTTAGTTTGGCACAGGCTCAGGCGAAGCTCATTGCAATGGTGTCAAAAACGCCAATCGAAAATGTGAATGTTGATGGTGCCTTGGGCCGGTGTCTGGCCGATAATGTTCACGCTAGACGGACGCAGCCTCCTGCCGATCTTTCGGCGATGGATGGGTACGCTATCGCTGGAGATGGACCATGGCGCCGGGTGGGAGAGAGCCGCGCCGGTGCGCCCTACCCGTCCCCACTTCAAACGGGTGAATGTGTGCGAATTTCAACCGGGGCACATATGCCGACCGGTTCGGATCGAGTTCTGATCCAAGAAAATGCGGAAGTTGATGGCACGTCAATTTGCAGTGAAACAATTCCGCCAGCCAACCGCCATGTTCGTGTGCGCGGCTTCGACTTCGTTGGCGGAGATAAATTGCTTGAAGCAGGAACCAAAATTGGGCCGGCGCAAGTTGCACTGGTTCTATCTGCTGGACATGCGTCGATCCCAGTTTACCGTCCACCAAGTGTCGCAATCCTTGATAGCGGTGATGAGCTTTGCGCAGATCCCACTTTGTGCGGGGCAGATCAAATTCCCGCCAGCAATGGGGCGATGATTGCCAGCATGCTTGCCCCCTTTGGCTGCCCCATCTCACGCCTGGGACCGGTGCCGGATGATCGCGACAAACTGGCGCATGCCTTGGCCGCCTCGGAGACGAGCGACATCTTAATCACATCTGGCGGGGCATCCGTCGGCGATCACGACCTGATACAGCAATCATTGCGAGATTGGGGCGCGGAATTGACCTTTTGGAAGGTAGCCATCAAGCCTGGAAAACCTTTGATGGTGGCTCGGCGCGGAGAGCAAATCATTCTTGGATTACCGGGAAATCCTGTGTCGAGTTTTGTCACATCTTTCCTGTTCGCATTGCCATTAATCCGTGCTTCGATGGGTGATCGCAACCCTCTGCCAAACGCACTTCGATTGAATGCTGGTGAGGATTTTGAAACAGGTGGAACGCGAGAGGAATTTTTGCGAGGCTTCCACGATGGTGTGCAGGTGCGCCGCGCCGGATCACAGGATTCTTCGGCGTTGCACGCGCTCTCAGCCTCCAATTGCCTCATTCGCAGACCGGCCGGGGCTGGAGCTGTGGCGTTTGGTGAGCCAATATCCATTTTCGCGACCTAGGGAACTTCGCGCGCCGCATCTCGCTAACTTGACTCACCTTATTAAGTTGCCTAATTGTTCCTTATTCGTTCACCTTATCGGTGCGCGGAATGGTCCAAATCCAAAAACTGGATAGGGACAATTAGGCGACCAAGGGAGACTATCGCCATGCTGACGGCAAAGCAGCACGAATTGATACGTTTTATTCAACAGCGGCTTGAAGAAACCGGAATTTCTCCATCCTTTGAAGAGATGAAGGAGGCACTCGATCTGAAAAGTAAATCGGGTGTTCACAGGCTGATTTCCGCTTTGGAAGAGCGCGGCTTTATCCGGCGCTTACCCAATCGCGCTCGCGCGTTGGAAGTGATCAAGCAACCAGAAGATTCGACCCCGGCTCCGCGCCCTGCGGTGGCTGCAGATGTTGTTGCACGCGCTACTTCAAAACCCAGTGCGAATGACACGGCTCCTGCGCCAGCGAATGATGTGATTGAGATCCCACTTCATGGACGGATTGCTGCGGGTGCTCCGATTGAGGCATTGGAAGGACAAAACAGCCTTCCTGTTCCAGCTGCTTTGCTGGGGCCTGGTGAGCATTATGCGCTCGAAGTGTCCGGCGACTCTATGGTTGAGGCCGGAATTTTCGACGGAGATTTCGCGCTTGTGAAGCGAACCGACGCTGCGCGCGATGGAGAAATTGTGGTGGCGCTGGTCCGAGGTGAAGAAGCGACACTGAAATATCTGCATCGCGATAGCGGGCAGGTAAGACTTGATCCGGCTAATGCATCGTATGATCCGCAAGTCTATCAACCTGGCGAAGTTCAGGTGCAAGGTAAATTGGCGGGGCTTTTACGCCGCTATCATTGATGTGTTGAGAAGGCGCGGCTCTCGGCAGGAGTTAATCCTGCGCGCCGCGCCACCAACCGTGGTCGCCCTGCCCTGATGCGACAGTGGTGATGGTTTGATCAACCAGATTGATTGAAATACCGCCATTTGTGTCGAGATAACCCTTATCGGCTTTTAGCCATTTGGGATTGCACGATCTCGGTAAATATCGGTCAGCCACGACGATGTCCGCACGGTCGCAGGCGGCAGCCAGAGATCTCTCTTCGATCAAATCGCGATTTCGCGCCATCAACAATGTCCATTGCCGGCCACCTCTATCGAGTTCGAGCAGGCAAAATTCTGTTGAGCATCGTGCATTTGGCCAATTTGCCATCGGGATGGGATCGCTGGCTACACTTGCCAATTCCAAAAGATTGTCCCGCGCATAGGATGATCTGCTGTCTCGCAGTGACAGCAACCGCTCTCCTTCAATCGTTACACCAACATGGCGGCCATCGCGGCCGATAAGCACGTCTGGTATCGGGGTTGCGAGCAGCATGGCCGTTGCAATGGCGGCAGGAACAAATCCGAGAAGCCGCGCCCGGCTGTTCCAAAGCGCCAGCCACAATGCACCGACTACAAACAGCGCAATTGTTGCCTGTGTCATCTGTGGCATCAATTTGACGGAACCGGGCTGTGCGGAAGTCCAATGCGCGATCCCCAGAAGAAGATCGAGCGATGCTTGAACCAACCACCATGCAGGGGCGCCAAGTCCAAATAGATCGAGTAACAATGCCAAAGCAATCAGCGGCATGGAGATGAATGTCACAAGCGGAATTGCAGCAACATTCGCGAGCGCGCCATAGAGGCCCGCGCGGTGAAAATGGAACAGCACAATTGGCATCAGAGCAATTTCGATGACGAGGCCGGTAACGAACAGCATAAACACCCGCCTGCCGCCATGCCTTATCCAGCTTTCCTCTCTCGGCGCCAAAAATGACCTTACTGGCGTGGATGTATGGAGCGCCACAATGGCAAGGACCGCAGAGAAACTCATTTGGAAACTTGGTCCTGCCACCGATTCCGGCCATAAAAGCATTACAAATATCGCCGCCACGGCGACCATTCTTAACGACAAGGCATCCCTGCCCATGGCCAATGCGACAAGAACCAGCATGGCGGCCACGCAGCTGCGGACCGTCGGAACTTCAGCCCCCGTCAGAAGTGTATATCCAATGCCAGCGATTGCGCCAAAACTGGCTGCCATTACCGGCAACCTAACCCGCAGAGCGATTGCTGGGAAAAGCGCAAGCAGCTTTAGAACCACTATATATGCGGCAGCGATGACGGCGCTGACATGCAGGCCGCTTATTGAAAGCAAGTGAGTGAGTCCGGCATCTCGCATTGCGTTATCATCCGCCTCTGCGATGCCGCCGCGATCTCCACTGGCAAAGGCGGCGGCAATGGTCCCTGCAGAGCCTTCAACCCGCTCAGAAACATGTTGGGAGAGCCAGCGTTGCAACCGCGCAATTGCCCCCGCATCGCTCGTTTCGGCAGCGTGCTCGATTATTTCGATTTCGCCGATCACGCTTCCAGTCGCAGAAAGCCCCTGAAACCATGCTGTGCGTGCAAAGTCATATGCCCCGGGGAGCATCGGCGATGCAGGAGGCATCATGCGGACACGCATCCGCAAAACACTGCCTTCGCTTATGTTCGGTTGTACCTGATCTAGCGGAACATTTACGCGGATCTTTCGACTTTCTCCTTGCTCTACATCGCGTATTGCAAGCACCAGCCTGATGCGATCTCGCGCGGGCTGATCTTCGCGTTCGAGCACATATCCCTGAATGCGTTCGACCGTGGGCCGTTCAATTGGTTCTGCACCCACAAACTCCGACCTGATCCAAATTGTTGCAATGCCAGCCGCAAACACCAATCCAAGAATTATCGTCGATTGCCTGAGCAAGACGCGGGTTTCCGCACCCCGAAAAACAGCAGCGCCGAAGATTGCCAAGAGCAGTGCCGCGCCAATCGCGATGGTCCATTGAGCGGATGTAGCAAGCGCGAACCAGCTCAGTATTCCTCCGGCGAAGATAGCTGCGATCCACGGTGCGCGATCAAAGCCGGCGGTGGAAAGAAAGTGCTCGGCCTGGTCACAAAGCGCAGCTGGGATACTGGACAAGGACGAGGCCTTGCGCCAAGTGCGCTGCACTGCAACATTCTCGGCAGGGTTGCTGCTGCTGTCCCCTCCACTGCCGATGGGAACGATAGGCGCATCGGACGAGTCCATGCCCGACATGAAAAGGAATTCATGAGTTATGGCAAGCGAAAGCGGCCAAGATAGTTCGGCTAATGCGGGGAAGGTCGTTACGCGATTTGCCCCATCACCAACGGGCTTTCTTCATATTGGCGGAGCAAGAACGGCCTTGTTCAATTGGCTCTATGCTCGCCATCATGGCGGAAAGGCATTGCTGCGGATCGAAGATACCGACCGCAAGCGGTCTACCCAAGAAGCGATTGATGCAATTTTGGACGGCCTCAATTGGCTTGGCTTAGAATATGATGAGAAGCCAACTTTTCAATCTGCTCGCGCAGAAAGGCATGCTGAAGTTGCCAATAAATTGCTCGCTTCTGGCGATGCCTATAAATGTTTCGCAACGCCTGAAGAACTTGAAGAAATGCGTGCACAGCAACGCGCAAATAAGCAGCCGATGAGATATGATGGCCGTTGGCGCGATCGCGATCCATCCGAAGCGCAAAATAGCGCGCCATTCGTTGTCCGCCTGAAAACTCCGACCGATGGCCAAGCGACGATCGCCGACGAAGTCCAAGGCAAAGTCTCCGTTAAGAATGCAGAATTAGACGATTATATTATTCTGCGAGCCGACGGCACGCCAACCTATATGCTCGCAGCTGTGGTTGACGATCACGATATGGGTGTCACCCACGTCATTCGCGGTGATGATCACCTCAACAACGCATTCCGCCAACTGCCCATATACCATGCAATGGATGGGATCGAAGGTGACTGGCCAGAACCGGCATATGCGCACATTCCGTTGATCCACGGATCAGATGGCGCGAAGCTGTCAAAAAGGCATGGTGCGCTAGGGGTAGACTCCTACCGTGACGAGATGGGGATCTTGTCCGATGCGTTATTCAACTACCTTTTGCGGCTCGGTTGGGGTTATGGAGACCGTGAAGAAATCGATCGAGATGAAGCAATTTCGTTGTTTGATCTTGGCGGTGTAGGTAAAAGCCCTTCGCGTTTTGATCTGAAAAAACTTCAAAATCTCAACGGTCATTACATCCGCGAAGCCGACGACACGGTTTTGGCACAATTGGTGATGCCTAAAATCGCAGAAGCGGATGACATTGCATTGCTTGTTAAGGCCATGCCTGTGTTAAAACCGCGCGCAAAAAATTTGGATGAACTCGCTGAAAATGCGGCATTCCTATTCAAAAAACGGCCATTGGAATTGACCGAGAAAGCGGCAAATTTGCTCGATGAGGAAGGTAAATCGCGGCTAGCGCTTGTGGTTCAAGTCCTTACGCAGGAAAATCACTGGACAAGTGAGGCCCTCGAAGCCACTACAAAAGCAATCGCCGAGAAACATGAATTGGGTTTTGGCAAGCTGGCGCAGCCAATGCGCGCAGCGCTCACTGGGACGACAACCTCGCCCGGTATTTTCGATGTTCTGGTCCTACTTGGACGGGAAGAAGCTTTGGCGCGATTGAACGCGCATGCCAGTTGAGCCGGGATGGCACTACCGGCGATAGGCAAGATTTGAGGAGATTAATTTTGGCGGATAATCAGGCGAAACTGGAATTGGGTGGGCAGTCCTATGAGTTCCCTGTTCTTGAAGGCAGCACTGGACCGGATGTTGTAGATATCCGGAAACTCTATGGTCAAACAGGCGCATTCACGTTTGATCCTGGCTACAAATCGACTGCAAGTTGCGAAAGCGCGCTAACTTATATCGATGGCAATGAAGGTGTTTTGCTGCACCGCGGTTATCCGATTGGCCAATTGGCTGAGCATTCAAGTTTCATGGAAGTGTCTTATCTGCTCTTGAATGGCGAATTGCCGAGCAGCGACGAGCTGGACGATTTTTCGTATACCATTACCCGTCACACGATGCTGCATGACCAACTTCGCCAATTCGTCCAAGGTTTTCGCCGCGATGCACACCCCATGGCGATCATGTGCGGCGTTGTTGGCGCGCTGTCTGCATTCTACCATGACAGCACAGACATCTCTGATCCTGAACACCGCACCATCAGTTCACATCGCCTGATTGCAAAAATGCCAACAATCGCGGCTATGGCGTATAAGTATGCCATCGGTCAGCCATTCATGCAGCCGGATAATTCCTTGAGCTACACCGGCAATTTTCTGCGCATGACATTCGGCGTCCCGGCAGAGGAATATGAAGTTCACCCTGCCATTGAAAAAGCGATGGATCGAATTTTCATCTTGCATGCAGATCATGAGCAAAACGCATCAACTTCTACAGTTCGGCTTGCTGGCTCTTCCGGTGCGAACCCATTTGCGTGCATCGCGGCGGGCATTGCCTGCCTGTGGGGGCCGGCACATGGCGGCGCCAATGAAGCAGCGCTCAATATGCTGCAGGAAATCGGCACTCCGGACAAAATTCCGCATTACATTGAGCGTGCGAAGGACAAGAATGATCCATTCCGTTTGATGGGATTTGGCCACCGTGTTTACAAAAATTATGATCCACGTGCGACGGTGATGCAGCAGACATTGCGTGAAGTGTTTGAGGCACTGAACGTTACCGATCCAGTGTTTGAGACTGCGCTGCAGCTCGAAGAACTCGCTCTAAGCGATGATTATTTCAGGGAAAAGAAGCTGTTCCCGAACGTGGATTTCTATTCCGGGATCATCCTTTCTTCTATCGGTTTCCCAACGACGATGTTCACAGCGCTGTTCGCGCTTGCCCGCACAGTTGGTTGGGTTGCACAATGGAACGAAATGATCTCAGATCCTGGCCAAGTCATCGGCCGGCCGCGCCAATTGTACACTGGCCCAACTGAGCGTGATTACATCCCGCTCGATCAACGGTAATCGGACCGGACCCTTCGCGGAACGCCATGGGGAGAAAGTTTGCAGGCTTTCTGTTTCAGGTCATTGGGGTTGCCTTGGGGCTATCTGGTGGCTTGTGGATGCTCCAAGGGCTTGGCTTTCTCGCTTGGCCTTCTGGAAGCTTCATGCTAGGCAAAAGCGAATGGGCTCTTTACGGAATTTTGGCGATTATTTTGGGCGGAATATCGCTCAAGATTTCCAAGGGTTTTGGCAGTTAACCTGCAGCGGGCAATGTCAGGATGAATTGCGCGCCGCCATCGGGGACGTGAGAGACAGACAAGTCTCCTTCCATCGCATTGGCCAATCGCTGTGAGATATAAAGGCCCAATCCTGATCCATCATCTTGATTGCGTCCAAGGCGTTCAAATTTGGTGAAAATTCGTTGAGCGTCATCCTCACTGATGCCATCGCCTTGATCGGCTACGCTAATCGATACCTTACCGTTCAGCGCACTCTCAACCGAAATGGCAACTTCGCTGCCCTCTGGTGAATAGGCAATCGCGTTTCCGATGAGGTTGATCAAGATCTGCAAGACCCGGCGAAATTCTCCGATTGCAGCTGAATCTTTTGACTGTTCGGGCAACGTTAGCGAAATCTGCCGCGCCTGTGCCCTCACCCCCAAAATGCCAGCAGCACGTTCCGCAGCATCGATTAGATCAACCTTCTCTCGCGCAGTTGAAAAACCCTCAGCCTCAACCACTTCAAGATCAGCCAGATCCTCCAGCATCACATGAAGGTGTTGCCCTGCAGACGCGATATTGCCTGCGTAGTCGGCATATTCCTGACGCAAAGGTCCGGCGAGCTTCGATTTTATAGTTTCTGCGTTGGCCACCACTCTGGCGATCGGCTGCCGAAGTGCGGGAGCAAGAGAGCTGCCGATCAAGCGCATATGGTTTTGCTCGTCCATTTTGGATAGCTTCTCGGCCTCGCCTGCGCGGGTGAGTGGCTCGTCCGCGATGAGCAGTAATTCGAAACCTTGAGGTGTCTCAATCGTGTTGCCCAAAGGCAGCAAGCGGGCGCGCCAATTGCGCTTAGAACCGGGCAATGTGCAACGCGCCCCATCGAGCAAGCGCCAATGCAAGGGTTGCTGATGAGAAACTCCCTCTAGCGCGACATAGTTGGCCCAATTCAATCCGGGCTCTTGTTCCACAGCTTCTTTCAGCCCAAGCCCATCTTTCGCTTCAGAAAATAGGAATTGGAGGTGCTGTTGCCGATCTAGACGCGCGGCAATTTCTGCTGTGTTGCGATCAATGAGGTTTAGGCGATCCGATGTTACCCGCTCGTCTTCAATGGCAAGCGGAGTGCGCTTGAGGTTCTCAACCAGAATCTCGCATCCCCCGCCGACATCTTCTGATTGAGGATGGACACGGACAAAACCGCTCACCAAATCTTGGCCGTCATAAACTTCAAAATCGCGCGCCAATTTCAGTCCGTAGATCCGGGCTTGATTGACCAAATCTAACAGTTCAGGAATGGCTATGGCGCCAGGTATTGATCCCCCGCACCGCAAATGGATATCAGCCAATGGATCGTCCGCGGAGAGCAAACGATCTTGATTGTCCGTTAGGCCATGCGAGGCCAAGAGGCGGTCACTGTTTTCCATACTGTTCGCTTAGTATGTCCGCCTTGGATCAGATTTGTTTAAAATCGCTTGCGCTTGTTCGGGAAGCAATTTGTCTAGGCCATCAGGAAGCATCTGGCCTGGATGAAGAATTTCAAATTGGCGCTCGATTTCCTGTTCGTTCAATCCTGTGGTCCGCAAACCCAATGCCAACCGTGCCAACTGTCGTTCGTGACAGCTTAAAATGGCCAACTCGCGCGGTTGGCGCGTCAGTCCGCTTAACGCGGAAACAAACAACGCAAACCCCGCAAGCTCTAGTTCAAGAGCCGCCCTGGCCCCTTTTTGCATGGCTGAGATAGCTCGCGCAAACAGCCCCACTCTGCTTGCACCTTCATCATAGCTTGATTTCAATTGCTCTAGGACGCCTTCAAAGTCTTCAACATTGATCTGGCCGGGGAAACTCTCCCAACGCCGCATCAAGCTGTGAAACAATTCAGCGGGCAATTCGCCCAAGGGCATTTCCATCCTCTTTTGACTTTGGACAAAGCGAGATTGTGCGGCGAGGATCGCAATTGCCAGTTCGGCAATCTCTTGATTGGTCGATGCAATCAATTCTTGTACGAGCGGGCTCATAACGGGATCGAGTCCCACCTTGCGCTCTAGCCGTTCCGAAAGGTGACCCTCCATCGCCAGTGCATAGCAATGGCTCAAAACCACACTGTCGCCTGCCAGATGGTCCGCCAAATCACTCTGCACATCTGGATCGACAGGCGGTTTTCCAGAACCGGCATTCACTGCGCCGGTTGCCTGCAACAATTGCCTCGCCAAATCTGCCAGCATGCCGCGCAAACGCGCGACAATTGCTTCGCTAACCAGAGATCCACCAGAATTCGCAAGCATGTGCGTCAAAACAGGGGCTACCCCGTTCAATGCGAGGTCCCCGCGTTTCAGCTCATCCTTCAGGATCGCTTCGATCGCACTAGGCGCAGAAATGTCCATATTGGCATCGCCCATTACCCCGCATTAGCCGGGTTATAGTTAAGCGGGCGTTAGCTCAATTCCCTCTGTCTCGCATCAGGACAAAACCCAGAGCCATTAAAGCGAACACCAGAAGGCCCGAAACAAGCTGTCCGAAACTTGCCGCGAAGGCGAAGCCCACCATGTGAAGGGTGCGATCTCTCCAGAACGCTTGCCATTTTGGTCCAGAAGCCATGGCCGCAATTCTTGCCAATCCGATGGCAAAAATCGGAATGGAAAGCTCGAATGAAATGGGAAAAGTGATGCACAGCAAAGTCGCGATAAGAACATCTGGTAAATATCGAAAAACATGAGATAAAAAATGACGACTTGTTTTCCCATAAAGTCGGTTGCGAAAGCCCGACCATGCATTGCCAAGAGTGACTAAAAAGGCGCCAAGCGCAGCTATTGAGATGGCGGTGACGATCTGGCCCAGAATTGAAAGTCCAACACTCGCAAGCAGCAGGATGAGACCAACCGAAAGACTGTTTCTTGGGCCGGTTTGTAGCCCTCTTGGTGCAAGTTTGCAGATAATCCAGTTGCAAAGCGCATTGACCGGCCCCGACCAAAGAATGTGTTCAGCGCTGCGCCCGATAAGCTTGGTTTCGCGCCTTTGTAGAGATTTTGCATCCCCAACGAATGACAACGCATCTTCGTTAGACACCTCAGAATCGATCGTTTCGCAGGGAGTACCTCCCTGCAGGGCGATCCTGATCATCAGCGAGGTAACATCGGAATCTGGCGGCATCTCAGCCAATCTTGCGACCAGATCACCGCGAATAGCTGCGATCCCTCCCCAAGCCCGGATTGCGTCAATCCGTTCGAAATCTTCAGGAAAATCCCGCGCAAGGATGGTGTCATTTTTGATGCAAGCGATCAAACGACGACTCTCCACGAGAGATTTTGCCAAGTCGGTGTCTATGACCAGACCATCGAGCATCATCAAAATATCTTGATCCGTACTGACCAGGCTGACCAATTGCAGGGAACCGCGAATTGTTCGAAATTCTACGCCATTTGCCTCGGCATCATGCTGTAATTGCAGCAGTTCCGGGTGCTGATCTTCGCATATGCAGATAACTTTCTGGCACCCGAGACTGAGCGCCAGTTCATATTGCCAAAAAATAACGCCGCGTCCGCCAAGCGGCAGAAAAGCGCGCAATTGGCCGTCCTCTGTTCGCCTTTGTGCTGTCAAAAGTGCTGTTCGCACGCGCAAGACCTCCATCAATCGAGGTAGAGCGTTCTGCCCCCACCTGCCATGCTAAGCGAGGGCTTTATACCGAATTTTACATGTGAATTAGCGCGAGGAACCCGAAAAGCGATCGAGAACGGCTTCGAGTTCGCGAATAGCTGCCGGCTCGCCTGGGGCGGATGACAGAGCAGTTTCAGCAGCTTCAAGCAGTTCCTCGGCATGAAAACTGGCTGCCAATCCCTTCAGGCGCATTGCGGCAATGTTCCAATTCCCATCGCAACGGGAACGCTTCAGCAGATCTAACTGCTTTTTGGCGCTTTCCACGAAGGCGCCGCGTAGTTCTTGCAGCAATGCTGCATCTTCACCTGCGGCTGCGGCAAGTGTCGCGTCCAATGCTCCGTTTTCATAGGCCATAGGCTGCTTGATAACGCCGTAGGGTTAAAGCGGGGTTTATCCTTTCGCATCTTGTGGTACTTTATGCACATGTCGGGAGGACCACATATCAGGGCTGTAGGCCCAGAAGCCGCGCAAGATGCGCTAGATGAAGCCACTGTTAGTGCAGAAATTGATGATGTTTTGGAAACATCGTTGGCCGACGAAGTAACTGAAACATTTGTCGAAAATTCGGAATTCGATGAAGGTTATGTTGCCGGCGATGTTTTGGAGGAGCGATCAAGGTTTGAATGGCTGTTCCCTGCAATCGCGATTACAGCGGTGGTGGTTTGGACCGGATTTTACATCTGGGCACTGCGAGGCGAAATCCTCTCTGGCGCGAGCATCCCGCAATTGTGGACCCGCTGGATCATTGATTGGTCAGTGCCAGTGTTGCTTGTTGGTATCGCTTGGCTTTTGGCAATGCGCAATTCGAACCGGGAGGCGAAGAGGTTTGCGCGAACCGCTGCGATCCTATCAAAAGAATCTGCTGAACTTGAAACGCGGCTTGGCGTTGTTAATCGAGAGTTGAGTTTGGCGCGGGAATTCCTGAATTCTCAATCTCTTGAGCTTGAATCCCTGGGCCGTGTAGCCAGTGAACGTATATCCAGCCACGCCAGCGAGCTGCAGCAATTGATAAAGAATAATGGCGACCAAGTCGATAAGATTGGAAGTGCTAGCGACACCGCTCTGAGCAATATGAGTAAATTGCGTGATGATCTGCCTGTTATTGCAACTTCGGCGCGAGATGTTTCCAATCAGGTCGGCAATGCCGGGCGAACGGCGCAAGATCAGCTAAATAGCCTCGTGGGCGGATTTGAACGACTAAATGAATTTGGCGAAGCAAGCGAAAGGCAAGTTCAATCTCTCAGTGATCGGGTCGATACTACATTGTCGGGTTTTGAAGCCCAATTGGAGCAACTTGAACGGGTAACGAAGGCTCGATTTGGCGCGCTCAACGAAAAATCTGAGACGTACCGGACCGAATTGGATAGCCGAGAGGTCAACGCCCTCGCCGCTATGCGCCAGCGCGCGGATGACCTTCGTGCAGGCTTGTCGGAGCTTGATTCAGACTTTGCCGCACAAGAAGAAAAATCGCTGACGTCTTTGAAAGCCAGGATTGCCTTGCTACGCGGTGAAGGAGAAACCGCAGCCGCGAATTTGCGCAAGGCCGAATCTGCGGCCATTGAGGCATTAAGACAGTCAAAAGATCGCCTTAATCAAGAGATTGGTGAGGTGGTCGAAAATCTAGACACACTTCACACTAGGGCTGTTTCAACAGGCGTAGCAAGGATCGGATCACTCGAAGCCGAGCTAGGCCGCTTCGACAGTAGAATAGCCGAACGCGATCTAAAATTCGTCGAAGAACTCAATAAGCGCCAGGATGAATTTGACACGCGTGAGACGCAGGCGGCCGCGCTGCTTGCCGAACGCCTAGCCGAATTAGATGATTCTTTGGCAGAGCGCCGTGAAGCTCAAATCGCTGAAACCGAAAAACTTGTTGGACACAGCAAAGAAATCGGCGAGCAATTAGATCAGCTCAATTCTTTGTTTGCTGACATCACCACACAGGGCGAAACGGCGCAGTCTAGCCTGAGTTCAGGGATTTCATCGCTCGATGAGCAGCTGACAGAGAACCGCGTTGGCCTGTCAGAAACAGAAAGCCAATTGGCAACATTGACTGAAAGCGGGATCCGACTGCTTGAAATCATTCAATCTGGGGCTCGGCAAAGTCGGGAGGATTTAAACCAGGCTATTCAAGCTTCTACGGAGCAACTTTCTGCTGTCGAGGAGCGCGCCACTAAACTCACCTCGACGATCAGCGAGGTCAACTCACGCGGAGACAGCCTTTCTGAGCAAATTGCCGCAACCCAATCGAATATAGAAATTGCAGATACACAAATAGAAGCATTGCAAACTAAGCTTGCTGACCAGTCCGATGAGACATTGGCGAAATTGCAAGGGATGCGAAGCGGACTTGCCAAGTTGACAGCAGATGCTGGAGAATTTTCAGGCGAGGCGCAGGACACTCTACGGGCAGCTATAGGAACGCTCGAATCTGCCACACAATCTGCGTTCACGACAATCGAGGATGGCACGCGCGAACGGATTGCCCACATGGCGGAGAATTTGGGAGCGGAAGCAGTTGATGCGCTGGACCGCGCGCTGAGATCCGAAAGCGCTGAGGCCATTGGACGTTTCGAACAGACGGCTGCCCACGCATCGGGTGTAGGGCGCGAAGCCGCGATCCAATTGCGAGATCAACTAGCCAAGGTCAACGAGTTGACCGGCAATTTGGAGCAGCGTGTGGCGAGAGCCCGCGAATTGGCACAAGAGCAAACCAACAATGACTTCTCTAGGCGCATGGCACTCATCACCGACAGCCTCAATTCCAATGCGATCGACATAACCACTGCCTTGGCGACGGAAGTAAGCGATACTGCGTGGGATGCCTATTTGAAGGGTGATCGAGGCATTTTCACTCGGCGCGCGGTTAACTTGATCGATAGCGGTGAAGCGCGAGAAATATCAGAGCTTTATCAATCGGATGATGCATTTCGTAACAACGTTAGCCGCTATATCCATGATTTCGAATCCATGTTGCGCTCGATGTTATCAACCAAAGACGGCAATGCCCTAAGCGTAACACTGCTCGGGTCGGACATGGGCAAGCTCTACGTTTTGATGGCGCAAGCGATTGAACGTTTCCGCAATTGAGCCGATGAGTTCAACTTCGAAAGTCAGTTGCGCTGCGTATGTGAAGGCGGCTCTGGAAAAATGTTGAGCGCTTCGGCGCCAATCCAACCGAATTCAAAATTCAAGACAAAAAGGCTCGTAAGGACTGAGGCGATAACCGTCGCTCTGATCAGCAGCTTGCCCGGCCGAAAATTGGCAGGAGCGCTTTCCGCTTGTCCCGGTATTACTGTCTCCCCCATTTCATCATGCGTTTTAACGCCAAATGGCAGCATAATGAATGCAGCCATGACCCAAACCAAGGCATATATCGCGATGATAGACGTCCAAGCCATTAGCGGTCGTTCTTGGTGCCCAACCCTGGCAGAATAACGCGCACTTGCGGCCTCTTGCCTGACCAACGCTGCGCCGCCCGCCTTGCCGCTATCCGGGCAGCTTCAGAAATTTCAGCTACGTCTCGACTTTTGGATTTCTGAACTGCCCTTTTCACGTCTGCCTTCGCTTCGTCGATAAATTCGACCATATCTTCTTCCAGGGGCAGGCCATGGGCTTCAATCTCAGATTCACCGCTTGGCGCCAACACAACAATCATGATGCCCTCTCGGGACATTCTTCTGCGCATCGTGATAGCATCACCATTGGCAGGCGCGATTATATCTCCATCAAGTACCAATCTTCCATGACGGACTTCGGCAAGCTTTGCCGGATCGCCCGGTGCCAAACGCACGATGTCGCCATTTCCTTGCACGAACGGTGATGGAATTCCGCGTTCACGACCCAACTTTGCCTGCTCACGCATATGGCGCATTTCGCCATGCACCGGGATCAGTTTTTCCGGTCGGAGCCAGCTATAAAGAGCTTCCAATTCGGGACGTCCTGGGTGGCCTGAAACATGGATCATCGCTTGGCGATCAGTGACCATCGTTATTCCGCGGCTTGCCAATTGATTTTGAACTTTGCCTATCGAAATTTCATTGCCGGGTATCTGCCTGCTTGAAAACAACACAACATCGCCGCTTGTAAGCGAGATTGGGTGGTTGCCATCTGCGACTCTAGAAAGGGCGGCCCTTGGTTCCCCTTGTCCGCCAGTTGCCAAAATCAGGATTTCGCCGCGGGGAAGCCCCATGGCTGTGTCGAAATCGACTGGCTGCGGAAAGTCTCGAAGATAACCATTACCTTGAGCGACTTCGATGATCCGATCGAGCGACCTACCAGCGACGCATAATTTCCGGCCAGTTTCACGCGCCACATCACCCAGTGTTTGAAGCCGAGCAACGTTGGAAGCAAAGGTCGTGACCATCACCCTTTTCCCAGAATGCTTCGCGACCTCTTCCATCAATCCGCGGTGTACAGCCCCTTCAGATCCTGACGGGTTGGGATTGAACACATTGGTGGAATCGCACACCAAAATGTCTACGCCCTCATCTCCTATCGCGATGAGTTCTTCCTCGGTCGTGGGAGAACCGATAATTGGTTCTTCGTCGAGCTTCCAATCGCCAGTGTGGAATATTTTACCGTACGGCGTATCGATAAGGAGTGCGTTTCCTTCGGCAATCGAGTGGGCAAGCGGCAGATATGTGATCGAGAACGGGCCAAGTCCAAAATTGCCGTGATCATCATCAATGATATTGAGTTCAACTTCACCGCTCAGTTCTGCTTCTTCCAATTTTCGCGCTACAAGATCGGCCGTGAATGGGGTCGCGTAAAGCGGCACGCCCAATTCGTGCGCGAAATAGGGAACTGCGCCGATATGATCCTCATGCGCGTGGGTTAGTACAATCCCGAGCAGGTCTTTGCTGCGCTCTTCGATGAATTCGAGATCGGCAAAGACAAGATCAAGGCCTGGATATTCATTGCCCGAAAAAGTCATCCCAAGATCAACCATCAACCATTTGCCGTTGCAGCCATAAAGATTGACATTCATGCCGATCTCTCCCGACCCACCAAGGGCCAGGAAGAGCAATTCGTCTTCGGGTGCGAAGTTCTTTTTCACTAAATTCTATCTAACCTGTCACTTGCTCGGCGAGCACAGCCAGTCCGCCTATTGTTAAATCAGCATCGACGTGATCGAAGATGTCTGTCGCCTCATCAAACAGTATTGCCAGGCCGCCGGTAGCCACCACTTTCGCGGGTCGGCCGATTTCGGTCCGCATCCGCTCAATGATGCCTTCCATCATCGCGACGTACCCCCAAAACACACCGATCAGCATCTGATCCTCTGTATTGCGGCCGATCACGCTTGTGCTTTCGGGCGCCCGGATCGCAATACGCGGCAATTTTGCTGTCTTGCCCACCAATGCATCAAGCGAAAGATTGATCCCGGGGGCGATTGAGCCGCCTTTGTATGCACCGTTGAAATCGATTGCCTCGAACTTTGTCGCGGTGCCGAAATCTACGACAATCAGGTCCCCGCCATATTTCTCATGAGCGGCGAGAATATTGAGAGCTCTATCCGCACCAAGTGAACTGGGTTGATCAACATCGATGGCAAAGCGCCAAGCAGCCTCCCCTTCCCCCGCGACCAAAGGTGTTATTCCGAAATACTTTTGCGAGAACACGGTGAGATTGTGATCTGCGCGCGGAACAACTGAGGCAAAGATAATTTGGGTGATTTCTTCGCGCTTAACCCCTTCAATCGCAAGCAATTGCAGCAGCCAAACGGCGTACTCATCGCCTGTCCGGCGCTGATCTGTTGCAATGCGCCAGCGAGCGCGAATTTCGCGCCCTTCGAAAAGGGCAAAGACTACATTGGTGTTGCCAACATCGGCAGCGAGAAGCATGAATCGTTCCTCAATCTATCAAGACATCGCCAGCATGGATGGCACGGCTTTCACCATCCGCCAAGCGTAGCAGCAATGCGCCGCCGGGTTCGAGGCCTTCGAACAGACCTTCAACCTTGCTCCCATCGACATCGTGAACGGTCAAATGGGTGCCGGTGGGATGCGCCAAAGCGAGCCAGCGATCACGCATCGGTGCTTCGCCTCGATCGCGCCAGTTTATCAGCTCATTAGCAAGGCATTCTGCAAGACGTTCGGCAAATGCTGATCGTGTAGGGGCGGGTCCAATCTGGCTCAATGCAATGGTTTCTCGATCATCGAGCTCAGGTGCAACAGCAAGATTGACCCCAATTCCGACGATGACATCATTCCCCACCAGCTCCATCAGGACGCCAGAAAGCTTTGCGCCGGACAGCAGTAGATCGTTGGGCCATTTGAGCATCAGCTCGCTTGGCTGCGCCAGAAATTCTGCGACGGCACCATGTAGAGCGAGGCTCACCGGTAGGTTAATTGCCCCGTTGATCCGATCCTTCTCGTCAAGGTGGACAACCGTGGAGCCCATGAAGTTGCCCTCGCCATCTTCCCACTTGCGACCCTGTCGGCCACGGCCGGAAACTTGACGCTTGGCGACCAACCACTCGCCCTCGGCGATAGTTTCTCCGGACCGCAGAATCGCGGCCAAATCGGCGTTGGTGGAGCCGGTCTCTTCGACCGTATTGATCACGAAACGAGGAACAATGCTTCTGCGGCTTTGTTTGCAAGGTCAGTGAGCGAAGGTGTGAGAAAATATCCCAGCGGTGAGACAATGGCAGCAGTGAGCAGAAGAATGATCCAATGCCCCGATCCGCTTTTGCCGGTGACGACATCTGCAGGTTCATCGAAGAACATCACTTTGACGAATTTGATGTAGTAAAATGCGCCAATCACACTGGCAGCAATGGCGATGGCACCAAATGCCACCAATCCGGCCTCTACCGTTGCCTGAAACACCACAAACTTGCTGTAGAAGCCTAGGAGCGGGGGAATTCCCGCCAAACTGAACATCAAGATCAGCAAGCTCCACGCGATGAGCGGCTGTGTGACGGAAAGCCCTTTGATATCGCCGAAGGTTTCATACAGCGTGCCGTCCTCGCCGCGCAGCATGAGCAAGGCAACAAAGCTGCCCAGTGACATCGCGACATAAACGAACAGGTAGATCAACATTGCGCTGGCGCCGGCTTGATTGGCAACGGCCAGTCCCAGAAGGATGAAACCAACATTGTTGATCGAGGAATAAGCGAGCAACCGTTTCAGATTGTCTTGTCCGATTGCCCCCAATGCTCCGAACACTATCGACGCGAGTGCCATGAACATAACGATTTGCCGCCAAGCGTCGGCTTGTTCGCCAAACACTTCGAGTGCCACACGCGCGGTAAGCGCCACTGCCGCCACTTTCGGTGCAGTTGCAAAGAATGTTGTGACTGGAGTTGGGGCGCCTTCGTAAACATCGGGCGTCCACATATGGAACGGCACCGCTGCAATTTTGAACGCAAGGCCAGCAAGCACGAAGATGATGCCGAACAGCGCGCCAGTCGCCAATTCTCCGGAGAGTCCAGCCCTTACAAGACCGAATTCCGTTCCGCCCGTGAAACCATAGAGCAGGCTCATACCGTATAGGAGAATGCCGGAAGCAAGCGCACCCAAGACGAAGTATTTGAGCCCTGCCTCAGCAGATTTGCTGTCATTTCGAAGCACCGCCGCCAGCACATAGGCAGACAGGCTATTAAGCTCCAACCCTAGGTAGAGAGTCATGAAATCACTAGCTGATACCATGATGCTCATACCGACCGATGCGAACACTATGAGCACGGGATATTCGGCCCGCATCCCTCGCTCATTGCCGTTCTTGGCATTTTCGAAATATGCTGGTGCAATGACGAGACAGCCAATGGCCGCGAGATAAATCAGTGCTTTGGCAAACAATGCAAAAGCATCCGCTCGGATCAGTGTCCCAAATGCGTATGTGTCGAGGCCCATCACTCCGTTATGGAGACCAGGCACCAGGAGGATGCCCGCAACGAAAAGCGCAACGGCAGCCATAGCGGCAATTGGCCTAGCAAGCTTGTCCCCGCCCCAAGCAGCAACCAACAGCAAGATCAATCCAGCGCTTGTAAGCAGCAATTCAGGAGCGATTAGAGCAAAAGAGGAAGCATAATCCATCAGTGCGCGCTCCCATCAACTGGATTATGCAGGGCATTGGCATTTTCTGATCGTGCCTCTCCCTGCTCAAGCAGGCTATCCCCTTCGGGTGCAGACGCTGCCAAACGGGCATCAAGCACGGCAATGTCTGCGCGCATCGGTGCAAGAAAGCTCTCTGGATAAACGCCCATCCACAAAACGACCGCAGCAATTGGGGCCAACATTGCCCATTCGCGCCTATCAAGATCGAGCATAGAGGCCGCATCCGCATTCTTCTGTTCACCGAATGCAACGCGGCGATAAAGATAGAGCATATAAGCAGCGCCCAGGATGATGCCTGTGGTGCATATCAACGCGACCCAAGTGGACACTTGATAAATTCCAGCGAGTGATAGGAATTCACCAACAAAACCGCTCGTGCCCGGCAATCCGATCGATGCCATCGTGAACAGTAAGAAAAACAGGGCGTAGTACGGCATGTTGATTGACAGGCCGCCATAACCATCAATTTCGCGTGTGTGGAGGCGATCATAAATCACACCAACGCATAGGAACAATGCGCCAGACACGAGTCCGTGCGAAAGCATCACGATCATTGCGCCTTCAAGGCCCTGAACATTGAATGCAAAGAGACCGACCGTAACGATGGCCATGTGGGCAACGCTGGAATACGCGATCAGCTTTTTCATATCCTGCTGAACCAGAGCAACGAGCGAAGTGTAAACCACCGCAATCATCGAGAGCGCAAAGATAAGCCATGCTAGCTGCGCGCTTGCCTCTGGGAACATCGGCAAACTGAACCTGATAAAGCCATACCCACCTAGTTTCAGCAGAACACCTGCCAAGATTACAGAGCCCGCTGTAGGTGCCTGGACGTGGGCATCGGGCAACCAAGTATGCACTGGCCACATTGGCATCTTAACCGCAAAACTGGCGAAGAATGCCAACCACAACCATGTCTGCGCACCAGATGGGAAGTCATATTGCATCAAAGTCGGAATGTCAGATGTGCCTGCCTCTGCGGCCATCCAGAACATTGCGATCAGCATCAAAACCGATCCAAACAACGTGTAGAGGAAGAATTTGTAGCTCGCATAAATGCGGTTATCGCCGCCCCAAACCCCGATGATCAGGTACATTGGGATCAGGCCTGCTTCGAAGAAAATGTAAAACAGGAACAAATCCTGCGCCGCGAACACGCCGATCATCAGCACTTCCATTATTAGGAATGCAGCCATGTATTCACCGACGCGCTTTTGGATCGAAGTCCAACTGGCAAGAATGCATATCGGCATCAGGAAGACGCTGAGCATAATGAGCATCAGTGAGATTCCATCGATCCCTAATGCGTAATTAAAACCGGCAAACAGCTGAGCACTTTCGGTGAATTGCCATTGCAAGCCGCCGATCTCGTAATTCACCCACAGCACTATGCCGAGCGCAAATGTCGCGAGTGTCCCGCTCAGAGCAATCCAGCGAGCGGTGTTGGCATTGACAAAGAAACAGCCGATCGCGGCAATCAGCGGGACCGCCAGCATGGTTGAAAGGATTGGGAAGCCGTCCATCATCATGCCTCCCTCAAAATAGGACCCAAGTCACAGCGGCCACCAGGCCGAGCAACATGATCAATGCATATGTGTAGAGATAACCGGATTGGACTTTCTTGGCGGCAATTGCGCCGCGATCGACGACCCATGCAATGCCATTCGGACCAAACCTGTCTATTATGCCGACATCTCCCAATTTCCAGAACTGCCGACCAATCCAAAATGCTGGTTTCACGAACAGGAAATTATAGATCTCATCGAAGAACCATTTTCGGTAGAAGAGGATATAAAGCACCTCAAATTGCTTAACGAACGCAGCCGGTAAATCGGGTTTGCGGATATATGCAAACCATGCGGTTACAAAACCAGCGATCATCACAAAGGTGGCCGTCAACTTAACCCATAGCGGCACGACGTGAAGTGCATGGATCAAGTCTGCGTTGAAGTAGATTGATCCGCCCCAGAACGCTTCACCATCGATAAAGTCGTATTTGTAGACAAACCCCGCGAAGACAGCGCCAATGGCGAGCAAGGCCAGCGGGATCAGCATACTCATCGGGCTTTCATGCGGGAGATAGCCGCCAGTGGTATCCTCACCCGCTTCATCAGGTGTCTTGTGGACGCTATGCTGAATATGTTCACTTTCGATCCAGCGCGGCTTGCCCCAAAAGGTCAGGAACATGAGGCGCCAGCTGTAAAAACTGGTGAGCAATGCCGCCACTGCGCCAAGCCAGAAAGCAAGCTGTGAAAGCTCAGTCCCTCGCGCCCAAGCAGCCTCAAGAATAGCGTCTTTGGAATAGAACCCAGCAAAGCCAAATACGCCGAGCACACCAACACCTGTAATCGCGAGGGTGCCCGCCATCATTGCCCAGAATGTGAACGGAATCCGTTTTCGCAGATCACCATAATACCGCATGTCTTGCTCATGATGCATTGAGTGAATCACTGAACCTGCACCAAGGAACAGCAGCGCCTTAAAGAATGCGTGAGTGAAGAGGTGGAACATCGCCACGCCATACGCGCCAACACCAGCGGCGAAGAACATGTAGCCGAGCTGAGAGCAGGTTGAATATGCGATCACTCGCTTGATATCCCACTGCGTGGTGCCGATTGTTGCCGCGAAGAAACAAGTGGCCGCCCCAATTGCAGTAACGATCATCAGCGCCGTCGGTGCCGTTTCAAACATCGGGGAAAGGCGGCACACCATGAACACGCCTGCAGTGACCATCGTTGCCGCGTGGATCAAGGCAGAAACCGGTGTTGGGCCTTCCATTGCGTCTGGCAGCCATGTGTGAAGGAACAACTGGGCAGATTTACCCATCGCACCAATGAACAGAAGGATGCACAGAATATCCATTGTGTGCACGCGCAGTCCCAAGAAGCCGATCGTCGATCCGCTCATTGCAGGTGCGGCAGCCAAGATTTCTGGAATAGAGGTAGTTTGGAACACCAAATAGGTGCCAAAGATGCCGAGCATAAAGCCCAAATCGCCAACCCGGTTGACGACAAAGGCCTTAATTGCGGCCGCGCCAGCGCTTGGCTTTTTGAACCAAAATCCGATCAGCAGGTAGCTGGCCAGTCCGACCCCTTCCCAGCCAAAGAACATTTGGACCAGATTTTCAGCCGTCACCAACATCAACATCGCGAAGGTAAAGAGTGAGAGATATGCAAAGAAGCGCGGCTGATCCGGGTCTTCGTCCATATAACCCCAGCTATAGAGGTGGACTAGAAACGATACGCTGTTGATCACCACGAGCATAACCGCAGTGAGCGCATCAACGCGCAGCGCCCAATCGAATGCCATGCCTCCTGAGCGCACCCAATCGAGAACATGGATCACCTCGGCCTGAGCCGTCCCACCTAGGAAGCTGAGGAATATCGGCCAGCTCAATGCGGCAGACACAAACAAAGCGCCCGTCGTGATTGATTTCGCCGCGACATTGCCAAGCATGCGATTGCCCAGCCCAGCAACGATCGCTGCCAACAACGGCAGAAATACAATGATTAGGATCGGATGCACGGTTTAAGTTATCCCTTCATCCGATTGACATCATCGACCGCGATGGTGCCGCGATTGCGGAAGTAAATCACAAGGATCGCCAATCCGATGGCGGCTTCCGCCGCTGCCACAGTCAACACCAACATAGCGAATATCTGTCCTGTCAGATCACCGATAAAGGCGCTGAAAGCGACGAGATTTATGTTCACAGCCAACAGAATCAATTCAATGGCCATCAAGATAACGATCACATTTTTGCGATTGAGGAAGATGCCCAGCACGCCAAGCACAAACAAGATCGCGCTGACGGCAACAAAATGCTCTACGCCGATACCGCCGAGGTCGTTCATAGCTCGACCCCTTCACCCACGTCGGGACTTTTCATAACAGTCGCCTCTTCAGGTCGGCGGTTGATTTGCTTGCTAATATCTTGCCGTCCGCGGGCACCAGGCTTTGGCGTGCGGTGTGTCAGCACAATTGCACCGATCATTGCGACTAAGAGGATGATCCCGGCAATTTCAAATAGTAAGAGATATGGACCGTAAAGTAGGGCGCCAATCGCCTCGATATTGCTCGCGCCCACCGGTGTCGCATTGGCGCCATCGGCAGCGGCAAGTTCAAGCCCCCCTGCTCGATACGCACCCGCGCCCAAGACCAATTCAGCCAGCAAGATCAGCGCAACTGCCAATCCGATCGGGAAATTTTGCACAAAGCCTGCGCGCATCGCAGCAAAATCGATATCCAGCATCATGACCACAAACAGGAACAAAACCGCCACCGCGCCGACATAAACAATCACCAATAGGACTGCGATAAATTCTGCACCGACAAGCACCATCAATCCAGCGGCGTTGAAGAAAGCCAGGATCAACCACAACACCGAATGCACAGGGTTGCGTGCCATGATAACCATGACCGCGCTGGCGATGACCAGACTGGCAAATAGGTAGAAGGCAAGCGTTTGCATCATGATGGCCCGTTGGTTGTGCCGCGGCGGTTAGCGATACGGCGCATCGGCTTCAAGGTTTGCAGCGATAGCGCGCTCCCACTTGTCCCCATTGGCCAGCAATTTGTTCTTGTCATAGAGCAATTCTTCGCGAGTTTCGGTCGCGTATTCGAAGTTTGGCCCCTCGACCACAGCATCCACAGGGCAGGCTTCTTGGCAAAACCCGCAATAGATGCACTTGGTCATATCAATGTCGTAACGCGTGGTGCGGCGGCTGCCGTCATCGCGCGGTTCGCTCTCAATCGTGATCGCTTGAGCTGGGCAAACAGCTTCGCACAATTTGCATGCGATGCAGCGCTCCTCACCATTGGGATAGCGGCGCAATGCATGCTCTCCGCGAAAACGCGGGGACAGCGGGTTTTTCTCAAACGGATAGTTGATCGTCACCTTGGGTTTGAAGAAATACTTCAAGGTCAGCGCATGCGCCTTTAGAAATTCCCACAGAGTGAAGGACTTGAGGAGTTGTTTGGCGGTGGTCATTTCACAAAGTGCCCCGTTGCCATCAAATATCCGCTGATCAGCGCCACAAACAACAGGCTCATCGGCAGGAACACTTTCCAGCCAAGCCGCATCAATTGATCATACCGGTACCGCGGCACCGTCGCCCATATCCAGCTGAACAGGAAGAAGAAGAAGAATGTTTTCAGCAGGAACCAGATGAAGCCCGGCACATAATAGAGCCGCGCCCATTCGATCGGCGGCAACCATCCACCCATGAACAACAACGTGCACAGCGAACACATCAGCAAGATGTTGGCATACTCGCCGAGCCAGAACAGCGCGAAGCTCATCGAACTGTATTCGGTCTGATACCCGGCGACGAGTTCTGATTCCGCTTCGGTCAAATCAAACGGCGCACGTGCGGTCTCCGCCAAGGCCGAGATGAAGAACACCACAAACATCGGGAACAACAGCGGGTTTATGAAGAAGCCATTGACTACGCCAAGACCATGTCCGCGCTGAGCCTCGACAATGCCAGTCATGTTGAACGTGCCAGCATAGAGCACGACGCAGACAAGAACGAAGCCGATCGAAACCTCATAGGAGATCATTTGCGCAGCGGCGCGCATAGCGGAGAAAAATGGGTATTTAGAGTTACTTGCCCACCCGCTCATAACTACGCCGTAAACGCCAAGCGAACTGATCGCGAGGATATAAAGCAGGCCAACATTGATATCCGCCAGCACGACTCCCGCATCGAACGGAATCACCGCCCACGCGGCAAGCGCCACGGTGAATGTGATGATCGGTGCGAGCAGGAAAATTCCTTTGTTCGCGGCCGAAGGAATGATCGTTTCCTGCAAGAATACTTTCAGCCCGTCGGCGAAGCTTTGTAGCAATCCGAACGGTCCCACGACATTGGGCCCGCGCCGCAGCATAATCGCGCCCAGTACTTTGCGGTCAACGTAGATCACCATCGCCACCGCCAGCAGCAATGGCAGCGTGATCAGAAGAATCCCGGCGATAGTCGCGACGGTCCAAGCCCATTCGTATGACATGCCCAGAGATTGGAAGAATTCGGTCATTTCACGCCCTCAATTTCGCTGGCGGAGATTAGATTACGTTGCCCAGTCAGGTCGCCTTTCATACGGAGCGAAAACCCGTATTCACGGACTAGGTGCGCGGCCATATCTACTGTCTCAACAAAAACCGCACTTTTCTTGTGATGTTTTTCAGAGCCGCGTTTTGGGTCGCCTAATTCGAACATTCCGCCACCGTCCGGCGATGGGGTGTAAGTCTCTTCTCGACCGTCATCGAGAACACGGTGACGAGTAAGTGAAATTGTCACTCTGCCGCCTCCCGCACTTCATCCGCGTGGAGCAGTTCTGCTGAGCATTGCTGCATCACGTCGCTTGCCCGCGCGATCGGATTGGTGAGGTAGAAATCTTTGACCGGATAGCTCTCAATGATGCCTTCGGCTTTGGCCTTGCTGTCCGCTTTCGGCAGCGCGCCGTAATCGGCCACGCCTTCTTCGCCCAAAGCAGGCACAGATTTGATCATTGCGGCCTGCAATTCTGCAAAGTTATTAAACCCAACATCCACTTTCAAGGCATCGGCCAAAGCGCGAAGTATAGTCCAATCCTCCCGCGCATCACCGGGCGCAAACACAGCCTTTTCAGCATATTGAACGCGGCCTTCGGTGTTTACATATGTGCCGTCTTTTTCAGCATATGAGGCAGCAGGCAGGATGATATCCGCCATATGCGCACCCTTGTCTCCGTGGTGCCCGATATAGACTTTAAGACTGTCGGCAAACGGTTCGTAATTCATCTCATCCGCGCCGAGCGAGAGTACCACTTTCGGGGAAGCTTTTGCTATGTCCGCCATGCCGCCTGGAAGCGTGAAATCGAGCATTAGCGAACCCATCCGCGCCGCAGAAATATGCAACACGTTGAACCCATTCCAACCATCCTTGACCAGACCAAGAGTGCCAATTTGCGCCAGCCCCGCTGCCAATGCTCCTTTTGCCAGCGCGGCAGCGCCCATGATCATCGTTGGGCGTTCAGATGCCTTGAAGGTTTCGAGCAACTCTTTTGGCAATTTCGACAAAACGGCAAGATCATTGCCTAGGAATATAGCGGGGTAAGTGGTTTCCCATTCAGGACCAATGACGTAGACTTTTGCTCCTGCCTTTACGGCTTTACGCAGTCTGGCGTTCACCAGCGCTGCCTCGGTGCGAACGTGGCTTCCCACGATCAAAATTGCATCCGCCGTTTCGATGCCGCTAAGGGTAGAGTTGAAATTGACCGCAGCCGTATTCGATACATCATAGGTCATGCCGGTTTGACGTGCCTCGATTAACGTCGAACCATTTGCTTTCAACAATGTCTTGGCCGCGAACATTGTTTCGCAATCAACCAAATCACCTGCGACAGCGGCTATGCTGCTGCTATCACCTTTCAATTGCTTGGCGATTGCTTTGAAAGCCTCGTCCCAGGTTGCAGATTTTAATTTACCTCGCTTGCGCATGAAGACCTTGTCGAGCCGGCGATTCATCAAGCCATCGACTTGATAACGCCCCTTGTCTGAAAGCCATTCTTCATTGACGTCATCATTGACGCGCGGCAGCGCGCGCATCACTTCACGGCCTTTGGAATGCAGGGAAATATTGGCGCCAACAGCATCGGAAACATCGATGCTCATCGTGCGTTTCAATTCCCATGGTCGGGCTTCGAATGCATAGGGCCGCGATGTCAGCGCCCCAACCGGGCAAAGATCAATCACATTCGCGGATAACTCGTGTGATGCAGCCTGCTCCAAATAAGTGGTAATCTGCATATCTTCGCCGCGATAAAGCGCGCCGATCTCATCTACGCCTGCAATTTCTTCGGAAAAGCGAACGCAACGCGTGCAATGGATACATCGGGTCATGATCGTTTTGATCAAGGGACCCATGTTTTTTTCAGTGACCGCCCGCTTATTTTCTTCATAGCGCGATCCGCCGCGACCATAAGCAACCGCTTGGTCTTGCAGGTCGCATTCGCCGCCTTGATCACAAATTGGGCAATCCAGCGGGTGATTGATGAGTAGAAATTCCATCACCCCTTCCCGCGCCTTTTTGACCATTGGCGTGTCGGTATGAATTTCCTGGCCTTCGCTGGTGGGGAGAGCGCAAGACGCCTGGGGCTTCGGCGGCCCAGGCTTCACTTCGACCAAGCACATGCGGCAATTGCCCGCAATGCTGAGCCGTTCGTGATAGCAGAAACGCGGGATTTCCTTGCCCGCAAGCTCAGCCGCTTGAAGAACAGTCGCGCCTTCAGGAACTTCAATTTCCTGTCCGTCTACGGTGACTTTAGGCATTAGTCGCCACCTCCGTCGCCGCCAAAATACTCTGTCTTGCCGCTATTCCAGCGACGCCGAATGTCCCAGATCATCAGTGGGATACCAAACACGATAACCGCCGCAGCAAACAGCTCTTCTTGAGTTAGACCCATCATTCTGCCGCCTCCCGAATCTCAGGCGTAAACTGTGCGTTATGCTCGTGGATGCGCTTTTCAAGCTCTGGACGGAAGTGCCTGATCAGGCCTTGGATCGGCCAAGCGGCGGCATCTCCGAGCGCGCAAATCGTATGACCTTCAACCTGCTTCGTCACCTCGTGCAGCATGTCGATCTCTTCAATCGCTGCATCGCCGGTCCGCAGGCGCTCCATCATGCGCCACATCCAACCGGTGCCCTCGCGGCACGGCGTGCATTGGCCGCAGCTTTCATGCTTGTAGAAATAACTGAGCCGGGAAATTGCACGGACAATGTCAGTGGACTTGTCCATCACGATCACGGCTGCTGTTCCAAGGCCGGATCCCAAGTCCTTCAGCCCGTCAAAATCCATTGGGGCTTGCCGAATTAGCTCTGCAGGAACCAAAGGTACTGACGATCCGCCTGGAATAACTGCCAAGAGGTTATCCCAACCTCCTGTAATTCCGCCACAATGCTTCTCAATTAGCTCCTCAAACGGGATGCTCATCGATTCTTCGACAACACAAGGTTGCTCGACATGGCCAGAGATTTGGAACAGCTTCGTGCCGTGGTTGTTCTCCCGACCGAATGAATTGAACCAAGATGCCCCGCGGCGCAGGATAGTTGGCACAACCGCAATGCTCTCAACATTGTTGACCGTCGTAGGGCAGCCGTAAAGGCCTGCTCCGGCCGGGAAAGGTGGTTTCAGCCGTGGCTGGCCCTTCTTACCCTCAAGGCTTTCAATCATCGCGGTTTCTTCACCGCAAATATAAGCACCCGCGCCGCGATGCATAAACACGTCGAAATCATAACCAGAACCGCTGGCATTTTTCCCGATTAAACCCGCTGCATTTGCCTCGTCGATCGCTTTCTGCAGCGTTTCCGCCTCGCGAATGTACTCGCCGCGAATATAAATATAGGCCGCGCGTGCGCGCATCGCGAAACCAGCAATCAGCGCACCTTCGATTAGCTTGTGCGGATCGTGGCGGATAATCTCGCGGTCTTTGCAACTGCCTGGTTCGGATTCGTCCGCATTGATAACCAGGAAGCTTGGCCGGCCATCTTTACTTTCCTTTGGCATGAACGACCATTTAAGTCCGGTGGGGAAGCCAGCACCGCCCCGCCCTCGCAGGCCGGATTCCTTCATCTCGTCGATGATCGCATCTTGCCCGCGCTCAATCAGCGCCTTGGTGTTGTCCCAATCACCGCGTGCCTGTGCCGCCTTTAGGCCCCAATCTTGGAAGCCATAGACATTGGTAAAAATGCGGTCCTGATCAGCCAGCATCGCCGCGGCCCTTTGTTCTTGCGATTTTCAATTGGCGCAGTGCCAATATCTGAAACACCAAACCCATCGCCATTAGGGCGATACCCATGGTTCGTTCACCGGTCACACTCAGATATACGCCAGCGCCGAAACCAACGAGGCCGGCAATAGTGTATGCGAGGGTCGCGCCGCTCATTGATTGTCGTCCTTGCTCTTGTCCCGGTTCTTGGCGGCGTTAAAAAACACCAGTGCCAACGCGACGAAGACAACTCCAAGTGAAATCCAAACGGCGCTCATGAGGGAGCTTCTTCAGAGCTGCTATTTCGTGCCGTTCTGCGGCGAGATAGAAAGAGCATCGTAATTCCACCAAACAAAAATACGAAACCAACCCGCTCTTGTTCGACGAGCAACGTGAACGCGGCCAACGCAAAAAACAGAACACCAAGAACCAGAAAAATATTATTCACTACCATTCCCCTCGATAATCGTGGTTGGCATCGACCATGTCTTTGAGCGTTGTCGCGCCATCTTTTGGTTCAGAGGTATTGCGGCCAGGTTCTTGCGTGCCGGATTTGGGTGTCTCACCGGCTGCCAACGCATCCAAAACCTTATCAAGCCGTTCTGGGGTCAAATCTTCGAAATTGTCATCATTGATCTGGACCATTGGCGCAGTCGCGCAATTGCCCATGCATTCAACTTCGGTAAGGGTCCAAAGCCCGTCTTCAGAGACTTCGCCTTTTGCCATTCCACGTTTTTTGCAAGCAGAGATGATGTCATCCGACCCACGCAGCATGCACGGTGTCGTGCCGCACACTTGCACATGGAATTTCCCGACCGGCTTCATGTTGTACATGAAATAGAAGGTCGCGACCTCAAGCACGCGGATAACCGGCACGTCTATGTAAACGGCAACATATTCGATCACCGGCAGCGGCAGCCAGCCTTGCGTCTCGGTCGCTTCGCCGACCTGACGCTGAGCTAGATCAAGCAGCGGCATCACCGCTGACTTTTGCCGCCCATCGGGGTATTTCGCGATGTGATAATCGGCTGTTTTCTTATTCGCCTTTGTCCAAGCGAAATCACCCCAGCGCGCGCGGAGCTCAGGCGTATCTGGGGCAGGTGTACGATCAGCCATTGTGACTCTCTTTGCTGAACACCCGTCCGGCATACTCTCGAACTAGATAACTTTTACCGACCCTTGAGCCGATCCAAAATATTCCTGCCCAAAATGCCAAATTGAAAAGAGCGCCAATGATGGAGTATATCGCAATCACCGGTCACACTCCCCGAACACCACATCAATTGCGCCAAGGATCGCGGTCGCATCAGGCAGCATATGCCCTTTGCACATCATATCCATCGCTTGAAGGTGGCTAAACGCGGTAGGGCGTATCTTGCAACGATACGGCTTATTGCTGCCATCGCTGACAAGATAGACGCCAAACTCGCCCTTGGGGCTTTCGGTGGCGACGTAAACCTCGCCCTCCGGCACGTGAAAGCCCTCTGTATAGAGCTTAAAGTGGTGGATCAGGCTTTCCATCGATTGCTTCATCTCACCGCGCTTGGGCGGAGAAACTTTGCCATCTTGGCTCGAAACGGGCCCTTCTGGCATTTGTGCCAGACATTGCTTGATGATCTTGGCGCTTTCCTCGATCTCTTTAACCCGCACCATAAACCGATCATAGCAATCTGAATTGGTGCCGACCGGGATTTCGAACTCCATCCTGTCATAGACATCATATGGCTGCGATTTGCGCAGATCCCACGGAATGCCAGCTGCGCGGATCATCGGGCCTGAAAAACCCCACTTGATCGCGTCATCCCGGCTTACAATCGCGATATCGACATTGCGCTGCTTGAAAATGCGATTGTCCATCACCAAGCTCATCGCATCGCCAAACAAAACAGGCAGGCGATTTTCTAGCCAATCACCAATGTCCACCAGCAGTTTTTCCGGCACATCCTGATGCACTCCGCCCGGACGGAACCAGGCAGAGTGCATGCGCGCACCGCTCGCCCGTTCGAAGAAGTTGAGGCAATCTTCGCGCAGATCCATCATCCAAAGATTGGGCGTAAACGCACCCACATCGAGAACGTGGGCGCCCATATTAAGGAAATGGTTGCAGATGCGGGTCAGTTCAGCGAACAAAACCCTTAGATATTGCGCCCGCTCTGGCACTTCGAGATTGAGCAATTTTTCGATCGCGAGCACATAGGAATGCTCTTGGCAAAGCGGGGAACAATAATCGAGGCGGTCGAAATATGGCAGCGCCTGCAAATAGGTTTTCTGCTCGATCAGTTTTTCGGTGCCGCGATGGAGCAAGCCAATATGCGGATCGATCCGTTCGATCACCTCACCGTCCAGCTCCATAATCATCCTCAGCACGCCATGCGCTGCTGGATGCTGCGGTCCGAAATTGATCGTGTAATTTGAGAGGACTTCGCCATCTGTGGTTGGCGATTCTTCAATTTGCATGGTCATGCGTCGCCTCCCTTGTCATCCTTTGGCACTTCGGACTCCGCCTTCTCATCGCCGGGAAGCACGTAATCTGCCCCCTCCCATGGTGAAAGGAAATCAAATGTCCGCATATCTTGCGCAAGCTCGACCGGCTCATAGACGACCCGTTTTTCCTCTTCGGAATAACGCAATTCTGTGTACCCAGTCATCGGGAAGTCTTTACGGAATGGATGCCCTTCAAACCCGTAATCCGTAAGGATCCGCCGCAAGTCTGGATTGCCCGCAAACTTCACACCGTAAAGATCAAACACTTCACGTTCCAACCAACCAGCGTTCGGCCACAGGTCCGTAATGCTTGGAACTGGGGCGTTCTCATCGGTTGAACATTTGACCATGATCCGATGGTTTTTTGTCAGGCTCAGCAGCATATAAACGACTTCAAATCGCTCAATGCGCTCAGGATAATCGACGCCAGCGATTTCCATCATCTGCTGGTAATCATGATCATCGCGCAATGCGGCAAGAATGCCCGGGATATCATCGCGACCAACAGTCAGGATAATTTCGCCGTGTTCCTCCACCGCGGAAATAATCTGCGTGTTGAACGCAGCCGCAAGCGAAGCAAGAACACCTTCGTTTGATGCGTATTTAGGCGCTGAATGCAGAACGGCCATCTTAGCGCTCAATCGTCCCAGCACGTCGAATTTTCCGCTGAAGCTGCATCACGCCGTAAAGCAACGCTTCCGCCGTAGGTGGGCAGCCTGGCACATAAATATCGACCGGAACGATCCGATCGCAGCCGCGAACAACCGAATAACTGTAGTGGTAATAGCCGCCGCCATTGGCGCAGCTTCCCATGCTTATGACATATTTTGGATCCGACATCTGATCATAGACCTTGCGCAGAGCGGGTGCCATTTTGTTGCACAACGTGCCTGCGACGATCATCAGATCGGATTGGCGGGGTGATGCACGCGGCGCTGCGCCGAAACGCTCCATATCATAGCGCGGCATATTCACGTGGATCATCTCAACCGCACAGCATGCGAGGCCAAAAGTCATCCACCACAGGCTGCCGGTGCGTGCCCACTGAAATACATCTTCGGTCGAGGTGACCAGGAAACCCTTGTCATTTACCTCAGCCTGAAGCGCGTTGAAGTATTCCGCATCGGGTTGATGCACTTCGCCGCCCTGCGCGGTGGGCATGGACGCAGCAGCCTCGGCGGCGTTAAGCGGCGCGGTAGGCGGCATAATAATCGTGTTGTTCGAAGGCGTGCTCATTCCCAGTCCAGAGCTCCCTTCTTCCATTCATAAGTTAAGCCAATCGCGAGAATGCCAAGAAATGTCATCATTCCAATCCAGCCTGCCCAGCCCGTTTCGCCAAGGCTAACTGCCCAAGGGAACAGAAAGGCCGCTTCAAGATCAAAAATGATGAAGCTGATCGCGACCAGATAAAAACGGACATCAAACTGGCTGCGTGCATCTTCAAAAGCGGGAAATCCGCATTCGTATTCGCTTAGCTTTTCCGCGTCCGGATTGTGCGTTCCCGTCAGCCGTGAAACTCCCATAGGAAGGAACACAAACAGGCATGACAATCCAAAGGCTATGAAGATGAATATCAGTATCGGGAGATACTGGCTGAGATCGACCACGGTTTAGTCCCACTTTCGGGTGAATATTCGGCGCCCGTCTAGGCCGGTCCGGTTTCCTGCGCAAGGGCACGAATCGAGCAAAACTACGTATAAATGTTGCATCAAATCGAACGCACGACCCTGTCAGGTCTCAATCAATCGGCAACCGCCTGATTTGCGTCGGCTGTGGCGGCTTGTCTTGCGCTGGTGATCCCGCGACATATCGGTCCCATTGACCATTTCCGACGTAGAGCAAAGTGTTCCCGTCGATTGAGCCGTTTAAGGGTTCAGACCAATCACTGTGAGCTTGCTCCAGGATTCGATGCGCAACGACCGCACTGCCATCTTGAGACAACTCGAACGCTGAAATTTTCATCGGACTGGTGCCGTTTTGAACAGCAATCAGTTCATTCCCGTGCCGCCAAAGCCCGTCTACGCCGTCGAGAATGATCGGGATCTGTGATGCAAGCCTTGAGGTATCACCCGTCACCAAATTTATGATCGCGATCCCGTATCTATAGTCGCTAACGTAAAGCAGGCTGCCATCTTCGCTGAGTGCCAACCCTTGCGGTGATCGCAAAATCCCTGGCGCAATCAATTCTGAAAACTCTAAATCTTGCTCCGAAGCGGTATAAACTCCTCCCCCGATGGGATCGCTGGTGAACAGAATGCCATCGGGCGAAATGACGAGGTCAGAAGGATTTACCCTATCGGGCGCAACGATCCGCCTAACGATTTGGCCTTGTTCATCGAATCCCAACAATCCGAAGAAAAGCTCAGGGTTAGGATCGGATCCATCGATATTGCCAGACGCAGCCCAGATTATGCCTTCGCTCGATAAAACTAGGCCCGAGAGATTGCTTGCGGTCTTGATCGGTGAAGCGAGAGTCTCGCCGGTTACATTCAATCGCGCAATTTGGCGCGAATGCACAGCGGAGACTACGTATTCGCCGGTGCTTGGATCTCGCACGACGTTTTCAACTAACCGTACGCTAGCGGGAACAGTCGCTACCACATCACTGGCTTCGATCACCTCGGCATTCTCATGCAGCATCGCAGCCACGCTACCCGGTTCTACATCATGAAACAGGGTTGGTATTTGCTGCTGCGCCCTGTCACTGAACACGTATCCCCGGTCATACAGCCAGCTTAACGTTGCAAGAACATTGTCCGTCTGTCCTGCCGCCAGGTATGATTGAAGCAATCTGAGACGCACCGATCCACTGTCTGGAAAGTCTTTCGTCAATTGCTCCAGACCATCGATGTCGCGAATCTGGCCTGTTTCTGCGTCAACCGGGCGCCACTCGCTGCTTTCACCCGCCCACGCCGGCGCGCCCAAAAACAAAGCAAAGGCTAGAAGAGATTTTCGCAAGTTCATCACTTCATCATAGTTGCGACCGCTTTTTCCAGAGCTTTGCCATAGGGCGGCTTGACCCCCCCGAGTTTGGCAATGTCGATCTTTGGTTGATGATAAACAGCGCGCGCGTGGCTGAATTCACGAAATCCCTCGACCGCATGGTAAGAACCCATCCCTGACGGTCCAACGCCGCCAAAAGGCAGATCCTCCATTGAAATATGGAAGATCACATCATTTGTGGTGACACCGCCAGAAATTGTACGGGTTAGAACACGCTCCTGTTCAGCCTTGTCTTCACCAAAATAATACAGGCCCAGCGGCCGATCATTTTCATTCACATAATCGATGGCATGATCAACAGATTTATATGTTTTAACAGGCAGGACGGGTCCAAACAGTTCTTCCTGCATCGCTTGCATTTCGTCGGTAACGTTTTTGAGAATTGTGAGCGGCATCTTGCGCTCATTGGTGCTCGAAAAATCCTCATTCCCAGGATTAACCTCGATAACTTCAGCGCCCTTGTCGCGCGCATCGGCAACTATACCCTGCAAGCGATCAAAATGGCGATCGCTCACCAGCGATGCGTAATCATCGTTCTCAAGCAGAGTTGGGTACATCGCGCTCACACCATTTGCGACGCCTGAAACCGCTTCGTCCTGATTATCTTCATGGACATACATATAGTCGGGAGCCAGACAAATTTGACCCGCATTCATCATCTTGCCCAGCGCAATGCGCTCACCGGCTTTGGCAAAGTCTGCGCTCTTGCCCATGATAACGGGCGATTTTCCGCCGAGCTCCAAAGTGACCGGCACCAAATTCGCTGAGGCCGCTTCCATAACTCTGCGGCCGGTTGCTGTTGATCCGGTAAAAACGAGATGATCGAAAGGAAGCGAGGAAAATGCTGCCGCGACTTCCGGGCTACCTGTAACGACAGCGACTTCATCGACGCTAAAATACTTTTCAACCAGTTCGGCCATGAGTGCGGATGTCCGCTCAGTAAATTCGCTGGGCTTGATCATTGCGCGGTTGCCCGCCGCCAACACCTGCATCAAGGGGCCAAAGGCAAGCTGAACCGGAAAGTTCCATGGGCTCAAAATACCAATGACACCCTTCGGCTCATACCGAACTTCCGCTTTTGCTCCCAACAAGCCCAGTGGAAACTGCACCTTACGTTTTTCTGTCCGGGCCCAGCGATCCATATGCTTTAGCGCATCTTTGCCTGCGCCGTAGGTCGCGGCAATGTCCGTCAGCATGGATTGCTGCATCGCGCGATTGCCAAAGTCGGCGCTCATCGCTTTTGAAAGATCTTCCCCATGATCTTTGACCAAAGCCATCACGCGCTTGATCCGATCCTTGCGCAAATTCATGTTTTCAGGGCGGGAGGCAGTGAATGCTTCACGTTGCCGTTCTAGAATCGCGTTCAACTCTTGCTTGTGATCGACAGCCAACTTAACTCTCCAAAGACAATAGGTTTTGTTTTGCCATCAACTCTCGCGCAAACTGACGCTCCTGACAAGGCAAACCGCAAATATAGGGGCCATTTCACAGCTTCTCGCATCGCGGATTGATATTGCCGCACTGCAGCATTACATCGCAAACCAATTGACCTTATCTCTCAAAAGGAAACTGAAATGGCTCAATTCGCTGCCGATGACCCGATCGTAATTCTCTCTTATGCGCGCACCCCAATGGGCGGTATGCAAGGGGCCTTAGCGGAAGTTTCGGCAACCGATCTTGGCGCCACGGCGGTTAAGGCGGCGGTTGAGCGTTCCGGCGTAGATGGTCAAGATTTCGATCGCGCTTATATGGGCTGCGTACTTCCAGCTGGATTGGGTCAAGCCCCCGCCCGCCAAGCCGCGATGAAAGCTGGACTGCCAAACACAGTTCAGGCGACCACGGTCAACAAAGTATGCGGCTCTGGCATGCAAACAGTGATTATGGGATCAGAAGCCCTTGCGAGCGGCACGATCGACATGGTTGTGGCTGGCGGAATGGAGAGCATGACTAATGCGCCCTACTTGTTGAAGAAGCATCGTTCTGGCGCGCGGATCGGTCATGATACAACTTACGATCATATGTTCCTTGATGGTTTGGAAGATGCTTATGAAGAAGGTCGGGCGATGGGCACATTCGCGCAAGACACCGCCGACGAATATCAGCTGACCCGTGATAGCATGGACGATTATTCGATTGAGAGCCTGCGCCGCGCCAATGCGGCGATTGAAAGCGGGGCTTTCGCGGATGAAGTTGTCGCGGTTACGGTCAAGACTCGCAAGGGTGAACACTCGGTTGGCACCGATGAGCAGCCGGGCAAAGGCCGCCCGGAAAAGATCCCGCAATTGCGCGCTGCGTTCGCCAAAGAAGGAACCATTACGGCAGCAACCTCTAGCTCAATTTCCGATGGAGCCGCAGCAGTCGTTTTGACACGCGCCAGCGTGGCTGATTCGAAAGGCTTGAAGCCGGTGGCAAAGGTCATCTCTTTGGCTGCGCACGCACGCGAACCAAAGGACTTCACGATTGCCCCAGTTGGAGCCATCGAGAAAGTCTTGGCCAATGCTGGATGGAGCGTCGACGATGTCGATCTGTGGGAAGTGAATGAAGCATTTGCTTGCGTTGCGATGTTCGCGATGAAGGATATCGGCATTTCTCATGACAAGGTCAATGTGAATGGCGGAGCGACTGCTTTGGGGCATCCGATTGGCGCAAGTGGCACACGCATTTTAGTGACCTTGATCAACGCGTTGAAACAACAAAACAAAAGCAAAGGGGTGGCTAGCCTATGTATCGGCGGCGGCGAAGCGACTGCGATTGCAGTTGAATTGGCCTAATCAGAACATGCGCCGCATCGGCCTTCAATTCTCGCTCGTTTGCGTGCTTGCGGCCTGTAATTCAGAGCCGCAAGCCACGTCTGAAGCCGACTCAGTCACTGCCGGCGCGTCGCCGGAACAGAGCGCCCAAATCTCTGTTGGGTTCGAAATGACGCCGGGGCTTTATTCGATCAGCAATGCTGGGAAAGTCTATGCAAAGACGCGGCTCAATTCAGACCTGAGTTACACAGACCTATCACCAGATAACACCGAAGTCGGTGGCGGTATTTGGGAGGTGGATGGTGCTACATTCTGCCTCAATCCGCACGGCAATGACGGTGAATTGAGAGACAAGCGCTGCTGGGTGAATAGCCCGAGCGATGAAACGGGAAGTTTTACCGCAACATTGGAGGATGGGAGCGAAAGCTATCTGCTAACCCCAATTTCGGATTGAGGTCAGGGTGCTCCCACGCCCCACAGCCGATCTTCTTTGACCCAGCCTTTGCGACCACCAACATCAAATTCGCACCATCCCGATTGGCAGTTGCCCAGTTTTCCGACGACTCCTGGTTCCGCTCTCCATAGCAACGCAGAGCTCGAATTTGCGGTTTCGCGCATATCCACCAGGCCTTCTCCAATCACAAGAGCGCCGCGATCTAAAGTAAGCAAACTCGAGACAATCCAACCTTGAGTTCCATCGGGATCTTGAACCAAACGCCAGCCTTCACGGACCCGAACAACTTTGACTGGTAATCCGCGCCGTTTGTAAACCCATTCGATCGGATAATCCCGGCTTGGCCCGACCCGCATATTCACCTCTGGTGAGCGGATCGACGCCCAATAAGGTAGCTCTCTATCTTGCGCGCCCAGCATCGCTGGGGCGGTGAACAACATGGCGAATGCCAGACAGATAAAAACGCGTTTCATTTCGGTGCAAAGTATAGCTGCCTTCTTCCCATTCATTCAAGCATGCTTGACCGAACCGCCCACAAGCCATTAGCGCCTATTCCATGGCAATCGATGATCGGCAGTTTAACAAGCGAAAAGCAAGCGACACCAAGGTGGTCGTAACCCGCCAACTTATGCCTTCGGTTGAAGCACGAATGTGTGAATTGTTCGATTGCTCGCTCAATCATGACGATAGACCCATGAGCCGAGACGAACTCATCTCTGCCATGCAGGAATGCCATGTATTGGTCCCAACTGTGACCGACCGAATTGATGCCGATATGATCAACCAGGCTGGCGAAGGTTTGGAATTGATCGCAAGTTTTGGCGCCGGGACGGAACACATCGATTTGGATGCTGCTGCTGCCCGAAAAATTGTCGTCACCAACACTCCTGGTGTGTTTACCGATGATACCGCAGACATCGCGATGGCTGGAATAATCGGTGTTCCGCGCCGCATCAGAGAAGGCGTTGGCCTGATCCGAAGCGGAGAATGGACCGGATGGGCCCCATCCGGGATGTTGGGCCGAAAATTGAGCGGCAAAGTTTTGGGAATCGTTGGTATGGGGCGCATCGGGCAAGCGGTCGCGCATCGCGCGCGCGCATTCGGCTTGGAAATTGCCTATCACAATCGCAAACGGTTGCCCGAAGCGCTAGAAAGCATGCTTGGCGCACGGTATGTCGAAACGCTCGACGATCTGTTGGCGCAAGCCGATATTGTGACCTTGCACAGCCCTCTGACCGAAAGTACGCGCGAAATGCTCGACGCGAGGCGGTTCGCTTTAATGAAACCCGGAGCAAGCGTTATCAACACTGCGCGTGGTGAATTGATCGAACAAGAAGCTCTGATCGATGCGCTTTACAGCGGACGGCTCGCTGGTGCGGGCCTTGATGTTTATCCTGACGAACCGGAGGTCGATAGACGATTGATCGAGCATCCAAATGTAATGACATTGCCGCATATTGGCAGCGCGACAGCCGAAGGCCGTGAAGCTTCCGGTGAAAAAGTGATCGCGAATATTCGTTTCTGGGTTGATGGCCACCGCCCACCCGATCAGGTGTTAGAAGCGCTAATTGCGGACGTCTAAATCTTTGACCATACCACGTTAGTTTTTCGTCGCATCTCGCGGCATTTGAGGAAATTGGATGATGCGAAATTGTGCGCTCTTTTTGGGCCTAGTCACTGCAATAGTTGCCCCAGCGCAGGCTCAAGAAGTTGCGCAATCCGCACCGCAATTGCCGGCCACTGACACCGGAGACACCGCTTGGATACTAGCCTCTGCAGCGTTCGTGTTGCTGATGACTTTGCCAGGGTTGGCTTTGTTTTATGGAGGATTAGTCAGGACCAAAAATGTCCTTTCGGTGGTGCTTCAATGTGGAGCGATTGCCGCACTTGCATCCGTCATATGGGTCGCGATTGGTTATACACTCGCTTTCGGTCAGGTCACAAATGGGTGGTTGGGCGCTGGAAACGCGTTGATGCTGGAAGATCTTGCGGTTCTTCGGGCCGGGACAGCGATTCCTGAAAGCACATTCGCATTATTCCAGATGACATTTGCAGTGATCACCCCCGCTTTGATGGTCGGAGCGTGGGTTGAACGTGCGCGTTTTTCTTGGGTGCTTACGTTTTGCGCGCTGTGGGGTTTGGTTGTTTATGCTCCGGTGGCTCATTGGCTCTGGGGCGGCGGATGGTTGGCGACCAACTTTGGCACGTTAGATTTTGCAGGGGGCTTGGTGGTCCACACGACCGCTGGTGTTTCAGCTGTGTTGGTTGCGCTGCTTCTTGGCAAGCGCGATGGATTCCCCAAAAAATTGATGTTGCCTCATGCACCCACTCTGACGATGGTTGGCGCAGCTTTGCTTTGGGTAGGTTGGTTCGGCTTTAACGGTGGCTCCGCCCTTGGTGCGAATGACAACGCGTCTTCGGCAATCATCAACACCCACATCGCCGCCAGCGCTGCGGCGCTCACATGGCTCCTGATTGAAAGGTTATCGCTGGGCAAGCCGACGACAATAGGCTGGGCGACCGGTGCCATTGCGGGTCTTGCTACAATCACGCCCGCTGCAGTCTTTGTCGCGCCAGGAGCGGCCATACTGTTTGGCGTGTTAGGCTCGGTCGTCTGTTACGGGGCGATCCAACAAATTAAGCTCAAATGGCATATCGACGATTCGCTCGATGTCTTTGCCGTCCACGGCGTAGGGGGCCTTCTCGGCACAATGCTGTTGGCGGTGTTTATCGCCCCGGAATTGGGCGGAACTGGATATTTTGAAGGCATGGATATGGGCAGTCAATTGATCGCCCAGGCAACCGGTATCGGTGCTGTTGCGCTGTGGAGCGCGATTGGAACAGCTGTGCTAGCACTGATGGTATCTGCGGTGTTCCCAATGCGTGTCGATCAAGAGGAAGAAATTGAAGGCTTGGATGTGACGAGTCACGGCGAACGCGCTTGGGATCTGGATTGAATCAATCGGCGAAGGTTAAAGAGCGTCTAGCGCTCGGCTGATCTTCGTCCATTCAGACTTCACGTGATCACGAAAAATCACCCTAGGTCTTGCTTGGGACTCTGCAGACTTGCGAGTAGCGAGCACTCGCTCGCGAACAAATTCTTCTTGCCACCCTGCCCATTCGCCGATGCCGTCCAGCAGGTTGTGCGAAAATGCTGGCTCAACCTCGCATCGATAAATCGTTTCAAGCTCTTGTTTGGAATAACCGACCTGCGCGATCATTTCCGCAATCCGATGATAGTGATCATCATCCAATTCCGTATCAAGGAACGTGTCTGACATAATCGACCAAACCGGCAAACGCCGTTCAATTTCTGCATCGGTCAAAACAGGCAGCTGTGCGACTGCCAACGCTGATTGAGCGCTGTCTCTCAATTCCTCGCGCAAAATTCCAATAATCTCTTTGATAGCACCGCGCGATGTAGCGAACTCAAAATGCCTATATGGCAACTCAATCCGCAAGTCTGATTGTTGTGCAGTTCCAGCGGAGCATGTGGGCAAGACAATGCCATCTCTGCTCGACCAAATCGAAATTGTTCGAGCTTTGGGCTTCAGAGAGATATCCTCATCGAACGGTGGGTGATCGATTTCGTGATTGTTTACAGCTTCGTACACTCGCCAGGTATTGTTGGCTCGCTTGTCCCCTGAAAATGGAGCCCCCAGCGTCATGACCAAATCAACGTGCTGTTCGAGACGCTGCGCCAACAGTCGGGCATAAAGCCCGCCCAGACTCCAACCTATAATTAAGACCTTCTGCGATGTCCGCTCAGCCAAACTAACTATGTGGTTTTCAACTGCGCATATGCGTTCTGCCGACACACGCACATTCAACCCATTTTGCCAGCCATGCGCATCAAAACCTGCTTCTGATAAGGATGCTCGCAGCAGAGCCGTACTGCGGTTCCCGGAGAACATACCTGGGATCACCAAAGTAGGCTTTCCGTTTGCAAATGCGGATTGTTCGTCTGGCGAACGGAAGGGAGCAGCCAGAACTTTGGGCACGGCCAAAACCTCTTTGCACATGCTCATAAATGTCGGTCGTAGAGGATTCATTTGGGCCAATATTGCGTCTCAATTGGCCGTAAGTTTTAACTCGTAAAAGCGGTTGTGGCCATTGTCTTCATAGCCGCCGAACGGTTCGCATTCTGCGAAGCCAAAGGCACGGTAGAGACCATTTGCGGGTTCAAAAACCTCGCTTATGCCGGTTTCTAATTTGATCATCCCATACCCTGCATCGCGCGCTTCGTTCAAAATGAATGCCAACAACCCTTTGCCCGCGCCTTTGCCCACCGCCGCCGGTGCGGCGCGCATGGATTTGATCTCTGCAAAGCCTTTATGTGATCGCAAAGCCGCAACTGCCAAAAGGATGCTATCGCCCCTGGCGGTGAACAGTGAAATGTCGGCCGAACGCAACCGTTCCAAATCGAAAGCGTAAGCCGTACCAGGCGGTGATCCGGCAAGCATCTCTTTATGGTGGAATTCCAGCAATTGGCCCACACCGGGATCGTCCAGATTGGCAATCCCAAACTGCATCGACTCAGTCGCCAGTCAAAATACGCTCAACCAATTCGCCCACTGTCGGAGTATAATTGTTTGAGTAAAACGGATCTTGCTTAAACCGATATGCGGCGTGGCCAGCAAACATCAAATTGTTGGCGGGATCATCGCCATGCGCAATCTGTTGCAGGGTTTTCTGGATGCAAAAACTACGTGGATCGGCCAATCTACCGGTGGTGTAATCATCATGGTCTTTCCATGAGGAGAACCCGCAGTGAGACAAGCAGCCCATGCAATCCTGCTGATCCTGTCGTATCGTGTCGCGCGAATCCGGAGTAACAAAAACTGCCGTATCATCTGGCGTTTTCAACGCCTCAGTATGACCTTGCGCAATCCAGCTCTGCGCCTTTTGGCGGTCATCAGGATGGACCCACATCGAACGGGCTTTGCCTTCTTCGCCCAGCTGCACGGTGCCTTCTTCAGCACCGCGTTTGAAGATTGGAATTTGGCGGTCACTCCGATCCATTAGGTCATAAAGAAACGGCGTTTTTACAGCGCTTGAATAAAACCCGGTGGGTGAAAATTTGTGCAGCAACACATCGCCTTCATCCAAGTCCCGCAATTTGTCTTTCCAAATTTGTGGGATTGGGCTTTCATGCGTGAGCAATGGCCGAGTGCCGAATTGAAAGGCGATTGCACCCAATTCTGGATTGTCGATCCAGTCGTTCCATTCTCTCAGATACCAGACGCCGCCTGCCATCACGATCGGCACGTCATCGCCAACACCTTCTTTGCGCATCATCTCGCGCAATTGTTTCACCCGCGGATAGGGATCTTCGGGCTTCGTCGGGTCTTCCGCATTGGATAGCCCGTTATGGCCGCCCGCCAACCACGGATCTTCATAAACAACCGCCGCCATCAGATCGGCAACTTTGTGATACGATCGTTTCCAGAGCGCGCGGAATGCCCTGCCAGAACTAATGATTGGCAAATAGTGAACGTTATATCTCTGCGCAATTTCTGCTAGCTTATAAGGCATGCCGGCACCGCAAGTAACCCCGGTGATCATCCCTTTGGTCTGTTCCAGCACACCTTCGAGTACCGCCTGGGCGCCGCCCATTTCCCAAAGCACATTGATGTTGATCGCGCCTTTCCCGCCAGACATCTCATAGGCCCGTTTCACCTGCTCAACTGCGCCATCAATGGCATATTGGATCAGTTGCTGATGCCGTTCTGGCCGTTTGTCCTGCGGATAGACCTGTTCAATAACATCGCCATTTTCATCATAACTATCTGCGTTCACAGCGCTAACCGTGCCGATACCTCCAGCAGCAGCCCAAGCCCCGGAGCTCATATGATTGGTGGCTGAAACGCCTTTGCCGCCTTCGATGACTGGCCACACTTCGCGGCCGCCATAAATGATCGGCTTAAGTCCTTTGAACAACGAATAGCTCCCCCGCAGGCTTTGCCTGACAATGCTTCTGGCCCACATAGGTGCAACGCGACGTCAAAACAATGCACTGCTCCGCACCGCAGCACCTTTCCCACGATGCCCAAACAAGTCTTGAAGATTTTCTCAGCGCGCCGCCCTTATTATCGATCTAGACTGCACGAAGTGATAGTAGATGGTTCTGGGCGCGTTTCGGCTCTTTCAAAGCGAGCAAAATATCCCTTAATGTCGGGTTTCTCGATAAATTCCACCAGGTGGAATCCAATCGCGTCAAATTCACAAAACAACAGTTTCGGAGGCATGCCATGCCGATCGGTAGGTCTGTCGGAATCAACCACGATTACCTCTCCACCTTCTGCCAATGCCGGCCACAATCGCCACAGAAAGGCATAGGGTTCGCTCACTTCGTGGTACATGTGGACCAGAAAAATTCTATCGAAGCTGTCTGGCGGCAATTGTGGATCGTCCACTTCGCCAAGTTTGATCGAGATATTTTCTAACCGTTCACGCTCAACCCTGCGCCCCAATCTCTCAAGCGCTTCACGATCAATATCTTGGGCTAGGACTCGTCCACCCTCGCCCACCCGCTCTGCCAATCGAACGGTATAGTAACCCTCGCCCGCACCAATGTCTGCGATCGTCATTCCATCACCGATATTGGCAAGGTCCATAACTTTTTGCGCTTCGCCGCGCCGATCACGGGCGTCTTCGGTCGAAAACTGGTTCGAACTCAGATCTGACACTGGCCTGTCTGGAAGAGGGAATTCTAGGGCTGATTCAGGCCTGTTGGCTTCGCTTGGCACTGGTTTGCAAGCGGATAATATCGCTATTCCAAAGATCGCAGCCAAACGCATCATTCTACGTCTTCCACCTCGACAGTTTCCCCGGTTACCTGCTGCGCGAGTGCGGCAGAAATAAAATCATCCAAGTCACCATCCAGAACATTGTCTGGCGAGCTTGATGTTTCCCCGGTCCTCAGGTCTTTTACCATCTGGTATGGCTGCAAGACATAAGATCGAATTTGATGCCCCCATCCAATTTCACTTTTCTCTTGATACTCGCCTGAGGCAGCAGCTTCACGTTCGGCCATTTCGCGTTCAAATAAGCGCGCCTTGAGCATATTCATCGCTGTCGCACGGTTTTTGTGTTGGCTGCGATCATTCTGGCTGGCAACCACAATTCCCGATGGCTGGTGCGTAATGCGAACGGCACTATCGGTGGTGTTTACATGCTGCCCGCCAGCGCCGGATGCCCGATACGTGTCGATCTTCAAGTCGCTTTCATTGATCTCAATTTCGAAATCATCATCAATAACTGGGTAGACCCAAACCGAGCAGAACGAAGTGTGTCGCCGTGCTGAGCTGTCATAAGGGCTGATCCGAACAAGCCGGTGCACTCCGCTTTCGGTTTTGGCATAGCCATAACTGTTCTCGCCTTTGATCAGCAAGGTGGCCGATTTGATGCCTGCTGTTTCACCAGCTTGATATTCAACCGTTTCCACCTTGTAGCCGCGGCGTTCTGCCCACCGGGCATACATCCGAAGCAACATTTCGGCCCAATCTTGGCTTTCAGTCCCGCCGGCACCAGCGTGAATTTCTAAATAGGTGTCATTGGCATCCGCTTCACCAGAAAGCAGTGCCTGAACTTTGTCTGCATCCGCTCGCGCAGCCAATTTGCCAAGCGTTCCAAGACCTTCATTGACGATATCTTCCTCGTCCTCAGCCTCACCCATTTCAATAAATTCGACCGCGTCGGACATTTCAGAAGAGATATCCCGCACCGTATTGACCGCATTTTCAAGCATCTTCTGCTCACGGCTGATGCTCTGCGCTTCTTTGGGATTGTCCCACAGTGTTGGATCTTGAACCCGGGCGTTTAGCTCATCGAGCCGGCGAAGCGCACTATCCCAGTCAAGCGATTGCCGCACCAGGTTCAGCGCGGCTTCGATCCGATCGATATGGGCCTGCGCTTCGGCACGCATAATTCATTCCTCAAATGGTCTTGGGCTTCGCTTAGCGTGAGGGTGGCAATTGTAAAGCTGGGACGGGAATTCGAAGATAGCTGCCGTACATATGTCAATAAATCCCACCTTGATCCTCAACGAAGTCTTCAGGTTGGCCGTCTGATGACTCAACCTCTTGAACGGGTGCTTGGCCCCGCCCCGTACGTATCAACTCTAAGATTTCATCTCGCTTCGCCGCTATTTCGTCTTGCCTGGTGGACCGCTCTGGCTCGGTGTCAGGTTTGAAGGCTTCCCAAATCACTGCGCTTCGCGGATCATTTGTAGGCCACGCATCGAAGACCCTTTTCCCGGTTCTGCGGTCAACCCTGACCATCCGCACACCCGCTGGCGCAATAGCCGGTAAGTCAGACCACCGATCGCGTGATTCACGGATTAAAGTTTTCACAATTGGCGCAGCTATCGTCCCGCCTTGTGCATAACCACCCATATTCCTCGGTGTGTCAAAACCCACATATGCACCCGCGATAATTTCCTGGGTCCCGCCTACAAACCAAACGTCTTTCGGACCGGTGGTTGTCCCGGTTTTACCAAACAGAGGTAGGCCAAGATCATTGAGCACTGTGGCGGTGCCGCGCGATACCACTCCTTCAAGCATATGCATGGTCTGGAATGCAGTCCGTGCATCCATCGCCTGTTCGCCCTTCAGCCCAAAACGAGGCATCGGCTCACCATCCCATTGCGCCATGTTGCAGCCGGTGCATTTGCGATTGTCGGCCCGCCAAATAACTTGGCCGCGTCGGTCTTGAACGTAATCAATTACGGTCGACTTGTTTAAGCGGCCATGATTGGCGAGCGCGGAATACGCAGCCACCATCTTCATAACTGTCGTCTCACCAGCACCCAAAGCAAAGGCTGGATAGGGATCATAGCTCCCAATGCCGAGCCGTTCCATTTGACCAACGACATTCTCCATCCCGGCGGCGACGCCGATTTGGACTGTCATGATATTTTGGGATTGCTCCAAGCCATAACGCATCGGAAATTCGCCAGCGCGGCCGCCACGAATGCACTTTTCACCCAATTGGCGACCCTGATAATAACAAAACCGTGAATTATCGATCTCGGTTGAAGGGGTCATGCCGTTGTCCAAGCCAGTGGCATAGACGAAGGGCTTGATTGTGGAGCCCGGTTGGCGCTGAGCCTGTGTGGCTCGGTTAAAATTGAACAACCGGTGATCAAATCCGCCTTGCATCGCCAAAACGCGCCCGGTTTGTGCATTTTGCACCACAAGTCCGCCTTGCGCGTCTGGCAAAGTCCGAACACGAAAGCCATTGCCGCTTGGAGCGACAGCAATCACATCGCCTGCCTTGAGTGCATTTGGAAGCCCAGTAAGCGGTTGTTCTTCACCATCAGAAAATCCGATGGTGGCCCGTGAACCATTGCGATTGGTAACCACCCCAACACGCCAATTTTCATAATTGATGCTGAGTCCAGAACTCGCCAACTGGCTGCTCCATGACCCATCATCAAAATCGATTATCGCGATCGGTCCGCCCCAACCGCGGCGCCCATGGTATCGGATCAAACCTTGTCTTAACGCCGTTTGCGCAGCTGTTTGCAGAACGGGGTCCAGGGATGTCCTTACCCATAGGCCGCCGGCATAGACGCTGTTCATCCCATCAACTGCGTTTTCGCCAAATTCCGCGATCAGTCGTTGGCGCACTTCCTCTAGGAAATACCCGGCATCAACCGAGCGTTGACTACGCTGACGCACCAAGCCTAGCGGCTTCTCGCGCGCGGCAATCATCTGAGCTTGGTCGATAAAACCGTTGCTCTCCATCTGAGCCAACACGAAATTCCGCCGTTCTAAAGCGGCGTCTTCATTGGCTGCCCTGCCATAGCGCTCTGGAGCCTTGGGCAGGATTGCCAAAAAGGCAATTTGATGCAGTTCTAGATCACCAACATCGCGATCAAAATAGGCCCGACTTGCAGCCTGCACGCCAAAACTGCGGCGTCCAAGCGGGATTTCATTGAGGTAAAGTTCAAGGATTTCCTCCTTGCTCATCACCCCTTCAATCCGACTGGCGAGGATCATCTCACGCAATTTTCTGGTAATCGAATACTCATCGCCCAGCAAAAGGATTTTCGCGACTTGCTGGGTGATTGTTGATCCCCCAACGGCGCGTTCGCCCGAGCCATATTTGCTGACATAGTCAAACACAGCATTGGCCGTGCCGGTTATGTCCACACCGCCATGGCTGAAAAACGTTTTGTCCTCAGTCGCAAGGTATGCCTCAATCAGGGGTTGCGGAAAATCTGCATATTGCAGCTGAACCCGGCGTACCCGTGCATAAGAGTGTACAATCTCACCATCGATCCCGCGCACAACCGTGGGCAATGGAGTTTCATAATCTAAAAGGCCTTCGGCATCGGGCAAATCACGCGCGAGCAACACCCATGCAGCGACCCACAGCGCCAAAAACAATACCAAAGCCAATGCGAACAGCTTGAACAAAATGCCTGAACGCCACTTTGCCTGGAACCAAGACGCAACCGCGCCGAGATCACGACCAACGCGATATCGGAAATAGCCCAGATTTGATTGGTTTGTATCTTCTGTCATCTCATTCAATCGATCGATGCCGGACCTTTAGCATGGCACAAATCGCCAGCGCCAGCGTGATTATGGAACTAACGCGAATTCGTTTGTGTTGTAGCGCTGTTGCTTCACAAATCCGCACGGCGTGCGAAATAGACCCGAATGGCTCGCGCCAGGACTCTCGCATAAGCTTCTCGTCCTTCGTCGGTTGTCAGTCTGGCCCGGTCTTCTTGATTGGTCACAAAGCCGCTTTCAAATAAGATGGATGGGACATCGGGCGCTCGCAATACTGCGAGTTCGGCAGAGCGGCGCGGGTCCCTAACAAAAGCCAATTCTTGTTCGCCTTCACGCAGAATCAAGGAGGAAAGGTCACTCGAATCCTCCTGAGTTTGTTGCTGGGACAGTTCGACCAAAATTGCGTTTACCTCTTCGCTCTGCCCTTCGATCTCTATCCCATTCAATCTGTCCGCATCATTTTCCCGCTCAGCGAAACGAGCTGCAGCTTCGCTCGACGCTTCATTGGAGAGGGTGTAGATGCTCGCGCCCGAAACATTGCTAATATCACCAGCTGAATCGGCATGAATCGAAAGAAATAGATCAGCTCCGAGCTGACGAGCGATTTCCGGGCGATCACCCAATGGCAGTATGGAATCGTCGTCCCGCGTCAACGCGACCCGGATACCATCTTCACGCAGCAATTCATCTCTAAGTGCCAATGCAATCGCCAAGGTCACATCTTTTTCCTGGATGCCTTGTCCGACTGCGCCGGGATCTCTGCCCCCATGCCCCGCATCAATCACTACCAAGGGACGGGATATATCATCGGGTCCAACGATTACGGGCAGTTCAATACGATTATCCGCATTCGCAAGATTGAAACGCATTACGTAATCCCGACCCCACTCTGGAATGGGAATACTCAAACCCAGCACATTTGCGCCAATCAGCAGCAATGCGGGCATTGCGAGGGTGATAAATAATAAAGATCGAAGAGACATGTTGGTAACGGGTTAGGATGTTGTCGTAGTGAAGCGCAATATGGTTGCGAGACCTATCCCACGGTGCTAGCAGCGATTCATCGAATTTTTGTCATTTTGCAGTGATATGTTCACACAAGATGTCTAAATTCTCCTTAGCCAAGGCGTTTCTACACGCTGAGGCGACTCAACAGGTTGATGCAGTGTCGAGACGCTTTTCCTCGCAAACACGATCGCAGCGCACAGCGCTAGCGTTGCAGTGTGCGAGCCGAAGCGCGGCCAAAACCCGCAATCACGACACAGCAGACACAGTCATCTTTACCCGCACAAAATTATCGCGGGAATCCGATAATTCGAACGGCACGCCTGCCAAGCTTAGAAGCGCACGGCATGACCGATCATCACAAGTTATACGTCTAAGGCGCGGCCAAGCGGTCGCAGCAGGCGTTTGGAGACACTATAATGGCAACGCGCATGCTAATCGATGCGCGCCACTCGGAAGAGACCCGGGTGGCGGTACTCAAAGGAAACCGGATTGAGGAATTCGATTTCGAATCTGCTGAACACAAGCAGATCAAAGGCAATATTTATCTAGCGAAAGTAACCCGGGTTGAGCCCTCATTGCAGGCGGCCTTTGTTGATTTTGGCGGAAATCGTCACGGCTTTCTCGCCTTTAATGAAATCCACCCGGATTATTACCAGATCCCGCAGGACGACCGTGAACGGTTGCTGGCTGAAGAGGCCGAAGCCGCCGAAGAAGAAGCACGTCTTCGCGCGGAAGAAGAAGATGAGGGAATTACTCCCGGCGACGAATATGACGCTGAGGACGAATCCGCCGAAGCTCTCGCAGAAGATTTGGCCGAAGATGGCCTCGAAGAAATCGACACATCCGAGAAAGACAAGGTTGCCACCATTGAGGAAGGCAATCTTGATGATGCGGACGAAGACAATGAGGATGAGGGCGATGCCGACGCTTCTTCAGACGAAGAAAGCGAAACGGAAGAATCTGAATCAGAAGACGAAACTTCTGAAGATGACAAGCCGCGTCGCGGGCGTCGCCGTGGGCGTGGTCGCCGCCGCCAAGGCGGGAAAGATGGCAAAAAGGGCCGCAGCCGGGCGAAAGAAGTGGATGAAGTCCGCGCTAAACGCATGGCACTTCGTCGCCGTTATAAAATCCAAGATGTAATTCAACGTCGGCAGGTTATTCTTGTTCAGGTGGTGAAGGAAGAGCGCGGCAATAAGGGCGCTGCTCTAACAAGCTATCTCAGCCTTGCTGGTCGTTACACCGTGCTGATGCCGAACAGTTCGCATGGCGGCGGGATTAGCCGAAAAATCAATTCCAGCAGCGACCGTAAGCGGTTGAAGCAGGTGGTTTCTGACCTCTCATTGCCCAAGACGATGGGATTGATTGTTCGGACTGCAGGATTGAGCCGGACCAAAACCGAAATTCGCCGTGATTTTGATTATCTCGCGCGGTTGTGGGACGAAATTCGCAAAAAGACATTGTCATCGACGGCGCCATCTTTGGTGCACTCCGATAGCGACCTGATCAAACGAGCGATTCGCGACATTTACAATCGCGAAATCGAAGAAGTGATCGTCGAAGGCGAAGACGGATATAAATCCGCCAAAAGCTTCATGAAAATGCTGATGCCGAGCCACGCTCGGCGGGTAAAAGCGTATTCTGATCCTGTTCCGTTGTTCCAGCGCTATGGCGCAGAAGATCAATTGCGGGCGATGTACGACCCGATGGTCCAGCTAAAATCCGGTGGCTATCTGGTGATCAACCCAACCGAAGCCTTGGTATCGATAGATATCAACTCGGGGCGCTCCACCAAAGAGCACGGCATTGAACAAACAGCAGTTGCGACCAATCTCGAAGCGGCACGTGAAATTGCCCGCCAATTGCGACTGCGCGATATGGCCGGTCTGGTGGTGATTGACTTCATCGACATGGAATACAATTCCAATGTCCGCAAAGTTGAAAAGGCCGTGAAAGAAGCCTTGAAAACAGATCGCGCGCGCATTCAAGTTGGCCGGATATCTGGCTTTGGCCTAATGGAAATGAGCCGCCAGCGTCTGCGCACAGGCGTGCTCGAAGCAACAACACGCGAATGCCCGCATTGCGATGGCTCAGGCCTAGTAAGGACGGCATCATCTGCAGGACTTTCGGCTTTGCGTCTGATCGAAGACGAAGCGGCGAAGGGGAAAGGAACCATCGTAAGATTGGCTGCCAGCACTGAAGCTGCGGTCTATCTGCTCAATGCCAAACGCGCCGATCTCGCCGAGATTGAAGCGCGTTATGCCGTGAGCGTTGAGGTGACACCTGAAGGCGAAGATGAAGGCGCCAAAATGAGCGTTTCGAGCGCTGGCCCTCGTCCAAGCAAAGCCCCTTCATTCGCGCCCATTGTCGATGATGACGACGATGATGATGACGTGGTTGAGCAAGACTTCGATGATGAGGATGATGACGCTCCTAAAAAGAAACGTCGCCGCCGCCGCCGTGGTGGTCGTGGTCGCAATAAAAACCGCGGCGAAGATCAAAATGATGGTGAAGACACCGCATCCGATAGTGACGAAGCCAAGAGCGATGACGCCACCGACCAAGATACGGACGACGGCGAAGACAAGCCCAAAAAACGCCGCAGACGCGGTGGCAGAGGCCGTCGAAAGAAGACCAATGAAGAAGGTGCAACGGATGTAGCGGAAAACGCTGAGCAAGACGGCGGTGAAGCGGAGCCTGCGAGTGATGCCGCTGCTGAAGTAGCCTCCACCCCTGATTGCTCAGCTGCAACAGAGGATGCGGAACCTGAAAAGCCCAAACGCAAACGAGCGCCCCGCAAGAAAAAGGTAGCTCCGAAGACCGCAACTGAGGCGGATGAGCCTGAATTAACCGAAAAAGCCAGCGATGCCGACGTCGAAGAAGCGCCAAAGGAAAAACCTAAGCGCAAACGGGCATCACGGGCGAAAAAGAAGGTCGATGAAACCCCAGCTGAAGCGGAAGCCAAAGTCTCTCCCGCCTCGGCAAAGGTAGCCAATGCTGACACTTCAAATGATGATGATGGCAAACCCAAACGAGGTTGGTGGCAACGCACCTTTGGCGAATAAGAGCGCCCTAAAACATCGCTTCATTTAGATTACGGACCGGGGATGAAATCACATCCCCGGTTTTCGCGCCACGCCCCATTCATTCCAGCTAGCAAAACGAGGAGCCTTGGGCAGATAACCTTGCCCATGAGGTTCAACCTCAAATCCAGCTCCTCTGAGCGACGAACCAATCGGACGGGTCAAGTGGCAACCGCCGGCCATTCTCTTCCACGCCGGCTCAATCCGGTCCTGCCATTTTGCGACATTCGCATCGGGGGCTCGGCCGTGCTCTAGAAAGATGAGCTCGCCGCCCGGCCTGAGGATACGCCGCATTTCAGACATGACCTGCACGGGATCTTCCACTGAGCAGAGCGTGAATGTGCACACTACCGCATCAAAACTGCGATCTGGAAATGGGATGGCTTCCCCCACCCCTTCGCGAATGTTGCAATCCCACCCCCTGGTCGCGGCTTCGCTTCGTGCCCGATCGAGCAGACCAGCATGCGGATCAATACCCGAAAAACTGATTACGGCATCATGGTCGTAGAATTCTTGGTTCAACCCGCCGCCACAGCCTAATTCGAACACATCCCCGCGTGCGAGCGGTACAACCATTGAGCGGCGTTTCATGATTTGCCCTTGGCTGCAGGCAAAGTTGATCAAACGCGGCATCAAATGCGCATCATACCACTTTTGAATTCCCACCGGCATCTCTCCCAACCGATTTGAATTGCTAAGACTATCAAATGTCAGGCAAATGCCAATGAGTTTTGTTATTTAGGCGTAACTAAGCGTTGCGAGCCGCATCCGTTCTGCAATTTCGGCAAAGTCATCGGCCAGCTGTTTCGCGACCAGTTCTTGGTCTAATTTCGCCCATTCATTCATTATCGGCATGCTCAGGCCAATCCGCAGCGTCCCGCCCCATTCGCCTTTACCGCCTTCGATACGCCTAGAACATTTGACCGGTTGCCCCAGACGGATGCCCGAAAATGCTAAATCCCGGTGCAGCTTTTGAGCGTCCTCAAATGTGCGCAATCCTGGGAGCATGCTGACATCAAGTGTTGCTAGGGTGCGCATTTCAATTGGGCGATCAGAACCCAATTCGCATTTAGACGCAAAATTGGGCGCCACCCGTTCGATTCCCAGAGGTTCAATAATCTGCGCATGCAGCGCCTCCTCGAACCCCGCAATCATCGTTTCAACACGATCAATCGGGATCGATTGAAAACGCTCCAATTCGAAAATTGCCGCCTCCAATCGCATGGCCAAAGAGCGGTTTTCGTTATCAGGCAAAAGTTCACATCCGGGCCAACTCGCTGGAAATTCTGCGCGATTGAATATCTGCGCAAATCCGGATGGAAGAGGGGTAACCCCCTCTGCAAGATTTTTTGGGATCAAAGCAAATCCGTTAAACGGTGGCCCACCCATAAACTTTGATCCAGTCAGCAGGACAATGCATCCCCGCTTCAAATACTCGCCAATTGCTTCGCTGGTAATACGCGCCTGACACGCATCAACCACGAATGTGACATCGCCAGGAAATTGATTTTGCAAGGCTTCAAGGTCGGAAAGTTCCGGTAACACCAATCCCGTTTTGGACCCATGAACCAGATGTATAAGGCAGTGTTTACCGGCCTCTTTTGCGATGAGGATTTCAGCTGCAAAAGCTTCGAAAATCTCTTGGCTTTCGCAAGCAAGCCCTTTGGAACAACGCACAGGAACATCGACCAAGCTTATGCTTCCACAGCCCTGAACTTCGGCGGCTTGTTCAACCGGCAAGCCCAGTGCCGTTTCCCGAGCGAAAAACCGGCCATGGGCAGAATGGATGCAGCCACTTCCAATCTCATCTGCCCCCAATAGGACATTGTGAATACCGCCCCGTCCTTTTCCCAGTACGCAGGCCAAGGCGACATATTCCAGATCAGTACCAGAGGCCGCGAATACAATTTCGGTTGCATCCGGCAGCGCATAGGCGGCGGACAAACGCCGTCTTAAACCCTCCAATAAATCTGCATAGGATCGTTGCGCGATTTCGATCAACCTAACACGCAAATGGGCGAACGCTGATGCCGAAACATCGTTCACAGTGGACGATGAATAAGCGATCAAATCACGCGGATAAGGAGCCGAGAAATATTTGTTCAACCCGTTTTTTGGATTCAGAGATATCCGCGCGTCCCCTCCGGAGGAGAGCAGCCTGACCAATTCATCGCAGCTCGCATCCAACGCAAGGTCCGCAGCGGGTTTGTTGTAAGACGATAATGGAATACGCGACAGTCCCAGTGCAGCCATTCAATTCAAAGTTGGATCATATTTGCCGCGGCGCACAATTGGAAGTGCAGTTGGGTCTAAAAGCGCAATTAATTGGGCAAGATTAATCTAGCATAGGGCCGTCGATCCGCCTATTGGCGGCTCTAGGGATTCTGATCGGATTGATCAGCAACGCACGACGTCGGGGACCAAAATGAACAATTTTCCAGCGCCATTGCGTATCCCCGATGCCGTGAAAAAGCGGGTCCATTTGCTGTTCATCGCAAAGAATGCCTTGTGGGAGGGCGATCTGCATCCCGAAGATGGCAATCATGCGCTCTATCACCGTGAGATGCGAGACGTGCTCGAAGGGCTTGATCTCAAGCTGACCATCAAAGAGACCTTCGATATCCTCTTTGATCCGCCCGAGGTCGATTTCGTCTTTCCATTGCTTAACCGAGCAGGTTTTTTCAATTCAGAAATGTTGGTGCCGCTGCTGTGTGAGCGAGCCGACATAGCCTATCTTGGAGCGAGCCCAATTTTGCGTGGTCTGTCTGATGATAAACATTTGGCCAAATGCTCGGCGCAGGAATCTGGAGTGCCAACCGCCCCCTGGGCAATTTACCGCAAAGGCGCACCGGTTGCGCCAGAAAAATGCCCGCCAGCAGATCGCTATGTAATCAAGCCGAATGCGTCATCTGCCAGTTGGGGCGTTGGCGATGCGCGTGATTGGCAAGGGGTCGAAGAAGCCGTCAAACGCATTCACAGCGACACCGCAAATGGCGGGCAAGATGCGATTGTCGAACCGTTTTTGGAGGGCAGCGACGTTGAAGTTCCTGTCATCACAATCAACGGCGAACCTCAAATTATGCCAATGATGATTTTTCGGCAGGCCGACCCCTCTCATTTGCGCACTTATCAAGAGAAGCGAGATTTGGTTGATCGCAGTCAAAAATACTCGTTGGATCATTATGAGCATCCAGAAATGGAAGCGAAGATTGCCGATCTCACTCGCAAAGTATGGGAAGATTATAGGCCGTTTGACTATGGACGCTTCGAATTTCGCGTGAATGAAGAGACCGGCGAAGTCACGTTTTTGGAACTCAACCTTAACTGCAATTTATGGTCCCAAAAGGTCTTCGGTCGGTCTGCAGTTTTGGCTGGCTGGACTCAGGAAGATTTGATCGAAACGATCCTTGCAGAAGGTCTGAGGCGTCACGGGTTCGTCTAAACTGGCATTTTGATCTTCTCAAAATCGCCGCAATCGGAATTTGGCTTCACCATCCGAGCGCGCGCAAAGAATGCGTGCCCTGTTAATTCTCTCAACACCGGGCATCTTGCCCTTGCCGCCCAAGCCGCTAGAGAGATCGACAAAGACAACAGGATCAAGTTGACCCATGGCGACATTCACCCTTCCAGCGAATTCAAAGATCAGCTCTCAGGGCAAATTGCACAAAGCCGAAGGCGGCCGTGTGAAATCATTCAAAATCTATCGCTACGATCCCGATAGCGGGCAAAATCCGCGTTATGATAAGTTTGAGCTGGATCTCGATGATTGCGGACCGATGGTTCTTGATGCCCTATTCAAAATTAAGAATGAGACCGATCCGACGCTGACCTTTCGCCGTTCTTGCCGTGAGGGGATTTGCGGATCCTGCGCGATGAATATGAATGGCAAAAACGGTCTTGCCTGCACCACCGCAATCGAAGACCTGAAAGGCGAAATTCGCATCACGCCTTTGCCGCATATGGATGTGATCAAGGATTTGGTGCCTGATTTTACGCATTTCTACGCGCAATACGCATCGATCCGTCCTTGGCTACAAACTGTCAGCCCCACTCCATCGGGTAAGGAAAGGTTGCAATCGCCTGAGCAACGCGAACAGCTAGATGGGCTATATGAGTGCATCTTGTGCGCGTGCTGTTCAACATCTTGCCCCAGCTATTGGTGGAATTCAGATAAGTTCTTGGGTCCAGCGATCCTGCTGCAGGCCTATCGCTGGCTTGCTGACAGCCGCGATGAAATGACCGGTGAACGGCTTGATCAATTGGAAGATCCCTTTCGCCTGTATCGCTGCCACACGATCATGAACTGCGCGAATGTTTGCCCCAAAGGATTGTCTCCTGCCAAAGCTATCGCCGAAACCAAAAAGATGATGGCTGAGCGTGTAATCTGAGTGTCGCAATCCACCGAAGCGCCATTTGATTACCACGTAATTCCAGAAGCAGAAGCTGGGGAAACAGGCTGGTACAGCTGGAACCTTGTCGACCGCACACGCTACAACACAGCCGTGCTAGGTGAGATGTGGGTTCGCGGGGAAGGCGACCAATGCCGTCTGCGCATGTTTCCAGAACGCCAGCACACCAATTTGGTGGACAACATACATGGCGCGACCACTCTTGGTCTGATCGATATTGCCCTGTTTGCTACGATGCATGTGGTTGGCTCTGGCAATGCGGGGCCTTCCGTTACCGTTGAACTATCCACCCAGTTTGTTGGCGCTGGCGATCCCGATCGACCGCTTGATGCGGTGACTGAGATCACTCGCGAAACCGGGCGGATGCTGTTCCTGCGCGGGCAAGCGGTCCAAGGTGATGAGATCATTGCCAGTTACTCTGGCATTGTCCGCAAGATGAAACCGCGCCCGTAATGGTCTATTCTTCGCACGGTAATCTAAACCAATGCGGATGATAGGACCGCAATCATGACCGGTATTTTAGCGCGCTATGAACAATTGATCGCCACGGGTGAATTGCGCGCCGATGCGGATCAACGCCGCGCTGCGGAACGTCTCGATCGGCTCCAGAAAGAGCTCGAGGCGGATCAATCTGGCGGATTGCTGGCGCAATGGTTTGGCAGCAAGCAACAGCGACCAGAAGGCGTTTATATGTGGGGCGGCGTTGGTCGCGGCAAATCGATGTTGATGGACTTATTCCATGAAACATTGGCCATCACTCAGAAACGGCGCGCGCACTTTCATGCCTTTATGCAGGAGGTGCACGCCGCCCTGCGGGAAGCTAGAAAGCTCGCAGAAGGCGATCCAATTCCGATCGTTGCAGAGCAATTGGCAAACGGAATTCGTTGCCTCGCGTTTGACGAAATGGTGGTCAACAATTCGGCCGATGCGATGATTATGAGCCGCTTGTTTGCGCAGCTTATTACGATCCAAAATGTCACGATCGTCACCACTTCAAACCGGCCGCCAACGGACCTTTATAAAGATGGGCTCAATCGTGAGCATTTCCTGCCTTTTGTTGACTTAATACATACGCAAATGGGGGTTTTAAACTTAAACGGTCCAACAGATTATCGGTTGGATCGGATCACCGGATTGACGACCTGGCACACGCCGCTGGGCGATGCCGCGACCGAAAAGGTGCGCGAGGCATTTTTCCGGCTCACTGATTTTGCCCCAGAGGATGCTGAACACGTTCCATCATTAGAGTTGGAGGTGAGCAAAAAGCGAACACTCCATGTCCCTAAGGCATTGAAAGGTCTTGCTGTTTTTAGCTTCAAGCGATTATGTGTTGAAGCCCGCGGAGCGCCCGATTATTTGGCCATCGCCCAAAATTTCCACACAATTATCCTTGTCGGCATCCCGCAAATGGGGCCTGACAATCGCAACGAAGCGGCCCGTTTCGTCACTCTGATTGATGCACTGTACGAACACAAAGTGAAGCTGTTCGCGACCGCCGCAAGCGCACCTGACAAATTGTATGTTGCAGGTGATGGAAGCTTTGAATTTGAACGCACAGCTAGCCGTCTGCAAGAAATGCAAAGCGCCGAATACCTTGCGCTAGGACACGGCAATGACGACATGAATTAAACTGTTTCGATGGGTTAAACCGCCGAAATTCGCTCGGCCAATCGCGCTTGAGCAGTCGCTAGCCGGTTCATCACTTTCAAATCTTGTTCGCGCAATTGCAGCGCGGTGTCAGCCCACATTTCCGTAATCCGGTTGAGCTCTGCAAGTTTGAGCTGCCAGACTTCCTTTGTCGCTCTTCGCGAACCGAGCAGACCCGCATGCCGGCGATCAGATTTCTTGATGAAGTCTCGCGTTGCGTTCACCCCATCACCCGGCTCAGCAAGCGCATGCACAATCCCCATTTCGTACATTTGTTCAGCGGTATAGGTCTCGTTCGAAACGATAATCCGTTCGGCCATTGCGCTGCCCAATTTGCGGGACAAGAACGCATGAGCGCCCATCCCTGGGAACAGGCCAAACATCACTTCAGGCAGACCAAATGTCGCATTCCGTTCTGCAACAATATAATCGAAAGACAACAATGCTTCAAACCCGCCGCCAAGCGCAGAACCTTGGACCAGGCCGATAGTGAGCATCGGAATATCGAGTGAGCGCAAATTGCGATCGAGAATGGCGCAGCAGCGATGACCATAACCAACCAGCGCATCACGATCACCGTCACGGATGAGCCGCTGGAACAGCTGCAAATCACCACCAAAGCAAAATACATCTGGCGATCGGCTGCCCAAAACCAAATACCGAAGGGGTACATCTTCGGGACCAAAGTCTGATGCAATCAGCCGTTGCCAAGTGTCAAAATCATCGAGCAATGCGGGGGTGAAACTGGGCCGGCCTGCGGGACTCATAAAAGTCCACAGCGCTTGCGCAGCATCGTCATAAAGAACATCCAGCTCTTTCAACTGAAAAAGTTCTTGAGAAATACTAGAGTGCAGAGCGCTTTCGACGAAGATGTCTTCGTCGCTCGTCAGAGGAATTGCTCTGTTAACGCCGCTATCCATCCAATTCGGCTCCACATCGACCACAAATCGAAGCAAAAAATGCGAATAGCTCACGCAATTGAGCGACCCGTCTGCTTCAATTTCAGGAAATCTACGCGACAGCGGACTCGCAATGCAAATACAAAATTCAGCAAAAACCCAATATAGAGTCTCAATTCGGGGCACCATTTGGTAAATAACGGTGCGAATTCCGACGCCTATTGCTCGTTCACACCCAAACGGTGGATAGATTTTTCAAGCATCATCAATTGCCATAAAACTCGTGAATTGTCCGATCTGCCCGCGATATGTGCCTCCGCAAGCTGCGTCAGCCTCTCACGATCGAACCAGCCAGATTGGATCAATGTAGAGCTTTGCGCGATCGCCCGCGCCGCCCCGGATAACGGCCCGCGCAGCCATTGCGCGATCGGAGTCACAAACCCCTGTTTCTGCCGATAGAGGATATCCTCGGGCAGATATCGTTCCATCGATTTCTTGAGCAGAAACTTGCCCGTGGTGCCGCGAACTCTCATTCGTTCGGGAAGTCGCGCAGCAAATTCTATCAAGCGGTGATCGAGCAAGGGCTCACGCGCTTCCAAGCTCACTGCCATGCTGGTCCGGTCAACTTTGGTCAGGATGTCTCCTGGCAACCAAAATTTCAGATCGCAATATTGCGCCCGGTCCAACCCGCTCCGCGCAGGTGCAGATTGCATCAGTTTGATCACGCTGTCTTCTGCGCGATACCCGCCCAATTCGGCTGAGAAACCTGCGCCATATAACTGCGATCTTTGCGCCGCTGTGGCGATGGATAGACCGCTTGCATAGCCTTCTTCGCCGCTCGCCGCCAAAGCCAGCAACGTTGATTTGGCGCGGAACGGACGCGGAGCCCAATCCGCTTTGGGCCATAACTTGCCCAGCGTGCCGAAAATGGGTTTTCGCATTCCTGCAGGCAAAATGGCTCGTGCACGTCCCTCATGATGATGGAACACTTGCCGGCGATATCCCGCAAAAGCCTCGTCTGCACCGTCGCCAGAAAGCGCCACGGTTACCTTTTCCCGCGCCAATTGGCAGACGCGCCAGGTTGGCAATGCAGAGGCATCGGCAAATGGTTCATCAAACATTTCAACGAGCCGATCGATCTCTTGGAAATCATCTTGCGCGACTGTGCGAGCTTCGTGATCGGTCCCAAACTGGTCAGCGATTTTTTGAGCGTAGCTGGTTTCATCCAAAGCACTGACATCAAAACCTATCGAGCAAGTCTTAACCGGATCGGCGCTGATTTCGCTCATCAAGGCAACCACGCTGGAGGAATCCACTCCGCCTGACAGAAAGGCACCCAAGGGGACATCTGAAACCATTCGCGAACCGACCGCATCGCGCAGCAAATGGACCAATTGCGCTGACAAATCAGCTTCAGAGCCGCGTGCGCGCTCTTCAAAACTGATATCCCACCATTTTTGCGGTGCAGCTTTGCCCTTGCCCGTTTCAATCAGAAGAAAATGCCCGGCCGGGAGTTTTTCAACCCCGTTGAGGATGGAAAGCGTATCCGGAACATAACCCCAGGTCATATATTCATCGAGAGCTTGGGGGTTTAAACGCCGCCGAAGTAGCGGGTGCGCGAGCAAGCCCTTCAGCTCAGACGCGAACGCCAAGCTGCCATCGCTTAATGGCGCGAGATAAAGCGGCTTCACACCTAACCGATCACGCGCAAGGAACAGAGTTCGCGCATCAAGATCGTAGATCGCGAACACGAACATCCCATCGAGACGTTTTAAGCAATCTGGGCCCCAGCGCTGCCACGCTGCCAAGATAACTTCGGTATCGCCATTGGTCCTGAATTTGGCACCTTGATCTTCAAGTTCGCGCCGCAATTCGCGGAAATTGTAAATCTCGCCATTGAAGCTGATGATCGCCCGCCCATCGGCGGATTGCATTGGTTGGGGTGAACCTTCCAGATCGATCACAGACAAACGGCGATGTCCCAGCCCAATTCCCTGCGCCGTCCAAACACCCGAACCATCCGGGCCGCGATGCGCCAGTGCGGCGCACATCCGCTCAACCCGCGCGGGATCGACCGGCTTCGGCGTTTCTGTATGAATGATTCCGGCAATTCCGCACATAAGCTTTGGCTGCGCTAGCCGATTGCGACGGGGGCCACAATTGCGGCCCAAACTCCGGCGACCATCAACACCAGCACTATCCCAATCAATATCGCAATGTTGCTCGCCGAATGCCGCGAAATCCGATTGAGCCAATCCATCTTGGAAAGATCCGCCGCGACATAGCCTTCATCCTCAGGCTCGCGCTCAAAATAACGCCACGCCCCGGCAAGGATAACGCCAACAACAATCGCAAAGAAGATCCAACCGTAGAATATGTGGTCAAAACCCGCTGCAAATTCCACGCCTTGGCTTTGCGCAATATAGATTGTGCCCCATGCGCGCACGCCATTTGCCAGAATGGGAATGATTATCGATGCCGCCAAGAAGATTGCTCGCCGTGTCCAGCTTTCAAATTGCGTGAAGCAAATGAGCACGGCCAAAGTCACCATAGCGATCAGGAATTTCACGCCTGAGCATGCCTCAGCCACGATGAACAAGCCAACCGGTGTATCGATATAGATGCCATCAATCACCGCCGGAACGCCGCTGACTTCGGTCAGGAAAATGGCGATTTGGGCGGTAATGGATTGCAAAGGCGGAATGATTTCATCGCCAAATGGCACCAGAAATGCCATCATGCCAATCGGCAGCAATAACAGCATGGTGATGCGCGGGCCCAGAATGGCAATGATTGCTGCCTGCAGGGCGCCGACAGCCCCGGCATGAGCCAGCAAATTGATATCACTGGCCTTGCCGATCATCCAAACAGCCATCGCAAGCGCAAACAGAGCGATGCCGGGTTTCCATCCTTGTGCATTGAGTTTGGCCAGCTCAGCGCGCTTGTTCCACACAAGCCATGCGATGATTAGCGGGACCAACAGAATATGATTATAGGTGTCGATGTTCCACCATTGGTGAAGCATCTCGCGCCATTCCTGATGCGCGATGATGAACATTGCAGCGATTGAAAGTAGCGCAACTGCAAACGGTTGTTTCCAGGACATCGGAATATTTGATGCAATGCCTTCGCGCCGCCAGTCTGAAATTGGTTGCTCAGCTCCCATGGGCGGCCTCCAACGGTCGTTGTCCCATTGCTTGATTTGAGGGTTGAAGCATGGGCTGCACTAAGGTTTCGAGCGGTTGCAACACAGCGTCCCAATCGTGATGATTGAGCACAAATTGACGGGCCGACTGGCACATAGAATCCAGCAATTCTGTGTTTTCAAAGGCGGCGGCAGCGCGCTTACACATCTCTTCTGCATGGGCGCGGGCGATCATCCAATCGGTGCCATCTTCCGCCGAAATTCCTGTCGCAGCCTGGGTGGTCAACATAACCGGACGCGCCATCGCCATCGCTTCCAAAACCTTGTTCTGCACTCCGCGCGCAATTGTCAGCGGCGCCAGCACCATGTCCGCTCCGGTAAGAAATGGGCGAACGTCGGCCACCTCGCCCCAGATCGTGACGCCCGGCCTATCTTTCTGCTTTAGCAATTGCGCCGCCGGGTTGCGTCCGACGACATGAAATTCCGCATCTGGAAATTTCGTTCGGATGGCAGGCAGGAATGCCTCAATTATCCAAGCAGCCGCCTGTACATTCGGCAAATAATCCATCTGTCCGGTATAGACGAAATGCGGGCCTATCTGTTCGCTCAATGCGTGGTGCGGCTGTGCTTTTTTGGGATCAAAAAACTGCGCATCAATGCCGTTGCCCACGGCCTGAACTGTAATGCCGTCGGGCTTTTGCAAGCGGCTTTGATAAAGTTCCGCCTCGTTTTCGCTGATCAAGATTGCAGCATCACTGCGGCGGCCCAACCGTTCCTCTTCACGTGCCAGCAAACGACCTTCGCGCGCGTTCAACCAAACGCGCTCACCCGCCTCGGCATAGCTTTCAAATTTGGCGGAATCGACATCGCATAGATCTACGATGACGCGGCCCCGGAAATCAGCGGGAATGTATTGCCCCATCTGCCCCGAAAAAACGAAAATCGTATCGATAGGATTGGCAGCGAGCGTCTGCTTAACCCAGCTTTCAAGCCGATTGCTATGAAACGCTGTGAGGCTGACCGGTTTATGGCTTAGGACCGCTTCCACGCCCGCTAACGCCAAAGGTTTGCGGCGATCGACCAGGCAATGTGATTTCGCCGCGGCTGCAAGATCACTCTCACATACGCGATCCTTTTCATCCTCGGCAAAACATCCAACATGCACCGGACCCAAAGTCGCGAGCTTTGCCAGGATGTGGTGTGCGCGAATTTTGTCTCCGCGATTGGGCGGAAATGGAACGCGATGAGCTAAGAATAAGATCTCCGCCATGGCCAGCTATCGATCACGCCAGTCCACGTGCGATCCACGGACCAACAAGGTTCGCGACCGGCAATGGCAGCTTCTTCCACAGTTCAATCTTGCGCGAATAGCCATCGGATGTTGGATCGATATCGCGCGATTGCTCACCCGGGGCCGTCCACTTGCTATAACACAGCGGCTTAGGATCAAAGCCCCAATTTTTCTTGAATTTGTAGGGCCCGCTCCCTGTTTTGGAGCGACCAAAGTCAAAACTGTCCATGCCTTGTTCGCGCGCATGGAGCATCAATTTGTAATACATCAGCTCGTTTGCGCGGGCATTGCGCGCGGCAAAAACCCCGCCGCCCCAATACGGCAAGACCGCACCATTGTGATAGAAAGAAAGGACGCTTGAGATCGGTTTTCCGCCGGCAAACACTGTCAGAATGTCGCTGCTTTCAGGCAGTGCATCGAGCATCGCGTTGAACAGTTTTTTGGGAAAAACGGGCGTCCCCAAATTGCGCACGCTTTCACTGTAAACTGCATAATGCGCCTTGCGATCATCGTTTGATCGTCCAATCCGCACGGTCAAATCGTTTTTCAGACCCTTTCGTACTTCGGCCCGAGCCTTGCGCGGGATCGATTGCAATTCCGCTTCATCATCGCTTGCAAGCTCTCGAGTAAAGCCAACATGGCGATTATTCCAGCTGTCCCAACCGGCTGGAATTTTCCCGCCGCGCAATTCGACACCGGAAAAACCCAAATCCTGTACGAAACCTGCTGCCGCTTGGCCAAGAGCTTCCACCGCGGTGTCTGTTTCGGCGATGATGCCTCCGCCCACGCCAAATCCGCTGGAAACAAGCGCTTTGCCAAACAAAGGAGAACGCACCTCGGTCAAAGGCAGCCAACCAATGATGGTGCCCATCTTTTCCGCGATCAAACCGCACGCCCTTTGCCCGGTTCCGGATTCCACCGCGCGCAGCCATGCGGGCGTGTGAAACAGGCTAGCGCCCTGCCCAACCAAAAAGCTTTCAATCCGGCCGGTCTGCTTGCGATCCGAGAAATCAACCCGCGTGACAGTTTCAGCCATTTTTATCGGTGCAGTCATCCGACCAAATCCTTGGCCAGCGCTGCCTGACGATGGGCCAACATATCCATCCGACCCCACCGGAATTCATGTACAAGATCACGCAATTTCGCGGCCATCTTGTCCAAGTTTGTGTAATGACGCAGGCGCGATTTTATCGGTGCATTTCCGATGCGCGGTTGTTCAGGATCGATCTCCCACGGATGGAAATAGAATATCGCAGGGCGGTCCTCACGGCGATTTACCTGACGGATTGCCCAGCGCGAAAACGCGTATGGGAGCACTCTGAAAAAGCCGCCACCGCCCGCGGCGACACGGCGGCCGCCGAGAATTGCGGTCGTAACCGGCAGTTCAATCAAATCTGACCATGGCAGCGGCTTAAACGCAAAACGCGGGGCCTCTGGCCAGCCATAATGATCATGCGAAATTGGGGCGACGCTGGATGAGTAGGCATAACCCTGCTCAGCCAATTCCTTGAATGCCCACGGGGTTCTTTGATCGATGGAGAAACTTGGTGCCCGGTATCCGGTTACCTCGGCTCCGCTACAATCTTGAATGATTTCGCGTGCCAATTTGATGTCGGCGGCAAATTCCTTGCGCTCAAAGTTAAAGACACGCGCGTGGTCATATCCGTGGCTCGCCACTTCGTGGCCCGCATCGGCAATGCGTCTGATCATATTGGGATGACGTTTCGCCACCCAACCAAGAGTGAAAAAGGTCGCCCGCACATCGGCTTCATCAAATAGGTCCAAGATTCGATAGACATTGTCTTCGACACGCGTCTTTATGCTGTCCCAGTCGTCTCGCTCGATTACGTTCTCGAACGCGCCAACTTGAAACCAGTCTTCCACATCCACCGACAATCCGTTGACGACAGGCAGTTTGATTGGCGCTGCGTCCATTAAGCAGCCTCGCGCGAAGAATCGTCCTCAAGCCATTCGATCAACATGCCAACGACATGGCGGAATGATTGCTCTTGTTCGTCCAATCGCCCTTCAATCCGCTCGATCGCGGCCTTAACTTCGCCGTCCGTTTCACCGGCAATCGGCGCGCTAAGCGTCTGCAAATCGCCAATTGCCGCTTCGAGTTCGGCGGTGCGTGCATCGCGTTCAGCAAGCATTTCAGCGACTTGGATTGCAGGTAGACCGTCTGATGAATTCGTGGATGAACCGGCGATTTCATCGGCAATCGGCATTGTGAAATTGGCCGTGGTGTGACGCGCACCTTTTGCGGTGTCGACCATCATCTCTTCACAAACTGATGTGAGCATTTCGCTGGTCAGCTCATCACTCTCTTCAACAGCACCCAGCAACAGCATCCGGTTCATAACCTGATTGACCCGACGCGGGATTCCGTCAGTCTTCTCATAAATCTGCGTGAGCAATTCCTTGCTCAGGCGGGGAGTGTTTTCCCAGCCCACATGTTCGAGCCGGTGCGTGATATAGGCATCCAGTTCATCCTCATCCAGCGCATCAAGATGATGCGAGGCGATGATCCGCTGACGCAGTTGATCCAGATCTGGATGATGCGCAACCGTTTCGCGGAATTCTGGCTGACCTAGCAATAGGCCCTGCAACAATGGGTGAGAGCCAAGCTGAAAGTTGGAGAGCATTCTCAACTCTTCCAATGCACTCACATCCAGGTTCTGGCATTCATCGACGACCAATAGGCAACGCCGTCCGGCGCGTGCCTCATCCTGCAGAAACGCTTCGATCGCGCCAAGCGCGCTTGCTTTGTCGTGCCCGTCGACGTCCAAACCAAAATTCTGCGCAACAACATGCACCAATTCTTCGCCGTCCAGTGCGCTGGTAACCACTTGAGCCACGGTCAAAGCGGAGCGATCCACCTTTTCCATCAAATGCGCCACTAGGGTCGATTTGCCGGCGCCCACCTCACCCGTGATGACGATAAAGCCTTCACCTTGGTTCATCCCATAACCCAGATATGAAAGCGCTTTGCTGTGGCTGGCGCTCATAAAATAGAATGCAGGATCAGGCGTAAGTTGGAACGGACGCCCGCTGAAACCATAATATTGTTCGTACATTGCTTTATTACCGTTCTTGATCAGAAGTCGTAGCGCAGGCCGAGCAGCGCGGTTGCGAATGCGATATCATCGGCTGAGAAGTCCGTATCGAAGTAATCAACCGCGATTGCCGCGCGGGCGCTCAATCGACTGCCGATTGAACGGGTATACGCTGCCGAAGCCCCGTATGCGTTCACATCGCCTGTTCCATCTGCGCTGCCGCTTTGGAAGAAGTTGGCATAGGCGGTGGTCGACAGATTGCCGCTTTGGCCAACATTGCGATCAAGCGATCCGACGAGGAAGTAATTCTCGTCTAGGATGCCATCAGCTGGAGCCAATGCGGTTCCAGCAGCTGCGATAAAGCGTCTGCGATCATATCCAGCAGCAATCGCTGCATTAAATTGGCCAATCCGGCGCTGATAGCTGGCTTGAACGCCGCGACCGCGAAACGCAGCCGAACGAACAGAGCCCAATGCGGTTACGCAGCTTGCCCCGTTGTCTCCGCCAACGCAGCCGGCGAAATCACCGGTCAACGAATTACGCAAGGCGTCAAATTCGGTTGGGAGGCCAGACAGTGAATTGTTCAAGACACCACCAAAACCGCTCACGCCATCATAGGCAGAGATATTCAATTGGCTGCGGCTGTTTGGAACGAATGTGAATGACCCATAATAAGTTGTTGAATCAAAACGTTCACCAACCGTAGCCGACAATGAAGTTCGGCTGCTGGGCCGCCAAAGCACACCCACATCCCAAATGAGACCATCGACATCGAATGCCAAAGTACGCGGCGAAGAACCATCTGTTACAAGACGTCCATCTGCCCCGATAACGGGATCTCCGTTGATATCGCGAACAGCATCCCGGCTGGAGATTTCAACATCTTCATAGCCAATGCCGCCAACGAAAGCCAAAGCCGACGTCACTGGCACTGTCACATCGCCGCGGATATGCGCATCGCGCACACGCTGATCCAGGGTGGAGATATCTTCTTGGAAGAAGCCCCCGCCCAATCCGATGCCAACAGGCAGCAATTCACCGGGCTGTGTGCCAACCCGCAATTCCGTGTTGTAAGTCACACTTTCATCAAACACATCGGCGACGGTCCCAGCTGGCGTAACAATCGCGTCTGGCGCTTCGATCCGAGTGTATCCAACGCGGGCAACACCGGTGACATCAAGCACACCAACGCGGGTCGCGACGTTCGGGCCGATAAACCCGCTGTAAATTTGGCTTTCGGAATTGTCCGCGACCAAGGGATTGCTGGTTGCACCGCCGCCTGGATCGATCCGGGACCGGCTGGCCAAAGCGCCAGCTTCCAGCGTCACTGCGCGTGGGACAATCGACAAATAACCCCGAGCGATCCCGCTCAAAGTGTCTGAATCGATATCGTCAGACGCGCCATATCCAATGTTCCGTTCATAACGGACAGAGACAGTGGCACCATTGTTACGCCCGATCGCGGCGACATCTACGCCTGCTGCAACCTGGGTGTATGTCAAAACATCATCGCCTGGGCGCAGTTCCGCAGACAGTATCTGCGACACTTCGATATAAGGCTGCACAGTCACGCTTGGGCCTGAACCCTGAGCGGACGATCCGCCTTGATCCTGGGCGTGCGCCGGAGCCGCGGCGATAATGGCGGCCACTCCGATCAACAGACTTGTTCTGATTATACGTACCATGGTCATTCCTCCTGCTCGCCATAGGCGCCGAATTGGCGTCCCGACGGGCTGAATTGAACAGCGTTGAGCAGCAATTTGATGTCGCTGCAGGCTGAGAGTAATTGTTGTGCGTCTTCCAAGGCGGCGCGGCTGGTTTCATCCGCGCGGGCGACCAACACCGATTGTCCAACATATGATGCAAGTTCGGCGGCGGCCGATGCGGCCAATGCTGGCGGAGTGTCGAAGATTACAATCCGTTTCGGCGCGCCTAACGTCAGCCGTTCTAAGACCTCGCCTGTGCGCACGCTCGCCAGATATTCTGCGGCCCGTGCTGTTTGAGTTCCCGCAGGCAGGACAAACAAATTGTCGATATCGGTTTCGATCACCAATTTTTCGGGCTGAATTTGCGGGTCAGCGAGCGCGTCCATCAAACCCAGCTCAACGTCTAAACCTAGACGCTGCGCAATTTTGGGCTTCACCACGTCTGCATCAACCAAAAGCACTTCAAGATCGCGCTCTGCCGCAAGGGCAATTGCCAAATTGAGCGCGCAATAGGTTTTACCCTCACTCGGATGAGGCGAGCACACCTGAATGCGGCGCGATTTTGCAGTTTTGCCGGCACGGGCATCGGCCAGCAATTCGCGTTTCACAATGCGGAATTCTTCGAGCAGACCGGTGACCCCGGCCTCTGGAATAATCAACCCAGATTCTTTCAATTGCTCACGATCAATCGCCTGTTTCTGCCATCCATCGATCCGCACTGCTTGCTCGGCAGGCGCGCGTGGTACGCTGTGCGCGGCCGAAGGCTGTATCGGAGCATCCGGTTGAGGTGCAAAATCGCGTTTCGGCGCCTCTTTGCGCACACGCTTTTCGACCTCTGGAAGGTTTTGAGGGACACTGGCCGAAGTCAGCGCATCGAAGCCAAAGGCACCGCTGGCGCGCTCAAACAAAGATGCACCATCTTTTGCAGCAACCGCGTCGTCCCGTGTAATTTTGCTTTGCTCGGTCATCTCAATCCCCTCAAACAACCGTGCTGACCGAAACGAATTCGATCGCCAGCAAAACTACGAACACAGCGAACAGCCCTGCTGTCGCTCCGGCAAACTGCTTGAAACGCTTGGCGCGAAGTCTGCGCGCGGCATCCGATACAGTCATCGAGATTGAACCGATAACGGGCAGATCGAGCGAACGCCCAAGTTTGCCCGGAGTCGCAAAGGTAGAGCGCAAATGCCCAAGAGCGTACGCCACGCCAGCTCCCGCAGCCAACCCAACGAACAACACACCGAGCAGCAACAGCGGACGATTTGGCGCTGCTGGAGCTTGCGGGACGACTGGCGGATCGGTCAGCTCAAATTTGAACTGACTGCGCTCATCCTGAACATCTCCGCGCGTGCGGATCGCCTCGCGGTCTTGCAGCAATTTCTCATAATTCTGGCTCAGGACATCATAATCCCGGCTAATCCGGTTTGCTTCCGCCGCGACTTCCGGTTCAGATGCCTGACTGCCTAGCAAGGATGCAATATCAGATTGCAAAGCTGCACGGCGCGCGTGCAAAGCTTCAACATTGGCCTGACGATCAGCGCGAATGGAAATCAAGGAGGTATAAGCCGGATTTGGTGTGCCGCTTTCGGTGTTTGGACCTTCCGCAGCGACTTGCTGCCCGAGCAGTTCAACCTGCCTCCGGGTCGAAACAACATCGGGATGCTGGTCGGTCAATCCGCGCGAACGCAGTTCAGCCAATTGAGCTTGAGCCTGTGATAGAGCAGCGCGGGGGCCACCAGAGCCCGGCGTAGCGATAGTGCGAGCGGTGCCAGAAAGCTGACCATTGATTGCCGCCAGCGCGCTTTCAGCGGCCGCAAGATCTGCATCAACACCGCGCAGTTCAGTGCGCGATTGTTGGATTTTGGTCGCGAGCGTATCCGAGCCGCCGATCAATTCGGGATATTGCGCCTCAAAAGCCAAGCGGCGCTGTTCCGCCGCTTCAAGCTCTCCCTTGCGCTCTTCCAGCTGCTGATCGAGAGAGGCAATCGCATCGGAAACCTCGACCCGGCTGCCGGCAATATGCTCTTCGCGAAAGATATCGATCAAACGCTGAACCACATCGCGCGCCAGCACGGCATTTTCGGCATCGGACAAATCGCCTTTGCCAACAGTGGCTGTGATTTCGAAGAGGTTGTCCTGCTCGCTTTTGACCGTCACGTTCTCGCTCAGGTCTTCAATCGCGGCCTCCACTTGGGCGCGCTCTGTCAGCTCTTCACCCAATCGGGTTGAGGTGACGACCTTTTCAAGGTTGATCGCGCTCGCCAATGTCTGGCGAACCCGCGTGATCTCTTGCTTGCCGTCGCCCGCAATGCCCAATTGTTCGGACAGAACATCATCGACATCAACATAGATGCGCGCGCGTGCTTCATAGGAATTGGGAACCATAGCCACGATCAGCCAGCCCAGCAGACACACGCCCCAGGCAATGGCGAGTGCCAGCCATTTTCGGTGCCATACCGAATAAAGCGCTGCGCGCAGTTCTTCGAATATCTCGCTCATGAGCGGCAGCGTTCCTTAGAAGGTGCTTTCAGGGATGATGATCACATCACCCGGCATCAGCGTGACATTGGCGCCGCTATCGCCCTTCTTAAGAAGGTCTTTCAGCCGCAGACGATATTCAACTTGTTCACCGGACTCGCGATCGAGACGGATCAGTTTCGCTTTGTTGCCAGCTGCAAATTCACTCAGCCCGCCAACTGCGATCATCGCATCGAGGACTGTCATGTTTGCGCGATAAGGCAGCGAAGCGGGCTGTTCGGTTGAACCCACAATTCGGATCTGTTGATTGAACGTGCCCGAAAATTCGTTGACGATTACAGAGACAATCGGTTGCTCAATATATTGCGCCAGCTGATCACGGATATCATCTTGAAGTTCGGTCGCCGTTTTGCCGACTGCTGGAAGATCTCGCACCAGCGGAATAGTGATCCGCCCATCGGGACGCACCTGAATTTCCTCCGCACTAAGCTCTGGATTGCGCCAAACGTGAATCGTAATCTGGTCGAGCGGACCAATTACATATTCCTCGCTTGGGCCCTCTTCCGCCGTGGCGAATGAAGCGGGCGGCAATTCTTGCCCTGCTCCACCACAACCGGTGATGAGCAACAAAGCGACGGCAGATCCCACAAAGCGGGTAACGGAAAGCGAACTAAGCATCGATACGTATCCTTGACCTGGGTCAACGAACTCGGCTTCGACGTCAGGAGCTACCTGACGCACCGGGTGCGCGAATGACCCGGCCTTCCTCGACTAAATTGGTGAATATAATGTTAGGAATGATGCGTGAGTTGACGCACTATCCCGTTTCGGGACAGCCATCTAGCAAAGCCTAATGCGCCGGATTTACGGCTATTTTGCCTTAGACCAACAATTCTGCGGCCGGCCCGTGGCCCAAAAACGCCGCCGGGCTTGCTGTTGCGCCATATGCACCCGCGCAAAATACGGCGACGATATCTCCCACATCTGCATGCGGTAGAGCGGCGTTATCAGCCAATCGATCAAGCGGCGTGCACAGGCAGCCGACCACATTCACAACATCATCAGCGGGCGCATCAAATTTGGACGCGATGGCCACAGGGTAATTTCGCCGGACGACGGTGCCAAAATTTCCGGACGCAGCAAGTTGATGGTGCAAACCACCATCGGTGACCAGGTAGGTTGTGCCGTGGCTAACTTTTCGATCGACAATCCGGGTTAAATAGACGCCCGCCTCACCCACCAGGAAACGCCCCAATTCAAGGCACAGCTCTGTTTGCGCGAGATTTTCAGGTAGGTATTCAACCGCTGTGCCAAGAGCCTGTCCAATGGGGGCTAGATCAAGCGGCTCATCACCGGGGAAATAAGGGATGCCAAACCCACCGCCCAAATTCAATTTGGGAATCTCTCCGCCGATTTGATCCGCCAGTTTTGATGCCAATTCCAACACATTACTCTGCGCTTCTATAATCGCGTCTGAACTTAAAGCTTGGCTTCCGGTGAAGATGTGGAGGCCGCGCCATTCAGCACCGGCTTCAATAATTACGTTCGCGAGCGCGGGCACCCTATCGGCATCGATTCCAAATGGCTTGGGCCCGCCGCCCATCTTCATGCCCGATCCACGCAGTTCAAATTCAGGATTCACTCTGATGGCGATCCGTGGCTGTGTTCCGATCATCTCCGCGATCGTCAAAATTCGGTGCGCCTCGCCTTCGGACTCGCAATTCAGCGTCACACCCGCGCAAATCGCGGCATCCAACTCTTCATCGCGTTTCCCCGGCCCAGCAAAACTGACCTTGGCAAAATCAAAACCTTGCTCGCGAACAAGCTCAAGCTCTCCTGCAGATGCAATATCGAACCCATCAACCAGGCCAGCCATATGATTGATAATGTCTGGATGCGGATTGGCCTTGATCGCGTAATTGATGCCTATGCGGCTGGGCAATACTGCTCTCAGCGCCGCAATTCGATTGTCCAGATGCGCGCGCGAATACACGAAAAGCGGGGTTTTTCCGCTCAACTCAACCATTTCGCTCGCCGATTTACCGCCAATGTCCAACTCGCCGTTGATCGCCTCAAAACCGGCAGGAATTGGTCCAAGCTGCTTGGTTTTCATGCACTTAGCTCCCGCAGCAGGGCGGATCTATCAACCTTGCCATTAGGGTTAAGCGGCAAGGCGTCACGCCAATGGATTTCACGCGGCTGCATGAAATTTGGCAATTGCCGGGCAATGTCTCGCGCGAATTCATGCCGCTCTTCCTCATTCACTGTACCGCGCACCACAAGGTGGACGGCGTGTCCAAGACGTTCGTCTGGAATTCCTAATGCCACAGCTTCGCTAACATTCCCTGTAGCGAGCGCAGCCTCTTCGATTTCCAACGGGCTGATCCGGTTGCCCGAACTTTTAATCATCGCATCGCGCCGGCCGACAAAATACAACAATCCATCATCATCGCGGCGCACTCGATCACCCGACCAAACGGCGGTTCCGCCGAAGGAAGACTGGACCGGCGCTGGTTTGAAACGTTCCTTTGTGCGTTCCGGATCATTCCAGTATCCTTGCGCGACCAGCGGGCCGCAATGCACCAGCTCCCCTTCCTCGTTCGGCTTAGCCAAGCCGCCATCATCTGTAATCACTAGTATTTCGGCAAACGGAATGGCTTTGCCCATCGATGTGGGATGATCATCCACCAAATCTGGATCAAGATAGGTCGAACGGAAGGCCTCCGTCAGGCCATACATTGGATACAGATCGGCATGCGCGAAAATTCCGCGCAAATCCTGAACCAAATCCGCGGTGAGCGCGCCGCCGCTATTGGTCATTCGCCGTATCGATGTTGTTGCCTCTTCGGGCCAGTCCGTTTCCGTTAGCTGCACCCACAATGGCGGCACCGCCGCCAGCGTCGTCACATTGTGCTTTGCGCAAGCTTTCACCAGATCACGGGCGAACAGATAATCAATCGGGACCACGCAGCCGCCAGCAAACCATGTCGATAGCAATTGGTTTTGGCCATAATCGAATGACAGCGGCAGCGCCGCAAGTGTCACATCATCATCCGCCATTTTCAGATAATGTGCCACGCTGACCGCGCCCAGCCAAAGATTTGCATGAGACAGCATCACCCCTTTCGGACGTCCGGTGGAGCCGCTGGTATAAAGGATTGCGGTCAGTTCATTCGGATCGCAAGTTGATGGATCAAGCGATTGATTTAGCTGCGAAGCTGCTTCCAAGCACTCGCTTTCCTCTATCAATCGGCAATCATCAGACACATCACCTGTTTCCAATGCGGCAAGCCGCGCCGAATTAGCAATCAAGAGGCTCGCATCGCTATCGGATAGGATATACGCGGCCTGCGCACGTTTAAGCAATGGATTGATCGGAACATGGACCATGCCTGCCCGCGCCGCAGCCAAGGGCAATAGGCATGTCAGCTCCCCTTTAGCCGCCCATGACGCTACCCGCGCGCCCTTGTGCGGCAATTCGCGCGCCAACCATCCCGATAGCAACGCAACACGCCGTCTTAACTCATTGTGGCTAAGCGTTTCCTTGCGCAGGACCAAAGCCGGGCTATCCTCGCAATCGAGCAATCGTCCGCGCTCGGCAATATGATCAAGCGGCTTAGGGTTTGGGTCTGGATCAGGTAGCATCAGCATCCATGAGATTGTTGCATGGTATTTCGGGAGCACCACTGAAGTGATCGAAGTGAGGTATCACGACAGCGTTAACGCCTTGCGGGAGCTGTGTCATCCGGTCGAACGTGATGATGCACGATCGCCTTTTGAACGGCCCGATTGGTTTGCCTTGATCGAAAATACCGGGGTGAAGCCTTTTATCGCGGTGGCGCGCGATGCGAACGGCTCTTTCGCCGCGCTCGCCCTAACCAATACCGGCGGCCACATTCACGCGCTGCGCAATTGGTATAGCTTTACTTGGCGCGGCAACGCTTCCGCTGCAGATGGCGGCGAAGCGTGCTTGCGAGGGATTGCGCAGGGATTGCGGTCCAACGGACATCGCGTGAGCTTGGAGCCGGTCCCCAATGAAGAGTTTTCCTGTGACCAATTGGTCGCTGCATTTTCGGGCGCTGGGTGGGAAGTTTTTGTTGAGGAATGCGACACCAACCATTTTCTGGACGTTGGCGGGCGATCCTTCGCGCAATATTGGGGTGATAGGCCTGGCCAATTGCGCACAACGCTTAAACGCAAAGCCAATAAAGTGACGGTCGAAATTCATCAGAAATTCGATTCAAACATCTGGAGTAAATACGAAAACATCTACTCCAAAAGCTGGAAACCTGAAGAAGATCACCCCGAAATGTTGCGAGAATTCGCCCGAGCAGAAAGCGAAGCTGGCCGATTGCGGTTGGGGATCGCCTATTTCGAGGGAGAGCCGATCGCCGCGCAATTTTGGACCGTCGAAAACGGCACCGCGTTCATTCACAAACTCGCCCATTTGGAAGCACACAAACCGCTTTCTGCTGGAACCACGTTGAGCGCGGCGCTGTTTGAACATGTAATCGATGCAGACAAGGTGGATTTCATCGATTTCGGGACGGGAGACGAGCCCTACAAAGCCGATTGGATGGAAGCCTCTCGGGCGCGTTATCGGATCGATTGCCTTGATCCCCGACAACCCCGCGCCTGGCCTGCGCTCGTCAAACGCAAATTGAAACGCCTTGTGCAACCGCTTGCGAATGCCAGATCGCGAAGCTAAGCCGAGCGCCGAAATCATAGACCCTGCCAATTTATGGGGAACGTTGAGTTAGATGAGCACCAAAGCGGCCAGCGAAGAAGACATCGAGAAATTGGATCTCGGCGAAAGCCGGACCGAGGTTGATCGGCAATTAAAGTCGATTATTGCCGATGTCTTGGGCCTTGATACAGACCAAACTGACCTATTCACAGCCGACACCGGGCTGTTTGGGCATTTGCCAGAGCTGGATTCGATGGCGGTCGCAGGATTGCTGACCGAATTGGAAGACCGGCTGCATATCGTCATTGAAGATGATGATATCGATGGTGAAATGCTGGAAACTTATGGCGGGCTGCTAACTTTTGCCGAAACCAAGGTCATCGAAGGCTAACCCCTAAAATGATCGGCAATTGGCCAGCCCCCCTCCCCGATGGATCGACATCGGATGAAATGGTGGTCAAATTCGATTCCGGGCGCAGCGAAAGATTGCTGATAATTCCGCCATTGTTTGAAGAAGCGAACACGCTTCGCCGGTTCACGATTGAGGTGATGCGGCGGCTTGATGAAAGCGGAAAAGACACCTTCCTGCCCGATCTTGCAGGCCTGAATGAAAGTTTGGCGCCGCTTGCAGGCCAATCGCTCAGCAATTGGCAGCGCAGCGTATCAGCGGCTCAGCTTCAGTTTGGGGCCACCCATATCCTTGGCATACGGTCAGGCGCGCTGTTGCTGGCGCCAGATAACGCGAACGGCTTTGTCTATGCACCGCAATCCGGCGCAAATCTGCTCCGCAATATGCTTCGTGCGCGGATCATCGCCTCTCGCGAATATGGGATTGAGGAAACGACAGAGCAATTGTCAGAAGAAGGCCGCGTGGGCGGATTGGAATTGGCCGGTTGGGCTATCGGCAGCACCCTGTTTCGAGAGCTGGAAACTGCAAAGTTTGAGGCGCGAGAGAAATGCATTGAGATTGAACAGGATAGGCTAGGCGGCGCTGGCTTATGGCTTCGAGCTGAACCCGCCGATGATGACAACCAATCGCGCAAACTAGCGCTTCTTATCCAATCCGAAATGTCCATTCGATGAGCCGGCTTCATCTTGAATTTGGGTGCGGACGGTTAAAGCTCGCCGGAACACTGGACACTGCACCGGGCACAACAGGATTGCTGATTGTGAGCGGCGGCAATGAAATCCGCTCGGGCGCATTTTCAGATCAGGCGCAATTGGCAGCAAACATTGCGAAAGCCGGCTTTCCAGTGTTCCGTTTTGATCGGCGCGGCATTGGCGATAGCCAAGGTGAAAATCGCGGCTTCAAAAGCTCCGCAGGCGATATCCGTTCAGCAGTCGAAGCGTTTGGCGCAATCGCACCGCAATTGGATTCGATCGTGGCATTCGGCAATTGCGATGCCGCCTCCGCGCTGATGCTAAGCGGCGGAACCGGCTTCAAATCGTTGGTTCTTTCAAACCCATGGGTGATCGAAGAAGACGATTCCCCAGAGAATTTGCCCCGCGATGCCATTCGCGCCCGCTATGCAGATAAGCTCAAGAACCCGGCTGAAATTGCGCGCCTCTTGCGCGGAGAAGTTGATCTACGCCGGTTGATGCGCGGCTTGCGCAATGCAATCACGCCGAAGCAGACAAGCGGCAGTTTGGCCGGACAAATGGAATCCGGTTTGATGCGATTTGGCGGGAACGCAAAAATCCTTTTGGCGGGCGATGATCGCACAGCTCAGATATTTGAGAGCAAATGGAATGCATCCGATCCACGCATTTTGCGCTGCGAGGGTGCCGATCATTCCTATATTACCGTCGACGCGCGCGAATGGCTTACCCAGCAAATTTTGAGCACCCTTAGGGCTTAACGCTCAAACAAACTGACCAATTCAACATGAGTGGACCAGCGAAACTGGCCAACGGGCCGCAATTTCGCGAGTTTGAACCCTGCTTCACACAATTTTGCAGCATCCCTTGCCCAGCTGGATGGGTTGCAGCTGATATAAACAATTCTTTGCAAATCGCTTTGCGTCAGTTGATCAATTTGCTGCCTCGCGCCTGCTCGTGGCGGATCGAGCAATGCGGCGTCAAACCGGTTGAGCTCCTTTGCATCGAGTGGATTTCGGAACAGATCGCGATGGATCGCAAACACCCTGCCGCCAGTGCGATCAGCTGCCGATTTGCTCGCCAAATGAGCTGCCTGATCGGCCTCTACCGCCAGTGTTTTGCGCCCTTTGGCCAGTCCAAATGCAAAAGCACCCAAACCGGAAAAAAGATCGACCACATTGCCCGAACCTTCCAGCCAATCTTTCGCATCTTGCAGCATCGTGTTTTCAGCATCCAAGGTCGCTTGAAGGAATGAACCGGATGGGAATTGCACCGCTATGCCAGATAAATTCACGGTCACTGGCTCCGGTTCCCAAACGACATCTGGTCCATAACCGGCATCGACTGACAGCCGCGCTAGGCCTTGCTCGCGGGAAAAATCCAGCGCCGCCTCAATCATTTCCAGCCCATCCAATTCGACCTGCTTGAACCCGCAATCGACACCCTGATCGCACAAAGTCAGCGCGATGTCGGCCGAACGTTTGATTTTGATGGTTTGCAAAAATGTGCGGATCGGATCGATCAAATTTGCCAATTCAGGGGCCAGCACCGGGCATTCTTGTAGATCGATAATCCTATGCGATTTTGCCTCTTTAAAACCGAGCGCAAGCTGCCCCTTATTCCGCAAAACATGCAATGTCGCGCGCCGCCGCGCATGAGGCGGCGAAAGGTGCACCGGCAGTTCTTGCCCAACATCAACGCCTTGGCCCTGCGCCGAATTGAATACTCGATCACGAACAAATTGGCCCAACGATGCATCATCTGCGTGCTGAAGCTGGCATCCGCCGCATTCGCGAAAATGCCGACAAGCAGGATCAATGTGATGTGGTCCGCGGATCAGCTCACCATCTACGCCCACCACGTCTCCTGGAAGGGAAAATGGTACGTGGCGGCCGTCTTCGGTCACCCCATCACCTTTGGCCGCGACCCGAATGATTGATGCGCCTTCGCTCACGATGCGGTCTTCATCGCATTGCCTACCATGTGAGCAAGCTCATCGGCGGTGAAAGCGGCTCCGCACAGCCATGCAGCCTCCCCATGCAGCCACACCGCTTCACAGGCGGCATCGAACGGATCACGCCCCGTTGCCAACCGGCTTACCGCAATTCCGGCGAGCACATCGCCAGTTCCCGCCGCGGATAGCCAGCTAGAAGCCGGCGGCGCCAAAGTGACCCGGCCATCCGGCGCAGCGATGATTGTGTTTGGACCTTTGGCGAGTACGGTCATCCCGCTCGCTCTGGCAAGCGCTTGAGCCCGCGATTTGCGTCCTTCGGCAACGACTGCAAAGCTCTTGCACAGCTCCTCCAACTCGCCATCATGCGGCGTCAGCAAAACCTGTCCGTCTTCGCACAACATGCCAGGCTTCAACAGATGCAACGCGTCAGCATCGATCACCCACCGATCTTTTTCCGACAGGCTTTCGTTCAAGCGCGCAATCGCCTTGCTATCCCGGCCCAGACCCGGGCCAATCAGCACCGCATTGATACGATCATCTGAAAGGACATTGGGGAGCGATCCGCCCTCTATCACCAACCCATTGGGAACGGCCGAGGAAGCATTCGACAACAGTTTCACATACCCTGCCCCGGCCCGCATCGCGGCTTCGCTGGCCAACATGGTGGCGCCGGGCATTGCACCGGCCACAATCGCGCACAAACCCCGGCGATATTTGTGTGTGTCGGTGGCGGGAGCATCGATTTGCGGCTTGCCTAAGACCTGAGCGGCATCGGCCACTCCGGCAATTCCGATTGGGACCAATTTTGTGGTGCCCATCTTTGATTTTGCTGGGAATTCCCAATGCGCAAACTTCCAAGCGCCAAGCGCCAAGGTCAAATCGTATGAGACGATGCGACCATGTGCGAGTGTTCCGCTGTCCCCGTTTACGCCTGATGGCAGATCCACGGCCACTTTAGATTCGTGTTGTTTGGCCAAATCCATCAGCAGCACTTCCAGCTCAGCTGATAGCGGGCGCGATAGCCCCGACCCGAACAAACAATCGACGAAGACACCGCGCCGCATTGTGCTTCCCGAAGTCCACAGCTTCCCTTTGAAGGCATTGCGAGCATTGCGCGCCGCATCGGTGGTTGGCGGCATCGGCGCTATCACTGAGACATCATGCCCCGATTGGCGCAGTGTTTCGGCGATCATATAACCATCGCCGCCATTGTTTCCTGGGCCGCACAGCACGGTGATCGTCCGCCCCGCAGCGACCCTGCGGATCCATTCAGCCGCGCCGCGTCCGGCAATAGCCATTAACTCATCGACACTTGTTCCCGCATCAAAAATTGCTTGCTCGGCGGCGCGCATCTGCGCAACCGTCAAAACCTGGTGATGGTTCACTCCACAGGACCTGCAAGCAGCTCCATCGGAATCACATAACGATCACCGGCAATTTCGAATTCCTTCGCGCCATTGGCTTCGACAGTCCGATCTTGAAGTTCGTCAGCGCCGTCCTGAACGGTCAATTTCCCGGTCTGCTTATCCATCTTCACCCGGCGAAATCCGCCATCGGGATGGTGGAGTAGAAAAAACGCGCCATCGGCGTTCTCAACCTTTTCAAGCGTGCAAACATTGGCATAATCTGCACCTGCGCCGATCGCGCAATTGATATCCTTGCCCGGCGCCTCTTCGGATACTGATCCGCAAGAGCTGACCAATGTAGCAAGGCTGATAAGGCTAGATATCCGCAAAAACATGAGTTTCCTTTGCTGCGCCTGGGTGTGTCAGAGCCCCCTTGCTAGCCGGTCCTACGTTCTGCGCATAGCGCCAAAGTGCGCCCGATTGGTAATCATTGGTGTGCGGCGACCATGCCTTGCGCCGCTGGGCAAGCGCATCGTCACTGACCTTAAGGTCAATCGTGCCAGCCTGTGCATCAATCGCAATTTCATCGCCATCCTCAACCAGAGCAATCGGGCCGCAATCGGCCGCTTCTGGACCCACATGGCCGATGCAAAAACCGCGCGTTGCGCCAGAGAAACGGCCATCGGTGATCAAGGCAACTTTCTCACCCATACCTTGCCCATACAGCGCAGCGGTGGTGGAAAGCATTTCGCGCATTCCCGGACCACCCTTGGGCCCTTCATATCGGATGACGATGACGCTACCCTCGGCAATATCGCGGCTCTCCACTGCGGCAAATGCATCTTCCTCACAGTCAAAAACGCGCGCGGAACCGGTGAATTGTAGCCGTTCCATCCCGGCAACTTTTACTATTGCACCGTCAGGCGCGAGCGAGCCTTTTAGGCCAACAACGCCGCCCGTTGGCGTGATCGGTTTGGCAACCTCATAAAACACCTTTTGATCGGGGTTCCACGTCACTTCTTCGATGTTTTCGCCTAAAGTCTTGCCCGTTACGGTCAACGGATTGGGATCCAAGAACCCGCCATCGAGCAGCGTTTTCATTCCCATGTAGACACCGCCGGCTTCATGCATGTCTTTTGCAACATATCGTCCGCCCGGCTTCAGATCGGCGATGTAAGGCGTAGATTTGAAAATCTCGGCGACATCGAACAGGTCAAACTGGATCCCTGCCTCGCTTGCCATCGCTGGTAAATGCAGCGCCGCATTGGTCGATCCGCCAGTTGCCGCAACGACACGGGCAGCATTTTCAAACGCATCGCGTGTGCAAATGTCGCGCGGCCTAAGATTGCGTTCCAGCAAGTTCATCACTTGGGCGCCAGCGGCTCGGGCAATCTCTTCACGTGATTTATACGGAGCAGGCGTCATATTGCTGTTTGGAAGTGACAATCCAATCGCTTCTCCAACACAGGCCATTGTGTTTGCAGTGAATTGACCGCCGCATGCGCCATGTCCAGGACATGCCACTTTTTCCAACGCGATCAGCTCTTGCAAAGGGCAATTGCCTGCGGCGTGCTGTCCAACCGCTTCAAACACGTCGACAACGGTCACATCTTTATCATGAAACGTACCGGGCAGTATGGATCCGCCATAAACGAAGATACTCGGCACATTTAGGCGCAGCATCGACATCATCATGCCCGGCAGGCTTTTGTCACACCCGGCAAAACCAACCAACGCATCATAACAATGGCCGCGCACTGACAGCTCAACCGAATCCGCAATCACTTCACGACTGATCAGAGAGCTTTTCATCCCCTGATGGCCCATCGCAATCCCATCAGTGACTGTAATCGTGTTGAAACGACGCGGAGTTCCGCCATTGTCGATCACACCTTCGCGGCAAATATCAGCTTGCGGATCCAGCGTGGTGTTGCACGGCGCGGAATCGTTACCCGCGCTGGCAATCGCCACGAAAGGACGTGCAATCTCCTCTTCATCCATACCCATCGCATAGTAGTAGGAGCGGTGAGGCGCCCGCTCAGGGCCAACCGAGACATGGCGGCTAGGAAGTTTCGTTTTGTCGAAACGAGAAGACATAATATTTCCTGATTAGTGAGTTTTGCGCAGTCTCACTGCCGTTAGTCGAGCGCGAGTGCAACCCTTCCCGCAACATCGGCGATTATCGCGGCCCAACGGGATTGTTCGGCGCGCGTGGCAATCAGGTCTTGGCGCACTTCAATCGCGCAATAATATCGGTTATGCGCCTCTGCGTGGCGGTTCATAGTCGCATTCAGTTCACGGCCGGAATAGGGTTCGTTGTCTCCAACATTGAAGCCCAAATCGCCAAAAAGTTTGATCGCGTGACGCGCGGCGCGATCATCCTGATTATATAGCAGCGCAACCTCCCACGGGCGATCTTCCCGCCGCGATTCCAATTGCGGGGTGAAACTGTGTAGCGAAAGGATCAATTGCGGATCGGCTTGATCTAGCCATTCCCCCAACGCATCATGATATGGCCGGTGAAATCGGTTGAGCCGCCCCTCAATATCAGCCCCAATATTGCCCGGGATCAAATGGCCATCGCTCTCAGTTGGGACAACACCCGGATGCTCTTCTTCCCGGTGGAGGTCTGTCACCAATCGGCTGACTGTAGCGAGATGAGCAGCAATGCCGTGCTCGCGCGCCATGCGAGTCGCCACACCATCCACCCCGATATCGATCGCGATGTGTTTGCTCAGTAAATCCGAAGATACCCCAAGCGGCACATTTTGAGGGACATTGTTGGATGCATGATCGGCGACACACACAATCCCGCCAGGGGTTGGCGCACCAACACGGCGATATGGCAAATCATCTGCCATCGGCACGCTCATCGCAAATGTCCTGATAATTGCCACCAATCGGGGTGGTGCTTGGCAATTTGAAGTACCGCATGGTCACGCGCAGCCTCGCTTTCAAACAAAGCAAAGCATGTCGCGCCTGAACCTGACATGCGCGCAAGCCAGGGGTCCATATCTGCTAGCGCGGCCAAAACATCGGCAATTGCTGGGCAAAGGCTGATCGCAGAATCGGCAAGGTCATTGCGCCCTGACAACGCGATGTCGCGCGGTCCCCCTTGCGGCAATGCGCCGCGATCCTTTCCGTCCCACGCTTGGAAAACGGGCCCGGTTGATAGCGGTACTCGCGGGTTCACCAGCAGCACCGACACCCCGCCTAGATCGCTATCAATCGCTTCCAATTCAGTGCCCGTCCCGCGACCAATCACGGTTTCGCTGCGCACGCAGCAAGGCACATCCGCACCCAGTTTTGCGGCGCGTTCGATCCAATCACCCGGCAATCCATATGTTCGCTCGACAATGCGAAATACGGCCCCCGCATCGGCAGAACCGCCGCCTAATCCTGCGGCGACTGGCAAGTTCTTTTCCAATGTAACTTCAAGGCCATCGGTTCGCGGCACCGCACTAAGCGCCTTTGCCACGAGATTATCGAATGGGTTGTCGATCCCGCCGGCAAATTCTCCGATTGTTTGAACTTTGTCTTGGCTCGCGGTACGCGCGCTCAGCGTATCGCCCGCATCAACAAAGGCGAACAATGTCTCAAGCTCGTGATAGCCATCATCCCGCCGGGCGCGGACATGCAGCGCCAGATTAATCTTGGCGTAGGCAGTTTCGGTGATCGGCAGGGATTCGGTCACACCAAACGGATTAGCGCAGCAAATTGCTGTTGTCTTTATCTGTGTGCGGGCATGCCTGAATCAACCAAGAATAGCTCCCGAACGGTGTCTTTGAAACCCATTGCGCGCGGTTCAAGCGAAACGCGTCACGCGGCCTTGGATCGTATTCGATCGACAAGGGATGCGACTTCCCTCGATTTGTCACCGCCTTCGGTCATCACAAATTCTGCCCCAACCCGATCATCCCTGCGCCACGCCAACCGGCACATGATCTGAGTCTCGAACTGATCAACGGTGATGCGGAATGTTTGGCCAAGCTCAATCGAGGGAGGGACATTGAGGCAAGCACCGTCGTTGGAAATGTTGGCAATTTTCACCACGTCAAATTGATCTGGCCCGGTTTGAAGCTCGCATTTGATATCGCACGGATATCCGCAAGCATGACGATCGGGTCTGGTGCGAGAGAATATGCGGCCAAATCGGGTGTCTTTCTGATCTTCCAGATCAGGCATTTTTACGAGTACCGCGACGGCCTGTTTCAATTGTTGAATGTTAATCGGTTTGATCACGCAATCATCCGCGCCCGCTTCCATATAGGCTTTTCGGTTCTCTGGCGCGGCGTTTGCGGTCAACACAAAAACCGGGACGTTTTGATTGGGGCCGGGATTTTGCCGGATCTGCTTGAGCGCTTCATCGCCGGTCATAACCGGCAGGTTTATGTCCATGAAAATCAGGTCGAACGGGCGCTTTGACGCTTGTTCCACCGCCAATTTCCCATTGTCGACAATGTGCAAATCAACATTGGGATCGTCTTCAAAAATCTCGTTCAGGACAAGCTGATTAAGCTCATTGTCCTCGGCCGCTAAAATCTCAATTCGGCGGTATTCTTGATCTTCAACGGGATCATCATTGCCGCCTTCGGCAATCTCCACATTCGCAGGATTTGCATCAGACAATTGGCTGAGCACCACTTCGAATGAGAATTTTGAACCCTTGCCCACCTCGCTTTCAACCAGAAGATCGCCGCCCATCAAATTGACGACATCTTTGGCAATGGCGAGCCCTAAACCGGTCCCGCCATGTTTGCGCGTGCTCGATCCATCAACCTGAGTGAAACGTCCGAAGATTTCTTGTTGCTTTGATTTCGGAATGCCTGGTCCAGTGTCGATAACCTCAAACAACAGCGATGAATCTTTAATCGCAGCGGTCAGCCTGACTGATCCTTCGTCGGTGAACTTGATCGCATTACCCGCCAGATTGACCAGGACTTGGCGTATTCGGTTGGCATCACCCTTGGCCAAACATTCTGGCGATATAGCCGTTTCAACTGCGAAGCTGAGGTCTTTCGCGCTGGCGATCCCATTCACCGAATCCTTGACCTGATCCAGCAAGCTCACAACATTGAATTCAGCTTCCTCAAGTTCCAACACCCCTGTTTCAATTTTGGAAATATCCAACACATCGGAAATGATGCCCAACAGGGTTTGTCCCGCATTGTTTATGCGATTGACATAGCGCTGCTGCTTTTGATCCAAATCCGTCGTTTCCAAAAGCTGGGTCATGCCCAAAACCCCATTCAGCGGGGTACGAATTTCATGGCTCATATTTGCGAGAAATTCTGATTTTAGCTTGTTGGCTTTATCGGCGGAATCTTGCGCGCGGCGCAGCTCTGTCACGTCTTGGTTCACGCCTGCAACCAACAGCGATTTACCGTCCGCATCTCGAAGAGCCTGTCCGGTCGTTCGCCACCATCGATATGATCCATCGCAATGTTTGATGCGGTATGTCAGATCCATCGGCACATCGAGCTCTTGATTCTGAATCAAAGCAATTTTCAGCTCCGGCAGGTCTTCTGGATGGATCGCTCCTTTCCAAAATTCCATCCAGTTCACCCCATCTGTGGATTCGTCATGGCCAAGCAATTGGAAATTTCGTTCGGAGAAAAAGCTGCACGATAGATCCGGGGACACCTCCCACACGCCAATCTTCCCAGCATCGACGCAAATCTCCAATTGGCGGCCAGCACGCTCCAGCCCTTCCCGAAATTGGTACTGTTCTGTCACGTCGCGTTGCGTGACCACCCAATATTGGGCCCGATCATCGGTTGCAATTACGGGTTTGATATGAAGATCAATCCAAAACGGGTCGTCACCCTTGCGAAAATTTTGCAACACTTGGCGAAACGGCAGGACGCCGCGCATCCCTTCAAAAATTCGCTCAATTGCCGCTGGATCAATCCGAGAATTTGCAAAAATCCGCGGAGGTTTGCCAATTATGTCATCCATCGAATAACCGAGTGCGTCGGCGAAATTTTTGTTGCACCAGACAATATTAGGGCCCGGCATGCTGGCCGGCCCCGCTTCTGTGATCAGCACTGCATCCTGCATGTGATCACCAAGATTTTGAAGAATTTCTTTGAGCACCGACCGTTCCCCGACACTTTGAATTGGGGATCGAAATATCGATGATTGGTGAAAGAGGATGAGGCATTTACACTGGTGTTTTACCTTATCCCGCGTGGGACACCGCGCTTAGAAACTGATCGGCACCGTTCGCGATAAGCACAGTAAATTCCACTATTTGCAGATTGGCGAGACGTAAACCGACTGCCTTTATTCGATCGGCTGTCATTATCTTATGGCGGGCGAGCGCATGGTGATTTCCCGTCACGGCCAAATGGACATTCTTTTCCAATGCCCATGATCAGATCGGTTCAATTTTCGTTTTTCAGGTGCCCTAATGATTGAAATTGCCCTGGTGTTTATCGTGATCGTATCCATTTTGATAAATGGATTTCTATTCTGGCGTTTCCAGAACGCCAAAGCTGCGCGAGCAGAAAATGAAGTTGCCGGCGGCGAAACTTCGCAAGAAGTTGAACCCGCAGAGCCTGAAGAATTGGACGATGGCGAGCTGAAATTTGGCCGGCGTGTGAGCCACCTCTCGTCGGTAGATGGCCCGTTATTTGGAACCGTGGTGCTGATCGCAGACGACATCCCAGAAAATATAGAGGTTCTGATCGAGATGCTCGGCCAAATGGTGCTGACCGATTATTTCCTCGCATCAAATGGCAAGCAAGCGATTTCGCTAGCGTCCAACAACAATTTTGATCTGGTTTTTATGGATATCCAGATGCCGATTATGAATGGCCTTGATGCCGCAGAAAATATCAAGGCGATGCCCAACCATCACACGACACCAATCATCCCGCTAACTGCTCACTCCAGAGTGGTGACAAGGGACCTTTGCAAAAAGAGCGGGATGTTCGGCTTCTTGCAAAAACCGATTGATATGCAGGAACTTCGCGAGGCAATCGAACAGGCAATTCTAAGCGGAGAAGCTGCCTAAGCGGGTCATGCACCAGGTGCGAAGGCGAACAATGTCTCCAACTCGTGATTGTCGTCCTCCTACCACGCGCGCGTCGAGAGCCAGATTGATTTTGGCGTAGGCAGAATCTCTCTCCAAAAATTCATTCTGTAGAAGCGCCGCCGATTTCAGGCAGCTCAGCTAGTTCACGGTCCTGAAGTTGGCTACATTCAAATTCGACGAAGGCATCATAGAAGGATTCTTTCGACCAATCATAAGAAAACTCAACTGGGGTGCCTCGAACTTCACCTGTTGCGCTATTGGCGAACGGAGCCACCCCTTTGATCTCGGTATTCCTGATCTGCAAATCGTTGATCCGATACAACACATCTTGGCCAAAATACCGATAGCGCAGACTGCCATCCGATCCTGCAACATCAATAGCGATGAAATATTCCGATTCTCCAGAAGCACTGACACAATGCTTGTAGACGGAAGTTGGGGTTTTATCGGCGCATGATGTAAGTAGGCACATAGAAGCTATTGCCCCAGCGATTTGCTTCATAGTTCACTACACCTCGTCATCGCGAGCCCAAGTTCAAATTGGGCGAAGCGATCCAGAGCGTCTCGCGTCCCATTCTGGATTGCTTCGTCGCCACGCTCCTCGCAATGACGAAGCATAAATTTCCCGATCACATGTTCGGATAGTTCGGGCCGCCACCGCCCTCTGGCGTCACCCAATTGATATTCTGGTTTGGGTCTTTGATATCGCAGGTTTTGCAGTGGACGCAGTTCTGAGAATTGATGACAAAGCGCGGGTCCGCGCCTTCTTCCTCAACCCATTCATAAACACCCGCCGGGCAATAGCGCGTCGAAGGACCGCCAAAAATGTCAAACTCGCTCGCCTTTTGCAGGTCCGCATCGCCCAATTGTAGGTGAACCGGCTGATCTTCTGCGTGGTTGGTATAACTGAACGCAACCGAGGTCAGCCGATCAAAGCTGATTTCACCGTCAGGCTTTGGATAATCGATTTTTGGATACAGATCGCCGCGTCCGGTAAGAGTGTGATCGGCGTGATGCTTCATCGCGATTGGCAGGCCAATCTTCAGTTGCCGCATCCACATATCAATTCCGGCCACCACAGTGCCAATATCGCCGCCAAATTTCGCCACCGCTGGCTGTGCGTTTTGGACCAGTTTCAGCTCTTTTGCGATCCAGCTAGATCGCACCGCACTGTCATAATCCGAAAGTTCGGTCTTCTCGTTGCCACCGGCGATCGCCGTAGCGATGCTCTCTGCGGCCAACATGCCGCTTTTCATTGCAGTGTGGCTGCCCTTGATCCTCGGTACGTTTACAAAACCCGCAGCGCAGCCGATCAGCGCGCCGCCAGGGAATGCGAGTTTGGGCACAGATTGCCAGCCACCTTCGTTGATCACCCGCGCGCCATAAGCCACGCGTTTTCCGCTTTCGAGATATTCACGGATCGCCGGATGCGTTTTCCAGCGCTGAAATTCTTGGAACGGTGAAACCCACGGGTTTTTGTAATCCAGCGCGGTGACAAATCCGATCGCCACCTGACCATTTGCCTGATGGTATAGGAAACCGCCGCCCCAGCTATCGCTTTCCGTAAGCGGCCAACCCTGCGTGTGGATCACCCGGCCCGGAACATGTTTCTTGGGATCAATGTCCCACAATTCTTTGATGCCAAGCCCATAAACCTGTGGCTCACAATCCGACTCAAGGTCAAATTTGGCCTTCATCTGTTTAGTCAGGCTGCCGCGCGCGCCCTCTGCAAACAGCGTGTATTTCGCGTGGATTTCCATACCCGGCTGAAAATCAGGTTTCTGGCTGCCATCTTCGGCAATGCCCATATCCTGTGTGATCACCCCGGAAACATTGCCCGCATCATCGAACATAACTTCGGATGCTGGGAAACCAGGGAACACCATCACGCCCAATTCTTCGGCCTGCTCGCCAAGCCAGCGGGTGAGATTACCCAGCGAGCCGGTGTAACAGCCATGATTGCTCATGAACGGAGGCATGATGAGATGCGGCATTGAATATTGGCCGCCTTTGGAAAGCACCCAATGCCAATTGTCGGTTACCGGAGTTTCCGCCATCGGGCAGTCCATTGTCCGCCATTCAGGCAGCAATTCGTCTAGTGATTTCGGATCGACCACCGCGCCAGAAAGAATGTGCGCACCGATCTCTGATCCCTTTTCAAGGACGACAACTTCAAGCTCTTCATTGATCTGTTTCAGTCTGATCGCAGCCGCAAGGCCTGCCGGCCCGCCGCCCACGATCACCACATCACAGGGCATTGATTCACGTTCGCTCATATGCCTTCCTCGGCCTCAACAATTTATCCAAATTTTCCAGTCTTCCTGCACTTGCTAACTGACGCATGGAAGGTCAAGACCCGCAATCAATAGTATGAACGCACCCAGCCCATCTTTCAGCGACGACGCAGCCGCCATATTGGCTTGGTGGCGTGGTGCCGGCGTCGATATGCAATTCTCAGATGACGCTACGGACTGGCTTAAAACCGAACAAGAGCCAGACAGCGGCTCTGGCAAATCCGAAGAAAGCGCCGGCGTTCAATCGCGCCGATCAACCGCCAAAACCAAGCCGAATGATCCGGAAGATTCTGAACAGGTCCGTCCAAATTTGATCGGCGACAACCCGCCGGGAGACCTCGCCGCGTTCCACCGATGGTGGATGAGTGAGCCCGGACTGGATGCCATTGGACCGAATGGTCGCATTTCCCCCAAAGGGCCAGAAAATGCCAAACTGATGGTGTTGGTGGCCGAGCCAGAAGAACAAGACAGCGCAGAACTGCTGTCTGGCCCGCAAGGCCGCTTACTAACCAATATTCTCGGTCGTTTGGGGTTGGATCCGCTGGACGTCTATTTCGCATCGGCTTTGACCCGATCAACACCGATGGCAGATATGGCCGCGCTGGCAAATTCGGGTTTGCGCGAAGTCACCGATCTTCATCTCAAACTTGCTCGTCCGCAGAAAATCATCGCATTCGGACCAAACATTCTGCCGTTCTTAGGACACGAAGCGACGCAAGCTCCCTTTTCTTTACGTGAAATCAACCAGAATGGTTCATCTGTCCCGCTTCTAGTGAGTGAGGGTCTCGAGAGTTTGATGACTCGCCCCAAGCTTAAGTCGCGTTTTTGGCGGAGATGGATTGAATGGTCGGCAAATCGTTAGGTGTGAATTGCATGCGGCCCTTGGTTGCGGCCGCTTGTTTGGCCGGCACCTTTGCAATCTCCGGCGCAGCTGTTGCGCAATCGGATGGCTTGGTCGCATTCTATGATCAGCGCGATGGCCAGCGCAGCGATGTTGTACCTGCTGTCCTGAGCGACAATGAGCGGCAGTTTTATATTGATCTGTTTGCCGCGATTGATCGCGAACAATGGGACTGGGTCGATGCCCAGCTAACCCGGTTTGAAGGTGGCTTGCTGCATCAGGTCGCACGGGCCGAATATTATACACACGCAAACAGCCCAAGAACATCCGCCGATCAAATCATCCAATGGTTCAATGCTGGGGTGCATTTGCCGCAGGCTGAACAGATTGGCCGGATTGGGCTTACACGCGGACTGACACAGCTTCCAACATTCCCACGCACGCAAAGTTTCAGGCGCCAACCTGCCGCATCAAAGCGTATTTTGCCGCGCGGAATCTCAGATGGAACGATGCCAGACAGCACTCGCTCGGCCATCCTTGAACGCATTCGTGATGATGATCCGGCCGGCGCCCATGCGCTGCTGATAGAGATTGATCCAAGCCTAAGCTCTCAAGCTAGGGCAGAATGGCGCCAACGTGTTGCCTGGAGTTACTACATCGAAAACGATGATGCTTCGGCGCTTGCTGTGGCTGAAACCGTTTCGCAAGGCAGCGGGCCTTGGGTTGCCGAGGGAGAATGGGTTGCTGGGCTTGCCGCATGGAGGCAGGGTTTCTGCGCTCTTTCAGCAGAAGCATTTGCGCGATCTGCGCAATCTGCAGCCAACATAGAGCTTAAATCCGCCGCGCATTATTGGGCGCATCGATCATTGATTCGGTGCCGCGAACCGGCCGCAGCCCAAAGACATCTGTCTGCCGCAGCACAATTCGAAGAAACAATGTATGGCCTTTTGGCGAGCGAGCAACTGGGGCTCGAGCGGCAAGCAAGCTCTCAAACACAGCGTTTTTCACGCTCAGATTGGTCCGATATCGAGGGGTCAACAAATGTTCGCATTGCTGCGGCCTTGGTTGAAATTGGGCGCCCCACCCTTGCCGATGAAGTGTTGCGCCATCAATCACGCATTGGGCGGTCTGGCGACTATCCTGCATTGACCCGGCTCGCTCGTGAACTGGGCCTGCCAAGCACGCAATTGTTCCTTGCGCACAATGCACCGCGCGGTTTTTCCGCAGATTCATCGTTGCAATATCCCGTTGCAAGCTGGCGCCCGACAACGGGGTGGCGTGTTGACCCAGCCCTTGCCTTCGCGCACGCCCTGCAAGAATCCAATTTTCGGACCGGAGCGGTTAGTTCCGCCAATGCCCGCGGATTGATGCAGATCACACCGATCACCGTGCGCCAACATGCACCGCGGCTCAATCTAAATGCCTCGCGGGTCAATTTGAACGATCCAGAGGTCAATCTTGCATTCGGTCAACGCAATCTGGAAATGCTGCGCGATAGCGCCGCAACACAAGGCCTGCTGCCAAAGATCATGGCCGCATATAATGCCGGTCTGACACCCATCAGCCGGTGGAACAGCGAAATCCGCGATATGGGTGATCCGCTGCTTTATATGGAATCGATCCCCTACTGGGAAACGCGGGGCTATGTCTCAATCGTGATGCGCAATTATTGGATGTATGAACGCGCCGCCGGCGTAACCTCATCACCTAGCCGTAGAGCTTTGGCGGAAGGTCGCTGGCCAGACTTTCCCCACGCCTCCGTTCGCAGATCCGCACATTTGGATCAGTGATCACGTTCGCGCAGTTTCAATAGCAGCCATCACCCGCCCAAATCCGGCAGCTTGGTGAAGTCTGGTGCTTCCACGATTATCCGATCCGAATGCAGTTCTTCGCCGCGCATAAAAGCGTGCATAGCTTGGCCGACTTCTGGCGAGGTCACAAACAGATTGTGGCCTGCATTCTCGACAGTGATCTGTTGGACATTGCTCAAACCAGCAGTCGCTTCCAAATGCCCTTCGGGATAGGTCCGCCCATCCAGAGTGCCTGTGAACATCAACACGGGCGTATCGCCAAATGGTCCATCGCGAAAAGCCGGGCCAATATCAACATCCTGCAGCTCATCCAAAATCTGCGGCATTGGGAAATTCATATATTGTCCAATTGGCGATTCCTGGGCCTGATCCTCAAATGCTTGCAAGCGCGCTGGCGTGATTCCAGAAGCCCGGTCCATCGCAAGTGACATTGCGGAAAAAGTGATCGGCTCATCCGGGGTCCAAAAACGCTGAAAAGTGAATTGGATCAATGATGTATCGCCTTCATCAAGCTGACGATACATCATCAGCATTATCGCCGCGTTTTGCGGGTCGGAGATCAGGCCAGAGCTAAATTGCTGCAAATGCCATTTTTGGAGCAATAGATCATATGTCCCGCCATCACCGGTAGGCACAGCAATAGTCATCGGCTGCTCTTCCAGTTTTGCGTGAACCCGGTTCATCAATCCCACGATATCGGGATAGAGCGCGCGTGCTTCTGGCTGAGCATTCACGGCGGCTTGAAGCCGGGCAAAATATCCCATTGTGCGCACCGGCAATTTGACCGTTTGATCAAGCCCTTCTGCCGCTGCGATAATAACCCGATCTAGTTCATCAGGAATTGCAGCAAGGGCCGCGAAGGCCAGATGGCTGCCATACGAAATTGACCAAAGCGAAATCTGATCGGCCCCCAAATGCGCGCGCAAATCGGATAAATCTTGCGCGCTTTCCGCCGTTGTAAACCCGCGCAGATCGACGCCCTGTTCTTGCCACCGCGCGGCACATTCACGCACAGCCTGCCTGTGCCTCGATGCAATTTGTGCATCACTGATCAATTCAGCATCGCCGATTTTCACATTGGAAACGCAGCGTTCGGGCCGTTCGGATTGGCCAGTCCCGCGTTGATCAAATGCGATCACATCGCCATGCTCGCGCAGCGCCATGAACAGCGGGAAACGCGGACCTCTCGCAGTGCCAATTCCTGATCCGCCCGGTCCTCCAGACAGGTACACAATTGGATTGCCCGGATCATCCGTCGTCGCTGGAAATCTGACGTAGGCCAATTGTGTCGTGCCGTTGGAGGCATCGCTGCGGTTCATCGGAACGGTCAATGACCCGCGATAAGCCTCCACCCTTTCACCCGAACGCGTTTCAAACGAAATGGGCTGCTCACCCGGCGGAGCCTTTGCAGCGATAGGCGTCATTGCAGAACCACAAAGCGCCAATGCGATGGCTGGGAAAATGGGGTGTTTGTTCAACATAATTGTTCCGTTCAGTTTTGCGCTGTCCCTCCAAAAGATGGCGAAATTCTGCGCCCTGCCCAGATGGTGATCTGTTAGCGGGGGGTTCTGTTCTGTGAACGGGGAGACTTGCCATTCATCGGAAGCTATAGAAATTGGGTGGTTCGGATCGCTTTCCTTTTTTTGGTTTTCTTCGCGTGGCCAACGGCTCTTCACGCGCAAGATTCGCAGCTCCTCATCGATGAACCGGTCAGAATTTGTGAAGCAGAAACGGGATTCGACATGCCGCCCAATTTTGCAGACCCAAGCTGCCAAACAGCAATGCTTTTTGAAACGGACCCGCAAGGCCAGCTGTTGTGGATCGAAATGATATTTAAGGCCAATCCGTCGCTGTTGGAAGCGGATAAACCAATCGGCCTGTTTTTCAGCGGCAAAGCCTCGAGCGAGGCTTTCTTGAATGGCATCGCTCTTGGCGCAAACGGAGTGCCCGGCAATTCGCAATTGAGCGAGCAACCAGGCGATATGGATGCGGTTTTCTTTGTGCCCGAAGGCGTGCTGAAGGCAGAAGGCAATCGGCTTGTCATGCGCATGTCTTCCATGAACGGCGAAATCACGCTCCAATCGCCAATCCATATTGCAGCGCTGGCGCCATATCGCGATCCGCGCAAACCAGGAGCAGCCACGTGGTTTGCGCTCATCACGTTTGGATTGTTTGCGGCGGCTTTCGTGTTTTTTGGCGTTGGATCGTTGCGCGGGAAAGATCGCGCGGGATCTGGTTTGATCGCTATCATAGCGCTTGCGGCCGCCCTGCAACTCGCAGCAGAATCAGCGCGCGATATCTTCCCGTATCCCTATCCGCTGCATGATTTGCGATTGTCGTTGATCCTGACTTTCGCGATAATCTTGGGCCTCGGCTCGGCCGCTTATGTCTTGTTGTTATTGTTCCGATCTTTCCCTCGGGCGCGATTGCTCGCCCTATCAGCGCTCTTTCTACTCATGATGCTCACCAGCACATTACTGACGGGCTTTGACCTCAAGACTGCATCAGTCCTGATATGCGCAAGCTTGTCCATCGGGTTGGCCGGGCTGATTGCTTGGGCAAACGGTAATCATAGGGCGGCATGGTTTGCAGTGACGGGTTGTGCGCTGAGCGCAGCGATCTATTGGCTCGGCGGGTTTTTCCTCGATACGTGGCTCTATCTGGTGGTCGCCGCCGTATTGTTGTGGCTCTTTTTCGTGCGAGCCCGCAGCGGTTTTTCTGTCGAACCATCGGGCGACACGGCGGGGCAAGAGCGAGCGGCAGCACCCAAACGGATAGAACTCTCTAGCAATGGCAAAGTTGAATTTGTCGACGCCAGTGACATTGTGAGATTTTCGGGCGCGGGCGATTACGTCGAGGTTTTCTTAACCGACGGCCGCAGCGCCTTGTACAGCGCGAGCCTGGCGGCGCTGGCACGTGAATTGTCGTTTGGCTTTGTCCGTGTCCACCGATCACACATCGTAAACGCTGCGCTGGTTAAATCTCTCACTCGAGACAGCTCAGGAACTGGAAACTTGGAGATGTCTGATGGCAGCGCGGTTCCTGTTAGCCGCCGCAATATGGCCAATGTGAGAGAGGCGCTTTCAACAGAGTAAGCGAATCTGGCAAAACTGCATCTGCGCTTCACAAGCGGAACGAGAATTGCCACAGCATCAACAAGGCATTTTTAGAGAGAACATGCATGGCAATCGACAAAGGCAGAGAATTCAAACCGATCAACATTGCCGCGCTGACCGTTTCCGATAGCCGCACCGCAGCCGATGACACATCGGGCGATATTCTAGCCGCGCGAATTGAGGCCAAAGGCCACACATTGATCGCCCGAATGATCTTGAAAGATGATGCAGCAATTTTGGCGGAACAATTGAACCGCTGGATTGATGATCCCAATGTGGATGCAATTGTCAGCACTGGCGGAACTGGCCTGACCGGGCGCGATGTGACGCCGGAAGCGCTTGATCAAGTGAAGGACAAGGACATACCCGGTTTCGGCGAAGTCTTCCGTGCGATCAGCCTGCAAACCATCGGCACCAGCACCGTGCAATCGCGGGCCTGCGCGGTGGTAGCGCGCGGCACCTATATCTTTGCCCTGCCAGGGTCCAATGGCGCAGTTAAAGACGGCTGGGACGGTATCCTTGATGAACAGCTGGACAGCCGCAATCGCCCTTGCAACTTCGTGGAATTGATGCCGAGATTGCTGGAGGTTTAATCTAGACAAATCCCGCCAGCGGCTGCTCCTTCACCCAAAGCCTCCGCCAACCTCCCCCGGTGCGAAACGCATCAGGCGGCTATCGATCAACGCGGCTGTGCGATTTTGAACCGCGATTTGATAATCGGGGTTTTTGATCATCTCAAAAAATGCGCCTGAATTGGGATATCGCGCGACAAAGCCATCGTGCCATAATTTGTCATCGGGGGTTGGCCCAGTCACCATGGTTTGAAACGCGCCGCGCCAAATAATCTCTCCGCCTACTTCACGAAAAATCGGCCCCGATGTGGCGCCATATTCCTCATAAGCCCGCCTGCCAGACCATCCTTTTGCGTGATGTTCATGCCCTTCTGGATATTCCGCATTATCGCGAAATAACAGCAGGTTGAGCATGTGAATTGGTTCATCGCGCGGAAGCGATTTAAACGCATCAAAGTTTTCGCGGCTGGGATCAATGTAAACCTGGCCCATGCTCATTATGCCTCCAGCTTGTAGTCAGAGAAACGGTCACGCAAATCCTTCTTGGAAATCTTGCCGGTCGCAGTGTGCGGTATGTCATCAACAAACTCGACTGCGTCCGGAAGCCACCATTTCGCGATCAAAGGTTTCAAATATTCGATCACATCATCGCTCGACATATCCGCCCCTTCGTTTTTGACGACGAACAGCACCGGCCTCTCATCCCATTTAGAATGATACATCCCAATGCACGCCGCCTCGGCAATATCGGGGTGGCCAACAGCCGCATTTTCCAATTCGACTGAGCTGATCCATTCACCGCCCGATTTAATCACATCCTTTGTGCGGTCGGTCAGCTGCAAAGTGCCATCAGGATGGATGATGCCCACGTCACCGGTATCAAACCAGCCATCATTGTCAGTGGCATCCTGATCAGCCTTGAAATAACGCCGGATAACCCAGGGACCGCGAATTTGCAGCGCACCGGAAGCAACGCCGTCGCGCGGCAATTCCGTCACCTCATCATCCAGATCGATAATCCGCAGCTCAACCCCAAAAATGGGTCTTCCTTGCATCGCGGTTTTATCGACCTTTTCGTCAAAGCTAAGCTCATCCCAATCGCAGGTTGGGCCCCCAACAGTTCCAATTGGTGACGTCTCTGTCATGCCCCAGGCATGTTGCACCCGCGTGCCATTTTTCATCAGTCTTTCGATCATGAAGCGCGGACAAGCAGATCCGCCAATCGTCGCTGCTCTTAGCGGCGGAAGGTCAATATTGTTCGCGTCGCAATATTGAAAATGAGCAAGCCAAACGGTCGGCACGCCGGCACTATCCGTTACCTTTTCTCTGATCATCAATTCGTGCAACACGGCCGGATCATTGACAGCTGAAAATACAAATTTGATCCCCGCCATCGCGCCCGCATAAGGCAAACCCCAACTTGCCGCGTGGAACATCGGGACAACCGGCAGCATCACCGATGAACTGCTGAAATTGAATGTCGAAGGTTGAAGGCCGGAAACGGCGTGGAGCACCGTGGAGCGGTGCTCATACTGAACGCCCTTCGGATTGCCCGTGGTCCCTGATGTGTAACACAGCATGCACGCATCACGCTCATCACCTGTTACCCATTCAAAGTCACCGTCTTGCTCGCCGATCCAGTCCTCAAAACCAATGCCTGAAAAATCCGCTGCTGGATCATAACAAATGTAGTGCTCAATCGTGGGCCATTTGGGTTTCATTTTGTCGATGATCGGTTGGAACGCTGCATCGTAAAGCAGCACCTTATCTTCTGCATGGTTGGCGATATATTCCAGCTGATCTTCGAACAGGCGCGGGTTTATTGTGTGCAGCACCCCGCCCATTCCAGCCACGCCATACCAACTTGCCAGATGCCGCGAATGGTTCATCGCCAGGCTGGCGACGCGATCACCCTTCTTCACGCCAAGGGCTTGCAGTGCTTGCGCCATTTTCAATGCGTCACGGCGGATTCCTGCCCAATCGGTTCGCGTCTCCTTGCCATCGGCCCAATGCGTAACAATTTCGCGGTTGCCCGCTTCCCTTGCCGCGTGGTCGATCACATGCGTGACCCGCATAGTCCATTCTTGCATCGCTCCGAGCATGTCGTTCCACTCTCCTATGGATTGCGCGTTTCTCGCGCTAAGTCTCTCATGCGCTATTCATGCCTATGCTTGCCACAATTGGCAATCAGGTCTTGATAGGAAACTGAAGTACGCAAATTTCCTTTTGTGTCGGCAATGCGCGAATATGCCCGTGCGCGGACCTAAGCGACCAATCGCAAATTTGCGCGGCCACGTGACGGTTTCAGCTCAACATTCTCAACGTCGGCAATATCTGCAAGCCGTTCCGCAAGGTCACCATCAAGCTCAAAATTGCTGCCAAGATGCACAAACACATCATCGCCATTTTCGATCTTCAAACACAGCACGACCTCGCCCTGCGCCTTTTCAGACGATGCCAGTTCAAGCTTCATCACAGATAGCGCATCTGCCCCGTACACATCGGCGCGCAATGTCATTGGAACGCTGCCGATCACCGAGGCTAGCGGCTTTGCACCGCGCACGGTTAGCCTTGGCGGTTCATCCGGGCTGGGAGAATCAAGCTCGACATTAAGCAGCAAGCATTCGCCTGACGCCGCCCAAGCTTCAAATTGCGGAATCAGAGTTTCTTCGAAACAAGCAGCCGAAAATTGGCCAGAGGAATCAGAGAAGTCCGCTCGAACAAATTCCCCGCCTCGGCGCGTTCGCGCTTTGTTGATGCTTTCCACCATCGCCGCGACCACCGCTTGCCCTCGGCCTGATGGCGGTGCTCCGGCCTCCATCAAGCTTTGATAGGTGCGCGCGCCATTAGCAGACGCAACTTCGCGGAATTGCTGGACCGGATGGGCGGCGAAATAGAAGCCGAAATTCTCACGTTCTTTGGCCATTTGATCGGCCTTGCTCCATTCCTCTGTTTCGCGGAGGAGCAAGTCTTGTTTGGGCGCATTCTCGCCGCCGAACAGCCCGCCTTGGCCACTCGAGCGCTCTCTTTCGGATGCGTCGGCGACCGCCAGCAACATATCGGCGTTGGCCATCAAGGCAGCTCGATTGGGTTCCATACCATCGAGCGCGCCCGCTCCGATTAAACCTTCCAATTGGCGTCGGTTCATCGATCCTTGGGGCAATCGTTCAAATAGGTCTTGCAGACTTTCAAATTGTCCGCTGCCGCTGCGTTCTGCAATGATCGCCTCCATCGCTTTTTCACCGACATTGCGGATCCCAGCCAAAGCATACCGTACCGCGTAGCCATGATCGGTTGGCTCTACGGTAAAGCGCGCATGCGAAGAATTGATGTCTGGCGGCAAAACCTCGATCCCGCCAGCGTCATTGGGGAAACGGCGGGCATCATCGACAAAAGCAGACAGTTTTTCCGATTGGTGTAGATCAAAACACATCGAAGCGGCGTAGAATTCTTCCGGATAATGCGCTTTGAGCCAGCCCGTTTGATACGCCAGCAGAGCATAAGCCGCGGCGTGCGACTTGTTAAAGCCATAGCCCGCAAACTTGTCGATTAAATCAAACAGCTCATTGGCTTGCTGAGCTTCAATCCCGTTTTCGGTTTTGCAACCATCAACGAAACGCGCTCGCTGCGCGTCCATTTCCGCCTGAATTTTCTTACCCATCGCACGGCGCAAAAGATCCGCATCGCCAAGTGAATAACCCGCGAGAATTTGCGCGGCCTGCATCACCTGTTCTTGATAAACAAAGATGCCGTAGGTTTCTTCCAAAATCCCTTCGAGTTTGGGATGCGGGTATTCAATCGGCACTTCGCCGGCTTTGCGCTTACCGAACAATGGAATGTTGTCCATCGGGCCTGGACGATAGAGCGAGACGAGCGCGATAATGTCGCCAAAATTGCTCGGTTTCACCACTTTCAGCGTGCGCCGCATCCCTTCGGATTCCAACTGGAATACGCCAACAGTATTGCCGTCTTGCATCAGGCTATAAACGTCTTCGTCATCGAGCGGCAGATCGCTCAGATCAATTTCAATTCCTCGCTCCTCAAGCAGATCAACGGCTTTGCGCAGCACAGACAGCGTTTTCAGGCCAAGAAAATCAAATTTCACCAACCCACTGGATTCGACATGCTTCATGTCAAACTGCGTCACCGGCATATCGGATCGCGGATCGCGATACAGCGGAACAAGTTCCGCCAATGGCCGATCACCGATTACAACCCCGGCCGCATGGGTGGATGAATTTCGCGGCATCCCTTCGAGTTGCATGGCCAAATCGACCAGACGTTTAACCTCGTTATCGTTGGTATATTCCTGCTTGAAATCGGCCGCACCATTGAGCGCTCGCGGGAGCGACCACGGATCGGTTGGATGATTGGGCACCATCTTGCAAAGCCGATCGACATGACCGTAGCTCATCTGCAGAATTCGCCCGCAATCGCGCAAAACCGCGCGCGCTTTCAATTTTCCGAAAGTGATGATTTGCGCAACGTGATCTTGACCATATTTGGCCTGAACATATCGGATAACTTCGCCCCGGCGGGTTTCGCAGAAATCGATATCAAAATCCGGCATTGAAACACGCTCAGGGTTGAGAAACCGTTCAAATAGCAGCCCCAGCTTGATCGGATCGAGATCGGTGATGGTGAGCGCCCAAGCGACCACAGAACCTGCCCCGGAACCCCTTCCCGGTCCAACAGGAATACCTTGATCTTTGGCCCATTTGATAAAATCAGCCACGATCAGGAAGTAACCAGGGAAACCCATTTTGACGATGATCCCGACTTCGTAGTCAAGCCGGTCAAAATAGCTTTTGCGTTCTTCATCGCTCAGTTCACCATAGGGTTCTAGCCGCAGTTCTAGACCCGCACGGGCATCATCTGCCAACGCTTTCGCTTCGCCTTCAAGATCGCCTGCCAAACTGGGTAAAATAGGCGCGCGATTGGGCGGCGCGAAGGCGCAGCGTTTGGCCACCACGAGCGTATTCGAAACTGCCTCTGGGATATCGGCGAACAGCTCGTCCATCATCGGTGCCGATTTCACAAATGCTTGCGAATTTGAGTGCCGCCGATCTTCTGCTTCTACATGGGTGGAATTAGCAATGCACAGCATCGCATCATGCGCTTTGTGCATATGTGGTTCGGCAAAATTGGCTGGGTTTGAAGCGATCAAGGGCAAATCGCGGGCATAGGCCATTTCAATCAGGGCGTTCTCCGCCGCAGCGGTGGCCGATCCCCCATCCCGCGCCAATTCGACGTAAAGCCGGTTTGGAAACAAGCGGACAAGCTCATCACACACCTGATCGGCGGCGGGCGTCTGTTGCTCGGCCAATAACTTGGTCAAGCACCCCTCACCAGCACCGGTAAGGGCGATAACTCCATCCGTGCGCCCTTCCAGATCGGCCATGGATACGTGCGGCTCATCTTCCAGCGGCCGATCAAGATGCGCCTTGGAAACGAGGTGGCAGAGGTTTTCATACCCTTCCTCATCCTGAGCAAACAGCGGCAAATAATCGATAACTGTGCGCGACTTCTCATCGGTACGCGCGCGCGCAACCCCCAGTAAAGTCCCGACAATCGGCTGCACGCCTTCAGATAAACAGGCCGAGGCGAACATCACAGCCCCATACAGCCCATTGCGATCGCAAATCGCTATCGCTGGAAACCCAAGGTTCTTTGCCAGTTTGGCGATTCCCTTTGGATCAATCGCCCCTTCGAGCATCGAATAGGAAGAAAGCACGCGCAAAGGGATGAACGGAGCAAAAGCCATGTGCCCAATTTAAATTTTTAGAGCGCGAACGGAAGCTTCCCGAACGACTAATTCTCCACAGGCAAAGTCCGTTTTACTCCCGTAGAATTTTATCTCAGATCAAAGCAACTTTTCAATATCGCGCGCTATCGAAGCTGGCTTGTCGGTCGATCCATACCGTTTCACCACATTGCCTTCACGATCGACCAGAAATTTGGTGAAATTCCATTTGATTGCGGTGGTGCCCATAATCCCTGCGGCTTCCCCCTTCATCCAATCGAACAAGGGCGACGCATCAGGACCATTTACGTCGACTTTCTCCATCAGCGGGAAGGTCACGCCAAAATTGACCTTACAAAATTCGTCAATTTCCTCGGCGTTTCCGGGCTCTTGCGCACCGAACTGATTGCAAGGAAAGCCGAGCACCTCAAAACCCTGCTCGTGATATTGTTTATAGAGCGCCTCGAGGCCATCATATTGCGGTGTGAAGCCGCATTTGCTGGCCGTGTTTACCACCAGCAAAACCTGACCCTGCTTGTCAGACAGGTCTAACTCCTCACCTTTATTGGTCGTTACCTTGAAATCGCCAATCGATGTCATGCACAAATCCTTTGCTTCATTCGCCAGTTTTCGGGCGGTAAATTAGATCGAACGCTGTTTGCCAGGTTATCCCTTGGTCGGTCGACGCTTCGCCGAATTGACGCACGCTGCCATCTTCATTCGCGGTGTAGGTCATTCGGATCAACGCATCTTGTCCGGGGCCCGCAACGCCGGGCCAAAACCCGGTTAGGATCATCTTCCCATCAACAGGCCCGCCTGCAAATTCTACCCGGTTTCCATCGGATCCGACCCAAATCTGCTCCCAACGATTGGTTTTGGCATTGAGCAGGCTGATGCTGGTGCCATCAGCACCGGAAAGCGGCAGCCAACTTTCGCGGATCACACAGCCGCTTGAAACCCGCTCTATCCGGCTTTCGGCTGCTTTCTGATCGCTTCCAGCGGGATACACTTCCCATTCACCAACCCAAAAATCGAACGCGCTATATGCCTCGTCGGCGCAGGCCGGAATGGATGCTTGGGTCGATGGAGTCGCATCGGGCTCTTGATCAACGTCACTTGGCGCAGATTGTAGCAAAACCAATGCCGATAGAATTTGAATCATGTCTGCCCTCCTGCCGCATACAGACCATATCAAGCATCGCGTGGATACTGGCAATGTGTGATCGACGAGCGCCGCGGCATCTACCTTGACTGCTAGATCAACACACCGTCATGCAGACGCACGATCCGATCCATTCGGCCTGCCAGTCTTTCATTGTGTGTCGCGACAAGCGCAGCACTGCCCTGCCCGCGCACCAGTCCTAAAAACTGGCCCAGAACGCTGTCTGCTGTTGCTTCATCGAGATTGCCGGTTGGCTCATCAGCGAGCACCAAAGTGGGTTGGTTGGCAAGCGCGCGAGCAACCGCAACCCGTTGTTGTTCACCCCCTGAAAGTTGACTTGGACGATGCGTCAATCGTTCTGAAAGACCCAGCGAAGTCAGAATCTTTTCAGCACGAACCTCCGCCTCGCTGCGATGCCGGCCTGTGATCATTTGCGGCATCACAACATTCTCGCGCGCATCAAAATCAGGCAACAGGTGGTGGAATTGATAAACGAAACCCAAATGCTCTCGCCGCAATTGCGTCCGCTTATCCGCCGCCAATTCACTGGCCTCTGTACCAGCGATCGCAATCGAACCGTCAAATCCGCCTTCGAGCAAGCCAACCGCCTGCAGCAAGGTCGATTTCCCTGAACCCGATGGACCAAGCAGCGCAACAATTTCACCCGGCATGATGTCGAGATTGACACCGCGCAGGACTTCAATGGTTTGATCACCTTGCGTGAAGCTGCGTTTCAGCCCTTTTAAAGAGGCAATAGGCCCGCTTTCTGCGCTTTTATCATTCATAGCGAAGCACCTGCACAGGATCCGTGCTCGCCGCCTTGAATGCAGGATAGAGCGTGGCGAGGAAACTCAAAACCAGGGCCAGAACCGCGATGCCAACAATTTCCCACGGATCAATCCGCGCGGGCAATGTCGACAAAAAGCGAACTTCTGGATCCCAAATTTGTTGGCCTGTCGTCCACGCGATGAATGTCACGATGGGCTCGCGGAAATACAAGATCACAAATCCTAGTATCAGGCCCGATGCCGTGCCAATCGCACCAATCGTTGAACCTGTGGTAATGAAAATCTTGAGCAGGCTGCGCCGGGTTGCCCCCATCGTTCGCATGATCGCAATGTCTCGCGTTTTTGCACGGACCAGCATAACCAAGCTCGAAAGAATATTAAAAGAAGCCACCAAAACCATAAAACTAAGCGCGAAGAACATCGCAACACGCTCCACCTGCAAGGCTTCGAAAAGGGTTGAATTGATGGTCTTCCAATCGGAAACAACCGCCTGACCCGTCAGCTGATTTTTAACCGGGTCCAGTATTTCACCGACCCGATCGGCATCGTCCACAGTCACCTCGATCATCCCGATCGAATCCCCGATTAACAGCAGGGTTTGCGCATCAGCCATCGGCATAACCACAAATGCTTGGTCATAATCGAAGATGCCTACTTCGAATATCGCGGCAACTTCATATCCAATTTGCCTGGGCACCGTGCCAAAAGGCGTGGTGCGCCCTTGGGGATTGATGATTGTGATCGTATCGCCGACGCGGGCACCGATATTCTGTGCGAGGCGAACGCCCAGCGCGACTTTGCTAGCCCCCGCTTGCAAATCGTCCATATTGCCGAAAACGACCTTTTCACCGAGCTCATCAATGTCTTCTTGTGTGTTTCCACGCACCAAAATGGCTTCAACTCTGCCATTGAAACTGGTCAGAAGCGGTTGCTCAATCAACGGAGAAGCATCAACGACACCTTCGGTTGCCCGAACACGCTCAAGCGTATCTTCCCAATTATCTAAGCGGCCGCCATAGGCTTGAACAATCGCGTGCCCATTCAGGCCAACAATCTTGTCCAGCAATTCGGCGCGAAATCCGTTCATGACGCTCATCACGACAACGAGCATTGCCACACTGAGCATCACCACGCCCACCGATATTCCGGCGACAAGCGCAATGAATGCCTCCCCCTTGCCCGGCAAGAGGTAACGTTTGGCAATCATCCATTCGAAGGGAGATAAAATCAAAGTGCTGTTGCTTCTGATCAGTTCACGCTGAATGGCAGCTGTAGGAGCGCTCGTGAACAGGCGCAATGAAGCACATCAACGCCGCTGTGTGAAAAAGCTGGGCGGAGGATGTCCGAATCGCTTGTAATTGAATCGTAACATCGGCATTGGGTGAGCCCTACAGAGACTGCGCAGCAAGCAGGGTCAGCGATGAACTTCACGCATCCATTTCGCGATAATGATGGCGACAAACTGCACGAAGAGTGCGGAGTTTTTGGTGTTATCAAGGCGACAGACGCAGCAGCTGCGACGGCTCTTGGCCTGCACGCTCTGCAGCACCGCGGCCAAGAGGCGGTGGGCATCACCAGCTTCGATGGCAATGAATTCTATTCCCATCGCGGCCAAGGCCATGTGGCGGAAAACTTTTCATCTCCAGAGACAATTGCCCAGCTCCCCGGCGGGATGGCAGCGGGGCATGTGCGCTATTCGACCACCGGCGGATCGGGCCTGCGCAATGTTCAACCGCTCTATGCTGAACTCGCCAGCGGCGGCTTTGCAGTCGCGCATAATGGCAACATTTCCAACGCGGAAACCCTCCGATCTGAATTGGTTGGGCGCGGTTCAATCTTCCAATCAACATCCGATACTGAAGTTATAATCCACCTTGTCGCCACTTCGCGTTACCCGACCGTGGGTGATCGCTTGGTTGACGCTTTGCGATTGGTTGAAGGTGCTTATGCACTGATCGTGATGACGCCAGAAGGCATGATCGCATGCCGTGATCCGTTGGGAATACGCCCGTTGGTGATGGGCAAAATGGGCGATGCGGTTGTTTTCGCGAGTGAGAGCGTGGCGTTCGATGTCATTGGCGCAGAGATGATTCGCGAAGTCGAGCCCGGCGAAATGATCCAGGTCGATTTAGAAGGGGTAGTCAGTTCCCATCACCCATTTGGCGATCATTCACCGCGGCCATGTATCTTCGAACATGTCTATTTCAGCCGACCGGACAGCTATTTTGCTGGCCAAAGCGTTTATGAAGCGCGCAAGGCAATTGGTGCCGAATTGGCGATAGAGGCACCATGTGACGTGGATCTTGTTGTCCCCGTGCCCGACAGCGGCGTTCCGGCAGCTATCGGCTTTGCCCAGCAATCGGGCCTGCCGTTTGAACTTGGCATCATCCGTTCTCACTATGTCGGGCGAACCTTTATTCAGCCGTCAGATAGCGCACGCCATGCCGGTGTGAAACGCAAACACAACGCCAATCGCGGCCTTGTCGCAGGCAAAAAAATCGTCCTAATCGACGATTCGATTGTGCGCGGAACCACCAGTCTGAAAATTGTTGAAATGATGCGCGAAGCTGGGGCGAGCGAAGTTCATTTCAGAGTGGCCAGCCCGCCGACAGCACACAGCTGTTTCTACGGGGTCGACACACCAGAAAGATCAAAACTTTTGGCAGCTCGGATGGATTTGGAGCCGATGCGCGAATTTATCGCGGCAGACAGCCTGGCGTTCATTTCGATCGACGGACTTTACCGGGCAGTTGGCGCAAAAGGGCGCGATGAAAAATGTCCGCAATTCTGTGATGCGTGTTTCACCGGCGATTACCCAACCTCGCTGACCGATCTCACGATGGACGAACAAGAGCCCGCCCAGCTCTCTTTCACTGATCACAAGGCAGCTTAGCTCATGTCTGAACAGCGCAAGCTTGCGGGTCAAACCGCATTGGTCACTGGTGCAAGCCGCGGAATTGGCGCAGCAACGGCGCGCGCGCTTGCGGAGGAAGGCGCGCATGTGATCTTGGTTGCGCGCAATGTGAAAGAACTCGAAGGGGTTGAAGACGATATCCATGCGCTTGGCGGAACGTCCACCATCGCTCCTGTCGATTTGACCGAACCCGATGCGGTGACACGCCTCGCCACAGCCATTTCGGGCCGGTGGGATGTTCTTGATATCCTCATGATATCAGCTGCTTACCTACCCGAATTAACACCAGTTACGCAAATTGATCCCAAGCAATTCAATCAGGCATTGACCACCAATGTCGTGGCATCACAGGCATTGTTGGCAAACTTCGATCCACTTTTGAAGAAGTCTGACAACGCCAGAGTAATTGGCCTGACCAGCAGTGTTGCGGCGGGACCTCGCCCATTTTGGGCCGCCTATGGCTCCACCAAGGCAGCTTTTGAAAACCTGCTGGATAGCTATGCCGCCGAGATTGAGAAAATTGGCAACATCAAAGTGGCGGTTATCGATCCTGGCGCCACGCGCACAGAAATGCGCGCACGTGCCTATCCAGGTGAAAATCCCGACACCGTAAAAGACCCGAAAGTGGTTGCTGAAAAGTTGATCACTCTCTTGGTGGATGGCTTCAAAACGGGTCATCGCGAACGCATCGGCTAAGCTTGTTTAAATTCCAGTAACCATGTTTTCACACTCGCTGTTAAGGCCAGTTGGCGAATGTGCGCGCAGGACCACACGGCAAAGAGACCAAAAGCTGTTTGGAAATGAGGCCGCATATTATGCAGACCGATCAAGATCGTTATTCGCTTGCAGCGCAAGAAGACCGCTGCTCACCGCGAACAAAACTCACGATTCCCGCCACGTTGCGGGCATCGGGTGGCCGTGCGTTTCAAAGCATCGTGCATGACCTATCGATTTCAGGCTTTTCAGCCGCATCCATCAATCGGATGCATGATGGCCAAATGTGCTGGCTCACATTGCCGGGGCTCGAATCGCTTCAAGGGCAAGTCGTTTGGTGGGATAATTGCGTTGTCGGCTGCGCCTTCAATGAATTGCTCAGCCCTATTGTTCATGAGAACATCCTGCAACGATACAGCAATATCGGCACATATTCTCGCGGCCGTTAATCGGGCACCGATTGGGCTGCCGCCCAAACTCAGACAGCTTCAGTCCGCGAAAGATATCTTCGCGACCATTTCGCCCCATTTGGTGCGATTGGCATCGCTCGTCGCGGTGCCCCAATTGCTGATCACTGCGACCACCAATTGATCTGACGGAACGATCGTTATCGATTGGCCGAAAATGCCCTGCGCGCCAAAATTGGCGCCGGGATAGGTCCACCATTGATAGCCATATCCAAACCCGGAATTGCCAAAATCAACAGCGGAATCAGTCGCTTCCTGAAACCAACCATCAGGCACATGGCCTGCACCACCTTCGAGAACATATTGCCCCATCCGCGCATAGTCGGACAGCCTCAGCGACAGGCAGCACCCGCCAATATTGCCGCCGCGCAAATCGCTCATCCAAAACATGCCGCCTTCAAACCCGGCAGGCTGCACAATTTTGGTTTGCGCATATTCGGCCAATGGCAATCCGATTGCGTTTTCAACTAGCAAGCCGAGCAAATTAGTTTCACCGGTTTTGTAGACCCATTTCTCGCCCGGCTCAGCCTCCCGCTCAAGGCCGCGCATTTGCACGATTGTGGCATCAGGTCCGTGTTCGAGCACGAAGCGATTCATCTGGGCGACATCGCTGTTTGGATCGGTGTAATCTTCATTCCACGCGACGCCGCTGGTCATGGTCGCCAATTGCCGCACTGTGACCCCATCATATACCGAGCCTGCCAGCTCTGGAACGTATGCTGTCACCAGATCATCAAGGCTGCCGACAAACCCATCCGCAATCGCGCCGCCTAGCAAGGTTGAGGTAAAGCTCTTTGCAACAGAAAAACTCGTCCACCTTTGTTCTGCAGTTAGGCCCAGCCCATATCCTTCAAACCGCACTTCGCCGTTTTGCAAAACCATCACACCCGATGCGTTGGTTTCAGCGATCAGTGCCCTAACCTCTGCTTGGAGGTTTTCTGCCAGCGGCGTTCCGACAGGCAGCGCACGCGGAGCATTAGCCGCCGGCACCTCATGTCCAGCAAACCAGCTTTCCATATCGCGAAACCGCGCCGATCGGGTTGGTTCGTCCCAGAACAGCACCTGAAGCTGCGCCGGATCATGCTCTGGCGGGGTAACGACCTGCACTGGCTCCAAGGATAGGAGCGCGGCCTCTTCGGGACTAGGGCTGTAACTCGTGGTGCAGGCTGAAAGAGCCAAGGCAGCCGAAAATGCCAGCAATGTCGTTGTGCGTTTCATTTACTCGATACCCTTTGAATTTTGTTGGGTGCAGCCTGCAACCTTCACGGCCAAGGATCAAGCCTGATCCCGCATCATCCGATATGCTGCCAGTGCGCGTTCTCGCGCCTCACGGTGGCCAACGATCTTGGCTGGATAGGCTTGGGGTAAACAGCCATGCCTTTCCGGATCATGGATATAGGGCGCATCGAGGCCCGCCAATTCCGGCACATATTCGCGGATATAACCGGCGCAGTCGAACTTTTCGGATTGGCTGAGCGGCGCCATGATCCGCACAAACATATTGGAATCAACACCGGTCCCAGCGGTCCATTGCCAATTGGTGGCATTGGATGCGTAATCGGCATCCACCAGCGTATCCCAAAACCACTTCTCGCCCTCACGCCAATCGATCAGCAAATGCTTGATTAGGAAACTCGCAGCGATCATCCGCACGCGGTTGTGCATCCATCCGGTCTGGTACAATTGCCGCATTCCAGCATCGACGATTGGGAATCCCGTATTGCCCCTTTGCCACGCCTTTAAATCGCGAGCGGCGGCCGTCTCAGTTGCAGGATCGCGCCATCGCAGTTTGTCATAATCCTCGCGGTAATTCGTGCTCGCATAGGCTGGAAACTGGGCAATTGCATTTTGCGCATAATCGCGCCAGATCAGCTCTTTCTCATAGGTTTTCCAGCCAGTTGACCGTTTGTGCTGGAGCGCATGCCAGATTTGCACGGGCGAAATTTCGCCGAAATGCAGGTGCGGCGATAGCTGCGATGTCTTCTCGACCGAAGGCAGGTTCCGCGCATCATCATAATCATCGACATGGCTGTCCCACCAATCGAGCCGCTCGTGCGCTGCGGCCTCTCCCACTTCCCAAAACTCGCGCAGCCCGTCCGCCCAATCAGGCTTTGTCGGCAGGAGATTCCAATCCTCCAACCTATCACTGACAGGCCATTGCGCAGGTGCAGAAAGCGTTTCCGGCTCTGGCACAGAGTCCCGCGGCGGAAATTGCGCAAGGCTAGCCTTGGAAAATGGCGTGTAGATTTTGTACTGTGTGCCGGATCCCGTGCGCACAGCGCCAGGCGGCATCAGGAAATTCCCATCATATAGCTGAAGGTCGATTTTCTCCGCGAGTTCGCCCTGCACCTTGCGCCACCACGGCTCGTAATGGCGATTGGCGTGGATCACCTCAGCGCCGGTCACCGCTGCGATCTGGGCAAGTTCCTGCACCGCATCACCACGCCGCAGGATCAGTTTTGATCCGCGCGCCTCCAAGCGTTCGGCAAGATTTGTCAGCGAATGATGCAACCACCAGCGCGACGCGCCGCCATAGGCATGGCCTTTGGCGCAATCATCATCGAGGATATAGGCCGCGATTACCGGGCCACGTTGAGCAGCGGCAAAAAGCGCCGGGTTATCGGCCATGCGCAAATCGCGCCGCAGCCAGACGATATGTGGTTTGGTCATGTCTGTTGTAGCGCGTCAGTCAGCGGGAAGTTCCTGACACTTCATATCAGGCAAAGCGACGGTGAAGCGGTCACGTGCAAGCGGGTCATAGAATCGGGCATCACGCAAGAGAACCGAACCGTCTTCAGAGCAATCGGTGAAAGGAACTCTCGACCAAAACAGGAAAGCCCTGACTTGTGGGTCAGCCTGCGCAATTGTTGCGGCACTAGGCGGTTGCTGATTGGCCTGTTCGATCAGCACCAATTTTTGTTCTGGCAGCAAGTTTCTCGGCCCCAAGCCAGAACCCAAGCTCCAAAAACTGGTGCTTGGGTTGGCGAATTCTGGATCAGCACCGGGCACATGGAATATCACTTCGCGCTGCCAAAATGCGACGGGCAGCGGCGAGGCGATAGCTTCTACGCCCGCGATTTCGGTCAATTCCGTATTGGCATTGACGGCAGCCTGACTGATTGCGCCATTGATCCCGATATATGCCAACGCGACCGCTAACGCTGCGCGGGCAGGCTTCACCCACTCACCGCCGCGCTTCTCCCGGCGTAGCGAAAACCACGTCGCAAACCCCATCAGTGCCCACAGCCATACATCGATGATGAACAAGGTATCGCCGTAGAACCAGCGCGAGGAAAATGGCTCCAGCAACCGGATGCCGTAGACATTCAGCCAATCGAGCGCTGGGTGCGTTAGGCACCCAATAAAGCTCAACGCGAACAGCCATCTAAAGCTCACTGGCAGGCGTCCTACGGGGCGTTTTCCGCGGCTCTGTTGCCAGCGATCAAAGCCCCAAAGCAGCCCGGCTAGGATCAACGGCAACAATACCAAAGCGGGCGGACCATGCGTTATCCCGCGCCGAAAACCCAGATGCTCCTGCCCCTCCAACCAAAAGAAGCACGCCGCATCAACATCGGGCAAATTCGCGCCAATGATCAATGCGGGCATGGCCAGACCAGTCTTTTTCTTCAGCCCCGCCTGTCCCAGCAATGCTCCGACCAGACTATGCGTGAGATTGTCCATTGCGCCCTTTCATCCCGCTTTATCTTAGACCAACTGATCGCGTTGCAGCGGTACAGCGGCGGTGCTCCCCACCAAATATCCGCCAAGAGCCAAGAATATCGGCTTTAGCCAGATAGCCAGCGGCAACACACCAATTGCCAAAATAAAAAGTCCAATGCCAAGCCGCAGCAAGCCAAAGATCGCCACCACACGGCGCCTTGCGGCGATGGATGCGTCTGCCGGTTCGAATGATCGCGTTACAAAGCTCCGCGAGGCAAAGGCACCAATCGCGCCCGCACCCACACCCAACAGCCCGATTTGCGCTGCATTTTGCAATGGCACAACATAGGCCAAAACCAAGGCGAGAAACACAAATACGAACGGGATCGGTGAATTCACCCGAACCGAATATTTGACGAATTCCTGAGACATAGGCTGCTCCATTCCCAAGCTTGCTGAGAATGTCGAGTGGAAATGCGACACGGGTTTCCCTATCGCGTTTGGATTGATCGCGTGAGAGGCCAAATAATGACTGTATATATCCGCCCAGACATGGGTGCCTTCCTTGAAGTTTTAGCAAGCGCCGGCGCGCCTTCAATCGCCGATATGACTTTGGAAGAAGCTCGCGCAAGCTATGGCGCAATGCATGCGATGGCCGATCGTCCAGCCCGTGAATTGGCTGTCATTCGCGACCTATCTTGCCCTGGCCCCGTCGGCGATATCCCGCTGCGACTCTATGACCTACGCGAAACGCGCGAAGCTGGACCAGTGATCGTGTTTTACCATGGCGGCGGGTTTGTGATCGGTGATCTGGAGACGCATCACAATTTGTGCAGCGAGATTGCATATCTGATGGATATGCCTGTCATCGCGGTCGATTATCGCCGCGCTCCGGAAGCGCCCTTCCCCGCGCCAATTGACGATTGTGAAACGGCAACCCGCTGGATCGCGTCCAATCCGGCGCAGCTTGGCCGTCAAATTACTGGGCTTATCCCGATGGGCGACAGCGCCGGCGGCAATGCTGCGATCGTAATCGGGCAACAACTTGCTGCGCGGCCCGCCAAGTTGCCGATCGTCCTCCAAGTGCCAATATTCCCGCTCGCCAGCGACGCTGCCGGGTCAAAGAGCCTGGAACAATTCGCCGAAGGGTTTGTGCTGACGAAAGCTGCAATTGATTTCTTTGAAGCGCACTACGCGCCAGATCACGCAGACGCTCGCGCCTTTCCAATTCTGGGTGATCATTCTGCGGCGGCGCCGACTGTGCTTGTAACGGCCAGCCTCGATCCGATCCGCGATTCGGGTCGCGATTATGGCTCAGCTTTGTCGCAAGCCGGCGTCGACCACATCCTGATCGAAGCGAAAGGCGTGACCCATTCTTTCATCAATCTGCGCCAAGCCGTGCCCAGCACACAGGCCGATCTTGAGCGTGTGATTGCTGCCATCAAGCTGATGCTGAACGGAGAGAACACATGAGCGATCTGCCCTATCGTCCCTGTGCAGGCTTTATGCTCGCAAATACCGATGGGCACATTTTGGTTGGTCAGCGAATTGATCGCAAAGACACGAAATCGACGGAGATTTTACGTGCGTGGCAAATGCCGCAAGGCGGGATCGATAAGGGAGAGGATGAGGAACGGGCTGCTCTGCGAGAGCTAGAGGAAGAAACCGGGATCGCGGCGCACCTCGTAACTGTAATCACGCGGACCAGCTCACCCTTGCGATATGATTTGCCGCCGGAATTGGTCGGCAAAGCATGGAAAGGCAAATATCGCGGTCAGGAACAACATTGGTTCCTTGGCCGCTTTCACGGGAATGACGCAGATATCGATCTCAACGCGCACGAACCGGCTGAATTTGAAGCCTATCGGTGGGTTCAGCCAATCGAACTTCCCGATCTTATCGTGCCGTTCAAACGCAATGTTTATGAAAGACTTCTCAAAGAATTCAGTGAGTTTCTATGAACCTTCGAAAATTCATGCGAGCGTTCTTTAAAACCTAAACTCGATGTGCGGACGATCATCCAGCGTGCGTGCCGCCTGAAAACCGGGAAGCGCTTCGATCCGATCGAACCATTGTTCAACATGTGGATACTTGCCCGCAAATACGCCTTTTTGCCGTGCAGCCAGCATTGGATAGATCAGGGTGATATCGGCTGTTGTCAGATTCTCTCCGCCGAAAAACGGTTGCGTCGCAAGATCGCGCTCCATCAGATCAAACAACGTATCGAGCCGCGGGTTTAGGAACGCTTTGCGCACCTGCCCGAAAATCGCCTTCAGCAAGGCACTGATTGGCCACGGGGTGCGCGATTCGAGCAAATCAAGCACCATGGTGATCCCTTGCATCGACATCAGCGAACCTTGGCTCGCATGATACCAAAACAAATGCCGCGCGCGATCTGCGCTTCCTGCGGCGGGGACCAGCGGACTATTTGGATGGCTATCCATCACATAATCGATGATCGCATTGCTTTCCGCCAGCACCAGATCACCTTCAGTGATCACAGGCGCCGTGCCTAATGGCGATAAGGCCTTGTAATCATCAGGCGCCAAATTGCTTTTTGGATCGCGATTATAGGATTTCAGTTCGTATTCTGCGCCCAACTCTTCAAGCAGCCACAAAATGCGAAAACTCTGAGAATATTCGAGGTGATGAAGCGTCAGCATCAATTTTGCGCAACTGGGTCTTCATTTGCCGATTCTTCAGCTGCCAATCGTTGTTGAGACCGCGAAGCGATGCTCGCTTGCAGTGCCAATGTCTCTGGGCAGTTTTCGCCGCACAGGCTGCGCAATTGCGCAAGATTACGGTCCGCTTTTTCAAAGGCACCGCGCTCAGCCAATGCTGCGCCTTCGCCTGAAATGGCCGCAAAGTTACCCGGATCGCGCGCCAAAGCTTCGCGATAATACCGAATGGCTTTGCCCTGCAGACCTTCGAAGCGCGCAACTTCGGCCAGTTCCAGGAAAACTCCGATATAGCCCGGATCAACCGCCAGAGCCGCTTCAAAGGCATCTATTGCAGCTTGAGGTTCGCCCGCTCTCAGCGAAGCCTGACCTTGCGCGATCAGCTCTGCCGCTCTGGGATCGGGGTCACGGTTCTGTGCGATAGTGACGCTTGAAGAAACAACGAGGGCAAGTGAAAGTGCGGCAGCGGCAGGCGCAAAGCGCATGAGCGTCTCCTTGAACACGGCAAATTTGATAGGTCCAGTCCTATCCATACCGAGTAGGGCTATCACGATGAACGAAGCATGGCGACAAAAAAGCCATCTGTCCCATCGTGCAACGGATCAAGCCGGTGCCCCGGCCCATGCGCACGCCCTAGTGGCAGGGCTATGTCTTCCGCGCTCCACCCATCAATTCTTGAAAGGAAGGCTTCGATCCGTTCGCGCCCTTCGATATCGAGCAAGGAGCATGTGACGAAACCAATTCGGCCGCCCGGCTTCACCAATTTCGCCGCGATATCTAGCAATCGGTCTTGCAATTGAGCGAGCCTTTCAAGCTCCGCCATGGTAATCCGCCAACGGCTTTCCGGGTTGCGCCGCCAAGTGCCAGTGCCGGAACACGGCGCATCGACCAGCACTGCATCGGCATGCCCTTCAAAACGCTCTAGTGCTTCCATTTCCTTGCCGGGATCGAGCAATATCGTATCGAATAATCCCGCACCTGCGCGCCGCGCCCTGGGCACCAATCGGGTGAGCCGACCGCGATCAGTGTCGCATGCAACCAGCGCGCCCGAATTGCCCATTTGCGCAGCCAGTGCCAGCGTTTTGCCGCCTGCCCCAGCGCATAGGTCTATCACGTTTTCACCTGGCTGCGCAGCGAACCCCTCACACACCAATTGGCTTCCGTGGTCTTGAACCTCGATCATTCCATCGCGGTAGGTTTCCCATTGTTCAACCTGAGTCCCCAACGCAAGTCGCAGCGCCTGACGCGCTTCAAGCTGTTCACCTTGTTCGGGAAGTTCCAACGCTGCACGATCAGCCTTCAGAGTGTTTACCCGGATATCAAGCGGCGCACGGCCCAGCAAAGCGTCTGCCACATCGGCCCCAACCCCAGAACCCGCCAATTGTTGCATCAACCAATCCGGGGCAATGCCCGTTTCTGCTGCTTTCTCGCTGTCTTTGATCGGCGCGGGCCCGTGTTCAGAACCATCGAACAGGTCCACCAGCGATTCATCCGACTTAGTCAGAGCCAGCATCGCTGCTCGCCCAGACTTTGGCACCGGGCCGCAGGCCCGAACCGCCTGATAAACCAGCTCGCGAACCGCTCTGCGATCCTTGGATCCAGCATAACGCCGCTTTTTGAAATATTCTGAGATCAAGCGGTCAGCCGGAGCGCCCTTTTTGCGCGCACCATCGATAATTGCATCAAGCAGCTCGATCGCAGCTTGGACTCGCGCAGCGGGTCTCATTCTAAATGGCCTTATTTAACGGGTGGGAGGCTTAACGAGTGGGGTAATTTGGCGCTTCGCGTGTGATCGCCACATCGTGAACATGGCTTTCAGAAAGGCCGGCATTGGTTATCCGAACGAACTTTCCGCGCTCTCTCAGATCTTCAATCGTTGCCGATCCAGTATACCCCATCGCCGCTTTAATTCCGCCGACAAGTTGATGCACTACATCGGATGCTGGGCCTTTGAAGGGTACCTGCCCTTCGATCCCTTCAGGAACCAGTTTCATCGCGGAAACATCCTGCTGAAAATAGCGATCGGCGCTACCGCGCGCCATCGCGCCAACAGATCCCATTCCGCGATAGGATTTGTAGCTTCTGCCTTGGTAGAGAAAAACTTCGCCGGGGCTTTCAGCGGTTCCGGCCAGCATCGATCCGATCATTACGGTTGAAGCGCCCGCGGCAAGAGCTTTGGCCGCATCACCGCTGGTGCGCAGACCGCCATCCGCAATCACTGGAACGCCAGACTTCGCGGCTTCTTCGGCACTGTCCATGATCGCTGTGAGTTGCGGCACCCCAACACCGGCGACGACACGTGTGGTGCAAATCGAACCTGGTCCGATACCAACCTTCACCGCGTCTGCGCCCGCATCAATCAAAGCCCTTGTCGCTTCCGCAGTTGCGACATTCCCGGCGATAACCTGGACCGAGTTGGAGAGGCTCTTTGCCCGCTCCACCGACCGCGCAACATCGCGATTGTGCCCGTGCGCCGTATCAATAATCACCACATCAACTTCGGCATCGATCAACGCCTCAGTTCGGGCAAACCCCTTGTCACCCACGGTGGTCGCAGCTGCCACGCGCAGTCTCCCTGCGGCATCTTTGGTGGCATCCGGATAATTGACCGCTTTTTCAATATCTTTGACCGTGATCAGGCCAATGCAGCGATAAGCATCATCGACAACCAGCAGTTTTTCAATCCGCCGTTGATGCAACAATCGGCGCGCTTCCTCTTGATTTGTGCCAAGTGGCACAGTCGCAAGATTGTCCGTTGTCATCAATTCGCGAACCGGCTGCTGCGGGTTCTCAGCGAACCGAACATCCCGGTTGGTCACAATCCCAACAAGTTTACCTGTCTTATCAGTCACAGGAATTCCGCTGATCTTATGCGCATCCATCAGGTCTTGCGCGTCACCCAGTGTCGCCTCTGGGCCGATTGTGATCGGATTGACGACCATTCCGCTTTCAAACCGTTTAACCGCGCGCACGGCCGCACATTGTTCTTCGGTCTCAAGATTGCGGTGCAACACGCCAATTCCGCCCATTTGCGCCATCGCAATGGCCATGTCCGCTTCTGTTACGGTGTCCATCGCCGAGGAAAGAACTGGGATGTTGAGCGCGATTTCACGGGTTAATTTGGTTTGGGTGTTCGCCATAGATGGCAAGACGTCGCTTTCGGCCGGACGCAAAAGCACGTCATCGAATGTAAGGCCGAGAGGAATTTCCATGAGTGCCACTTTCTTGTGAAGCTAGAGAATCGTGGCGATCCATGTAACCGCACAATTGCTGTCCCGCTAGAGCGCAAGCAGCAATCACCGGGTCTATTTCGCAAAGAATAGCTTACGGAGAGGGGTAAGTCGCCGTGTTGGCCAGCCTCATCACAAGCTCCTGGTGCAAAAGTAGATCGTCGATCGCACCGCCCAATTCAATAATTTCAATCTCATCACTCGACTGGTGGTAATGCTCGGACAGGTATGGTCCCAGCGAAATTCGGGAAGAAAATGCGGTTGAAAGCATCACTGCTGGAACCCCTTCCTGCAGCAAAGCCCAACCATCCTGACGCTGAATAAAGCTGGCGGCCAATTCTTGATCACCCAAATCGCGGCGCCCGGCTCGCATGACATCGCTGATGATCGTATCCAACGGTGTTCGCCCCTCTCCGACAAACCCAACCGAACTTCCTGCAGGGGCCACAGCCACGGTGTCAAAATTGAATGCGGCAATAATAGTATCGAGCGGAATGGCTGGAGCTTCAACAAAGGCTTTCGCCCCGAGCAGGCCGGATTCCTCCGCCGTGGTTGCAAGAATATAGATATCGCGTTCGTACGGGCCATTCGCTGCAAGCCGCCGCGAAAGCTCGATCATCATGGCAATACCGCTGGCGTTATCAACCGCCCCATTGCAAATCCGGTCTTCGGAATCCTCATCCCCGCAATCACCCAAATGATCCCAATGCGCGAGCAACAAAATCGCGCCGGATGCCGGAGACGTTCCGGGCAATCGGCCTACAACATTTGACGATGTAAATTCACTGCGTTGAGATGTCGCTTCAATGGTTGCAGCGACCGTCAAATCAATCGGCTCGAAGCCATCATCGTCTGCAAGCTCGCGCAGTTCCGCCCATCTTTCTTCCCCGAGCACCGAACCGACGGCATCTTGAGTCATGAAGACGCTCAATTCTGACGCGTCTTCGCTCGCCAGTACAAATCGCTCTCGCCCGGCAAAATTTCGCAGCTGCGCGATTGCATCAGCATCCTCAATCACTGTTACTATCGCGGCAGGTTGCTTTTCGAAAAGGTTTTCGCGGCGAGCTGGACTTACGCCTGGCTCACCCAGCATCACCACAACTTTGCCGATCACCAATTCTTCTGAAACGTCTTCAGATTCTTTGCCAACATAAATAACATCGGCGCCTTCAACCAACGCAAGCTGTCTGGTCGTAAATGCAGCACCGAGCTCAACAGGAACCTCGTGCTCGACTGATCCGACCCCAAACGAGATTGAAGATTCACTTGGTTCGGTCCGGATCAGCCGGACGGGAGCACGCCATGGATTACCCGGATCGTTTGTGCCCGATTCAAACCCTGCCTTTTGCAATTCATCGATGATGAAGCCCAGAGTCCGCTGCTCACCTTCGGTGCCTGGCTTGCGCCCACCAAATTCATCACTGGCCAATATATTGATGTCCCGCATCAATGCTGACGAGATATTCTGGCGCTCACTTTCGGGGACAGTTGCAACAGGGGACACACAGCTGGACGCAGCCAGCAAAAAACTGACCGCAATCCCAATGCGCACAATGCCTGCCCTTGCTGCCCCGATACCAGTCACTCGGCCGTCCAGCCTCCATCGATACTCCAATTTGCGCCTGTTACATTGCCCGCTTCTTCGCGGCAAAGGAAGACTGAAAGCGCACCGATTTCATGTGGTTGGACGAACTTTTTCGTCGGCTGTTTAGCCAACAGCACATCGTTTATCACCTCATCACGGCTTAACCCGCGCGCTTTCATCGTATCTGGAATTTGCCCTTCGATAAGCGGCGTCCAGACATAACCCGGGCTGATGCAATTGGCAGTCACGCCGGTTTGGGCGAGCTCAAGAGCCACAGTTTTGGTGAACCCAGCAACGCCATGCTTGCTCGCGTTATAGGCACTTTTAAATGGCGAAGCGGTGAGCGAATGCGCGGATGCCGTGTTGATAATCCGGCCCCAACCCCGCTCCTTCATGCCGGGCACAGCCAAACGGGTTGTATGGAACGGCGCAGTCAGGTTGAGCCCGATGACAGCATCCCAGCGATCTTTCGGGAAGTCTTCAACCGGCGAAACATATTGCATGCCTGCGTTGTTGACGAGGATATCTATCTCGCCAGCCTGCTCCATCATCGCCTCAATCGCATCAACCTCCAGCAGATCAGCGGCGCTGTGATCGGCGTCGAATTCTTCCTTCAAGCTTTCAATTACCCCTTCATCGCCAAAACCGTTCAGCGTTATTCTCGCGCCTTCGGCATGCATTGCGCGGGCAATGGCCAGGCCGATGCCAGAGGTCGAACCGGTAATTAACGCGTGCTTCCCCTTGAGGAACATCGGGAACTCCTGCAATCTTGTAGGTTGAAGAACTGTATTTGCCGCCAGCGCCATTTAAGTCCAGCATTTATGGATAGGATATGGCATTGATAATTGCAGGCATACTCTGGGAGGGGAATTTATGCGTCTGAATCCGTTCGATACTTCGAAGATCAAAGTACGATCTAGTGGCGGAGGGCGCCGGGTGCCCGGTGGGCGCGCGGGCGGCATGGGCTGCGGCACAATTGTGATCGTGCTGATTGGTGTCTTCGTGTTTGATGTCGATCCTGGGCAAATGCTAGGGACGATCGAAGGTGTCCAGCAACAAAGCGCACCGCAAAGCCAGCAAGCTGGATTGAGCGAAGAAGAAGCGTGCTCGATCAACGAATACGCTTCGGAAGCCTGCGCCGCTTTGCAAAGTTTGAATGAGACTTGGGCGCCGATCTTTCAAAATGCGCGGGTGCCATTTGAACAACCGACATTGGATTTGTTTCGCAATGGCCGAGTGACAACCAATGGCTGTGGCAGCGCAACGTCAGCGGCAGGGCCATTTTATTGCCCGGCAGATATGGGCATCTATATCGATACCAGTTTTTACGATCAGATGGCGCAGCAAATGGGCGCCGAAGGTGATTTCGCGCGGCTTTATGTGATGGCGCATGAATATGGGCACCACATCCAGAACCTGACCGGGTTGGCCACACAAATTCGCAGTCTTCAGCAACAAAATCCAAGCGAATCCAACGCACTACAAGTCCGTATGGAATTGCAAGCCGATTGCTACGCGGGTGTTTGGGCAGGATTGAACCGCAGCCGCATCGAACGCGGCGATATGGAAGAAGGCTTGCGTGCCGCAAGCGCGATCGGCGATGACACTTTGATGCGCAATGCGGGGCAACGGATCAACCCAGAAGGTTTCACCCACGGAACCAGTCAGCAGCGGATGGAAGCTTTGCAACGCGGGATCCAAAGCGCGGATGACACCGCCTGCGATGTCTATTTTGATTTCCGTTGATGACTTAAGGCCGGCTGGCCGGACAAAGGCCTAAATGTAAAAAGCCGGAGTGCATTTGCGCACCCCGGCTCCCCACCAATCCGGCGATTTTCATCGCAAGATTTGTCTCTTGATCAGGTGCGCGCAGCCTCTTCAACTGGAGGTTCTGGCTCCTCATCATCCGAGTTGTTTACATTCGACCAATCGATCTGCCGGGTAGCGTACATTACGCCGGCGAGAGCCACGAACAGTAAGATTGAACCGATCATCAAAGACCATGCTTCAAGATTGAGCAGGACATAGAGCAGCGCATAGAGCCCGATCAACATACCGCCGATCACAACAGCCCTTCGCCAGCTGCCCAGCACCGCCGCGCTGTACGCGGTTATCAATCCGATAATCGCCGCACTCGCGATTAAATATGCGATGGCAAAGCCCACCAGTTCTGAAAATGCCAAGAGCATTACGAAGAACAGCACCAGCCCAACCCCGCTGAGCAGGTATTCCGCGGCTGAAACTCGCGCACCGCCGACAATGTCAAACATCAAGAATGCTAAAAAGGTGAAGCCGATGAACAAGAAACCGTATTTCACCGATCGATCCACACGGCTATATAAATCAACGGGTTCGACCAATCGTATAGTAGCCATGGGGCTTTCCGTCGCAGATGATTCGCCAACATAATCGGAATACCCCCCGGACTGGTCATCGATCGGCAATTGGCGCATTCCCTTGGAGACGAGCGATTGACCCAAAGCGAGGTTTGAAATCGACCAGCTTGCTTCAAATCCAGCGTCGGCGATTTCCACTGTGTCTTCGGTTGGCAGAAAGCCGCCGGAGAAACTCGGGTGCGGCCAGTCGGAACGCACATTCCAATTCGTTTCATTTCCGCTTGGCGCCATGCTGACCGTGCTGCTGCCGCGCAATGTATAGCTGAATTCAAGCTCGACATCTTCCGCAGAACTCCAATCAAAGAATGCGTGGATGCCGCTGTCCGAAGAACCTGTTCCCATTCCCGGTCTAAGTTCGATCGGTGCGCCGTCGACAATTAGCTGGGCATCGGTTTGTAGGCCGCGTGGGTCCGAAATTGGGAAGCGGATCTCTGCCTCATCGAGCAGCAATTGCTCTTGCGTTACCCCATACCGATCAAGGTCCGCCGGCATTTTGAAGCGCGCCAACCCCTCCATGCCGATGTCATAAATCACCGATTGGTAAATCTTGCCGCGGGTTTTGATGTCCGGGTTGATCACAGTATCGAACCGCTGTGTGTCAGCAGAGATGAACAACATCTCTCGAGTTTCGACTCGGCGCGTTACTGTGCGACCATCGATCTCTTCATTGCTAATCCGTTCTGCGGTGTACGGTATCACCATAACCGGGCCCGCAATTACCTGTGCGCCAGCCCAACCGGCGACAATCGAGTTTTGCGCAATCCTCGCTTGATGTTGCCGGTCTGAGACTAAGGCATAGACCATGATCAACGGTATGATCAGGGCCGCCCCTACCAGTGCCGCAAACAGCAATTTTAATCCTGGGGATCGTTCTCGTTTCATAATTCACCCTCCTTTTAACACGATGAAACGTGCATTGAGCGCGATGAAATGAATTGTAGGTGAACTTAGGGCAAACGGAAATGGCGGACACAAACTGTGCGCCCGCCATCTTGGGTCGTCTAAAGAAATCGCTGCCTAAATTGCGTTAGCTCTGTTCGCGGCGTTCCCATTCGCGCAGTTGCTCATCAAGCGTTTCAAGCAATTGCTCCCGCAATGATCCGCTGATTTCAGAATTGGTGGACAATGCCTCGCGCGCCTCACGCAAACCTTCCAATGCATGCGCCATGATCCGTGATTGACAGATAAACACGGTTTGTCCCCCGCCCTCATTATCTTCCACGCTAGAAACCTCAGCGGAATTGCCGCGGCATTCCATGCGAACGTCTGTTCGATGCTCCCGAGCCTCCGCCAAAGCCAACCGCAACTGAACGCGAGAATCTTCCAATGCTGCATCAGCTTCGGCCAAACCCGTTCGGACCTCAGCAATCAGCTCTTCAATTTCTTCGTCACTCAGCTCTTCGGAAGACATGAGAATCCGCACCTCTTGGTGCTCGCCATGTTCATCACTGCCCTGGGTATGAACCGTCTCTCTGAAAGTGAAGGTGTTTTCAAATGTGCGGGCGGATTCGTCCGTCTCCCGTTCGATTTCAGTTTCGGCTTCAATTTCCACCTCAGACGCAGCCTGCAGTGCTAAAGGAGCAAGTGGAGCAGTAGGCACCTGCGGCGCCAGCGGCGCACGCGGGGCAAGAGGAGCGGCAGGCGCCACTTTCGTGGAAGCAAAGCTAACGGCGTCGCTTGTGTCAAAGACATCACTTTCCGCATAAGAAATTGATGCAGTTAGCGGCAGCGCAATCACCGCTGCGGCCACAAGCGCGCGGCCTGCATTTCGCCGACGGTTAGAAATCTCTGACATACTTAAACTCCTCAAACGATGAATTATCGACTTCTCTCCCAACACCGGGCAAGCCATGGGTGCAGCGAGGGTAACATTGGGCCCGGCGGCAAAACCGGCGATCAAATCTGCATAGGTGGCGCGTTCTTCTGCCGGCTTTGAAGCCATGACCCGCGCATCGCAGGCGGCCTCTTGATCGCGTCGCATCGCCAGCCAGCCATATCGCGCCAAAGGAGTGAACCAATGGAGCGCGAACAGCGGCTGAACCATGATATTCGCAAACAGATCGCACCCTTCATGATGCGCCAATTCATGCGCAATCGCGAGATCTCGGGAGGCACGATCCGGGTTCGCCATAAAGCCTGCGGGCAAGACGATCATCGGATCGATTACGCCGAGCGCCAAAGGTGCCTCTGCCCCCGGTGTTTCGATCATCTTGATCTTGCCAGATCGCCCGACTTCGCGCGATCCCTCCAGCAATTCACCTCTGAGGCGAAAATACATGCCAAAGCGCACGATCAGGAAAATCACGGCGCCGACCAACCACAATGCTATTCCGATCTCCAAGAACGGAAACGGGGTAAAGATAGCGGATTGATCAGGCGCCGCTGCCACCGGCTCCAAATTCGCAGGTATGGCGCCAGCAGATATCGTTTCAAAAACACTGGGGCTTTGGCTCACAATTGCCTCAGCTTTTGGTGCGGGATTGAGCCAAGCGGGCAATTCCAGCGGCGGCAATATCAGCCTTAAGGCAGGCAGAGCCCACAATGCATATGCGGTCTGCGGTCCAAACCAGCGGGCCACCGGGCGGCGCAAAAGCAGCACAAGCGCAATCAGGCCAGCGGTCCAGATGAGCGTATCAACGAGCCAATCGGTCATTGCTTCAACTCCTTAAGCAAAGCCTCGATTGCAGAGAGATCGTCTTCGGAAAGCGCCTCTTGCTCAGCCAGATGCGCAAACAAAGACGATGCTTGTCCGCCAAAAAGCCGATCAACCAAACGTTTTGACTCGCCGCCAATATAGTCTGACCTCTCAATCAGCGCGCTGTAAATATAGCGCCGACCATCCGGCTTTGCAGCGATCGCTCGCTTTGCAACCAAACGCGACAACAGAGTTTTGACAGTCGCCAAGCCCCATTCGCGGGCTTCGCAAACATCTTCACAAACCTCTGCAGCGGTAACTGTGCCTCGTTCCCACAAGACCTCCATAACCGCATGTTCTGCTTCGCTGATTCGTTCATGCTTTCCATGATCGGTTTGCGCCGAATTCTCTGCATTGCTTTGCGTCACTACCAGTCCTTCCGACAGTTACGATTACGCCTGTAGACGGAACGATTACGTTTGTAAACATGAAGCTCAAATGAACAAATTGGTTCACAAACTTGCTCTCCGACGAACTCGCGATATTCTCAGACGGATGCAATTACGAAAAATGCTCACCCTCCTCGTCGCCTCGTGTTCTGTCACTTTTGCCAATGGCGCGGTGGCGGATGAATTGGAGGCCAACACGTTGACCGTCCAAATTGATCCTAACGATCCTGACAATCAAGAAATCGGCGAACTGACATATTTGGGTGGGTTGGAGCTTGAACCCGGTGCTGATGATATCGGCGGCATTTCCGGGCTCGAGTGGTCAGACAATCGGCTTTTTGCGATCGCCGATAACGGCAAATGGTTGGCCATGACCTTGGATGAACTAGATAATCGCTTGCTTGATATCATCGCGATTGAGGGTGGGCCACTGCTTGATCTGCGGGGCAAGAGGTTGCGGGGCAAACAAAATTCCGATGCAGAATCGCTGTCCCGAGGCAGCAATGGCGATTGGTTGATCAGCTTTGAACAGGACCACCGGATTTGGCGATATCCGACGTTGGATGGCACGCCGACACCAAACGGCTCCGCGGTTTTGGAATTGGTTGCCGATGCGCAGGCAAACGGCGGACTTGAAGCTTTGGCATCGACTGCCGATGGATTGCTCGCATGCGGAGAGTGGACCGGAACCTCTACGCCAAATTGCGCGCGCACCACCGAAGGGCCGATCGATCCATTTGCATTGGTCGCGCCCGAAGCCGTCTCCGCGAGAATGGGCGCACCAACTGCGGCGGACTGCGCAAATGACGGCACATGCTATGTTCTGTTTCGCAGCTATACGCCCGGATATGGTAACACAGCAGCGATCATCGCATTGAGCCAGACCAACGAAGCTCGCATTTTGGCGACCCTCACCCCGCCCACAACTTTGGATAATTTTGAAGGTCTAACAGTCCGCGAAGAAAACGGGCGAACATTCCTTTATCTCGTTTCGGACAACAATTTCTCAGACAATCAACGCACATTGATCATGAAGTTCATGGTACAGACTTCAACTCCTGCTGTGGCAAGCGAAACGGTGCCAGATGCTGTTGTTGAACAAATTTACGAAACGGTCGATGTTGTCCTTGAAACAAGCCACGGCGACATAACCATCGCGCTGGAAATTGAACGCGCACCAATCACCGCTGGCAACTTCCTGCGCTATGTCGATCAGCATCGTTTGGACGGCACAGTGTTTTATCGCGCCATGGATCTCGATTGGGGCGAACCGCCTAATGGCTTGCTGCAAGGCGGCACCCAGCATGATCCGCAACGAGTTTTGGAACCGATTGCGCATGAAAGCACAGCATCAACTGGATTGAGTCATACCAATGGCGCGCTTTCTATGGCCCGGTTTGATCCTGGCAGCGCGACCGGTGACTTTTCCATCATGATCAGGGACCAGACCGGATTGGATGCACAGCCCGGTTCAGACGATCCCAATCTCGCCGCAGGATTTGCGGTGTTTGGCTATGTTATCGATGGAATGGAGGTGGTGCAGGCAATCCACGCGCAACCAACCGATCCAAACAAAGGCGAAGGGTGGTTGAAAGGGCAATTACTGGCAGAACCGGTGGAGATAATTTCCGCTCGGCGTGCCGAACAGGATTAACGATCAAACTGTCATCACTCGCCAGCTGCAGGGCGACCAACCGGCTCCGTGGCTGTTTGCGGCATCCGCGCGGTGAGCGCCGAAAGCCATGTATCCACTGATGATCCGATGATGGTTTGCGGCAAAGATGCCAGCAATCCGGCCCGCGCTTCCCAAGTCGCAATATCTAAATTGGCGTCACGCGATGCGTCTCTGATCGACACTGGCTTACGCAATGCCCGGTTGATCAGTGCGTCCCCAAAATAGGTCCAATCGTTTTCAGCCCGGCAGCCAAAACTGGTTCGATTTCCTGCCGCCGCTGTTAAGATCGCGGTATTATCGCTGGCCAGTGCAGGAGCAAAAATGCCGGAATAGCATGCGCTGATAATCAAGATACGCCGCTCGATGCCGATCTCTTCAAACACAGATTTAAGGTGCGTTGGCGACAAAATACCATACCCGGTGTCGCCATAATGGTAGGCCAACCCAACCGGTGCGCCGTGGCTGGTAGAATAGAGCACGAGCACGTCCTCATCCCGGTCCATCACTTCAGCCAAATGAGCCAATGCAGTCAACAAAGCCGTGATTGAGCCCTGCGGCAATTCGTTTGATTGCCCATCTGGCCCAGCAAGCGTGATTGTGCGCCCTGCCGCATCATATCGGCGAGAAAGCACATTTGCAGCTTCTCGCGCTTCCCGCGCGAACACCGGATCACTGTCTAGCGCGATTGTTAAAACGTAGGCGTCAATTGTGCCTGGTCGCTGTGGCTGCAATCCATTCAGCGCCGCATCCAACCTCCTGCGTTCTTGCAACAGCTCGGTTGCCGAAACCCCGCGCTGATATTCAGGGGCCAGCTCAACACTTGCCTGGCGAGAGGTTCGATCTTCCCCAGTGGACAAATCTGGCCAAGGCGCGGTGTGCGGCGGTGGCTGATTGGGATTATCAGCCGAGTTCGGTTCCACTTGCGCCGCACCAGAGCTGGCTAGAATGCTCATCGCCAGCACAGCGATTGATTTGTAAAAAGGAGGGAAACTCATCGTTTACGGAGCTGACCCGACCCCCAGCGTGATGTCAAGTCAGCAGTGCGCCTCTTATAGCAGCCGCGCGCGCTGATCAGGCGTCAACAAGGCGCAGGCCTGTGTCTTGCCGAACCAACGGTATCGATTTCGGGCGATCAAATCATAGGCCCAATCGCGCGCAAATCGCGGCACAATTTGGAATATCAGGCCAAGGTTCCAAATCCCGCCGAGCGCGCGAGCAACCTCGAAATATCCATTACTTTTTATATGCGCCCGTCCATTGCGAATGAACAGATAGCTTTCATCCCAATCGATATTGTAATGCGAACAAAGCGCCTGCCCCAGCTCCTCTTGCGCGCAAGTAAATGTGATATTGCTGGCCTTGTCATGCTTCATGATGAAGGAGACCCCGCTCGAACACAGCACGCAAACATTATCGAAAATGAACAATGGCTTTGTGTCGTCAAAATCCGGGACTCTGGGATCGTCGCGGTAGCTATAGGGCGGCATTTTCATTCGCTGATCGCCTCAATATCCAATCCTCCAAGTGCACCAAGATATTCGTCCAAAGTTATCAGATCTAAACATGGCCGAGCTCCCGGCTCGATCACCTCCCCAGCAGCCAGTCTCTTGGCTATCAGGATAGCCGGCATGCAGGGAATGTTGGGGCCATGGCCTTGCCGGGCGATCAACCAATATTTTTGAGTGACTGCATTTCCATGCCTATCAACCCCATCAATAAACATATGGAATCCGCTCCGATCGCTGCCCAAAAAATCGAACAGAAAACTCGATTTTAGCAAGAATCCAGACCACCGACTGAGCGTGGGCAAAACCCCCAAGCGCACGCCCCAACTCAGCAGCCATGTGCCAAAATGCAGGCTGGCAATTTCATGACCGGCGACAAATGTGTGGTCTTTCAATTGCGGGTAGCGGCGCGGGAAAATATCAAGATCGGGGATGTCGCAATATCCAAACCAGCGCCTTCCAAGCTGAGGATATTTGATCTGACGCAACCCTTGCCAACCGTGAACCTGCGCCATCTCGCCGTCCCGCAATTGGGTGAAGGCCTGCCCGACGTAGGAAAGAATGGCGCTGGCCGTGCCCAAGCCGCGATTGGTTTGCTGGGCCGCGCTGATCCCATATTCTACCCGGTGAATGCGCAACTCTTTTGAAGCTTCATCCATATAGGCGGCAGTTAGGCATGGGACGGAGCTTGCTCCGGCGATCACTGCGCGTCCTTTTGTTTTGGCTGCTTCATCCAACGCACCGATGCCGGCAACGAAACCGCGGGCATCGGCCAAATCGCAATAATGCGCGCCGCATGCCAATGCTGCTTTGGGAACACGGTAATCCTGCGATTGAAATGGACCAACAGTGTGTACCACAAGATCTGGCGCGATCGCTGCCAAGGTCTCTTGCGGATCATCGATATCAACCACCGCGCCACTGGCGCGATTGAAACCATCAAGTGACGCGGCGAAAGCTTCGGCTTTGTTCAAATTTCGGCCGCAAATGATTAATTCAATCGTGGGGTTATTCGCCAGAGCGCGGGCAATATATCCGCCAAAATTGCCATACCCGCCCAAGATCGCGACGCGGTAGGTCATACCGGCTTTGCGACCATCAACCAGAACACCGCGATCAACGCTGCAAAAGCCGGCCAGCCCAGCGCGAACCACGTGTGAAACCGGCGTTTGAGCAGCACCTCATCTATGGCCGCGCCATCCATCTTTGCACGCCACGCATCGCGGATGCGCAATTGCAGCCAGACCACCGGAAGCCAGCAAGCGAGCGCGATCACATAGAGAATATAGGTCATCACCAGCCACGGCGCAGTCAAATCATAACCCGTCAGATGGATCAGCCAAAAACCGCTTATCGGTTGAACGATACCAGCATTTAGAGTGAAGATCATATCTGCTACGGCGGTGGTGCGGGCCGCGAACCACGCTGCAGCTGCATCACCGCGGGAAAAGCCCGCTCGCATTCCCATCAAGAAGAAAAATGCAATGCCAATACCGGTGCCAAACAGCACCGTCGCAGACACTATGTGCAACGTCTTGACGAGAAAATAGATGTCCACGTGAGCGCCCTAAGACCTATCGCAGCCTGCGTAGGTCGGCGGGGATCGTTCCAATCCCGCCGCATTAGAACGCAAAAGGTCCCGATAGAAGCCGCACAGCCACTCTATCGAGACCGTTGCCATAAAATCAGTAAACCCGGGCCTTGGGTTCAATATAAGTCGCGTCTTCAGTCAACGTGTATTCGTGCACAGGGCGATAATCGATTTTCATATCCCCCTTGCCAGAACCAGAGGCGCCGCCGCCCCATCCATCAAACCACGTGACGGTGTGCTTCATCCATTCCTTGTCATTGCGATCAGGGAAATCTTCATGCGCATGCGCACCGCGGCTTTCTTTGCGGTTGGCGGCGCTCGCCATCGTGACATTGGCCTGGCTCATCAAATTGTCGAGCTCCAGCGTTTCAATCAAGTCGCTGTTCCAGATCAGCGATTGGTCTGACACGTGAATGTCCTCCATCCGCTTGTTCTGCTCGGCAAGAATTTTCACCCCTTCATCCATCAGAGCGGTGTCGCGGAACACGGCAGCATGTTTCTGCATGCCCCGTTGCATATCAGCCCGGATCGCAGCGGTTGGTGATCCGCCTTGCGCATAGCGGAAGTGATCAAGCCGGGTCAGCGCAAGCTCAGCACTGTCTGCAGCCAGTTCTGGCTGACTTACGCCAGGTTTGATAATCTCGCTCAAACGGTGGCCGGTTGCACGGCCAAACACCACCAGATCGATCAGTGAATTTGAACCGAGGCGGTTTGCCCCATGGACGGAGACACAAGCGGCCTCTCCCACAGCAAACAGTCCGGGGACCACGTGATCGGGATCGCCGTCGGGGCCAAGCGTCACGACTTCGCCGTGATAATTGCAAGGAATTCCGCCCATATTGTAATGAACGGTTGGTGTGACCGGCAGGGCCTCCCGCGTCAGATCAACCCCAGCGAAAATCTTCCCGCTTTCGGTAATACCTGGAAGGCGCTCAGCCAGAACTTTTGGATCAATATGATCGAGGTGCAGATGGATGTGATCGCCCTCTTTGCCGACACCGCGACCTTCACGCATTTCTAACGCCATTGAACGGGACACAACATCGCGAGAGGCCAAATCTTTGGCACTCGGCGCGTATCGTTCCATGAACCGCTCACCTTCAGAATTGGTGAGATATCCGCCTTCACCCCGGGCACCTTCGGTAATCAACACACCGGCGCCGTAAATCCCAGTGGGGTGGAATTGCACGAATTCCATATCCTGAAGCGGCAGTCCGGCGCGCAGCACCATTCCGCCGCCATCACCCGTGCAGGTGTGGGCCGATGTCGCGGTGTAATAACAGCGGCCATAGCCGCCGGTTGCCAACACCACAGCTTGCGCGCGGAAACGATGGATTGTGCCATCATCAAGGCATTGCGCAATCACGCCGACGCATTTCTTGTCTGCGCCCTCACCCGACATAATCAGATCAAGGGCGAAATACTCAATGAAGAAATCCGCATCATATTTCAGGCTCTGCTGATACAAAGCATGCAGCATCGCATGGCCAGTACGGTCAGCGGCGGCGCATGTGCGCTGCACCGGTGGACCATCGCCCATATTCTGCATATGCCCGCCAAATGGCCGCTGATAGATTGTGCCATCCTCGTTGCGGCTGAAAGGTACACCGGCATGTTCCAATTCGTAAACCGCAGCCGGGGCTTCGCGCGCAAGATATTCAATCGCGTCTTGATCGCCCAACCAGTCTGACCCCTTCACGGTGTCATACATATGCCAGGTCCAGTGATCGGGTGTGTTGTTGCCTAGGCTGGCCGCAATGCCGCCTTGCGCCGCTACAGTGTGAGAGCGCGTTGGGAACACTTTGGATATGTTTGCAGTGCGCAATCCAGATTCGGCAGCGCCCATCGTCGCACGGAGACCAGAGCCACCGGCACCCACCACAATAACATCGTAAGTGTGGTCGATGATTTTATAAGAATTGAGATCAGCCATCAGGCGGCCCCTCCAAGCGCCAAACTGGCGACGCTGAAAATTGCAAATGCGCCGCCACCGATGACAGCCAGATTGAGTGCGGCCAAAGCTCCGAATTTGGTGCCGCTATCCTGAACATAATCTTCGATCAGAACTTGCAGGCCAAGCCGCGCATGCCAGAATGAACAGATGATCAGCAGCACCATGGCCGTGGCCGGTACGGGTTTGGCCAGCCAACCACTAACAGTTTCGTAGCTGAAATTTGGGAGCAATACGATGCTGACGATAAGCCATATAAAAAGCACTACATTGCCGACTGCGGTGAAGCGCTGCATCAGCCAATGATGGGCACCTTCATGCGCAGAACCAAGCCCGCGCACCTTCCCGATTGATGTTCCGTTACCCACGACGAGCCCCTTATTTGTTTAGCATGTAGGCCCAAAAGGCCGCTGTGAGTCCGATCGCAAGAACCGGGGACAAGATTGACCAGATACGATTGGCATCCAATTCGTATCCGGCGCCGATATCCAGAACGAAGTGCCGAAGGCCGCTCATCATATGAGTGAAAAAGGCCCAGGTCAGACCAACGAGGATCACATAGCCATACGGTGTGCTCATCGTGGTGGTGAATGCTTCGTAAGCCGCAGGACCGGATGCCAGCGAGCCAAGCCACCATACCAACACACCCAAACCAACAAATGCCATACCATCCCCGGTTACCCGGTGCAGGATCGAAACCAGCATATGGGGCCCCCACCGCCAAATCTGCAGATGCGGGGAAAGAGGTCTATCGGCCATTTGAATACAGTCCTGTTTCTTTAATCCACCCCCACTTAACGCGCGTTTCGCGCGTGACAAGCGGTGAGCGCTCGACTCAGCTTGCAAAGTTTCGGATAGAGCGTTGCATGACAGACATTCTACTCACCGGCTCAAGCCGTGGAATAGGGGCTGCTACGCGATCAGTTTTGACTGCGCGAGGCTCAAAAGTGCTGGGGCACGGCACGAAACAGCACGATGCTGATACAATCGCAGCTGATCTTTCCGATCCCAGCGCGGTGCAGGAATTGTGGGACGAAGCGCTCAATCGCGCTGGCGGAAACATCGATGTGCTTATCAACAATGCTGGTATCTTCGATGCCAATCCGCTCGATGGTTCTGACATATCCTGGCTCGATGGGTGGGAAGAAACTCTGCGCGTCAATTTGACCGCATCAGCGCAATTGTCTCGTTTCGCGGTCCGCCATTGGCAAGCGCGAGGGGCAGGCGGGCGCATCGTGCACGTCGCAAGCCGCGCGGCACATCGCGGGGATAGCCCAGAACATTGGCATTATGCTGCGGCAAAAGGCGGGATGCTGGCGATGCACAAAACCATCGCGAGAGCGTACGCCGGCCACGGCATCTATAGCTACGCTGTCGCACCGGGATTCACCGACACGGCTATGGCTGGCGATTATCTTGAAAGCCGCGGCGGAGCGGGCCTACTGGCGGATATACCGCTGGGCCAAGTTGCCGAGCCGCAAGAGATCGCCAAGATCATTGAATTTTGCGCTCTGGATGCGCCGCCCAGCATGACAGGCGCAGTGATCGACGCAAATGGAGCAAGCTATGTACGGTAAGATCCTAGCGATCACATCGGCCCTGCTTTTGAGCGCTTGCGCGAATTCGGTCGCAAACGAAGCGTCAAATGAGGCGGTGGAGACCTCATCGATTCCGGCCGATCAGCAAGCGTTTCTAAATGCCTGCGAGCCGTGGGACGAATGGGATAAGCCCGCCCCGCCCTTCAAAGTGCATGCAAATACATATTACGTTGGGACCTGCGGAATTGCTTCGATCCTAATCTCCGATGAAGCTGGGCACATAATCATTGATAGCGGCACAGAAGGCGGCGCAGATGTGGTGATCGCCAATGTCAAAGCATTGGGATTTGAAATTGCCGATGTCCGTATTCTCCTAAGCAGCCACGAACATTTCGATCACGTCGGCGGCATGGCAAAATTGCAGGCTGCGACTGGCGCGGCGATTGTCACTTCACAGCCGGCGGCCGCAGTCTTGGCAACAGGACAAATCGCGGCAAACGATCCGCAGTTTGGGTCGCATGAACCGTTTGATATCGTGCCAGTCGGACGGATAATCTCGACCGGCCAAACTGTAACGCTGGCCGGCAATTCAGTCAGAGCGATTGAGACCCCCGGCCATTCGCCCGGTGCGCTGAGTTGGGCATGGCAGGAATGCGCAGAGCGCTGCGAAAATATAGTCTACGCCGACAGCCTATCTCCGATCAGCCGCGATGATTACAAATTCTCTGATAATCCAACCTATCTGGCCGCTTACCGCGCCGGGCTCGAATTGCTGCGACTTGAAGATTGCCAGATATTGCTCACCCCTCATCCTTCCCACAGTCGATTATTGGCGCGGATGGAGGCTGGTCACTTGATCCAAAACGCTCCGGATGATGATCCGTGCCGAGCATATGCAGACGGCAAGCTTGAAGACATTGAATCCCGCCTTCGAGAAGAGGCGAACACCGAATGAATTCCGGCTGGAAACTGACAGCTTTTGCGCCCAAATCGAATGTTCAGGCCGCCCTGCTTGCCCATGACGAGATCGAGGAATGGGATCCCGAATTTGTTATATCAGGCCGCGAAATTGCTGAGGAACGCCCGCAAGAATGGGTTTTAGAAGGATGGTTTCCTCGCAAACCCGGCAAGGTGCAAACGCGATCATTGGCCCAGTTGTTCGCTGGGAAAGCGCCGAAAATCCAATCCCAAAAATTGCCTGATGAAGATTGGCTCGCAATCAGCCAGAAAGGGGTTGAACCAATTCGCGCCGGACCATTCAATGTCCACACACCCGATTTTCCTCCGCTTCCGGGCGCGCGTAATTTTGCCATACCGGCTGCTCAGGCATTCGGCACAGGACAGCATGAGACGACTGCTGGCTGTCTAGAGATGCTGGCCTTGATCAAGCAAAATGGATCGGTCGTCCGCGATTGCGCGGATATTGGTACCGGAACTGGATTGCTCGGTTTTGCCGCCCTCTCGCTGTGGCCGTCTGCGCGAATGACCGCTTCTGATATTGATCCTATTTGCGCGCAAGTGGTGGAAGACAATGCCATATTGAACGACATTTCAATCGGGCATCGAAACGGCGAAATGGCGATAGTGATTGCCGCGGGGATGGAACATTCATTGCTGCAAATGCGTGCGCCCTATGATTTGTTGATTGCCAATATTTTGGCTGGCCCGCTGATCGAACTTGCGCCAGATTTCACAAAAGCAGTGGCCCCAGGCGGCCATGTCGTGCTTGCCGGCCTTCTGAAACAGCAGGCTTCTGGAGTTCGCCGCGCTTATCGCCGTGCTGGATTCCGCCTTAAGACGCAATTCGTGCGCGGTGATTGGACGATCTTATGGCTGCAAAAACGCATCTCCAAATGAAAGCCTTCACGCTAAAAACTTCGCGTTGGCTCGGGATCGCAATTGCGGGGCTGCTCGGGTTGATCGCAATCTTCCTGCTGAGCGCGTGGATTGGGTCTGCAATCCCGCGCGGCAAAGAGCTGCCAGCCAATGTCTCTGCTCCGATCACGATTATGATTGAGACCAACGGTGTGCACACCCAATTCGTGTTTCCGATCACAGGCCCACACAAAGATTGGCGTGAAACATTTCCTAGCGCGAATGCATGGGTTGATGGGTTCGCGCCCACTCATATCGCGATCGGTTTTGGCGAAAGAGAGGTCTTCCTAAACACCCCCACAGTCTCAGACCTCGAATTGGATACCGCTGCACGCATATTGCTGAGTGGGGGCGACGGATTAATCCGTGTGAGCAATCTGGTGAATCCCCCCGTGGATCAAAATCGCCGCAGATTGATGATCACAGCCGAGCAATATCTCGACTTGGTGGCCGCGATCGAAAAAGATTTGCCCGCGCTGCAAAATCAGATCTTTCGCGATTTTGAAACTGGAACCTATGATGATGGCGCATATTACCATGCCATCCGCAGCTACACTGTGCTGAGCACGTGCAACCAGTGGACCAGTGATCGCTTGGCCGATGCGGAGATCAGGACCGGATTGTGGACGCCGTTTTCAGGCGGAGTGATGAAGTGGGTTCCGATGCACACAACCGAGCTGGCTCAGTGACAATTTGACGAGCTAATCTCTGCGACCAATCCACGGAATTACTCCGCAAGGCCATCTTCCAACAGTTCAAGAGCATTGCGCGTAAACGCCGCCATATTGGCGATCCGATCATCGCTGCCAGTTTCCAAAATGCGGGTGAACTCACCGTTTGGGGTGGCTAGAGCAGCGCAGCTGCGTCCTGCAGGTGCGCCGGTTGGATGTTTACTTGCACCGACAGAACCACTTTCTGCTAAGCCCCATTCAGCGCCAAAATTGTCTCTGATCGCGCGCGCTTGCAATGCTGCATATTCCTTGCTCGCACCGCGCATCCCCTTATAGGCTTCGCGCGGTTGATCAAACAGGATATCGCGCGCCCTCAAGGAATAGACCACCCCGCCGCCAACAAAGAAATCGAGCGCGCCGGGCACTGTCAAAAGAGTCGCAGCAACCATGCCCCCGGTTGCGCCATCTGCCACCGCGACTTTCTCTCCTCGTTCGCGCAGCAACCCCGCAATTCGAACAGCTTGAGCATGGTTTTCGCGCAAGAATTCCATCAGCTTGCGTGCCCCAAATGTTCAGCCGCCAAGAAAGGAACCCAACGCATCATCAATTGGTCTTCTCGCCCGTGCGCGTCCACGGGTACAAAAATTGTCCGGTGTATTTGCGCGGCACGTTTTCCGGGATACCGTAATTCTCTGGCCAGCGCCCTTCGGGCAAATGGAATGTACCAAACAGTTTATCGATCCACGGAAAATGGATCGCAAAATTTACATCAAATGCCTCATCCTCAAGCCCGTGATGCCAATGGTGAAAACGCGGCGTTGCGATCCAATGTCCAAGTCGGTTGAAATCGCCCCCGACATTGGCGTGAAGCAGCGAAGACCAGATATACACAAAGCCAATATAGGCCTGCATCACCGACGCGCTGAAACCGAGCGTGAACAACGGCAGCGAAGTGACCATCCGCAGCAGAATAACCTCAACCAAATGCATCCGCGATCCGGCCAGCCAGTCCATCGATTTGGCACTGTGGTGAACCGCATGAAAGCCCCAAAGAAACTCAACCTTATGGAACAATCGGTGATACCAATATTGCAGCACATCAGAGGCAACCAATACGATCACAAATTGGACCAGCCACGGCAGGCTGGCAATGCCAGCACGGAACGCTTCCCAATTACTCGTATTGGCATTGATAATGTTTGATGGAGCCAGGGTGAGGAAGCTCAAAATCTGCACAAACATCGTGCTGATCAGGAAATAGAACAGATCCTCGCGCCATTCCTGCCGGAACAATCGCTGCTCACGGCGATGCGGAAACAACCGCTCAAACGGCGCAAACATAAATCCAGTCGCAAGCAGATTGATGATGAAGAAATCGAGGCCAAAGAACACGCCCCAGCTTTGCGTTTCTGCTGGCTGCACATTGGAACCGCCCAGCAAAGCTGCGCCAATGCCAATCATCAAAGCCCAAATGCCCAGCGCTTTTCGCGGCCGCAGCAACAGGCTGAGCAGTGCCAAGGCATAACTCGTCAACAGCACCACATGCACAAATCCGCGAAAACCGCCCCATTCCTTCACCACTTCTAGCTCTGGCGTGGCAAACCATTCTGGAAAGCGCAGCGCGGTGACCAAAGCCAGGCCGCTCAACGCCAGCAGCAAGGCAAAAAAGCCTGAGAGCCAACCGCTGCCAAAGCGCCGAACTTCTTTGGGCGATTCCAAATCGCGCATCAACTTCGCGAAGAAACCGGGAATGCGATCGTCCATCTTGTCTTTGATTTTCATGCTACCCCGCCGCTTTCACAAATTTTGCCCACTCTGCCTCATCTATCACCTGAATGCCCAGACCCTGTGCCTTTTTGAGCTTCGAGCCTGCTCCGGGCCCTGCCACCAATATATCGGTTTTTGCACTGACCGAACCGGCCGCTTTTGCCCCCAATCGCTCGGCCTGCGCTTTCGCTTCATCGCGGCTCATGGTTTCAAGCTTGCCCGTGAACACCACGATCTTTCCTGCAACCGGCGAATCCAATGTCTCCACTTCATATCGCGGCGGAGTGACTTCGCTGAGTAAATCCTCCCACACCTGCACATTATGCGGCTCATGGAAGAAATCTGCGAGCGAATGAGCAATTGTGGCGCCGAACTGATCGGTCACGCCAAAGGCATCTTTCGCCGCGAGATCCATGCGCGCCTTGAAAGGAGATATCTTCTCATCTGGAGCATGCGGGTTGGCGCTGCGATAATCGGCGAACTTTTCCGCAGCATCTCGCACGCTTGACATCACAGCCTGCGCTTTCATCAAATCGCGCGCCGTCACTTCCCCCACATAGCGAATACCCAGCCCAAACAACATTTTGGCTGCGTCTGGTGCGCGCTTGTCCTCAATCGAAGCGATCAGATTATCGACCGACTTTTCTTGCCAGCCATCCAGCGCCAAAATTTCTTCGCGCCGCGTCTTCAAACGAAAGATATCGGCCGGGCTCTCCAACCAACCCAGTTCAAAAAATTGCGCGATAGTTTTCTCGCCTAGTCCGTCTACGTCCAAGGCTTTTCGAGAGACGAAATGCTCGAGCCTCTGTGTCCGTTGCGCCGGGCATATCAAGCCTCCCGTGCAGCGCACATCGACTTCGCCATCTTCGGCCACGGCTTCGCTTTCGCATTCCGGACACGCAGAAGGAAATTCAAACGGTTCGCGCTGAGCTTCGGCGGTCAAGTTCTTGACCAATTGCGGGATCACATCGCCTGCGCGCTGAACCACAACTCGGTCCCCTGGTCTCACTCCAAGGCGGGCAATTTCATCGCGATTATGCAACGTCACATTGGTTACCGTCACGCCGCCAACCAGCACAGGGGCAAGCCTTCCGACCGGCGTCAATTTACCAGTCCGGCCGACCTGTATATCGATCGTTTCCAATGTCGTCTCCGCCTGTTCGGCAGGAAATTTATGGGCCAAGGCCCAGCGCGGCGCCTTGGCAACAAAGCCCAAACGCGCCTGCCAATCGAGCCGGTCGACTTTGTAAACCACGCCATCAATTTCATAGTCGAGCCTAGGCCGCACCGATCCAATATGATCATAGTGCGCGATCAGCGCAGCGGCATTTTCAACCCGCACGACCAAAGGCGAAATGGGAAACCCCCAATCGCGCAATACCTCCACGACCTGCGCCTGAGTGCCTCCCGGCACAGCCGACGCTGCGCCCCAACCATGCGCCCAGAACCGCAAAACCCGCTTTGCAGTGACGCTCGCATCTTTCTGTCGCAGCGAACCCGCAGCCGCATTGCGAGGGTTCGCAAATGGCTTTCCCCCGGCCTCATGCTGCGCAGCATTGAGTGCGGCAAAGGCCTGCTTTTCCATATAAACTTCGCCCCGCACTTCAAAAACGTCAGGTACATTTGTACCGCTCAATTGCTGCGGAATGTCGGAAATATGCTGCACATTGGCGGTCACATCTTCGCCAACCTGTCCATCCCCGCGTGTGGCCGCGCGAACCAGCTTTCCGTCTTCATATCGAAGCGAGCAAGACAGACCATCAATCTTGTCTTCCGCCGTGAATGCCATCGTCTCTGTTTCATCCAGCGAAAGAAAACGCCGGACCCGCGCCACCCATTCCTCTATCTCTTCGCGCGAGAACCCATTGTCGAGGCTCATCATGCGAACCTCATGCCTCACCTTGGAAAGCGGCGATGCTGCAACCTGATAGCCGACATTTTTGGATGGACTGTCATCACGGATCAGGTGCGGAAACGCCTGTTCCAATTCGCGATTGCGACGAACCAAAGCATCATATTCCTGATCGGTGATCTCAGGATCATCTTGCGCGTGATAAAGCTTATCATGCCGGGCAATGGCGCGCGCCAATCGCATCAGCTCATTGGCGGCATCGGCATCCTGCATCGAAGAAATCGGCTCGCTCATCCTACTGTCTCTCGGCCGCCGTCAAAACAGTGACCACCATCTTCCTCGCAGGCCGAAATCCAAGGCTTTGATATAGCGCAATCGCACCATCATTGTGAGCATAAGAATGCAGGAACGGTGCATCGCCGCGCCCGCGTTGTTGATTCATCACATGAGAAATTAGGCGGCGAGCCATGCCTCGCCCGCGATATTCCGGCCAAGTGCAAACCCCGCTGACTTCTGCCAGGCCGGGGCCTGGCCGCATCCGCTCACCAGCCATTGCCGCCAACCGGCCGCCATCACGAATTCCGTAAAATTGCCCATATCGGTGAGTTAAATCGCCCCAAGGGCCAGGCTCGGTCGCAAGCGCCAGCTCTGCCATTTCGGCAGCATCTTGTTCATCTAATGCCGCAATATTTGCATCTGCATCAAATACGTCCGCGTCAACGCTCGCAACCATTTGCAGCAAAGGAGCCGTTCGCACGGTTTGCGTCCCGGCAGGGGCAGGCCACTCTTCGGGTTCCACCAACCAAACCGGACCCATCGATTTTTGGACGAGATTTGAGAGATCGATTTGTGCCTCTGCGCTTGTATCTTGCGCGGCAGCAAACGGGCCGTAGCGTGGATCAATCCGCGCAACTTTCCCTTCACTCATTGCGAGCTCGGATTGCGGCCCATTCAGCATCGACCAAACGGGCCGCGAAAGGACTTCGCCACTCATCCGATCGTCAATCCGCGCCTTACCACCATCAAGCGAACGATCCGTGCAAACACGAACCCATCATTTGCATTGCGCTTGTGTGGAAGAATGGTTCCCATCCCTGTTCACTAATCCGCGCGGCATAGCTATGTCACGCGTCTAAGCGCGAATGTGCACATGCAAGTATATAGTAAACTGATTGCATGGTGGGGACCTACGCAGGTTTTGGGGAATTACAGTGAAGAGTAAAATTCTTTTGGCTTTGGGCGCAGTGGCGCTTACCTTTTCGACGACACAAGTGGCTCAGGCACAATTCGGCGGTATTATCCGTGACGTGCTTCCGTCTGTCGAATTGCCAAATCCATTTGGCAGAAAACAAGCAATTTCCACCTCAATCGAAGATGCGACGTTTGGCGATCCATCGCGCGACGGATTTGACCCGGGCACGCCGCGCGATCTCGCATCATTGCCACGCGCCGATAAAGGCGGATTCGAGCTGGAAGCAGGCTATTTCACAATGGTAGCTCAATCATATTGTCTTCGCGCTGGAACATACGGCCCAAGTGGCGGCGATGGCTATCTCTATGCTCCAGTCAAAGGCTCCGCTCGCAAAATCGTCACCGCGATCTTGCAGAACGCCAACGACCATCCAGACATTGCCCAGCGAGACATTCAGGTCTTACTTTGGGCCGTAGTCGCCAGAGCAAGGTTCGAAAATTTGAACTCGCGGCTCAAAGTGGTTGCGGCACGGCTTTTGACTGAACGCCAACTGGCCTCAATGAACCGCAGCGCATTAGACGTTTTGACCAGCAATGAAGTTTCAGGTTTGATCGGGGGAATGCCCGGGCCAATAGCCCGTGTCGCCCGCGCAGAGGCAGACATGCGCCGGATGCTGTCGGGTGGATCAAGCTACGCTGATCTTGAAGCGGCGGCCGTTCTCGCTGGCGTTGCCCCCCTGGGAGAAGGCAGCATCGATGTGCCTGCCGCGCGGTGGAGCCGCCACCCCGATGGATATTGGGTACGCTTTGATCCACAAGGATACTCACGGACAAATGTTGAAATCTATGTGGAACCGGATAGCGACGGAGTGGGCGAAGTGTATGATCCGGCAAAATCAATCGCGGTGCCAGGCAACACGTCCAAACAACGTATTGGACAATCGGCGCGGGCATATTCCAGTTAGGTATTCCATTTAGGAAAGTGATTTCGCGCGGTTAGACATTTGGAGATAGCGCCGCGCGGTGTGCCGCCCGACTATCACACACCCTCCAGCAAACGATCTGCTTGAGCACGGGCCTCTGGCGTCACCTCTGCCCCGGATAGCATCCTGGCTATTTCCTCTTGGCGTCCTCCATCATCGAGCAAGGCCACGCTTGTTTTGGTAACAGTTCCGTTTGAAGCTTTCGCAATCAGATAATGCTGCCCGCCTCGCGCCGCGACCTGGGGCGAATGCGTCACCGCCAGCAATTGCCCTTCATCCGCGGCAAGCCGCGCAAGCCGATCGCCAATGGCGCTTGCCACTGCTCCGCCAACCCCGCGATCAATCTCATCAAATATCACGGTGGCTGCCCCGCCCTGCTCAGCCAAAGCCACCTTCAAAGCCAGGATAAAGCGCGACAATTCGCCGCCTGATGCAATCTTGCCTAAAGGCGCAAAATCAGCACCGGGATTGGTCGCGATCAGAAATTCAGCCGTGTCGATCCCGCTCGCATTCCAATTCTCCTCTGGCAGTTTGCCAACCGCCGTCAGGAAACGCGCTGCATCCAGTTTGAGCGGCTCAAGCTCGCCCGCCACTGCTTTGTCCAATTTCTTGGCCGCCTTTAGCCTTCCGGCATGGGCTTTTTCAGCTTGCTTGAGGTATCGCTCTCGCCCTTCTTTCGCTGCGTTTTGCAAAGCATCAAGTTCAGCTTCCCCGCCCTCAATCGCATCCAGCTGTGCACGCATATCGCGCATCGCCCGCGGCAGGTCATCCACTTCGCAGCGATGCTTGCGTGCAATAGCTCGCAATTCAAACAGCCGCGTCTCCGCCTGGTCGAGCGCTTGCGGGTCATGGATCAGGCTAGCGGCGGCATCATTCAGCTTGTCTTCCGCCTCCCCCGCTTCGATCACCGCCCGATCCAGCGCCGCCAAAGCCTCTGTCAGCAAGGGATGTTCGCCGCCAATCCGATCGAGCTTGCGGGCTGCCACTCTAAGCGCTGCCAGCGGCGAATCTGAACCTTCCCAGATATGCCGCAGCTCCTCCAGATCATCTGCGAGTTTCTCTCCCTTTTGCATCGTAGCCCGTTGCTCGGCGAGCCTCACCTCTTCGCCGGATTGCGGCTCCAGCGTGGTCAATTCCGCCAGATGCGCAATCAACAGGTCTTGATCCACCTGTGCTTGCTCTTGATTTCGCTGTGCTTCTGAAAGCTGCGCTTCTGCCTTCGCCCATGAATGCCAGGCCTTAGCCAGGGCATCCACATCGGTGCCTGCAAAACGATCCAATAACGCCCGGTGCCCGCGCGGATTCACCAGACCGCGATCATCATGCTGGCCATGCAATTCCACCAGCGAGCCTGCCAATTCGCGCAGCAAAGCCACGCCGACGGGTTGGTCATTGATGAATCCCTTTGATCCGCCATCGGCTTTCACCTGACGCCTTATGATCAATGGCTCTCCCGCTTCCACCTCAATATCGGCTTCATCCAAAACCGCCGCAATTGCAGCAGGCATCGCTGGAAATTCAAAACTGGCGGTAACGCTGGCTTTTGCTTCTCCCGCACGGACAAGCGATGTTTCGGCTCTATCGCCCAGCACCAACCCCAGGGCATCGAGCAAAATAGACTTGCCGGCGCCAGTTTCCCCGGTGAGCACACCCAGCCCACGCGCAAATTCGAGGTCGAGCGCCTCGATCAAAACAATGTTACGTATGGAAAGCCGGGTCAGCATTGCTGCCCGGATTCTTAACCTGTCTGATCCGCCGCGTCACGTCTCCCAGATGGAATTACGAACAGATCAAAACACTGATCAGGTTGTAGTCACACCCGGAGCATGATCATCAACCAGCTCAAACGCCTTTTCATACCATTCGCTGCCGGGATAATTCGCACCCAGAACAGCGGCGTATTTCACCGCTTCTTGCGGAATTCCCAGTGCTAGGCTGCTTTCGACCAGTCGATAAAGTGCCTCTGGCGTGTGGCTGGTCGTATCATATTCGTCGAGAACATTGCTGAACCGCAATTTCGCTGCAAGCCATTGGCCCGCGCGCTGATAATAGCGCCCGATTTCCATTTCCTTGCCGGCCAAGTGATCTTCAACCAGATCCATTTTGAGGCGAGCATCCGCGGCATATTCACTCGCGGGGAAACGCCGGTTCACTTCGCGCAATGCCGTGCGCGCTTGCTCGGTGATTTTCTGATCGCGGTTCACATCGCTGATCTGCTCATAATAACTGAGCGCGATGAGATAATAGGCATAAGGCGCATCCTTGTTACCCGGATGGACCGAAAGGAAACGCTGAGAGCTTTGGATCGCCTTGTTATAATCACGCGCCACGTAATAGCTGAACGCGCTCATCAATTGCGCGCGCCGTGCCCATGGTGAGTATGGGTGCTGACGCTCCACCTCATCAAACAGCGCAGCCGCGACCAAGGTGTTGCCCGTATCAAGGCGACGTTTCGCCTCAGTATACAGCGATTCAACATCACGCGCGACATAGGCGACATCTTCATTCGCCGCGCCACCAGAACAGCCCGCTAAAAACGTGGTTGCTCCGGCCAAACCGGCAAGAATGATGGATTTACGAAGGGAAAGGCGAGCTCGGGGGGAAGCGTTAGTCATAGTGGTTGCGATATAGCCTTTGCTTTTCTGAACGCCAAGTGAAGCAAGTGAGGTTCTGCCCCGGTGAATTTGCATTATTCACTACCTCAGCATGCTTTCCCTGACAATTCGCATAACGTTTTACAAATCTCTGCGTTGATCAAAAATTGATCCGGCCGATCTGAGCTTCGCGATCCAGGATTGGCCCAAACCGGAACCGCAGAGACTCTTCGCCCTCTCCATCGCAAGGGTTTAAGCGCCGCGAATCGGTGCCCCGATCAACCACTTGATCGATCGCGAAGCGGCTTTGCGTATTAACGCAAAGTGTCGGATCTTCATTCTCCTCAGCCCCGCCCCAGGTCAGCGCATTCGGCCCCGTGGTGAAAGCGCGGTACATCGCCCTTAGCGGGTAATTGTTAGGCGGAAAATCGCCATACAAGGCTAGCCGTTCTGAATAATTGATCGTGGTGCAATCGCCGCGTTCAATCTTCCAATACCCTTCCGAATAGGCGGCTTCACCAGTTGTTAGTCCGATCATCAACCACACCGGAGACGTGTTCGACACATTGCAATACTTCACCCTAAATTCGGCCGGCCCGGTTTCAGGCTGCGCAGGCGGCTGTCGCTCTACCACCAATTGCGCGTATGTTTTCGTGGTTAGAAAGTCTTCTGGCTGGATGATGATTTCCGCGCTGTCCTTCGCGACACTGGCGGAATACAAAAGAGTATCGATGCCGCGTCTGGGGCGGCTCACTTCGACCTTCAGATCGGTCAGCCGCCCCGTGCGGTTCCAAACCACCGCATGATTATCCCGGATGGTATAGCATTTGCTGGGCAGAACGGTGAGCACACGCTTTTTATAAAGACATACCATCCGCGTCTCTCCTGCACGATTGATGATGCGAACATCACCAATATCCAGCTCGATACCATCTGCCCTGCCTTGAGCCTGCGCGCTGCCCGCAAAACCGGCCGCCAGCATCACTGAACCGATTAATGCCAGAATTGATTTTGCAGTGTTCATTGCCGTTCCCCCAACTGAACCGTTTGTCTTGAGTAAACCCCTTATGCTCGCCCGTTATAATAGCGGATATGGGGCCGATCCCCCATTGGTCAAAAGGCGCAGCCAAGACTGCGCAGCGGACAACGCCAAAGCCGAGTTTAGTTGAGTAAACACATACGCGGGGGGCCTTTTGTTGATGGCCAGTTCGGAGCGCTTTTGACGCCCTGAGCAAACTCAATCGCACACCCCGTTTGTTATTTAGATTTGACTCTAATTAGATTAGAGACTAAATATCCGAATCATGAAACTGACGATTGTCTTGCAAGCCCTAAACCATCCCATCCGGCGCGATATTATTGCGCGCTTGAAGGATGGTCCTGTCACCGCGGGTGACCTTGCCGATGCCTATGACGTTTCCAAGCCCACCATGTCCACCCACTTCGCCGCCTTAAAAAACGCGGATTTGATCCATGGTGAGAAACAAGGCGTCACCATCACCTATCATCTCAACGCGACCGTGGCTGAAGAAGCCATGTCTGCCCTTATGGCCCTGCTGGGGAGCACAGAAGCAAGCAACGCCGACGCAGGCGCTGCCGCTGACCCGGCATTGGCCCAAAGCTCAAACAAATCGGAACCAAGCCAATGAAATTCTCTATCGTCACCGCTGTTTTCTTGACTGCGCTCACCGCAGCGATTGGTATTTACCTTTGGGCAAACGGGTTTCCGCCTGAGAAAGTCGGCCTGTCACCCGGCAAACAGCAATTGCGCGAAATTGTCACCTTCCCGCTGTTCTGGGCGGGACTTACCGGATCAATTTCCGGATTTCTCATCTGGTTCAAACGGCACAGCCTCAGTGCAACGGGCATCAAAGCCAACCTAATCCCCAAAGTTGGGGTGCAAATGCCAGCTCTTATCGGCTTGATGTCGCAGATTTATGTGGCGCTTGATCTGTATGGTTATACCGATGGCAATGGATTTCAAATCGCCTTCTTCTATCTCTTTTCCGGCTTTGTGCTGGTCATGGGCAATTACGTTGTCACCGCCCCCTTTGGCAGCAGGGTTGGCTTTAAAACCAAAGCCACTCTTTCAGACAAAACCATTTGGGCCCGCGCGCATCGATTGCTCGGCCGCAACTTGGTGTTCGCGGCGATTGTCACTTTGCCTTTGCCGTTTTTAATCCCTGGCCAGATCGCGCTTTGGGTGCTGCTCGGTCTGCTTTGTGTGATCAAAGTCGCAACCTGGATTCATGCTCGTCAACTTGCCGCGCAGATGAGCCTGCGCAAAACCTAATCCGCAACCCACTCACACCCTAAACACCAAATCTGGAGAATTTTTATGGTTGATTCAACCAACGCTACCCGTTTGCCCAAATTCCTCGCGGCATTGCTCTTGTCCAGCGCCCTGCTCGCCTGCGGCGCTCCGCAAATCAAAACGGCAGAGGTGCAAACGGCACCCGGCCCGGCGTTGTGGACTTTGGCGGATGAGGATACCACGATCCACCTGTTCGGATTTGCTCCCGTCCTCAAAAACGGCACTGAATGGCAAAATTCGGCCATCCGGACTGCGTTCGATGCGGCCGATCTGATCGTTGTTGAAACCGATAGCAGCGCACCCGAAGCGCAGCAGGCCGTGCAAGCCGCCATCCCGCAAATCGGCATCTTCACCGATGGCCGCACGCTTAGCTCAACTCTCAGCGAAGGCGATCGCGATGAAGTAAACGCGATCACCACAAATCTGGGAGTTCCTCTGCAAGCGCTCGACACATTGAAGCCTTGGCTGGCCTCTGTGCAATTGGGCGTGGTGGCGATTCAAAGCGGCGGGTACGATCTGGCCAATCCGCCCGCCACCCAATTGATCACCAGAGCAAAAAATGGCGGCAAAACCATTCAAATCCTGGAACAGCCGGTTGAGCTGATGAACCTGATGGCGCGCTTTGATGAGAATGAGCAAAACGGGATGTTTGTGCACGCCGCGCGCAGCCTGCGCGATGCCCCCGATCGCCAAAATGAAATTGCTGAGGCGTGGCTGACCGGCGATGTCGAAGAGGTCGGCAACCTCCTCCATGGTGCGGACGGCGCATGGTCAAGCCGGACCATTTATGATGCGCTGCTTGTGCGGCGGAATGAGGCATGGGCGCAGGAGATCAACCGGTTGCTTGATAGCCATCAAGGCACCGTGTTCTTCACCGTTGGCCTTGGCCATTTCGCGGGCGAGGACAGCTTAATCGCGATGCTTGAAGCGGCTGATCTTGAAGTGACCAGACGATAGAACTGGCAATTGGCGAGCTTGCATTTGGCGGCTCGCCACATCGCTTTTCGGATTGAGACGCTGCGCAACCGCGATCTCGACGCGATAAAGGCGGACGAGTTTCACCGCCGCCGTATGCGCGAAGCGCCGCGCAAGCTGGTGAACGCGGTCCCGCCGCCGAAGAAAGTGCCCAAGCCCAAAGTGCGGAAGACCGTGCACTCGTTGAAAGATGATGGGTGGGATGAGTGGGAGTGAAGGCTAGCGTGGGGCTTAGCCTGATTGTGGAGATGCAGAGTATGAGTTGGGTTGAGGGCGGACCGTCCGGTTCAAGCGTTGCTGGGCGACAAAACGGAATTTCCGCTTTCGACCCAATTGCGGTCGTTGGTCCAACACCTAACCTATGATACTTTGGCTTGATGCAAACCCCGCGAAACCCAACTCGACGAAGTCGAAACATTGGCACTGCCAAACAAGGACACGGTCAAAATAATCGCTTGGTTATCCCGGACCGTAGTGATGGTGTTTATTGGCTCGACCACATCGGCAGGCATAAGCATGTTGTAAACCGTATTGCTGGCAAAGAAGTGAACTTCATTATTGAAGCTAACACCGAGGGCTTTTTGCACCCATGCAGTGTCGCAGATGTTGAGCATGTCCTTTCCAAATTGCCCGCAAGTGATTGGGCCGGACTTGATACTTTCGTATTCAGGCAACCTACGCGAAAACAACAAACCTTGTCATTGGTATGGGGCCGCCTTCTTTACCATGCAGAAATAACCACTGACAAAGGTCAGAAAATTGCCAAAGGTCCTGTCGTGTTCTTGGAGGCCGTAAAGCAGAATTCGATTGTCGATTGGAGCACGTCACTCGATCCTGACGACCAAAGAGAACTGAAACGGTTGAAGTGCGACGGACATGAGATTGATCAATCAGGCCGAACGCATAGAATTAATGTCACGGCTAAGGCTGCGAGGAACACTCAACTTTACCGCACGCTAATCCATGAAATCGGGCACTGGTTTGACTGGCTATCAAAAGTTGAGCAACCTGCCGCTAACGGAAAAGACTTCGCTAGTCTTGAGAGGCGATATTTTGCACGACCTCGAGCGGAACGCGAAGCATTTGCCCATAGATACGCTGATGAAATGCGAAAAAACTTGGAGCAATCGCACGTCATCCCATTTGACCCGCTGCCCTAATGAGAGCTTGTCCGCTTTCCACCCCAATAGCAGACTTAGATTGATCCCGCTCCGATGCCTGAAAGTGGACTGGCAGCTATTCGAGCTTTTCAGCTAAAAGCGGATTGTCTGGCAACGACCCAGTTTCAGCCATCAACAATCAGGTTATCCAAGAACTTATCTGCCCCACGTCCCAATCCTTGCCATTCCAGATCAGGCGTAATGTTCCACCAGTCCAACCTGCGGACCATTTCACATACCCTCTGTCTCCCACCTCATTCCAAATCACATTGGGTATCTCAATGGTCCGAAAATCAGGTGTGCGGCGCTGCAGTTCTTCAATATGCTGGTCATCGTAAATTATCACCAAACGGTCGGTTGAAAGGCAGGCAAAATCCTCCGGGTCCCCTTTTAGGAAAAGTGGTGCGCCTTCGCCGGTCTCGCTTGTCCGCCAATCGCCAAAAGACAATGGACTATCAGCGCTACTACGGGTCAACGGTTCGATGATTGGCCTACTCTCGATCTCGAACAATTCACTCAGGATAGCCACTCGCGCTAGCTTGGCACGCGACGGGGGTTCTGAGCAGTCAATTCCCGCTATATGTCCCAATATCACAGGTGCATCCGTTCCTTCCCGATCAAGCAGCAAGTGCGCCTCGGATATGTCGCTTAGCCCGTCACCGTCGCTGTCGTTGCGCAACTCTGCGACTGGAATTTTCAGGTAGAGACCATCTTGCTCTTCTTTGGACCGTAGTCCGATCGGAGGATAGGTAATGCTCGCCGTATCGATCAGCCTTATTGAGACGTCGAGATTTATGAGATCGCCATCACGTAATGGCAAAGCGCTCTTGGGGCGAACTGCATAGGGAAAGAACTCAGACAAGCCGGTGTATAGTGGTTCTTGCCAATTTACACCTGCATCTTCGGACAGATGAACCCAATAGCCTCCCATGCTCACCTCTCCCGAAGGATCGTAAATTGGTGAGATGCTAATCGCTGTCGCCTGTTCACCCTGCAATTCCCACCGAACTGGAAAGAAGCCTCTTGGCAAAGGGGCCATAGCCTCAGGCCATTTTCTTTCGTCTTCACCTAGCTCTATCGGTTCGATCCCATCGGGCAATGGCATTTGAGCAAAGGAAGTGGGGATGGGATCGATTGAGCCGCGTGAGTAGATGTTAGCCTCGGGCGCACCACCAACTTCCTCGATACGCTGGGCGGTCAGAGCCTGATAACGAAGGCTAATGTCAGACCAACTGAATAAACCAAGTGAAGCAATCGCGGCCATCCCAGCATCGTGATCAGACTTATTGTAAATGCGAAGATGATCGCTCAGGCGATTGGCAATCGTTCGCCGAGCATCCAAGCAAATATCCTCAAATCTATCGGCTGCAAATAGAGCGCAGGTAACTTCAGCCATTGCAGAACGTGGAGAGCGGCCTATCCTGGCGGCAAATAGCGTTTCAGCCAGAAGATACGGATCAGCATCAAGCTTGTTCAGAAAATGATCAACCAAGAGCAACCCGGTTGGCCGATCATATTGATATCTGCATACATCTTCTGGCTCTGAACGGCCTTCCACAATACAATTAAACCACGCACGAGTTTCCGAGAGCCTTGGCTGAGCAGACAATAGAGAGTTAGCCTCTTCACGACGTCCTGCAAGAGCCAGAGTAGCAGCCAGCCCTGCTTGAAGATCGGCGGTGTCTGTGTCTGCCTCCAAATATAGCGGTAAGCCGTCAACTTCGACAACAAAACTGCGTTCATCCGGTTGCAAAACTGCCGCTCGTTGCTCTTCGGAAAGACCATCAAAGAGTTCGAGCGCTCTTTCATCCATCCCCACTTGTAGCAGCTTGTCCAATTGGCGGCGGTAGATTGCCGTTATCAACCGCTGCCGATTGAAAGGCGCTATGCGCTCCAATGCGGCTTCTTGTGTGAGCCACTCATAGATAGGGAAGGAACCTGCTGGTTCGATGGTGCCATAATGCGCCATTTCGATCATCATAGGCATTGGTCGGGTGGGAGCAATTTCGAGAAATCTCACAAAATTGCCGCTGCACTGTTCGGTCTGCGCAACTAACCACGCGGTGCCAATTATATCAGTAGCACCTTCGATTATAGCGTCCCAATCCTCGCCCCTACATTCACTAACGCTGGCAAGGGCATCAGTTGCTGCAACCACCGCAAAATCGGCATGGCCCAATGCTCGCACCGCCTCGATGAGCGATTGACGATAGGTTTTGTAAGCAGGCTCATCGTCGAAAACATACTTGTATGTTTGGATGGTCAGATAGGCTTCTAGAAGCTGAAGGGTCGCTGGAGTTTCAACGTCATAGCTCTGTGCCAAAGATACAGCCGCACCATCTAGATCGCCGGTCGAAAGAGCCACCTTTGCTCTCTTCTCAAACAAATAGAGCGTCGGGTTATCACGCACATTATAGCTGTAGTTCTCCCCAGCCCAGTCTGTGATTTCATCCTCTGTCAGTGCAAACGAAGGTTCGCCTAGTTCTGCCTCTTCACTGCCAACCGCAATCACCGTAGCGGTCGCAGAAGTAGAATAGCCATCAGCCTCTTCTGCGGCTTCTAAGACAGCCTGTGCAGCGATTTCATCGAGCCAAACTTCGCCTTGGGCAAGCTGCTCCTGCTTTTCTCTCGCAATACGTGCTGCAATTGCAGCCTCGCGGTTTGCGCGTGCTTCAGCCTTTTGCTCAATGACAATTCGGTCGAGACGTTCTGCATCGGTTTGTTCCGCTCTAGCCTGCGAAAGATCGCAAAATGAGAGACATGCAAACAAGATGAGTGAGTATTGAAATCGAGACATATTGATCGCCCTCGTTCTGCGGCCGCAAAGTTAGAACTATGATATGCGAAAAACTAGTGGCCAATGAAGGTCCGCTCCCACCCCCAAAAGCGGACAGCGGATAAAGAAAGTGAAAGGCTGATTTCGGACACAACCAATGTGAGACCTAGCGTCCGATGCTGGGGTGCATTGCAACCGCCACCCGCCTTTCCGCGGTTTATTTGTTTTGCCTCAAGCGCCGGCGTTCGCGTCCGCTCTCTTGGCTTCCCTCGCATAGGCTCGGGCGGGCTGTCGCCCTTGCGGCTCACTGTGCGTTCGCCGTATCATTTCTAACCAATACCAGAGGTACGAGGATTACTCCTCCCCCATTCTCAGCGCAGCAATAAACGCTTCTTGGGGAATACTCACATTCCCATATTCGCGCATCTTGGCCTTGCCCTTCTTCTGCTTTTCCAGAAGCTTTTTCTTACGCGAAATATCGCCGCCATAACATTTCGCGGTCACATCCTTGCGCATCGCCGCGATGGTCTCTCGCGCGATGATCTTGCCGCCAATCGCGGCCTGCACCGGGATCTTGAACAGGTGACGCGGGATAAGGTCTTTCAAACGCTCACACATGCCGCGCCCGCGCTCTTCCGCAACGCTGGCATGCACAATCAGAGACAGCGCATCGACCGGCTCACCATTCACCAGAATGTTCATCTTCACCAAATCGCCTTCGCGCAGGCCAATTTGCTCGTAGTCAAAGCTGGCATAGCCGCGGCTGATCGACTTTAGACGGTCGTAAAAATCGAACACCACCTCGTTTAGAGGCAGCTCATACGTCACCTGCGCGCGCCCGCCGACATAGGTCAGATCGGTTTGGATGCCGCGCCGATCCTGGCACAATTTCAGGATCGAACCGAGATAGTCGTCGGGGGTGTAAATCACCGCCTTGATCCACGGTTCCTCGATCATTTCGATCCGGTTGATATCGGGCCAGTCAGACGGATTGTGGAGCATAATTTCGGTTGCGGCTTCGGTCCGCGATTTGCTCAATTGCAGGCGGTACACAACCGATGGCGCGGTGGTGATGAGGTCGAGATCATATTCGCGGCTTAGGCGTTCCTGGATGATCTCCAAGTGCAATAGGCCAAGGAAGCCCGCCCTAAAGCCAAAACCGAGCGCGGCCGAGCTTTCCATTTCAAAGCTGAAACTGGCATCGTTAAGCCGCAATTTGCCGATGCTTTCGCGCAGCTTCTCAAAATCAGCGGCATCGACGGGGAACAGCCCGCAAAACACCACCGGCTGCACTTCCTTATATCCGGTCAGCGCCTCGGTCGCCCCGCCCTTTACCGTGGTGATCGTGTCCCCCACGCGGGCTTGTTCAACCTCTTTGATTTGCGCGGTGATAAAACCGATTTCGCCGGGCCCAAGCTCGGGCAGATCGGTGCGTTTGGGGGTGAAACAGCCAACCCGGTCAACCAGGTGCTGCGTGCCGCCCTGCATAAAGGTGATATTCTGCCCCTTTGTCAGTGCGCCTTCAATCACCCGCACCAGGATCACCACGCCGAGATAGGGATCATACCAGCTATCGACCAGACTGGCCTTGAGCGGCTTATCACGTTCACCGCTGGGCGCAGGGATTTTGGCAACCACCGCCTCCAGCACGTCTTCAATGCCAATCCCGGTCTTGGCCGATGTCATCACCGCTTCGGATGCATCAAGGCCGATCACCTCTTCGATTTCCTCGCGCACGCGCTCTGGCTCTGCTGCGGGCAGATCAACCTTGTTGATGACCGGCACGATCTCGTGATCATGCTCAATCGATTGATAGACATTGGCGAGTGTTTGCGCCTCCACACCCTGCGCGGCGTCCACCACCAACAGGGCGCCCTCGCACGCGGCAAGGCTACGCGAAACTTCATACGCGAAATCGACATGACCGGGCGTATCCATCAGGTTCAACTGATAGGTCTCGCCATCCTTCGCGGTGTAATTGAGCCGCACGGTCTGCGCCTTGATTGTGATCCCGCGCTCACGCTCAATATCCATATTGTCGAGCACTTGTTCGCTCATTTCGCGCTCGGTCAGGCCGCCAGTGTGCTGGATCAGCCGGTCCGCCAAAGTGGACTTGCCATGATCGATATGCGCGATGATCGAAAAGTTGCGAATTTTGGATAGGTCAGTCATTTGACTGGCCAATTAGCGGGCGAAGGCGCGCCTGTCATTCTCGAAAAGTGTAATTTCGCGAGTGATCACCGGCTTGATGCGGTGCACGCGCCCCTGAGTGAGCGCCAGCTTATGCCGCTTCGTGGCGTGAAGGCGCGGCATAGGCGAATTGCGGCACGGTGCCATCCTGCCCCAACATGCCGCCTTGCATTGCCTTATAATCCCCTTGCGAAAGCGCCGCGAGAGGCGCCCCCGCTGAAGCCAAGGCATAGGGGGAAACGCGGTTGCGAGTGCACAATCCACCGGTCCCATCATCAACCAGGTCCTGCTCAAAATCCAGGCCCTGTGTATCGCCATTGGTGCGAATAACGGTGGCAACAGCCAGCTGCCCGCCGCCCAGATCGACCACGAATTGCGTGCCCTTTGGCACTTCGTCCAACCCCTGAATCAGGGCACCGGTTTTCGATAGATTGCGCAAGGTCACTTCATAAGAATGGTCGTCGTGGATCACCTGAATCTTGCGGAATACGGTGCGTCTGCGCGCGCGTTTGGTGCGATCGCCGCTCGCTTCGATCTTCCAGCTATCGCTGGCGAGTTCTTCATGCACCACATCCAGAGTGACCAGATCGGAATAGATCGGCCCCTGAAGGTATGAGACACCGCTTTCACACAATGTTTCGACCAGATCCATCGCCTCTATGCCATTGGCAACAGTCTCCATTTCCAGCGCCCCAGCCAAGGCGACGATGGCCTTCACCAGATTGAGCTCATGCGAATTTTCGCGCTCTGCGCTTTGGATCAAAGTCTCATCAATCTTGATCGTATCGAACGGCGCACGGCGCAAATAGGCGAGCGAGGAATAGCCGCTGCCAAATTCATCCAGCGTCAGCCGCACACCGAGTTTGAACAGATCGGCGAGCGTGCGATCAACCGCATTGGTGTCTCCAAAGAAGACCGCTTCTGAAATTTCGAGTTCAAGCCGTGCGGCTGCCAAATCCGCGACTTTCAGAGCCTGGGCGACATGATCGACAAAATCTTCAAGCGCGAAAAGCTGCACCGGCACATTCACGGCAACGCGAACGCTCTCCGGCCAACCAGCGGCATCTTTGCAGGCTTGCGTGATCGCCCAATTGCCCACATCAACGACCTGACTTGAACCATCAAGGATCGAAGCAAATTCTTCAGCGTCGATCTCTCCGCGCTGCGTGTGGTTCCAACAAATCTTCGCTTCAAGTGCATCGACATTTTGCGATTTGGCAGAGACGATCGGCTGATATTTGAGGAACAATTGTTCATCGCGAACAGCCTCCCCCAAATTCTCTTCCAGTCGGCGGCGGAAAATGGCTTCGTTCTCAAGCTCACCAGAATAGAAACGGAAGGCCCCCCTCCCGCTGTTTTTAGCTGCATACAGCGCCAAATCTGCCGATCGGACAATCTCATCATGCGCCACGCCATCATGCGGCGCGATTGCAATCCCCACTGATGCACCGATCACGCAGCGCCCTTCATCCAGGGAAAACGGTTGTTTGAGCATCGATATAATCTTCAGCGCGATATCACCCAGCACGCCGCGATCATCGATATCGGGCAGCATGATCTGAAACTCATCCCCGCCCAGCCGGCCAATTTCGCATTCGCGATCAATCGAACGGCCGATCCGATCGGCAACCTGTTTCAGCAATTCGTCACCCGCGGCATGACCGAGCGTGTCATTCACGTGTTTGAAGCGATCGAGATCGAGCATCATAATCGCGCAATTGCGCTTGGCTGCGCGAAACGCTGTTAGTGTTGAATCGATAATTTGCGCCATCCGGTGGCGATTGGCGAGCCCGGTCAACGAATCAAACTTCGCCAGCCGTTCGGTTTCTTCTTCGCGGTGGTATTCGGCAGTAATGTCTGCCCCCGTCCCGCGAAATCCGATAAATTTGCCCTTGGCATTTTCCATCGGGCGTCCGGCCAGACGCAAGACCACGTCTTGATTGCCGTGCACCGCTTTCACCACCAAGCCGGAGAATGCTTTGCGCGCGCCCATCATCAGGGCGAGCGTTTTCGTGCGCCCGCTGCCCGATACCGGATCAAATGTGCTGGCGAGCGGTTGCCCGATCAATCCATCAAGTGAGGTTTCCACCCGATCGGCGATTGCCGCGCTCAGATAAATTAGGTTGCCATTTTCATCGCTGGCCCAAAACCAGCCGAGCCCAGAGGCTTCAAGCTCATCGAGCATTGCCAGTTTCTCATCGTCAGAAAGCGAAGACGCGTGCTGCGCACTTCCACGCCGCCCGCCGCCATTGGCGCTTTTTCCTGACAAGAGACCCTTGAGGGACACTATCGGTTTACCCTTTATTGCTCGCAATTCCGGCATAGTTGCGGAACTGACCTATGAGTAAATCCAGATGGTTATTTTTAGCTTAAAATTCGGGCGCAAAACGGGAATTTTTCGATCGCCGAGCGATTCATCGATTGCCGCGAAAACCGATTGATTATTGCTTGAGAATGCTGGGCCGTTTGCGGGTCTCACGCAGCACCTTGAAAGTGCCGTCTTCTTCGCGAGAGAGCGGAATTGCAAACTCTACCCCCACCTTGTTGTCTTTTGACCAGCGCACTTCGGCGCGCACTTTTTGATTGCGGGTGAAATGAACCTCTATCTGACTGCCATCAGATAAGCCCCACAGCCCCTCTATCATCGCGCCGGTATCCGAAATGCTGCGGATCGTGGCAGGTAAATTGTCGGCCCCATCAAACACTGTGACACGGCGCAGCAGAACTTGGCGCGGCGCCCGCGCGGCCTTGGGCCCATCTGCAACCAAGGCGGCCCCGCCTTCGACCAGCTCGCCTGCGTCTTCAGATGAAAGCGCCTTGTGATAGATGTTGCCTTGAACATGGCTGCACCCCAGCTGCCGGATCAGAGCCAGCTCATCCAAGGTTTCAACCCCTTCAGCGGTAGTGTCCATATCCAGCGCTTCGGCCAAGCTGGTGATCGAGGCGATGATCGCCCCGTTGCGGCTGCCATTTTCGGTGGCGCCGCGCACAAAGCTTTGATCGATCTTGATCTTATCGAATGGCGCTTTCTTGAGATATCCGAGAGAGGAATATCCGGTACCAAAATCGTCAAGCGCCAAGCGGACGCCCACCCGCTTTAGCGCGGCAAACATCGCATCTGTACCCGCCGTGTCATTCAAGAACACGCTTTCGGTGATTTCCAATTCAAGCCGGCTTGGATCGACGCCGCTATGTGCCAATGCGTTGGCGACAATCACCGGCAGTTCTGGATTGGAAAACTGCAACGGCGAAACATTGACCGCGCAGCGGATCGATACCGGCCAATTGGCCAAATCTTCGCATGCCTGGCGCAAGGCCCACTGGCCAATCTGATCGATCAGGCCCGCATCCTCTGCAATGGGAATGAACTTTGCAGGCGAGAGCCAACCTTTCACCGGATGCTGCCAGCGCAGCAACGCTTCGAACCCGGCGATTTTCTCCGTCGCGGCGTAAACCACAGGTTGATAATATAGCTGCAGGTCACCTTGAGCGATCGCCTCGCGCAAATCCTTTTCCAAGGCCGCGCGTTCTTCAGCGGCAGAATGCAAATCTGACGCATAGAAGCGGTGCGTACCGCGACCGGCATCCTTGGCGGCATAAAGTGCCAGATCGACATTGCGCACCAATTCATCATTGGATCCGCCATGTTCAGGACAGATCGCGATCCCAACCGACGCCCCGATGACAACGCTGTGTCCTTCGATCGTGTAAGGTTGCGATAGAACTGCAATGATCTCTTCGGCAAGTACATCCAATTGCTCGCGCTTTGCGGGGCCGGGCACAATGATTTGAAATTCATCGCCGCCCAAACGTCCGCAGCGCCCCTTGCCATCGGTCACTCGTTCCAATCGAAGGGCGACCTGTTGGAGCAGCGCATCTCCGGCTGGATGACCCAGAGTATCGTTGACCTGTTTGAAGCGGTCTAGATCAAGCATAAATACCGCGCAGGCGCGATCCCGTTCACGCGGAGCGGCAAGGATACGTTCAAGCGTTTGCGACATCTGCAAGCGATTGGCGAGCCCGGTTAGCGAGTCATAATGCGCCAGCCGCGACACTTGTTGTTCGCTGCGTCTTTGCTCTGTCAAATCGGCGCCGTGCCCGCGGAAACCGCAGAAATTGTTGAAGGAATCGTAGACCGGACGCCCGGTCAATGCCCACCAACGCACCGGATCAGTGCCCGCTGCGCGCAGCTCTACCTCATGGAACCCCGATCTTGCTGAAAGGTGGAACGCCAATGTTCGTTCAGCGGCTTTTTCATTGGGGTTTGGCTCAACAATATCGCTTAGCGGGCGGCCAAGCAGATCATGAACTTCTTTGCCCAGCACAGCTGCTGCGGAAGGTGAGATATAGCTGATCAGGCCGCGCCGATCGGTTTCCCAGAACCAGCCCTGCCCGGTTTCTTCAAAACTGCGCAAAATATCTTGCGCGCGCGATGCCACTCTTTCGCGGGCTTCGCGGGCAAAGCGGCGTTTCTCAACCGCTTTCCATTCAAACCGGCTAATCAGCAGCAACGCGATCCCCGCTCCGATCAGAGCGGATACGGTTAGCGGGCTTGGCTCTATCATCGCAAACGCGGCCCATATTGCCAGTTTGGAGGTGATCAGCGACATGATCCGCATGCCAAACAGCGCCGCTGATGCAGCATTGATGCAAACAATCGTTGCCACGGCCCATTGCCACGGCAGGCCAACCATCACCCAATTGCCCAGCGCATAACCGGCGCTGGCCATCGGTACGATCAACCCTGCGGTCAAAACCAATGCAGTGGTCGCCGCGCCAGAATCCTCTTTGCGTTCAAGCGAAGCCAGATGTTTGCCCAATCCGAACAGGCCGATCGACAGCAACATCGATAAAAGCGCAATAAACCCGGTCGGCACCGATTGCGCGACACCGGCAGCGACAGCAAAAGCGATTGCGAAGAACAGGCCCATCGGGCGCGGATCATCGGGCAGATAATGTTGGATTTCCTGAGCGGTGGCAGACGCTTCGGATTCTATAGCTGGAGCAACAGATGTTCGAACACGTTCTGGTCCGCGCCGATCATCAGGCCCGCGATCTGTGTCGTTCCCAGGCGTGACTGCGGTTGGAGCTGCGCGTTTTGCACGCGCGCCCTCGCCATATTCTGGCTCCACCGCCTGTCTGGCCACCCCGGTTTTCATCATTTCGGATTGGCCTAACCGCTTTGACAAACGGTTAATCGCTGCAACAAAATTACCCGGTTTTTGGGAGCGTATTAACCATGCGAACAACGCGAATTCGACGTTGCGCAATATTCAGCGGGGTCAGGCGTTAATCAATGCCCACAACCACTGTTGAATTATCCATATAATGCAGAGGTTTGCTGGCTCAATTGGCAGCAACGTATAAATGTAAGCCTCGACCTAGGCAGATTGGCTAGAGCCACCTGTTTCGACTTCGACAAACGCTCTGGTTGTCGCCTGTTGATTGCCAGTTAGTGCGGAATACGCATCATTGGTAAGCGCGCCAAGCGGACGGCCAGCAGCCTCGATCTGATAGGGGGAGACCCTGTGGCGGGTGCACAATCCCTCAGCGCCATCATTGATCAGCGGTGTTTCAAACTCCACACCCTGACTGACTCCCTCAGAACGCCGCACAGTGACAACCGCCAATTGTCCACCACCCAGATCAAGCACGAATTTCGTGCCTAATGGCACCTCAAGCAGACCTTCGATCTTGGCCCCTGTCTTCGATAGATTGCGCAAGACCACGCTGTATCGGTGATCATCATGAATGCAGCCAATTCTGCGGAATTCTGTCCGGCGATCAGAACGGTATTTCTCTGGCCCGCGCGGTTCAAATTCAAATTCGCCGCGTTCAAAACGATCGAGCACATCCTGCGGCGGAACCGCGCGTGAGAATATGATGCCCTGCAAATGGCTTGCGCCCTTGGCCACGACCAAAGACAGCTCATCCTTGTTTTCGACACCCTCGGCGACGGTTTCCATCTCCAGCGCCTCTGCCAAGCTAACGATCGCCGCGATAATCGCCGCGTTGTTGTTATCCGGCGCTGAGCAGCCACGGACGAAGCTTTGATCGATCTTGATCTTGTCAAACGGGGCATCGCGCAGATAGCTGAGTGAACTGTAGCCGGTGCCAAAATCATCCAAGGCAAGTTTGACGCCTAAGGCCTTCAAATCTTGGAACATACGCAATGTGCGATCAAGATCGCCGACAAACACGCTTTCAGTAATTTCAAGCTCGATCTGGGCCGGATTTACTTTGGAAGATTGTAGTGCGTGCTTCACGATTTTGACGAAATCGTCTGAGGCGAACTGCACCGCCGAGACATTCACCGCTGCCCGCACACTTTTTGGCCATTTGGTGACCTGGCGGCACACTTCATTGAGCGCCCATTCGCCAAGTTCGCGGATAATCCCCACGTCCTCAGCCACCGGAATAAAGTCCGCGGGTGAAATCATCCCGCGATCAACATGTTCCCAGCGCATCAACGCTTCCATGCATTCCACACGGTGCGTCGTTGAATGGACGATCGGCTGATAATGCATCTGCAATTCATCTTTGGCGATAGCATCGCGCAGATCTTCTTCGATCTGGTGGCGGTGTTTTACCCCGTCTTTGAGATCGCTTGAATAAAAGCGGTATTGCCCGCGCCCTTCGCCTTTGGCTGAATAGAGCGCAAGATCGGCCGCTTTGACCAATTCGTCTGCATCGATGCCGTCATACGGCGCAACCGCAATTCCCACCGATGAGCCGATAACAGCGCGCATTCCATTGATGGAATATGGCTGTGAGATCATTTGGATCACGCGTTGGCCCAAATCGCCCAACACGCCGCGATCATCAACGTCAGGCATGATGACTTGAAATTCATCGCCGCCCATCCGGCCAATTTCGCCTTTATCGCCAATCAGGCGTTTGAGGCGCGCTGCGACTTGTTTGAGCAATTCATCGCCCGCAGGATGGCCCATCGTGTCATTGACCTGCTTAAACCGGTCGAGATCGAGGATCAGCAATGCCACGCTGCGTTTTGCAGCCTTGAACGCATTCAAAGTTGAAGACAATTGCTTGGACATCCGATGACGGTTTGCCAACCCGGTTAGCGAGTCATATTGCGATAGCTTCTCCGCATCGCGGCGGCTCTCATGCGTCGCGCTGACATCTTTGGCGCTGCCGCGATAACCGGTAAAGTGATCGTTCTCATCAAATTGTGGCTTGGCCGCGATTTCCCACCAAGATTCAGAATCTTCCGCTTCGACCTTAACCGTCATTGGGTTGATCGAATTGCGTGCGGCAAGCACGAATTTTAACGGGCGCTGGGTCCGTTCAGAATCGGGCTCCTCATCAGGAAGGAACAGATCACTAAGGAGCTTCCCGATCATTTCATCCTCTGAACAGCCCAATTGCTTGGTTGCTGCTTCAGAAAGATAGATCAGCCGCCCATCGGAATCGCTGGCCCAAAACCAACCCAAGCCGGCATTCTCAAGACTATCGAGCAATTCGACACGGCGCGCCAAATCGCTTGCACGGATTGGCGACAGAGGCTCAGGCCCCTGATCTTCAATCCGGTCCTCTTGCGCCGGTTTGGTCAGTTTTGAGAACAATCCCGCCATCGGAAATGAACGTCCCTCAATCAAATTGCACCAGCACATGCGCCGGAAAAAGACAGCGTTAACCTCGAATGATTGAGATTTATCTAAGCCGCTATGCAGAAATGCCTACGCCCGTGATCTGCACCCAGGTTTTTCGTATTTTCGAACGCATTTTCTATCGCGGTGCCCCCGCAAGCCTGCACCATGCGATCACAAAGCTTGTAAAGCATGCGGCTGCGCGCAATGATGGCGCAATGCGCCGTTCAAATGCGAACTGCTGGGGAAGGACAATCGATGGCCGAAAGCACGGTTAAATTAGAGAATGAGGCAGCCCAATCGACAAGCGCACTTGGCCCTTTGGTCGGAGTGGCGCGGGAAGATTTTGTCGGCGCGGTCGCCTTGCTTTTGCGCGAAACGGCATCGGACCCCAAACGGTTTATGAAACATGCGCAATCGCTGAGCGAGGATATGGTCAAAATCCTGACCGGCAAGAGCGAGCTGGCCCCGCATCCCAAAGACAAACGGTTCATGGACCCTGCGTGGCAATACAATCCGTTTTTTAAAGCGGGCGCGCAATATTATCTGGCGGTTCAAAAGGGCATGCGCAGCTGGCTGGAAGAGCTTGAACTGGATGAACTGGAGCGCAACCGCGCCAATTTTATCGCCAATATCATCCTTGATGGGCTGGCCCCAACCAACACCTTAATTGGCAACCCCACCGCGCAAAAGCGCGTGATCGATAGCGGCGGCTTGTCGCTGATCAAGGGATTGCAAAACGCCTATAATGATGTGGTTCACAACAAAGGAATGGTGAGCCAAGTTGACAAGCGGCCGTTTGAACTCGGCAAAAATGTTGCAATTTCAAAAGGATCGGTGGTGCTTCGCACAGAGATGATGGAGCTGATCCATTATGCGCCGACAACCGATGAAGTGCATGAAGTGCCGCAGCTAACGATCCCGCCGCAGATCAACAAAATGTATATCAATGATCTGTCTCCTGAAAAATCAGTGGTGAAGTTTCAGGTTGATAACGGCATCCAGACATTCGTGATTTCATGGCGCAACCCGTCCAAGGAACAAGGCGCTTGGAACATGACAGATTATGTCAATTCCTGCCGCGAAGCGATGGAGGCAGTTGCCGAGATTACCGGGTCGAAAAAGGTCAATGTCTCGGCGGGCTGCTCTGGAGGACAGACCGCGACCATGCTCGCATCCAAATTGGCGAGCGACAAAGCCGATCTGCTGGGTACGCTGACATTGATGGTATGCGTCCTCCATCCCAAGGCCACCGATATTGAGGCCGGATCGCTGGTTTCGGAAAACGGCATGAAACTGGCCCGCAAACGTGCGGAAAAAGCCGGAGTGATCAAGGCAGACGATCTGGCGCGCGGATTTGCATGGCTGCGGCCCAATGATCTGATCTGGAATTATGTGATCAACAATTATCTGCTGGGCGCCGATCCGCCGGCCTTTGATGTGCTGTTCTGGAATGCCGACGCGACCAACCTTTCAGCCAGTCTGATGGGCGACTTTCTGACTGTTTATGAAACACTTGCCTTCACCAAGAAAGGCGAAGTCGAGATGGTTGACCACAAGGTTGATCTTTCCAAAGTCAAATCTGATCTGTTTATTCTTGGCGGCGTGACCGATCATATCACTCCGTGGAAGGCGACCTATCGTTCAACCGAATTGTTCGGCTCCAAAGATGTCACCTATGTCCTAAGTCAATCGGGGCATATGCAAGCAATTCTGAACCCTCCCGGCAATCCCAAAGCCAAATATTTCATCCAAAAGAAGAAGGGCAAACTTGCCCCCACTGCCGATGAATGGCTGCAAGGAACCGAAGAGGTGAAAGGCAGCTGGTGGCCATATTGGATGGAATGGGTTCAGAAACGCTCTGGTAAGAGCAAGACTGCACCCAAAAAACTGGGGAGCAAGAAGCACAAGCCGCTAGACGCAGCTCCGGGATTATACGTAGTGGAAGAAGTGTGAGAGCGGAGGGATAATCCGCAACACTGCCGCGCACAACAAAGCCGCAATCATGCAACGGGCGCGTACACGCCATAATGAAGACACAACGCGGCGCAGGAAGGACAAAGTAATTTGGCTGACCCGATGAACGACGCAGTCGTCTCCATGCAAGACGTGGGCGGCCGCACTTTGCGTGTCGCCCATTGGCGTCTTAATGAGCCATCCGATCATCCGCCCATCCTGTTTTTCAACGGAATTGGCGCCAATATCGAAGCGGTCGCTCCGCTAGCAAGCGCCCTTCCCGAGCGATCCTTCATCATGTTCGATATGCCTGGCATTGGTGGTTCGCCTGATCCGCTGGTCCCTTACACTCCCTGGACAATGTCGTGGACCGCCACAAAATTGCTCGATGATCTGGGCGTTGATCAGGTTGATGTGATGGGCATCAGCTGGGGCGGCGCAATGGCACAACACTTTGCAATCCAACATGGCGCGCGGACTCGTCGATTGGTGTTGATCGCGACAACTGCTGGGATGCTAATGATGCCCGGCAGTCCGAAAGCACTGAGCAAAATGGCCAATCCGCGCCGCTATATCGACCCCGAGTTTATGATGCAGAATTTTGAGACTTTATATGGCGAAGGTCTGGGGGCCGGGCCGGGTAAGGAAGGCCATATGTCGCGTCTCACCCCGCCTTCACCGCGCGGATATATGTATCAATTGCTTTGCATGCTCGGTTGGACCAGCGCACCCGCCCTGCCCTTTATGAAAAAGGACACGTTGATCATGATGGGTGATGACGACGCGATCGTCCCGCTTACCAATGGCAAGTTTCTGCACAGCCTGATCCCCAACAGCGAATTGGTTGTGATGAAAGACGGCGGGCATTTGTTTTTGCTCAGCCACAAGGATGAATGCGTTTCGGCAATCCGAGGGTTCTTGGACGCACCCGAAACCAAAGGCGAATTGGCAGCGCAAGCCGCTTAAGGCTTTGATCAGGCTGCCGGCAACCAGTCTTTCAACGCTGAGTTGACCTGATCAGGGGCATCTTGCTGGACCCAATGCGAAACATTGGGGAAACGCTTTACGGTCAAATCCGGGACCCATTGCTCCGTACCCTGTGTGCAATGGATGTTGAGCGCGATGTCCTCCTCTCCCCATAATAGCAGGCTTGGTATTTCCACCTCGAAGTTACCCATCTCTACGGTGTCCCGATGGCGTAGCAACGCCCTGTAATAGCTTACCATTGCACCTATCGCGCCGGGTTTGCGCGCCGCCTCGCTGTAGACAGCTTGAACCTCCGGTCCAAAACGTTCTGGGTTGCAACTGGTGCGTTCAAACAGCCTCCCAATCGCTTTGCCATTGCCCCTGCCAAGCAATTTCTCAGGCAACCACGGAAGTTGAAAGAAGTAAATGTACCAGCTGCGTTTCAGCTGCCGCCAATGTTTCAATTCACGCAGCGCGACACGCGGGTGCGGCACATTCATGATGACCAAACGTTCCAGCTTGCGCAGCTTTGCAATCGCAAACGCCCACGCAATGATCGCGCCCCAATCATGCGCCAGCAATGTGACCTTTTTCGCCCCGCTCGAATCAATCAATGCCGCGATATCCTGCGTCAGGTGATCCATCGCATAATCGCGCACGTCCTTGGGCCGAGTGGTCCCGCCATAGCCGCGTAAATTGGGCGCCCACACACGGTAACCCATATCAGCCAATACCGGCATTTGATGCCGCCAACTGTAATGCAATTCCGGGAAGCCATGGAGGCATAGCGCGAGGTGATCGCTATTTCGCGATCCCGCCTTTGCTACTTCAAAGGAAAGCCCGTTGGCCTCGACCCAGTCGATTGATATCCCGCTGTCTGGATCCGGCGTCCAGCTTTTTTCTGTATCCATATTGAGAGCATAGCAGCGGCTTGGCGATTGTGCTAAACCAGTCTCAATTAAAAACTTGGAGAGAAGTTATGGCGCAATTTGACCTTATCATCCGGGGCGGCACAATCGTAGATGGCACCGGAGCGGAGAGCTTTATCGGCGATGTCGCCGTTAAAGATGGACTGATTGCGCAGGTTGGCACAGTTTCTGGCGATGCAAGCGAAGAGATTGACGCGAACGGCAAGGTCGTCACTCCAGGCTTTGTTGACATTCACACACATTATGATGGCCAAGCGACCTGGGATCAGGAAATGGCCCCATCGAGCTGGCACGGCGTTACCACCGTTGTGATGGGCAATTGCGGGGTGGGATTTGCTCCGGCCAAGCCCGATCGCCACGAATGGTTGATCAGCCTGATGGAAGGGGTTGAAGATATTCCGGGAACCGCTTTGGCTGAAGGGATCACATGGGACTGGGAGACCTTCCCTGAATATCTCGACGCGCTAGAAAAAATGCCGCGCACGGTCGATATTGGCACGCATGTGCCGCATGGTGCGGTGCGCGCCTATGTTCTCGGCGATCGTGAGCAACCCGGTGCCGTCCCAACCGAGCAAGATATTGCGGATATGAGCGCGATTGTTGAAGAAGGCGTGCGCGCAGGCGCTTTGGGCTTTTCCACCTCGCGCACGGTACTGCACAAGTCGGTTGACGGAGAGCTAGTGCCCGGCACCACAGCAACTCCTGAAGAGCTTGTCTCAATCGGCCATGCGATGGGCCGCGCGCAATCTTCTGGCGGCCATGCCGTGTTTGAAATGGCGAGCGACCTGATGCGTGAATGGAATGAATTTGAATGGATGGGCAAGCTCAGCCGGGAAGCCGGCGTTCCTGTGACATTTGCCGCGCTTCAATCAATCAAAAAAGACATCCCCCTAGACGAACAAATCGCCAATATGCGTGCAGAGAACGACAACGGCGCCAATATTGTCGCGCAGATCGCGCTGCGCGGAAACGGCATCATCATGGCTTGGCAAGGCACGGTGAACCCGTTCGCCTTTCGCCCCAGCTGGCAAACAATCAAAGAACTGCCCTGGCCAGAGCAAAAGGCCAAATTGCTCGATCCGGCATTCAAGCAACAACTCTTGTCAGAAGCCAATGATTATTCCGAAGCGCCAATGGACATAATCGAGGTTGTTATGGTGGTTAGCCAAGGCTGGGCTCTGCAATACGAAATGGATCCGGATTTCGATTATGAGCCCGATGTCGAAGCCAGCGTGAATGCCCGCGCGCAGGCCGCCGGTGTGGATCCTCAGGAATATGCCTATGATATGCTTTGCGCAGACGACGGAACTGGATTTATCTATCTGCCGATCTTGAACTACGTAGATGGCAATCTCGATTTCCTGCATTCATTGCAGCATTCCAATGACACGGTGAATTCTTTGTCAGACGGCGGCGCGCACTGCGGCACCATCTGCGACGCTGCCTCCCCCACATTCATGTTGGAACATTGGGTCAAGAACCGATCTCGCGGGGAACGGATCAGCTTGGAACTCGCCGTGAAACGCCAATGCCGCGACACCGCAGTGCTTTATGGCCTTGAGGATCGCGGTGTGATTGCTCCTGGTTATCTCGCCGATCTCAACATCATCGATATGGACCGGATTAAACTCGGGAAGCCTTGGCTAGCTTTTGATCTGCCCGCAGGCGGCAAGCGCCTTTTACAAAAGGCGGATGGTTATGCGTGCACGATCAAAGGCGGCGTTGTGACGTTCAATGAGGGCAAATGGACCGGCGCAACACCGGGCGGCCTCATTCGCGGTCCGCAACGTGCCGAACTGGCAGAAGCGGCGGAATAAGGCTTCCGCCGCCTCTCAATCCGGTATTTTAGGGTTCGATCACGATTCCCTTCGCCGGATCGACAGTTCCGCCGATCATCGCGAGATAGGTGTCCCGCGCGGCCTCTAGCCCTTGTTTTACATCAATTTGCACCGTGCCATCGGCTGTATCCAAAAAGCTGTGCCACGTTTTGGCGATCAATTTTCCGCCTTCTTCGAACCCATGCAGCTTGAAGTAGGCGACGAAATGGTCGGGTGCGAACAGCAAAATCGGTTTGGGACCGGGCAGATCATCACTACTGCCCAAGCCGCCGCCGCGCGCCTCAACATGAGTTGCACCGACCAGACATGAATATTTAAGAGCATCACCAAAGCGCTGGTGGATCGAAGTCAGCAGCCCCGCATTCCCGGCGAAATCAACGCTCACACTGGGTTCAACCGCAATCGTATCCAGATCATCGTAAGCGACCACTTCGTCATAAAGGCCAGACGCCTTCACAAACGCGACATTGCCCGGCGATGTCAAACCGATCCGTTTCACCTGAGGCGAATTCTGCCGCGCGACACTGGCAAATCCCATCGACGTTTTGGAAGAAGCGCTGGTGCAGATAACTTGGCTCGCCCCGAACCAGCTTTCCGACCTCATGAAGTAATCAATGATGAAGCCAGTTTTGAACAATGGACCATAGATCATCCGCTCATTCTCACGCGCAGGATCATGCTCTGGATCGGCGCCAAGCCGGGTGTAATTGTTGTAAACTGGGCTCATCGGTTGGCGGTGATCGCTGGTATCGGAAAAGCTCATCGGGGTGACATTGCCGGGGCGCACATCCAGATTGCTCGCCATCGGCAGATATCCATAAACCCGGTCGCCCACGGGAATATCGGCGCAATTGCTCTCTATCACCTTGGCATGGCCCCACATCGGCACGATCCCCATGCCATCGGGCGCAGGGAAGAAATTCCAATACCCAAAGCTATCGCCGGCCACTGCATAGGTGATGTTGTTGCTGGTGACAGAAAAGCTCTCAATCGCAAGCCGAACTGCGCCTTCACCCAGCTCACCTTGCGGCGCATCCGCCATCACGGCGCTGGTCAAATCATCTTTGCGAATGTGAACTTGGGTGACAGTCATTATCGGCAGGCTCCTGTGTATTTGCGTCTGCCCTAGCCGATCATTGTTCGCTTTCCCAGCGTGTAGCGATGATGGAGGGTCGCTGCTCGGTAACATTCATCCATGCGCTCAGATGATCGCACTGGGCGATGCCCACTTGCCCCTGCGGCGTCATCTGTAGGCCGCGCATCACTGGGTAAAGGAATACGTCTGCAAGATCGAATGCATCACCAGTCCATGCGCCGTCCAGGGCCATTTCCGCCTCAACAAAGCCTAAGGCACGGCTGATCTGTGGCAGCGCGCGGTCGACTTTCTCTCGATCTATCGGAAATCCCGAAACACGGTGCATGATCCACGGCATCACCAGCCCGTGTTCAAACAGCGGGAACAGGTAATTATTTGCCAGCGCAATCCATTTATCCATCACCGCGCGTGAGGCCGGATCTGTTGGTTGAAGCGCCGAGGAATTGTGCGCGTTATCGAGGTAATTTGTGATCGCCACGCTTTCGATCAGCTCAAGCCCATCAACCTCAACCACAGGCACCTTTCCAAAAGGATGGCGGTTTCGCGACGAATTGGCCGCCGTTGCGATAGTTTCGTGACTTAGGCCAGCTTCTTCACAAATGATCTGAACAATGCGGGTGTAGGTTGAAGTGACCGTGCCGAAGATTTTGACCTGCGCCATATCTGATGAACTCATACGAATTGCTGCTCAGTGTTACTGCGCTTCTTGCTCGGCAGCAGCAATTTCCTGTTCAAGCTCAACCAATGCTGCACCGGCGACCTGCAATTCCCCGCCAACCTGGATCATCCGTTCGCTGCATTGTTCGCCCAGTTCCTGCGGGTTTTGAGAGCGATATTGGAGATATTGAGAGGTTAGAGCCTCGGTCAGATCACCGCCGATCGCTCTTTCCCAGCGGCCAAGAAAATACATCATGCCGCCTACAATACCGGCGATATCTTCCTGGGCTTGCGGGTCAGACGCCTCGATATTGGCAATCACCTCACCAACAAATAGCACGCAATTGAGATCATCCTCGGGCGAGAAGGTTTGGGCCGATACCTCCGCCTCAACTTCTTCTTGCGCTAAAGCTGCACTGTTGATCGGTACCAGCGCAAATGCTGCGATGAAGGCGCAAAGCGTTCCGCCGTGAATGCGCATCAAACGCGCATCGGCATTAGAACATACAGCGCCGGGCTTTTTTCATCCTTGCGGATCAAAGTTGGCGCCCCAGCATCGGCCAAATGCAATTCAACCGTATCGGAATCGATTTGGCTAAGAATGTCTTTCAAGTAATTGGCATTAAAGCCAATTTCAAAACCTTCGCTTTGATATTCGCCGGCCAATTCCTCCGCCGCTGTGCCATTATCGGGCGATGTGACAGACAATGTCACCTTGTCCGTATCAAGGCCCATCTTAACCGCACGGGTTTTCTCCGTGGCGATTGTCGCAACCCGATCGACCCCTTCGAAGAAGCTTTTCGGATCGACTTTCAGCAGTTTGTCATTCCCCGTTGGAATAACGCGGCTGTAATCCGGGAATGTCCCGTCGATCAATTTGGATGTCAGCACGACGCCGCCCTCGCCCGAAAGCGTGAAGCGGATTTTGCTGGCAGACAGATCAATCTCTACATTGCCGTCCATCGCCTCTTCCAGAAGCTTACGCAGCTCTGCCACCGCTTTACGCGGCACGATCACATCGGGCATGCCATCGGCGCCCTCCGGGCGGGCGAGCGTAAAGCGCGCCAATCGGTGCCCGTCAGTCGCCGCCGCCTTTAACACCGGCTCATCCTCATCGGTCACATGCAGGAAAATGCCGTTGAGGTAATAACGGGTTTCCTCAGTGGAGATTGCAAACCGGGTGCGATCGATCATTTCGGCCAAAGTGCGGGCCGGCAGTTCAAAACTGGTTGGCAAATCGCCTTCGACAATCACGGGGAAATCATCGCGCGGCAAAGTCGGCAATTTGAACCGGCTGCGCCCTGCTTTCACTTCCATCCGATTGTCGCCGGTTTCCAGGCTAACCTGGCTGCCCTCTGGCAGTTTGCGAGCAATATCAAACAGAAGGTGCGCGGATACCGTGATCGCCCCAGCCTTCTCCACCGATGCGGCGGCCATGGTTTCAACCACTTGCAGATCGAGATCGGTCGCCATCACTTTCACACTGCCGCCATCGCTCGCATCGATCAGAACGTTGGACAGAATGGGAATTGTGTTGCGGCGTTCGACCACCGACTGAACATGGGACAGACAACGCAGTAGCGTCGCGCGTTCGATCGTAGCCTTCATTGCTTAGCCTTTAGCCCTCGTAATTGATGACGCCGAGGGGCCGGAATCGCCCCAATAGCGCCGGAATTCCGAACTTGACCTTAGCGGTGCTGTGTTTCCGGGCAAGTTTGAGCATTCCCAGAGCGCATTTCCTTGGGGATAAAGGGGATTGCGGGCGGTAGTTCGGGGTCATTCACAGCCCGCGCGTTGCACTGCGTGCGCCCCAAATTCTTCAAAGCGAGTGACTTCAGCCGAGCATCGCCATGCCGCCATTCACATGCAGCGTTTCACCGGTGACATAACCCGCCTCTCGGCTCGCCAAATATGCGGCCGCGGCGCCAATATCACTACCTTCGCCCATTTTTCCGGCGGGAATGCGCGCATTAAGCGCATCCTTTTGCGCATCTGGCAACTGATCGGTCATGGCGGTGCGGATAAATCCGGGCGCGACACAATTGGCGGTGATCCCGCGTGATGCCACTTCTTGCGCGAAGCTTTTGGTAAGGCCAGTCAGCCCCGCTTTGGCCGCGGCATAATTCATCTGCCCGGGATTGCCAGTGCTGCCCACCACGCTGGTGATGTTGATGATCCGGCCAAACCGCGCTTTCATCATCGGCCTCGCGCTGGCGCGCATCAGGCGCATTGCTGCCTCAAGATTGATAGAGATCACCTGATCCCATTCCTCGTCCTTCATCCGCATCGCCAGATTATCACGCGTGATGCCGGCATTGTTCACCAGGATATCTATCCCGCCAAGCGTATCGAGTGTCGCCGGGATCAATTCTTCAACCTGCGTCGAATCGGACAAGTTACAAGTGATTTCAACATGATCGCCAGATTCCGGGGAGCCGATTTCTTCGATCAATTGTTCGCGAAACGCGCGCAATTTATCACCATTGGAACCCGATAGAGCGACCCGCGCGCCCTGGCTGGCCAGCGCCATCGCAATCGCGGATCCAATACCGCCGGATGCGCCAGTGACCAACGCGTTCATGCCTGAAAGAGAAAACATAAGCCCTCGCTTGTGATCAAGTAATTGGGGTCCTGTTGCGCGTCACACCGCCCCGGTCAACCAAAGCGTCAATTAAAGCGCCAACCAATGGGATGGCTTAAGTGCCGATTTCTTTCGCAAAGCCTTCCAGATCGTCCATTGTGATCAGGCTTGCCGTTTCCACCTCGCTCGCGATTTTGCGGATCATCGGGGAAAGCACTTTGCCGCTCACTTCGACAAAGCTTTGCATGCCATCTGCATGCATCGCAGCCACGCTTTCGCGCCAGCGCACCCGGCCCGTGACTTGCTCAACCAACAAGCGTTGTTCCTCAGCCGGATCGGTAACTTTCGACGCTGTCACATTGGCATATAGCGGCAATGCCAGCGCGCCCGGCGGAGTATCTGCCAAAGCCTGCGCCATGCGATCGGCCGCGGGTTGCATCAAAGAGCAATGAAACGGCGCAGAAACCGGCAATTTTATCCCGCGCTTGATCCCATGCTCCTTGGCCATACCAATTGCGCGTTCAATTGCGCCTTCATGTCCTGAAATCACCACTTGGCCTGGATCATTATCATTGGCGACATCACACACTTCGCCATCGGCCGCAGCCGCGGCAAGCGCGCTTGCCTTTTCAATATCAGCGCCCAGCAGAGCCGCCATTGCGCCCTCTCCCACGGGCACAGCCGCCTGCATTGCGCCGCCGCGTAATTTCAGCAATCGGGCCGTGGTTGCCAAATCAAACGCTCCCACAGCGCACAGCGCGGTGTATTCCCCCAATGAATGGCCCGCGACACAATCACCGGCCTCGCTCAAATTCAGGCCAAAATCGCGTTCCAGCACACGCAAAGTGGCAATCGCATTGGCCATGATTGCTGGCTGCGCATTTTCCGTGAGAGTCAGCTGGTCTTCGGGCCCTTCGGCCATGATCGCAGAAAGCTTTATCGAAAGCGCATCATCCACTTCTTCAAAAACTTCGCGTGCAGCCTGACTGGCGGCGGCCAGATCGACCCCCATGCCGACTTTTTGGCTGCCCTGTCCGGGGAATACAAATGCTCGCATGATACGTCCTTTAATTGCCAGACCGCGGGCTTCCGCGCTGTGAATTTGGCGACGCGGTTACGAAGCCTTCGGTGGGCTTGCAAGGCCAAAGGGCACAACCTTGTTGGCAGATGTGTGGCCAATCTCGGCCCGGCCCAGATAGGGGATGCCCGCGCGCGCGCACCAGAATTTGGCGATCTCTTCGGGCGAATGGCCGAATTCGCGGTAATTCTCCGGCACGTCTGTCACCGAACCAAGCCTGAGCCCAGCAAGCCGGGGCAGCGATCCAGCCAAATGGAAGAACAACCGATCGATGGAATACAGATGCTCGCTCACTTCTTCGACCATCAGCACATGGCCTTCCAAATTGGGCATCATCGGAGTGCCTGCAACCATCGCCAAGGTAATCAGGTTAAACGCGGCAGCCGGAGTCTCGCCATCAAGGCTTGGCTCCAGCCCGCTATTATCACCGGCAAACCAGCGCAGCACCCGGCGCACCGCCTCGCGCCCGCCATCGGATCGCGCACTGACCGGCATCGAGCCATGAACCGCCTGACCAATACCGCCGCGATAAAGCGCCGCCAGCAGATAGCCCGCATCGGAAAACCCAACATAGGTCTTTGATCGGGCTGCTTCGTTCATCTGCGCCACCGCTGCCTCAGCAATGCGATTGGAACCATATCCCCCTTTGGCAAACCACACCGCGTCATAGGCTGGGTCATTCGCGCAATCGAGCAAAGCCTCCAACCGGCGCAGGTCAGAGCCAGCAAAATGACCCTCCAGCTCAAAGCATTGATCGTGGAACATCACCGAATGCATCGGAAATTCTTCCGCCACCAATTGGTTCAATGCATCGGCATGTTCGCGAGTGATCGGCGTTGCCGGTGCACAAATGGCAATCTTTGTCATGGTGTTGGACCTATTACCCTTGTTTTGCCCGGCACATCTCAATAGCGGTGACTCGCATGACAGAGGGGTCGGATCAAGGCGCGCTATCAGGGCGCTCGTTCTTTTTTTGCGGGATCGGTGGATCTGGCATGCTGCCATTGGCTCAAATTCTTGCCGGTTTGGGCTATGAAGTGGCCGGATCAGACCGCAGCCATGATCAGGGGCGCACGCCCGAAAAATTCGCATGGCTGGCGCAAAATGGTTTTGATTTGTTCCCGCAAGATGGATCAGGCCTGACCAGCGCGGATCAGGTACTGGTCGCATCTGCCGCAGTTGAAGACACTGTGCCCGATGCCGCCCGCGCTAAAGAGCTTGGTTGTGAACGGATGAGCCGGGCAGAGGTGCTGGCGCAGCTGTTCAACCAAGCGGGCTATTCAATCGCCATTGGCGGGACCTCAGGGAAATCAACCGTCACCGGAATGATCGGGACAATTCTGGCGGCGAACGGTTCCGATCCCACAATCATGAATGGCGCGGTGATGAAAAACTTCGTCAATGCCGACAATCCATTTGCCAGCGCGCGCGTGGGCCGCCCGGAAGTTTTCGTTAGCGAGGTTGATGAAAGCGATGGCTCGATCGCGCTTTATCGCCCTACAATCGGGGTGCTGCTGAATGTCAGCCTCGATCACAAAAGCATGGATGAACTGCGTGAACTGTTTGGGGATTTCCTGAAAACTTCGGGATGCGGCGCGGTGAATTTCGATAATGACGAAGCGCGTCAATTGGCCGGTGACAGCAGCCAAGTGATTTCTTTCGGCGTGGAAAACCGCACCGCCGATATCATTGTTGAGCCGGGATCGATCACGCAAAGCCCATTCGGGATTGCGGCCACCGTGCACGACAATCGAACCCGCGAAAGCTGTTCGCTCAACCTGCCAATGCCAGGATTGCACAATCTGTCTAACGCGCTTGCTGCGATTGCTGCTGCCAGCGCTGCGGGGATCGCAATTGAAAGCTCAGTCCAGGCATTGCAGGATTTTGCAGGGCTGGCGCGCCGATTTGATGTGATTGGCACCACTGCCACGGGGATCGCGGTGATCGATGATTTCGGCCACAACCCGGAGAAATGCGCCGCGACCTTGCGCACGCTCAAGGCGACACCGGGCCGCATTATCGCGTTTTTCCAGCCTCATGGATACGGCCCTTTGCGCCAAATGGGGGATGAGCTTGCGCAAACCTTTGCCCAAGAACTGGCCCCGGAAGACCGCATAATCATGTGCGATCCGGTGTACTTTGGCGGCACTGTTGATCGCAGCGAGGGCACCGAACGGATCATCAAGCTGATTAAGGATGCAGGTGGCAGCGCCGAACATGTTCCTGCGCGCGAAGAATGCAGCAGTCGTATGCTCGATCTGGCACAGCCCAATGATCGCATTGTCATCATGGGCGCGCGGGACGACACGCTGACCAGTTTCGCCAAGGAATTGTTTCAGTCTTTAACTGCAGCGGATTGAGCGGCGGCGCGGTCTTTTAGGATTTGAGCGCTTGCTCTCCGGCCGCCTCGCGTTCAAATGCGCGTTTATACCCATCGCGCGAAATAAGCCTTTCACGATAAGCCTTTAGGCTGTCTGGTACGCCTTCATCCAAGCCAACATTGCGCGCCAAAATCAACGCAAATCCGATGCAGATATCGGCCACGGTAAAGCGGTCCGCGCAAAGAAATTCGCGCCCATCCAATCGCTGTTCAAGTTTCACAAGTCGTTTGTGGAACCATTTTGCGTAAGCATGGCCTGCCTCTTCCAACCCTTTGTCCTTCTCGAATAAAGCAAAACGCATATAGACGGTTTGCGGGAAAGTGATCGTTGCATCAGCGTGATAGGTGAAGTCGCAATATTCGGCATAATCGCGCTCGCCCGGCGCGATCGCTAAATCGCCCGCCTCATCCTTGGTCGCCAGGTAATGTGCGATGGCGCAGCTTTCCGTCATTCGGCTATCGCCATCGATCAGCAGCGGCACCGTGCCCAGCGGGTTGATCTCCATAAATTCCGGTGCCCTAAATCGCGGCGGGAACGGCAAGATCTTAAGATCGATATCAACGCCCGCTTCCTCAGCGGCCCAAGTCGCGCGGACACCGCGTGAACGCGCACAGGTATAGAGTGTGGGTTTGGTCATGATTGAGGTGATTAACGGCCCGCCCGCCGCCCGGCAATTGCAGATGCAGAAGCTTGCAATCCCGCATAAACGCGTTATGTGCGCGCATCGCTCTTAAACAAGGGCGTAAAGAAAGCCGGAGGGGCCCTGTGGATTCGCCACAGATCAGCCAACGATCGGCATGGAAATGAAAGGAAGCGAAGATGGCTCTGTATGAGCATATCTTTCTCGCGCGTCAGGATTTGAGCCAAGCTCAAGTTGACTCGCTGGCGGCAAATGCCACCGAAATCGTCGAAGCGAATAAAGGCAAAGTCACCAAGACTGAAACTTGGGGCCTTAAATCGCTCGCCTATAAAATTGACCGCAACCGCAAAGCGCATTTTGTGCTGCTCAACATCGATGGCCCAGGCAATGTTGTTGAAGAGCTGGAGCGTCAAACCCGCATCAATGAAGATGTTATTCGTTACATGACCGTTCGTGTTGAAGAGCACGAAGAAGGTCCATCTGTGATGATGCGCAAGAATGAACGCGACCGTAAACGTCGCTCTGACCGTGAGGAGCGCGACTGATGGCCCGTCCTTTCTTCCGCCGCCGCAAATCTTGCCCGTTTTCGGGCAATGAAGCGCCAAAGATTGATTTTAAAGACGTGCGCCTGCTTCAAGGCTTCATGTCCGAACGTGGTAAGATTGTGCCTTCGCGCATCACCGCCGTTTCTGCCAAGAAACAGCGTGAACTTGCCAAAGCCATTAAGCGCGCACGCCAAATCGGCCTGCTGCCTTACATCGTAAAGTAAGAGGAGAGAGCACATGGATATTATTCTCCTCGAACGGATCGAGAAACTCGGCACAATCGGTGACGTTGTCACTGTGAGAGACGGATATGCGCGCAACTTCTTGTTGCCGCAGAAGAAAGCTCTTCGCGCCAACGATTCGAACAAGAAGGTTTTCGAAGCCAATCGTGAACGGCTAGAAAAAGAAAACGCTGAACGTCGCGGCGAAGCTGAGAATGCTGGCGGTAAGGTTGATGGTGCAGAAGTCATCCTGATCCGTGCCGCATCGAACACTGGCCAGCTTTATGGCTCGGTCAATGTTCGCGACATGGTCGCCGGACTGGTTGAGCAAGGTCATGACGTGAACAAGAAACAAGTCATCATGGGCAGCCCGATCAAAACGATCGGCATGCACGATGTGACTGTTGCACTTCACCCCGAAGTGCGGGTGATCGTTAAAGCCAATGTCGCACGGTCTGACGATGAAGCCGAGCTTCAGAGCCAGGGTGTTGACGTGTTGGCGCAAATGTTCGCCGATGAGCAGCGCGAAATTGAGGAAGCGGCCGGCGCCAATCGCATCGACCCTACCCTTGAGCCGGGCGAAATCCCCGCCGAACTGCTTGACGAAGGCGTGGCTGAAAAAATCGAAGCCGAAGCCGAAGCAGAAGCTGTCGCAGACGCCGAGGCGGAAGCCAAGGCAGAAGCAAAAGCCAAGGCCAAAGAAGCCAAAGCTGCTGAAGAAGCTGCCGCTGCAGAAGCCGCGCCCGCTGAAGAAGCTGCCGCCGAAGAAGCACCGGCTGAAGAAAAAGCTGAGGAAGCGCCATCAGAAGACGCCGATAAAGCCGAGGACTGATTTCAGCTTTCATATATTGCCAATAAGAAGGGGCGCGGCTGTGATGGCTGCGCCCTTTTTGTAAGAGGCGGAGAAATGCGATAATTCAACGCAAATCGCGCCCACCTTTGTAATCTGTCTGTTGGAGGACTACCTCAAACCATATGAACTCAGTTGATAGCATTCTCGAACAATTGCAGCAGCTCCATGATGCCGCGGTCTCAACACTCCGCGATGATGTGATCGCATATGGACGCGATGGTACGCTGCCCGATCCTAGCAAGCGCGAAGATGGCAGCTATGCCTATCCGCAGTTGACCGTTCACTATTCGGGAATTGGCGAACCGCTCGATCGCAGCCGCGCCTTTGGCCGGTTGGAACAGCCCGGCACATACACCACCACTATCACCCGGCCTGATCTTTTCGCGCCCTACCTTAAAGAGCAGCTGAGCCTGGTCGAATCCGAATATGAGGTTCGGATCGAGACGGGCAAGTCTCGCCAAGAGATCCCCTTCCCCTATGTTCTGGATGGTGATGCAGGCGCGGCAATGGTTGGCATAGCGCCGCAAGACATTGCCAATCATTTCCCATCAACCGATCTTGCTTTGATCGGGGACGAGCTGGCTGACGGGATCGAATTTGAAGAATTGAAGGCGATGCCGCTATCGCTGTTTGATGGCCTGCGCACGGATTATTCACTTGCCCGGTTGGCACATTATACCGGCACGAAAGTTGAGGATTTTCAGGATTTTATCCTGTTCACCAATTATCACCGCTATGTCGATGAATTCGTCGATTGGGGCGCGAAACAAATCGGCCAAGATGGCTATGTCGCGCTGACCGGCGCTGGCGGTTTGGATATCTCCGCCAGCACCGATGCCGCGCATTTGCAATTGTCCGACACTGCGTGGCGCAAGCATCAGATGCCCGCCTATCACCTGATCCGGGAAGACGGCCAAGGGATCACCTTGGTCAATATCGGCGTCGGCCCGTCAAACGCAAAAACGATCTGTGATCACTTGGCTGTGCTGCGCCCGCATGCATGGATGATGATCGGCCATTGCGGCGGCGTTCGTTCGAGCCAGAAGATCGGCGATTTCGTGCTCGCGCACGCTTATTTGCGCGATGATCATGTGCTTGATGCTGTGCTCCCTCCCGAAGTGCCGATCCCGCCAATTGCGGAGGTGCAACAGGCATTGGCCGGCGCGACGGAGGAAGTTGCCGGCGCGCAAGGCGCCAATCTTAAACAGCGAATGCGGACCGGCACCGTCGTCACCACCGATGATCGCAATTGGGAGCTGCTATATTCCAGCTCTGCGAAACGGTTTTCGCAAAGCCGCGCGATCGCAGTGGAGATGGAAAGCGCCACCATCGCGGCTCAGGGTTATCGCTTCCGGGTGCCGTATGGCACGCTGCTATGCGTGTCGGACAAGCCGCTGCATGGTGAGATTAAGCTGCCGGGCCAAGCCAACCAATTTTATGAACAGGCCATCGCGGCTCACCTTCAAATCGGATTGGAAGCTTGCAAGCGGCTGCGCGATGAGGGCGATCGGCTGCACAGCCGCAAATTGCGCGCCTTCAACGAACCGCCATTTAGGTGATCGGCAGCTATTGGGGAACGAATTGACGCGCGCTTAAGCGTGTTTGGCGTTCAGCCGCGCGCTCCGCCTAAGCTGAACTCAGCGGCCTTCGCTGAACGCTTCCAGCCCTGCCCGGAGCGCTTGTATATTCTGGCCATAGACCAGCAATTGCGCCTGCGCATTGGCATAACTGATCCCGAATGCAGCGTTGATATAGCCTTGCAGCACCACAGTCCCATCATTCATGCGATAGACTTTGCCTGCCGGCACGCGGTCGTTGAAGGTGTTCAGAAAGTTGTCGAGCTCAGCGAGCGGGCGGCCATCAGTGCGGGTAAATTGGGCGATCATTGCCAAAGCGCGGCAACCCTGTTCCGGCGCGCAGGCGCGCGGCAATGCGGTGAAGGCAATTCCGCCATCTGCGCTGGCGCGATAGATCGAAACTCCATCCGGCCCAGGTTCAATCTGCCACGTGGTTTGCACATCGAGCAACAACCGCGAAATCGTGGAATCGTCAAACTGCGTGACAACTTGCTGCTGCCCCTGCGCTGCTACGGGTGCGAAGGCGGTTGTCGCAACCAATCCCAGCGCCAGAAAACCCGTGGCCAAAATTCGCATCAATCGCATCTCAATCATCCCCCAAGCTGGAATCGGGCGATCAATTCAGGATCGCCATCCCATCTCCGCCTGCCCCCACATGCAGCCTTCGACGAACTTCCCCGCTTTCATAGTCAATTTCAGCGACCGTGTCGCTAGCCGTTTCTGCAACATAGATGTGTGTCCCATCTTGCGACCATAGAATGGTCACCTGAAAACGGCCCGCGGCCTCGTCAGGCCCGGAAACGACAATCGTGCGCACGACATCGCGGGTTTCAAGATCGATCACGCTAAGCGATCCATCGGCCAGATCAGATGTAATCGCGACATCGCCCTGCGGGCGGATCGCAAGGCGCAAGGGAAAGCGCCCTGTCTCCACCGTATGGCGCACTTCCATACTATCGGGATCAAGCTCAAAAGCCTGGTTCGAACCGCGTGCAGAAACCCACAAAGCGCCGCCATCGGGTGCCAGTGAAATTCCCTCTGGCTCTTCCCCCACAGTGACCGATCTTCGCGCGCCACTGGTAAGATCGATCCGGGTGACCGTTTTGGACCCCAGATCGGTTGTCCACGCCGTGTTTTCATCGGGCGAGACTGCAATCATGTGGCTGCCTTGCTGTCCGGTAGCGAATTCGGTCAAATGCGAATCTTCCAGCGGGCTGACGATCCGAAAGATCGAACGGCGGCCTTCGGCAGTGACGTAAATTGTCCCACTGTCATGCCACACGATCCCGTGCGGCCTGGCGTTGTCCCCCAAATCCAGCACGCGGTGCTCGCTCAAATCATCGCTGTTGAAAATCGCCACCCATTGGCCGCCATAACACGCCAACGCCACATATTTTCCGTCGGGCGAAGTCGCCAGTTCATGAGGATTGGTGCAGCTATCAAGCCGTTTGATCTCTTCGCCAGAGGCCAGATCGATCTTCGACAGGGTGTTTCCGCGCTTATTCGCGACAAATAATGTGCCGGTCGCATCCGCGCTGGCATCCGCTCCCGAACCATTTTCACCGGAAACCGGCGCACAAGCAGCAAGAACAGGAAGCGCAAGGAGATAGGCAGCGCGCAGCATCACCAACCGGCCTCTTGCCCTTCATTCTGTTCATTCAACCATTCCAGCAGCGGCGCGAAATATTCCACCATTGCGGTGCCGCTCATTTGGCGCTCACCGGTGAACGCTTCCAGCGCATCTGGCCAAGGGCGCGATGCACCCATTTCCAGCATCGCATTCAAATTCTGCCCAACCTCTTCATTGCCATAGAAAGAGCAGCGGTGAAGCGGCCCTTCCCATCCGGCGGTGTCGCAGGCGGCTTTATAGAATTGGAATTGCAGGATCCGCGCCAGGAAATAACGGGTGTAAGGCACATTGCCGGGAACATGGTACTTGGCGCCCGGATCAAAGCCATCCGCGGGCCGCTCCACTGGCGGAACGATGCCCTGATATTCGCGGCGAAGATCGGTCCACGCTGAATTATAGTCTCCCGGCGCGACCGATCCGTCGAACAAGCTCCAGCGATAACGATCGACCAAAAGCCCAAATGGCAGGAAGGCAACCTTATCCATCGCCTGGCGCAGCAGCAGGCCGATATCCTTATCGGCGCTGGGCACTTGCCCCTGATCGAGCATGTCGATCTGCACCAGATATTCCGGCGTAATCGACAATGCGATCATATCGCCAATCGCTTCGTGGAAACCATCATTGGCGCCATTGAGATAGAGGAAGTCCTGCCCGTTATACGCCCGCTGATAATAATTGTGGCCAAGTTCATGATGGATCACAACGAAATCATCGGCATTGCGTTTGATGCACATTTTGATCCGCAAATCGTCGACATTGTCGAGGTTCCACGCACTGGCATGGCAAACCACTTCGCGATCTTCCGGTTTTGTGAACTGGCTGCGATCCCAAAATGTTGCGGGCATTTGTTCAAACCCAAGTGAGGAGAAGAACTGTTCGCCCACGCGAACCATATCCTGCTCGTCATAACCTTTCTGCGCAATCAGATCGGTTAAATCATAACCGATGTTCCCCGCTCCGGCAGGGGCCACCAAGGGATAGATATTGCCCCATTCCTGGGCCCACATATTGCCGAGCAAATCCGCGCGAATTGGGCCAGTTGCAGGCTGCACAGCGTCGCCGTGCCGCTCATTAAGTTTGCGGCGCACATAAGTGTGCAGCGCGATGTAAAGCGGCTTCACTTCCTGCCACATCCGCTCAGTCTCGGCGGCAAATTCATCGGGGTCCATATCGTAATTGGAACGCCACATTGCGCCCAAATCGGCAAAGCCCAATTCCTTTGCCCCATCATTCGCGATGGAAATCATACGGGTATAATCATCGCGCGATGGCGTGCCGACATTATCGTGCCAACTCTCCCACATCTCAGCCAGTTCCGCCGGTGTGCGATCGAGATTGCCCATCTCTGCTTCCACATCGACACCAGCAATGGATTGGCCGTTCAGCGTCGCCTGACCGCGGCCATAGGCAGAGCCCAATTGCGTCGCGATTTCATTTAATTCCGCCGCCGCGCCTTCGGTTCCCGGGGCTGGCATAACAATGCTGTTACGCAGGATATCAAGCTTGCGCGCGACATCGGGATCAAGCCCGTCAATCTGAGCATACTTCGCCGCCTCTGTGGCGTACGCAACTGATTTTAGTGTGCTTTCCGCGCCAAACTGCGCAGCCAAAGTGTCGCTATCATGATTGATGTTGGTCGCATTGAGCCATGAAACGTGGCTAAATGTTTTGGAAAAAGCAAACAGATCAGCCTCAACAAAAGCGATGAAATCAGCCGCGCCTTGCGCCGTTTGCGGGAATTCTTTGACTGCGACAGAGCCATCCCCGCCAACTGTGCCATCACCGCCTGAAGAACACGAAGCGACCATTGTCATAGCCATAATAGGGGCGAGCGCGCCAAGCGCGGTGCGGCGGAGTTTCATCAGCTTATATCCTCTCGAGGGATTGGTTTCTTATGAGACCAGTTTGACAGGTGCGAATTCGGAATCAAGTGCCACTCGACGAAAAGCGTTCCAATATCAGCGCCAGAGCAACTGTGATGAAGCCACCGATCCACGCGGCGCTCTTAATCGGTTGCAAGGTGGAAGCGATCGCCGCCAATCCATCATCACCAGCCAAGGCCATTAATTGGATGAATTGCGCGATTGTCTCACCGTAATCCGTCGCCAAGAACACAAGGCCAGAGAGAACCGCCAACAAGCCCAAGAACCGCAATTTGCCGTCTGATTTGGCGCGATAATACATCCCGGCGAGCACGCAGCCGACGCCATAAATACCGATGAAAATGAAGTCAGCAATCATCGCCAATGCGGCTTGATTGAGCAATCCATCGCTGCGCCAGGAATTCTGGATTGCATCAACCGTCGCGGCATCAGGCGCGCTTTGATGATCAACAATTCCGCCCGGCACCCCTGCAGTGATCAATGGGAAATGCACTCCAACTACGATCGCAAAGGCGATCAAGCCGCCGACCCACCAGATCATCGCTGCGCGTTTCGTAACCGTCATAATCCCTCCAAAAATTCTACAATCGCCGCGCCCAATTCGGGCTTTGTCGCGCTATCCAAATGTGCCCCTGGCACCTCCTGATAGAGGGCATTGGGCAGCAATTCGGCCAGTTCCGCAGCAGAGCCATTGTCCTGATCATCCACCCCGGATGCCACCAATGTTGGCATGGTGACGTTCGACAGTTTGGCAATATCCAAATCGCCCATCGCATTAAGCAGCAATCGTGCCGCAACGCGATCCACGCCCTGCGATTTCAGGAATTGGCGCGAGTAATAGGCAGGATCATCGCGTGTGATCGTATCAAATTCATCGATCACCCGTTTGAAAAATGCGGCGCGTTTCTGCCACTCTGAAAGGCCCGACACGCCCATCCCGCACACCGTGAGACTGCGCGGGCTTAGCACTTGGGTGGAGACCGCATGCAACGCCGTGCGCGATCCCAATGAAAACCCGACCAGATCGTAGTTTTCGGCCCCCAAATGATCGATCAGCGCGGCAACATCGCGCACCAGCACACCGTCAGGATAGGATGCGGGATCTTGCGGGGCCTCGCTTTGCCCGTGCACCCGGAAATCGAGCATAATCGCCTCAAAACCGGCCTGCGCCAATCGATCCGCATGACCCCATTTGATCCAATTCATATCGGCGCTGGAAAACAGGCCATGCAGCAGGATGACAGGCCTACCCTCCCCCGCGCGGTGGAGCGCAAGCTTGGTTCCATCAAAGCTGGTGAAATGTTGTGTCGTCATGGCGTCCAGTTCAACAATTGCATCCATTCTTCTGGCGAATGTGGCTGCCGATCATAGGTTGGCACACCATCTGGCAGCGCCACCCAATCGGGCTTGCTGCCGGTCCAGATATGCGCAATCGGCCTAAGCCCGGCGGCATCGTCTAACGAGCCACCTTTTACCGTGACCATGCCCGGACGATTGGCTCCGGCGTGATACAATCGGGTGCCGCATTTCGGACAGAAATAGCATGTCGTATGCGAACCGCTGTCAGTCGGTCTACGCCAGGAATCAACCGCGCCTTCCAATTCGAGATTGCTCACGAGCACTGGGACCGAAATCCCAAACGCGCTTGCCGCTTGTTTTTGGCATTCGCGGCAATGGCACGCATAGGATGTTAGCGTTTCGGCTGTGATGCGATAGCGCACAGCGCCGCATTGGCAGCCGCCTGTAAAGCTTGCTTCGCTCACCGCGCGGTCAGGCCTTTCTGCTCCATCCGCCACTTGGCCATTTCGACCCGGTCTTGCCCGAAGAATGGTTCACCATCAAAAACCAAGGTCGGCACGCCCCAATGACCCGCCGCCTCTAATGCGGATTGATTGCCCGCAATCTCTGCATCAAGGGCATCAACATCGCTGGCGGCTTCGGCGTCGAGCTCGGCCAAATCCAAGCCCGCGCGCGCAGCAGCATTGGCCAGATGGTCGCCCTCGTGCCAATCGTCGGTCGATCCATCGAAGATGATCTTGGAGACTTCATCCGCGAAGGCCAATCCTTTCGCGCGCCGAGTGGCCGCCTGCGCCAAACGGCAGATCCGCCGGATCAATGGCTGTTCCTTTGCGATGGTATAATTCGTCAAATCCTGCACCACGGGATCCGGGCGCGGCCAGCGAAACGGCAGGTCCAGCATTTCTGCTGAACGGAATGAATCCATCAGGATGTAGCGCGGAGCCGCCGGGTTGCCTTGGAAAAGCAGCTCAGGCGCGCGGATCGCGATCGGCCAGACGGTGCGCAGCGCAATATCGAGATCATATTCTTCTGCCAGCGCGCGATAACGCCCGGCCGCCAGATAGGAATAAGGGGAACGAAAGCTGAAATAGAGGTCTGCATTTAAGGTCATAGGCTGAGCACTCTACCGAAAGAAGCATTGTGTGCCAGCATAAAGCACGGCGACGGCATCATCATCAATTATTCCGCCAACATTCGAACCGAGCGAAAACTCTTCGCCTAATGTGCTACCTTCAAAAGCTTGGAAACCCTCAATAGCGGCGGCCTCATCGTGCGGCGTGCCGATCTGAATTTCGCCCGCCAATTGCACATTTTTGCTCGCGCTGCGTGTGAACCAACCGACCAGTCCGCCTTCTTGGAAGTTCACCGAAAATCCGCCATCAAAATTCACATAATCTATTGGGCCTGCGCCGCATTCCTCTTGCCTGCCGCTGTCCAGCGGATCGCCCAGGATAGCCATGAGCGCAGTGGTGACTTCAACCTGACCGGCGGAGAAATAGAAGGCTTCGACGCCGGCAACCAGGCCATCGCCGCGCAATTCAATCGCATCGGCGGCCACCTCTTCTGCAATGGCCGCGCCGCCTTGTTCCAGGCGTTCGCTCGGGCTGGGAACAGATCCGCTGTCGCAAGCGGTCAGAGCAAGCGCCGCTGTTCCCATAACCAATAAGTCACGTGCTATTCTAATCACGATCAACCTCTTTCAATTTGCCAGTACGAAAAGCAATGATGACCATCGCGACAAGCGCGCCAGTAAACGCCAGTGCCATATCCTTTTGCGCGTCCCAAAAATCACCTTGCTGGCCGTTGTAAGCTTCGACATTGTTCGGCGCGAGAATGATCGAAAGACCCCATTCGACCACTTCATAAATCGCGCTGACGCCCATCACAAATTCGACCGCGATATAAAGAGCCAAGCGGCGCGAAACAGTGGCATAGCGTGATAGGATATCAACGACGGGTGTCACAAACAGCAGCCCGAAGGAGAAATGCGCCAGCCGATCATAATGATTGCGTTGCCACCCAAAAATCGAGCTAAGGCTCTCGCCAAACAGAGCCTCAAACCACTGATCATACGGGGTATTGGTATAGGTGTAGCGACCGCCAAGCGTATGCAAAGCGAGGAACACGAAGATGCAGACGAGCGCAGCGTTCGAAATCGGCCACCGGCTCAACAACAATGGAGCGGCCAGCAAGAACAACAGCGTTGGTGTGTGGTGGAAGAGCGCGACCTCAGGAAAAGGTTGCGCGACCTGCGCAATGCCCAACCCAACAAATCCGAACAGGATTAGCCAGCGCTGAAACTTTGGAAGCTCTGACCAATATGCCATCTTGCGGAATTCCAAACCCTACCCCTTGTTCAAATGCCTCCGGCCCAGCAGTTCAGCAATCTGGACCGCATTCAACGCCGCGCCTTTGCGCAGATTATCTGAGACACACCACAATGTAAGCCCGTTCTCAACGGTCGGATCTTCGCGAACTCGGCTGATATAGGTTGCGCTGTCGCCTGCGCTTTCAACCGGGGTGACATAGCCATCATCTTCACGCTTATCGACGAGCATAATGCCGGGTGCCTCGCGCAGAATTTCCCGCGCTTGGTCCGCCGATAATTCATTTTCAAACTCGATATTCACCGCTTCGGCATGGCCCACAAACACTGGCACGCGCACGCATGTGGCGTTGAGTTTGATTTTCGAATCGAGAATCTTTTTGGTCTCGACCATCATTTTCCATTCTTCCTTGGTCGATCCATCATCGAGGAAGACATCAATATGCGGGATCACATTGAAGGCGATTTGTTTGGTGAAGGTTTCGGGTTCAACCGGATCGCCAACAAAGATCGCACGGCTTTGGTTGAACAACTCGTCCATCCCAGATTTGCCGGCACCCGATACCGATTGGTATGTCGAGACGACCACACGCTTGATTTTCGCGGCATCGTGAAGCGGCTTAAGCGCGACAACAAGCTGCGCGGTGGAGCAATTGGGATTGGCGATGATGTTGCGCTGAGTATAGCCATCAATCGCATCAGGATTCACCTCTGGCACGATAAGCGGCACATCGGGATCCATCCTATAAAGAGACGAATTATCGATCACCACACAGCCAGCAGCCGCAGCCTTTGGCGCATGTTCCTTTGACGGGCCAGAACCGGCCGCAAACAGCGCGATATCCCACCCTGCGAAATCGAAATGCTCGATATTCTGGCATTTGAGCATTTTGCCTGTATCGCCAAATTCCACTTCGCTGCCGTGCGAGCGCGAGCTGGCAACCGCGGCGATATCGTCGCACGGAAATTCACGTTCGGCGAGAACTTGCATCATCTCGCGCCCGACATTGCCGGTCGCGCCGACCACTGCCACCCGATAACCCAAATCACTTACTCCATAATCGAAAGTCTTCACGTGCCCCGCTGCCTCGCCTAGCATGGCTTGGCAAGAGAGGATTGGGGTCAAGCATGCAGGCCGATACAGAAACGTGGCGTAAGTGCGCCAGTTATTTCGACTTTCAGGGGCACCAGATTGCCTATTGGACAGCGGGCAACGGCAAACCTTTATTGCTGGTCCATGGATATCCTACATGCGCCTGGGATTGGGCCGCCGTGTGGGATGAATTGGGTGCAAGCCACCAATTGATCGCCTGTGATATGATCGGCTTTGGCCTCTCAGCAAAACCACGATCAGGGTATTCCATTCACATGCAAACCGATCTGCAAGAGGCATTGCTGGCGCATTTGGGCATCTCTCAGTTCGATGCTTTGGTGCATGATTATGGCGTGTCCGTGGGGCAGGAATTGCTCGCGCGCCAGCAGAGCGGTGGCGGCGCGGCGGGGCTTGGCAAAATGGTGTTCCTAAACGGCGGGATTTTCCCCGATCAACACCGCGCTCGTCCGATCCAGAAACTGGGCGTTTCCCCCTTCGGTTTTCTCCTAGGCTGGATGATCAACCGCAATGGATTTGGCAAAAGCTTTAGCGAGGTATTTGGGCCCAGCACCCAGCCAAGCGAGCAAGAGCTCGATCAATTCTGGGAATTCATTGCGCACAATCGCGGGCATAAGATCATGCACAAATTGCTGCATTATATCGCGGACCGGGTGACGCATAAGGAGCGCTGGGAAGCCGCCTTGATCGGGGCGCAAGCCAAAATCGGCTTGATCAACGGGGCGCTTGATCCTGTTTCTGGCGAACACGCTTTTCGCCGGTGGTGCAGCACCGTACCAAACGCTCGTGCCCATTTGCTGCCAGATGTTGGCCACTACCCGCAGGTCGAGGCACCGCATGAAGTGGCGGCAACTGCGCTAGATTGGCTTTCCGACTAACCGGGAATTGGGGGGCCGCGCTATTCTGGCGGAGTGACCCCATGCGCTTCGAGAAAGCGGAAGATCGTATTCCACAGATGAGGCGAGATGTTCTCACCAGCGACGCGGTGAGTGTATCCGGGATAGAGCATCATCTCGAACGGGACATTGCCCTCTTGCAACACTGAAATCAGCTCAGATGAATTTTCAAACACCACATTGTCGTCCGCCAATCCGTGGATCAGCAACAAAGGATCGCTGATCTTGCGCGCATTGGGAATGGCGCTGGCTGTTTCGTAAGCTTCCGGCACTTCGCGCGGATCACCCATGAAACGTTCGGTATAATGCGTGTCGTACAATTCCCACTTGGTCACCGGCGCACCGGCGATCCCTGCGGCATAAAGGCCGGGATCGGCTTGCATCTGCTTCAGTGTCATATACCCGCCATAGGACCAGCCATAGAGCGCGATTTTTTCACCATCGACGAAATCGAGCGTCTTGAGGAATTCGGCTCCGGCCTTTTGATCGCGCACTTCAACCCCGCCCATCGCGCGATAGAGCGGTTGTTCAAAATCCACTCCGCGATTGGCCGATCCGCGGCCATCCAGCTCAAAATAGATATAGCCGCGATCAACAATCGCCTGAGCGAGCGTTCCATCCCACCCCGCGTTCACCGTTTGCGGGCCTGGCCCGCTATAATGCTGATAAAACACCGGATACCTTTTGCCCGGCTCCATTTCCGGTTTCACAATCCGATAATGCAGCGGTGTACCATCCTCTGCCGCAATAGTGCCAAATTCGGGCGCTGTGTGGCTGGCAAGGAATGGCGCATAAGGGTGATCCGCATCGATCGCGTTTTCTTCCACCCATGCGATCCGTGTGCCGGATGCTTCCGCGAGATAGCTTTGCGGAGGTTGGCTGTGATTTGAACGGGAAATCAACAGCGTTTTGCCCGCCGCATCCATATTCGCGCTGTGAGTGTATTCCAGATCTGTCAGCAACACGGGTTCGCTCGGTTCGTTCAAGCTCGCGCTATAGATTTGCTGGGTCAGAACATCATGCGTGGCTTGAAAGTAAAACACGCCGGCTTCCTCATCCACTCCGACCAAAGTTGTGGTGGGTGATGTGCCGGAGGTCAGTTGATTTGGCTCGACGCCTCTGGCCATGTAGCGATAGAAATGACCAAACCCATCTCGCTCGCTCCACCAAAGCAGCGTGCCGTCCTTGAGAAATCTATAATTGTCCGAGAGGTTGATCCAATAATCCTCACGCGCCGAGCTCTCCGTCAACAAGACTTCACTCTCACCGGTTACCGTATCAATTTTGAGCAGATCTATCTTCGTCTGCGCGCGGTTTTGGCGCTGAACAAATAGCGCTCCGTCCGGAGCCCAATCAACCCGCGCGATGTAGATATCAGTCTCCTCGCCGAGATTGACCTTCACGCGGTTGCCGCCATCCGGGTCCATCACGAACAGCTCGACAATCGCATTGTCGCTGCCGGCCACGGGATATCGCTGATTGTGTACGCGGGTTCCCGTTGCGCCAATCGCTGCGCGGGTCACCACGCCAACCGGGCTTTCATCGGTGCGCTGAACGACCAAGCGGGTGTCATCGGGAGACCACCAATATCCAGTCAGGCGGCCCATTTCTTCTTGCGCGACAAATTCTGCCTCACCCCAGCGAATGGTATCGCCTTCCTTGGGAGTGATCGGTCGTGCCTCTTCACCGATGGCTCCAACCCACAATTGGCGATCGCGCACAAACGAAACAAATCCGCCTTCGCTTGAAAGCTTGGGATTAAGCTCGCTTTCTTCGGTATCGGTCAGCCGCGTGACCTCTCCATCAAGCTTCGCCAGATAGAGATCGCCATCAAGCGGCACCAAAACCCCGGACCCATCGGCGGCCCATTGGTAAGAAATAATCCCGCGCAAATTGCCAACGCGCGCGCGCTCACGCTGCATCAACTCATCTTCGGAAAGCGCCCGTCCGCTCGATAAAGCCTCACTATCGACCAGCATCGACCATTCGCCGCTCTCGCGATCAAAGCCCCACAGATCATAGCGTTCACGCTCATCATCGCGATTGCGCAAAACAGTCAGATACCGCCCGTCAGGAGAAAGCTTGGCCTGGCGCGGGGATGGTCCCGTTAACGACGGCGACGCAAACACACGCTCAAAAGTTAAGTCTGGCATTTCGTTCACCGCATCATCTTGCGCGGCAGAGGGCGCAGCAAGGGCAAAAGCGGCAGCGGCGGCAAAGAGTATTCGCATTTCAAGGACAGCCCCTAATTCATCATCATAGCAAGCAAGCCAGCGGCGGCGCGGTGGACGCACATGCCCGCCGGCAATCCGCCATCAAGCATTGGATTGCTTCATCTCCGGTATCCTCGCAATCACAGCTGACAAATGCAACAACCGCGATGCAAAAAGCCAAATGCAAAACCGCAAAGCAAAACCGAAAAGCAAAACCGCAAAGCAAAAGGGCGCCCCGGTTTCCCAGGACGCCCTTCGATAATCTGTGATGCGCAGGTTTACGCTTTAGGAGCGTTCTCCCGACGTTCAGCGATACGAGCGCGCTTACCAGTGCGGCCACGCAGATAGTAAAGCTTCGCACGGCGAACGACACCGCGGCGCACCACGGTGATGCTGTCAACGATCGGCGCGTAGAGTGGGAACACACGTTCCACCCCTTCGCCAAAGCTCATTTTGCGCACTGTGAAGTTTGAGCCCATGCCGCGGTTAGAACGAGCAAGGCATACGCCTTCAAAGTTCTGCACGCGCTCACGATTGCCCTCAGTAACTTTCACACCAACACGAAGCGTGTCGCCTGCGCGAAAATCTGGAATCTCTTTTTCGACTTTGCCGATTTCTTCGGCTTCGATTTGCTGGATCAGGTTCACTGGTCCGTATCCTTCATTTTTTGCCGCACGCCAGAGGCAGACTGGTCCCGAACGTCTGTATGACGTTCCCAAAGGTCCGGCCTGCATAACCGAGTGTGATCTTCTGACATGGCTTTACGCCAAGCCGCGATCTTCGCATGATCCCCCGATCGCAGCACTTCGGGGATCGTGCGCCCTTCCCATGTTTGAGGTCGGGTATATTGCGGGTACTCAAGCAAGCCGTCCTCAAACGACTCTTCAGTCCCACTAGAAGCCGCGCCCATTACGCCGGGAAGCAGCCGAATGCAAGCATCGAGTATGGCGATCGCGGCTGTCTCACCGCCCGATAGAACGATATCAGCAAGGCTGACTTGTTCAATTTGCGGCCGCGCATCAAAAATGCGTTCGTCAAACCCTTCAAACCGGCCGCATAGGATGGTGACCCCAGGGCCAGATGCGATCTCGCGAATACGCTCCTGCGTGATGGGTTTTCCGCGCGGTGTCATGGCCAATATCGGTATCTGTTCTAGACCTCCCACGCCCTCCACCCTTCCACCCGGATTATCGTCCGGCAGGCTCCGGGTGGAAGGGTGGGGGGCGTGGGAGGCTTGGCTATTCAAAACAGAATCCACCGCCGCGCCCAGCACATCCGCCTTAAGCACCATCCCCGCCCCGCCGCCAGCTGGCGGACTGTCGACATTCTTGTGCTTATCGAGCGCAAAATCCCGGATTTGCACTGTTTCGCATGACCACTTGCCCTCGGCCATTGCTTTGCCCGCAAGGCTTACCCCCAGCGGACCGGGAAACATCTCAGGGTAAAGAGTGAGGATGGTGGCGGCGAAGGTCATAGTCGAGCTTTGCCTTTCTCAATCAATCGCGAGCGGTTCCAACGCGCAAAGCGTCGGCCGATCAAGAGGACAACCAATGAGGCAATCGGTATCCACCAAACCCAAAGGTCTTTGGGCGCAAAGCCAAAGTTCCAGACAAAATCAACGATGCCCAAAAGCCACAACGCCATCATTAGAACTGGTATGACAGCTGGGATAAGCCACTCTAACTCGGTTTTACCCACAGCCGTCGGGCTTTTCCGATAAAGTGAATGATACAGCCAAACCAACAGAACGGCGTGCAGAGTGAGCCCGACAACAATTGTTAGGACTTGCGCGGCGAAGGTCATTCAGTCCCTCGCGGGCGAATTCGGAATACCCGTCTACAAATCGAGTAACTCATTGGCCAGATGATTAGGACCGTGATCGCGGTCCACAAAGCGAAAAAGAAGACGCCGAACCTCTCGGCGTCTCTCATTGGCTCAACAGAAAATTCGATACCCATATAAATCAGCAATCCGATCATGCTTACAGGAAGCGCGCTGTTGGCTGCCTGCATGACCACCGCCTCGGACCATGTAGGCATAATGATTCGCAGAACGCTCGTGCAGATCATCGCGAACACCAGAGACAAAACGCCAATTGCCAATGCTGCAACTGGTGCAATCAAAATGATCTCTAAGATCCCCAATTCACCCCATCCTTCGCCCGCGTGTCGACTTTGAGCTCAAACACATCAGGCCGCGAATAGTGCCCATCGGTGTCGAGGCTCGTCAAATTCGCGCCGATTTCTGACAGGTCCAGCTCGGCGTGCAGCGTTTCCTCGCCACCGCCCGCCTGCGCCAGAACCCGCGCGTCTGGTGCGGCGATAAAGCTACCCCCGCGGTTCAACACATCGCCCTCAATCGTTTCGATCAGATCGCGCGCTGCGCCCACATCGGCGCTGTCCGCATGAGCACGCTCCAACCCATCAAACAGATCGGCCTTTTTCTGCACCAACCCGGCGGCGAGGACAAAGCACCGACCTTCAAACGCATAGTGCCGCGAATTGAGCGCATATTCCTCTCGCACGGTTGGCCACGCGGCAATATGCACCGCCTCGCCCAAATTGTGCATCGCTGCACGCGCCAATGGCATCCAATTTTCCCAGCAAATCAGATTGCCAACTTTGCCCCATTCGGCCTGATGCACATTCACCGTGGAACCATCGCCGCGCATCCAAATCAGCCGCTCACCATGCGTGGGCACAAGCTTGCGATGATCGAGTGGAGCCTCACCCGGCCGCAGCATCAATTGATTGTTATACAAGCTTTGGCGAATGCGTTGATGCGCACCGATGGAAATACATGCGTCATGCGCATCGCACAGCTCTTGCAGGGGCAGCAGCCGCTCATCATTTTCAACAATCGCATTGTCGAGCATGATCGAATGCAATGCGCGCGTGCCGGGATGATCCCACAGCGCGGCACCCGGTGCTTCATCCAGCCAGAGTGGATATCCACCCAGGAAAACCTCCCCAAATGCGACCAGTTTTGCACCATCTTTGATTGCTTTTTCAGACAGTTCGACAGCTTTGGTAATGCCATCTCCAATCGCGAGCGGGATCGGCGCGGCTTGGACGATAGCGACGGGGAGTTTCTGGTTCATTCAAATATTTCCGGTAAAAGGGCCGCGGCGAAGATACAGATTACCACTTCAATCCTCGGCGAAATCGGCCGCAATCACAAGCTTTGCAGCATCCCATTCGAGTACGGCAGCCGCAATCATTGGCACCATAAAGGTTTTGGTGCCCTTGGCGGGCGCAGGTTCGCGCTCGATTTCGATAATGTCGGTCGCGCCAAAATTTTCGACCGCGATCACCGTGCCAAGGCGCCCGCCAGCATCGGTGTACACATCCAGCCCGATCAGATCGGCGTGGTAAAATTCACCCTCGGCCAGATCTGGCAGAGCTTCGCGCGAGACCATCAACACAGTTCCGCGCAGTTTTTCCGCTGCATTGCGCCCGGAAACTTCGGCAAAGCGGGCCACCGCGCCGCCTTTATTGTCCGAGCGGATTTTCTTGAGCGTCAATGCGCCATCATTGAAGCTTTTGTGCTGGGAGAGCGCTTCCACGCCCTCCCCGAACAATTTCAAACGAACCTCGCCAGACACCCCATGCGCGCCGGTGACAGCGGCCAGTTCGAGGGGTTTGGATGCAGCTTGATCCGCCATAAAGGAGATCAGTCTTCCGACTTCTCTTCTTTTGCGTCTTCTGCAGGAGCTTCCTCTGCAGCAGGCTCTTCCGCAGCGGGTTCTTCGGCGGCAGGTTCTTCAGCAGGGGCTTCTTCCGCTGGAGCCTCGGCAGGCGCTTCTGCGGGAGTTTCCTCTGCAACTTCTTCAGTTGCCGCTTCTTCTGCAGGCGCTTCAGCAGCAGCTTTTGCTTCTTCATCTGCCGCTTTTTTCGCGTCTGCTTCAGCTTCCTTCGCCGCTACAGCTTTTTCAGCCTTTTCTTCGGCGCGCTCGGTCGCTTTTTCGCCCGGTTTCGCCTTGTTGGGGTTGTTGCGTGCCTTGCGTTCCATAATGCCAGCAGCGTCGAGGAAACGCAGAACACGGTCAGAAGGCTGTGCGCCAACGCCCAGCCAGTATTTCGCACGATCTTCGTCCAGTTTTACGCGGCCCGGATCATCCTTGGCGAGCAACGGGTTGTAGATCCCGATTTGTTCAAGATATTTGCCATCGCGAGCGCGACGGCTGTCCGCTGCAACAATACGATAATACGGACGTTTCTTTGCGCCACCGCGCGAAAGCCTTAGTGCAATTGCCATTGTATTTTACCTTTCAACTCTAACTCTATGTAATTACTTCTTATTCAATAAATCTTTGAGGTCCGGCGGAAGGGTGTTGGGATCAACACCGGGCGCTTGTCCGCCCCCGCCTGGACTGCCGAGTCCGGGAAGGCCTGCGCCTCCACCACCCATGCCACCCATACCGCCAGCTGCGCCGCCACCCATACCGCCGCCTCCAAACATAGATGCGAGGCCTTTAAGCCCGCCCATCTTCTTAATCTGTTTCATCGCGCGGCCCATTTCCTGGTGCATTTTCAGCACTTTATTAACCTGCGGAACTTCGGTGCCACTGCCGGCTGCAACGCGGCGCTTGCGTTTCGCATTCATCAAAGCGGGATTGGCGCGTTCCTTGGAGGTCATCGATCCGATGATCGCGTCCATATGGACCAGCACTTTGTCATCCATATCCGCCGCTGCCATCGCCGCTTTGGCCTTCTTCATCCCCGGCATCATCCCGGCGAGCATGCCCAGCCCGCCCATATTCTGCATTTGGTTTAGCTGCATCCGCAGATCATTGAGGTCAAACTGCCCCTTCGCCATCCGCTTGGCGAGCAATTCGGCGTCTTCTTCCTTGATCGTTTCAGCGGCTTTCTCAACCAGGCTGACAACGTCGCCCATGCCCAGAATGCGGTCTGCAACGCTCGATGGGCGGAAGGCCTCAAGTGCATCCAATTTCTCGCCCGTGCCGGCGAATTTGATCGGTTTGCCGGTGACCGCTCGCATAGATAGCGCCGCGCCGCCGCGTGCATCGCCATCCATCCTGGTCAAAACAACACCGGTTAGCGGCACTTCCCCGCCAAAGCTCTGCGCGACATTGACGGCGTCTTGGCCGGTCAAACTGTCGACCACCAACAGCACCTCTGTTGGTTCAGAAACGCTGGAGACAGCCTTCATTTCGGCCATCAGTGCTTCATCGACATGCAAACGGCCCGCTGTATCGAGCAGCAACACATCAAAATTCTGCAACCGCGCCGATTCCATCGCGCGGCGAGCGATATCAACCGGTTGCTGGCCTGCTACGATCGGCAGCGTCGCCACTTCAACCTGTTCACCCAGCACCGCCAGCTGCTCTTGCGCAGCTGGACGATTGACGTCGAGTGAAGCCATCATGGCTTTCTTGCCGTGCTTTTCGCGCAGCATCTTGCTCAGTTTTGCGGTTGTGGTGGTCTTACCAGAGCCCTGCAAGCCGACCATCATGATCACAACCGGCGGCTTGGCCTCCAGCAGCAGTCCTTCGGTCTCGACCCCGCCCAGCATCTCGACCAGTTCATCATGAACGATCTTTACAACCTGCTGGCCCGGTGTGATCGATTTGAGTACATCCTGGCCAACGGCCTTTTCCGTGACCGCGTCGATAAACCGGCGTGCGACTGGCAATGCAACATCAGCTTCGAGCAGCGCAACGCGGACTTCGCGCATCGCATCGCGCACGTCTTGTTCTTTCAGCGCGCCGCGACCTTTGAGGCGATCAAAGACACCGCCTAAACGGTCGGACAGATTGTCAAACATTATGCAAACCTCCGATTGCTGTGATCGCGGCTTATTGTTTTGCGCGTTTGCGAACTGCAAAACCGGGCGCCACTTTTGCGGGAAACGCTCGAGCGACCTTTGAGGCGATCAAAGACACCGCCTAAACGGTCGGACAGATTGTCAAACATCGTCTTCAACTCCTCGCTCGGGCGCTCGCCCGCGCTGCTTTTCTCTGGTCGCTTCCCGAACCGAAAAAGTGACAACCACTTTTTCTGGAAAACTCCCCGTTCGCCCGCGCTGCTTTTATCTGGTCGCTTCCCGAACCGAAAAAGTGACAGCCACTTTTTCTGGGAAACTCCCCGTTCAGCGCGAGCCGAACTAAACGCGAAAAACGCCGGCGAACGAAACCTCGTTGGCCAGCGTGCGGAATTTTCGTGAAAGAAAACCCGACTTTGTCTTGGTTGACTGGTGGAGCCTAGCGGGATCGAACCGCTGACCTCAACACTGCCAGTGTTGCGCTCTCCCAGCTGAGCTAAGGCCCCTTTCCAGTCATGTCATGCAGGCATTTTCACACCCACAAAGCTCACTTTTCAGCGAGGCCGCGGCAAATAAGTGCGGCACCCCTGATTGGCAAGCAAATTAATTCTCGTCGTCTTGCTCGTCGCCTTTGCCTTTGGCAACGCCAAGATCGTCATCCCCGCCAAGATCAACATCATTGTCAGGCGAATCGTCTTCGTCATCGATATTCTCGATGCCTTTCAGCTCATCATCGGCATCACCGGACAAATCGCTATCGGCTTCGCCGTCTTTTTTCTTCTTTTCATCCGGTTCAAACGGAATTGGTTGCTTGGTCTTAAGCACCGGCTCCGGATGCCATTCTTCCCCGCATTCAATACAGGTAACGGGCGTATCATTGCCCAAATCGTAAAAGCGTTCTCCGCATTTGGGGCAAGAACGCTTTGTGCCCCATTCTGGCTTCGCCATGAATATATCCTCAGATGGTGTCCTGCCCCGAAATCGGGGCAAGTGAAATCTCGTTGTTTGAATGGGACCATAGAGTCCGCAAATCAAGAGCGCGGCGCGCCTTGCCAGATGCGTGGGTCACTGTCAAAGACGCCGCGAGTTTTGATCGAATTTACCGACTGGATTTGCTGACTTGCCCGCACACCATTTTTCGCCTTCTCAGCCCTTGCGTGGCCGCATGCGTGTTCCCGGCGACAAATCGATCAGCCACCGCGCCTTGATGTTTTCCGCCCTTGCGGTGGGGGAAAGCCGCGTCGAAGGCCTGCTTGAAGGTGAAGATGTCCTCGCCACCGCTGCGGCGATGCGGGCGATGGGCGCACAGATAGAACGCGATCAAGACGGTGATGGCAATGCCACTTGGTGCATTCACGGCGTTGGGGTGGGCGGATTGCTCGAACCGGATCAAGCGCTCGATATGGGCAATTCGGGCACATCGACTCGGCTGCTGATGGGAATCCTCGCCAGCCATGGCTTTGCCGCGACCTTTACCGGCGATGCCAGCCTATCGGGCAGGCCCATGGGCCGCGTGATTGATCCGCTCAGCCAAATGGGTGCGAGCTTTGAAAGTTCTTCTGGGGGCACGTTGCCGTTGATGATGCGCGGAGCGCTGCCTGCAGTGCCGATCGAATATCGATTGCCCGTCGCCAGCGCTCAGGTGAAAAGCGCGGTGCTGCTCGCGGGGCTGAACACGCCTGGCGTCACAACAGTGATCGAGCCGGTGCCAACGCGCGACCATACCGAGCGGATGCTAACCGGGTTTGGCGCAAAGTTGGAGATTGAAACAGTGGATGGAGAGCGGATCATCCGCATCCATGGAGAGGCAGATTTACAGCCACAACATGTCGTGGTGCCCGGCGATCCATCCTCAGCCGCCTTTTTTATTGTCGCAGCTTTGCTCACACCCGGCAGCGATTTGGTGATCGAAAATGTCGGGCTAAACCCGACCCGCGCAGGCTTGATCGAAGTTTTGCGCCAAATGGGCGGATCAATCGAACAACTCGATCTGCGCGAGGTTGGCGGCGAGCCCGTTGCCGATCTGCGCGTCACACACTCTGAGCTGACCGGAGTGGATGTCGATCCAGCGCTTGCACCGTCTATGATCGATGAATTTCCGGTGTTGTTCGTCGCTGCAGCGCTCGCCAACGGGACGACCCGCACAAGCGGGCTAGAAGAATTGCGCGTCAAAGAAAGCGATCGTTTAAACGCGATGGCCAATGCACTCACCGCGGTTGGTGCAATTGTCGAAGAACGGGACGATGGCTTGGTGATCACTGGCTCTGGCGGCACGCCCTTACGCGGCACCGCCAATGCGCCGATCACAACGCATCTCGACCACCGGATCGCGATGAGCATGGCGATAGCGGGCCTTGCCAGCACGGACGGCGTCGAGGTGGACGACACCTCACCGATTGCCACAAGTTTTCCTGATTTTATGGAATTGCTAGAGAGAGCACAGAAATAATGCTGCCCATATCTTCTTTCACCGCTGATTTGATTGGCTTTGCCGGAAGCTTCTGCATTGTTGCCGCCTTCGCTTACAGCAATGTCGCAAAGCAGATGAACTTGGTGCTGTTCAACGCGGTAAACTTCATTGGCGCGGCCTTGCTAACCATCTCGCTGATGGTGAATTTCAATCTGCCGACCCTGGTGCTTGAGATCGTGTGGATGGCGATCGCGATTTTCGGATTGGTGAAGGAATTGCGCGCGCGCCGGACCAACAAAACAATATCGGACTTGCCGGCATGATCATCGCCGTCGATGGCCCGACCGCCTCTGGCAAAGGGACAATCGCAAAGGCGCTCGCCGCGCGTTTCAACTTGCCGCTTCTCGATACGGGGCTGCTTTACCGCGCGGTTGGCCGGCAAACCCTGCTCAATGGCGGCGATCCTGACCGACCTGAAGACGCCCTGAAGGGAGTCGAATTTCCAGATGCTTTGTTAGATGACCCGGTGCTGCGCAATGAAGCCACCGGCAGTCTTGCCAGTCGAGCATCGGTGCATCCGCAAGTGCGCAAGGCCTTGTTTGAAAGGCAGCGTGAATTCGCGCAGCAAGATGGCGGCGCGGTTTTGGACGGGCGGGACATTGGCACCGTGATTGCGCCAGATGCCGATGTGAAGCTGTTTATCACGGCCAGTATAGAGGCGCGTGCGGCGCGCAGGCATCAGGAAATGCAAGATCGCGGCGCGGCAACCAGCCTAGCCGATATTGCTGCCGATCTGGAGCGGCGCGATGCGCGCGATACAGGCCGCAAAGATGCCCCATTGAAAGCCGCGGCGGATGCGTTTGTCATCGATACCTCTGCGCTGCCCCGAGATGAGGCGATTGCGGCGGTGATCGAAACGGTCAAAGCGGCGCTGCGCTAAAGACGGTATTTCCTTGCGTTTGCGGGGTTCTTCACCTAGTCCGCGCCCGTTCTCGACATCGCAATGATGAAAAGAGCCTTCGCGCGAGCATTCGGCTTCGCGAAGATTTCGGCCCTCTTGCCCCGTTAGCCTGCGCAATAGTGCACAGGAGACGGTGATAGACCCCGGTAAAACCGGTGGCCGGTAGCAAAATGTGAAACAGGATTTCCTGACCTATGGCGACTTCGCCCAACCCTACGCGCGACGATTTCGAAGCGCTTCTCAACGAACAACTTGGCGGTGCAGACGATGGTGGCTTTGAAGGCCGCGTTGTAAAAGGCACTGTGACAGCCATCGAAAACGGTATGGCTATCATCGATGTTGGCCTCAAATCTGAAGGCCGCGTCCAGCTTAAAGAATTCTCCCGCAACGAAGATGATCACGGCCTGTCAGTCGGCAGCGAAGTCGAAGTGTATGTCGACCGCGTCGAAAACGCCGATGGCGAAGCCATGCTCAGCCGCGACCGCGCCCGCCGCGAAGCCGCTTGGGACAAGCTTGAAAACGAATTCGGCGAAGGCAAACGTGTTGAAGGCCGCATCTTCGGCCGCGTCAAAGGTGGCTTCACAGTCGATCTTGATGGCGCTGTTGCGTTCCTTCCCGGCAGCCAGGTCGATATCCGCCCAGTGCGCGATGTTACCCCGCTGATGGAAGTGCCCCAGCCATTCCAGATCCTGAAAATGGATCGCCGCCGCGGTAATATCGTTGTTTCGCGCCGCGCCGTGCTCGAAGAAACACGTGCCGAACAGCGCAGCGAATTGATCGATCAACTGGCTGAAGGTCAAGTGATCGAAGGCGTGGTCAAGAACATCACCGATTATGGTGCGTTCGTTGATCTGGGCGGCATTGATGGCCTCCTCCACGTTACCGATATGAGCTACAAGCGGGTCAATCACCCAAGCGAAGTGATCGCCATTGGCGACACCGTGAAGGTACAGATTGTTCGCATCAATTCCGAAACTCAACGTATCAGCCTGGGCATGAAGCAGCTCGAAAGCGATCCTTGGGATGGCGTCGGCTCGAAATACCCAATCGGTGCGAAACTTTCCGGCACGGTCACCAATATCACTGAATATGGTGCCTTTGTTGAACTGGAAGCTGGCATCGAAGGTCTGGTCCACGTCTCTGAAATGAGCTGGACAAAGAAAAACGTTCACCCTGGCAAGATCGTTTCGACCAGTCAGGAAGTCGATGTGCTGGTCCTCGAAGTTGATAGCGAAAAACGCCGGATCAGCTTGGGCCTCAAGCAAGCTCAGCAAAATCCATGGGATGGCTTTGCCGAGAAGAACCCAGTTGGCACCGTGGTCGAAGGCGAAGTCAAAAACGCTACCGAATTTGGCCTGTTCATCGGACTCGAAGGGGATGTCGATGGCATGGTCCACATGTCAGACATTGCCTGGGGCATTTCGGGCGAAGACGCTCTGGCGCTGCACCGCAAGGGTGAAGAAGTCAAAGCGGTCGTGCTCGATGTTGATGTCGAAAAGGAACGCATCAGCTTGGGCATGAAGCAGCTTGAAAAAGGTGCACCTACCGCAGAAGGCGCCGCTGGCGCTGATTCGCTGCGCAAAGGCCAAACCGTTACCGTTTCCGTACTCGAAGTTCGCGATGGCGGGCTCGAAGTGCAGGTTGGCGAAGACGGCGCGACCGGCTTTATCAAACGCTCTGACCTTGGTCGTGATCGTGATGAGCAGCGTCCGGATCGCTTCCAAGCTGGAAGCAAGGTCGATGCGATGGTCACCGGCTTTGATCGTTCCAAGAAACCAAACTTCTCTATCAAGGCGCGTCAAATCGCCGAAGAGAAAGAAGCAGTCGAACAGTTCGGTTCGTCGGACAGCGGCGCATCGCTTGGCGATATTCTTGGCGCGGCGCTCAAGAAGGGCGACGAATAATTGGTTGCGAGGGCAGGCGCCCGTCCAGAACTAGGCAATCTTTGATCGCATGAACAAGGATAGCCGGGCGATGGATGACGCCGCTCGCGCTTGAATTCAGAATAAAGAGGCTCGCCGCTCGCAAGAGTTGGCGGGCCTTTTCTTTGCGGCGCATATCGGGTTCGTTTTTTGCGCCCTTCCCTCGGCTCCATCGCATGCTACAATCGCCTGCATGCTAGAGATTCATCAATTCCCGTGCCTGTCCGACAATTACGGATACCTGGTTCACAATTCGGTCACCAATGAAACCGCAGCGATCGACACCCCCGATGCCAAGGAATATCTCCGCCAGGCAGAGGCCAAAGGGTGGGCGATCACACACATCTGGAACACCCATTGGCACCCTGATCATGCTGGCGGGAATAAGGAAATTATCGCGGCGACCGGCGCGAGGGTGCTCGCTCCCAAAGAAGTGGAAAAACTCTCCCCAATCGACCGCGTGATCTATCACGGCGACAGTGTGAATTTGGGGGAACACCGCGCCGAAGTGATCGACGTTTCAGGCCACACAAATGGCCATATCGCGTTCCACCTGGTCGATATGGGCGTCGCCTTTGTCGGCGATGCTGTGTTCGCGCTGGGTTGTGGGCGGATGTTCGAAGGGGAACCGAAACAATTCTGGACCAGCCTTGATCGGATTCGCCGGCTTTCAACCGAAACCGTGCTTTATTGCGCCCATGAATACACCGAAGCGAACGCCGCCTTTGCGGTCCATGCAGACCCGGACAATGCAGCGCTGCAAAACTATGTGGCGGAGATCAAGGACAAAAGATCTCGCGGAGAACCCACGGTTCCAACCGTGTTGAAACGCGAATTGGAAACCAACCCGTTCCTGCGGGTGGACGATCCGGCAATCAAAGCAAAATGGGGCGGCGATGAACCGCACGAAACATTTGCCGCTCTGCGCGCCGCCAAGGACAATTTCTAGAGCCGCCAGATGCGGGCACTTCGGGTCAATTCACTCGCCAGCGATTTTTCCGGCGTTGAGCTGGCCGAAGTGGCTGCGCCGCAGCGCGCCGAAAGTGACGTGCTGATCAAAGTACGCGCGGCATCGCTGAACTTTCCCGATCTGTTGATGACCAAGGGCGAATATCAATTCAAACCCGACGTGCCGTTTACAAGCGGCCTGGAATTGGCCGGAGACGTGATCGAAGCCGATCCGGCAAGCGGGCTTAATCCCGGTGATGCGGTGATTGGCGGCAACAAAACCGGAGCCTTTGCCGAAATGGCCAGCGTTCCTGCGCGCGGTCTCACAGCCCTTCCGGCTGGTCTAAGCTATGCTGAAGGCGCTGCCATGGGCGCGGCTTACTCAACCGCCTATACCGGGCTGGTGGAGCTGTGCGGGCTTAATCCGGGCGATTGCGCGGATAAATGGGTGCTGGTCCATGGGGCGAGCGGCGGTGTTGGCTTGGCCGCGGTTGATTTGGCCAAAGCGATAGGCGCAAAAGTGATCGCGGCAACTGGCATCGCCGAAAAACGCGTCCGGATCGAGACGCTCTACAACCCTGATGCGGTGATCACCGCGCAGGGGCGCTTTCGCGAACAGGTGAGCGCGATAACCGGCGGTAAATTATGTGATCTCGTGTTCGACCCAGTTGGCGGCGATGTGTTTGATGAAAGCACGCGCTGTGTCGCTTTTGCCGGAAAGCTGGTGGTGGTTGGCTTTACCAGCGGGCGCATAGCCGAGATTGCGACCAATATTCCGTTGATCAAAGGTTTTTCAATCGTGGGACTGCGCGCTGGTGAATATGCCCGCCGTTTCCCAGAACGGGGCCGCGCAATCAACGCGGCAATTGCAAAACTTGCTTCGGACAAACGGATCAAGCCCGCGATTGACCGAGTGCTGCCCTTGTCCCGATGGCGCGAAGGGTTTGACGCGATGGCTAATCGTGAACTGGTTGGAAAAGTGGTGTTTGAACCGGAAAGCTAAGCCCCATTGGGCAGCGCCCCGCTTAGAGCGAAAACGTTTAGAGCGAAGAAATCACCGCATCGGCGAGTGATTTGTCTGCGCCAGCATCATGCTTTTCAGAGATGATATTGCGAGAAGCATTGGCGGCCGTTTCAACTGCCACAGAGCGCACCTCTTCCACCGCATCCCGTTCCGCGGCGGCAATTTTGTCTTCCGCCATACGTTTGCGGCGTTCGACCATTGCCTTGCCATCAGCCTCAGCTTTCTCAAGGATAGCATCGGCTTCGCGCTGCGCGCCTTCCATCATCGCTTCGGCGTCTTTTTCCGCGCCAGCGATTTTCGCCGCATACTCGTCGCGCAAAACCTCTGCCTGCGCGCGAAGGTCTTTCGCTTCGTCCAATTGTTGCTTGATCTCCGCGATCTTGGAATCGAGTCCGCCGGTGATCATGCCGGGAACTTTCTTCCAAATCACAACTGCAACCAGCACCGCCATTGCCAGCGAAACCCATTGATAATCCTCAAGGAATAAGGCGGAGGGTGCGATCTTGCCGTCTTCAGAAGCACTCGCCAAAAGGGTAAGGATATTATCCATTGGTAAGCGCTTTCTTCACAGCCGCCTGGGCCGTGTTCATATCAACCGACGCACCGGCCAACCGCGAAACAATATCTTGCGTCGCTTCTGCGGCCACCGTTTCAACTTCAGCCATCGCAGCGGTGCGGGCCGCTGCAATCGCGGTGTCCGCCTCTGCCAGCTTCTTATCGATGCGGGTTTGAGCGCTCTTCAATTTGGCTTCGGTTTTGCTGGCCGCCTGAGACTTGGCATCGGCAATAAGCGCCTGCGCCGCAGAACGATTTTCGTTCTCACGCTTGCGCCACGCCTCTTCCTGCTCATCCGCGGCATCGCGGGCTGCCTGCGCGGCGGCAAGATCATCAGAGATTTGCTTGTCGCGCAGTTCCACCGTGGCCAGCACTTTGGGGACCATGCCCCGACCAATCACGAAGAAAGTCAGGCCAAAGAACACCAGCACCCAGAATATCTGGCTGGAGTAAAATTCAGCTAATTGAGCAATTTGAGGCATGCGTCGGTTCCGAAGCTTGCTGGGGCCAAAAGTATCTCGGGCCGATCAGCACGGTGGCTGATCTAAACCCGAAAAACCGCTGCTTTAGGCTACGAAGATCAGGATCATCGCAACAACAAATGCCAACAGGCCGAGAAGCTCAGCTGCGGCAAAGCCGATGAACAAACGGCCTTGTTGACCGTCTGCCGCACCTGGATTGCGCAATGCGCTCTCTAGGAACGAACCAAATACGTTGCCCACGCCAGTTGCGGCAAGGCCGGCACCGATTGCTGCAAGGCCTGCGCCGATGAGCTTGGCTGCTTCTGCTTCCATTTGAAAAACTCCTTTGGGATCAGATAAATAAGTTGAACGGATAAAACTCAGTGAAGGTGCTCTGCATCGCTAATATAAAGCGATGTCAGAAGCGCAAAAACATAGGCCTGAATGCCCGCAACCAGAATTTCCAGTGCGCTGATTGCGATCATCAGGGTGAAACTTGGGATGCCAATAAATCCGCCAGTGATGGCGCCCGCATTGACGCTGTCGATCACGAAACTCGACAGCACTTTCAACAAGACGTGGCCGGCCATCATCGCCACGAACAGCCGCAGAGCGAGGCTGAAAGGGCGAACCATAAACGAAATCAGCTCAATCACTGGGATCAGCCACATCAACCACAGCGGCGTTCCGTGCGGTACAAACAGGCTGAAAAACTTGAAACCATGCTTCCAGAAACCCACGATCAGCACGATTGAAAAACTAACAATCGCCAAGACGCCGGTAACGGTGAAGTGACTGGTGAAAGTGAACGGGTGCAGCCCTACCAGGCCAATTGGCAATAATCCGAGGACATTCGCGAACAAGATGAACATGAAAAGGCTAAAGATATAAGGCACATATTTGCGCCCTGCCTTGCCGATATTGGCTTCCAGCATATCATCGATAAAGCCGGTGAAGGTTTCAACCGCCATTTGCCAACGCCCTGGCACCAGCTGCTGTTTCAATCCGCCAACAACGAACACACCGATCAATACGGTGGTAATCGCCATCCAAAGGGCGGAATTGGTAAACGCAATGTTGTAACCCGCCAATTCCAATTCGCCCAAGCCGAAAACCGGCTCCAGCTGAAATTGTTTCATCGGATCGACTTTGCCAGTTTCGGCTGTCACGATCGCTTGGTCCTTAAGCCCTGTAAAAACGCGCCCTGATGATGATCCAAATTGGGCTTTAGTGCCCTATTCTGGATCGTCAGAGCGAGTGTTCGCCGCACGAAAAATGTTTCTGAAGGCAACGATGATCCCAAGGAACATCATTATCAACAGACCCGCGGGCGAAGTGTCGGCGAAATAATCAATAGTCCAACCGATAACCGCGCCACCAAGAATCCCGCCAAGAAGATCCGCAAGCACCCGGTTGCCGCTGCGATAATTCGCATCAACTCCCGAAACTCGCGGTTGGTTGCGTTCCTCTTCGCGCTCTTGAGCAGCTTGCAGCCGCTCTTCAAGCGCGTCGATCCTCGCATCCTCGGCGATGGGTTCCCGTGCGGACTTCTCTTTGCTCATGCTTGCTTCCATATACGGATACCATGCGCGCGCAAGTGAGGTGCCCGCCAAGGGCGCGCACCCCTTAGAAGGGGGGCAAATTCAAGTCAACCGGAAGCCGCCTTTGTTACCCGTAATATTGGGCACAGCTGTTGCGCAAAACGCAAATGCGCTTCGCGGCCTGCTTTATAGAAGGGGTTCAGCCTGTAGGAGGGCAGCGCGGATCGCGCAGCGGCGCGGACGCCGTTCGGGTCTGCCAGCTGCCATCGGGTGCCTGGTACATTTCCCCGGCGACGGTGCGCATAATCGCGGCACATCCGGCAGTGAAAGCGTATTCATCCAAGGTTGCATTCGCAGACTGGGCGCGCTCGGCATAAACGGCGCGGCGTCTGATATTGATATCATTCACCAGGCGGCGCAGTTCGGCGGTTTCCGCCACCACAACGCCAAGATAGCCGTCACGCTGTTCACCAATGCTGCCATTGGCACGAGCGGCTGCATAAGCGGGGTCCCGCTGCGCCTGTGCTGGGGCTGCGATGCCCGTAATTGCTAGACCTGCGGCAAGCCCGGTCAGCAGTATTTTGCGCAAATGCGTCATTATTCTCATCCTCCTGCGGAAGAGAGCATCACGGGATCAAAAAATATCCGCGTTGTCCTCTACCGTATCGGCCGCATCATCGGCCAAAGCAAAAACCACATCCTGCCGGATATTGATGTTGAGTTCGATCACGATAGGCTCGTCAGGGGCGGCAACATTCACGCATCCCCCGAGCGTCCCCACGCCCAAAACACCAATTCCGACCCCTGACAGCATCTGCCGCAAAATCCGCTTTTCATTCATGCGGGCGCTTTTGGCACTGCCTGCCAGCTCGGTCAATTTAAGCATCATAATGGCGCATTCTCGCTTTCTTCAGGCTGAATAGGCAATTCACCTAAGGGTATGTCTTCGGGCAGAGGCTCCTCCTCATCCCGGCATGCAGTTTGGAAGAACCGGCTCGCGCGCCATGCAGGATCCCTGTTCAGGCACGGGTCCGGGAGATAAGTTGAATCGTAAGTGGAACGCAAAAGCCTACTAAGTTCAAGGAATTGCGTGCGGACATTCACATTGAATCGGATCGGGAGAGCGGCCAATTGGCGGGTAACGAAATTGCTGCTCGTCCCCTCCCCCTGACTGATCCCATCGAACCGGATGCTGGTGATAATTTCGCCGGTCAGCCTGCCGTTCATCGTGATCGACATCTGATTGAAATTCAGGCTGCGCAGCGCGCTAAACGCGAAATTGGCCATAACCCCAAGATCTTCATAGGCAAGATCGCCGACATAAGAGAGGTTGCCGCCTGGCTCGCGCGAAATCAGCAAGCCCTCCTCGATTTGGCCATTTCCCAGCGAATCGAACACGATAGGCAGTGTGCCATCGAATTTGCCGGCCGCAGCAAGATTGCCAAATTCCATCTCTTGGATGAATGTTCCCGCATCAAGGCCGATAATCTCGAAGATATAGCGCCGCTCTTCCTCCGCAGCGAGATTGAGATCAACCGAACGGAGCAGCAATTCCCCGCCCATAAACGGCCAGCGCGCTTCTTTGAGTGACAAGAACTGGCCATCGGTTAGTGAATAGGTAATGCGGCCTTCAAACACTTCGATGCCGGAGTTGATTGACCCCAGTTCGAGCACTTGATCGGGAGCGGTCGTCAACGACAGAAGATCGGTAAATTCGATTGTGGCCTTGGCATTTTCTACCGGGCCAAAAGCGGCTGCAAAATCAAAATCTTCGGTTGAAAAACTCCCGCCGCTGGTGATGTCAGTTTCGTTCCAGTTGATCCAACCGCTGCCGTTTACATAACCGATTGCTAGCGCGACTACACCATCGGCATAGACGGTTAAATCGGCAGGTTGCAGCGCTCCATCGAACGCGAGCTGCGCCACATCGATATTGGCATTGCCGCTGCTCGATCCCAGATCATGGACAATATCGACCTCGCTCACCACTCGGTCAGATGCAGGGTGGCGCAATCGCGCCCTTGCAGTGATCACATTTTCAGACAGCTGCAGCACGGCATCGCGCGCAACCAGCGGAGCAAAGCGATCTTCCACCTCGCGATCAAGCACGCGAAACTTGCTTTGATCGAGGGAAAGCACGCCCTCTTCATATGTCCATTGCCCGCTGGTTTCGACCAGATCGAGCGGCACCGCATCAAGGTAAACCTCCCCGCCATCAAATTTTCCGCTGATCAGATCACCCAGATCGGCTTCCAAATTGGCCAAGGTCAGCCGCGCGGTCTGTTGGTCCCCGCCCAATTGCACATCAACATTTTGCGCGGTCATGAGACCCGGATATTGCAGGTTCACTTGCTGCGTTTGCAATGCGAACGGGCTTCCCGAAAGTTCACCTTCAAGATCGAAATCATTCAGGTTCCCGGCAAGACGCAAGGATGAACCGTATTCAACCAGTGCCTGCCCCTGATTGGGGCAAATCGTGATCGACCGCCTATTTAACGACACGTTTGATAATGATGCCTGATCAAACCTCACATCGGTGCAAGATTGCCCCAGAGACAGGCCATCGCGCGCCGACCATGCGCCGGAAACGGGCAATCGCAGCCCTTTAACAAAGCCGCCCGGCACAGCGCCATCGGCGAGGATTCCGCCCGCAAATCGCCAGTTGCCATTGGCGGCCTGTGAAACCATCAATTCCGGGATCGCCAACCGGCTTTCGCCCGCGGCATATTCCTGCATCTGCAACCGCAAGGCGAGTTCGCCATCACCCTGACGCTCCATCCGGCCAGAGATTTGCGGCATACCTGCCCCTTGCGACACGAAATTGCCGCGCAATCGATCGGGCGCATCGTCGGAACTGCTCCATGAGAATCGCGACAAGCCAACCAAGGTTTCGCCCGATGCGCTGTGGATCCGCGCCTCTGGCACGACGAGACTGGTGCTGGAACTCGATTGCCGCAGGGTTAGGTCCGCAGCGAGCGAACTGCCCGATCCGGTCCCCGCAATTGCGCGCTGAAATTTGGCGAATAAAGGCTCTAGCAAGGTGCCAGACAAGGCTCCGCCAGTTTCATCCAATTGGGCCGAGATATCCCGCCCTAGCGCGAGCTGTTCTGCCTCAATGCGCGAATCCCATTCGATCCGATCAAAACCCTCGCCGGCTCGCAGCGCACCATCGGCGCTCAATTCTGCAAGCCTGCCATAGGGCGACGTCAACTCAGACCCGGAAAGCCTATGCCGGGCGACGAATACCCCCTCTCGCCATGTCAGCTGAACATTTCCATTGAGCGCGGGGATCGCAGACGAACCAAACGAAAGCCCGGATGCACTCAAGCCCAATTCGCCCCCTGCGCCGCCTAGGTTTTCATCGATTGCCAATTGCACGGCGATATCCGCCTCTTGCAATCCGCCCTCCAGCGATGCGCAATCAAGGCCGCGCAAACGCACTGGGCCGGAAAATTGCGGGCGGCCGCTAGCGGTTGTGAGATCGCCATACAAAGTCGCCTGCGAAACCGCGCAATCCTGAATCTCGATGCCGGGCGCAGTGACCGCCAAGATACCTGAAAACCCATCATTGAGGGCGCCCTCGCCCTCTGCTTTGAAACCGATTGCGCCGATGTCGCCTGCGATCTGTCCACGCGCATCGACCAGTTTCAAATTGAGCTCGGGCAGGCCCGGCTCTTCTTCGCTTTCGCCAAACAGCAAGGGATCGAGCGAGCCGAATGACAACTCACCTGCTTGGAACGTCCCGAACAATCTCGGCTTGATCACTTCGACTTTGCCGATGGAAGGCACCCCGAAACGATATTCCAAATCGACTTCGACCCGTTCAATTGTAAGGTCTGGCCGATCGGCATTGCCCACCACAACATTGCGCAAAACCTGCGTCTGCGGACCGATTGAAACGATTTCGTATGCGGCAGGCAGCTCGAGCTTGGTCAGTTCGGCATCGATAAAGTCGCTGGCATAATCTTCGCGCACAAGCCACGCCCAAACCGCGGTCAGGCCAATCAGCGAAAGCACCAGCAAAAGCGCACGCCAACGTCTGCGGCGCGGCAGGAAACTGCGCACTGGCGTCTGTTCAAGATTTTCCGCTTCGGCTGACGCCATGATGCTCCCACACTTGCGCGCATCGCCCGACAAAGGCAATGCAGGATCAACGAATATCCTTCGTATTGGGAGGCATTTTGCCCAAAGCTTCTGAACCAGACCACAATGGCGTTGATGCTCATGCAGGAGCCGGCCATCGCGCGCGGCTGCGCCAAAGGATGCTGGAAGGGGGCGCAGAAGCCCTCGCCGATTACGAAGTTCTAGAATATCTGCTGTTCGCCAGCATCCGTCAGGGCGATACCAAGCCGGTCGCCAAGGCCTTGCTCAAACATTTCGGCTCGCTTGCGGCGGTGCTCAATGCCGATCCTTCGGCCTTGCAACAGGTAAAAGGGGTAGGGGAAACCAGCGCAGCAGCGCTCAAAAGCGTGGCATTGGCGGCGCGGCGTATGGCCCGATCAGAAGTGCAACACAGGCCAGTGCTGGGATCGTGGCAAAGCCTGATCGATTACCTTTCGATCGATATGGCGCATCTGACGGTGGAGCGCGTGCGGGTGCTGTATCTCGATGCAAAAAACCGGCTGATCAATGATCACCACCTGGGAGATGGATCGATCGATGAAGCATCAATCCACCCGCGAGAGGTTATCCGCAAAGCCATGGATGTGGGCGCAAGCGCAATGATCCTAGTTCACAATCACCCCAGCGGCAGCCCAGAACCGAGCCAAGCTGATATTCAAGTCACAATGAAAATCGCCGAAGCCGGGCGCTTGCTGGGTGTGACGGTGCACGACCATGTGATCGTGGGCCGTGAAGGCCACGTTTCGCTCAGAGCGAAGGGAATGATCTGACAAATTGCCAGCGCGCCGCGCGGTGCAACCCAGCTTTAATCTATCTCCAAGCCATATTTTGCGAAATAGTTTGGATAATCGCTGAAAATCCTGAGCGCTTGAGACAGGTTGGACTCCGCCCCATCCTCATCCCCTCTTTCGGATAGGATGATCCCGCGCAAGAAGTGGCTGCTGCCCATGCCCGGAGCGCTGGATATTGCGGCCTCAATATCGCGCAATGCGGCGTCGCTATTACCAAGCCGGTAATGCACCATGGCTCTGCTATCGAGCGCAGAGGGATCATATTCGGTCGCCCGCACCGCTTCGTCGCAAATATCGCGGCCTTGCTCAATATTGTAGGACCAAATTCCCGAATACCAACATTGAGAATTTAACGAGGTGCCATCGCCGGGCCGTTCTTCATTGACCTGATCCAGAAGCGCCCACCCCTCTTCCAATTGTCCAGCTTCGCCCAGAATGTGCGCCTTGGTGCGCATCACAGAAGCGCGATCATCACCGGTCGCGTTTAAGCCATCCAGCAGGGCTAGGGCTTCTTCAAATTGTTGCCCAACGGAAAGCATATCGGCAAATCCCATCGCGTTTGAAAGCGATGGATCGGCTTCATAAGCAGACCGCCAATCAGCAATCGCATTGTCATATTGGCCAATCTCGCGGAACTGATCGCCACGTGCGGTATAAAGCTCTGCCGAGGCTTCCACTTCGATCGCCCGGGTGTAATCTTCGATCGCGCTTTCAATATCGTAAAACCCGCGCACGGCAGCACGCACCGAATAAGGCCACGCTTCATCATCTTCGCCCTGCGCGATGATTGCCGCGGAAGCTACCTCGTGCGGCTCATTAAGCTCCGCAGTAAGTTCGGCCGAACGCTCCCAATATCGCAGCGGATTATCGCGCGTGTGCAAAACCGGATCACCACTGGCCAGATTGGCTGCCTTTATGCGCTCACCAGCCAAATCTTCGACCTCGATCAATCCCGGCATCCACTGCGCTTTATCAACAAAGGTTATCGTATTGCCGTCACTCGTCATGGTGCGCGTAACATTCATGTTCGCGACCGTTTGCTGTGTTTCGGTCAACCCTTCCAAGCGGTAATTCTCTGCATCATCCGGCAGAATGATTGTCACCGTGCGGATATTGGTCAACGGGCCTCCCCGCCGTACTGGCAAATCGCGCCATTGCGCTCTTGCTCGGTCGGGCGAAAAGTTAAATCCCGTGGATGCCAATCCTATGCCTAGCGATCCTCTATCGCGATCCCATTCCCAATCAGATCCCAGCAATCCTTTCGCGGAAATGGTCGCGATCGCGGTCTCAGCGTCATATTCGACCGTCTGATCATACAAAACATAGCTGCCAATTCGATTCTGGATCAGCTCATTGACACTGTCGTCTCTGGCTTCCTCATCCGATTGCACCGCCAGTGCTCGATATCTGGCCCCAGCGGACCCGCGTGATCGAATAGTGATATCGACGAGCGCTGGCGAATCCAATCCAGCGGAATAATCAAAGACCACCTCAGTTTCGTTATCGGCCCATTCCTGAAAACCATGTTCAATAGGTTCAAGATCGGCCCCACCTTCGCGCAATGGCAAAGCATATCCAAAGTTCGGAATCTCATCGATCGTTTCAAACCGGGCCCCGCTGGAGGTTCCATCAAACCAATAGATCCTTCCGCCAATTTCAGCGCGCACGATCATGTGATCAAACGCCTGCGGAGCCGCAACCAACGCCTGAACTACATCGCCGGTTGACGATCGCACCAAGGTCGCATCAGCCTCAATTCCCAAGTCACGCAAAATCGCCAACAGCAGTATGGATTTGGCTTTGCAATCGCCATATTTCAGTTCCCATGTCTCTTGCGGACTTTGCGGCAGATAATTCCCGCCATCCAATCCGTTGAGCAGGTAGCTCACCTCGTCCTGAACCAGCCGAAGCGCGCTTGCCGATCTTACCAGCGGATCGGCTGATGATTGCCGGATTTCCTCAATCGCATCGCGCAGATCGCCGCTTTCCGGCAGCGATCCCTCGGTCCCGAAATGCGGCGCCATTGTTGTCGAAACGTCACGCCAATTGCCATAACTCGCAACTTGAATTTGCGGCCTCATTCGGAATTCCGTTGGGGCATCATCCGGCATTTCTTCCGGTTCTGGCAAAGGGAAGTTCGTGGTGAGAATATTGAACCCGTTTTCACTTGAAAACTCAGTTGCCCCGTCGCCGCGAATTTCTTTCCATTCCGCCGAGCTGTCGCTCGGCCAAGAGATGATACTCCTGCCAAACCCGACCTTTGTCGGAGCGGCCACTAAGCCATCGCTAACTTGCCAATTTTCGCCCAGTGCTTGATCCGACAATGTCGTCGTCGCAGAGTAGCGCAAAATATCGCCGACTTGGAGACCTGGTACAGCAAGGGATGCTGTTAATTTGCCATCTAACAATCGCCGCTCAAGGTTTTCTTCCCGCCTCAAGACATCAAATTCCGCGCCTTGGCCAAGCACATCGATCACTGTGCCATCCCGCACAATCTCAACCCTGTGAACGGTGAGATCGCCCTTGTCGGGCAGCCAGCTGAGTGTGATCGTACCAGCCGACTGGGTGAATTGCTGGTTGGTCATGCGAAAGGCGATATCGAAATACCGATTCACCACGCCGTCGTCAGCCCTCACCTGCTTATCCAACAGCAAGATCTCGCTCGTTTCGGCATAGGCCGCTTCGAGATCAGGGGCTTCTACCCAATCAGCAATTGATGAATCATACAATACTGTCTCACCCGCCAACGCTGGTGAACACATAACTGCAAGAATGGCCCCGGTTAAATAGTGCGCCCTGTTCACTTCGACCCTCATTTATTCAAGAAAACTAGCGGTGAACGTATAGATTCGCCTCCAACTATCAAGAAAAAGATGCAACCGCCAAAATGCCGCCAAGAACTGCGCCAAAACACAAGTGCCTAAGGAGATTTGGCGTGTCCTATTTTTTCGGTTTTGAGGACAGCCAGCGCGCCATAATTCGGTCACAATAGACCCAGAATGATCCTGCCCAAATCAGCATTGTAACTGCGATATCTTCTTCGTCTTGCCCAACTTCTTGCAAAGTGCCGCGTGATTTCATCCAACGCTCCACCGCCATATCGATCGAAAACAGCCCCGCGCCGCGCGATTCGTAAATCGCCAACAGTAAAATGGGATAGAATGTCACATCAGGATGCGCGCTTGCGATCATGAAGTAACCGATGACAAAGGTCAGCACATAGGAGACCAGCGTCGCGGCCGCGCCCACGAACAGCAAAATTGCGCAGCCAATTGCGAGCCATGCAGGAAGCCCGGCAAAAGCATTAGACGGAAGCCACGTTGCGAGCATAACCGAAGGTTCAAACACCCGAGCTAGCGCCAGCAATGCCAATCCCAGCCAGACTCGCATCACCATCAGCAAGATTGCGGCGGAGTGTTTGCGCAGCAACGCCCCAAACCGCACCGCCCAGCTCATGAAAAGTGAGCCTTTTACCTTCGTGCCCGAAGTCCAAACCCGGTCGATTGAAAGCGCGGATGGTCCGCAAAAAGCATACCAGATCAGAGCCGCAATCAGCATCAAATTGGTGGTGGTTGGAATATAGACCAATTGCGAAATGATCGTAAGCGCCGCCAAAGCTGCGGCCGCCGGGCGGACAAGCAGGCCCACGAACAACAGCAGCGGAGCAATGAGTTCAATCGCTAGCCCGCTTGCAGCCGCGATTTCGGGCGTCATCCAGCTGACCGGATATTCCTCGGTTGCCAATAGCAGCGCCGCATCCCAATTTCCCACTTTGGTGGAACCGGAACGGAAGAAATACAGCGCGACAAAAAAGCGCGTGGCCAAATCGGTGATCGGCCAAAACAAAACCGTGCTGCCCGAATACAGTTTCCCGCCGACATTTAGGGCAGATCGCCAAAATGTTGGCTTGGCCTGCCCTGACCCCTCTTGGCCAACTTGGCCGCGTTCTTGCCCCTGGGATTGGGCGTCAGACATGCAGGAATAACTTGTTCACCTGCCGACTATCGCTGCCATTTACGGCGTTTTGCAAGGCTTTGTGTGGCTGCGCTGATCTGAAATCGGGGACATCATACCCTTCGCACTCTTGCAAAGCGCCTCCGCTGCGCATAGCCGCCGCTTGAAATACGCCCTTAACGGAGTTCCTATAATGGTCCCTCGCTACGCCCGTCCTGAAATGACAGCCATTTGGGAGCCAGAGGCAAAATTCCGCATCTGGTTTGAGATTGAAGCCCACGCCACAGAAAAACTGGGTGAATTGGGGGTTGTACCTAAAAGCGCGGCAAAGGCGCTGTGGGATTGGTGGGCAACAAATCCGAAGATCGATGTTGAAGCAATCGACGCGATCGAGGCGGTGACCAAGCATGATGTGATCGCATTCCTGACATGGGTGGCAGAGCAAGTCGGCGATGAAGCGCGCTTTATGCATCAGGGCATGACCAGTTCGGACGTTCTCGATACGACATTGGCGGTGCAGCTCGCGCGCGCATCTGATCTGCTGCTGTCCGATCTTGATGATTTGCTGGCCGCGATCAAACGCCGGGCCGAGGAGCACAAATACACCGCAACGATTGGGCGCAGCCACGGCATCCATGCCGAACCGGTAACATTCGGCTTAAAACTCGCGCAGGCTTATGCCGAGTTTGATCGCTGCCGAAATCGTTTGGTCGCCGCGCGGGAAGAAATTGCGACCTGCGCCGTTTCGGGCGCCGTTGGCACCTTCGCCAATATCGACCCTCAGGTTGAAGAACATGTTGCGAAAAAACTGGGCCTTACATCAGAGCCGGTCAGCACCCAAGTTATCCCGCGCGATCGCCATGCGATGTATTTCGCGACTCTGGCGGTTATTGCTGGATCGATTGAGCGTTTGGCGGTTGAAATCCGCCATTTGCAGCGCACCGAGGTGCTGGAGGCTGAGGAATATTTCGCACCGGGCCAAAAGGGCTCTTCCGCGATGCCACACAAACGCAATCCGATCCTAACCGAAAACCTGACCGGGCAAGCGCGGATGATCCGCAGCTATGCCCTGCCCGCGCTTGAAAACGTGGCGCTGTGGCATGAACGCGATATCTCGCACTCCTCGGTTGAACGTTTCATCGGACCCGATGCGACCATCACGCTGGATTTCTCGCTTGCGCGGCTGACCGGGGTGATCGACAAATTGCTGGTCTATCCTGAAAGGATGCAGGCAAATATGGACCGGATGGGCGGACTTGTGCATTCGCAGCGCGTGTTGCTCGCGCTTACACAAGCGGGTCTGAGCCGTGAGGATGCCTATCGTCTGGTTCAACGCAACGCGATGAAAGTGTGGGAATCGGATGGCAATTTGCAGCTTCTCGATCTTCTGAAACAAGATGACGAAGTCACCGCAGCATTGCCGGTGAGCGAGCTGGAAGAGAAGTTTGATCTGGCTTACCACTTCAAACATGTCGACGATATTTTTGATCGGGTGTTCGGCTAGATTGCTTCAGGCTGGACCTCTGGCCACTTAAGCCGTAGTTTTGACGCGAAATTTAGAGGGCAAGATATGCAATATGTGCGTACGATCGGATGGGTCCTGCTAACGGCGTTTGTCGTAATGTTCCTGATGATGAATTGGGGCGAAGGGCAAGAAGTCAGAATTTGGCCATCATCAGATGGCGATAACTTATTGGTCGAATGGCCAGTTGGCGTGATTGCTGTTGCGTTTTTTCTGCTCGGTCTGGTGCCGATGTGGCTTTACCATCGCGGCGCGAAATGGAGCCTCAACCGGCGCATTCGCAGCCTTGAAAGCGCGGTAAAGTCCAACGCATTGGCTCGCCATGATCCTTCGGCTCCCGAACATGCGGCACCTGAACATGCAACCCCAGAGCCCGCTCCCTCTGCGGCATCCCCAGTCAGCAAGCCAAGCGGCAAAGGGATCGCAGATTTGAGCGATATCGACAGCGAATGAGCAACCCGGTTTTCCTTGCACTGGATGTTCCCCAGATTGAGCCTGCCAAAACGCTGCTCAATAAGGTGAAAGCGCATATTGGCGGGGTTAAGCTGGGGCTGGAATTCTTCTGCGCCCATGGCAGCCACGGCGTGCACGAAATCGCGCATCTTGGCTTACCGATTTTTCTCGATCTGAAATTTCATGACATTCCCAACACCGTCGCCGGCGCAATGCAGGCTGTGCATCTGTGCGAACCCACCATCGTGACCGTGCATGCCAGCGGCGGCCGCGCAATGATGGAAGATGCCAAAGCTGCGGCAGCTGAAGGCTGCAAAGTTGTGGCAGTGACCATGCTGACCAGCCTCGATCAACGCGATTTGGACCGCACCGGTGTGGGCGGTTCGCCAGAAGATCACGTGATGCGGCTGGCCGATTTGGCGCATGATTCTGGGCTGGATGGGATCGTCTGTTCAGGCCAGGAAGTAGGCAAAGTCCATCGGCAATGGAAAGACGGCTTCTTTGTCGTTCCAGGATTGCGTCCTGCTGGCACCAGCGTTGGCGATCAAAAGCGCACTGTCACTCCGCGCAAAGCCCGCGATGATGGCGCCAGCGTGCTGGTAATCGGAAGGCCGATCAGCCGCGCCGATGATCCGATGGCCGCCGCGCGCGCGATTGAAGCCACGCTATAACCCAAGCCATTCGGGATTTTACTGCGCTGCCTTCCATTCGGGTGGCCGCTTCATAGCCGCACCATCCCCTGCGGTGAAATCGTCTACGCCATCATTGATCAGCGGGCTTCAAACAATTGGCCACCAAAACCATCGATTTGCAGCTTCACCTAAGCGGGGCAGCTGTTTAGGAAGCCATCATGAGCAACACCGTTCAAATCAAAATCTGCGGGCTGTCCACGCCCGAAACCATCGCCGCCGCGATTGATGCAGGCGCGACCCATATTGGTCTGGTCCATTTCGCCCCGAGCAAACGCCATCTCGAGATCGAGGCCGCTGCGCGGCTGCGCAAACTCATCCCAAGCTCGGTCAAAACTGTGCTGCTGCTATCCAATGCCGATGTTCACGCAACTGGTGAAGCGATTGCACAGATCAAGCCGGATGTGGTGCAATTCCATGGCAGCGAAACCGCCGAATGGGTCGGTTTGGTCCGCTCTAAACTCGGCGTGGAAGTGTGGAAGGCATTGGGATTGAAAGATGCCGGAACGCTAACGCGCGCGCGCCAATTCATCGGCAAAGTTGATCGATTCCTGTTCGATGCGCCTGCGAAAGCGCTTCCGGGCGGCAATGGAAAGATTTTTCGCTGGGAATTGCTGCACGGCCATCAGCATGAGGTGCCGTGGGGCCTTGCCGGCGGATTGACAGCGCAAAATGTGGCGGAGGCGATCCAGGCAACTGGCGCCGAACTGGTCGACACATCTTCAGGAGTAGAGAGCGCACCGGGCGTGAAGGATGTGGACTTGATCCGCGCCTTCTGCAAAGCGGCTCGCGAAGCTTGAGTACATTATGACCGACAACACCCCTAACTCATTCCGCAACCAGCCCGATGATCGCGGGCATTTCGGCCAATTTGGCGGACGCTATGTCGCCGAAACGCTGATGCCGCTGATCCTTGATCTTGAGCGTGAATACCGCGCGGCACAGCAAGACCCGGCCTTCGCGGCTGAATTTGACGACCTGATGAAGCATTATGTCGGGCGCCCTTCCCCGCTTTATTTTGCCGAGCGACTGACAGAGAATTTGCGAGGAGACGCGCCCGCCAATCACGGTGCGCAAGTCTGGTTCAAACGCGATGAGTTGAACCACACCGGCGCACACAAGATCAACAATTGCATCGGGCAAATCCTGCTCGCGATCCGCATGGGCAAAACCCGAATTATTGCGGAGACCGGCGCAGGCCAGCACGGTGTGGCCACTGCCACGGTCTGCGCGCGCTTTGGCCTGCCATGCGTGATTTATATGGGCGCAGAGGATGTGAAGCGGCAATCGCCCAATGTCTTCCGCATGAAGCTGCTCGGCGCGGAAGTTGTGCCGGTCACCAGCGGCGGCGCGACGCTGAAAGACGCGATGAACGAAGGGCTGCGCGATTGGGTCGCGAATGTGCACGACACTTTCTACATCATCGGCACCGCTGCGGGTCCGCATCCTTATCCAGAGATGGTGCGCAATTTCCAAAGCGTGATCGGCACAGAGGCGCGCGCACAAATGCTCGATCGCGCAGGCCGCCTGCCCGATCTGCTGGTTGCCTGCATTGGCGGCGGATCAAACGCGCTGGGCCTGTTCCACCCTTTCTTAGACGATGCGGACGTAAAGATGCTCGGCGTCGAAGCGGCAGGCCACGGGCTTGACGGTGATGAACACGCCGCCAGCCTGCTGGGCGGTTCGCCCGGCGTGCTGCACGGCAATAAGACCTACCTGCTGCAAGATGGGGACGGCCAGATTACCGAAGGCCACTCGATCAGTGCTGGGCTCGACTACCCCGGCATTGGGCCGGAACATGCGTGGCTGAAAGAAAGCGGCCGGGTCGAATACACCGCGGTGACCGACAAACAGGCATTGGATGGGTTCCAATTGCTGTGCCGCACTGAAGGCATTATTCCAGCACTGGAGCCATCCCATGCGCTAGCCGCGGTGTCTGAGCGGGCCAAGCAAATGGGTGAGGATGAGATCATCTGCATGAACCTGTGCGGGCGCGGCGATAAGGACATCTTCACCGTCGCTGAGAAGCTGGGAGTAGAGATGTGAACCTCGTAACGATAACAAAACCTTTGATTGGCGGAATTCTCGCTGTTTTCTTGCTAGAACTTGTGCTGCGAGTTACCGAAATGAGCGTCGAGGGGAACTTCTTATATTGGCAAATCGGCGCATTCATCATCGGCGCTGCGGTCTTTCATTTCGCTAGCTCCGCACGCGCCAAAAAATCTACCGATGCAGGTTCGAATTGAATGACAGGTCCCGCATCTCGCCTTTCCAACGCCTTTTCCAAACCACATGCCACTTTCGCTGTTATGGCTAAAAAGTTTGGGGTGGAGATTTGAAAGTCTTGAAGCAATTTGCGCTCGATTTGGTCGTTGTGATGCTATTTTTGTTTGCGTTTTCCATGCTCGCACAAGCGATTTTGAGGGGTGAACTGCCAAATATCGAGACTGAACGAGCCGAAATTGGGTTGATATCGGTATTCGTCGCAATCACTCTCGCCATACATCGAAAGTTCAAATGACCCGCCTCTCTTCCGCCTTTTCCAAGCCCCATCCCGCATTCGTTGCGTTTATCACCGCCGGTGATGGCGACACCGCTGCCAATCTTGATGCACTGGTTGCAGGCGGCGCGGATGTGATCGAACTGGGCATGCCCTTCACCGATCCGATGGCTGATGGCCCCGCGATCCAAGCGGCCAATTTGCGCAGTCTGGGTGCCGGCACCACCACCGCCGATGTGCTGCAAATCGCGACTGAATTTCGCGCGCGCCACCCGGACGTGCCGCTGGTCTTGATGGGCTATGCCAATCCGATGATCCGGCGCGGGCCGGAATGGTTTGCTGATGCCGCTTCCAAGGCGGGCGTAGATGGCGTCATATGCGTCGATATTCCGCCGGAAGAGGACGAAGCGCTTGGCCCAGCTTTGCGCGATGCCGGCATTGCACCGATCCGTCTGGCCACCCCCACGACCGATGCGGCGCGGCTGCCGCAAGTGCTCGAAGGATCAGACGGGTTCCTCTATTATGTCTCGGTCGCCGGTGTCACCGGCAAACAGCAGGCCGCGCAAGCCAGCATCGAAGAAGCCGTTGCCGCGCTTAAGGCCGCCACAGATTTGCCCATCGCAGTTGGGTTTGGAGTGCGGACCCCAGAACAAGCCAGCGCAATCGCAATGCACGCCGATGGTGTCGTTGTCGGCTCCGCATTGGTGGAAATTGTCGGCGAATTTGGCAGCGATGCCCCGGCCAACCTGCAAGAATACACGCAAGCTTTGGCCGATGCGGTTCACAGCGCGCGATAACAGCATTACAAGGCACCCACATGAACTGGTTTAACCGCGTCCGAAATTCTTTGGGGTTTGGCCCAAAGCGCAGCACCGAAAAAGATCTTTGGATCAAGTGTCGCAGCTGCCAAGAAATGCTCTTTGTGCAGGAATACGAAGAGAACCTGTCGGTTTGCACCCGCTGTGAAGATCACGGCCGGATCAGCGCCGATGCGCGGCTGAACCTGTTGCTAGATCCCGGATATGAATTGGTTCCGTTGCCAGAGGTGAAGGAAGACCCGCTTAAATTTCGCGACAGCAAGAAATACACTGATCGGCTGAAGATTGCGCGCGCGAAAAACCCGCACAATGATGCGTTTCTGGTCGGTTCTGGCACGATAGACGATCATCCCGCCGTCGTGGGCGTCCAAGATTTCGCCTTTATGGGCGGATCAATGGGCATGGCGGTTGGCATGGCCTTTTGCGCCGGTGCGGAGCGCGCTTTGACCCGCAAATGCCCCTATGTTGTCGTCACTGCGGCAGGCGGAGCGCGGATGCAGGAGGGCATTCTCAGCCTGATGCAAATGCCGCGCGCCACCGTAATGACACGGCGGCTGAAGGAAGCTGGCCTGCCCTATATCGTGGTGCTGACCGATCCAACCACTGGCGGGGTCACTGCAAGTTATGCCATGCTAGGCGACATCCAAATTGCCGAGCCGGGCGCGCTGATTGGTTTTGCCGGGCAACGCGTGATCCAAGATACAATTCGCGAACAATTGCCCGAAGGTTTCCAGCGCGCAGAATATCTGCTCAAGCACGGTATGATCGACATGGTCGTGCACCGGCGCGAATTGAAAGCCACATTGGCCAATGTGCTTGATTATTTGCAGCCTCCGGTCGCTGCCTAATTCGCGGCCAGTTATCTGGTGAGAGACCTCGGAACATCTGATGATCCGCGCGTGCAAGCGCAGCTTGATCGGCTGGGCACGCTGAGCATTCAGCGCGACACATTGGGACTGGATGCGATCCGCACTTTGATGGCGCGGCTTGGCGATCCGCATACCCGCCTTCCCCCGGTGTTCCATGTCGCTGGCACCAATGGCAAAGGATCAACCTGCGCCTTTTTGCGGGCCATGCTGGAGGCCGAAGGGTTCCGCGTCCATGTCACCACCAGTCCGCATCTGGTGCGTTACAACGAACGGTTTCGCATAGCTGGGGAGCTGATCGATGATGCCCGGCTGGCCAAAGTGCTGGAGGCAGTGTTCGATGCCGCCGAAGGGCTTGGCTGCAGCTTCTTTGAGATCACGATTGCCGCCGGGTTTTTGGCATTCTCCCGCGAACCGGCCGATGCCTGTGTGGTGGAAGTTGGCCTTGGCGGGAGGCTGGATGCCACCAATGTTCTGGCGCCTGATGCGGTGGCCGTTTCTGGCATTGCCGCGCTTGGGATTGATCATGAAAAATTCCTGCTCGCACCCGAAGACGGCGTGCCCGCAGATCCCATGGCGCGGATTGCATTTGAAAAAGCCGGGATCGCGAAGGCCGGTGTACCCTTGGTCGTGATGGCCGATAATTATCCCGATGAAGCTCTTCACGCGCTCCGCAAAGCGGCACAAAATGCCGAAGCGCGTCTGATCGAAATGCAGCCCGGCGATGAACTCAATCTCGGTGCTAACACCACCGCACTTCGCGGCGACCATCAATTGCAAAACGCCGCGCTTGCTGCTGCTATGGTCAAACATCAAACCGCGCTGTCTGTATCGCAGGCTTCAATTCGAGCGGGCATCGCCAAGGCATCTTGGCCCGCTCGCATGCAGCTTTTGTCTCGCGGTCCGTTAACCGGTTCGCGCGAAGTGTGGCTTGATGGTGGGCACAATCGCAATGCGGGGGAAGCGCTGGCGCGGGAGCTTTCTGCATCTCATTTGCACGTGATCATTGGCATGTTGGAGGCGAAAGACCCCGCCTCGTTGATCGAACCGCTCGGTTCCTCTGTGGCCAGCATCACCGCCGTGCCGGTGCCCGGACAGGACTGTCACACCGCTGCCGCGTTCGGTCCCACTGCGCAGCAAGCGGACGATGTGCCAAGCGCGCTGGCCGCGCTTCCCGATGATGGCTTGCCGGTTTTGATCGCCGGGTCATTATACCTCGCGGGCGAGGTGCTGCGGCTCAATAATGAGATCCCGGATTGAACCTTCACTGGCTTAGACTTCTGGAGCAACGACCCCGGATTTTTTGCCGCTGCGGATCTGCCTCCACCACTCACAGCAGACCAGAACAACCGCAGCCAGCCCGATCAATGTCGTAAGTACGAAGACATCGAAATACCCCTGATTTTGTATCATCTCCCCCAAGGCGCCACGCCCCAGCGTGCCCACCAGCAATGTCAAAGAGGAAAGCAGCGCAAACTGGACCGCGCTAAATTTCTTGGAAACGATTGAGCTTAACCAAGCGATGTAGGCGGCACCGGCTATCCCTATCGCGAGATTTTCAAACGCGATCGTTATGGTCAATTTCGCGAGCTCCGCATCGCCGATCACGGGCACTTGCGAGATCAAGTAGGTGAAGCCAACGGCATCACTAACCGCCTGCATATTGGCCCCGCCAATCGCGAGGTCGGCATAAAGAAGATTGGTCAAAGCGGCAAGCAATCCGCCAATAAACAGCGTCGCCATGCGGCCGATCACCGTGAGCATGAACCCGCCAAAAGCAAGGCCGGCAATAATCGCGCCAATGCCAAAAAATTTGGATGCGAATGCAACGTCGTCATTCGAATAATTCAGCTCGCCCAGATAAAACGGATACGCAAATGTGCCCCAAATTGCGTCGCAAATCCGGTATGTCAGAACGACCGCCAGGATCAGCACCAGGGACCAGCCCATCCTCCCCACGAACTCGACCAAAGGAAGAACAAGTGCGCGGTAAAGATGGTCGAGCGCGTAATCCACGCCATTCGCAGGCTCAACATCTTCACTCAGCAAAAACTTGTTATCGCGCTTTTGGGCTGCCAGCCAACCAGCAATGAATGCCGGCAAGATAATCGTCGCCACAATAATCCACGGACCGAAGTTTTTAGTGAATTCTGTAGGGTTCGGCCGATCTTCTGGCGCAAACGTCATAGACATTATCATAAAAGTCAGGACTGTGCCGATCGCGAATGTCCACAGCAACGTGATCAGGCCCAAGGCGCGATTTCTAACTGCGGGATTGAGCTCACCCGATTTGCGCAAGGCCAGAACTTGTTCATCGGCTTGCACATCGTCTGCCTTGGCATCGCTGTCTGCATTCGGTGCAAAAAATCCTAGTATGCCAGCCGCAATCAGCAAGGCGCCCATCAACATATAAGTTTCCGGCCAGCCAATTCGCGCTGCAATAATCAAGGCCAGCGCGCCGCCAACAAGCGAGGAAAGACGGTATCCCATTTGATAAATTGTGGAGAGAATATCGATCGTTGCCTTTTCATCGGCGACGTCAATACGCCATGCATTGATGGCAATATCCTGGGTCGCGCTGGCAAATGCACCAATGCCGGCGAGCAAACTGAACCAGCCAAGCTGTGTCTTGGGTTCTAACAAACTCAACGTCACAAGGATCACTCCCAGCAGCGCCTGCATCGGGACAATCCATTGTTTGCGCTTACCCAATTTGCGCAGCAGCGGAATATCAACTTTGTCGATGAGCGGAGACCATAAGAACTGGAACGCATAGGCAAGGCCAATAAGCGAGAAAATGCCCATCGTTTCAAGGTCAACTTCGGCCTCGCTCAACCACGCGAACAAAGTGCCCAGAAAAAGAGCGAAAGGCAGGCCACTGGCGAACCCGAAAATGAGCATAAAACCAGTTTTTCGATTGGTTAGCGCAATCCCCAAGACTCGCCATGCGCTCGGTTTTTCCGCCTCAGCAAGACTTGCCATCCCCATCAATCCTTTCGATCCGTCCCAATTTCTGCGACACTAGGGCCCAAGCGAGGAAATAGGAACGCTTCAATGAACGCGCCCACAACACACTCAACAGATTTAGCGGGCGCTGGCACCGCGCCGTTGCGCCCCACCGAAGGTCAGCATGCATTGGCTGCGGCGATTCAATCCGGCGATCTGCGTGAAAACGCCGCAATCACGCATGTTCCAGCCAGCGATTACACAGCGCCTGAACATTTCGCGCGGGAAAAAACTGCGCTGTTCGATCGCTTGCCGCAAGTCATCGCGCCTTCTGCATTGCTGCCCGAACCCGGTATGGCCGTGCCCCACGATGCCACCGGGCGGCCGCTGCTGATCACGCGCGACAATGCTGGCCAAGTCCATGTGTTCCTAAATGTCTGTCGCCATCGCGGAACCCGCCTGGTTGAAGGTGAGGATATTCAATGCGCAAAGAAGCTGGTCTGCCCCTATCACGCATGGACATACACGCTTGATGGATCCTTGTTTGCGCTACCGCGAGCCGAGACCTTCCCCGGCTTGGACAAAAGCACGCATGGATTGGTGGAATTGCCCAGCCTTGAGGCCGGAGGTTTAATCTGGTTCGCCCCGCAAGATGGCGCTGATTTCTCCCACGCAAAGGTTTTGGGCGAAGATTTCAGCGCGTTTGGCATCGATCAATCATTTTTGTTCCGGCGCAAAACACATTCCGTTGCGGGCAATTGGAAACTGATCATGGATGCTTTCTTGGAAAGTTATCATGTGACCCGGCTGCACGCGAACACGATCGGCCCCTTCTTCAAAGATGGCGTGACCACCGGTGATTGCGTTGGCCCTCATCAAAGATCGGCTGTTGGACGGTCAGAGGAGATGGAGAGCATCGATCTGTCGGATATGGCTGAAATGCGCCGCGTTGTGACTTTCGCCTATCAATTGCTGCCCGCAACCGTGATCGTTCCTAGCCCCGATTATGTGAATGTGATGGTGTTGATGCCGCAGGCGCATAATCTCACGCTGGTTGAAGACTTTATGCTGATCCCTGAAGAACCGGCCGCCGGAGAAGCGGGCGACAAAGCGCGAAACCATTGGGAACGCAGTTGGAACTTGCTCGATGGCGGGGTTTTTGCGAGCGAAGATTTTCGCGCGGCGGAGCTTGGCCAACAAGGGCTTGCCTCCGGCGCAATCGATCAATTGACGCTCGGCACGCTGGAGGGCGGGATTTCCCGTTTCAGCGAAATTGTGTCTGACGCATTGCGCGAGATCGATTGAAGCCCTAGGCGCTGCGGCAGTTATGAAGCCTGCCAAACCAGCCCCCAGCTCGAGCTCCTCCTCGGCCCCAGCCTCAACCAAATCTGGAGATCGTCCGGAAGGCGATCGAATAGCCAAATTGTTGGCGCGCGCGGGCATTGCCAGCCGCCGAGAGGTTGAGCGGATGATCGCCGATGGCCGGATTGCGATTGGCGGAAAGCCGGTGGAAACACCTGCGACATTCCTGACAAATCTCAGGGGGGTTACTGTTGACGGTAAGCCGGTGGCCAAGGCCGATCCGACGCAGCTTTACGCATTTCACAAGCCAACCGGATTGATAACGGCGGAACGCGATGCCTCTGGCCGCGCGACGATCTATCAAGCGCTCAAGAACTCGTTGCCCAAAAATGCGCCGCGCCTGATGCCGGTTGGGCGATTGGATTTGAACACCGAAGGGTTGCTGCTGCTCACAAATGATGGCGGGCTGAAACGGCAGATGGAACTTCCATCAAGCGGTATCCCGCGCACCTATCGCGCGCGCGCATTTGGTGAAGTTTCGCAAAATCAGTTGGAAGATTTGATCGAAGGGGTAACAATCGATGGCATGCGTTATGGCTCCATCGATGCCAATCTCGAAAGCTCAAAAGGCCGCAACCAGTGGATCGAACTCACCATCACAGAAGGCAAGAACCGCGAAGTGCGCCGGGTGCTTGAATATCTTGATTTGAAAGTGAACCGGCTGATCCGCACCGCCTATGGCCCCTTCATGCTTGGCGATCTGCCGCGCGGGCAGGCCGTGGCCATTCGTAAGGGCGACCTGGGCCGTTTCCAAAGCGAATTGAAGCGCAACAACCGCACATGACCACTTCGGGGATTAGGATTATCGCGGGCACATGGCGCGGGCGCAAATTGGCCGCACCCAAAGGCGATGCCACGCGTCCCACAGCAAACCGAATGCGCGAAACCTTGTTCAACATGCTCAACAGCCGGCTCGGCAGCTTTGAGGATTTGCGTATAGCGGATTTATTTGCCGGATCAGGCGCTCTGGGGTTTGAGGCTTTGTCGCGCGGCGCGACGCATTGTCATTTTGTTGAAGACAATCGTGAAGCGGTTGAGGTTATTCGCAGCAATATATCTCAGCTGGAAATTAGAGACCGATGTTCGGTGCAAGCTGGATCGGTGATGCATCTTGGCCCGGCGAAGTCACCGTATGATCTAATTTTGCTAGACCCGCCTTATGGCACTGCGGCAGGCTGCGTCGCGTTGGAAAGGTTGCTGCGTCATTCATGGATCGGCCCGGCTACCTGGATCGCGCTGGAAACCGGCGCAAAAGAAGACACAGCTGTTAAAGGTTTAACTGTCGAAGCGGAACGCCAGGTTGGCAAAGGCAAACTCACATTGATGCGCCTTGACCAGCCTGACGCCCACTCCGCCTGACAATTGGACCTCGTCCAGAGAAGCCCTTTTGCCAATTCTATCTAAGGTGCAGGAGCAGCGCCCTCACCCGCTGCACGCGCCTCGATAGATTGCCAAGCTGACTCTCTTTCAGGGCCAGTCATCGCGGTGATCAACACCCGATCTTCATTTGAAAGACGCCAGAACAATTCCTGACGATCAGGCGCAAGGCTCCAATAATAGCCGCGCGTTTCAAGCGGCCAGGTATCATAAGCGACCTGCTGATCAGGCGGCCAGGTGTCGTATGTCGCTGATTGATCTGGCGTCAGCTCACTTGATCCCGTGATGGGGGGTTCGTCCTGAGCATTGGCCGGGATTGTGAGAGTGAGTGCGATTGCCAACATTCCTGAGTGGGCAAACTTCGGTAGTGAATTACGCATTGGGTCCTCCAATAGAATGGTCCCAAGCGCCACGAACGCGGATTTGTGCGCCAGTCCATGTGCGAGGTCCCCTCTGAACTGACACCATCTTTATGCCTGATTTGAATTGGTTAGCGAAGAGTTGGAGCGAACAGAGGACGCAAGAAGCGCACAGCTAAGCGTCATGCGTGGCGAAAGCGCGCCAAATGGAAGACAGCGCATATTTTGCGGGAAAACACACATATTGAACGCACAAGCATGCTTGCGGACGCTCCATTCGTTCTCTACCTGTTCACTGGTTCTATTATGACTGAGCCCCCTTCTCTTCCAGCCACACCGCCACCTGCGAATGAGGCGAATGTGCCGGCCTATGCCGCGCAATTGAACGCGCCGCAGCGCGAAGCGGTGCTCACCACGGAAGGCCCCGTTTTGATGTTGGCGGGGGCTGGCACCGGCAAAACCGCAGCGCTTACTGCGCGGCTGGCGCATTTGGTCGCGACCGGGCGGGCCTATCCCAGCCAGATCTTGTGCGTCACTTTTACAAACAAGGCTGCGCGCGAAATGCGCGAACGGGTGGCGCGGCATTTGGGCGAAAGTGTTGAGGGGATGCCGTGGCTCGGCACGTTTCATTCGATTTGCGCAAAGATGCTGCGCCGCCATTCAGAGCTGGTCGGCCTGCAATCCAATTACACCATTATCGATACCGATGATCAATTGCGGCTGCTCAAACAGCTTATAATTCAAAACGACCTTGATGAAAAACGCTGGCCTGCGCGGCAGCTCGCCGGATTGATCGATCGCTGGAAGAATCGCGGGCTTAATCCGGGCGATCTGGATGCGGTGGAGAATGAAAGCTACGCCAATGGCCGCGGGCAGGCGATGTACCAGCTTTACCAAGATCGGTTGAAAGCGCTCAACGCGTGCGATTTTGGTGATTTGATGCTGCACATGCTCAACATCCTGCGCCGCCATGCGGATGTGCTCGCCGATTATCAGCAGCGCTACAAATATATCCTAGTTGACGAATATCAGGACACCAATGCTGTCCAATATCTATGGCTGCGGCTGCTCGCACAGGAACGCAAGAATATCTGCGTGGTCGGCGATGATGATCAATCAATCTATTCGTGGCGCGGGGCCGAGGTCGCGAACATCCTGCGATTTGAAAAAGACTTTCCCGGTGCGCATGTTGTGCGGCTTGAGCAGAACTATCGCTCTACCCCGCATATTTTGGGCGCGGCTTCTGGCTTGATCCGCGCCAATTCTGAGCGGCACGAAAAGACTTTGTGGACCCAGGTGAACGCCGGCGACAAGGTTAAAGTGGTTGGCGTGTGGGATGCCCCCGAAGAGGCCCGGCGCGTCGGCGAAGAGATTGAACGTTTGGAGGGCGAAGGCGCACCTCTCGATCGGGTCGCTATTCTCGTCCGCGCGCAATATCAAACCCGCGAATTTGAAGATCGCTTTATCCAGATCGGGATCAATTACCGCATCATTGGCGGCTTCCGATTTTATGAACGCGCCGAAATTCGCGATGCGCTCGCCTATTTGCGGGTCATCGCGCAGCCGCAAGATGATCTCGCGTTTGAACGGATTTACAACCAGCCTAAGCGCGGACTTGGCGCCAAAACATTGGAGAAGATGCACGCCCATGCACGGCGCAGCGGAATGCCGCTGGCAGCCGCGTCGCTTGAGCTTGCAGACAGCAATGAATTGCCCGCGCGCGCATCCAGCACAATTGGCGCTTTGATGCGTCAATTTTTGGCCTGGCGCGAGAGCGAGCAGGATGTCACCCCCGCTGATCTGTTGCGGATGGTGTTGGAAGAAACCGGCTATAACGACATGCTGCAGAATGAGCGCAGCCCAGAGGCGGCGGGCCGGTTAGAAAACCTTTCTGAACTCGCGCGGGCGATGGAAGAATATCAGACGCTGGGCGAATTTCTGGAACATGTCAGCCTGGTGATGGACAATGATCGCAGCGATGATGAGGAAACCATCACCATCATGACGATCCACGGGTCCAAAGGCCTGGAATTTGATCATGTGTTCTGCGTGGGCTGGGAAGAAGGCGTCTTCCCATCACAGCGCTCGCTTGACGAAGGCGGCCTCGCTAGCCTCGAAGAGGAACGCCGCTTGGCCTATGTCGCGATCACTCGGGCGCGGCGCAAATGCATGATCTATCATGCCGCCAATCGGCGGATTTATGGGCAATGGACCAGTTCGATCCCTTCCCGATTTATCGAAGAATTACCCGAAGAGCATGTCGATCAGGAATCAACCATGAGCGGCGGCGCATCGCTTTGGCAGGCGAACTGGAGCGAGCAGGATGATCCCTTTGCTCATGTCGCGCAGGCCAATCCTTCTCGGGCGGATACGCGCGGTCCCGGTTGGCAGCGCGCGCTCACCACAGGTTATGACAAAAAACCCAAGCAAATTCGTGAAAACTCCCGCTCCGCCGCCAGTTTCGCAGCAAAACCGCGCAGCGACATATCGATTGGCGCACAGGTTTTTCATGACAAGTTCGGCAGCGGGACTGTGACCGATCAAGAAGGCAATAAGCTTGAGATCGAGTTTGAAGAACACGGCACGAAGCGCGTGCTCGATAGCTTTGTAAAATTGTCGAACTAACTCTCCGCGGCGATACGCCGCCCTCAACCAAGAATTTCATATCGGCTGTGGTCCTTACTCATTTGAGAGTTGGATAATCCCCGCCCCGCTATAGTTTGCATGCCAAGACAATTCCCAAGGAGGCACGAATGGCGGCTAAGCCAGACGATGACGCAACACTTGAGCGGATCGATCAGACCAAAGTTCCCGAGCCAGAATTAACATCTGGGCCGATCACCGGCGATCGCTACACCAGCGCCGAGTTTATGGAGTTGGAATGGGACAAGGTTTGGACGCGAAGTTGGCTGATCGCTGGTCTGGAGGAGCAGCTGCCCAATCCCGGCGATCGTTTCACCTATGAAATCGGACGCGAATCGATCTTGGTAACGCGCAGCGATGCGGCGCAGATCAACGCTTTTTACAATGTCTGCCCGCACCGGGGAAAACGCCTGGTTCTCGATGAGCAAGGCAGCGGAAAGCACATTGCATGCTCCTATCACGGATGGCGCTTTCGCCCTGATGGTGAGCTTACCTTTGTACCGTGTGCCGAAGATTTTCCCGGCGGATCTCCATGCGGAAAGGTCAATTTGGCGCCACTGCGGTGTGAGGTTTTTGCGGGCTTTATTTGGGTCAATATGGATGAGGGCGCGCCTGATCTGCGGACTTTTTTGGGGCCGGTCGCCAGCCAGATTGAAACTTACCAGATGGAGAACATGCGGCGCACGCATTGGGTGACGCTGGATGGCGATTTCAATTGGAAGATCGTGCAGGACAATTTCTGCGAGAGCTATCACTTGCCCTATGTCCATCCGCAAACCCGATATACGATGGAACAAAATTACCAAGAATGTCAGTTCGATTTGTATGCGCCGCACGGGCATACGCGGATGTTTATGCCGGGATCTCGGCCGTCAAAATCGCTGCGCGGACACGCTGATACTGTGCTGGAATTGCTGGGCCAGGAAATGCGATATTGGGGCCTCGACCCAGAGGATTTTCGCGAGGACCCTTCGAAAATCCGCGCGGCTATTCAACAGGCTAAGCGCGAAAAAGGTGCGAAAATGGGCTATGACTATGCCCGGTTTAATGATGATCAACTGACCGATCATTATCACTACACCGTGTTTCCCAATGTCTCTTTCAGTCTGAAACCTGATGGCTGCATTTGGCTGCGCGCTGATCCCCACCCCACCGATCCAACACGCTGCGTGTTTGATATGTGGTATTTCACCTGGTTCCCTGATGGGAGCGACGAATATTTCTCCATTTCGATGAATGAAAGTGTCGACCTTTCAAAACCCGTGCCGCACACGCGCGGCGCAGTTGGGGAGATCAGCTGCGGCCCCGGCATTGATCAGGATGTTTCGATCTGGTCAGATCAACAGCGCGGGCTTGGCTCACGCGGCTACAAAGGCGGACATCTTTCCGGGCAAGAACGCCGAGTGCGCTTTCTACACGATACAATTGATCGCTGGATCGCACAGGATTGAAAACGTTTGGAGTTTGAAACTCACCAGTTTTTCGGAGGTGACCTAGCGTTGTTCCGGTGCCGCTGATTCAGAAGCCACAGATTGTGGCTTTCTGAGGCGCCAATATCGCCGCTCAAACGGTCGCCACAATTCACCGAGCAGACCGCGCGACCCCTCGGCAATGCCCACTTCGCAATTCAGATACGGCTTGGGATCGACATAGGTCCCAAACATCTTGTCCCAAAAGGTGAAAGTGTTGCCAAAATTGCTGCCCATCAATTGCTCATCACGAATGTGATGCAAACGATGCGCGGCAGGTGAAATCAAAAATTCACCCACCGGGCCAAAAGTCCATTTGACATCGGCATGAACGATCAGTCCCCACCAGCTTCGCAATAGGCTTGCGATTACGACTGCCCCCGGCGGAAAGCCCAAGAACAGCAGCAAGACGATATCCGCAAAACTGGCCAATATTGCGCTGAGCGGGTGTTTGCGGAACAAGGTGAACCAATGAATTTGCTCATCCGCATGGTGCGTCGCGTGAATACGCCACAGCAATGGATGGTGTTCAATTCGGTGTCGCCAATAGGTGACAAAATCGAGGCACAGAATTGCGACCAATAGCATTATGATTGGCGGCAAATCTTGCCAGAACACAACCAAGCCTGCCGGTGTGTAAACCGCCTCATGGAACACTTCCTTTGGAAATGCGATAAGCGGGCTAATCAGCGCGGCATTGATTATTGCGAGCCCCAAATTGGTCGAGAATTCTTTGCGAGTGCGGACAATGGCGGCAAAAATTGTCTTGCGCTTCGTCACCGCAGCCAGCGCAAAAAAAACGATCGCCGGAATCCAAATGGAATCCAACAAAGCGATCAAAGCTGTCCAAATTGCATCCATCACCCCGCCCCGGCAGCCTGATTTGGCTGCGCAAGAATTGAAGGCAAGATTTATAGCAGCTCTTGCAACTCGGCAAGAAGTCTAGGCTCGTTGAAAATGCCAGTCCCCAATAGGGACAAATCAATCCTCAACCGTTTTAGTCGAGCCCGACATCGAGGAAGCCCGGCTTTGGCCCGTTCCATTCGCCAGCTGGCACTGGTTCGCTATCCTCATCGCGGCGACGGGAGCGTTTGGGCTTTTCGGTTTTTTCAGGCTTTGCGGAGCGTTCTGATTTGGCAGGCTTTTCAGACCGTTCTGACTTCTCAGCCTTCTCAGCCTTTTCCTTGCGCGGCTTTTTCGCTTTGCTCGCGCCGCCATCATCATCGGATTTTTTGCGGCGCGTGCGCGACTTTTTCTCTTCGCGCGGCTCGTCAGAGGATCGAGCGCCTGCGGCCAGTTCTACGCGCACATCATCTTTGCCAAAAACCTTGATCGCGCTTCCGGTCAGCTTTTCGACATTAGAAATTGCTTCGGCATCTTCATCGGCGACCAGGGTGAATGCGCGGCCCTTTGCCCCGGCGCGGCCGGTGCGGCCAATCCGGTGGACATAATCATCTGGATGCCAGGGGGTATCGAAATTGAATACGTGGCTGACGCCTTTGATATCCAGCCCGCGCGCTGCCACATCGGAGGCGACGAGAATGTTCACGTCCCCCGATTTGAATCGATCAAGCTCTTTCAAGCGGCTGCTTTGATCCATATCGCCATGGATTTCACCGCTGGCAAAACCATAGCCTTGCAAGCTCTTATTGAGCTCTCGAACGGTCGTTTTTCGGTTTGCAAAAATGATCGCAGTGTCGACCTGGTCGTGGTTCAACAGCCACCGCAGAGTCTCTCGCTTCTGCCGTGATTTCACCGGCACTTTGAACGCCGTAATGTCCTCATTGGTGGACGCCGCGCGGCTGACTTCGATCCGTTGAGGATTGCTCAGGAAATTCTTCGCCAGTTTTTCAATCGGCGGCGGCATTGTTGCTGAAAACAGCATTGTCTGGCGCGTTTCAGGCAGCTTTGAACAGATGAATTCAATATCGGGAATGAAGCCCATATCGAGCATCCGGTCCGCTTCATCGATCACCAGCAGCTCACATCCATTGAGCAATATCTTGCCGCGTTCGAACAAATCCATCAGGCGGCCCGGTGTCGCGATGAGAACGTCGACGCCTTCGTTCAGCGCCTTAACCTGATCGCCCATTTGCACACCGCCGATAAGCAGCGCCATCTTCAGATCGTGATTCTTGCCGTATTTCTCAAAATTTTCCGCCACTTGCGCGGCCAATTCGCGGGTCGGCTCCAAAATCAAAGAGCGCGGCATCAAGGCGCGCCTGCGCCCGCTTGCCATCACATCTATCATCGGCAGCACAAAACTGGCGGTTTTACCCGTGCCGGTTTGCGCGATCCCAATCAGATCGCGCATCATCAAAACGGTTGGGATCGCTTGCGCCTGGATCGGCGTCGGCTCTGAATAGCCGGCATCGTCCACGGCTTTGAGCAGTTCTGGTGAAAGGCCGAGATCGGCGAATGTCATATGTTTCGTTTGTTCCGGATATAAAGTGGCGGGTGTACCGCCAGAAAGTGCGTCACACTCATACAGAGGCGACGTGCGCAGCGCGTCTCGCCGAAATGGTCTGAAAAGTCAAGAAATCGGCGGGGTTTGCGCCCTAAGCCCGGTTAGTCTCGCACTGCGACCAATTGCCGCATCCGATCAACTTCGCATTGCGCGCCTGATCGCGATTGCAATTTGTCCCGGTCAACACACAGTTTCCCGTCCGCATTGCGTTCAATGTAAAAGCCGGAATAGAAATCCCGCGCCAAGCACGCTTTTTCCAGATTGAGCGTGATAATCCGGCGATCACGCAGGAACAGCAACAGGCGATTTCCGCGCCCGGTTTGAACGCCAGCGATCCCGTCTACCTCAACGCAACTGTCCATTGCGCGTTCTTCATACCGCGCGGCCAGCTCTCTTTGCGGCAATTGCGCCAGCAAGCCTTGCTGCCCGGCTGTTTGCGGAGAAATCCGCACAACAACGCGCTGTTCGATCCGCACCTGACGGGCAATGGTTGTCGACTGCCAGATTTGCAGCGAGTGCCCTGAAAGCGGCAAAGACGAAGCAGTGATGCTTTGCCCCGGTTGCTCGGCGGCAGAACTTTCTTCTTCTGTCAGAGCAGCGCTGGGCGCGACAGCTTCAACTGTCCCTTGCCCAAGGATTGGCAGAATAAACGCAAGAGGCGCCGCAAATGCGAGCATGCTTTGCATGTTCTGAAGCCTCCTGTCCGTCCATTGCACCCCCTCCGGGGCCATTCGAGAAATGCGAATTAGCACCCGGAATTGAATGCTGGCTTAATCTGACTGGGTTGGGAGCGCTTAGTGCTGGCAAATTCGGCTCAGACTGTGGCATAGGGGCCACAATGCAGAGCAACCCAAACTTTATCGAAGCCGCACGTAATTTACTCGGCGAAAAAGGCCTCACTCAAGATCCCGATCTGATTGATCCCTGGCTCACCGATTGGCGCGGACGGTTCACTGGCAAGGCGATCGGCCTCGCTTCTCCGGAATCCACAGCGCAAACCGCTGAGCTGGTAAAACTGTGCGCGCAATATGGCGTGCCGATTGTGCCGCAAGGTGGGAACAGCGGAATGGTTGGCGGTGCGACACCCGATCAAAATGGTGATGCGATCCTGCTTTCAACACGGCGAATGAATGCCATACGATCGCTTGATGCCGATGCGGGGCAAGCCGTCTGCGAGGCGGGTGTGATCCTGCAAAACCTGCATGAGGCGGCTGAGGAAGGCGATATGCGCTTTCCCCTCACGCTTGGCGGCAAAGGCTCTGCCACCATTGGCGGCCTGGTTTCTACGAATGCCGGGGGCACGCAAGTGCTCAAACACGGAACAATGCGCGCGCAAGTGCTCGGGCTGGAGGCAGTGCTGGCTGACGGACAGATATTCCACGGGCTAACAGATTTGAAGAAAGACAATCGCGGATTTGATCTGAAGCAATTGCTGATCGGGTCCGAAGGAACATTGGGCATCGTAACGGCCGCCAATCTGCGGCTATTGCCTGCGCAAACTGCGCGGGTCGTGATCTGGGCTGGGCTGAATTCGATCGCTGATGCGCGATCCCTGCTTAAACATTTTGAACGGGCCATGCCAGATCGGCTCGAAGGGTTTGAAGTCGTCCCCGACCATTGCCTTGCCAGCGTGCTCAAACATGTGCCCGATGCGCGCGCGCCGTTTCAGCAGGCATATAAATGGAATGCGTTGATTGAACTGGTCGCCACCAAAGGGGACACCTTGGCGCTATCCGAAGCGGCGCAGCAAGTGTTGGAACCTGCGTTGCACTCGGGATTGCTGGTTGATGCCGTGATCGCGGCCAATGAAGCGCAGGCCGAAGCTTTCTGGTTGCTGCGCGATGCGATTGCTCCGGCCGAACGGGCGCGGGGCCCAGCAATGCAGCACGATATCTCCGTCCCGGTCGACAAAATGCCCGCATTTGTTGAGGCCGCAATTGCCGAGGTTGAAAGCAATTTTCCCGGCACGAAAGCGGTTGCATTTGGACACTTGGGCGACGGCAATGTTCATTTCCATGCCTTGGCACCTGAGGGCGCCGTTCCCGGACACTGGGAAGACAGCCAAGGCAAATTGATCAGCGCGCAGGTCAACAATCTGGTCACCGAATGGGGCGGATCGATCAGCGCCGAACACGGCATCGGGCAGCTTAAGGTTGGCGAGCTCAATCGATTGGGTGACCCGGTCTCGCTCTCAATGATGCGCGCCGTTAAAGATGCGCTGGACCCAAGCGGTATTCTCAACCCTGGAAAGCTCGTGCCGCTTGCGCCAGACGCCGTGAACGCCTAAAGCGCGGCCCGCACGGTCGACAGGCACGCCTTCGACATAAGTTTTATCTCATTCGGTATTCGGAGAATTTCCATGGCCAGCGCGCCCCAGCCGCAGCTTCCGCTCTTTTATAAAGACCTGCTCCCGCTCAACAGCCGCGAGCATAAGGATTGGAAGGTCAAACCTTTTGATGACGCCGCTTTTCTGGCGGAAACACACGCAATTCCTTTGACGGTTGACGAATTTGTTGACGCTCAGCGCAATTATCCGATCGTATTTACAGCCGGCGAAAACCCGCTGCCGATCGCATTGATGGGTCTGAATGAAGGCGTGAACACCTTCATCGGTGAAGACAACAAGATGATCAACGACGTCTATGTCCCCGCCTATGTCCGCCGTTTCCCGTTCATGCTGGCAAAGCTTCAAGAAGGTTCAGAAGAACTGTCTTTGTGCTTTGACCCAAGCATCGGCGTTGTCGGTAAGCACAAAGAAGGCAACGCGCTGTTCGATAAAGATGGCGAGTCGACCGATTACACCAAAAGCGTGCTCGAATTTTGCAGCAAGTTCGAAGAATCGGGCCAGCGCACCCGCGCATTTCTGGACGAGCTCAAAAAGCTCGACATTCTGATGGACGGCGAAATCGCGATCACACGCAATGACAATCCGGATAAGCCATTCGTTTATCGCGGGTTCCGCATGGTCGATGAAAAGAAATTGCGCGAACTGCCAATCGAAACATTGGAAGCGCTGAACAAGAACGGCATGATTGTGCTGATCTATGCGCACATGTTCTCGCTCAATTTGATGCGCACTTTGTTTGAACGTCAAACCGCAATGGGCAAAGTGCCTGAAGCGCCGCCTGCGGATGCCAAAGTGAATTGATCGATTGTGGTTTGAATAGTGGTCGAATTTGGCGATGGGCAGGCTTGAACCAGCCCTCGTCAACGACTATCTAGAGAATTCCAGATGAATTCCCCCTCATAATTCGTCTGGATAAATGCGCCGAGAGGCGCCACCTCCCTGAACTTGGCCACCTCACGCTATGCGTGGGGTGGTTTTTTTATGAAAATCAGCGGTTTCTTGGGAATTCTTGCGATTATTCCGCAGCCTGACACATCTGCCCTGCATCGCCCAATCGAGAGGTAGCACGGGCAAGTTCCCTCACCAGGCCGGCGAGGATTTCTGCCATTTGCCCCAGCCCAGAACCCGGCTCGACCAAATTTTCGTCCAAATAGGTGGATCGGCATACTTCGATCTGGATCGCGTGCAAGCCGCGCGTTGGCGCTGAATGCTGATCCAATACATATCCGCCCGAATATGGCTGATTGTGCGCGGTCTCCACACCTTGGCGGTCCAGATATCCCAAAGCGCGCGACACCAATGAGCTATCGCACGAACCGCCGAACCGATCGCCGATCACAATATCGGTGTTGCGCATCTGGCCATTCTTGCGGCGAAGGGGCGGCATTGAATGCAAATCGATCAGCAGCGCAGCCCCCCATTGTTCGCGAATATATTCCAGCTCACGCGCAAGGAAGGAATGGTATGGCCGGTGAATATCTTGAATGCGGTCTTCAAGCTCGGCCGCTTCAAGCCGCGAATTCCAAATATCGCCAGACCCAGGCAAACGCCGCGGCACGAGCCCCAGCCCGCTTCTCGCGCGGCGATTGGCTTGCGAATGAGCTGGCCCGGGCCGGGCTGCGCCAGAAATCATCGTCCAATCCACATCATCGCGGGCGCGGTTCAAATCCAACATAGCGCGCGGTGCGTGCGCAATCAGCAGGCCAGAACTCGTTTGCCGGGCGATCTTTTTGCCAACCAGATCAACGAACCTGTCTTCCAATCTCAGCGCACTGGCCTTCGCATTTCGCATTTTGGATAGGAGTTTTGCAGGGTAAGCGCGCCCCGCATGCGGCACGGCAATCAACACCGGCAGCGGCAGCGATTTGGGTCTGGAATATGTAAATGCCGGGCCGAGCGAATCCCTGTCCGCTCCATCACCGATGGCTCCACCACTATGAAGCTGCGAATCAGAATTTGGGAATTTGTCCAATGTCATTGCTGTGATGGTGCTGCCTGCATTCTGATCTGCTGTCAAAAACTAGGAATCCGCCGAACAGATGTCTCAAAGCAGGTCAACGGAGAAGCAAGGAAAGATTTCTTAAGCGAATGGTGCTAGGCGAACAATCATGAACTCAAGCACAGCCCCCCGTATTCTCCTCGCTGAAGACGAAGAAGCGATGCGTCATTATCTCGAACGCGCGCTTATCAATGCGGGCTATGAGGTAAAATCGGTCGATCGCGGCACCGAAGCCTTGCCATTGCTTGAAGCGGAACATTTCGATCTGCTGCTTTCTGACATTGTGATGCCGGAAATGGATGGGATCGAGCTCGCGCAAAAATGCGCAGAAGTGAGCCCGCGAACCAAAGTGATGTTTATCACGGGTTTTGCCGCTGTGACATTGCGCGCAAGCCGCGAACAACCGCATGCCAAAGTGCTTTCGAAGCCATTTCATCTGCGCGATTTGGTGCTTGAGGTTGAGCGTGTTTTCGAAGAGCAACAAGAAGCCACGCTCTGATCCTTCAGACTGCGCTTCGCGCTTGCACATTGTTATGTCCGAATCGCTTGCACGATTGAATGCCCCGCGCTAATGCGCCGCTCCGCTGCGGAAGAAACGCAGCTGGATTGATGGTGCGGGCGTATAGCTCAGTGGTAGAGCACTGTATTGACATTGCAGGGGTCGGGAGTTCAACTCTCTCTACGCCCACCATCAGCTTCCCAGAATTCTAGTGTTTTTTGGCGCGGGAATGGCGCCCCTTCGCCCCGCCGTCATCCCACAATGGCACCCGGCCAGGCGGCGCTAACACGCCTAGACAGCCTCCCCACCTTGCAAGCCGCCTTACCTCTGCTAAAGCGCGCGCAATCAATTCCTCCCGGATATTCAAAAATAAGCAGGGCAAATATGCAAAAAATTCAGGTCAAAAACCCAGTCGTCGAACTTGATGGCGATGAAATGACAAAGATCATCTGGCAATGGATCCGCGAACGGTTGATCCTGCCTTATCTTGATATTGATCTGAAATATTATGATCTGTCGATTGAGAAGCGTGACGAAACCGACGATCAAATCACCATCGACGCGGCAGAGGCGATCAAGCAATATGGCGTTGGCGTTAAATGCGCGACGATCACGCCAGACGAAGCACGCGTTGAAGAATTTGGCCTTAAGAAAATGTGGCGCAGCCCCAATGGCACGATCCGCAATATCTTGGGCGGTGTGGTGTTCCGTGAACCGATCGTGATCGACAATGTGCCGCGCCTTGTGCCCGGCTGGACCGATCCAATTGTTGTTGGCCGCCATGCTTTCGGCGATCAATATCGCGCAACCGACACACTCATTCCCGGCCCTGGTAAACTGCGCCTCGTTTATGAAGGCGAAGATGGCACCAACCTCGATCTGGAAGTGTTCGAATTTGAAAGCTCAGGCATTGCGATGGCGATGTACAATCTGGATGATTCCATCCGCTCATTCGCTCGTGCCTCAATGAATTACGGCCTCGATCGTAAATGGCCTGTCTATCTGTCGACCAAGAACACCATCATGAAAGCGTATGATGGCCGGTTTAAAGACCTGTTCCAAGAAATTTACGAAGCGGAATTCGCCGAGAAATTTGAAGCCGCGGGCATCACTTATGAGCACCGCCTGATTGATGACATGGTCGCAGCCGCGCTGAAATGGAGCGGCAAGTTCGTTTGGGCTTGTAAGAATTATGATGGTGATGTGCAGTCAGACACTGTCGCCCAAGGGTTTGGCTCGCTGGGATTGATGACCAGCGTTTTGATGACGCCTGATGGCAAAACAGTTGAAGCGGAAGCAGCGCACGGCACTGTCACCCGCCACTTCCGTCAGCACGAACAAGGCAAAGCGACATCGACCAACCCGATCGCATCGATCTTCGCTTGGACACGCGGCCTGATGTATCGCGGCAAGTTTGATGACACACCCGAAGTGGTCGAGTTTGCCAAAACACTAGAGCGGGTTTGCATTGAGACAGTCGAAAACGGATCGATGACAAAGGATCTGGCGCTGCTGATCGGTCCTAGCCAAAACTGGCTGACCACAGAGCAATTCTTTGAAGCGATTGTGACCAATCTCGAAAAAGAGATGACTTCTTGATCGCAAATTTGGCGCGAGCCGAATTGTAATACGAAAATTGCGCGGCGCTTTCGGGTGACACTCCCGTAGCGCCGCGTTAAGCCCACTCATTATGGCGGGCGAACTTTCTCCATCACCTATGTTGTCAGACGCGCTGGTCATCCTTGGCGCGGCGGGACTGGTGATTCCTGTCTTCATCCGGTTTCGTATCACGCCAGTGATCGGCTTCATCCTGATCGGGATCGCGGTTGGCCCCTTTGGCCTAGGCAGTCTGGTGTATGAATATCCTTGGCTGGGCCATGTCACGATATCCGACCCGGAAGGGCTGGAGCCGTTTGCCGAACTTGGGATAATTCTGCTGCTGTTTGCTATCGGGCTGGAGCTTTCCTTCAACCGATTATGGCAATTGCGCAGATTGGTATTCGGGCTCGGCGCGCTTGAGCTGCTCGTCATCGGCTCTGCGATTGCGATGTTCCTGGCCATGCTCGGCCAATATTGGACCGGCGCCATCGCGCTGGGGTTTGCCCTCGCTTTTTCCTCCACCGCCATCGTATTGCCGATTTCCGGCACCAAATCGCCGGTCGGCCGCGCCGCTTTGTCGATGCTGTTGTTCGAAGACATCATGATCGTCCCGATCATCTTCTTGCTCGGCGCGCTGGCTCCGTTTGCGCAGGAGGAAGGTCTCGCCGGTCTGTTCGATACATTGTGGCAGGGGGCGGCAGTTATCATCGCTCTGCTGGTGTTCGGAAGGATCGCCCTTCCCCGCCTGTTTGCCCTCGCCGCCCGCGCAAAAAGCCCCGAATTGTTCCTCGCCGCATCCTTGCTGGTTGTTATCGGCGCAAGTCTAGCGACCGGGATCGCCGGTTTATCGCCAATAGTGGGTGCATTGATCGCAGGCCTCCTGATTGCGGAAACCGAATATCACAACGAAGTCGAAGCCATCATGGCGCCGTTTAAAGGACTCGCGCTGGGTGTGTTTTTGATCACCGTTGGGATGAGCATCGATCTCACCACAATCTGGGGCAATTTAACTGCAATTCTGATCGCGGCGATCATGGTGCTGGTGTTCAAATCGGTGGTCACCGGGGTGTTGCTACGATTGATGGGCGCCCGCCGCAGCACTGCTGCTGAGACAGGCATTCTTATGGCCAGCCCCAGCGAGACAACTTTGATTGTACTGGCGGCGGCATCCAGCGCGATGTTGATCCAACCGGGCACCGCACAATTCTGGCAAATCGTCACCGCAATCGGCCTGACGGTGACCCCGCTTCTCGCGCGGCTTGGGCGCATCATCGCCCGCAGAGTTGAGCCAACTCCCGAATTGCCAATTGAAGATGAAGGCGATCCCCGCACAATCATCATCGGTGCGGGCCGGGTCGGTTTGCTCATTGCCGATATGCTTGCGGCGCATGACAAACCCTATGTCGCGCTCGATTCCGATGCGGATCTGATCGAATCGGCCAAACGTGAAGGTTATCGGGCGACTTTCGGAGATGCGGCGCGCGGCGATGCTTTATCTCGATTGGGCATCGAATCCTCGCCCGCAATTGTACTCACCATGGATGAGCCAGTGCTCGCGCAACGTTTGGTGGCGAAATTGCGCAAAGATCATCCCGATCTGCTTATCGTTGCGCGGGCCCGTGACACTGATCATGCCGCAGAATTGTTTCGCGCAGGGGCAAGCCATGCTGTGCCAGAAACCTTGGAAAGTTCGCTCCAACTTTCAGAGGCCGTTCTGGTCGATATCGGTGTGCCGATGGGGCCGGTGATCGCCTCAATTCATGAGAAGCGAGACGAATATCGCGAACGTTTGGAGCGTGATGGGGAGCTGGAGCATCGGCCAAAATTGCGCACCAGCACAATCGATGGTTAGCGCCGATCGATCACAATCCCGCTCGCGATACGAAACACAGCAATCTGCAAGTCAAAAAGCGCGCTGCGCAGCGCTCAAATACCCCTGATAACCTCGCGAACGGCATCAATGGCCGCATTGGACTTGCTGCCATCGGGCCCGCCCCCTTGGGCCATATCAGGTCGGCCGCCACCGCCCTTACCGCCCAGCGCCTCTACCCCGGCACGAACCAAAGCAATCGCATCAAAGCGATCAGACAGATCATCGGTCACCGCCACAGCAATCGCTGCGCGGCCTTCATTCACCGCAACCGCGGCAGCAATTCCGGACTCAATTCTCTGCTTCGCCTCATCAAGCAAAGGCCGCAGTTCTTTGGGATTCAATCCCTCAAGCACCTGACCGCTGAATGTGACCCCGCCAATATCTTCATCAGCGGCCTTTTCACCGCCGCCATCGCCAGCCCCGCCCGCCAAAGCGAGCGCCTTAGTGGCTTCGGCCAATTCTTTCTCAAGCCGTTTGCGTTCATCCAGCAATGCAGCAACGCGGCCCGGCACTTCTTCGGGGGTCGCCCGGATTGCACCGGCAGCCGCTTTCAACGCGTCTTCACGATCCACAAGCCAGCGGCGCGCCGCTTCGCCGGTCAAAGCTTCGATGCGGCGCACGCCAGAGGAAACCGCGCTTTCTGAAACAATCCGGAACACGCCGATATCGCCGGTTGCGCGAACATGAGTGCCGCCGCACAATTCAACCGAGTAAGACCGGCCATCAGCATTATCCCGCCCCATCGCGAGCACCCGCACTTCATCGCCGTATTTTTCGCCGAACAGCGCCAATGCACCGGCCTCAACCGCCTCATCGGGGCTCATTAGCCGGGTTGAAACCGGTTCATTCGCCAAAATTTCTGCGTTCACTGCCGCCTCAATCGCGGCAACATCCTCTCCATCAAGCGGCTTTGGATGAGAGAAATCGAACCGCAAGCGGTCATCTGCGACCATTGAACCTTTCTGCGTGACATGATCACCCAAACGGCCGCGCAATGCGGCGTGAACCAAATGTGTGGCCGAGTGATTGGCGCGGATCTGCGCGCGGCGCGCGACATCCACGTCGAGATGGACATTGTCACCGATAGACACTTCGCCAGCGGTAATTTCAATCTGATGCGCATGCAGCCGGCCCAGCGGTTTTGCCGTGTCAGATACATCGGCAGCAAAACCAGCAGGCGTGCTGATAGAGCCAGTGTCGCCGGTCTGCCCGCCGCTTTCACCGTAAAATGGAGTTTGATTGGTCAGCAAGACAGCGCTGTCGCCTACCTTCACAGATGGCACCTCGGCGCCGTCTTTCACAATGGCCACCACCGTTCCCTCTCCCGAGGTTGCGCTATATCCGGTGAATTCACTGGCACCTTCACGCTCGGCAATGTCGAACCAAACTTCGCCGGAAGCCGCTTCGCCTGATCCTTTCCACGCCGCGCGGGCGGCTTCTTTTTGCCGGCCCATTGCGGCATCAAAACCCGCTTGATCAACGCCAATACCGCGCGTTCGCAGCGCGTCTTCGGTCAAATCATACGGGAAGCCATAAGTGTCATAGAGCTTGAACGCGGTCTCACCGTCCAACTCGCCGCCTTCGCCCATGTCGCCGGTCGCTTCATCCAGCAATTTCAAACCTTTGGCCAAGGTTCTGCGGAATTGTGTTTCTTCCCGTTCCAGCACCTCCTGTATCAGTGCCTGCCCGCGCGAAAGCTCTGGATAGGCTTGGCCCATTTCCGCCACCAATGACGGCACGAGCCGATACATCAACGGATCACTCGCGCCCAGCAAATGGGCATGTCGCATCGCGCGGCGCATAATCCGGCGCAGCACATATCCGCGCCCCTCATTTGATGGCAAAACACCGTCCGCCATCAGGAAACTGGTCGACCGCAGGTGATCGGCGATCACTCGCAAACTGGCGACATTCTGATCATCAGCTGTGACCCCGATCAAGCCTTCTGATGCCGAAATGAGCGCCTTGAATGTATCGGTATCGTAATTGTTGTGCACGCCCTGCATCACTGCGGCGATGCGCTCCAACCCCATGCCAGTATCGATCGAAGGTTTGGGCAAGTCCGAACGATCACCTCCGGCTTTTTGATCATATTGCATGAAGACGAGATTCCATATCTCGACAAACCGATCGCCATCTTCATCCGGGCTGCCCGGAGGCCCACCAGGGATGTGATCGCCATGATCATAGAATATTTCAGAACACGGACCGCATGGCCCCGTATCACCCATCGACCAAAAATTGTCGTTGGTGGGAATGCGAATGATCCGCTCTTCAGGAAGGCCGGAAATCTTGCGCCACAGATCAAAAGCTTCATCATCCGTGTGATAGACCGTTGCGGTCAGCTTATCCGCAGACAAGCCCCATTCACCAGTCAGCAGCGACCACGCGTGATGGATCGCCTCTTCCTTAAAATAATCGCCGAATGAAAAATTTCCGAGCATTTCAAAGAAGGTGTGATGCCGCGCGGTGTATCCGACATTGTCGAGATCGTTGTGCTTGCCCCCTGCCCGCACGCACTTTTGCGACGAGGTTGCACGCGCAGCTGGCGGGGTCTCCAGGCCAGTAAAAGCGTTCTTGAACGGCACCATCCCGGCATTAACAAACATCAATGTCGGATCGTTGTACGGAACAAGCGGCGCACTTTGCACCGGCGCATGGCCAGCAGCCTCGAAAAAGTCGAGAAATGAGCGACGTATATCGTTGGTCGAAGTCATAGCTTTATGCAGTTAGGCAATCGATTGACGAGCGACAAGGATTGAGACGCCTTAGGCGAAGAAAATCCTTCAACGAGCATCCGCAATATCGCATGCGAAAGACGCAGAAAAGCCGACGCGACCAAGGGGGCAAGGTCCGCATCGGCTTTCCGGTCTTCCGAGCGCAGCCAAGCTGCTGCCCGCTTGAGGATCAGCTGTCAGGTTCCGCGTCCGGCCCTGTCATCATTTCCTCGGCAACCTCGTCGGTCCGGCCGCGAATAGCGGCTTCCAACTGGCTGCAAATTTCGGGATTTTCTTTGAGATAGGTCTTCGAGTTTTCACGCCCCTGACCAATGCGAACACTGTCATAAGAGAACCAGCTACCCGATTTCTCTACAATGTCGGCCTTCACACCAAGATCAAGAATTTCGCCAACTTTCGAAATTCCTTCACCATACATGATATCAAATTCGACCTGCTTAAATGGTGGGGCAACCTTGTTCTTGACCACCTTCACACGGGTCGAATTGCCGATCACCTCATCGCGATCTTTGATCTGGCCGGTGCGGCGAATATCAAGCCGCACAGACGAATAGAATTTCAGCGCATTGCCACCCGTCGTCGTTTCCGGATTACCATACATCACGCCGATCTTCATTCGCAGCTGATTGATAAAGATCACCATACATTTCGAACGGTTGATCGATCCGGTCAACTTGCGCAAAGATTGGGACATAAGCCGTGCCTGAAGGCCAACATGGGAATCGCCCATCTCGCCTTCAATTTCCGCACGGGGGACTAGCGCTGCGACCGAATCGATCACCAACACATCCACCGCATTCGAACGAACCAGAGTGTCGGTAATCTCAAGCGCCTGTTCACCCGTATCGGGCTGCGAGACGATCAATTCATCAATATCAACGCCCAGCTTGTTGGCATAGACAGGATCGAGAGCATGTTCGGCATCCACGAATGCCGCTGTGCCGCCCGCCTTCTGCGCCTCTGCAATCACATGCAGTGCCAGCGTCGTTTTACCGGAGCTTTCCGGCCCATACACTTCGATCACGCGGCCTTTAGGCAAGCCACCAATTCCAAGTGCAATATCCAGCCCAAGCGATCCGGTTGGGATCGATTCAACATTCATCGCCTCTCTCGAGCCGAGCTTCATCGCTGATCCCTTGCCAAAGGCACGATCAATTTGTGCAAGCGCAGCGTCGAGCGCCTTTTGACGGTCCACGTCTTTTCCTTTTTCTACGAGCTTCAGATTTGCTGACATCGCACGGCCTCCTTCGCTTGCCTAGGGTCGGTGAAAGGTTATCGACCGCGCCCTAAACGTTGATGTTGGACCATTTTGTATCTGATTTGTTCCAAGAGAACAAGAGTGGAACGAAATATTTTTTCTAAGCGAGCTTCTTGAACTGCATAAACGGCCCTCAACACCGCAGAATTACTGCAAATTTGCGCTCAGCGCGCTCGGCGCATCCGCCAATCAAACTCGCGGGTTGAATTCGCCGCAAGCGTCAATTCGACGACGATTTCGCCATCTTTGGTGAAGCTTCGCGCGCGTGGCCAGCGAACATCCCATTCCCCCGATTCGCCCAGCACCATACGAATACGGACCTCATGCGAATTGGCATTGTTGAGATTAGTGCGCATATTTATCCAGCTTTGGCCTTCATCATCGGGTTCAACCGCGCTTTCCCGATTGCATTGCGCAAAAACCTGATTGCTGTCGCCGATGGCAAGTTCAACATCCTGCCCTTCGGCATAATCCCGCAAATCAGTCTGCGCGACCAATTGCGGGCCATACATGCTGGGTTCGAACAGCGACATTGCGCCCTGAGGCAAAGCGATGCCCAACCCCATCTCAGCCTCATTCTTGGTCACAAGCAACATACCAGCCGGGCTCAAGCTCTGGCCGCTGGCTTGCCAATCATACGGGCTGCAATATGCACGATAGAGGTAACGCCCTTCAACCTCGTGGCGATTGAGAAAGGCAATTTGCTTAAGCCCCTGGGCAGACACATTCACCCGTTCCGGAACACGGTATAATTTGAGATCACCAAGCTGCTCCTCGGTTGCCTCAAGAACTTCAGCGGCCGCCACCGCCGTGAATGATACAGGAATATCCATCACGCTTTCCGAGCGCACTCTTTGAGCAGTCACGACAATTTGATCGTGCCTCCGATCGGATTCGTAGCCAAGCGCTCCGGAGGCAACCGGATTAACAGGGGATCCCGCCGCGGTGCTGCCAATCGGATAGCAGGTTAATCGCAGCGGCTGAGCCACCGGCGCTTCGGCCAATTCTTCGAAATCGCTCTCGACGTTGAGAGTGCCCGCGATCACCAGCAGCTCTGCATCATCAAAGCTTTGGCCATTGTCGTTTAAAACTGTCAGCCAGCTTAAAAGGTGAAGATTAAACGCATCGCCATTTCGGCTCTCATTGCTTCCCTCAGGACCGGTCAATGTCGCGACGTAATTTGCCTGCCAATCAAAACCCCACGCCAGGTATGTGAGCGTAACTTCATAGGTGCCGCCACTGGTATCCTGCGTATCAATTGAAAACACCGGATTGGCGGAAAGCCCAGCTGGCACACCATCAAACGTCAGCCGTTCGGGCAATCCAGCACAGCGCACGGCCTCATAGTCCTGCCCCGATTGCAAAACCAAGCCGCCATCTGCGCGGGTCCGCACAACGGCATTGGTCGCAACCTCTTCTCCCGTGGCCGGATTGGTCCGTGTAATGGTAACGCGATTGCCCAATGATCCATTGACCAGAGCGGCAGGTGACAACAATTCTGCGTTGCGGTTCTTCTCAATCGTGCCGCCCGGCAGCCCGGTAACGATCGCGCTGACGCCAACCATCCCCTCTGCCACGCCATCGAAACGGATCGTCGATCGGCCTGCAGGCAATGTGACCGTGCGCGTCTCGCTGATCATCGCGAAACCGCGAGGCCAACTGATATTTATCTCCTGACCCAACTGGCGATTTGGATCGCGATAAATCGTGACAGAAAGATCATTCGGCGCGGACGCCTCTACCACTTGGCGCGCTGGTTCAGCCTGTTGCCTAGGGGCTTCACCCGTTTGCGAAGCCTCCTGCGCAGCCGCAGGGCCAAGCGCCGCCAGAGCTAGCGCGAATAGTGCGATGGAGCGCATAGCCGCCTCGCCGCCCGATCAGTAACGCGTTTCGAAAGTCACACGCACAACCCGCGTGCCATTTGCAGGCACTGAGATTGCCCATTTTCGCCGGTCCGAATTGATTTGCTCACCGGTCACATCTTCGTTGACGACGCGAAAATCGCGCGCCCAATAAAAGCGGTTCAATCCGCTTTGCGTCAAATCCACCTCGATCGGTGTCGATTTGGCATTGGTCAAAGTGTACCGCATCGTCGTGCGGTAGAAATTGGTATTTGTCCGGCGCTCAGCCTCAATTTCACGTGTAACCTCACCTTCCTCAATCACTCGAAAACGGGCGCTCTGCTCCCATTGAGAGCGTGTGAGCACTTCACGTTTTTCAACTTCAGATTGAACAAAGATATCAAACGCGTTTCCGGTTACGAGCGATAGCTCGCTGCCCATCGGCGTGTGGCCAATTCCGTTTTCACCGATGAATTGCGGGGTGCCTTGGCTGTCGCGTTGATAGAAACGCACCGTGCCCGCGGGCAGCGCATCACCCAATCCCTGATCGCGCGAAGTCGAGAATGAAATTGCACTCGTCACATTAATCGGCTGAGAATCGTTTGAAAGCCAGCCAACATTGCGTGAATAGATCTTTCGCGCAGGAACGCCTTGCACATCAAGGAAGCTAACTTGCTTCGTTTGCGCATTCGCAATCGTGGTGCGCGCGGTGATTGGGTAGAGATAGAAATCGCCCAATTGTTCACGATTGGCGGTTTCGGTGCCAGGGCGCACTAAGACGCGATTGCTGCTCCGCCGGCTGCCCCTGCTACTTGGATTGCCAGCGACAAGCAGCGTGTTGGCGCGGTGGAATGTCGTGCCGGTGTTGTTGGTCAAGGTCACCCAGCCTTGCATATCTATGCTGTCGGTTGCTTCGTTGTAGAGCGCGACATAGTCAGAGCTCCAACCAAGCCCGCCGGTCAGATAGCGAATGGAAACCGGGCGGCGCCCGCTGCTTGAGCTATCAAGATTGACCGACAAAGTTGGCCGCGCCCGCAAGTTTGGCGGCACACGATCAAAAATCACGCGCACTGGCAGGCCATCATCGCGCAAAACCTCAATCCGGTCACCGATTTGAACAACAACTCCGCCAGCGGTCGAAAGCACTCTTGCGCGCTCTCGCGTTTCGCGGCCGGTTGCTGGGTTGGTGCGGAGCAAGGTTACGGTTTGCCCGATCGCCTTTTCCATCATCTTGGTTGGGGTCAGCAGATCGAAGTCAAAATTCTGCTCAATAATTGTAGTGTTGGGGGCAAAGAAGCTGAGCGTTTGTGGCTGAATGTTCGCCGAGACATCGGGAAATTCAACTCTGCTGCGGCCATTGCGGATATCCAATTGCCGCACATCTTGCACCAGCGCCAGATTGTTGTTGTAGATCGTTACCGCAACATCACCTTGCGCGCTTTCATCCGGATCCGGAAGAGACTGAGACGACGCTGCACTCGTCACAAGTGCGCTCATCCCCAAAACCAATCCAAGCTTAACTGCCTTCATCACCCAGCTCCCATATAACCCGCCAATAAAAATGGCAGTCTGCTCTGTATCCGCGATGAACGGGCTGAAATGGTAGTTAGATCAAATCTTCAAAACCCAAAAAAATGGAGCTTAATCGTTCAAATTCATGAACTTGGTTTGACTGATCGCATCACCTCACCAACCTTGTCGCCAATCGATTGGACGCTGAATGGTTTGGCAATGAAGTGCATATCAGGGATATCAATATCCTTGCGCAATTGCTCCTCAGCATAGCCGGACATGAACAAAACCGGCATGTCTGGCAGCCGCTGTCTGATCGCTCTCACCATCGCCGGACCATCCATGCCCGGCATCACAACATCACTTACAATAAGATCAAATTCTGTGCCTTTGGAAATCTCCGCCAAGCCTTCTTCGCCGCCAGGGCATGCGGTTACTTCATAGCCAGCTCGGGCCAATGCGCGGTCAGCAACCGCACGCACCATATCCTCATCCTCGACCAACAGAATGCGCCCGCCAACGGACCATTCGGCGGTCGGTTCAGGAGGGGCAATTTCGCGCGGTTTGGGCATTTCGCCGGCATGCACAGGGAAATAGATTGTAAAGCGCGCGCCGGTGGTGTTCCCATCGCTGTCTTTGACATTGTCGACAAAGATGAAGCCGCCTGATTGTTTGACAATACCGTATGCGGTTGAAAGCCCCAGCCCGGTGCCTTTGCCTTGTTCTTTGGTCGTGAAAAATGGTTCGAACAGTTTCGGGATGACATCGGCAGGGATCCCGCCTCCGGTGTCTTGCACGATAAGCACGGTGTAATCTGCTGCGGGCAAAATTTCTGAGCCCAGCTTGATCACTTCCTTTGCCTGCAAGCTGCGCGTCAGAAGCGAAATTCTGCCGCTGCCATTGTTGCTTTCGCGAGACTGGATCGCATCGCGCGCATTCACCGCCAGGTTCATGATCACTTGTTCAAGCTGTTGCGGATCGGCGCGAACGGCACCAAGATCGCGATCATGCTGCACATAATATCGGATTTTCTCACCCAGCAGCCGTTTGATCAGCGGGCCAACTTCGCTCACCACGTCGGGCAATTGCAGAATCTCTGGCCGCAAGGTTTGCTGCCGAGAAAATGCCAGCAATTGCCGGGTTAGCGACGCAGCGCGATTGGAATTGGCGCGAATTTGCTGGATGTCATCATAATCGCTGTCACCGGGCGTGTGCCGCAACAGCATCAGATCACAGGTGCCGATAATCGCAGTCAGAACATTGTTGAAATCATGCGCTACGCCGCCCGCAAGCTGACCAACGGCCTGCATTTTCGTGGCCTGAGCAACCTGCCGCTTCAACTGTGTTTCTTCGCTCGAATCGGTCAGGCTCAGCAGCACCGCCGCTTCTCCCAAACCGCGCACACCAGCCAGGCCGAGAGAAACCGGTTCGTTTGGCTGAATCCCCAAACGCACAGCCATATTGCCGCTCATCGCGGGGCCGCGACCGTTTCTACGCACCGCATCAGATAGCGCCGCCTTATCTTCGCGCACAACCAGATCGGTTGGGAAGGCTGGCAATCCTTTGCCTTCGCGATCAACCGAACGAAGAAATGCCTCGTTGCAAAACAGGAAGCGTCCATCGCGATCTGTCATCGCAAGGCCCAGTGGAAGCTGTGCGAGCAATGCGTCGAGCTGCGCGACTCCCGCTTGCGAGGATCCATCCCAGCCGCTGCCAATGCCAACGCCGCTATCGACCAGCAGCATCAGAGAAGGCCCTTCATCAGGGCCCGAACTGTGGCGCATGCCGGTATCTTCCAGCGGCACATGGATCAGCGTTTGCGGTGTTCCCCCGCGCCCTTCGCGAGCGAAAAAGATGCGGTCGCGCTCATCAGAGCGAAGGAAGGACACAAAATCCTGCCCCGCCATGGTCGCATCCGCATCGCCAATCGCGCGTTCTGCAAATCCGGCGCTGACCGCTTTGATCGAACCATCGGAATAGGTGACCGCGGTTTCAATTCCTGCCCGGCTCAACATGCTGCCAAACAAACCGGTAAGGTCAATCTCACTCAGCACATCTTGAACCGCTGGCTCATTTCTGCGGAACCGCCAAATCAGGTGATCTTCGCCGCGCCCTGCCCGCTCAACCGTGACGCTCCATGGCGGCCCGTCAACAATCCCGGGCAATGCATCCAACGTTCCAGTGCCATCGCGCCAAACCTCGCGCGCCAGCCGCGTCATCGCCTCAAGGCCTGGCCGGTCCAACGCCATAGCAGGTGGCGCAGCGCCAATGCCGAACCCTTCAACAAAGCGCGAATTTGCACAGACCAAACGATTGGCACGATCGGTTATCGCAATCGCCGCGCCATCAGCCTCAATCGCAGCAATCGTAACCGACCAATCAGGATTGGTTTCAATCGCAGTGACCGGCTCTGACCTGATGCGGTCAAACACATAAGCGCCTGCCAACAATACCAGCAGCCCAAGCGCGAACGAAAATCCCAGCGCTGGCTCGCCTGTCGCCAGCCACAACACTATCGCGCTCAATGCGAGCGCGGCAGCAAGACCTGCCATCAACAGACGGTTGACGTCGTTTCCCCGCAAAATCGCTTTCATATGCAGACCATAATCTCCGGCAGGTCGAGAGCAGCTCTAAGATTGCTCGGCATGGCCACTTCGCGGCCAGCGCTTCTACTACTTGGCATTCAATCGTTGGTCGAGCCGAGCTTCCATCAAACGCAAGCGTTTTGCACGGCGGCGAGCAACCAGAACTCGCCATACCGCCCCGGATATAAGGTATCCCAATGATGCCGAGACAATTGCGAGCACGACAAACCCAAATGCGGTGACCCCGGCCAGCTGAAACAAATCAACGAGCCAGCTCAAGCGGCCGCTTTCCAGCTCGTCATTCGCGATACCGCCCAATTCCGCATCAAGGTTTAGCGTCAGCTCGCCAACCTTGTTTGCAATCACAATCCAAAATGGAAAAGTGAACGGGTTGGTGATGAAGGTGACCATCGCGGCCAAGGGAACATTCGCCCGGGCCGGCAGCGCCAAAAAGGCCGCCAGAAAAATCTGGCCGACCGGAATGATAAATCCCGCAAACAGGCCCAGCGCAACACCGCGAGGAACCGATCGTCTGGTAAAACGCCACAATTCTGGAGAAAGAAATCGATGAGCAAACGGCGCAAGAAATTTGTTCCGCGCCATCTCTTCGCGCGAAGGCATGTAACGGCGGATCGTATCCGCTGCCCAGGTCTTTCTTCGCTCGGGTTTCATCACTTGGACCTTGGATCGAACGTTGAGGTATTACGGGCTTTGCCTTTGCTCCCTATGGCTCGCGGGTGCAAGCTTGGTTCGGCAAAGAGCAGTTTAACGGCCATGATCTGCATATGGGTAGCATTATTGGTCTGACCAGTGGGTGAATCGCGATCTTGTGAATTGCCCGTGCTTTATTGAAATGCGATCCCGCGAAACTGCGGCAGATCACCCTTTTTCGCGCATCAAACGGGCTTTATCCCGCTTCCAATCGCGCTCTTTTATTCCGGCGCGCTTATCATGCGCTTGTTTACCCTTGGCCAGCGCCAACTCGACTTTCGCTCTGCCCTGACCATTGAAATAGATCGAAAGCGGGACCAGCGTCATGCCTTTGCGTTCAACCGCTCCAAACAGCTTCCCAATCTCGCGCGCGGTCAACAGCAGCTTTCGGGGACGGCGCGGCTGATGGTTCAAACGGTTGCCGTGGCTGTATTCGGGAATATTGGCATTGATCAGCCAAACTTCGTTGTCGCGCACTTCGGCATAGCTTTCGGCAATGCTTGCTTCTCCCGCGCGCAAAGCCTTCACTTCGGTCCCTTGCAAGGCAAGACCCGCTTCGACGCGATCTTCGATATGATAATCAAACCGCGCGCGCCGGTTTTCGGCGACGCTTTTCTGCTTATCAAAGGTCTGTGGTTTCGGTCTTGCCATGGGAATGCCATGTAAGCGTTTGCGCTCATTTCGCAAAGCTTCGTTACAAAGACTTGATTTTGAGTTTTATTTGGCGATGATGGCTAAGCGTCGCAGGTGGCTTGGCCAGAATTGCTTTGTCGTCCCTGCAATGCTTCGGGACAGGGGCTTAACAATATGCGTATGGTCGCTTTAGCAGCTGCAACTGCTCTTTATTTGAACACACCACTTTCTGCTGCCTTCGCGCAGGAAGCATCGACTGCTCAAACGGCAGAACAATTGCCGATTTCTGTCTATGGTGACCTACCGGATGTCGAAATGGCATCACTTTCAGAGTCGGGTAGCCACGTTGCGGTCCTCACAAAGGTTGAGGGCATTCGCACAATCTTGATCATCGAAAACCAAACCGAGCTCGTCGTTTCTTGGGGCGTCGAAGACATGAAAGTTCGGGACATCGAATGGGTTGGTGACGATGCCATTCTTTTGGTGACAAGCCAGACAGAAGACCTCTCGGCCCGGTTCACGACGGACAAGGCAGAATTCTTTGTCGGCCGAGTTCTGTCATTGGTCGATAATGAAAGATCCGGATTGATCTTTGGCAATCAAAGAAATTTGCTGGATGCGATCGTCGGCAATTACGGAATTCGAGAAATCGATGGCCGCTATTACGGATTTTACGGCGCGATCGAGCTAGACAGGTCGAGCAGCCAGGGTTTTGTTTTTGATCACGGAAGACCCTATCTTTATCGGGTCGATTTCCAAGATTTTTCCGTTAACAGAATGGCTGGTGCAGCGGCCGTTGACGAAGAGAAAGATTGGTTGATCGATGCCAATGGTCAAATTGCTGCAACGCTCCAACTGCGAACCACATCTGGCAATTGGCGGCTGCGCGGACCAAGCGGAGATGAAATCGCAAGCGGCACAAATCCTCTCGCTAGGATCAGCCTGATCGGGCTCGGCTTTGATGGCTCCACCGTACTGTTGTCAGAACGAGACGAAGAAGGGGTAGAATGGTACGAAGTGCCCTTGGCCGGTGGAGAGCGCAGACCATTTCTTCCCGGTATCGGGATCCGAAGGCTCTATTTCGATGATTCGACCGGGCACTTGATTGGTTACCTCCAACGCGGCCGCGAAGACCGTGTGGTTTTTCAGGATGAGGCATACGAAGAAAAAGCCCGCCAAGTGCGAAGCGCTTTTTCCACCGTGAACATGGCGATGCGCGATTGGACCAGCGACCTTGAACAAGTGCTGGTGCGGACAACCGGAGATCAAGATAGCGGCACTTGGTTCATGGTCGATATCGGGGCTCAGCGCGCCAACGCCATCGCTTACGAACGCCAAGCTGTCGGACCCGAACATGTGGGCGCCGTCTCCACATTTGAATTCACAGCCAGCGATGGAATGGCAATGGACGGCATTTTAACATTGCCGCCGGGACGTGAGGCAAAGAATTTGCCGGTGGTCGTGTTGCCGCATGGCGGGCCCCACAGCCATGATACCGAGACATTCGATTGGTGGGCGCAGGCATACGCATCGCGCGGCTATGCGGTATTCCAACCCAATTTCCGCGGCTCAACTGGCAGGTCAAACGCGTTCACTCAGGCTGGATTTGGCCAATGGGGGCGCAAGATGCAAAGCGACAAATCGGATGGTCTTGCCGCTCTGGCTGAGGCTGGAATTGTTGACGCATCACGCGCCTGCATCGTTGGCGCGAGTTACGGTGGGTATGCGGCGCTAGCGGGCGTGACCTTGCAGCAAGATATCTATCGCTGCGCGGTCGCCGTCGCTCCGGTTAGCGACATCACCGATATGTACCAACAAGATTACCGCGCCAGCGGCGGAGAACGCACGACAAAGGCTGCATTGCTCGATCAATTGGGGCCCCGGAACAGTTGGAACGATGTTTCCCCGCTACGCTATGCTGAACAAGCCGATGCTCCGATCATGCTGATCCACGGACGCGATGATATCGTGGTTCCCTTCAGCCATTCTGCAAAAATGGCAGATGCATTGGATGATGCAGACAAGTCGCATGAAATGATCGCGCTGGACGGCGAAGATCATTGGCTGTCGCGCTCAGAAACACGGCGGCAAATGTTGGAAGCTGCGGTTAGATTTGTTGAAGAACACAACCCGGCGGACTGATCAAAGCACGCCGTTCAGGCCATAGGGTATCGCTCTAAACCAATCCGGCATGCTCCAGCGCTTTGTCGACGGCTTTGCGCGATGCCTCATTGCTTTCGCAAAGCGGCAGGCGAACCTCCGGCGAGAACCCGGTTTTCACGCGGCTCAATGCGTATTTGACCGGGCCGGGACTGGCATCTGAAAACATTGCATAATGCAGCGGGTAAAGCTGATCATTCAGCGCCCGCGCGCGAACCAAATCGTTGTCTGCGCAAGCTTGCTGAAATTCAGCGCACAGCGCCGGTGCAACATTGGCTGTTACTGAAATGCAGCCCTTGCCGCCCGCGGCATTAAAAGGCAGCGCAAGCTCATCATTACCAGAAAGCTGGCAAAAATCCCGGCCAATTCCCATCCGGTGGTCTGCCACGCGCGATAAATCTTCGCTGGCATCCTTGATTGCGATGATCTGTTCCGGAAACCGATTGGCCAGTTCGATCGTGGTTTCCGGGGCAATATCGGTAACAGTGCGGCCGGGAACATTGTAAAGCACGATCGGCAGGCCGCAATTGTCAGCCAAATAGCTGAAATGGGCGAGCAGACCGGTTTGGCTTGGGCGGTTATAATAAGGCGCCACGCACAGCGCCGCAGCCGCGCCAGCCTTTTTCGCAAAGCTAATGTGAAGCGCTGCGTTTTTGGTGTCATTCGACCCGCATCCTGCAATGATCGGCACCCGACCTGCGGTCTGTTCGATGCACACTTCGATCACCCGATGATGCTCGGCATTGGATAAAGTCGATGCCTCTCCCGTTGTGCCGCATGGCACAAGCGCAGAGCTGCCCTGCTCTATTTGCCAGTCAACCATTTCACGGAAGGAGCTTTCATCAAACGATCCATCCCGAAAAGGAGTCACTAGAGCGGGAATCGATCCGCTAAACATTGTCCAAATCCTCTTTTTTGCCTCACTAGCGGAATTCGCTGGCGTGCGTTACCGCGCCGCGGCACTGTTCAGCGCCTGATAAGGAGCCAATTGGCACAATGTCCAGCATGCGTAAAAGTACATTTGGCAATCCAATTGCCCTCACCGCGTTTATTTTCCTCAGTTCGGCAGCTATGTCGGGGCCTTGCATGGCCCAGAGTTCTGGCCAAATCAGCGGCAATTCACTGGTTGCTCAGCAACCGACATCAATCCAGCAAGCAATTTCACGTTGGGAAGTTTTGCAGGAATCGCGAACTGCAAGTTTTGCCGATTATGGCGGTTTTGCGTTGGCTTACCCTGATTTCCCCCGAACCAATATTTTTCGGATCAGGGCTGAAAATGCGCTCGACAATGAAGCGCCATCAACAAATCAGCTGATCCAATATTTCGAAGCTTTGCCGCCGCTGACCAATTCGGGCCGCGCGCGCTATGCGCTGGCGCTGGCCGGTCAGCAACGCGCAAACGCATTCGATGTGGCCCGAGCGGCTTGGCGTGGCGGCGAAATGAGCGGCCCAGCTGAAGCTTATTTGACCGGGCTATTCGGCTCGCGGTTCACGGCTGAGGATCATTCCGCGCGCATGGATGCCTTGTTGTGGCAAGGAGAGGCCGAGGCCGCCGTGCGCCAAATGATCAACATCGCACCGGGTGAACGCGATCTGGCGATGGCGCGGCTTTCTCTTGTTCAAGGACAAAGCCCGCAAAGCGCCGGTTTGGTTGTGCCAAACAATGCGATGTCGAGCCCAGGTTATGTCTACAATCTCGTCCAATACCTTAGAGACAGGCGCGATATCGCTGGCGCAGCCCGCGCTCTCACTACACGCTCACAATATTCAAATGCCGCGTTTGATCCAGCGGCAATGGTCGGCCAGATGCTGGCTGTCGCGCGCGGTGTCAGTGCCCGCCAAGCAGCACAGATCGCAGCGGCAACTGACGATCTGTTCCCCGCTGGTTTTGACGTGTCGAAGGGCTCCTTCTCGCTGAGAGACCGCTACACCGATTTGATGTGGCTCGGCGGTACAAAAGCGCTTTGGAGCCTTGGCGATGGGGCAAGTGCAGCCCCGCTGTTCTTCCGTTATGGTTCAGGCGCAGGAACGCCATTGATCCGCGCGAAAGGTTTTTACTGGGCCGGGCGTGCCGCGCGCCAAGCGGGTCAATCCGCAGAGGCCGAACGGTATTATTCCATGGCTGCTGAGTATCCTGACTATTATTACGGTCAGCTCGCCCTTGCGGCGCTCAATCGCCCGATGCCGCAGTTTTCTGCGATTCCCCAAAATCCCATTTCTCAGGCAGACCGTGCCGAATTTGAAAACCGATCAGTTGTCCGGGCAATTCGAACAATCGCCGGCAATCGGATTCGCTGGCAGACTGAACGGCGTTTCTATGAAGCACTTGCCGACAGCGCCGATACGCCAACAGAAATGGCGATGGTCGCCAATTTGGCAGCGGAAACCGGCCTCGACGAAATGGCGGTTGTCGCCGGGATGACGGCCGGTGAGCACCGCCTTGCCGGATTTGAACGGCTTGGCTTCCCTGTTGTGCCAACCAATTCAAGCGCCAATTGGACAATGGTCCACGCTATCGCGCGACAAGAAAGTGAATTTGATCAATTCCGGGTCAGCCATGCTGGTGCGCGCGGCATGATGCAATTGATCCCCAGCACCGCTCGCGAGCAGGCTGGGTTTAGCGGCGTACGCTATCTCTCCGCCAATCTGACGCAGGATCCCGTTTACAACATTCGATTGGGCGATGCCTATTTCGCCCGCTTGATGGACCAATATGGCGGTGCATATCCGCTGGCACTCGCCGCCTATAATGCTGGCGGCAGACGGGTGAACCAGTGGCTGCGGCTGAATGGCGATCCACGCCGCGGCGATATTGATTGGGTGACTTGGATTGAGCGGATTCCCGCGAATTTCGAAACCCGGTACTATGTTATGCGAGTGATCGGGAACGCGGTCACTTACGGGCATATGTACCCTGATCAAGCAAGAGTGGCGCAGCCAGTTGGGCATTATTTGCCCTAACCCGCGCCGCCGCTAACCATGCTCAAATGAAACCTCTGCAAGGTCCGCCTATAACACCCGCTGGAATGGCGGCGCTAAAGGCGCGCTATGACCACTTACTGGGCAAGGAGCGGCCCGAAATCGTCGAGATTGTAAGCTGGGCGGCGGGCAATGGCGATCGTTCTGAAAACGGTGACTACCTGTATGGCCGCAAGCGTATGCGAGAAATTGACCGCGAGCTTGGCCATCTTTCAAGGCGGATGAAGAAACTGCGCGTGGTCGATCCGGCAGATCAGCCAGACAAAGCGCGCGTTTTCTTTGGTGCCAGCGTTGAACTGGCTGACGAGGATGACAATCGCCAAGCTGTGACGCTGGTCGGGGATGATGAACAGGATGCTGGCAGCGGGCGAATTGGCTGGAATTCACCGATGGCAAAGGCATTGCGCGGTGCATCTGTCGGGGATTTGCGGGTGGTTAGGCTTCCCGGCGGGGCGAAAGAATGGGAAGTGATGCACCTTAGCTATGACTAGATCGATCGCCCTAACCTGTTTCTGTGCCGCGTTATCAATCGCGCTTACAACTGAGGTATCTGCCAAAGACAATCTCGGCGTGTTTTCGAATTGGGCCGCCTTTCGCGATCCGGGAACGCCGCGGTGTTATGCGATTGCAAAGCCGCGAAGCTCCAGTTCGCGCAGTGACTACGCGCCCTATGCCAGCGTCGCCAATTGGCCTCGGCGCAATATCCGCGGCCAATTCCATATCCGGTTGTCGCGCGAAATGGCGCAAGACACCGCCATTCGCCTGACAATCGCGGGAAAGAACTTTGCGCTGACTGGCGGCGGCGGCGATGCTTGGGCGCAAGATGCACAGATGGACGCCGCAATTATCGCGGCCATGCGATCGGCCACTCGGATGAGTGTGACAACGCGCGATGCGTCTGGCCGCCGGTTTACCGATCGATATCAATTGGCTGGAGCCGCCACAGCGATTGACGCCTCCGTGGTCGGCTGCGCGCAATACCAATAGCAAGGCTGCATCGCAGGCTGGCAATGGTTCGGCTTTGTCCCTATATGCGCGCGCTCCATGGCAGACACCAACCTTATGAGTATTCCGGGACAAATTGACCCGGTTCCCACCGCGCGTGATATCACGCCGCGCAAAGATGGCCGTGTGGATCTGATTGGGCTTTCCCGCCCGCGCATTCGCGAATTGTTTGAAACCGCCGGGCTTGATTTGAAGCAAGCAAAATTGCGCTCAAAGCAAGTGTATCACTGGCTGTATCACCGCGGTGCCTGCGGGTTTGCGGAGATGACCGACATATCCAAAACCATGCGCCCATGGCTGGAAGAACGCTTTGTTATCGGGCGGCCTGAAATTGTTGAAGCGCAGCACAGTTCAGATGGGACCCGCAAATGGCTGCTGAAAACAGCCGATAGCCACGAATTTGAAATGGTGTTCATCCCCGATGCGGATCGCGGGACCCTATGCGTGTCCAGCCAGGTTGGTTGCACGCTCAATTGCACATTCTGCCACACCGGCACGATGCGATTGGTGCGCAACCTCACCCCCGGTGAGATCGTTGGGCAAGTGATGCTCGCGCGCGATGCCTTGGGCGAATGGCCAAAAGGCCGGATGGACGGTCTCGATGATAATGGCGATCCCGGCCATTACACCGCCGATGGACGCCTGCTGACCAATATCGTGATGATGGGCATGGGCGAACCGCTTTATAATTTCGATAATGTTCGCGATGCTTTGATCTTGGTGATGGATGGCGATGGGCTTGCCCTGTCAAAGCGCCGGATCACACTTTCCACCAGCGGGGTTATCCCAATGATGGAAAAGTGCGGCGAAGAAATCGGAGTGAATCTGGCGGTTTCGCTCCACGCCGTGAACAAAGATGTTCGGGATGAGATCGTCCCGCTCAATCGCAAGTATGGTCTTGAGGACTTGCTCCAGGCCTGCGCCGATTATCCCGGCGCGACCAATGCCCGGCGCATCACCTTTGAATATGTGATGCTGAAGGACAAGAATGACAGCGATGACGATGCGCACGAACTGGTGCGTTTGCTCAAACAATTCAACCTGCCGGCCAAGGTCAATCTGATCCCCTTCAATCCGTGGCCCGGCGCCCAATATGAGTGCTCCGATCCCGACCGGATTCGCAGTTTCTCGAATATCGTTTTCGAAGGCGGTATCAGCGCGCCAATCCGCACACCGCGCGGACGCGATATCGATGCCGCCTGCGGCCAGTTGAAAACGGCGGCTGAAAAGAAAAGCCGCGCACAGCGTGATCGCGAAGAAGCGGCCGCTCAATCCGTTCCAGAATGACGATCGATCCGGCAACTTTTGAATTCTATCAAGCACAGGCGCCCTATTTCCGGGCCACAGGCGCACAAGGGCAAAGCCGCCACCTGGACGGGTTTCTCAATCGATTGCCTGCGTCTGCCAGCATTCTAGAACTCGGCTGCGGCGGTGGCAGAGACGCTGTCTTCATGATCAAGCGCGGCTTTCAGGTCGATCCGACCGATGGCGTGCCGGCGATGGTCGATAAAGCAAATGAACGCTATCAAGTGGGTGCGCGGCTGATGCGGTTTGATCAGCTTGATACAGTGGCGCAATATCAGGCCATTTGGGCGCATGCCTGCCTGCTCCACTGCCCCACCGATGCGCTTGGCGAGATATTGTCGCGCATTCATCGGGCGCTCCAACCTGGCGGTTTGCATTTTGCGAGCTACAAATTGGGCGACGGCGAAGGGCGCGATCTGCTGGGGCGTTTGCACAATTTTCCCGCCGCCGATTGGCTACGCGGGATGTATCAGGACGCGCAGTTTGAGATCCTAGAAGATGTTATCTATCCGGGCAAAGGCACCGATGGAACACAGCGGGATTGGATCGCGCTGACTGTGAGGAAGTTATGAAACGCGAAGTCCTTGCCCTGTGTGCAGGCCAAGCGCGCTCTTTCCGCGATGATGATTTGAGCGCGATTGCCAAGCAGCCGGTCGAAGGACCGGTTCGCATCCTAGGTGATGGTCTGGCGCCTGATGAACAGGCCGATCGCAGCGTCCATGGCGGCCCGGAAATGGCCCTGCACCTCTACCCAGCAGATCACCATGCATTCTGGCGGGAAAAACTGGGCGACACGGCATTGCTCAATCAACCAGGCGCATTTGGTTCCAACTTGTTTGTCAAATCCCTGACGGAAACCGATGTCCACATCGGTGATCGATTTCGCCTTGGCAGCGCACTGATTGAAATCAGCCAGCCGCGCCAGCCATGTTGGAAGATCGAGCATCGCTTTGGCCAAAAGGGAATGGTTGCAGCAATCATCCAGAGCAATCGCTGCGGCTGGTATTTTCGCGTTATCGAAGAAGGGTCCGCACAGGCCGGTGACACGTTAGAGCGCACCGAAAGGGGGCAAGAGAGCTGGAATGTGGCACGCACATTTGCCGCATTGATCGCCGGAAAAGGCACGCAAGAGGAGCTGCGAGAGCTGACGCAGATGGAGCAGCTCGCGCCGAAATTGCGCGCCAAGGCGAGCGCAAAACTCTCCTGAAAATGCAATTGGTCGTATGCGCTAAGCGGCTCATCCCTCAAATCGCTTTCCCAACAATCCGTTCATTTAAGGTTCTTTTTTTCTGAACAAATGTGCTTGTGCCCGTCAGGCAAATCGTTGGAAAAGAGAGAAACACCCCATGAAAATCCTTGCCCCTCTTGCCGCCGCATCCACCCTTGCGGTGATCGCCGCCCCCGCTCAGGCCGCCACTTTTGGCGCGCCCAGCCAGGCTCCAGCAATCACCGCGCCCGCTCCGATTGCGATTGACCACGCTCCCACGGCTCAGGAACACCACCGCCGTAACCACAATCGCAATTATCGTTCGGGCAATGGACATGGCCAGTATGATAGCAATGGCCGGTATCGCGAGCCGCGCCGTATTTCCCGCCAAGATCGCGTGTGGCGCGGCCGGGATGGCCGTTATTACTGTCAGCGTGACAATGGCACGACCGGCCTTGTGATCGGCGCCGGTGTGGGTGCCTTGATCGGAAACGAAGTCGCAGGTCGCGGTGATAGCTTGCTGGGCACAATCATTGGCGGGGTCGCCGGTGGTTTGCTCGGAAGAGAGATCGATCGCGGCAATACCAGATGCCGCTAAGTTAGGAGGCGCCCCACTCCGCCTCGGGCACTGCTAGGCTGAATGTCTGGCGGTGCCCACTTATTGTGGCGCGTTTATTGGAATGATTGATGCACACCCGGCCCGCTGATAGGGCGGTGTGTCATGAGCAAACCAACCGTTCTTGTAACCGGAGGAGCCACCCGAATTGGCGCTGCAATTGCCCGCCGTTTCGCCGAGGCAGGTTGGCACACAATCATTCACCACAGCTCCTCCTCTGATGAGGCACAAAAACTGATCGAAACGCTGCCGTCTGCCGAAATTGTGCAATGCGATTTTCTGGATGAAGGTGAGGCAACAAAGATGATTGCCGGGTTAGCAGCAAAGCACTCTGACTGGCGTGTGCTGATCAATTCAGCGGCAATCTTTGCGCCAGACGAGGCCACCGCCCTCGATCCGCAAACGTTTGATCGCGCGATGAAGATCAATGCCAAGGCGCCGGCTCAAATCGCGCAAGCATTCTTGGCGAGCGCACAAAGCCAAACGGGGCGGACGGTCATCAATCTCACCGATATGAAGATCGAAAATCCGAACCCCGATTTCTTCAGCTATACCATGTCAAAACACGCTTTGGCCTCTACCATTGAGATGCTGGCAATGGGCGCTGCAGGTGCAAAGGATCGGGTCTATGGCATCGCGCCGGGCGCCATCTTGGCCAGCCACGATCAGACTGATGCAGAGACTGAAATTTCCCACCGACTAAATTTGTTGGCCCGCAAAACCGGGACCGATGAAATTGCAGACACTGCCTTGTTTCTAAGTCAGGGGTATTTGCGCAGCGGATCAACTGTGTTCGTCGATAGCGGGCAGCATTTGCTTTCTCAGCCGCGCGACGTGATTTATCTCGCCCGTGATTTATCTCGCCCGTGAATAATCTCGCCCGTGAACAGGCCGATCAGCTTTCTGGATAAATCCGCAGCATGGTTTCCCAATCGGCGGTGATCATCTCTTCCAGCACGGCCAAATCCACATCCGCCAGCTTGTTGATATAAAGACAGCTCTTGCCCCTGGCGTGCTTGCCCAATCGCGACAATTGTTCTTCGGTTCGCCTGCTGGCAATCTCATCACAATACCCGCCCATAAGATAAAGCGAATGCTTGGCCTTGCGCGGCGAAAATCCGGCCCGCATCCAATGCACATCGCGCCCGCTGGCATAAGTGGTGCGATACTGCCCATATCCAATGATCGATGCCCCCCACATCAGCGGAGGTTGGCCGGTGACCTTGCGAAACATTCGATCGAGCACCTGCGCATCGTCGCGCTTAGAGGATGGCTCAACTGCGGCAATGAACTCTGCCGGGTCTTGATCGGTGATCTGTGTCTTTGGTTGTCCCATGTAGAAATCATAGCGCATCGTTGACAGCGGCAAAAGTGAAGTCTTTCGTAACTTTAAACCACATTTCCCCGTACTGAGAGAGATATGAGCAAAGCATTGTTAGACCGGTTCCTGGCCAAAGGCGTGACACGCGGACGCATTCGCGTGACTTTTGCCGATGGCAACACCAGTGAATATGGCACGCCCGAAGAAGGATTTCCGGAGATTGGCATTCGCTTTGCCGATGCCAAAGTCCCACGCGATATAATTCTCGATCCGCGCCTTGGCGCTGCCGAAGCCTATATGGATGGTAGGCTGATCGTTGATGATGATGACATCATGGGCATGGTCACTTTGCTGCGCGCGAACAGCCCGTGGGATAAAGGCGGCGATATTGGCCCGCCGACATTCTTCCGCCGGATGCTCAACAGCGCCAGCTTCGCGGCAGAACAAGTCAACAATCGGATTGGTTCAAAGAAGAACGTCGCCCATCACTATGATATCGGGAACGATCTTTATGCACTGATGCTGGATGATGAGCATTGGCAATATAGCTGTGGTTATTGGCCGCGCGACAATATGACATTGGGCGAAGCGCAAACGGCAAAGCTGGCCCACATTGCGGCCAAATTGGCGATTAAGCCGGGCCAAAAGATCTTGGATATCGGATGCGGCTGGGGCGGAATGGCGATTTTCCTGGCCAAGCATTACGATGTCGAAGTGATCGGCATCACTCTGTCTGAAGAACAGATCGCCTATGCAAAACAGCGCGTGGAAGAAGCCGGCGTTGCTGACCGCGTAAGCATCGAATTGGTCGATTATCGCGAGTTCGCAGCGGCTGGCCGCAAGTTTGATCGGATTGTTTCGGTTGGCATGTTTGAACATGTTGGCCAACCGCAATTTGAAACATTTTTTGAAGCCTGCGCCAATCTGCTGAACGATGATGGAACAATGCTGCTCCACACTATCGGAAGGATGGGTTCCCCCGGATCAACCGATGCGTTCACTCGCAAATATATCTTCCCCGGCGGCTATATCCCGGCCCTGTCCGAAACGGTCGACGCGAGCGAGAAGTATCGCTTGATTGCGACCGATGTTGAGACTTTGCGCGTGCATTACGGCAAAACTTTGCGCCAATGGTATGCCAATTGCAAAACGCACCGCGATGCGATCATCGACATGTATGACGAGAAATTTTACCGGATGTGGACGTTTTATCTATCGGGCGCTGCGACCGTTTTTGAATATGGCAGCATGTGCAATTACCAGATCCAATATGCCCGCTCGCGCTATGCCCTGCCGTTAACGCGCGAATATATTGAAGCAGAGGAAAAACGGCTGATCGCGGCCCACGACTAAGTCGGCTCGCACAGTTTCACCACGCCTTGCGATTCAAGCTGGCGATATCGATCCAGCTGCCCCTCTGGGATTAACGAAACATCGGTGCAGCGGGATTCGCCTGGATCGGTGGTGGTGCTTTGCGCGGGTTGAACTGGCGCAGGGAACAGCGCGAGGAATGACGCATCGCGTTTTTTCTCTGCATAATCTCTCGCAGAATTTCCAAAGCCATCATAGACGCCGGTCGGAAATCCGCGTTCCAGCAGCTTTTCAACCAAGTCGGCATCGTAATTGAGCGCCGCAACATGAAGCAGCGTTAGCCCGCGCTCGGCGCCGGCGATGGGCAGGTTTTGGGTGCGATCAACAAAGAAGTGCAGCATTTCGCTGCGGCGCGGTTCGCTTGGCGCAAAGTGATCGGATTGATCATAGTCGTAGAATTCGATCGCCCGCTGCAGCGCCAGCTCAACCGGGCTGCCAACTGCACTGCCTGTCGCCTCGGGATCAAGGCCAGCATCTTCAAGGCGGGATAGCATCGTAACATCATAGTTGATGACCGAAATCGGAGCCGCAGCAGCGGCATGGAACAATGTCCATCCATTTTGATTGCGCGCTGATGGATCTACCCCCTCACCGACCAAGCGATCATATTCACCGACGCTGCCCTGACGCACAAACCGGAACAATTGTTCAATTCGCGCTTGCTCGGGGCTGATTACCGGTTGCCGGGTTTCAGGCCGCTGGGGCTGCGGCGCAAAGATCGGCCGGGTCGCTTCTCCCCAACGGTACGAGTCGCAATAATTGATCTCGATTTCAGGTTCAAAATTGCTGATCTGCCACCGCAATTTCTCAAACGGCACAGTCCGCCGTCCATCACCGTTCAAATTCTGATCCACCGGCGCATCAAAACCGTCATTAACGATATCGGTCATGCTGCTTTGCCCGATGCGGTGCTCGAGGGTCGGAAATCCAATCGTTGAATGAATGGCAAACTCGTTGGAATCAACCGGATCACGCACCCGTTTTGATCGACCGGACGAGATCGTGATCCACCCGGATTTTCTGGTCACACCCATTCGATCTTCATAAACGTAAGCAACCGAAATGGTCCGGTCGCAGCGATTGCGGATTCGCACATCATATGCGCCATTTTGCGATGGGCGCGCGGTTGGAGTGTTTGACGGCAAAGGCGCTGGTTGCGGTTCAGGCACGGTTCCGCCATCCTGCGGCCGATTTCTCAATGCAGCGCCTTGATCGCGAATACATTGGCCAAATTGCTGCTCACACAGGTCATAACCCGGACAAATTTGCGCTTCGAGCTGACACTGCGTCTCTTCGTAATTCGCAAGATGTGCGCATTGCGCATTTCTCTCTGGGCGCGGCGCGCCATTGTGCGGTCTGAGTGCTGGCCTCGTATTCACACAATGATCGTAACGGGCTTTATAAGGCGCAAGGCATTGAGTGCGCCATTCCTGCCGCTCGCGTTCATTGCTGTTGCAACGGCTTACATCGGCACGGCAAAATGTGCGGTTGTTGTGGCATTGCACACCGTCAGGCGAACTGAATTGCAGCAACGCAGTCAATTCAGCCGAACTCATCGTCCCCGCGCTGACAGCACTTTGAGAAGGAGCGGACAGGGCCAAAAACCCTGCCAGAATTATGTTCACACCTATCGCTAGGCCTGTTCCAACATTCCAAAGTCGCACCGCTACCTCCCCTGACAGAGATGTGCTCCAAATAACTCACCGTCAATTGCGACCCAATTGCGCTTTGCGCGCGCTCAATTGAACCGAATGTTAATCAAATCGAACGCTTAGCTTAACGGCGCTAGAATTTGATGATCATTCAATATTTCACATGCGTTGAATAGCCCCGCCGACCATCAGGCTTTCTCCCATGATCCAGCTGGCTTCACCGCTAGCCAGGAAAACGATCGCAATGGCGATTGGGATAGCGCGGCTGCAAGCCCTTAAGCCTCGGATTTACGTGCAAGATCATAGATCGGGCCAAAGCCTAACAAGGCCGCGCCGATCAACGGGAAGGCCACGACCCACAACCGCACCCCGGTTATCCCTTCAGGGCTGGCGATGCTGATCGCGGCGGTCATCGCGAGCCCGATGCATATCAGCAAGACACCGATCACCACCCGAATTTTGGGTACAGTGCGCCCTCCTCTTACCGGGCCAAAGGTCCGCTCATGCCGCGCGAAAATTCCAATCATCGGCAACAAGGCAGCGATATAGAGCGCAAACCATATTGGCCTTGTAAGCCACCAAGCGCTGGTCCCCGGAAACAGATCAAGGCCAATGCCGCCAAGCAGCCATGCCGCGACCATCACCAGAACGAACGCCGTTAAGTGCCACAGATACACCGTCATGATCATGCCATTCATCAGCACCGTCGCGGTCCAGATTTTCAGGTTGTTGAGCATCCTTCTGCCCGCAGGCTCCAATGCCAAAACCAGCCCCGTTTGCATCACGCCCAGCGCCAGCAAGGCAATGGTCGGGGGCATGGAATTGGTGATTTCCGCACCAGGCACGCCGATCATCGCCACTGGATATGGGCCATAAACCGTCAGGATTATCAGCGCCGCCAGCCCGGCGATGAACCAGCCAAATGCGAATGCTGGTTTGGCAAAAACACCATCACGCCAGGCATAACCAAGCTGGTGAATCCCAACCCAAACGAACAGGAAGTTGAGGAAATTTATGTGCGGCACGCCGTGGCTGAAAGTAAGCCAATCGATCACGCACGCAGCGGCGGCTAGGCCGGCAAAACTGAACAGCCGAAATCGCTGCCAAAGCTTATAGGATAGCGGCGTCAACGCGGTGACGAGCAAGTACACCGCCAGAAACCAGACTGGGACCAAGGCCAGCTGCGTCGCCAGCTTCACTTGCTCGCGCTCCATTCCCAATTGCGTCAGGATAACCGCCAATACGGCCCACAGCAGCAAAACCGGGAATACCGGCGTGATCAATCGTTGAACGCGGGCGGCAAACCAATCGCGATAGAGGCCCGATTCACGCGCGTCTGAGCCTTCTTCAACATTGCGCAATTGGGCGGCCCAACTCACGCCATTGGAATAACCGCCAACTAAGAAGAAGATTGGCATCACTTGAAATCCCCAAGTGAGCCATTGTGACCACGGCAAAATGCCCAGCAAATGCCCGCCCTGAACATTTCCGGTGCCATCAAGGTAAGGTGCAGCGACAAGCCAATGTCCGATAACGACGGCCAAAATCGAAACGGCCCGCAAGAAGTCGACCCAGCGATTGCGCTCTGGCGGTGCCATTTGTGCCAATTCGCGCGCTCTTGCCCAAACGGTCTTGCGCCCCGAACTCGGAGTTCCAGCGTCCATTTTGCCCCTTCCATGCGGCGTCACACGATTATATCGGAACCTGGCGCGGTATCCGCAAGCTTTCACTATGTTCGCGCGCTGGGCAGAGGCACGCAAAACATTGCCCCAAGCGGGCCCGCCTGCTAGCGGCGCGCACGCAAACAAAAGGTTTCCCGAAATGTCCGATATCAAGCGCGTTGTTCTTGCCTATAGTGGCGGCCTCGATACTTCCGTGATCGCCAAATGGCTCAGCGTGGAACGCGGCTTGGAAGTCGTCACATTCACTGCCGATCTTGGTCAAGGTGAAGAGATTGAGCCAGCGCGGGAAAAAGCGCGCGCCATGGGCATTCCTGATGAGCACATCTTTATCGAAGATCTGCGCGAAGAATTCACGCGCGATTTTATCTTCCCGATGATGCGTGCGAACGCCCGATATGAAGGCGATTATCTGCTCGGCACATCTATCGCGCGGCCACTTATTTCAAAGAGATTGGTCGAAATCGCGCACGAAACCGGCGCCGATGCGATCGCTCATGGCGCGACCGGCAAAGGCAATGATCAAGTGCGTTTTGAACTTTCCGCCTATGCGCTCGATCCCAATATCCATGTGATCGCCCCGTGGCGCGAATGGGATTTGACAAGCCGAACGGCACTGATCGAATGGGCAGAGGCGCATCAGATTGCTGTGCCAAAGGACAAGCGCGGTGAAGCGCCGTTCTCCACCGACGCAAACCTGCTCCACACTTCATCCGAGGGCAAAGTGCTGGAAGATCCGTGGGAAGAGACGCCTGATTATGTCTTTTCGCGCACCGACCATCCTGAAAACGCACCAGACACCCCCGAATACATCACCATTGATTTTGAGCGCGGCGATGGCGTTGCTCTCAATGGTGAGGCGATGAGCCCGGCCAGCTTGCTGACCGCGCTCAATGAGCTTGGCCGAAAGCACGGCATCGGCCGGCTCGATCTGGTTGAAAACCGCTTTGTCGGGATGAAATCGCGCGGAATGTATGAAACTCCCGGCGGCGAGATTTATGCCCGCGCGCATCGCGGGATTGAACAAATCACGCTGGATCGCGGCGCGGCGCATCTCAAAGATGAATTGATGCCCAAATATGCCGAGCTGATTTACAACGGTTTTTGGTTCAGCCCAGAACGTGAGATGCTGCAGGCGGCGATCGATCTGAGCCAAGAAAAGGTTGGCGGGACGGTTCGCCTCAAACTGTACAAGGGCAATGCCGACGTTGTCGGGCGCAAATCACCTCACTCGCTCTATTCTGAGGCGCATGTGACGTTTGAAGACGATGCCGGGGCCTATGATCAGAAAGATGCCGAAGGGTTCATCAAACTCAATGCATTGCGGCTAAAATTGCTGGCGAAGCGAGATGGCGCCGGCCGGTAAGGTCATAACCGCACAGCCTCAGCAGGGACGGCTCGCGCTGATCGAATCGGAATTGAGGCTCGCAAAGGCCGGTTAAACGCTGATAGCGTCGCGATTTGCCCTCCAGACTATGCTGCGCGACCACTATTGCGACGAACTGCAGACTTATCCACCGCCCTCCACAGCTGATCTTTGCAAAAGTGGAAAAGTCGCCGCTGAGACCCTTGCGCGACTCGGTTCACAGGAGCAGTCTTTAAACATCGAAAGGGCAAGAAAAGATTTCGGAATAGAGCCGCAAAGCACTGTTTTAAAAGATTTTCTGAAACAATCGACGCGGTGGTGATTGTCCACGCGAAATTCGAGAGACAATGAAGTGAAAGCTCACGCTGGAACGGAAATGGATCGTTTGAGGATATCGCGAAGCTAATCCATCGGATGGCCGTGAAGCTAGTCAGCGATTGAGGAAGTGACGGGTTCTACCCTGATCAGCCGTTTGAAATCGAAGGCACTATAGGTTGACGGTCTCGGCTTCGCCCAAGGAGCAGAAGAGACAGACAGGGACTTCGGTTCAGGAAAGTCGATACTGCTTGCAAGTGAGGCCGGATGCCGGTGCGAGCGCCGGTGACGAAACCCGCAGCATTTAGGTGCAGCGGTGAGGCATCGGACGCCAAGTGCGCTCTGGAAAGCAAGATTGAAGGTTCGCCGGAAATCTTGAAGGAAAGAACGTCCACGCGTCGGTGAGAGTGGGGTCGGCAGCGATGCCGGCCCCATTTGCTATCTGCGACAAATTTTCCCGCCTTTTCAGTGTTCGATCGGCCGCCTTCTTACGCGCAGCCGACCAATTCCGGTGCCAAATTGGTAAAGTTGATGCTCGATTCGGCAGATTGAAGTTGGCGCGTAAGACTCTGTCGCCAGCACGCCATTTTGCGGTTGATTGAGCAATTGACGGGACAGCTTGAAGGTTGCTGAATTGCAGCGTTAACACCGCGCGTCCTATAATGGTGCCTATGGGAGGGGTCTCAAAACCAACCGTTTTCGGACGCGCAATGATTGTCGTAGCGGTGCTGGCGGTCGCGCCGGCGATGAGCGCTGCGCAAGATCAATTCCCTGTTCCAACCACTGTCTCAAGCGCGCCAGCGGGTAATTTTGCAGCCCAGTTCGGGCCTTACAATTCTCAACCTGCTCCGATCACCGCACAGCCAGGATCGGTGGATCTCTCCACTTTTGAGGCACCGCGCGAAGCCCAACCTGCCGTGCGGTCGCTCGGCACAGGGATTGCGTCGTATTATGGCAGACGCTTCCACGGCCGCCTAACTGCGAATGGAGAGCGGTTTAATATGCGCGCGTTAACAGCAGCGCACAAAACCTTGCCTTTTGGCACGCGAGTGCGCGTCACCAACCCTCGCAATGGTCGTTCAGTTACCGTGCGCATCAATGATCGCGGTCCGTTTATCAGAGGCCGGGAGATTGACCTTAGCCGTGCAGCAGCAGAGCGCATTGGCATGATCTCCAGCGGGCATGCCCGGGTCGAATTGGCGCTTGTGGAAGGGTGACAGAAGCGTTCTTTTTGCTCGTGGGCTTCGGTCTTGGATTTGCAACCGCGCTTTTCTTTTTCCGCCGAGCGGGCGGCGACATGATCGAACAACAACGCAGCCTGAGCCGGGCCGAAGACATGCGATCGATGAGAGTATCGCCCGACCCCGCGCCTGATACACCATTGGCGCAGGCAAACCGCAGTTCGAGCTCTGACCTGGAATCAACCGACATGGCAGAGATCATGAACCATCCCGAAATCAGCGCCGCGATCGGATCTGGCCATCTGATCACTGCGATCAAATTGGTGCGCGCAAAAACAGGGTTGGGTCTCAAGCAAGCGAAAAAGCTGGTTGATCTCCACAGACATTAAGGCAGCTCAAAACTCTGCGTTCTGATCCGTCTATTGAGATTGGCCTGCTTGTGATCCAATCACTAGTTTGGGAGCCTCGTTTTAGCTGTCAGGGCGCGAAAAAGGGGGAGGCAAAATCGCCCCCCCTGATTCGATTTCGGCCCAAATTCGTTTTAAGGCCTAGCTTGCAATTAAGCTTCGCCAGTATCGGGATTGGTAACCAAGACCACGACGATCACCGCAATTCCGATCACTAAATAGAACACCCTTTCAAAACCGACGAACCCGAACACAAAAGGCGCGGCAGTCAAAACGGTCGCGGCGATGAAATCGATTGCGAGGTGCACCTTGAACGGCAGCAATTTGCGTGCTGAAAGCGAATAATCAGTGATCAGACTGTAGACAAAAAGTCCCAGACCGCCTGCGACCGCTAGGAACAAGGCAACACCTTGAAATCCGAACAGAAATGGCATCACAACCAGCGTGAGGGCGACGGCATAATCGAGAATTCCGTGAAGTGCGGAGGGAATAAAGCGCATTTTCTGGCTCCAAAAGGACGTAGGATAGATACGCCTTTTATTCGCGAGCGCCTCCATATTTGTTACGCTTCATTAACAAATATTTTCGATGGCTTTTAGAACCGCCTGAAAAACAGCGAATTCAAGCCAGCAAGCGCGGCGTCAAACGCCCCCAATTATCAATGGGCGCGGCGGCTCCAGCTGCATTGTCCGCCGCCATTCAATCTGGTGAGAGTGTATGTCTGACCCGGCGCAGTCTGCGCGGTGCACAAGGTTGCACTGCCGCGCTCTCTGCTAATCCGAACAGCGTTGGGCGCCGGATTGGTGGTGCAGAACTTTCCGCCTTTGCTCAACATTGTCCCGCCGGTGGCATTGCCGCGATACACGGCGCGGAAATAAAGGCGATCATCGCTCGCATTCTCAAAGCACACTCGCGGCGGATTGAGGTTCACGGACCCTGATGCGGATGCCGGACTACCAGCAGGAATCATCGCCAATCCAATGCCGGTTGCGGCGGTAATAGCCGCAATTGAGGGACGAAACTTCATCAAAACAGCCTTTGCAATTTCCTGCATGCTCAGTGATTTACAGCACACAGTATAAAGCACTTATGAACGGTATTTCTTGGCCTCGCAAATTCTACGCTGTTGCAGTTTCTTTTCGGCCGGTCAGCATTCCTTTCAAATATCCGCCGGTAAAGCTCTGCTCTACCGCAGCGACCTCTTCCGGTGTCCCTTGCGCAACAATTTCTCCCCCGCGCACACCGCCTCCTGGACCAAGATCGAGCACATGATCGGCAGTCTTGATCACATCAAGATTGTGCTCAATCACCACCACCGAATTGCCCTGCTCCACCAACCGGTGCAGAACTTCGAGCAATTTTCGCACATCTTCAAAATGCAGACCTGTGGTTGGCTCGTCCAAAATATAGAGCGTTTGCCCAGTGCTGCGTTTGGATAGCTCCTTGGCCAGCTTGACCCGCTGAGCCTCCCCACCCGACAAAGTCGTCGCCTGCTGGCCGACCTTCACATAACCCAGCCCCACCTCATTGAGCATCCGCATCTTATCGCGGATCGGCGGCACAGCTTTGAAAAATCCTTCGGCATCCTCAATCGTCATATCGAGCACATCAGCGATTGAGAGGCCTTTGAATTTCACCTCCAGCGTTTCGCGGTTGTAGCGATTGCCGCCACATTCCTCACACGTCACATAGACATCGGGCAGGAAGTGCATTTCGATCTTGATCAGCCCATCGCCGGTGCATGCCTCACACCGCCCGCCTTTAACATTAAAGCTGAACCGGCCCGGCTTGTATCCACGTGCCTGCGCCTCTGGCAGACCGGCGAACCAATCGCGGATATTGGTGAAAGCCCCGGTATAGGTGGCCGGATTGCTGCGCGGGGTGCGGCCAATAGGCGATTGATCAATCTCAATCACTTTGTCGCAGAATTCGAGGCCGGTAATCTTCTCATGCTTGCCCGCGATCACTCGCGCACCATTGAGCACCCTAGCCGCGCCCGCGTGAAGCGTGTCGACCGTAAAGCTCGATTTGCCAGAACCAGAAACACCGGTGATGCACGTGAATGTGCCCAGCGGAATGCTGGCCGTCACGCTCTTTAAGTTGTTCGCCTGCGCGCCGTGCACAGTAATATCATGGCCGTTGCCTGCACGTCGAGTATCGGGAACCGCAATCTCGCGCCGACCGGTCAGGTAATCGGCGGTGAGCGATTTCTTCGATTTCATGATTTGCTTAAGCGTGCCTTGCGCCACCACTTCGCCGCCGCGAACGCCCGCCCCCGGGCCCAGATCGACAACATGATCGGCCTGCCGGATCGCATCCTCATCATGCTCTACCACGATCACAGTATTGCCAAGATCGCGCAGCCGCTTGAGCGTTTCCAGCAAGCGATCATTATCGCGCTGGTGCAAGCCAATGCTCGGCTCATCGAGCACATAAAGCACCCCGGAAAGCCCGCTACCGATCTGGCTGGCGAGCCGGATCCGCTGACTTTCCCCGCCAGACAATGTGCCGCTGGTACGGTCTAGGTTGAGATAATCGAGCCCGACATTATCGAGGAAGCCGAGCCGTTCGTTGATCTCTTTCAAAATCGCGTTGGCAATTTGAGACTGCTGCTCCGTCAGCTTCTCATCCAGGCCAAGGAACCAGCCCTTCGCATCGGCGACGCTCATTTTAACCGGGTCAGCGATATCAGTGCCGGCCACTTTCACCGCCAGCGCTTTTTCATTGAGGCGCTTGCCGCCGCAGCTTTCACATGGCTGGGAGGTTTGGAACTTGGAAAGCTCCTCTCGCATCCACGCGCTATCCGTTTGCATCAGGCGGCGATTGAGATTGCCGATCACCCCCTCAAACGGCTTGCTTACGGTGTATTCCTTGCGCCCATCCTTGAACGTCAATTCCACCGGCATCCCGCCAGTGCCCTGCAAAATGATCAGCTTTTGATCGGGTTCAAGATCGCGCCAAGGCGTGTTGAGATCAAAATTATAAGCCCGCGCAAGACTGGCCAAAACCTGCAGGTAATAGGGCGAAGGCGGATTTGATTTGGCCCACGGCGCAACCGCCCCCTGTTTCAATGTCAGCCCTTCATTGGGAACCACCAACTGTTCATCAAACAACTGCTTTTCGCCCAGCCCATCGCATGTCGCGCAGGCGCCCTGCGGGGCATTGAAAGAGAACAATCGCGGCTCAATTTCTTCGATTGTAAATCCGGAAACAGGACAAGCGAATTTCTCGCTGAAAACGATGCGATTGGCAGGAATTCCTGCACCCTTCATTTTTTTGTCTTGCGCCGCGCTGGCCGCTTCTTCTTCCTCGCGCCCGGGCACAACGCCATCAGCAAGATCGATATAGGCCAGACCATCGGCCAGATTGAGCGCGGTTTCAAAACTGTCCGCCAATCGCGTTTCGATCCCCTTTTTCACCGCCAAGCGATCGACCACGACTTCGATATCATGCTTGAATTTCTTATCGAGCGCCGGGGCTTCCTCGATCCCATACAGCTCGCCATCAATGCGAACCCTAGTGAAGCCAGCCTTTTGCCATTCGGCAAGCTCCTTACGGTATTCACCCTTGCGCCCACGCACCACCGGAGCCAGCAGATAGAGCCGCGACCCATCAGGCAATGTCATCACACGATCGACCATTTGGCTGACCGTTTGCGCGCTGATCGGCTTGCCTGTCGCTGGCGAATACGGGATGCCCACCCGCGCCCACAGCAAGCGCATGTAATCATAAATCTCGGTCACGGTCGCAACGGTTGATCGCGGATTGCGACTGGTCGTCTTTTGCTCGATCGAAATTGCCGGAGAAAGCCCGTCAATATGTTCGACATCGGGCTTTTGCATCATCTCAAGGAATTGCCGCGCATAAGCGCTCAGGCTTTCAACATAGCGCCGCTGACCCTCAGCATAGATCGTATCAAATGCCAGCGAACTTTTGCCCGATCCAGACAGGCCGGTGACGACGATCAACGCATCGCGCGGCAGATCGATATCGATGCCTTTGAGATTGTGTTCGCGCGCGCCGCGGACGGATATTTTTGTGAGAGCCATAGGTTCCACTTGAAGGCTATGATTGCACGAGTCCAGAGGTGATCTTTGCCCTCATCACTCGCTTCATATGTTCTCTAAATGTTCGCTTAATTTAGTCCAGGCGTCAAGAGCAAGGCGGCTCCCCTTCCCCCAGAGAAAATTTCGCCTGCCGTGATGGGGATCACGGGTGATTGCCTCAATGGAGCATTACCCATCCGGCCAATCACTGCAGGGGAATTGAAATGAAAAGAATTTTGTTGGCCAGCATGTCTACCTTGGCGCTTTGCGCGTGCTCAGCATTCGGCGATGATTTCAGACCCGATATTGCGGCAAAGCCATTGCCCAGTCGGCTTGATGAGATCGCCTACATCAATGTCTTGCGGCAAGCCTTTGTCCCAATTCCTGCCAATCCAAATAACGGAATGGTGGATGACACTGGCAATCCGGGCAACAGTTCATCAATGGAATCAGACGAAGGACAGGCTTCTGTTTCAGGGGGTGAAACTTCCACCGACGCAGGTTCGGACATCCAGACAACCAACGCGAGAGTGCTGCAAGATCGCATCACAGCGGACTCAGGTTTGTGTTTCAACGGGCATGGGTTGGAGAGATTTCGTTCAAGACTTGGTGAAGGACTGCACAACACCGATGGTCACGAAGACTTTCTTGAATCGCAGGACAAACGTGTCAATCAGTGCATCACATTCAGGGAGTATCAGCGGCCAGATTTCAGCAGTGACACCAAATTTTCGAATCCTGCGAGCCAAACCAATCTTATAGAGATGCAAACATATTTGGCTGCGGGCTTTGGACTAACCGATATTTATTGCGACAGGTTTTTCACCAATGCGAGCGCCAACGCCCAAAACCGGCAATTTTTGCGCGATTTGAATACGGGCGTCGATGCATTGGTCGGTTCGGTGCTCACTCTTTCAGGTGCTGGCGCAACTGCCACTGGAATTGTCAATTCGGGTTTTGGGCTCGCCGATGACGGGCTTCAAGCATATGATGCAGCCTTTCTGATTGCACCGGATTTGGGCGCGGTAAGAGAGTTGATCCAGGCTTCCCAATCTGAATTCAGGAAACCATTCTTTGCCGGCTCTCGGGAAGAAATGGATCAATACTTTCCTCGAAGCTATCCAGGAGCCCGAGCCATTATCGAAAGATATGCCAGCCAGTGCTCCTTTTCAGGAATGCGTCAGCTGATCAACAAATCAATCGGCGGTACAACCGACGAGATTAACTCTCGCCTGCAGTTCCCAAGACAGACTAGACAGACTAATGGTGCAACGCCTCCGGTGGAGGGAGGAACAGACGGATCTGGGCAAGGAGACCCGCAAACGCCACCGAGCACTAGCGACACTCCAGTGCAGGTCGAAGATGGCGGAACTGAGCAAGGAAATGCGCAAATGCCAACGAGCAATAGCGACACTCCGCCTCCACCAAGTGAACAAACGCCCAGAGTGTTGACCATCCCGATCGGATAATTGTTGGATCAAACACGTCCTGCGCAACTTGTCTTGAGGATTTGAGCCTCCGTTCAAATCACACCCACAGCAACCAGCGAAAGGAGGCCCATTGCGGCCTCCTTTTTTGCATTGAACGCGCTGTCACATTCCAATTTGCCCGAAACCACAAACGCCCGGAATTTGCGCAGATGGCGTTGACCTACACAAATTTTAATCCTCAGACCCACGCATTTCTGCGGATTTCAAAGCTGCCCTACAGAAAAACTACAGTCCCCTGCAGGTCTGCCAGCACCCACTTTGCAATCCTCTTTGTTGGCCTCGTAATCGAGCCCTTTGGGTCGCACCAGGGTTGCACGAAATGAGTCGCAGAGAAATTTCGGACGGGGGTTAGTCGGATAGGTTCCGGCTGACCCCTTTCTTCTTCTCTTCGCATTTTCCGATGATCCTATTGCGCACAGCCTGCGGGCTTAAGAGCGGCCTCGATCATTCCTTTAAGAAGTTGGGCCGACAGGTTGGCCAAACAGTTGACCAAACAGTTGGGCGAACAGCAATCTCTCGTTCAATTTCGGCCCCTTAAACGATCAACTTTGATCGAAGCGCGACGAGCTGCTAGACAGCCGACTGCGCAACTAATTGTGCTTCGCAGCGCATAATCATGCCGTGTAGAACACTTATTGAATGACCGGAGATATCATGAAGGCCCACCAATCGGCCCCCACCCGCCTCAAAATCAGCGCCGTCGCAAACGCCGTCGCCAGCGTCAGCGCTCTTGCCCTGCTCACCGGCTGCGCTGCAGCTTATGGAGATAATGTGAACACGACCGCTCAAGCAGAAACCCCCGCGGCAAGCCCCGCCAGCGCAGCCATCCCCACTGGCTCAGGTTATTTTGCGGCGGACAGCACACTGCCGTTCTTGGCGCCAGACTTCACTGCCATCACCGAAGATGATTATGTTCCAGCGTTCGAAGAGGGCATGGCGATCCAGCGCGCGGAAGTGCAGCGGATCATTGATAATCCCGCCGCCGCATCATTCGACAACACCATTGTAGAGCTTGAGAAATCAGGCCGGATGCTTGGCCGGGTGGCGCGCGTATTCTTTATGCTGACCGGTGCCAACACCACCGATCGATTGGACACGATCAATCAGGAAATCAGCCCAAAACTGAGCGCGCACGGAGATTCAATTACGCTCAATCCGGAGCTGTTCGCACGCGTGAAGGCGGTTTACGACAACCGCGCCGCGATGACGATGACCCGCGAAGATGCCGCCCTGCTTGAACGCACATATGCCGATATGGTTCAGGCTGGCGCGCTTTTGACAGATGCCGAGCGCGAACAGGTGAAGGCAATCAATTCCGAATTGTCGACTCTAACCACCGATTTTAGCCAAAAGGTTCGCGATGCAACTGTCGCGGGCGCGCTGATCGTTGATAGCCGCGAAGAGTTGGCCGGGTTGAGCGATTCCGAAATTGACAGCGCAGCCGCCCTTGCCAGCGAAAAAGGGCATGAGGGCAAATTTGCACTCGCGCTGCAAAACACCACGCAGCAGCCGCTGCTGCCAACGCTTGAAAACCGCGATGTTCGTGAGCGTCTGTTCCGCGCCAGCGTCTATCGCTCTGATCAAGGCGGAGAATTTGATACGCGGATGGTGCTTTCCCGGATCGCTGCTTTGCGGGCGGATAAGGCCGCCTTGTTCGGTCAGGCCGATTGGGCCAGCTACACAATGTATGATCGGATGGCGAAAGAACCCAAGACTGCGCTCGACTTTATGGAGCAAATGGTCCCTGCCCTGGCCGCCACGCAGCGCCGCGAGGCACAGCTGCTCAACGAAACAATTGCATCGGAAGGCCTCAATTTCGAAGTCCAGCCGTGGGATTGGTATCGCTATGCCAATAAGGTGAAGGCAGAGCAGTATTCGCTCGATGAAGACGCGGTGAAGCCGTACTTCCAGCTCGATAAGGTTCTGGAAGATGGCGTGTTCTTCATGGCCAACCGGCTATACGGTCTAAGCTTTGAAAAGCGCAGCGACATCCCTGTCTATCACCCCGATGTGACCGCCTATACCGTGTTTGATGCCGATGGGTCGGAGCTTGGCCTGTTCTACTTTGATCCGTTCCAGCGCCCATCAAAACGCGGCGGAGCGTGGATGGGCAACTTTGTTGACCAGAGCGATTTGTGGGGCACCAAGCCAGCAATTTATAACGTGCTCAACATTCCAAAAGCGCCCGATGGTGAAGTGCAATTGGTGAGTTTTGACTGGGTCGAAACAACCTTCCACGAATTTGGCCATGCTTTGCACGGCCTGTTCGCCGATCAACGCTATGAAAGCCTTTCTGGCACAGCGACAGCGCGCGATTTCGTGGAATATCCAAGCCAGGTCCATGAAATGTGGGCGACCTATCCAGAGGTTCTCCAAAACTACGCGGTTCATTATGAAACTGGCGAGACCATCCCGATGGATCTGGTTGTGAACATTCAAGAAGCATCGAAATTCAACCAAGGATATGATTTTGGTGAAGTCGTGGAAGCCGCATTGCTCGATATGAAGTGGCATGCGCTTTCGCCTCAGCAAGCAGCCGCGATTGATACGCCTGAGAAAGTTGATGCTTTTGAGCGGCGCTCTCTGCAAGAGCTTGGCCTTGAAATTGATATTGTCCCGCCGCGTTATCGGTCGAGCTATTTCAACCATATTTTCTCATCACCAGCGGGCTATTCTGCCGGTTATTACAGTTATTTGTGGACCGAAATGCTGGATAAGGACAGCCGCAAATGGTTCCTTGATGGTGGCGGTCTAACCCGTGCGAATGGCGATCATTTCCGCGCAACGGTGCTAAGCCAAGGCGGGACGATGGACTATTTCGAAATGTTCGAAACCTTTGCAGGCCGCCAGCCCGATGTCACACCAATGCTGGAAAGCCGCGGTTTGTTGAGTGCGGACGACGAATAAGCCAGCCGCCGTCGCGGGCATTACCGCAAGCAAAGAGAACCCCCAGCTGGATCGCTCCGGCCGGGGGTTTTTCTTTGCGCTGTGAGAATGGTTAGGCGGTTTGCGCTTGCTCTATACCGTCTTGGCCGCAAGCGAGCAGTTCCACGAACTTTTCAGCATTGATGGCAACATCATCGGGGCCAATTTGATCAAACGGATCTTCCAAATGGCTTTGGATGTTATCAAGTCCGGTCAGGATGATAGCGAACAGAACCGGCATCACATAGGTTAGGATCGGGGCTTCATATTCGATCGCTTGATGGGCAAAGTATGGGCCATAGACCACAGGCAGGACCAGGATGAAGAAATCACTGAAGGCGCGCAGCGTGCGCGGGGTGCGGTATTGATAAACGTGCTTCACGCTTTCAAACGCCACGATCATCTTGGAAATATATTGATTACAACGTGAACATTCGCCCGAAGCAAGCCCTTCTGCCCGCATCCGTTTCACAAATTGGGAAAGATGCGAAAACGCGGTATAAACCTCTCGCTCTCGCTCAGCCATTTCGCTGCGATCGCTTTTAAACATTGTCCGGCAACCTTGGAGCAATTCCACCAGAACGCTTTCCAAATGGCGCTGCCGATCATCGCTTTCTTCTGGCAGCCAATCACGCGCGGCGAAATATACCGCGCGGCCATGCGCCTTGATCGTTCCATAATCATCAAGGGAGGATTCGCGCCGCTTGTAAGCGTGGCCAATCGAAAACACGATTGGGAAGATCACGGCAGTTGAAATGATCGTGAGCGGATAATCAGCAACCAGGTTGAGTTTTAGCGAAAACCAAGTTGAGAAAATCGCGAGAATGGCAATTCCCAATGTCTTCCAATTCACAATCAAACCGATGCGAGAAATTCGTTCTAGCAGCACTTTCGCCCCCTAATTCCGTTGATAGTGCGCTATCGGGGAAGCGTTGAAACATGGTTAACAAACCTTTGCCGCACGCTAAGTAGAATTCGTTATCCGCCTCTTATTTGAATTGTAGGGCATGCGCGCGCTCGTCACCTATCCAGCTCGTTTCCACACCCCAGGCATTGGCTATGGCCTCACTCGACAAGGCAACCTCAGGCGCCCCGCAGGATGCCAGGCGCCCTTCGCGCAGCACCAACACATGGTCTGCGTGATTGCGAGCTAGAGCCAGGTCATGCAGCACCAGCACCACGCCTTGCCCGGTTTGCGCAGCCGCTTTGAAATGAGTGATTAGGGAAAGCTGATGGGCCAGATCGAGCGCGGCCAATGGCTCATCCGCCAAAATCCAATCCGGTTCCCCGGCAAAAACTCTGGCGAGCAAGGCGCGCGCGCGTTCTCCCCCGGAAAGCTGACTGGCGGGGCGATGACGGAGCGGCTCCAGCCCCAGCGCAGCGATTGCAGCTTCGATTGCATCATGGCCGCGATCCCGATGCGGCAAACGTCCCAGCGCGACAAGGTTTTCAACCGCAACATCCCATGCGACTTCGGCCGATTGCGGTAAGTACCCAATTTTTTGCGCGCGAGCTTGAGCCGGCAGCTGCAAAAGCGGATCTGCGCCAATTTGCACATGCCCAACCGCGGGTTTTAGCAGCCCCGCCAGCACCATCAACAAACTTGATTTTCCTGCGCCGTTCGGACCGCAAATCGCTGTGATTGCGCCCTTTTTGAATGTCGCAGTCACACTATCCAGCACCAGATTGGCGCCCCGGGTTAGCGAGATGTCTTGCGCGGCCAATGTCATAACGCACCCCTGCGCATGCACAGCAATAGCCAAAGGAAGAATGGCGCGCCGATCAGGCTCAGCGCGATCCCCAACCGTAGCTCGGTAACAAACGGCAGAACCCTGATCAGACTATCTGCGATCAATAACAGCAACGCGCCGGCAAGCGCGCTTGGCAAGATCAGGCTGGACGGCAATCGATCGGTCAACGGGCGTACGAGATGCGGGACAATCAACCCAACAAACCCGATGATACCGGCAACAGCGACTCCTGCCCCAACGGTCAGACCAATCCCCGTGATCAAAAGCCATAGCAAGCGGTTGGGATCGACACCCATAGAACGCGCGGCATCTTGTCCCAATGTCAGCGCATCCAGCGGCCGCGCAGCAAACGCAAGAATGCCGATTCCCACCGCAATCAAGGGTGCAGCCAACAACACTTCACGCCAGGAACGATCGGTTATTGCACCATTCAACCACAACACAATTTCGCTAAGCGCAAAGGGATTGGGAGCCAGCGTGATAGCCAACGCCGTGAGCGCACCCGATAGGCTGGCAATCATCAGACCCGCGAGAGTGAAAAGCGCGATTCCGCCGGTGCGCCCCGCAATGACCGCGAGTAAACCCATAGCCAGCGCCGCCCCTGCGAGCGCAAATATAGGCAAAGCCCATGCCGCCAATTGCGCGGGTAGAAAAGATCCAACCCAAAAGCTCAAAACCGCGCCAAACGCCGCCATCGGGGCGATCCCAAACAAACCAGGATCAGCCAATGGATTGCGTAGATATCCTTGCATCGCTGCGCCCGCTGCGCCCAATCCGGCACCGATCACAACCGCCAAAATGCCGCGCGGTAGGCGCAGCTCGATCAGGATCAATGCTGCATTGGGCGTGACAGCGGGATCTATCCAAACTCGCCCTGCGAGTAGTGAGAGTGGCAATGCCAGAACCAATAGTCCGGCGAAGATCAAACTGGCCCGGTTCACCGCATTTGCTCTCTGATTTGAACCAGTCTCTGAGTCGCATGCTCGATTGTAGTCGCGGCGCAAAAAATCAACTTTGAATCAAATGTTTCAACTTGTGTTTTAACAAGATTTATCAGAGTTGGATGGCGCTGTCCGCCGCTGCGCCCCGCAATCAAAAGAAGCTCTGGCGGGTCAGCCAAAACAGTCTCTAACGAGACGAAATCCGCTTGTTTCAATCCCCGTGCGGCGCTGTGGCTTTCAAACCCTGCGTGATCGAGCAATCCCCCGATCAAAGTCGCTTCACCCGGCACGATTTGACCCGGTTGCCACACCATTGTGTTGATCGGTTCATAACCAGCCGGCGCAGCGCTCAACTCCAATGCTTGTTCAATCGATGCGATCAATTTCTGGCCTCGCTCAGGATGGCCTGCCAGCGCGGCTATGCGTTCAATCTGAGCAAAGCTGGCTAATGGATCGCGGGCCTCCCCAAACATCTCCGTTTGAATGCCAAAATCGCGCAATGCCTGCATTTTTGCTGGCCGCGAGAATGCGCTGGCCAACACATAATCGGGAGAGAGCGCCATCACCTCTTCAACCGTTCCGCCTGTCACATCAAACTGGCGTGCGCGATCGATATCGATCGAACTCGCCGCTTCGTCATGGCTGAAATGCGATAGCGCCAAAACCTGCTGCGGATTGGCAATTTCAACCAAAATGGCATCGGTGCACGGATTGAGGCTGACGAAACGCGGTAATTCGTCAATCGCCTCACCAGTTTGAGATTGGGTTGCATCGACGGAATCGGGCGCGTTGCACGATACGATTGCAAACATCGCAACCGCGCCCGTGAATCCCCGTAATACCGCGGAAATGCTTCGCAAACCTAGTGTCCTTAACCCCAATTGCTCAGGCATCAGTCGAACGCTGAAGCCGCCTTGCCCATTCGGTGTCGGATCGTTGTTAATGCGTCAAGCAAAGCTGTTTGTTTTCGGGACGCCTCGCACTGTGTCATCGCACCCGCACGGACCAGCCTCTAGGAGCTGTGAACCCGATATGTTGAAATTCAAACGCATCAAAGCTGGGCCAAAAGCCATCAGGCTGCCGGATTTGTCTAAGGGGCAAGTGGGCACGCTGACCAAACTGCCGCTCAAGCGGCGTTTGATGGCACTGTGCGCAGCAATTGCTGTGCCTGCAATGGCCGCGCCCGGCGATTTTGGGGCGATGCCCGCCGATGCTCCGTTTCAAAGCCATATCCGGGTTGATCTGGCCGATACATCCTCAATGCCATTTGAACGACCCGGAAGCAGTTTTCCCGGTTCGGCATTCTTCTACCTTGCTGATCCGCCTGCTGAATCGCTGATCGCGCTCCCTAGTTTTGATCCACTCGAATCCGAAGATTCGGCAACCCAAGTCGGCGAATTGATCGAAGCGGGCCCCTCCGCAAACCCATTTTTCACGGCCGGAGGGGGCACCAGCCATGCCCGCGCACTCTCCTGCCTCGCACAAGCGGTGTATTATGAGGCGGCGAGCGAAAGCACCGCTGGCCAACGCGCCGTGGCGCAGGTGGTGCTCAACCGCGTTTCTCACCCCAATTGGCCAGCCAGCGTGTGCGGCGTGGTTTATCAAGGATCGAACCGGTCAACCGGTTGCCAATTCTCCTTCACATGTGACGGCAGCCTCTCTCGCCGCCCCAGCGCGGCAAGCCTGGCACGCGCGCGGCTGATCGCGTCAGACGCGCTATCGGGCGATGTTTACGCACCGATCGGGCACGCGACGCATTATCATACCCATTGGGTGAACCCCTATTGGGCCAGCAGCCTTGAACATGTTGGCACTATCGGTGCGCACAGATTCTATCGCTCACGCGGGGCCGCAGGCCGAAGCGGAGCGTTTACGCAAAGCTATGCCGGGGTTGAACCGGGTGCGAACGAACGCAGCCAACCAGTTGAAGTTGCAGGTATTACGCCAGTACCAAACTTGGATCAGCCGACTCAGGCCAGCTTCACGAGCGGTGGCAATGGAGCAAGCGCAGTTCGCGCAGCCGCTACGCCGCCCAGCGCCAACATTGTTGGTACACCAGATGCCGCCTTGGCCGATCAGTCATTGGTTGGAGCGGGCCAAGTAAGGCAGGACTATTCCAATGCTGGCCAATGGAAAGATGGCGCTGCCGCAGCTTTGGCCGCGCAAGAGGCGGAAAGCATCGCAGCAGAGAGCTTCGCTGATGGAGCCGGCAACGCCAACGATTGAACGCGAGTGCCCAACCCGCTCAACTGACCCCGAAATAGAGCAAAAAAATGAGAGGTTAACGCCTCCTAAACCCTCTGTTGGAACCAAGCTTTAGGCTGCGGCGAGTATTGATATTCCATCGCCGGAAAATCGCACCGGGCAAAACGGCCCAAACAGGAATATCGCTCCATGACGATCCATTTTGCCGCTGCGCGCAGCCCTGAATGCTCGCCGATTGCCAGAGCATTGGCGAAACGCGCAGTTGGACGGGCAGCCAATGACAATGGCGATTCTGCTCCAAGTGACAAATTGCTGCACGCAGCTTTGCGGCATTTTGGCGAGCATGGTCTGGGCGCAGCACGTGCAGCACGCGCCAAAGCGGAACAAGCATTCTTCGCCGGAGACCGGCAATCTTACGATTGGTGGCTGGGCATCACGCGCACCCTAGATCGGCGTCTGGCAGCCCAGATTGAGCAAGAATCCGTCGAATCCGCAACAGAAGCCTAATTCATTAACACGCATAAATATCTAATTTTGCATCATAATTTTTGAATAAATAGAGTGTTAACTTGCTCTTGACCACTTTCGGTTAGGGCGTGTGCATGAACGCGATTAAAGGCATATTTGCCAAGATGCAGGGGAAAACCGGTCCCCGCCATCGGCAGGACAAGCTGTCCGACCGCGTTCGCCGCACTCTGGTCAAATCACTTTACACCCAACCCGCCAGCCTTGGCATCGGCGCGATCAACGGGATCGCATCGACCGCCGTTGCTGCCTGGGTCGCCGATTTGCCAATCCTCTATGCTGGCTGTGTTATCCTGACCATAATCGCGGTGGCCAGATTGACCGCAGCGTTGGGGCTGGCGCCAGATGAAAACAACACCAGCACATTCAAGCTGGAATTGATCTACGAAATTGGCGCGTTCAGCTATGCCTTGGTGATCGGCGTTATCGCTGCGCTGACGATCTGGTACGATGCCAGTGCCGAAGTCGAAGTGCTGATGGTTGCAAACTCGCTATGCTACGGCGTTGGCATTTGCGCCCGCAATGCTGGCCGGCCAACAATCGCGCTGGGCCAGTTATCACTGGTCTGTCTACCGATCATGGTCGTTTCGATAGCGTCAGGCGGGCTGGCATTTATCGCACTGTTCATAAACATGGTGCTGCTGTTCCCGGCGATGATGTCCATCACACTTAATGTTTTCAAAGTCTTGCGGGATTCGATTGCAGCGGCTGAAACCAGCGCAGATCTGGCCGCGAAAATGCAAATTCTCGCCCGCACTGATGTCGTAACCGGATTGGCCAATCGCGCCGGGTTAAACCACGCCATGGTTGAAACGATGATGGGCGTCGAAGAAGACGCCCAGATTGCCCTCATCTGGATCGATTTGGACCGTTTCAAGGAAGTGAACGACCTGCTCGGCCACCCGGTGGGAGATCGGGTTTTAAGCGAAGTCGCAAGGCGGCTGCGCGAAGTCTCCCCACCAGGCGCCACTGTCTCTCGCTTTGGCGGCGATGAATTCATCATCTTCTGCCCCATCGAGGATAGAAAAACTGCAGAACGTTTGGCCAGCGAAGTCCATGCAGAGATCATGCGCCCTGTCCGTGTTGACGGCGATCGACTGGAAGTACGTGCCTCTCTGGGCGTCGCATTGCTGCCCGACGATGGCAAAGATTCAGACACGCTTATGCAGTCCGCAGATTTGGCGCTGTATCATGCAAAAGTTGGTGGCCGCGCCCAAACACGCTTCTTCGATAAAACGATGACCCGCGATCTTATCCGCCGACGCGAGATTGAAGACGAATTGCGCACCGCATTGCAACGCGATGAACTGTCGATCTTCTTCCAACCGATCGTTGATCTTGAAACCGGAAAAATCCGCACTTTCGAAGCCTTGATCCGTTGGTTCCACCCAGAAAAGGGCGAGCTACGGCCAGATGAATTTATTCCGGTAGCTGAAGAAACTGGCGTGATTGTAACGCTAGGAAACTGGATCACCGCGCAGGCAGCAAGAGCCGCAGCGCAATGGCCAGAGGATGTGACGCTGGCGGTCAATCTGTCTCCGCTGCAAATTCGCGCGCCGGGTGCCGCTCTTGGCATTCGCAATGCCTTGCGCGAAGCAGGACTGGATCCGTCTCGGCTCGAACTCGAAGTGACAGAGAGCCTGTTTATCGATGATAACCACGCAACCGCGACCTTCATCGAAGAATTGTCAGAAATTGGGGTGAAATTCGCGCTCGACGATTTTGGCACCGGCTATTCGTCGCTGGGCTATATCAACACCTTCCCATTCAAGAAAATTAAGGTCGATCGAAGCTTTGTGTCTGGCCCCAATGTTGGGCGGAAAAGCGATGCAATTATTCGTGCTGTGGCCGAAATGGGTTCAACTCTTGAAATGGAGATCGTCGCCGAAGGTCTCGAAACAATCGAGCAAGTTCGCGCTGTGCGGGCTGCCGGTTGTACTTTGGGTCAAGGGTTCTATTTCAGCCGCGCCGTTCCCGATTATCTGGCCGCGATGTTGCTAACCCAAGAACGCGAAGAAGGCACCCAGCAGCTCACCGGCTGATTTCAAGCGCCCAAGTTCAAAAAAAGCATGACCTTCAAACACCGCTGGCATTTGCTAGCTGTTCCGTAGCGTCTGGATGCTCCCCTTAAGTGTACCTCCTAAGCAAAGCACCGCGAACTGGGGGGTGGATTTACTCTATTAAAGCTACTGCAAATCACTTGCAAAAATACCTGCGAAATCAGGCGTATTGCCGGTTGCATTCGCTGAATGAGCGGACTAGGCCGCGATGTGAAACACTGGCACCCAGACCGCTTGGGACAGGGTCGGAGCGCCAAATCGCATTGTATTTAAAGCCAATGCATGTCCCGTGCTGAGTAAGAAGAAGGACATTCATACACATGGCTCGCAATAAGATCGCACTCGTTGGCGCTGGCATGATCGGTGGCACCCTGGCCCACCTCGCCGCGATGAAAGAAATGGGCGACGTTGTGTTGTTCGACATTGCCGAAGGGATGCCTGCGGGCAAAGCCTTGGATCTTTCGCAATCCGGCCCGGTCGAAGGGTTCGACGCCAATCTCAAAGGCACCACTGATTACGCCGATATCGCCGGCGCTGACGTTGTAATCGTGACCGCCGGTGTTCCGCGCAAGCCGGGAATGAGCCGCGATGATCTGCTTGGCATCAATTTGAAAGTGATGAAGGCCGTGGGCGAAGGCATCAAGGCCAACTGCCCCAACGCTTTCGTAATCTGCATCACTAACCCGCTCGATGCGATGGTTTGGGCGCTGCGCGAATTTTCTGGCCTGCCGCACAACAAAGTCGTGGGCATGGCTGGCGTGCTAGATAGCGCGCGCTTCCGCCACTTCCTCGCTGAAGAATTTGACGTGTCGATGGAAGATGTCACAGCATTCGTTCTTGGCGGCCATGGCGACACGATGGTGCCCGTGCTCAATTATTCAACGGTTGCTGGCATTCCTGTGCCAGATCTCATCAAAATGGGCTGGTCCACGCAAGAGAAGATGGACGCCATCGTCGATCGCACGCGCAAGGGCGGCGGCGAAATTGTTGGCTTGCTCGGCAATGGCTCAGCTTACTACGCACCAGCGACCAGCGCGATCCAAATGGCGGAAAGCTATTTGAAAGATAAGAAGCGCGTTCTGCCATGCGCCGCCTATCTCGAAGGGCAATATGGCGTTGATGGGCTTTACGTTGGCGTTCCGATTGTGATCGGGAAGAACGGCGTTGAACGGATCGTTGAGATTGAACTTAGCGAAGAAAGCGCAGCGGGCTTCAAAGTCAGCGTCGATGCGGTCGAAGAACTGCTCGCGGCGTGTAAAGGTCTGGATGGCTCGCTCGCGTGATGCTCTCACTCACAAGTTTGAAAATCAAGGCGGGCTAACGTGACAATGCGCCCTCTCCTCTTTCCTTTGATTGCTCTTGCTGCGGCCAGTGTCACCCCGGCGGCGGCACGCGAAGTTGATCGCATGGAAGTGGCTGAGCGGTTCGATACGGAAACCGCGCAAGAGCAGCGCGCCTATTGCAGCGATACGCAAGTCTTCACTTTGGCCAATGGGGCGGAGTATCGCGCTTGCGTCAATTGGCGCGCGCAAAACCGCACTCGTATCATCCGTTCTTATGCGGCGCTCGATGGGCCGGAAACGGATTCAGATACGAATCTAGAAATTGCGCGGACCTGTTTCGATTTGGCAATTGCCAGCCAGAACGATCCGTATCGGCAGATGTTTGATGAGGCCCTGTTTCTTGCCAATGCTCGCGAACAGTTCACTTTTTGCGCCCGCCTGGGCCAGATGAACCGGGTGGATGAATATGGCCTGCGGATTTACGAAACTGGCGTATGGTTAGGGGGGCGTTGATGGTCACTGCCATGCTTCCGAAGGTTGCTCTTGAGGCAGCCCAGTCACCCTCTCCCTCACTGCACAATAGTTTTAAAAATGCGGCTATTCCGCCCGGAAATCCGCCAAAGCGCATATTCCAATTTGAAGGCCTAGGCCCAAGATCAGATACCGTAGGAGTTGTTGAATAATGTCCATCTTAGTCGATAAAAACACCAAGGTGATTACCCAGGGAATGACCGGCGACACCGGCACTTTCCACACGCAGCAGGCGCTCGATTATGGAACGCAAATGGTTGCTGGCGTAACCCCGGGCAAAGGCGGAACCGAGCATATCGGCCTGCCAAATTTCAACACCGTGCGCGAAGCCAAAGAAGCAACCGGCGCCACGGCCACCTGCATCTATGTGCCGCCGCCCTTCGCCGCTGATGCGATTTGCGAAGCGATCGATGCCGAAATGGAATTGATCATCACCATCACCGAAGGCATTCCGGTGCTCGATATGGTTCGCGCGAAGGCCGCGCTTGAAGGCTCCAAATCACGCCTGATCGGCCCCAACTGCCCAGGTGTTCTAACGCCGGAAGAATGCAAGATCGGCATTATGCCCGGCAGCATCTTCAAAAAAGGCAGCGTCGGCGTTGTATCGCGTTCGGGCACGCTAACCTACGAAGCCGTGCACCAAACCACGACGGTTGGCCTTGGCCAAACGACGGCGGTGGGGATTGGCGGTGACCCGGTAAACGGTACCAACTTTATCGACGTGCTCGACCTGTTTCTCGATGATGATGAAACCAAATCAATCATCATGATCGGTGAAATTGGCGGCAGCGCGGAAGAAGAAGCCGCAGAATTCATCAAGCAAGAAGCCGCCAAAGGCCGCAGCAAGCCAACGGTTGGCTTTATCGCTGGTCGCACGGCGCCTCCTGGACGGCGCATGGGCCATGCTGGAGCGATTGTTTCAGGCGGCAAAGGCGGCGCTGATGATAAGATCGCGGCGATGGAAGATGCGGGTATCCGCGTCAGCCCATCTCCATCCGAGCTTGGAACCACGCTTGATGCGATGTTGAAAGAAATGGCCTGAGCCCAAAGCTAAGGGATATCCCCTCCCCGGGTGTATCCTTGAACTTTGGCAACGCGCAGTAAGATCGGGGCTTTCCCGGCGAATTAGGTGACCTGAGATGGGCAAAGACAATCTCGACTTCCTCCCCGATGATCCGCAACCGGGTCCATCTTGGGGCAATCCGCGTTGGCCTCTTTCGGATGGCGAAGCGGGTGACGATCTCACGCAGGCCCTAGATCCGACAGTGATGAAATTGGCGGTGAAAGATGCTGCCAAGAAAACTGGCAAAGCCGCCGATCCTGCTGCGATTGAGAAAGCTGCGAGCCTCTCAATCTCAGCCATGACTTTGGTCCGGCTTTATCGTGTGCGCGGGCACATGGCGGCCGATCTTGATCCTTTGGGCCTCACCGGCGCTGAGGAGCCTGATGATCTTTCGCTAGAATTTCACGGGTTGGCGGGCAAGGAGACGGAAGACGTCTATGTCGGCGGCGTACTGGGCCTGGAATGGACGACGGTCGCTGAACTTTATTCAAGGCTGCGCGCAATTTATTGCGGCAAAGTTGGCCTAGAATACATGCATATCGCCGACACGACTGAGCGGCGTTTCTTGCAAGACAAGTTCGAAAGCCCAGGAGAAACCGTCCAATTTACACCTGAGGGCAAGCGCGCAATCTTGGCCGCTGTTATTCGCGGCGAGCAATACGAATCCTTCCTCGGCAAGAAATATGTCGGGACCAAACGGTTTGGCCTCGATGGCGGGGAATCGATGATTCCAGCGCTTGAGGCGGTCATCAAATATGGCGGCTCTTCGGGTGTTCGCGAGATCATATATGGCATGGCACACCGCGGCCGGCTCAACATTCTCGCCAATGTTATGGCCAAGCCATACAAGGTCATCTTCCACGAATTTTCAGGCGGCAGCGCCAATCCAGAGGATGTGGGCGGTTCTGGCGATGTGAAATATCACCTCGGCACCAGCACCGATCGCAGCTTTGATGGGATTGAGGTTCATATGAGCCTGGTCCCCAATCCATCGCACCTCGAAGCGGTCGATCCGGTTGTTTTGGGCAAAACCCGCGCTCAGCAGGCGAACCGCGATGATTTGGACAAGAAAGAGCAAGTCCTTCCTGTCCTGATCCACGGTGATGCCGCGTTCGCGGGTCAAGGCGTAGTGTGGGAAAGCCTGAGCCTATCGGGCGTCAATGGCTATGACACCGGCGGATGCCTGCATTTCATCATCAACAATCAGATTGGTTTCACAACCAGTCCAAAATTTGCGCGCAAATCACCCTATCCCACCGATGTTGCAAAAGGGGTTCAGGCGCCTGTTCTTCACGTCAACGGTGATGATCCCGAAGCGGTGACTTTCGCGTGCAAACTCGCCGTTGAATATCGCCAGACATTCGGCCGTGATGTTGTGATCGATATGTGGTGCTATCGCCGGTTTGGGCACAATGAGGGCGACGAACCCAAATTCACCCAGCCGCTGATGTATGATGCGATCCGCAAGCATCCGAAAGTCAGCGCCATTTTTGCTGAGCGCCTGCTCGCCGAAGGGGTGATCGAAGAAAACACTCTCGCCGAATTGTCGGCTGAGTTTGTGGCGCAGCTCGATGAAGAATTTGAGGCTTCAAAAAGCTATAAGCCCAATGAGGCAGATTGGTTCGCCGGACGCTGGGCGGGCTTAAACAAGCCGATCGATCCAGAAACCGCGCGCCGCAATATCGAAACGGCAATCGAAGCCAAGCAGTTCGATAGCTTGGGCCGCGCGCTTACCGAAGTTCCTGAAGATCTGGAAATTCACAAGACTCTGGGCCGGGTCCTTTCAGCCAAGCGGGAAATGTTTGAAACCGGCACCGGGTTTGACTGGGCAACGGCAGAAGCTTTGGCTTTTGGCAGCCTTGTGATGAGCGGGTTTGGCGTGCGTCTTTCCGGCCAAGATTCCGGCCGGGGCACATTCAGCCAGCGTCACGCTGTATGGGTCGATCAAAAAAACGAGCGCAAGTATATCCCGCTCACCACGCTGCCTCACGGCAAATTTGAAGTTTATGACAGCACGCTGAGCGAATATGGCGTGCTTGGCTTTGAATATGGGTTTGCTATGGCCGATCCCAAATCGCTGGTCATGTGGGAAGCGCAATTTGGCGATTTCGGCAATGGCGCGCAGATCATGATCGATCAGTTTATCGCCAGTGGTGAAGCAAAATGGCTGCGTGCAAATGGCCTCGTGTTGTTGTTACCTCACGGTTACGAAGGCCAAGGGCCAGAACACAGTTCAGCCCGGCTTGAACGCTTCCTGCAATTGTGCGCGAATGACAATATTCAGGTGTGCAACATCACCACCCCGGCCAATTATTTTCACGTGCTGCGACGTCAAATGCTGCGGCCATTCCGCAAACCCTTGGTGATTATGACGCCAAAATCGCTGCTCCGCCACGCAGAGGCGAAAAGCCCGCGTGAGGAATTCCTTGGCGAGCATCATTTCATGCGGATCAAATCGGATCTGACCAATATTGATGACAAGAAGATCAAACGATTGGTGCTGTGCTCAGGCAAAGTGGCCTACGATTTGATTGAAGCCCGCGATGAGGCAGACTTGAAAGATGTGTCTGTCGTAAGGCTTGAACAGCTCTATCCCTTCCCCGGTGAGCCTTTGGCCGTGCGGCTTAAGCGGATGACCAATCTCGAAGAGGTCGTCTGGTGTCAGGAAGAGCCCAAGAACAATGGCGCTTGGTTCTTTGTCGATACACAAATCGAAGATGCATTGTCGGCAGCTGGACACACAGGAATGCGGCCAAGCTATGCCGGGCGTGATGCAGCGGCATCACCGGCAACTGGCCTGGCCAAACGGCACCAGGAACAGCAGGCGGCATTGGTCGCTGATGCGCTGGGCCTCGGCTCCGCGAAAAAGGCAAAATCGCCGCGCAAAAAATCCAACAGCAAAAAGGCCTAAGGAACCAATATATGGCCCAGGAAATTACAGTCCCAGCACTCGGTGAATCGGTAACCGAAGGCACTATTGGCGAATGGTTGAAGCAGCCCGGTGAAGCCGTTGCTGCCGATGAGCCGATTGTCAGTCTTGAGACAGACAAGGTTGCAGTAGACGTGCCTTCACCCATTGCCGGCGTTCTAAGCGAACACAAAGCCGCGGTAGGCGACACAGTTGAAGTTGGTGCGGTTCTCGCCCTGATCGAAGCTGGAGCTAGCGCAACAGCCAAACCCGCCGCAACTGCAACCGACGCAAAGGCGGATACGCCCGCCCCCGCACCCAAGGCAGCGGCCTCTGCGGAACTCGCAGCGAAGGCGCAAACGCTTTCTCCTGCAGTGCGCCGTGCTGTGCTGGAACATGGAGTTGATCCCAGCACCATCACTGGCTCCGGCAAAGATGGCCGCTTGACCAAGGAAGATGTGCTTGCCGCTGCAAGAGCCAAACGCGATGGCAGCAACAAGGCAGAAAGCGCCGCTGCTGCACCGGCTGGCGCAGCTCCTGCGGCTGGAACTCGCAATGTCGAGCGGGTGAAGATGACGCGGATGCGCCAGACCATCGCCAAACGTTTGAAAGGCGCGCAGGAAGAAGCCGCGCTGCTCACCACTTTCAACGATTGCGATATGACCGCAGTGATCGAAGCGCGCAGCAAATATAAAGAAATGTTCGCGAAGAAGCACGATATCCGGCTCGGCTTCATGGGTTTCTTCGCCAAGGCGGCCTGCCTTGCGCTGAAAGATGTGCCCTCAGTCAACGCCTATATTCAAGGCGATGAAATCGAATATCACGATTATGTCGACATCTCCGTTGCGGTGTCAGCGCCCAATGGGTTGGTTGTGCCGGTCGTGCGCGATTGCGACAAAAAAGGTTTTGCCGGGATCGAGCAAGACATCGCCGATTTTGGCAAGCGCGCCAAGGATGGCACGCTGACGATGGAAGACATGACCGGCGGCACCTTTACCATTTCAAATGGCGGTGTGTTTGGATCGCTGATGTCGACCCCGATCATCAACCCGCCGCAAAGCGCGGTTCTGGGCCTTCACCGGATTGAAGATCGCCCGGTTGCGATCAATGGCGAAGTTGTGATCCGTCCGATGATGTATCTCGCGCTGTCTTATGATCACCGTCTGGTCGATGGACGCGAGGCAGTGACTGCGCTGAAAATCATCAAAGAGGCGATCGAAGATCCGACTCGGATGCTGATCGATCTGTAATTCATTTGATCAATGGCGAGCGAAAGAAAAATGAATACATTCAAAGCAATGGTCGGGCTTGGCGCACTTGCAATCCCTCTTACCGCTTGCGGCCCATCGCAAGAAGAGCGGGAAACCGTGTTTCGCGACAGTTTTGTTGAATCCTGCATCACTTCGGCAGGTGCCAATGGCACATCGGAAGAAATCGCATCCCCGATTTGCGAATGCAGCGCCGACAAACTTATCGCAGAAGTTGGGATAGAATTATCCCCGCGACCTTCAAGAGCGCAAGAAATTATGGAAACGTGCATCGCCGAAACTGGCGTAGCGGCGTAGGGTTAAACCCGCTTAAGGACATCACAATGGCAGACCACAATTACGATTACGATTGCCTTATCATCGGCGCCGGTCCGGGCGGCTATGTCGCAGCTATTCGCGCAGCACAGCTGGGCTTGAAAACGGCCTGCATCGAAAGCCGCGAAACTTTGGGCGGCACCTGCCTTAACGTCGGGTGCATTCCATCCAAGGCGTTGCTGCACGGTTCGGAGTTGTTTGAAGAAGCCGAAGGCGGTCATTTCGCAACTTGGGGCATTACCGCAAAACCCAAACTCGATTTGGGCGTGATGATGGATGAAAAGACAAAGGCCGTGGGTGAGCTGACCGGCGGCATCGAATTTCTTTTCAAAAAGAACAAAGTAACTTGGTTGAAAGGTCACGCCGCGTTTGAAGATGTGCACACCGTCTCAGTCGGCGGAGAAAGCGTCACGGCGAAAGATATTGTAATCGCAACTGGTTCCTCGGTCACTCCGCTGCCGAATGTAGAAGTCGACAACGACAAACAGCGCATTGTTGATTCTACCGGCGCGCTTGAACTGGAAGAAGTGCCAGATCACCTCGTCGTGATCGGTGGCGGTGTTATCGGGCTGGAACTGGGCTCTGTATGGCGCCGATTAGGTGCCAAGGTGACCGTGATCGAATTTCTCGACCAATTGCTGCCGGGCATGGATGGTGACGTGCGCAAGGAAGCGGGCAAGCTGTTCAAAAAACAGGGCATGGAATTGATGCTAGGCCACAAGGTCACCGGGGCAAAGGCGGCCGCCAAATCAGTGACGCTTACGGTCGAACCATCTGCCGGCGGAGACGAGCAGAAGATCAAAGCCAGCCATGTGTTGGTGGCCATCGGACGCCGCCCCAACACTGATGGACTCGCACTCGACAAGATTGGCATTGAGACCAACAAGCGCGGGCAGATTGAAGTGGACCACGATTTTGGCACGGGCGTTGAAGGCGTGTGGGCCATTGGCGATGTCGTGCCCGGCCCAATGCTCGCCCATAAGGCAGAGGATGAAGGCGTTGCCGTGGCAGAAAACATCGCTGGCGAAACTGGCATTGTGAACCACAATGTGATCCCAAGCGTCGTCTACACCTATCCAGAGATCGCGGGCGTTGGCTTAACGACTGAGGAAGCCAAGGAACAAGGCTTCAAGATCAACACCGGCAAATTTCCGATGATGGCAAATAGCCGCGCAAAGGCCAATCGCGACACCGATGGTTTTGTAAAAGTAATCGCTGACGCGGAAACCGATCGCGTTCTGGGCGTGTGGATGATCAACAGCCTAGCAGGCACTATGATCGCACAGGCCGCACAAGCGATGGAATTTGGCGCGACGTCTGAAGATATCGCCTACACGTGCCACGCCCACCCCACCCATGCGGAAGCTTTCAAGGAAGCGGCCATGGCGGTGACCGGCAAGCCAATCCATATGTGATGCGCACAGACGGATGACAGACAAAATGCGAGATTGGTTGGCGCTTCGCGGCCCTTCCATGATCGCATTGGTCCTGCCCTGCATTGCGGGACTGGCATACCTTACATGGTTTGGTGCGCCATCATCTTTCATCATTATCAATGCTGGCACACTCGCATTGGGCCTGCTCTGGATTGCGCTTGCTCCGCAATCTCCTGTCCTATCCAGCCGGGTGCTCGCGGTGTTCTTATTGGCTTTGATGGCCCTCCCCCTTTTCACCGGGCCGCACCTCAATGGCGTGGCCCGCTGGATACCATTTGGGCCATTTAGCTTGCATAGCGGGATGGCAATTGTGCCATTATTGGTGTGCATCGCGGCCGCCAATCGCGATTACGCCCCGCCAATTCTGCTCGGCGGCGTTTTCATCACATTGATTCAACCAGACGCCGCTTCAGCCTTTGCCCTTATGCTCGCCAGTGTTGGACTTTATTTCGCCTGGCGCGATTGGAAGCCAGGTGTGGTGGCAATCATCGCTTTCATCGCGGGGTTGCTTGCGGCGGTGCGCGGGGAATTACCGGCACAGCCATATGTTGAACATGTCATTGCCAATCTGATGCTAGAATCGCCCTTTGCGGCATTGGGCCTGCTGGCAATTGTGGTCGCATCTTTCTTCGCGATGCTGTTCATCACGTCACAGCCAGCCGTGATCCGCTTTGCTTTGGCGGGTTCATTTGCTGGTTTTACCTTCACCGCGCTCATCACCAATTACCCCACGCCTTTGATCGGGTTTGGTCCGGCCCCTATCCTTGGTTATGCTTTGGCCTTGGGCGCTATGTTGGTGCCATCATCTAACAACAAGTCGTAGCGTGCTCGAGAAAGTCTAGTGCAGGAATGAAGATCGCTTTCTTGCAGCGCTTTAAACCGCTAAACTTCTAATGCGTGATCAAGAGAGAGGATCAAAGTGGCATACCCTACCCTGACTGACAAACCCGGCGCGCTTGATACAGCCGCTGCGATCCGCGCTGGAAAGCTCAGCCCGTCCGAAGCAGTTGATGCCGCTATCACTCGGATCGAAAAACTTGATGTGCATGTAAATGCGCTCGCCGTTGCCGATTTTGAGCGGGCGAGCGACACAGCGAAAACGATGGACGGTCAGCCTCCGCGGGAAGATCAGCCATTGTTTGGTGTACCGATGACCATCAAAGAGAGCTTTGACATTGCCGGTCTGCCCACCTGTTGGGGACATGAGCAATATGCAGGCAATATCGCGAAACGCGATGCCAAACTGGTCACCCAGCTCAAAGATGCCGGCGTAATCTTCCTCGGCAAAACCAATGTTCCGCCTGATTTGGCGGACTGGCAATCGGTCAATCCGGTATATGGGCGCACCAACAATCCGCACAATCATGATCGCGTGCCGGGCGGATCTTCCGGTGGTTCCGCCGCTGCAGTGGCGAGCGGCATGGTCCCCTGTGAATTTGGGACGGATATTGGTGGCTCGGTGCGCGTTCCAGCGCATTTCTGCGGCGTTTGGGGTCACAAAAGCTCTTGGGGCCTGATCAGCAAGCATGGCCATGATCATCCGGCGATGGCGGGTAAGGATGCGCATGATGGCGCTCTTTCAATCGCTGGCCCGATTGCGCGCAACCCCGATGATCTTTTGGCGCTGTTGGAAATTGGGGCAACACTGCCACTTCGCCGGAGCGACAAACCGCTTTCGAAATGCAAATTGTTGGCGGTGCTGGATTATCCTGGCGGTCCGATAGATGACAGCGTGAGGAATCCCATCGAAGCGGCGTTGGAAGAATTGACGAAGGCTGGCGTGCAAATTGATCGGACCAGCGATCTCCTGCCCGATCTCGCCGCCCAGCAGGCCGACTATATGCGGATGCTCAATGTCGCGATGGCACGCGGAGCGCCCGCAGAGAATGGCAAGCGAGCGAGCGCAACCGATTGGTTTGATCTGCTCGATGCGCAAGCTGCCAATGAAATTGCATGGGCAAGACTGTTTGAAAGCTACGATTTCGTTTTGGCGCCGCCCGCCCCGGTTCTGGCTGTGCCGCATATGGAGGGCAGCCGCGTGTTTGACCGCACGATCCATGTGAATGGCGAAGATATCCCCGGGCCTAGCGGATTGACCTGGGCCGGTATCGCAACATTCCCCAACCTGCCTGCGACAATTGTGCCGATCGGGGCAGGTGTAGATCGCGGCGCCACTCTGCCATGCGGCTTACAGGTTATCGGGCCCCGTTGGTCCGATCTTGATTGTGTGATCGCTGCCAAATCCATCGGCGAAATGCTCCACAACTGATACTTTCCACCCGTTTTCAAAGGATCGATTATGGCGCGCATTCCCCTGCTGCAGCGCTTTGCCAAATGGCATATCTGGCTTGGCTGGTTGGTCGGTGTGCCAATTGTTATGTGGACCGCGACCGGCCTCTTCATGGTATCCAAACCGATTGAGGAAGTGCGCGGCAATCATTTGCGTATCGATATGCCGGATCAGCCATTGATTTTGCCGGGCAGTGACTTGGCGACGCCTCAGGCAGAACTAGAAGAAATGCGAGCGGTCATGCAAAATGGCCGCGCTGTGGCAATTCTAACCTCGATTGATGGCAAAGTGACCCGCGTTGATATGGGCAGTGGTGAAGCCATCCCCCAGCTCGATGGGGCACAGGCACGGGCGCTGGTCGAAAAACGGATTGTGGGCGGGGAAAAAGTGCGCTCAGTCCGCTTCTTTGATGCAGCAGAAGTCCCGATTGATTTTCGGCGCCCGATCCCGGTGTGGCAGGTCATGCTCGAAGGCGGCACTTATATCTATGTTGGGCGTGACACCGGAGAGATCGAAGCTGTTCGCACGCGCTGGTGGCGATGGTTTGACATTATGTGGGGGCTCCACATCATGGACCTCTCCGATCGCGAAGATACCAGTCATCCGATATTGATTGTATTTGCCGCGCTCAGCCTGATCGGCGCGCTGCTCGGCTGCGTCATCATGTTTCGCAAAAGAAAGCGCCGTAGCGCGATCAGTTAGCCGCCGAATTCAGCGTCTACCTGTTCTTCGCCGGGCAGTGGTCCGCCGGGATAAGCCGGTGTGCCTTGACTAGCGCGCTCACCCGAGCCGCGAGCCTGGCGCGCTGCAGCATAGCGATCATCGCTCCACTGGCCGTCATCGGCGCCATCGGCAGAAGCGCCAGAAAAGCCGCCTTCGCCATAATCGATGGTTTCGATTTGCCCGTTATTGCCAATCCGGCAAGCAAAACGATCTCCGTTAAAGATTGCGCCGGTCACCAGCCAGCCTTCACCTGTGCGATCCACACTGTCGACACTGTCAACGCGAACATCGTTTTCAATTTCACTCACGCATTGCGAAACCGCATTGTCGATCCCCGATCCGCTGTTGAAGCGCGAATCTCCACGCCGATTGCGATCAGTGTCTCGATTGTCTCCATCACGGTCGCGAACGCGGCGTTCATTCCGGTCATTCGATGCCGCACTGGCAATCGCGGCAATTCCGCCCAAGACCAGCACACCGGCGATAACGTCACCCGCGCTGACCCCGCGCCGCCGGCGAAAGCCGCGCGAGCGGCGGAAGCGATGGTGCTCAGCGATTTCAGATTCGGGACTGAATGTTTCAAACACCGGGTCAGCAGCGAAGCTGGACGCAGGTGTTGGGATAGAAGGAAGTTCCGCCGCGCTCGCTGGCATTGCTGCAAAAGCGCAAGCCGCGGCCATCGTAGCGAACGTTCCAATTGTTTTCGTATGGGCCATGATGGATCCCTCCTGTTTTGAACGAGCGTCCACCATTCGCCCAGAATTGGGAACATCAATAGGCGGCCCAGGCTTTCAAAGGCCTGAACCGCCTATCCCCCTAAAGGTGGTAAGTATTTGCGGTGCGGATCAACGCAGGCCGCGAATGTTGTCAAAGTCGATCTGTGGGCCACCGCGTCCATCGACATAGCAAGTGAACTTGCCCCGATCGGCTCTGGTCCGGCCATATCCGCGTGATCCTTCGACCACGATGCGCCCTTTGACACGGAAGCCATTGCGGGTCCGATCGACATCGCGGATCTGTGTTACGTCAGCGTAACGGAAGCCGCCAAATCGGCGCGCCTGTCGCTCTGCTGCATTGATACACTGTTCAACCGCTCCGCGTGAACTGCCCCGATTGAAGCCATAATTCACTTGCTGGTTGTAACGGCGGTTGGAATTGTAATTGCGATTACGGTCGCGGTTATTGCTAGCGGCGCTGGCAATGGCGGCAATTCCGCCAATGATCAGAGCACCTGCGATAACATCGCCTGTATCAATCCCGCGATCACGATGGCGATCATTTGCCATTGCGGGAGTTGCAGAAGCCAGGGCCATCGCGCCAGCCGCGACAGTCCCGAGCGTTCCCTTGGCCAAAGTTTTGGTCAGTTTTGTCATGGGTATCATCCTCGGGTTGTGTCGGAACGGGTTGTCCCGACTACGACACCCTTATGGATGATTCGCTCTGAGGTGAGCCTGACTGACCTTTGCAGCGATTGTTCAGGTTAGTGTCTATTTTTATGAACGGCCTGTCGCTACTGTTCAAGCGCCGCCAATACATCGCGAGTGAATGCGGCAATATCGAACCGGGTGCCAACCATGTCCTCCCCCCGCCGCACGATCACGACATTGCGGCTGGGCACAACAACCACATATTGCCCGCGATTGCCGCGCGCAGCGAATGCGTCATCGGGAATGCCCTCAAACGCATTGCCTTCGGGGCGCCGGAACGTCCACCACCCTGCCCCGTACCCCCATTGCCTTCCCTGTGGTTGGGGTCCTGATGGATCGGACACATAATCACGCCAGTTTTCGGGTAAGATACGCGTTCCATCAGGGAGCACACCATTATCTAGGTATAATTGGCCGAGCCTAGCGAGATCGTCAGCAGTCGACCAAACTTGGCTGGAGAGCACATAGTTCCCCTGCCAATCTGTCTCTGCAACTGTATCATTCATTCCAAGCGACCTCAGCAATTGGCTGGGCGGATGATCCAAGAAGGTCATCTCGATCGCCTGGACCGCAGCCAGAGTATCGTTGTTCGCATAACGGAACACCGTGCCGGGCTCATTGATCAGTGGCCAATTCTGCGCGCGCTCATCCACAGTGGTGCCGCCCCAATAAAGAGGGTCCGTCCGGTTCCCTGCAGTATCTGAGTAGCGCCCACTCGCCATTCGCAGAGCGTGGTCGATGGTAATTGCGCGGCGCGGATCAATGGAGTTCTCGCCACCGAGCCGCGCAGTGTCTGAGACCTGTACACCGTCCCTGTGCACGGCTGCGCCTACGACCGTTGCAGCGATACTCTTAGCCACTGACCACGTCCTTTGAGGCGTGAATAGGGTGAAGCCGGGCGCAGTCTCCCAATCAATTGGCCGCCCGTCTTTACGCACAATTATCGCGGTGGTGCGATGACCCTCGCCATATCCGGCACCAAAAGCAGCCCTGAGAATGCTCCGTGTGTTCGAAGGAGGCGGCGCTGGGACTGCAAATGCGATGGGAACAGGCTGATCGTCCAAGCTCTTTCGTTCTGGAGCACCAGCCAGGTCCATTCCTATCGGTAGTCCAACACAACCGCGCCCCGGATAGTGCCGAGCAATGCGCGGGTCTGCATCATCTGCCCATGTCACTGTGACATGGTCAATCACACCTGCCGAATTGCGTCCTTCTCTGACAATCTCATACGGAAGTTCGCGAACAATATCATCAAGCGGTGCCTGAATGCCACGTAGCTCCCACTCATGCACGCTCTCAGGTGTGCGCGTCGTGCCATTCGCTTCGGCATTGGCAATCGCGCTGCACAGCATCAGCGCCTTGTACCCCGCCGCCAAAGCGTAGTCATAGCGCCCGTCCAAGCGCTCCTGTGCGCTCTGCGCGGCAGCTGGGGACGTAATAGCGAGCGCCGCGCCGACAGCGGTAAGAAGAAGTTTGTGCATGGAGCGCGAGACTAGCTTGCACAGCGGCGCTGACAAGCACGCAATCGCGGCTGTGATCGCTCAGCGTCGGGCGTTAACCCCGCTTAAATCAACGAGTGGACGCCGGTTTGGTGAGTAGTGACAGGCAAACTTCCCGCGATTGAAGCCGCCAAGACGGGCCATACCGCGTGGGCCTTTCAAGCTGATCCGACCTTCAAAACGGACACCCCAACGCGTTCGTTCAACCTCGTTGATTTCCAGCACCTTGGCATAGCGAAAGCCGGCAGTTCGCCCGCGACTTTCGACCGCCAAGATACAGCGCTCGGTCGGAGGCGTATCCTTGTGCAGCGCACTGTCCGGGCCGCGCGGGTCACTGGCCATGGCAGGGGTATTGGCTGCCATGGCAACCATGGCCACCGCAACTGTTCCAAGCGTGGCCAAAGTCAAAGATTTGCTTAGCTTAATCATAGATCGCATCCTTGAGCTTGCGCGGCGAACAGGTCGCTACTCACCAAAGCTCCAGTTAACTACGGCGCCGACATCGGCCGCGGTTAGATTATCAAGTCCCAGACCATGCGTCATTGATGGTATTTTCAGCTTATTAAACGACACTTTGAACGAATTGTTGTCCTTGCAATAATCCCGTTCAAACAAGCCGGCGCTCTGATCTACCACGTGGCGGAATGAAATGGTCGGACGATCCATGATGCAAAATTCGTTCTCGCCATCTTCCCCGCCCCACTTCAGGCCCCGGTCAATCGTGATCGCTCCGCCGGCAATTCGATTCTGAAACGCATCCTTGGTCTGGCCATAGATGTAAGTCGGCGAGAGGATCCTAGTTCCTGCGGTATAGCGCGTCTCGCTGCGCCAAAATTGAGTGATGTTCTGAATTCTGCATTCACCGGAAGCCATGGTGCGCCACCCACTTGAAGCGTGCCCTCCTATGCCCCCATTGATTGTCCCCATCGCCATTGCGACATAGACTGTCTGCGACGTGTTGTTGCAAATATTGGCGAACACTGCTGGTTTGAACATTGATTCCGGCGCAGCGAGGCGCTCCGCGAGGTTTTCGACCACTACAGATGCCATCGGCACAGCTTCTTTGTTTCCATTCGGATAGGTAACAATCAATGCGAAGCCATGCCGCTCGGTAAGAATGGCAGCTTTGTTGCCATTGTGCTTACGCACAAACAGCCTGTCGCCGCGTTGGATAGTGTCACGGCGTAACTTGTCGCGTGCTACGGTGGCCGTATCGCCATCCCAGAATTTCACCGTGTAACGATTGCCGGACTGGCTCTCAAGAACGCCCGGATACCATTTGCCATCGCTCCATTCGGCAAAGACCGGCTCCATGGCGTTAAGGCGAATTTGGGCGCTAGCGGGCGCGGCCCCAACAACCAATAAAGCTGTGATTGCGGCGATTGCGAACTTGAACATCGTGATTTTCCCCCAGCAAGGGTGCGCCTCGCTCTGCATGAAAGACGATTTAACATGAATGGGGACAACCCAACACTGAATAGCGTGAGCAGCTTTTGTTCATGAAAAAAGGGGCCAGACTGAACGCCCGACCCCTTCTTTGAGTTTTCAGTTTTGTTGAAGCCCGCTTACGCTGCCACTTCTTCTTCCTCATACTCGTCAGCCATAACTGGGCCAGAATCTTGGCCTTTGGCGCTCGGATCACGATCAACCAGTTCGATAACGGCGAGCTGCGCGCTGTCGCTGACGCGGTAGCCCGCCTTGATCACACGAGTGTATCCGCCTTCGCGGTCTGAATAGCGTTCAGCCAATACGTCAAACAGCTTCTTCAGCTGCGTTTCATCAAGCAGGCGTGATTGCGCGAGCCGGCGGTTCGAAAGGCCGCCACGCTTTGCCAAAGTGATCAGTTTCTCGATGTAGGGGCGCAGTTCCTTTGCCTTCGGCAAAGTCGTGACGATCTGCTCATGCTTGATCAGCGCGGCTGACATATTGCGGAACAGAGCCTTACGGTGGCCCGATTTGCGGCTCAGCTTACGCTGTGAAATTCCGTGACGCATCTTAAATCCTTCATGTTTGAACAGGGCCCGTATGAGGTAGCCCAGTGCTGGCGGCGCTTTCTCAAGATTGAGAGGTGCGCCGCCGGAACCCGGTTTGAGCGATTAACCCAGCAGCTCTTGTTCGAGCTTCTTAGCCATCTCTTCGATGTTTTCTGGCGGCCATCCGGGGATGTCCATGCCCAAACGCAGACCCATGCTTGAAAGCACTTCCTTGATCTCGTTCAAGCTCTTGCGGCCAAAGTTTGGTGTACGCAGCATCTCGGCTTCGGTTTTTTGAACCAGATCGCCAATGTAGATGATGTTGTCGTTCTTGAGGCAATTGGCCGAACGGACCGACAATTCCAGCTCATCAACCTTCTTGAGAAGGTAACGGTTGAGTTGGTTCGCATCGTCTTCCTGAGGCTGCGCAGCGTGACCGATCATCGCGCTTTGCGGCTGAGGGATACCATCTTCGAAGTGGACAAACAGCGTCAGCTGATCTTGAAGAATGCGAGCGGCATAAGCCACGGCATCTTCAGGAGTGACAGTGCCATCGGTCTCTACGGTAAGAGAGAGCTTATCGTAATCAAGCTCTTGGCCAACGCGGGCGTTTTCAACTTTATAGCTGACCTGGCGGACAGGCGAATACAGCGAGTCAATCGGGATCAGGCCAATTGGCGCATCAACTGGGCGGTTTTGCACGGCAGGCGCATAGCCTTTGCCGATATCAGCCGTCAGTTCCATATTGAGCGTCGCGCCTTCATCAAGATGGCACAGAACAAGATCTTTGTTCATCACTTCAATATCGCCAGAGACAGCGATGTCTCCCGCTTTCACTTCGGCCGGACCAGTGGCAGAAAGTTGAAGGCGCTTGGCCCCTTCACCTTCCATCTTGATCGCAAGCTGCTTCACATTGAGAACAATGTCGGTGACATCTTCGCGCACGCCGGCAAGCGACGAGAATTCGTGCAGCACGTTTTCAATCTTGATCGATGTGATCGACGCACCTTGCAGCGACGAAAGCAATACACGGCGCAGCGCATTGCCGAGCGTAAGGCCAAACCCACGCTCAAGCGGTTCAGCAACAAATGTCGCCTTGCGAGACTTGTCTCCGCTTTCTTTGATATCGAGAGCGTTGGGTTTCTTCAGTTCCTGCCAGTTCTTCGTGTTGACGGACATGGATTTCCCCTAATTCGCTTTTCAGCGGTTCAAATTGTTAGCGGTCCTTGGCGCTGGTGAGCTGCATTCGGTCCGCATGGGATTTTGCGGCAACCTATCGGCTACCGCACTGGCACAAATTATACGCGGCGACGCTTAGACGGGCGCACACCGTTATGCGGGATTGGCGTTACATCACGGATCGAAGTGATATTAAAACCAACCGCAGCGAGACCACGTAGCGCGCTTTCACGCCCAGAACCTGGCCCCTTCACCTCAACCTCAAGCGTGCGCACACCGTGCTCAACCGCCTTCTTGCCAGCATCATCTGCAGCAACCTGAGCGGCATAAGGCGTAGATTTGCGGCTACCCTTGAAGCCCATCATACCGGCGCTGGACCAGCTTATCGCATTACCTTGGGCGTCGGTGATGGTGATCATTGTGTTGTTGAAGCTGGCGTTGATATGCGCAACGCCGCTACTGATATTCTTTTTATCGCGCCGTTTTACTCGGCCGGGTTCGCGTGCCATTTTTGAAAGTCCTTTAATTCGTCAGAAGGAAAAGCAAGTTCGAAAAAATTCGAACGGCTTATTTCTTCTTACCCGCAATCGGCTTGGCCTTGCCCTTGCGGGTCCTGGCGTTGGTGTGTGTACGCTGACCACGCACAGGCAATTGATTGCGATGGCGCAAACCACGGTATGAACGCAGGTCCATAAGACGCTTGATGTTCATCGCAGTGTTGCGGCGCAGATCACCTTCTACAGTGTGATCGGCATCAATCGTTTCACGAATACGCAGCACTTCCTCATCGGTGAGGTCCTGCACACGGGTCGTGTGATCGATTCCCAGCTTGTCAGCAATTTTCACAGCCGTCGTCCGGCCGATTCCGTGAATGTAGGTTAGCGCGATAATAACACGCTTATTGGTGGGGATATTTACCCCGGCAATACGAGCCACTTAATTCTCCATGCTCCACAGGGGCTTATGGCGGATATGCCATCCCCTATCTCAACGCTTTATCCGGCCTGTCCGATTACCGACCTGCTGAATTGGCAATGCCAATGCGCTAGACGGCAAAAAGCCCGGTTGGCGCACGCATGACGGATGCCTGCCGGACTTGGTTCGAACATATCGAATAATGCGCGCGCTTAAGGCGATTCGCGCCCAACGTCAACCGTTTGCAGCCATGCATACGATTGCGGCACGATCTGGCCGTGCGTTTTGTTGGTCCTTAAAGACTAAAGCGTTGATCCGCTCAGGTCAAAGGACAGCACCTATCCCATCAACGATTCCGTAAAATTGGATGCAGTGAAGTTCAGTGAATTCGGTTGATGCCCTCAAGAAAATCATCCCCAACACCGGCGCCTTCCGATGCCTCTGCCCCAGTCTCATCATCATCTGTTTCTGAAGAACCACTAGCCTCACCTGCGGCTCCGCTGCGGCCCAATGCTTCGGCCAAACCGTTGAGCTGCTCGCTCATCACGCCATCAACCGCATTGGCGATCACCGGAACTTCAAACCGCATTGATCCGCCAACCGCATATTCCCATACGATCCGAGTGCCCTCATCCACCTCGCTGATGGCGATTGTCAGCACGCCGACAACCGGCTCACTCTGCAATGGGCCCAACGCCCCTTGCAGCCTTAATGCAGTCTCTGGGAATGCGTGAATTACCCGCATGTGCTCTACGCTGCCCTCCAGCGTGATTTTCGCCGGATCGGGATCTTCAGGAATTCGTTCACAAAAACATCCGCCTGCTTGGGGCATCAATGTGAGATTGGCGGAATCGCCAGACCATGTGTGCGAAGAATTCCACCACCGTGCGGGGGAAATAAGCGCAAGCCAAACGGTTTTTGGATCAGCGTCTACAACCGCTTCATCGCGGGTAACAAAACCATCATCATCGGATTCTGTGACCTCAGCCCCAAGCGGTTGAGATGCAAACAGGGCGAGCGCGCCCATCCCAAGAAACTTCGATTTCATCATGTTTTCCTCATCATCGCGATAAGGTTTACGCCAAGCTTGGAAGCGACGAAAGGGTCAACCAGACCTTAGCTCAGAATTGTATCGATAGCGGTTGCCACTTCATCGATTCCCGCCATGCCATCAACACGGGAAACAATCCCGCGCGCTTCATAACCTGGAAGGATCGGAGCGGTTTCGCCGCGATAGATATCCATGCGCTTGCGAACGGTTTCCTCGGTGTCATCTGGGCGCCGTTTAAACTCGGTGCTGCCGCAGCTATCACAAACACCCTCTTTCGCAGGTGGATTGGCTGTGTCGTGATACAGCGCGCCGCAATTGGCGCAGCTGAACCGGCCCGTGATCCGTTCAACCAGTGCCTGTTCGTCAACGCCCAACTCAATCACATAATCTAGCGTGCGCCCATGCTTTTCAAGCAAACCGTCGAGCAAGTGCGCTTGCGCTTCGGTGCGCGGAAAACCATCAAAGATCAGCCCGGTGTCTGCGGGGATCTGCGCCATATGCTGATCAAGGATTTGCGCCATCAGATCATCAGGAAAAAGCTTCCCAGCTTTCATGATCTCATCGGCCATCTTGCCAACTTCGGTTCCAGATTTCACCGCGGCACGCAAAATGTCGCCAGTCGACAATTGCCGCATACTGTGGCGTTCAACCAAACCGGCACTTTGCGTACCTTTGCCAGCGCCCGGAGGCCCCAGAAGAATGATGTTCATCGCTTAAATTCCCCCGAACGGCTTCCGCGCTTAGCGCTGGCGCCCTTTCAGCTTCGCTTTCTTGATCAGATCACCATATTGGTGGGCCAAAAGATGTGATTGGACCTGACTGATAGTGTCGACGGTCACATTCACAACAATCAACAGACTGGTGCCGCCTAGGAACAGCGGCAGACCCGTTTGCCGGATGACGTATTCGGGCAGAACGCAAACTACCGCGAGATACAGCGCCCCAACCACGGTAATCCGGGTTAGAACATATTCGAGATAATCCGCGGTGCGCTTACCCGGACGGATGCCCGGAATGAAACCGCCGTTTTTCTTCAGGTTCTCCGCTGTTTCTTCAGGGTTGAAGACAACCGCAGTGTAGAAGAAGCAGAAGAAAATAATCCCAAGCGCATAAAGCGTCAGATAAATCCATTGGCCTGGCTGAAGATAGAAATTCAGCTGCTGCACAAAGCCGCCTGTTGCGCTCTCAACCGATCCCGGCGTTCCTGCGAACTGCGTGATGGTGAGCGGCAAGAGCAGCAATGAGCTGGCGAAAATTGGCGGGATCACGCCGGCCGTATTGAGCTTCAATGGTAGGTGCGAACTATCCGCTTGCATCACGCCGCGCTGCGTCGCCCGCTTTGGATATTGGATCAGCAACCGCCGCTGAGCACGCTCAACAAAAGAGATCACAACAATCAGGATCGCAACCATAATCACGAACCCGATAATCAGAGTTGGTGAGATCGAACCGGTACGGCCGCCTTCGAAAAGGTTTGAAGTGAAGGTTGGGAATTGCGCAACAATACCCGCCATGATGATCAAAGAAACACCATTGCCGATCCCGCGAGAAGTGATCTGTTCACCCAGCCACAACAGGAACATCGTGCCGCCAACCAGGCTGATCACTGCACCGATGCGGAACAGGTAACCCGGATTTACAACAGCTTGTAGGCCGCTTTGCGCGGCAAAGCTCTCCAGCCCTGCGGCCAAGAACCAACCTTGGATTACACACAAGAACACCGTTCCGTAGCGCGTATATTGGTTGAGTTTTTGCCGCCCGCTCGCGCCTTCTTTTTTCATCGCAGCGAGTGTCGGGTGCAACGCCGATGCCATCTGCACCACGATCGACGCGGTGATATAAGGCATAACGCCCAGCGCGATCAGGCTCATCCGTTCCAAGCTTCCGCCTGAGAACGTGTTGAACAGATCCAGAATGCCGCCGCGCGTTTGATCGTACAGCGTCTCTAGGATCAACGGGTTCACGCCCGGAAGCGGGATAAAGCTCAAAAAGCGAAAGACCACCAAAGCTCCGATTGTAAACCAGATGCGCTGGCGCAGCTCGGTGGCTTTGGAAAAGTTGGCGAGGCTTAGATTACTCGCAATGCTATCGGCGCGTGATGCCATGTCTATTATCGATCCTAGCGTCCGGCGGGATGCCTGGCTTGGGCTGATTACCCTGCCCAGTCAGACCCAGCCACATTATGCGACAAGTTAGATAGGGAGCGAGGGGCCGAATGTCGAACCCCTGTTCCCAAATTTACCGCATTATTCGCTGTCAGCAGCCGCTTTCTTGGCCGTTTTCGGCTTTGTAGGCGCACTAACATCAACGCTGCCGCCGGCTTTCTCAACCGCTTCAACCGCACCCTTAGAGGCACCAGCAACTGCGAATTTGACCTTGGCTTTGATTTCGCCCTTGCCCAGCAAGCGCACGCCATCTTTGCCGCCGCGAACCAATCCGGCCGCGCGCAAAGCTGCGTCATCGATCAGCTTCTTGCTATCGAGCTTCTTCGCGTCGATGAATTTCTGGACCATGCCGATATTCACCTCGGCAAAATCTTTTCCGAATGGATTGTTAAAGCCGCGCTTTGGCAAACGCATGTGGAGCGGCATCTGGCCGCCTTCGAAGCCCTTGATGGCAACGCCTGAACGGCTCTTTTGGCCTTTTTGACCGCGCGCAGCCGTCTTGCCTTTGCCAGAACCGATACCACGGCCCTTGCGCATACGGCCCTTGCGGGCACCATCATTGTCACGGAGATCGTTAAGTTTCATATCGTTGCACTCGCTTTCGCTTTCAAAGCCCCGGCAATCGGGGATTCGCGCTTATGGAAAGGCGGGCTACTAGCCGCCAATTTTGCTGCTGTCACCCATTTTATGGCCGGTTTTGCAAAGGCGCATTTCTCGGGCGAACGGCCTGATCGCGGCGCCATATATCCCAACCGCAAATCAAGCAGGCATAAGCTGCTGCATGCCGAGCACCTTGCTGGGCATTGCGGCTGACAAAAAGAGTTCGATGCGTGAGAAGATCAGCCCTGCAACAAGTGGTCTGGCGGCAGAAGCCCGCCGCCAAACCACCCGATTTGCAGATCAAATCAGCGAGATTAGCGTCCGTAAACACCGATCCCGTAATAGCACGGCTCAACACTGCATGCATAAATACGTGTCTTGAGAGAGAAGCGTGCACTGCGGATCGGGCTAACACGAACAATTGGCGTGTCATCAGTCAGCGTGTCTGAATCAATCTCATTGCCGTTTTCGTCATAAAGCCAAAGGTCCATGTCCGAACAATCGTGATCACATTGGCCCACAATCAGATATTCAGTGCCACGATCCAAATTGAGCGTGACTGTCTTGTACTCACGTTCATCAAGCTGCCCGTGATAGCGGTTGTGAGTGTCCGAATACCCTTGCGAATCAGCGAAGTTTTCCGCCACATTCAGCAGCGCATTCACCTGATCCTCGTAAGTGTTGGCCAGCACCGGTGCCGCACCAGCAAGCACGATTGCAGCCACTGCCCCAGTAACTGCGACAGATTTTTTCCTAAATTTGATCATAATTACCCCTTCGTTTCGCGAATCAACGCAAAATGGGGTATATCAAACTTTATAAATAAAAACTGTGAGCCTCGTCACAGTTTTCAGTCGACAACTTCAACCAAGTGCGGGACTTTTGAAATCGCACCGCGAACCTCAGGTGTATCCTGACGTTCAACGACTTTGTGCATTTTGTTAAGTCCCAGGCCGATCAGGATCTGACGCTGGCTTTCTGGCCGACGGATCGGCGAACCGATCTGCCGGATTTTGATGGTTTTGTTCGCAGCCATTGATCTTACTCCACAACTGCAGCGGCTTCAGCCTCTGCCTCGGCTTCACTTGAACCACCACGGCCAAGCAAGTCAGCAACTTTTTTGCCCCGACGCTGTGCCACAGACTTCGGCGAAGTCTGGTTGGTGAGAGCATCAAATGTTGCCCGGATCATATTGTATGGGTTGGATGAGCCGACCGATTTGGTCACCACATCAGCAACACCCAAACTTTCGAAAACAGCACGCATTGGACCACCGGCGATGATGCCGGTACCCGCAGGTGCTGTCCGCACGGTCACTTTGCCAGCGCCAAAACGACCCTTCGCGTCATGGTGCAATGTGCGACCTTCCTTAAGCGGAACGCGGATCATCTTCTTGCGCGCAGCAGCTGTCGCCTTGGTGATAGCCTCAGGCACTTCGCGCGCCTTGCCGTGGCCAAAGCCAACCCGGCCTGAGCCGTCGCCAACCACAACCAAAGCAGCAAAGCCAAAGCGTTTACCGCCCTTCACTGTTTTAGAAACGCGATTGATGTGCACGAGTTTTTCGATGATGCCATCATCTTCTTCCTCGCGCCGTCCGCGCCCACCGTCACGGCCGCGACCACGACCACGGCCGCCGCCGCGATTGTCTCCGCCGCCACGTCCGCGTCCGCCGCGTCCACCAGCGCCTTCGCGCTTAGCCTGTTCGGTTTTCGCCGGAGCTTCTTCGGTCTTCGCTGGCTCAGCAGCAGGTTTTTCTTCCGCTTTCGCAGTGTCCGCAGGAGCTTCCTCAGGCTTTGCTTCTTCCGCAGGCGCAGCTTCAGCTTTGGCCTCTTCTGCCGGAGCAGCTTCAGTCTTCACTTCTTCTGCCGGAGCTGTCGCTTCTTCGGTTTTGGCCTCTTCTGCAGGCGCTTCTGTTTTTTTCTTGTCAGCCATTATCAGAACTCCAGCCCGCCTTCGCGAGCGGCATCGGCCAGCGCTTTAACGCGGCCATGAAACAGGAAACCGCCGCGATCGAACACAACGGTGGTCACACCGGCCTTCTTGGCAGCTGCTGCGATATCTTTGCCAACCTTTGAGGCAGCATCAACGTTCGCACCGGAGGATTTCCCTCCAAGTGTGGAAGCAGCGGCCACAGTGCGGCCGTCAGCATCATTGATGATCTGCGCATAGATATGGCGACCAGTGCGGTGAACCGACAAGCGTGGCTTGCCACCAGCACGCGCGCGGAGTGCGGTACGCACCCGGCGGCGGCGACGTTCAAAGAGAGAGAGCTTTGCCATCTTACTTCTTCTTCCCTTCCTTGCGGAAGACATATTCGCCGCGATATTTGATACCCTTACCTTTATAAGGTTCAGGTTTGCGCCACTCGCGGATTTCTGCGGCAAACTGACCAACGGCCTGTTTGTCGATCCCAGAAATCTCGACCGTGGTTTGATCCGGCGTCTTTACTTCGATACCCTCAGGCACATCGAGATTGACGTCATGGCTGAAACCAAGCTCAAGCTTGAGTTTCTTGCCTTGAGCTTTCGCACGATAACCAACACCTGAAATTTCAAGCGTCTTGGAAAAACCTTCCGTAACACCTTCAACCAAGTTCGACACAAGCGTGCGCTGCATGCCCCAATAGGACCGCGCCTGCTTGCTGTCATTGGCGGGAGTGACCTGAATTTCGTCGCCCTCAACCTTGTAAGAGATGAGATCCGACAGACCCAGAGTCAAAGTGCCTTTTGGCCCTTTGACGCTCAAGGCACCGCCATCAATGCTGGCAGTAACCCCGCTAGGGATCGCCACAGCTTTCTTACCAATACGGCTCATCAGAAGACCTCCGCCAGCACTTCGCCGCCAACCTTCGCATCGCGCGCTTCATTGTCTGAAAGCACACCGCGCGGGGTTGAGACGATGGTGATGCCCAGGCCATTGCGCACAGTCGGCAGTTCTTTCGAACCCGAATAGACACGGCGGCCAGGCTTGGAGACGCGGCTGACATGCTTGATCGCAGGTTCGCCTTCGAAATATTTCAGTTCAATCCGCAGCGCAGGATGCTTGCCACTGCCATCTTCGCTGTAGCCACGGATGTAGCCTTCACGTTGAAGCACTTCGAGCACATTCGCGCGCAGTTTGGACGCCGGCGAAAGGACAGAATCCTTCTTCGCCTGTTGTCCGTTACGGATACGGGTGAGCATATCACCCAATGGATCAGTCATAGCCATCTGTCAGATCCTCACCAGCTCGACTTGGTCAGGCCTGGAATCAGACCTCTGTTGCCAAGATTGCGCAATTCGATCCGGTTGATGCCGAACTTGCGGTAATAGCCGCGTGGGCGGCCGGTTGTAGCGCAACGGTTACGCACCCGAGTTGGGTTCGCATTGCGCGGGATTTCCGCCATCTTCAGACGTGCAATCAGACGTTCACTCTCATCGAGAGATTCGTCGTCCGCAATCGCCTTAAGCTTAGCGTACTTGTCTGCGTACTTTTTAACGAGCTTCTTACGACGCTCGTTTTTGTTGATCGAACTCAGTTTCGCCATGGACTTAAGCTCTCTTCTTTCGTTCTTTGCTTACGCAGCTCACGCTGCAGCCTTTTCTTCCAACGCACTTGGCTCACCTTCAAAAGGGAAGCCGAGCAGACGCAGCAATTCGCGCGCCTCGTCGTCAGTTTTTGCGGTGGTGGTGACAATGATATCCATGCCGCGCACCTTGTCGATTTTGTCATAGCTGATCTCAGGGAACACAATCTGTTCCTTAAGACCCATCGCGTAGTTACCGCGGCCATCAAATGACCTTGCGTTCAACCCACGGAAATCGCGGATACGCGGCATCGCAATGGTGACGAGACGGTCGAGAAATTCAAACATCCGGTCACGGCGCAAGGTCACCTTGCAACCGATTGGCATGCCTTCGCGCAGTTTGAACTGTGCGATCGATTTCTTCGCCCGAGTGATCACAGGCTTCTGGCCAGCGATCAACGTCATTTCATCAGCAGCGATCTGGACCTTCTTCTTGTCCTGACTCGCTTCACCAACGCCCATATTGAGCGTGATCTTTTCAAGCTTGGGAACTTCAAGCGCGTTCTTATAACCGAACTTTTCGGTCATCGCCTTGACGATCTCATCTTTATAAGCCGCCTTAAGGCGCGGGGTGTAGGCTTCAGCCATCAATCGTCTCCCCACTCTTCACTGCAACGCGCACTTTCTTACCGTCCTTCTCTTCGAAACGGACGCGAGTGGGCTTGCCATCTTTCGGATCAGCCAGGGCAACTTTGCACAGGTGCAGCGGCGCTTCGAAGCGATCGATGCCACCTTGCGGGTTGGTTTGGCTGGGTTTGCGGTGACGGGCAGCCACGTTGATACCTTCGACAATGACCTTGCCATCTTTTGGCAGGACCTTTTGGACAGTGCCTGTGCGGCCCTTATCCTTGCCCGAAAGCACGACTACGCTGTCGCCCTTCTTGATCTTAGCGGATGCCATTATAGCACCTCCGGCGCGAGGCTGATGATCTTCATGAAACCGCGGCCGCGCAATTCACGCACAACCGGGCCAAAGATACGGGTGCCAATTGGCTCCTCGGTCTTGTTCACTAGAACCGCAGCATTGCTATCAAAACGGATCACGCTGCCATCTGGGCGGCGAACGTCTTTTCTAGTGCGCACGATCACAGCGCGATGAACATCGCCCTTTTTCACGCGCGCCCGCGGCTGTGCTTCCTTGACGGAAACCACGATCACGTCGCCAACGGAGGCAAACCGGCGCTTTGAGCCGCCCAGCACTTTAATGCACTGGACGCGCTTTGCGCCGCTATTATCCGCGACGTCGAGATTGGATTGCATCTGGATCATTGATCCGTTTCCTTCTCATTGGCTTGCCGAGACATGGGAAAACCCGCCCGGCAGTTCCTACGTCAATTCAATCAGTTACCAGCTGCCTCAACATCGAGATCAGCTTCGATCGCCTGCGTACCGCCTGCGGTAACCCGGTCTTTCACAGCCCAGGTCTTGGTCTTGGAGATCGGTTTGGTCTCCTCGATCCGCACGATATCGCCAATGGCGTATTCGTTCTTCTCATCATGAGCGTGATATTTTTTCGAACGACGGATGATCTTCCCATAAAGTGGGTGCTTCACCTTGCGTTCGACTTTCACAGTCACGGTTTTATCGGTCTTGTCGGAGGTGACGGACCCGATCAGAATACGTTTCGGCATTGTCTACTCCTTAAACCTTTGCAGCAGCGGCTGCTGCAGCGCGCTCGTTTTGCAACGTTTTGATCTGCGCAATCGAACGGCGCACAGACTTGATCCGCGCAGGCGCCTCAAGTTGGTTGGTCGCCGCCTGAAAGCGCAGATTGTACTGCTCGCGCTTCAATTCAGTCAGTTCAGCTGAAAGCTGATCATCTGTCTTAGTGCGAAGATCTTCGATCGGATTCGCCATCATTCGCCTCCCAGATGTGATGTGTCGCCCAAACGTGCGACAACCTTGGTCTTAATCGGCAGTTTCATCGCAGCGCGCTCAAAAGCTTCCGCAGCGACTTGGCCAGGCACACCATCGAGTTCAAACAGGATGCGGCCAGGCTTAACCCGCGCAGCCCAATACTCGACCGAACCCTTACCTTTACCCTGACGGACTTCAGCAGGCTTCTTCGACACTGGCACATCGGGAAATACCCGAATCCAAAGCCGACCTTGGCGTTTCATGTGGCGAGTGATTGCGCGGCGAGCCGCCTCAATCTGACGCGCAGTGATCCGCTCAGGCTCAAGCGCCTTCAAGCCATAGGAGCCAAAGTTCAAAGTCGTACCGCCTTTGGCGTCGCCCTTGATCTTGCCCTTAAAGGCCTTGCGGTATTTGGTTTTCTTAGGTTGCAGCATTGTCTCTACCTACCTCAGCGAGCCGGCCGGACGCCGGAAGTTTGAGCTTCCATCATCAAGCGGTCTTGTGCGGTTGGATCATGCGCCAGAATCTCGCCTTTGAAGATCCAGCATTTGATGCCGATGATCCCATAAGCAGTGAGCGCTTCGGTTTCGGCGTAATCAATGTTGGCGCGCAGCGTGTGGAGCGGAACGCGGCCTTCGCGATACCATTCAACACGCGCAATCTCAGCGCCGCCCAAACGGCCGCCGCATGTGATCTTGATGCCTTCCGCACCAAGGCGCAGCGCAGACTGAACTGCACGCTTCATTGCCCGGCGGAATGCGATCCGGCGAACCAATTGATCGGCAACACCTTGCGCAACGAGCTTCGCATCGATTTCCGGCTTGCGGATTTCAACGATGTTCAGCTTCACTTCGCTGTCGGTCATCACGGCCAGCTTGGCACGCAATTTTTCGATGTCAGCGCCCTTCTTCCCGATGATCACACCAGGACGAGCTGCGTAGATCGAAATCCGGCACAATTTGGCAGGACGTTCAATCACCACCTTTGAAATCGCGGCTTGAGGCAGCGACTTCACGATGAATTTGCGAATCTCAATGTCTTCCTTGAGCAGAGCAGCGTAATCGCGGCCTTCCGCATACCAGCGGCTGTCCCAAGTGCGGTTGATCTGCAGGCGCAGACCGATCGGATTGCTCTTCTGGCCCATCTTACGCCTCTTCCTCTTCGCGAACCACGATCCGCAGCTTGCTGAATGGCTTCAAAATCCGGGTCGACTTACCGCGACCGCGAGTGTGAAAACGCTTCATGGTGATCGACTTGCCAACCGATGCCTCAGCAACGACGAGAGCGTCGACATCAAGGTTGTGGTTGTTTTCCGCATTGGCGACTGCAGACGCGAGCACTTTGCTAGCATCACGAGCCATCGCCTTTTTCGAGAAGGTGAGGATGTTAAGAGCCTCTTCCACCTTCTTGCCGCGAATTTGTTCGGCAACAAGGTTCAGCTTTTGTGCGGAACCACGGATCGTGGTGCCCACAGCAAGCGCTTCATTGTCGCCCACGCGGCGTGGAGATTTTGCCTTACCCATTATCGCTTGCCCTTCTTATCGGCAGCGTGGCCTGGGAAGTTGCGCGTTGGAGCGAACTCACCAAGTTTGTGCCCGACCATTTCCTCGGAAACCGAGACGGGAATGAATTTTTGGCCATTGTAGACGTTGAACGTCAAGCCAACGAACTGCGGCAGAATCGTGGAACGACGCGACCAAGTTTTGATCGGCTTGTTGCCACTATTCTCTTGTGCGTCCTCTGCCTTCTTCAGAAGGCTGAGCTCGACGAACGGACCTTTCCAGACGGAACGTGCCATCGTGTCTTACCTCTTCTTCTTGGCGTGGCGCGAACGGATAATCATTTTGTCCGTCTGCTTGTTTTTACGAGTGCGGGCACCCTTTGTAGGCTTGCCCCATGGAGTAACTGGATGACGTCCACCTGATGTACGGCCTTCACCGCCACCATGCGGGTGATCGACCGGGTTCTTGGCAACACCGCGGGTTAGCGGTTTGATACCCATCCAACGGCGGCGACCAGCCTTGCCCAAGTTTTGGTTCTGATTGTCAGGGTTTGAAACCGCCCCAACCGTTCCCATGCAATCGGCCCGCAGGTAACGCTGCTCACCAGAATTGAGCCGCGCGATCACCATTCCGCGGTCGCGACCAACAAGTTGAACATACGCGCCAGCAGAGCGAGCGATTTGACCGCCCTTACCTGGCTTCATCTCAACATTGTGACAGATCGTGCCAACCGGCATTTGCCCCAGCAACATTGCATTGCCTGGCTTGGTGTCGGCCTTTTCCGCCGCAATAACGGTATCACCTACCGCCAGACGTTGCGGACACAGGATATATGTTTGCTCGCCATCTTCGTATTTCAGCAAAGCAATAAAGGCAGTGCGGTTGGGATCATATTCGATCCGTTCAACAGTCGCAGGAACATCCCATTTCCGACGCTTAAAGTCGATGAAACGGTATTTCTGCTTGTGACCGCCGCCAATGCCGCGCGATGTGACATGGCCCTTATTGTTCCGGCCACCAGACTTACGCTTACCTTCCGTAAGCGATTTGACTGGCTTGCCTTTCCAAAGCGACGTTTTGTCGACGAGAATCAGGCCGCGACGTGCCGGACTTGTCGGTTTGTAATTCTTGAGTGCCATCGTTCGTTTCCTGTCCCTTGGCCTCAGATACCGCTTGTGATGTCGATCATCTCGCCTTCGGCGAGCCTCACAACAGCTTTCTTGAAGTCAGAGCGTTTGTAAGGTTTACCCTTCCAACGCTTAGTCTTGCCCTTGGTGAGAATGGTATTCACCGAAACGACCTTCTTTTCGTAGATCGCCTCAACCGCTTCTTTGATCTGCGGCTTGGTCGCTTCGTTAGCAACCTTGAACACCACCGAATTGTTCTCCGAAAGAAGCGTAGACTTCTCGGTGATGTGCGGTGAAAGGATCACGTCATAGTGACGGGCGTCAATTTCCTGCTTTTTAGCCATTGAAGCGCGCCTCCAGCTTAGCGACAGCGTCCTTGGTCAGGACCAGCGTGTCATGGTTCAAAATGTCATAGACATTGGCACCCATCGCCGGGAGCACATTGATACCTGGAAGATTGCCGGCGGCCTTTTTGAAGCCATCGTCAATCGTTTCACCATCGATCACCAAGACTTTGCCGGCCCAGCCAGCTTTGTCGAGATGACCTTTAAGTACCTTGGTTTTGGCGTCCTTCATGGAAAGGCTGTCAACAACAACCAAACCTTCTTTCGCCTTGCTCGAAAGTGCCATTTTCAATCCAAGTGCGCGAACTTTCTTGTTCAACGATTGATTGAAATCACGCTTGCGAGCACCGTGCGCTTTACCACCACCGATAAAGATCGGAGCAGAACGAGCACCGTGACGAGCGCCACCTGAACCCTTTTGCGCACCAAATTTCTTACCCGTGCGGTTCACGTCCGAACGCTCTCGCGTGGGGCGCGCTGTCGCACGACGATTTTCGAGCTGCCACGTGACAATCCGATGAAGGATGTCGGCACGCGGGGTCACGCCAAAAACGTCATCGTTTAGATCGATGTCGCCTGAGGCCTTCCCGTCGATTTTCTGGACTTTGACTTTCACGGTCTCAGCCCTCCTTGTTTTCATCGTCTGCTGGAGCATCAGGCTCAGCAGCAGGGGTTTCATCAGCGGGAGCCGCATCAGCGCCAGCCTCGACAGGTGTCTCAACCGGAGCTTCAGCAGGCGTCTCTTCAGCCGCCGCTTCAACCGCCGCATTTTCTTCGACCGCTTCAGCAGGAGCCTCAGTGTCATTTTGCGGAGTGCCAGCCTCAACAATCGCGCCGGGGAACGGCAAATCGTCAGACATTTTGAGCTTCACAGCGTCGCTAACCAGCAACCAGCCATTCTTCGATCCAGGGACTGAGCCCTTGATGAAGAGCAAACCGCGATCCGCATCGGTGCGAACAACTTCGAGGTTTTGCTGTGTGCGTTGGCGATCACCCATGTGACCAGCCATCTTCTTACCTTTGAAGACGCGGCCCGGATCCTGACGGTTACCCGTCGAGCCGTGCGAACGGTGAGAGATTGACACACCGTGGGTGGCGCGCAAACCGCCAAAGCCCCAGCGCTTCATCGCGCCAGCAAAGCCTTTACCCTGAGTGTGTCCGGTAATGTCGACCTTTTGCCCGGCCAAGAAGTGATCCGCACTGATCTTAGCACCAACAGGAACAAGCCCGTCTTCGCTCTCAACACGGAATTCAGCAACGCGCCGCTTCAACGCTACTTCCGCTTTCGCGAAATGTTCACGCTGAGGCTTGGCCACATTTTTTTGTTTCGCTTCACCGGCGCCAAGCTGGACAGCAAAATAGCCATCACGTTCTTGCGTACGGTGAGAGACAACCTGACAATCTTCAAGCGCCAGAACGGTCACGGGAACGTGCCGTCCATCCTCCCGAAACAGGCGGGTCATCCCGACTTTCTTTGCGATCACGCCAGTGCGCATCGTCAAAACTCCTACACAGAGGCACGCAAGGACCATCCTACGCGTGCGTGCCAGCCCAAATTTTTATGCATCGCCCCGTCCGGGCTGAATGCTCGCACAGCCACCTGGCTGATTGAGCGAGACGGGGGACGCAGACCCGGCAAAAGTCAAAAGACTTGTCCGGCGGTATCCCTATGTCTTGCCGCACTTTCGTGCCGACGGAGCCATAAGAGCTCCTGATCTCTCGGTTCGTTTATGAAGGTCACAACCGAATGACCTTGGTCAAAATCAAATTGGCTTAAGCCAGCTTAATCTCAACATTCACACCCGCAGCAAGATCAAGCTTCATCAAAGCATCGACCGTTTGGGCGTTTGGCTGCACGATATCGAGCAACCGCTTATAAGTGCGCACCTCAAACTGCTCGCGCGACTTTTTGTCGATGTGCGGGCCGCGGTTCACGGTGAACTTCTCGATACGCGTTGGCATGGGAATGGGGCCACGAATAAGAGCACCCGTACGGCGCGCTGTTTCTGCGATCTCGCCAGTCGCCTGATCAAGCACACGATGATCGAATGCCTTGAGGCGAATACGGATATTCTGAGCTTCCATTACCTATTACCAATGCGAAAGAGCCACGAAGAGCTTGCGCCCTCCAAAAAAAAGAAAAGCCAGCCCCGCTTTAATCCGGATGACCCGGAACGGGCGGCCTTATAAAATTGCTGTGTCGAGAACGAATCCTCAACTGGAGGCGCGCGTATACGGTTGCATGATCTGTCTGACAACCCCTGAAATGCCGTGGCAAATCGCCGTCATCAAAAAGGTGCGTCGAACCGTGCTTTCGTAACGCCGATCCTTCGCAAAAACGAAGGCCCGAGCAAAAGGGCCCGGCACTCCATCTAGAGCACCGGGCCAATTTTCATGCCTGCGCCGCGAGGACGCAAAATCTTACTTGGTGATTTTCGAAACCACGCCTGAACCGACAGTACGGCCACCTTCGCGGATCGCGAAACGCAGACCTTCATCCATCGCGATCGGAGCAATCAGCTTCACGCCAATTGTCACGTTGTCGCCTGGCATAACCATCTCAGTGCCTTCAGGAAGGATCACTTCGCCGGTCACGTCAGTTGTACGGAAGTAGAACTGCGGACGATAGTTAGCAAAGAACGGCGTGTGACGGCCGCCTTCGTCTTTCGAAAGCACGTAAACTTCTGCGCTGAACTCAGTGTGCGGGCTAACCGAACCTGGTTTACACAGAACCTGACCACGCTCAACATCTTCACGGCCAACGCCGCGAATGAGGGCGCCGATGTTATCGCCAGCTTCACCCGAATCGAGCAGCTTACGGAACATTTCAACACCAGTAACAGTGGTCTTCGAAGTTTCTTTGATGCCGACGATTTCAACTTCGTCACCAACCAGAACCTTACCAGTTTCAACACGGCCGGTTACAACCGTACCGCGACCTGAGATTGAGAACACGTCCTCAATCGGCATCAGGAAGTCTTGATCAACCGGACGTTCTGGCTGCGGGATGTGCTCATCAACTGAATCCATAAGCGCTTTGATCGATTCAGCGCCGATGGCTTCATCGCGACCTTCAAGAGCTGCAAGAGCAGAACCCTTAGTGATCGGAATGTTGTCACCGTCAAAACCATACTCGGTCAGCAGTTCACGAACTTCCAGCTCAACGAGTTCGAGGATTTCCTCATCGTCAACCTGATCAACCTTGTTCATGTAAACAACAAGAGCCGGCACACCAACCTGACGAGCAAGCAAGATGTGCTCACGCGTTTGAGGCATTGGCCCGTCAGCTGCGTTCACAACCAAGATCGCGCCGTCCATTTGCGCCGCACCAGTGATCATGTTTTTCACATAGTCAGCGTGGCCTGGGCAATCGACGTGCGCATAGTGACGCGCTGCTGTTTCGTATTCGACGTGCGCTGTCGAGATCGTGATCCCGCGCTCGCGCTCTTCAGGCGCTTTGTCGATATTTGCAAAATCAACGGCCTCGCCGCCTGATGCCTCAGCCATCACTTTCGTGATCGCAGCAGTCAGTGTGGTCTTGCCATGGTCAACGTGACCAATGGTGCCGATGTTGCAGTGCGGTTTGTTCCGCTCGAATTTTTCCTTCGCCATTTCTCGTCTTTACCTTCTATGAGAATTGAATTGCTGCGGGGAAAAGGCGCGCCCGCTGAATCAGGCGCCGCCCCTAAACCCTGCCGCCTACTTAAGCAAGCTTCTCTTTGACTTCCTGTGCAACACTTGCTGGCACTTCGTCATAGTGACTGAACTGCATCGAGTATTGCGCACGGCCCTGACTGAACGAGCGCAACTCATTCACATAGCCGAACATGTTTGCGAGCGGAACCATTGCTTCAACAGCTTGGGCATTGCCCCGGCTGTCTGTGCCTTGGATCTGACCGCGGCGGCTGTTGAGATCGCCGATAACGTCGCCCAGATAATCTTCCGGGGTCACCACTTCAACCTTCATAACCGGCTCAAGCAGCTTGATCCCGCCACGTTCTGCTGCTTCGCGCATAGCGCCCTTGCCGCAAATTTCGAACGCCACGGTGGACGAGTCGACATCGTGGAACGCACCATCTGTCAGATGGATGGTGAAATCGATGATCGGGAAGCCGATGAGATAACCACTATCGGCCTGCTCACGGATGCCCTTCTCCAGCGATGGAATATATTCCTTGGGAATATTACCGCCTTTGATGCTGTCTTCGAAGACAATGCCCTGGCCGCGCTCACCCGGAGTGAAGGTAGCCTTGGCGCGGGCAAATTGCCCGGTACCGCCAGATTGCTTCTTATGCGTGTAATCAACAGCGATCTCACGGCCGAGCGATTCACGGTAAGCCACTTGCGGCGCACCGACATTCGCTTCGACCTTGAATTCACGCTTCATACGATCGACCAGAATATCGAGGTGAAGTTCGCCCATGCCTTTGATGATCGTTTGGCCGCTTTCGTGGTCAGTCGTCACACGGAATGAAGGATCCTCAGCCGCCAAGCGATTGAGCGCAACGCCCATCTTTTCTTGGTCGGCCTTGGTCTTAGGCTCCACAGAAAGCTCGATCACAGGATCGGGGAATTCCATCCGTTCAAGAATGATCGGATGCGCTGGATCACACAGCGTATCACCGGTGGTGGTCGCCTTCATGCCTGCCAATGCCACGATATCGCCAGCAAAAGCCTCGTCGATGTCCTTACGGTCATTGGAGTGCATTTCCAGGATACGGCCGATCTTTTCCTTCTTGCCTTTAACTGAGTTAAGCACAGTACCCTTGGCCAATTCGCCAGAATAGATGCGCGTGAAGGTTAGCGAGCCAACGAAGGGATCGTTCATCACCTTAAAGGCGAGCGCCGCGAACGGCACCGCGTCATCAGATGCACGCGAATCTTCTTCGTCTGAGTCGGGCAGAACGCCTTTAATCGCGTCCACATCGAGCGGGCTCGGCATGTAATCAACAACCGCATCGAGCAAAGGCTGAACGCCCTTGTTCTTAAACGCAGAGCCGCACAATACAGGCACGAAGCTCTGGTTCAGCGTTCCTTGACGGATCAGCTTCTTCAGCGTCGCTGCATCAGGCTCTTCGCCTTCAAGATAGGCTTCCATCACATCGTCGTCTTGCTCAACCGCAAGCTCGATCAGTTTTTCACGGTATTCGGCGGCTTCATCAGCCATGTCTGCAGGGATATCCCCGTAAACATATTCCGCGCCGAGATCTTCGTTTTGCCACGTGATCGAACGCTGGTTCACCAGATCAACCAGACCCGTCAGGCTCGCTTCGATACCGATCGGCAGATACAGCACAGCCGGTGTCGCACCCAAACGCTCGATGATCGAGTTCACGCAATACTTAAAGTCTGCGCCGGTCCGGTCCAATTTGTTGATAAAACACATCCGCGGAACCTTGTACTTGTCCGCTTGGCGCCACACAGTTTCAGACTGAGGCTCAACCCCGGCCACACCATCAAAACACGCAACCGCGCCATCAAGCACGCGCAAGCTACGCTCAACTTCAATCGTGAAGTCAACGTGGCCCGGCGTATCAATGATGTTGATCCGGTGTTCAGGTGTTTTGCGAAGCTCCTTAGGATCCGATTTCGGGTCCATTGTTGGATCTTCTGGGTTCCAGAAACATGTCGTCGCAGCCGAGGTGATCGTGATCCCCCGCTCCTGCTCTTGCTCCATCCAGTCCATCGTTGCGGCGCCATCATGCACCTCCCCGATCTTGTAGGACTTTCCGGTGTAATACAGAATACGCTCAGTCGTCGTAGTCTTGCCGGCATCGATGTGGGCCATGATGCCGATATTGCGGTACCGCTCTAGCGGATATTCGCGTGCCATGTTCGTGTTCTCCGTGAGAGGGGGATTTTACCAGCGATAATGCGAGAACGCGCGGTTGGCATCGGCCATCCGGTGCGTGTCTTCGCGTTTTTTAACCGCATTGCCGCGATTGTTCGCCGCATCCATCAGCTCGCCAGAAAGGCGCGCACTCATGGTGGTTTCAGGACGGCCGCGAGCCGCCGAAATCATCCAGCGAATTGCCAGCGCCTGAGCGCGCTCTGGGCGCACCTCAACCGGCACCTGATAGGTCGCACCGCCAACACGGCGGCTGCGCACTTCAACCTGCGGCTTGATGTTGTTCAGCGCTTCATGGAACAGCTGAATCGGATCGGCCTTCGCCTTGGTCTCAACGGTATCAAGCGCTGAATAAACAATGCCTTCTGCGGTAGACTTCTTACCGTCTAGCATCAGGTTGTTCATGAATTTCGATAGCACCTGATCACCAAACTTGGGATCGGGCAGGATAACCCGCTTTTCGGGTCTACGACGACGTGACATATTCAATAACTCCTTTGGAGTTTGGGGCTGATCCGGCCCTCTCGCGCTTCTTACTTTTTGGTCCAACCCCAGACGATACCATCACTTGGTATCGGGTGGTTCGGCCAAGAACAAAACGCGGAGACGGGCTGGCACAGAGATCAGCACGGACGTGCTGACCGCACCCCACAAAAACTCAAAATTATTTCGGACGCTTAGCGCCGTACTTCGAACGTGACTGCTTACGGTCTTTCACCCCTTGTGTGTCGAGCACGCCGCGCAGGACGTGGTAACGCACACCGGGAAGATCGCGCACACGGCCGCCGCGGATCAGCACAACAGAGTGCTCCTGCAGGTTGTGGCCCTCGCCCGGAATGTAGGAGATGACTTCGCGCTGATTGGTCAGGCGCACCTTGGCCACCTTACGCAAAGCGGAGTTCGGCTTCTTCGGCGTCGTTGTATAAACGCGCGTGCAGACACCGCGTTTTTGCGGGTTCTGCTCCATCGCAGGGACCTTTGACTTGGCCTTCTGCGGAACGCGGCCCTTGCGGACCAGCTGGTTAATCGTAGGCATTGAATACCTTCACCTTTTATTCTGACCCGGCGGGATTGCCGGATCAGGACGCCCCTTCGCAGGCGCGAAACCGGTTCCCACTTTCGCATGAAGGGGCTCGGTTCTTTGCCGCCGGGGCAAGTGCGTTGCGGTTGGATGAAGTGATATGAAGATCGCGCGGGCCACTCGCTCGCGTGACAAAACGCGGTCGGGCGGCGATTGTTCGCGCGAGCTTGAAACACTCCACCCAGCATCAAAACACCGGGTTACTTTGACGGCCGCCCCACCCTCTTCCGATACTCCGTCATCCTGAACTTGTTTCAGGAAAACAATGTCGAAAGAGCCAATAGAAAAAGCCCAGCTTTTCCAAGCGAGGCCTCCGGGACTTAACCGGCAATGTTCAGCTCTATTTACCCGGGGAACGTCTGGGACGACCCTCGGATGAGCGCGCCTTTAGCGGGGGGAGGTGCGGGGGTCAAGGAAGTTCTGGGAGGCCACCGATATCAATGTTGCTCATCACCAAGTCGCTATTCAGCCCCCGATCTATTACTTCAACAAAATCCACATACCCTTCGGTTCTATGGTTTCCATCACAAGCAGATTTCTTCGGATCGATGAACCAATTCCATTGCTCAGCTAGTGCCGCCATTTTCTTGTAATTTTTGGGATCATCCACGATGGAGCTGAGCGCATCATTAAGCTGAGCACAGATATCTGGAGCCATCTCGCAAATTGGCCATCCAAATTCCGCTTGTGACTCCGTTGCATACATAATCGGGCTAAGCAGAAATACTCCATCAGTTTCGTGGCGTTCAATCATCGAGGATTCCAACAATCTAGGACAGTTTGAGCGACAATACTCAACCATTGAACTGTTGAGAACCAATCGAGGCCAATCAGACACGTTCGATTCAATTCTGTAGGCTGCGTTGACCGCGGGACCGCAGGGCGAGCAAGCATCAGTAGATATCTGCCCAAAAGCAATCCCTCCCCTGATGTAAACACCGACTCTCATCAAGGCTATGAAAGCTCGACTGAGATGGTGGAACAGGCTTTTTAGGCCTTCAGGATCTGGCAAAATAGATAGGATCACCGAGTCTGAAAATATCTGGAGCTGAATATCAGCGGTATGAAGCGGATTTGCCGCAGACTTTCCTGCTACATGATCAGATCGGTGAAGTTCTAGATTGGAGATAATCGCAAGTGCACAAGCAAGCCTCTTAGAATGCGCGCCGTCAGGGTCAAGTGCTGCTCTTTCTACTAAGCTGCCAAAACCGAGAATGTCGATGAATACAACGATTCTATTTTCGAATTTCACTCAAATCAGTCCCTAATGTAGAAATATATGACGCTTACGGCACTACAATCGAACAAACTTGCAAACTCGAAAATTCCATCAATATTCCCATAAAACTACGAGTATGGCAGTTGAATAATGTAACCGAGACAACGCATTCCAGTCGAAGATTTATACGTTAAAGCCTTAGGTCGAGCAACTTACAACTTTGCCTATCTTGAATGGGGCGTGATCTGGCTTTTAGAACAGAGGGAGCCGGGTTTCCTTGCCAAATCGAAATCTCTGACGGCGGGGCAGATTTCTGGCGCTCTGCTCAATAGTGCAGCATCCATCGGCCAAGGCCATCAGCAAGAACATGTACTAAGCGAGATAGCCCAAACCTTTTCATCGCTTGTGGAAGATCGCAACCGTTTGATGCATGGCAATCCTTTCACAGCCGACGGAGGGGAGCAACGACTCACCTACACAGGAAGGCACGGTCAGAAGGACTGGACTATTTGTGAGATGGACAACTTCTCTGATCGGTTAGCGGAGCTAAGCATCGCTGTTGGCCGCCTCATCCATAGTGAGTAAGTGACATTCTTCCAGCATAGTCGCGGAGCACGGCGCGCAGCGCCGCAAGGCCCTCCTGTCCTCAAGTAGCGAAGCGGTAGGACAACAAAAGCCCGCCCGCAGCGGAGTCGAAGACGGCCAAAGGCCACCCTATCTTTGATCGCGTGAGCGAGGGAAGCGAAGCTGAACGACCAAAGGGAGGACAACTCGCGAGCGCGGATGCGCTTGCGCAGCACAAACAATCTGTTTGTTTACGCCCTCAAGCGCCGGGCGCGACGCATCCGCGTCGCTTGGCTATCCTCGCATAAGCTCGGGCGGCCGGTCGGCCTTGCGGTCCGCTGGGCGCGGACCGGGCCATTCCAAGCCATCTAGGTTGCGCCAAGGGTCTTGGTGCCACACACCAGCCTAACGCCCAGCCACTTGGGGTAGCGAGCCTATCTGCTGGGGCTGGCTTCCCGAGAAACAGCAATATCATATTCGCCGGTTGCGTTTTCTGGCCCGCTCACTCTGATCTGCAGCCGTCCAAGCCACTCATTCAATTCTTGCGGGTCACCGGCAAAGGGGCTGCCCGTTGGATTGAATTCAATCCGCGCATCCAGCGATCCTTCCGAATCGTCATTCTCCGTAACCGTGGAAAAGCCAAACGCGGTATCAAAGCCGAGCTCAAGATAGGCATCGAAGGCGTCGCTTTTCGCCGTGATCACCAGCCGGTCCCCCGATGCCGCCAGATCACGCAGCAAAGCCGGATCGGCAAAATCATAAATCGCATAGGGCGTGTAGCGGCGGCGATCGGTCGGGTGGATCACGATGGGCGATGTTTCGCTCAGCTCTGCCCGCACAGCATAATCCAGCGCGGTGATTTGCACTGGCACGGCCTTGGTCGGGACAAATGTCTCCACCACCAAATTGGCGCTGCCAGATGTTTCCGCAAAGCCTCTCACCACAATGCTCAGATTCTCATCGAGAATGGGGCCCAGCAGCACTCTAGAAAACAGGCCTTCTCCGCCGTCGTCATTCTCATCAACGATATGGTTTTCCGATCCATAACCGCGCACGATTGAAAGCACAGTATCGACTTCTTCGGAGATGAAGCCGGGTCGCGGCTCTGTGAACACCCGCAGATAGCTGCCCGGTTCGGCAGAGAATGAAAGCGCGACCTCACCCTCTACCGGGATAGAAACCGCCTGCTCAACCCGGCCATCAATCCGGCCAAGGTCGACAATTTCGTTTGACGTGGCGGTGCCCGCTGCGCCCGAGCCATTTTCAACCGTGCGCGTGATCACGGAAAAATCCCCCGCCCCATCATCGCCAAAAGCGGTAACGACCAGGGTATAAGTCTCGTCATCGGAGCTGAAGAAGGAAATCCGCGGGTTCAAGCCAGATCCGCTATCATCATCGCTGGAGATCGTATTGCCGTCTGAATCTTTCAGCATCAGGACCAGATCGACATCAGGCGTGGCGATACCGGGGATCGCATCAAATTGCAGCGCCTCACCGGCTTCAAACTCAACCTCAAAGCTGGTCTCTTCGCCTTCGGCAACGCTGCCTTCAACCACTATACCGGGGGATAGCGCTTGGTCACCGTCTGCCGCCAGAGCCGCGGTCGATACGCCCGCAGCCAGTAGAACAGCCAAACCAATATTTCTTTTGCGTAAACGCATCGCTTTCCCCTTTGATCAACCCAACAACCACCGAATTTGCAGCGGTTTTTTGCTGCGTACCATTATCTGCAAGGACAGCGCCAGCCACCTGGCGCGGGATTTGCCCACATGTGCTAGTTTGCCGGTGATTTCCTGCGCTTGCCGGCATCGGCACCGCGCCAGCTCATTTTCCTACTGCGTGAGATTGTGCAATCTGGGCACGGTCATGGATGGCCGCAAACCCCTCATCAATTCTCGCAAAACTCCGCGTCAGGGCACCTCCGCCGTCGCGTACACTGGCGATCGCCCCGCGCCCGAGGATCCGATCCTCAATTTCACCCCGGTCCCGCACAGCCGCCCCCGTTCAAACTCCATCACCGCCGATTTGCAGCGCGAATTTATTGCGCACCTCGCCGCGACTGGCATCGTCTCTCAGGCTGCCCGCCACATCGGCAAATCACTCGAGGCGATTTACAAGCTGCGCCAGCGCCCCGGCGCAGAGGAATTTCGCGAGGCATGGTCTGCCGCGCTTGATCAGGGGGTTTCGCGGCTGGAGGATGGCGCACTTGCCCGCGCGATCAATGGGGAGGAGCGCTTGGTCATCGCCGCTGGCCAGGTGCTGGGCAGTGAAATTCGCCATAATGAACAGCTGGTGATGTTCTTCCTACGCAACCGTTTATCCGCGCGATATGGCGCCAGCGGAGCCAATGGGGAGCTTGCGCCCGGCAATCCGATTTATGAGCGATTGCGCGAGGAGATACGCACGGAATTTGAAGAGGAAACGCGCAAATTGGCCCGTTCTCCCGAACGGATGGAAGAGATTGAGCAATGGCTGCTGGGTTTTAAGGAACGCTGGCGCAAAGAATGGGAACAGGAACTCGCCGAAGCTGAAAAGCAATAACGCCAAATCACAGCGCCCCTAGTGCCAAATCACAGCGTCACTAGGCCCCGCTTTTCAGCAAGCCATACCAATAGACATCGCGCAGCCCGATATGCGTGGTTTCATGTTCGCGAAAATGCGCCTCTCGGGTGAAGCCCAAGCTTTCGAGCAAGCGCACAGAGGCATGATTTTCCGCATCAACTTCGGCAGTGATTTTGCGTGTCCCCTGGGCAAATAGATGCGCGATCAGCGCTTTGGTGCATTCGCTCGCCACGCCCTGCCCCTGCTGGTCCATGCACGTGATATAGCCCACTTCTTCAACGCCATCCTCATGCGCAGGGATGGCCACAAAGCGCCCTGCAACCACGCCACATTCATCCACCGCGATCCATGTGCGCCCTGGCCATTGCGGTTCTGCAAGCCAGCCCCACAGCTCCTCTTCGCAAATAAACTCGGCGCGGGTAAGATAGCGGCACTGATCCGCATCAGACAGGGTAGGAAACAAAGCCGCGCAATCGGCAGGTTTGAGCGAGCGCATGGTGAAACGATCGGTTTGAAGCGGCGTCACTTCCCGGCCGACATTTCCGGTCTCGGGCTCGCTCATGCGCTGGCAGTTAAGTGCGCGACCAGCGCCTTCACCTTTTTCTGGCGCCATTGCGGCAGCGGGGCGAGCAACCAATAGGCTCGGCGGCTTTCGCTTGGTCCTTCAATCGCTTCCAGCCGCCCATCGCTTAGCGCTTCTGCAACCAAAGGCAGCGGCAAGATTGTGCGCCCCATCCCAGCGATTGCAGAGCTGAGCGCTTGACCGGGATTGCCCGCCCGGATGCATGGCTTTGCATCTTCGGGCAGAGACGCACCGGGCCAATCGATCCAGGCATCGCGCGCGCCGGGCGCCGCCACCGTTACTTTTTCAGCAGGAGCCAATTGCATCCCTTCCAGATCACCCGGCCCATCAACCAGCCGGATCGCGAGATCGAGGTTCGCCTCGGTAAAATCAGCGTTCTCATCAGCCACCAGAGTGTATTGCACGCCTTCTTGGCCAGCCTGAAAGGCCGCCAGCCGCGCAGCCACCCATTGCGCGTAAAATTCACGCGGAGCCGCAATTGTATATCGATCAGAAGCTTGTCCGGCCTGCATTGACTGCACGCTCTCTTCGAATTGCAAGAATCCTTCGCGCAAACTGTCCAGCCCCGCCTCACCCTCTGGCGTAAGCTCCAAACCTTTGCTGGTGCGGCGGAACAAGACGACGCCGAGATGATCTTCAAGCGCGCGAATCTGTTGCCCCACGGCCGCCGGTGTCACTGCCAGCTCATCAGCTGCGCGGGTAAAAGACAAATGCCGAGCTGCCGCATCATAGACGCGCAGCGCATTCAAAGGGAGATGGGTGCGTTTCACGCAGCGCGACTTAGAGCGCGAGCACGAATGCTGCAAGCGGGCTTAGCAGCCCCGCCTAGCAATGATTTGTTGGAACAGGCCGTTAAGACCCTTCGGCGGTTTCCGGAGCAGCCAAGGGGAAGAACGGGATTCGCACTTCGATTGGCGATCCATCGGCCCGCACAAAGGTGTAAAACCCCTCCATCGCGCCATGCGCCGTTGTTAACGGACAGCCCGAAACATAATCATGGCTTTCACCCGGAGCGAGATTGGGTTGTTCGCCCACCACCCCTTCGCCATCGACATGATTGACCATGCCGCGGGCATCGGTGATCCGCCAATGCCGCGTGCGCAATTGCAGCGGCTCGTGCGAACCATTTTCGATGCGAATGTGGTAAACCCAAAACCACTTTCCCGCCTCAGGCTGAGATTGCTCTGGCAAGAAATTGACAGCAACCCGAACGGTGACCCCCTCGGTGACGGCAGCGTGTTGGAACAGCTCTTTCATATCGCCCTCAAGGTAACAATTGTGTTCCGCTCCACAAGAGCACCGGCTGGGTTAATCCCCCCTGTATCTCAAATTATCAGAAAATTCTCAAAAGTGCGGCAATCGCGCATCATTGTTTTAGTTTAGCTCCGCTTGTAAAACTGATCCGAACAATTGAGCAAAGTCAGTTGCTTAACTGTGCCTCAAATGCCCAAAAATTTGGCGAGTTAGCGTTAGACTGTGGCGATTCATTATATTAGTGGATTGCCCATCGCGGCCCAGTGGCCTGCCTGTGTATTGCCTGTATCCTGATTTTCTCGAGAGGAATCCTGTATGAAACATTCCAAGTCTTTCGCATTCAGTTTGCTGGCGGCCACCGCCCTAACTGCATCACTATCCGCAAAAGAAGGGATGTTCACTCCAGACCAATTGCAGGAAATCAGCGAAGATTTGCAAGAAGCCGGTTTGGAAATTGAGCCGCAAGCTCTGGCTGACCTGACCGGTTTTCCAATGGGCGCCGTTGTTTCGCTGGGCGGATGTTCGGCCAGCTTTGTTTCGCCAGAAGGCTTGGTTGTTACCAATCACCACTGCGCGCGCGGATCGGTGCAGTACAATTCAACCGCAGAGAACAATTATCTGGAAAACGGCTTTCTCGCAGAAACAAATGGCGAAGAATTGCCCGCAGCGCCCGGATCGCGAATTTATGTGACCACCGAAGTGACCGATGTCACCAGTCAAGTGCGCGATGGAACCGTCGGTCTTGCGGCGCTCGATCGTTTTGAACTTGTTCAACAACGCCGCAAAGATATTACTGCAGATTGCGAGCAGGATGCGGGCTTTCGCTGCCAAGTCGCCAGCTTTTATGGCGGCGCGCAATATAAGCTGATCAAACGGCTTGAAGTGCGTGATGTTCGCTTGGTTTACGCGCCAGCCGATTCAATCGGCAAATATGGCGGCGATATTGATAACTGGCAGTGGCCGCGCCACACGGGCGACTTTGCATTCTACCGTGCCTATGTCGGGCCGGATGGATCGGCCGCAGAGTTTGACGAAGCCAATGTCCCCTATCAGCCAGAGCACCACCTCAAAGTCAGCGCCTCTGGCCTGAACGAAGGCGATTTTGTGATGGCGGCAGGCTATCCCGGATCGACCAGTCGTTACACGCTGCTGGCCGAGGTTGAGAACACGTTCAATTGGACCTACCCCACGTTTGAGGTGCTGTTGAACGAATGGATCGACACAATTGAACAGGCCGCCCCAGAGGGATCGGATGCGCGGGTAAAATACGAATCCCGCCTTGCTGGCCTCAACAATTTTGAAAAGAATCTACGCGGCCAAATCGAAGGTGCGCAGCGCGTCAATCTGGTTGATCGCCGCGAGACTCGCGAAGCTGAACTGGCGCAATGGATTGCAGCCGATGGCTCGCGCGCGGAATATGGCGACGCGATTGCGCAATTGGCCGCCTTGTCAGAAGAGAACGCGCAAGCCGCGCGGACCAATTTCTGGTACGGCAATGTCTCCCGGCCTGCGCTCTTGTCAGCTGCCCGGCGGCTCTACCGTTTGGCCAATGAGCGGCAAAAACCCAATGCAGAGCGCGAAGCCGGTTTCCAGGATCGCGATATGGCCTTCTTCCGCCAAGGGCTTCAGGCGCTTGATCGCAGGTTTGATGCCTCGGTTGATAAGGCCGAATGGCTGCTGTTCATGCGCGGCTATATCGATCAGCCCGTGAATGAGCGCGTTTCGGAATTCGACGCAGCCCTTGGCCTGACCGAAGCGACCACGGCGCAAGACCTGCCGGCATTGCTCGATCGGTTTTATGCCGACACGGTTCTGGACAGCAGCGAAACGCGCCTGTCGATGATGGATGCAACGCCAGAGGAACTGGAAGGCAGCGCTGATCCGTTCATGCAATTGGCGATTGCATTGTATGAATATGATTTCGCGATCGAGACACAGACCAAGGAACGCGCAGGCCGCTCTTTGGCGCTGCGCCCAGCCTATATGGAAGCGATCACAGCATGGCAGCGCGAACAGGGTCTGTTGACCTATCCCGATGCCAACAGCACGCTGCGCGTGACATTTGGCAGTGTGTTGGGAGGTTCCCCTTATGATGGGCTCGCTTATCTGCCCTTCACCACGCTTGAAGGCATTACAGACAAGGACACTGGGTTCGATCCGTTCAATTCGCCTAGCAAATTGTTGGAGCGGATCGAGGCGAAGGATTATGGCCCCTATGCCTTGGACAGTCTCGGCTCGGTGCCGGTGAACTTCCTGACCGATCTTGATTCGACCGGCGGGAACAGCGGCTCAGCAACGCTCAATTCGCGTGCCGAGCTGGTTGGATTGCTGTTCGATGGCACGTTTGAAAGCGTCAATTCCGATTGGGATTTCGATCCGCGCACCACGCGCACGATCCATGTCGACACACGCTATATGCTATGGGTGATGGACAAAGTTGACGGCGCGCAATCCCTGCTCGACGAAATGGATATCGTCGAATAACCGGGTTTTGGTCGAGCTTTACTCAGCCAAGCATTCGATAAAGAAGGAGTGCGAAGTTGAGTAAAGCGCAGACCATCACGGATTTTCTGGAGCAAACGCCAGAAGGCGAAACCCGTTTGTACGAGGCCCCGATTAGAGATGCGACCGAAGAACGGTTTTTCCGTCTCACCTTCAACGATGAGCATAAAAATCCGCTTAAATGGTCTATCGGATTGAGATTGCAGGAATTGCCGTAACTGGGCACGCGGGTGACGCCGCGAATTCCCATTTCTGTTGTTCCTGAGCCGGAGATATTTGCGACCTAGAAGATCGATGATCTTGTTGATTTTTACATACAGGGCAGCGGCAATATATATTTAGTATCCAACAAGCTTTTGGACGTGATCGAAAAAATGGATCCGGGCACGCTAGAATGCCGCCCCGTTGTGATCCATGAGAAAGATGGTTCAAGAGCGTGGATTTTCCCAAAATGGTTGTGTTTCGATCAGAGCTGCTGGCAGGCATTCATAGTTTTTCAGAGAAGGATTCGGCTGGATGGTTGTGGTCCCGCGAATTGATCGAGGCTGCGAAAGCAGCTGGCATTAAGGGCCCGGCATTTATATCTGTCGGTGGGCCTATGGTTGTCGGCTTTGCCTATCTCTGATTGCATGGGGCAGCGCGAAACCGCTTGGCTCGCCCTTAGCTTTCTAACTCACTCTAGCCATGCCCCATCAGCGCCATCACCTCTTTGCGGCTGCGGTGATCGTCCAAAAAGCAGCCAAGCAAGCGTGACGTGATCATGCCAACTCCGGGAGTGCGGACGCCGCGCCCGGTCATGCAGCCATGCTGCGCGTTTATCACCACCGCCACGCCTTGCGGCTCCAGATGATCCCAAATGCATTGCGCAACTTCGGCGGTAAGCCGTTCCTGAATTTGCAGGCGCCGGGCATAGCCATGAAGTACCCGCGCCAGTTTTGAGATGCCAACCACTTTTTGATCGGGCAGATAGGCAATCGATGCTGTCCCGGTGATTGGCGCCATGTGATGTTCGCAATGGCTTTGAAACGGTATGTCTCTGAGCATCACCACTTCATCATAACCGCCCACTTCGTGGAAAACGCGGCTAAGATGGATCGCAGGATCTTCTTGATAGCCCTGACAATATTCGAGCCATGCCCGCCCCACCCGCTTTGGTGTGTCGATCAGGCCTTCTCGCGCCGGATCATCACCAGACCAACGGATCAAAGTGCGAATGGCATCTTGTACTTCATCTGGAACATCGGGTTTGCCCAACGGATTTTCCTCATCAAATTCATCGTGCCCATGCACATTGATGGAATTCATTGCCGCATCTTTCTCTGAAATGGAATGACTATCGCCACAGCTCACACAAAGATGAGCGCGTTCAGAGATAAAACGCCCAAATGTTGATGGGGTTCCGCCGCTTGCGCAATTGAGCGCAAAAACGCCGCAGGGTCGATTGCAGATATACGGCAAAGCGCGCGCGCTCTTTATAACAACCAAAAAAGCCCACCCCGCATGGGATGGGCTTGTTTGGCGCGCCAGGAAGGATTCGAACCTCCGGCCGCCTGATTCGTAGTCAGGTACTCTATCCAGCTGAGCTACTGGCGCGCGTGAGGAGCGGCACATAAGGGGGTGCGCGGCGCATTGCAATCCCTTGTCGCCCTATTCATTCAGCCTTTTCCAAACAGTTGCCTCGCCAATGCGATATCCAATGGCGGTTTCTTGAGGCGATCGACCTGCGCGGGCTCAAACCAGCCAACCTCGCCGCCCTCCAGCGCGGCTGGTTCGCCTTGCCAGTGCTCGATTGTGTAAAGTAAAATTACAATAGGGGCTTTTCCGCTGGTTTCTGGCTCTTGCGCGAACCCGCAAGGCTCACAATCCTGCCTCGCAACAACAATTCCCAATTCTTCCTGCAATTCGCGAATCAGCGCAGAAACGGGGGATTCGCGCGGTTCCAGCTTACCTCCTGGAAATTCCCACAAGCCTCCGTGATGCTTTTCGATTGGCCGACGATGCATCAGCCAAAGGCCCGATTTATCACGCAAAGCTGCCGCAACAACCGGGATCCAATCGCTAATCATGTCGGATTTTTTTCCATTCTTGGCGTTCGTATCAACCCTTTCTTAACGGCCTCGGCGCATTTGTCCCTCATCAGAGACGTAATAAACGGGTGTTCCCATGCTTTTGACGAAATTCCTCAAGGAACTCGGAAACGACAAAACAGGTGCCACGGCCGTGGAATACGGGCTGATCGCTAGTTTGATCGTAATTGCTTCAATCGGTGCCTTCGAGGCTGTTGCCAACGAAAACACCGGTTTGTGGGGTCGCGTTTCAACCAGCGTCCAGGATGTGATCAATTAAGGTTTTGGAAAGGCTTCGAATTAGGAGTTTTTCAAGAGCTGGCGATTAGATCGCAATAGGTCGATCCGAAATATTTGGAACGACACGGGTACCGAAGACTGAACCAGGAGACTTAAAATGAAATTTTTCAACAAGCTTTTCGCTGACGAGCAGGGTGCAACTGCTATCGAGTATGGTCTGATTGCTGCTTTGATCGCTGTTGCTGCGATCACTGCAATGCAGAGCCTCGGTAACGAGCTCTCAAGCACGTTCTCGACTGTTGCCACTGAAATGGCCGGTTCGTAAGAACTTAGCGAAATTCGCTAAAAAGGAAGCGGCGGGGTTTTCCCCGCCGCTTTTCTTTTGTCCGCAGTAAATTTTGCTGACGCCCCATCCGGTCAGAATTTATTGACCAAAGGCTATCGGCTATCGCGCCCTGACGACGATCTTTACCTTCTGACCCGCCCGCACATTTTCGCCAGAGCCCAGGCCATTAAGCACACGGAACCGCGTTTCTTGCGCATCCGAATAGGCCATACGCCCTGCCAGCGAAGCGACCGTATCCCGGCTTCCTACAGTCACAACATCAACCCGCCGCGGAATAACCGCATTGGCTTCTGACTGAGAAATCCGCCGCATCGAATTGAACATCGAATTGAAGGTGTTGCCACTGCCCGCAGGGGTGATCGCCGCAAAGTGATAAGCCCGGTCGCTTGCAAATTCATATGCAAACACCGTCACATCAACTTGCGAATTGCCATTGTTAACGCGCGCCGTTCCAAATGCGGCGTTGATACCGTTTACAGTCGTGCGCTGCACGCTCGCCGGAGCAAGCTGGCTGTTTTCACCGCCAAGCGCAGTAAATTGCGCGCGGACATAGCTATCCAAATTGCCCGAATACGGGGCCAGCGTCATCTGTGCCTGCCCGCTTTGGCCATTAATGCTTACCGCCCGAGTGCCATTGACCATGTAAAATCCCTGAGGCGCGGTGAAAGACAACCGCAGATCGGGATGGATAAACTGGCTGCCATCGATAACGCCTTGCTCTGGATCATCACCGTAAAGCAGGCCATCAATTCGGCTCAAAAACGTATCGCGATTGGTGGTGCCACTGGCCCCAGCCCCCGCTGTATTAAGCGCCGTTTGAACCCGGCTGGCCGGATCAGGGTGGGTAGAAGCCCATGCGGGAACGGTTGCATTGTCCCGGCCTTGCAATTGCGCATCGAGAGAATTTTGCGCCGCGAGGCTGGCCAAAACTGTGCTCATAGCGCGCGGATCGTATCCCGCTTGTCCCAAATAAGCGATGCCAAGGCCGTCCGCCTCAAGCTCTTGCTGGCGCGAGAAGCGCAAGGTCAAAAGCTGTGATCCCTGCATAAATCCATCGCTCAATGTTTTGCCAAGCCCGCTATTGCCCAGCAGCAAAGAGCTGCCGATTGCACCCAGCACACCAAGGATTGAATTGCGCTGCGCCGTTTGCTGCCGGCGCTGCGAATGGCGCGCGGCCACGTGGCCAACCTCATGGCCAAGCACCCCGGCAAGCTCCGCCTCATTATTCATCAGGCTTACCAGCTGGCGGGTCGTGTAGATATAGCCGCCGGGCACTGCGAAGGCATTGTTCACTGAGCTGTTGAGCATGCTAACGGTGAAGCTTTCCCGCGCATTGCCAAGGCCCGATTGCACCGCGATATTCTTGCCCACTTGTTCCACATAGGATGCTTGGGCTCCGCTCATCGCGCCGCCAAATTCGGCCAGCAATTGCGGATGGAATTCAGCGCCCTGCTGCGCTTCTGTTTGTGTAATCGGGGTAGAGGCAGAGGGAATTGCCCCGCCGCCAAGACAACCCGAAAGCGCCAAAGCAAGCGGCGCCGCGCCGATTATCGCCTTGGTTCTGGTGGTTAAACTGATTCGATTGATGGTATTCTTAGACTTGGCCATTATGGCTTCTCCCGGTCCCAAATGCAGCACTTCCACCAATTGCCGCTCCCAATTTCGCTGATGCGATTCCTGTTTTGATTATCGACAATCCCAGCGGATGAGCAAGCCCATGCTTTGCTAGGCCGTTCAAATCCCATTTTATTGCGCCAAAAACGCGCTCATCCGCCGATCTGCAAAAACCGTTCTTCGCGGGTGCGGATCAATGTTTCTGCGGGGAGATCGACCAATGCCTCCAGCTCTTGCTTGATCGCTTTGCTGAGATTGCGAGCGACCGCTGCGGGATCGCGATGCGCGCCGCCCACCGGCTCTTTCACAATCCGATCAATCACGCCAAGCCGCTTAAGATGCTGTGCGGTGACTTTCATCGCTTGCGCTGCTTCGGGTGCCTTATCCGCCGTGCGCCACAAGATCGATGCGCACCCTTCCGGTGAAATTACTGAGTACACTGCATGTTCCAGCATCAGCACTCGCTCTGCACTGGCTAGCGCCACTGCCCCGCCAGAGCCGCCTTCGCCGACCACCACGGCCACCATCGGAACTGGCAAAGCCAGACAGGCCTCTGTCGAACGAGCGATGGCTTCGGCTTGGCCGCGTTCTTCGGCCTCCACTCCGGGAAATGCACCCGACGTATCGACCAGGCTGACCACAGGCAGTCCGAATCGGCCCGCCATATCCATCAATCGGATCGCTTTACGGTACCCCTCTGGCTTACCCATGCCGAAATTGTGGCGGATCCGGCTTTCCGTGTCGTGACCCTTTTCATGGCCGATCAGCATAACTCGGCGATCACCCAACCGGGCAAATCCGCCAATGATCGCTTCATCATCGCCGTAATAACGATCGCCGCCCAAAGGCATGAAATCGTCAAATATTTGGTCAACATAGTCGCGGAAATGCGGCCGTTGGGGATGCCGCGCGACCTGCGTTTTCTGCCACGGACTGAGCGAGGCATAGGTGCTGGCGAGCAATTCTTCGCTTTTGCTTTCGAGCCGCGCAAGTTCCGCTGTGATGTCGACGTCGTCACCTTCGGATGCACTGCGCAATTCGGCAATGCGTTCTTCCAGTTGAGCCACCGGCTTCTCGAATTCGAGATAAGAAATCATGCCGGCTGCGCTAGTCGGATGCGCGCCGCGCGGCAAGGGGATGGCGCGAATTCACCAATTCTACGAGCCGCGCTGCGTCAACATGCGTGTAAATTTGCGTCGTCGCGATATCGGCGTGGCCCAGCAAAGTCTGCAACACGCGCAAATCGGCCCCACCTTCCAGCAGATGCGTGGCAAAGGCATGGCGCAAAACATGCGGGCTGATCCCTGTTGGATCAAGATCAGCGCGCACTGCCAATTCTTTCAACAATTGAAACAGTCTAACCCGGCTCAAATGCTTGCCTGCGCGCGAGGGGAAAAGATGCTGCGGTTGATCCGGGCGAACTTTCAGCCACGCGGCCAATGCTTCGCGCGCGCGCTCACTCACCGGCACCATTCGTGCAACGCCGCCTTTGCCCATCACCGTAATCAGCGGCGCATCGCGAGGGACTGCGCTGAGCGGCAGTGAAACCAATTCTGTGGCGCGCAATCCGGAACCATATAGCAATTCGAGCAAGGCCAATTGCCGGACCTTTTCCGGCGCCCCGCTGCTCGCTTCCAATTCGGCCCTTTCAAGCAGGCTTTCGACCTGTTGATGGCTTAAAACCTTGGGCAGCGGACGGCTTGCGCGCGGTTTGGGCAAAGCGCCCGATGGATCATCATCGCGCCAGTTTTCATCCACAGCAAAATTGAAAAACTGCCTTAAAGTCGATGATTTACGTGCGATTGTTGATGCTGCAAGCGAAGTCCATCCTCCCGCCAGTTTCGCCACGGCATTCCGGTCCGCTGTCGCAAGATCACCAATGTCTTCCTCCGCGCCAGCAAGATCGCGCGAATAGGCGGCGATCGTGTTCGCCGCTGCCCCGCGTTCACTGGCTAGCATGTCCAAGAATGCTTGGGTCGCAGCAGACATCAGCGCCCTTCCCCTTTTACCCGCGGGCGACCGCCTCCGCAGCGATCATCCGGGCCTCCGCCTCCAAACCCGCTTGGTTCAGAGCCGCAACGATATTGTAGAGATGGCGCGGAGTCATCTGATCCCAATCCACGCCCTGCATCCCCAAACCAGCCAACAACACCACCAGAGTTGGATTGCGATATTGCGCCGCCGCATTGATCGATCGGCTCCAATTGGATTGGCGCCCCAGATCAAGCGCAAGCTGATCTTCGAACGCATTCAAATCGCCGCGTCCAATCCGGCCCAATCCGCCTAACCCCGCGACAAGAAATTTGGATTTGCGCTGATTGGCGCTGGTATCATTTCCAACAAATTGTTCAATATCGGCCAAGGCGGCGCTCGCGCCCTGCTCTCGGGACAATGCAATCAAGGCCCAGCCAAGGCTGCCTTGCGGCGCAATATCGGCCCATGCCGAAGCATCCCGGTCCAAACCGGCGGCCAGCATCGATGCGATGATATCTCCGGATTGATCGGCAAATGCCTGATTCACTGGCAAACGCGCAGCGGCATAAGCGGTCATCACATAGCGGCCATATCCCGCCGATCCGGCAGACGCTTCATCACTGCCCCAAATCGCCTGCATGGCCGCCAACCGATCATTTGGCGTTCCCGCAACATAGGCTGCGCGCAATTGCGTCGCCAAATTGGCCGCATCGCCGGTGATCGTATCGTCAGCAAAAATTTGGCTGTAGAGATCAACCATTGCGTTGGCGGATAATAGACCTTCACCGCCGCCGCGCTGTGCGTAGGATGCGCGCTGGGCAAGCGGAACCATCGCCCCGGTCACAGCGGCACGTTGATAATACGCTCCTGCGCGATTGAGCAGCGCATCGGGCACCGGTTCGCCCAAGGCGTTGGCCAATGCAAAGCGCCATGGGTTCAGCTCATCCACCCCTTCCCATTCGATATCCACCGCCCGGCGTCCACTCCCAGCAGCCCCGGCAAAACGCTGCGCCAGCAAGACATCAATCGAAGGAGCTATTTCATTGCGCAGCGCGCGATTGAGCTGCGATCCCGCGAGCGCGCTTTCCCCGGCAAAGGCGTTGCAGATCGCTTGCCACATCACCCATTGCGAATCTTCACGCGACGATCCTTGCAAACGCACAGCCGGACATGCGCCAACAAAATCAGCCGAGGCTACATACGCCTCCAACGCGGCATCGGTCAGCTCTTCAGACCAATTTCCGGTGTCGACATCTTGTGCAATGGCCCGCGCCAGTGGGAATTCGCCCAAGCGATTGAGCAGGCCCGCGCGCAAGGCGGCAAATTCAACCGGGCTCATGCCATCTGGCGTGGCCAAACGGCTGGCCAGAGCGCGGCGCAGCGTTATGTGACCCCATCGCGAAACCAGCCTGCCGCTTGTGCCCTGCAAAGCCGCCCTGACCAGACCCGCAGGTTGGCGCGCTAGCGATTGCACCGGTAGGCCGCCCTCTGCCGAATTGATCACACCCACCTGCGCAAGCGAGCGCCGTGCAGCAGGAGGAATATCGAATTTGGGCTTTAGACCCAGCAATTCGTCCAGATCATCGGGAGACATCGCTTCTAACTCTGCAAGCGACGGCAAACTCGCCAGATCCTCATTGGAAATCGATGGGACAACTGGCAGCGCCCCTTCGCCCGGGAAAGGCTGAATGATTGCGCCCCCTGGCCCCACAGGCGGCAAAGGATCGCTTCCCGGTGTTGCTGGCGGAGGCTGCGTTGCACCGGGCGAGCTAGACGGCGGCGGCGGAGCGCGTGTTGGCGCCGGTGTGGGCGCCGGTGTGGGCGTTGGCCGCGGATTGTCAAAACCCGGCGGCAACAGCGATTCTGGCGCATCCTGCGCGCCTGCATAACTGGCCGCCAATACGCCGGTCATCGCGGCCATGCCTGCCGCCAAAAACCACTTTGAACCCCGCATCAAAGCCTCTCCGGACCGTTACCCAATGGATCACCGATTTCCTGCACAATAGGATGCAACGGTTCTTCGCCGCCATCAAACCAAGCCAAGCCGATAATCACAACAAACACAGCCAAAATATACCATTTCCAGCGCCCGATGCCACCACGCCTTTCGGTCGATTGTTCCATCGGTAAGATTGAATTGTTAGTGCGAGCCATATTGCACGCGCCCTACCCCATCTATAGGCCATGCGGCAATGACCCAGCGCCCGCCATCCCAAACCAGCAAACAGGCTGGAAATGCCAAGCAAGCCAATCGCCCGATTGTGTTGGTGGGCCTGATGGGTGTGGGCAAATCGACCGTGGGCCGTCGCTTGGCCGCCATGCTGGGGCGATCGTTTGTTGATGCTGATGAAGAAATCGAAACCGCGGCCCAGCGCACCGTCGCGGAAATATTTGAAGAATTTGGCGAATCCTATTTCCGCGATGGCGAACGCCGGGTCATTGCGCGCTTGATGGAACAGCGCAGCGGCGTGATCGCGACCGGCGGCGGAGCGTTTATCGATGAACAAACCCGCGCTCTGATCCTGGATCGCGCGATCGCAGTTTGGATCGATTGCGATATCGATACGCTGGTTGAACGCACTGCGCGCCGAGATACGCGGCCGTTACTCAAAACCGGCGATCCCAAAGAAATTCTCACGCGGCTTTATACCGAGCGTGAGCCGTTCTATTCGCAAGCGCAAATTCGGGTTGAAAGCCGCGATGGCCCGCATGAAGACACCGCGATGTGCATTATTGAGGCAATTGAGCAATGCAAATGATCCCCGTCGAATTGGGCGGACGCAGTTATGAAGTGCGTGTCGGCAACGGCATCCTTGATGATGTGATGAGTGAGGCGAAGGAGTTTGTTGGTTCCTATGCGCAAGCGCGCAAAGTGCCCGTGGTCGCAGACAAGAACGCGCGTGATCTGCACGGAGATCGGCTCGCGCGTTCGTTTGCATCGGGCAATCAAGAGATCGCTTGGTATATCGTGGAGCCGGGAGAAAGCTCCAAAAGCTGGGAAAGTCTCGAACGGCTTACAAACTGGATGCTTGAACAAGGCATCGCCCGCAGTGATTATGTGTTCGCGCTGGGCGGCGGGGTGGTCGGAGATCTTGTAGGCTTTGCATGCGCCATTCTGAAGCGCGGCTGCGGCTTTGTGCAATTGCCCACTACGCTTCTTTCGCAAGTGGATAGCTCGGTTGGCGGCAAAACCGCGATCAACACCGCCGCGGGAAAGAATATGATCGGGGCCTTCCATCAACCCTCGCTGGTTTTGGTGGACACGCAAACGCTTGGCACCCTGCCCGATCGGGAAATGCGCGCAGGCTATGCGGAGGTGTTGAAATACGGTCTACTGGGAGACGCCGATTTCTTCGCTTGGCTGGAGCAAAACGGCGCGGCGGTTTTGGCGCGCGAGGAAACCGCGCTAGCCCATGCTATCGCCACCAGTATTGCCGCAAAGGCACGGATCGTGGCGGAGGATGAGCGCGAAACATCCGGCGTGCGGGCCTTGCTCAATCTGGGGCACACATTCGGCCACGCGCTGGAAGCAGAAACGGGCTTTTCTGACCGGCTTTTGCATGGTGAAGGCGTGGCATTGGGAATGGTGCTGGCGGCGCGATATTCGGCGCGGCGCGGACATTTGAGCGACCGCGAAGCAAACCGCACTGGCGAAGCGATTGCTGCAAGCGGACTGCCATCACAAATCAGCTCGCTGGGCTTAAAATGCGACGGCGCAAAACTGGTCGATCACATGCGCCATGATAAGAAGATGGATGGCGGCACCCTGCCATTCTTACTGCTCAATTCGATCGGCGAGGCCTTTCTGGCCCGCGACGTTGATCTTGGCGATGTTGCCGCGTTTCTGGACGAGCAATTGCGCCACTAAAAAGGCAAAGCATGACCCAATTTATCGATCTTTCGATCCCCATCACCAATGATGTGATTTCCGATCCGGAAGTTATGCGTCCCAAAATCCAATATATGACTCACGAAAGCACCTGGGAACAGATTGCCATGTTCTTTCCCGGCCTTGAAAAATCGGATCTGCCCGATGGCGAAGGTTGGGCAGTCGAGACCTTGGAGCTGTCGACGCATAACGGCACACATATGGACGCGCCGTGGCATTTTCATTCAACCACCGATGATGGCGCTCGCCCGGCCCCCAGCATTGATGAGGCGCCGCTGGATCGATTCTTTCGCCCCGGCGTGAAACTGGATTTTTCGCATCTGCCGCATGGTCATCTGATCTCTGCGAGTGAGCTGAAGGCTGCGTTCGCTGCGATCGAATATGAACTTCAGCCGCTCGACATAGTGTTGATCCAATCAGGCGCGGAATATGGCACCGACAACTTCATCGATCAGGGGGTTGGCTTGGGCGCAGAGGCAACGCTGTGGCTGACGGCACGCGGCGTAGAAGTGGTGGGCACCGATGCGTGGAGCTGGGATGCGCCGTTCAGCCATACGGCCAAGAAATGGGCTGAAACGCACGATCCTTCGATTATTTGGGAAGGGCATAAGGCGGGCCGCATTCGCCCGTATTACCAGATCGAAAAGCTGACCAATCTGGCCGCGCTTCCCGCACATGGCTTCACGTTCAGCTGTTTTCCAGTGAAGATTGAGCGCGCCAGCGCCGGATGGATCCGCGCGGTTGCGATGGTGGAAGGCTAAACGCTTTCGAAAAGCGAATTCGCGGAATATTGCGGAGTGCTATTTCGCCGGGCGTGTTGGCAACTTGGAAACCTTTGCAGGCAAAGAATCCAACGCCGCTCTCAGGCGTTCTTTTTCGACCAGCATTTCATCGTGCTCAGCAAACAGCCGTTCAATATCAGCGCGGCGTTGCAGCATTGTGTGCGCAATTCCCGGTGCCAGGCTCTCACCTTCACCGATTTGGCCAAGAATCGACGCAAGATCACTCATCGTCGCCTCTTCTGGCGAACGGAAGTAATTGCCTTTGCTGTCAAAAAAGCCAGTGCCTTGCTTCGCCATGGCTTCCTCCTTGAATTGAACCTGCGAATCGATTTCTGGAGAATTCGTCATTTTTGTTAGCTTTGGCCAGCAAAATCGTGTCGCATTGCCGAGAAGGATGATCCGCCGTCCGATAATGACGCACAATTCGTCCAATCGTTTAGAAAATTGGAACTTTCTGTCGATTCTCGGGTGATTTTGAAGAGCCGAGCATGGCTCGGTCTAGTCTAGTCTAGTCTAGTCTAGTCTGGTCAGGTCAGGTCAGGTTCGCGGCACGCGCATCAGCCGTTGTCAGGCCGCGAGTTCCCGAATCGCGTGCATCGCAGTCAAAGCAAGGTAAATTGACTTCCAACCAGCGACCGCAGACATATTATTCCAGCTCGAGGATCACCGCATCAACCGCCAGACTTTCGCCCTCATCAGCGTTGATTTTGGCGATGGTGCCTTCTTTTTCCGCGCGCAGGATGTTTTCCATCTTCATCGCTTCAACGGTGGCTAGCGGTTGCCCTGGTTGCACCGTTTCACCTTCACCCACATGCAGCTTCACCAAGAGGCCTGGCATCGGGCAAATCAGCATTTTGGAGAGATCTGGCGGGGTTTTTTCGATCATATGGCGCGAAAGCGGCGCCACATTTGCTGGCAAAACCAACGCCTCGTGCGCGGCCCCGCGAGTGGTTATCCTCCAGCGAACGCCAACACGTTCCACTTGGATGCCAAATTCATTGTCGCCGGTGACAGACGCCAAGCGCATCCCCGGGATCCAATCCCACGTGCCGCGAATGGCATGGCCATCAACGCTGGCCCCACCTTCTTCCAGCAGCACTTCAAAGTCTTGCCCGGCAAGTTGCACCACCCAATCGGAGCGAGGGTGCGGCAAATCGGCCAATTGTCCGGTCACTTGCTGTGCGCGAACCCGTTCGCTGAATTCCGCTCCGGCAAACAGAGCCGCCAATTGCCGCAACCATTCATCGCTGGCCGGTGCCCCGGTGAATCCATCGGGATATTCCTCGGCGATAAAGCCAGTGGTCAGCTCGCCCGAACGGAACCGTTCATGCTGCATGATCGCGCTGAGGAAATCGACATTGTGGCCCAAACCTTTGATCCGAAAATTATCGAGCGCAATGACTTGCTTATCCGCTGCCTCATCGCGCGTTTCGCCCCAAGTGACGAGTTTGGCGATCATCGGATCGTAGAACATCGAAACCTCGCCGCCTTCATAGACACCATCATCCACGCGTACGCCATCGATGCCGCGGCGGCCATTGGCGGCGCCATCATCCACCCAGCCTTCCATAGGCGGCAGATATTCGACCAAGCGGCCAGTGCTGGGCAGAAACCCGCGATAGGGATCTTCGGCATAGACGCGGTTTTCAATCGACCAGCCTTCGATGCCGATATCATCCTGCGTCATCGCCAGTTCTTCACCGGCCGCGACGCGGATCATCTGTTCCACCAGATCGACGCCGGTGATCGCCTCTGTCACAGGGTGTTCAACCTGAAGGCGGGTGTTCATTTCGAGGAAGTAGAAACTCTCGCCGGTTTTGTCCGCTCCGCTCACGATCAGCTCAACCGTTCCGGCCGAATGATAATCCACCGCGCGCGACAGGGCGACGCATTGTTCCCCCATCGCTTTACGCATTTTGTCTGTCACAAAGGGTGACGGCGCTTCTTCGACAACCTTTTGATGGCGGCGTTGGATCGAGCACTCCCGCTCGTTCAAATAGAGAATATTGCCATGCTTATCGCCGAGGATTTGAATTTCGATATGGCGCGGGTTCTCAATGAATTTCTCAATGAAAACACGATCATCGCCGAATGAATTCAATCCTTCACGTTTGGTCGCCTCAAACCCTTCGCGCACATCCTTTTCAGACCATGCGAGCCGCATGCCCTTGCCCCCGCCGCCAGCAGAGGCCTTCATCATCACCGGATAGGTGATTTCATTGGCGATATCGACCGCGTGATCGGTGTCGCGAATTTCACCAACAAAGCCGGGGACCACGTTTACCCCTGCCGCCTTGGCAAGCTTTTTCGATTCAATCTTGTCACCCATCGCCGCGATCGCGCCGGCTGGCGGGCCGATAAAGGCGATGTCTTCCTTCGCCAGCGCTTCAACAAAACTCGCACGTTCTGACAGAAATCCATAACCCGGATGCACCGCTTCGGCGCCGGTTTCCTTGCACGCCGCGATGATTTTTTCAGGGATCAGATAACTCTCTGCCGCCGGCGCAGGGCCAATATGCACCGCCTCATCGGCCATCCGCACAAACGGCGCGCGGGCATCAGCATCGGAATAAACCGCGACAGTTTCGATGCCCATTTTGCGGGCTGTCTTGATAACACGGCAAGCGATCTCACCGCGATTGGCAATCAGGATCTTGGAAAACAAGCGCTGGTCTCCATTGGGTCAATTATTGCAGGTGCCTATGCCGCTTTGATGCGTCCCTAGCAAGCTAGCGGAATTGGTCGTTTTGGCGTTTTCTCACAGTGATCGGGTGTAGCTGATAGATTTATCAGTACAAAGTCATGATCCGCGCCGCCGCATGTCCCATCCAAGAATGGCTGAGAGGTCAATCGAGCCCGATCACTCGGCAGGCTCTGCCTGAGCGACAGTTTGGCTCTCCGCCTGCCCTCCGCATGCCCGCATCGGCTCCTCACCCTGAAGCGCCGTCAGCCCCAATTTCGCAAACAAGGCTCCATCGCTATCATCGCCTGCATTGGGCGCGGTTAGCAATTTGTCGCCGGTAAAGATCGAATTTGCGCCTGCCAAGAAACACAGCGCCTGCGTCGCCTCGCTCATACTCTCGCGGCCCGCTGACAGACGCACCATGCTCATCGGCATAGTGATCCGCGCCACTGCAACCGTACGGACAAATTCGATATCGTCGATCTTTGCCATCGGCGTATCGGCCAGCATATCGCCCAGCACTGTGCCTTTGACCGGAACCAAAGCGTTGACTGGCACGCTTTCAGGATGCGCCTCTAATGTCGCTAGCGTGTGGATGAAACCGACGCGGTCTTCGCGTGTTTCGCCCATGCCTACGATCCCGCCAGAACACACATTGATGCCGGATTTGCGCACATGATCGAGCGTGTCGAGACGGCATTGGAAATCGCGGGTTGAGATCACCCGTTCGTAATATTCCGGGCTGCTGTCGATATTGTGATTGTAATAATCGAGCCCCGCCTCGGCCAGCATATCCGCCTGATGCGGCTCCAACATGCCGAGCGTCATGCAGGTTTCCAGCCCCATATCGCGCACGCCTTTCACGATCTCGACAATCGCGGGCATGTCGCGGTCTTTCGGATTGCGCCACGCCGCGCCCATGCAGAACCGCTGACTGCCGTGATCCTTCGCCTGAGCCGCCGATTGCAACACCGCCTGCACATCCATCAACTTGGTCGCCTCAACCCCGCTATCCGCGTGGACGGACTGGCTGCAATAGCCGCAATCCTCCGGGCAACCGCCGGTCTTAATGCTCAGCAAAGTGCACAGCTGCACCTGTTCTGGCGGATGGTTTTCGCGGTGAACACTCGCCGCCTGAAACAGCAGCACGGTAATGGGTAGGTCGAATAGCGCCGCGATTTCCTCGCGGGTCCAATCGTTGCGGATTTTGGTCATTCGAAAGTTCTCTTCTTATTAACTCGGCGAACAATGCCCCTGGCAAACCACTGGCAAAACAGAACACAGGCTAATCCGTATAGAATTGTCGGGACAGCTTCGGCTGCCCATTTCGCGCCAGACGATAATCCAGTTTGTTCGCCAACAAAAAAATAACTTGGACAAAGCTTGCTATGCCAATCCAGTAGAATGCGGATATTATCGCAAATCCAACTGATGCGAAGCGCATAAAACGACCAATCATTCGACGCCCTCCAGCCCTTCACCCAATGGCGGCATATTATGCCCCAGCAGCGTCAGAATATCCGCTGCGCATTCGATCACATTTGATCCGGGGCCGTAAATACCTTGGACCCCGGCATCGCGCAGGAAGTCGTAGTCCTGCGGCGGGATCACCCCGCCTGCGGTTACTTTGATATCCGCGCGACCCGCCTCTTTCAGCAAGTTGATAAGCTCCGGGATCAGCGTCTTGTGTCCCGCAGCCAATGAACTGGCCCCGATCACGTCGACATCTTTCTCCAGCGCCATATCGCGCGCTTCGGGCGGGGTTTGGAACAGCGGCCCGGAAATCACCTCAAAACCCATATCGGTGAAGGCGGATGCGATCACATTGGCCCCGCGATCGTGGCCGTCTTGGCCCATTTTTGCGACCATAATGCGCGGCTTGCGGCCCAGCCTGCGCTCAACTGCGGCGACTCCATCGGTGACCTGCGCCCAGCGCCGGTCAAATTCGTAAGCCGTTTTGTAAACGCCGGTAACCGGTTTTGGCGTCGCATCGTGGCGGCCAAACACCGCTTCCATCGCGGAAGATATCTCGCCCAGTGTTGCGTCTTCACGAGCAGCGGCCACGGCCAGTTCCAACACGTTTCCGCCTGACGAGCAGCCATCGGTGAGCGCCTTCAAAGCCATCTGACACCCCGCCTCGTCACGCCCGGCGCGAACCTGTGCCAGCCGCGCGATCTGCCCGGTGCGCACTTTCTGATTGTCGACTTCAAGCGTTTCGATCTGCTGTTCTTCTGCCAATTGATATTTGTTCACGCCGACGATCACGGTTTCACCCTTATCGATCCCGGTCTGCTTTTCCGCCGCTGCGCGTTCAATCGCGGCCTTGGGCGCTCCGGTATCGACATAGGCAGTCATCCCGCCTGCCGCGTCCACGTCAGCGATCAGCTTCTCTGCTTCCTCAACCAAGGTAGAAGTCAAAGCTTCTATATAATGCGAGCCGCCCAATGGATCGACGACATTGGTGATCCCGCTTTCCTCTTGCAGTACCAATTGCGTGTTGCGCGCAATCCGGGCGGAGAAGTCCGTAGGCAACGCAATCGCCTCGTCCAAAGCATTGGTGTGCAGGCTCTGCGTGCCGCCCAAGGTTGCGGCCATCGCCTCCACGGTGGTGCGGATCACGTTGTTGTAGGGGTCTTGTTCTTGCAAGCTCACGCCGGAGGTTTGGCAGTGCGTGCGCAGCATTTTCGATCGTTCGGATTGTGCGCCAAGCCCATCCATTGTCCGGTACCACAGCGTGCGCGCCGCGCGCAGCTTTGCGATTTCCATGAAGAAGTTCATGCCGATCCCGAAGAAGAACGAAAGCCGCCCGGCAAACGCATCGATATCGAGGCCGGTCGCCATCGCGCGTTTCACATATTCCTTGCCGTCGGCGATTGTGAAGGCGAGCTCTTGAACAGCCGTCGCCCCGGCTTCGTGCATGTGATAGCCGGAGATCGAAATGCTGTTGAATTTCGGCATATTGGCCGATGTAAAACCGATGATGTCGGACACGATCCGCATGCTTGGTTCTGGCGGATAGATATAGGTGTTGCGGACCATGAATTCTTTCAGAATGTCATTCTGGATCGTGCCCGAAAGCTTATCCTGGCTCACACCCTGACGTTCGCCTGCGACGATATAAAACGCCAAAATCGGGATCACCGCGCCGTTCATCGTCATGCTGACAGACATCGTATCGAGCGGGATTTGATCGAACAGGATCTGCATATCCGCCACGGTATCAATCGCAACGCCGGCCTTGCCCACATCGCCAACCACGCGCGCATGATCACTGTCATATCCGCGGTGCGTGGCCAGATCGAACGCCACCGACAGGCCTTTTTGTCCTGCCGCCAAATTGCGGCGGTAAAATGCGTTGGATTCTTCCGCAGTAGAAAAGCCCGCATATTGGCGGATGGTCCACGGACGCCCGGCATACATGCTGGCCTTCACCCCGCGCGTGAACGGCGCAAACCCCGGCAGACCCGGCTCAAAATCGGCATGATCTTCGCCCGTGTAGAGCGGCTTGATCGCAAAGCCTTCTGGCGCGTGCGTGGTTAGGTCACGCCCGCGTGCCTCCTTGTCGGCCAGGGCATTCCAATCAGCAGTAGTCGGTGAGGTCGGTTTTTGGGTCATATTCGCTCAATAATCATAAACTGTGCGCGCGCAAAATCTCGCCGCACAAACTCCGTCGCAGCGCGGTCAAATTGGGATAGACAAAATCAGGCGAGCTCGAGCCTTGCCTATTCGCCCGATTACTCGCCTTTAAATTCTGCTTTGCGTTTTTCCAGGAAGGCCATGCCGCCTTCTTTCGCATCATGGGTATCGCCGGCGATCCGCTGTGTTTCGGCCTCTTGCACAAACACCTGTTGCACGGTGCCATCCAGCGCCAAGCCAAGATTTCGCTTCATCATCTTGATCGCTTGAGTAGGACCATTGGCCAGTTTTTCGGCCAGAGTGCACGCCTCATCCATCAAGGTATCGTGCGGCACCGCCTTATAAATCAGACCCCATTCCTCGGCCTGGCTCGCGCCAATTTTCTCACCCAGCATCATCATCCGGGTTGCGCGCGCACGCCCGATCGCCCGCGCGAGCAGCCACGTTGATCCACCATCGGGGACCAGCCCAATATTGACGAAGGCTTGCAGGAAATACGCTTTGTCACTGGCAAAGGTGAAATCCGCCGCCAGAGCGAGCGAACAGCCAACCCCCGCCGCCGGGCCATTAACCGCGCAAATTACGGGAACTTCAGCGCGAAGAACCTGACTGATCGCGGGATTATAATGGTTTTGCAGCGCCTTATGGCTTCCGCCTCTTGCATCCAATGCGCTGCGATCCCCGCGCGCAGCCAGATCGGCGCCCGAACAAAAGCCCTTGCCCTCACCCGTGATCAACACGGCTCGCGCCGCATTTTCTCCGGTGCCCAAATCATAAAATGCCGCGCCCAGCTCATCCGCCATTTGCGGCGGCATAGCATTCAGGCGATCAGGACGGTTTAATGTGATGACGAGCAGCGGGCCTTCGCGCTCAACCTTGATCGTTTCGTACTCTGACATGATTTTTCCTCTAACTTTTCGTCACCCTGAACTTGGTTCAAGGCCCATTTTTTGAAGCGTGCTTTGCCTGATCAATCCCCACGATGGATGCTGAAACGGGTTCAGCATGATGGGTAGAACTCAGTGCGCGCCTTGCCTTGGTGTTTCCATAATCTCGGTAAGCATGCCTTGCATGTCCTTGGGATGGACGAAAAAGATAGGGGTGCCGTGCGCGCCGATGCGAGTTGGGCCCAAAATCCGTTTTCCCATTGCTTCAAATTCGTCACGCGCGACATCAATATCAGGCACTTCAAAGCACACATGGTGTTGCCCGCCGAGCGGATTCTTATCCACAAAATTATTGATAGAGCTATCAGGACCTAGCGGTTCGATCAGCTCAATTTGCGTTCCAGACAGAGGTGAATCCGAATCAGAGCCATTGGGCGTGTCGACAAAACACACACGCACGCCCTGTTCTGGCAGATCAAAAGGCTCGCCAATTTTGGTTGCGCCCATCACATCGCGATAATGCGCGATAGAGGCTTCGATAGAAGGCGTCGCAACGCCGATGTGATTTAGTCGTCCGAGTTTCATTTCAATTTCCCGTGGTCATTGCAAGGAGCACAGCGACGAAGCGATCCAGCCCACCCTATCTGGCAGCAATATCTTCAAACAAATCGTTCCAGCATGGATTTTCACCTTCAACCAAAGACAGTTTCGTTTTGCGATTTCCTGCCTTGATTTGTTTTTCTCGAACGATCGCGGACTCGATTATTTCATGCGCTTCATACCAAACAAGCAATTTGCAACCATACTTTTTGGTAAAACCAGTCACCAAACCCTCTCGGTGTTGCCATGCGCGTTTTGGCAAGTCGGATGTCACGCCGGTGTATAAAGTGCCGTTTCGCTTGCTTGCCATGATATAAACGCAAGGCTGCTTTCTTATCGTCATCAACCATCATTCGTCATTGCGAGCGTAGCGAAGCAATCCAGGCGGTTCCGCTCGACGCTCTAGATTGCCACGGCGCCTTCGGCTCCTCGCAATGACGGTTGAGACGGCCTAGTTTCATTGCTTGCACGCAAAGCGTGAGATTTCACCGGAAATGCTCGTCGAGAATGCCACGCTCATATCGCCAAGGTATCCTTGGTCTGAAAGCGCTTCAGTCAAGGTATCGCCTTCACTTAGGTAGCGGAAAGTCATGGCTCCGCAATTCACTTCGCGTCTAGCAAAATTCCTGCCAGAGATACCATCGCGGCGCGTGACTATTTCCAGATTACCGGACTCTATCATTTTCGAAGAAATAAGCACGTAATCTGCACCGTCTGATTGAACAGGAATTTTAACTCCTTGCTCAGCAGGAGGAACTAAAGTTTCAGTCTCCTCGTTAGCCGGTGGACTATCGTAAGACTCATAAGACTCTGCCTCCGAGCACCCCGTTATTGCAACACCAAGAACGGCAATAGAGATCAAGTTCTTGAAAGAATTCATTTTATTATCACCTCACAACGGGATATTATCATGCTTCTTCCAAGGGTTCTCAAGGCTCTTTGTGCGCAGTTTGCGCAGGCCCAAGGCAATCCGTTTGCGGGTAGAATGCGGGTAGATCACCTCGTCAATATACCCCCGGCTGGCGGCCACAAATGGGTTGGCGAACCGGTCTTCATATTCCTTGGTCTTCTCGGCAATTTTTTCTGCATCGCCGCGATCGGACCGGAAGATAATCTCCACCGCGCCTTTCGCGCCCATCACCGCAATCTCTGCCGTCGGCCAGGCATAGTTCAAATCGCCGCGCAAATGCTTAGACGCCATGACGTCATACGCCCCGCCATAAGCTTTTCGGGTGATAATCGTGATTTTGGGAACGGTTGCCTCGGCATAGGCGAACAGCAATTTCGCCCCGTGCTTGATAATCCCGCCCAATTCCTGCGCGGTGCCGGGCAGGAAGCCTGGGACATCGACCAAGGTCACAATCGGAATTTCAAACGCATCGCAGAACCGCACGAACCGCGCGGCCTTTTTCGATGATGCGATATCGAGCACGCCGGCAAGCACCATCGGCTGATTGGCGACCACGCCCACTGTGCGCCCTTCAACCCGGCCAAACCCGCAAATGATATTCGCAGCATGGGCTGGCTGAACTTCGAAGAAAGTGCCTTCGTCCAATGTCTTATTGATCACCTCATGCATATCATAAGGCTGATTGGCATTGTCTGGGATCAAGGAATCGAGCGAGTGTTCTTCGCGGTCCCACGGATCATTGGTGGGGATTTCTGGCGGCTGCTCGCGGTTTGAAAGCGGCAAATAGTTGAAGAAATCGCGGGTCGCGAGCAGCGTTTCAACGTCATTTTCATAGGCGATATCGGCGACGCTGGTCTTGGTCGTGTGCGTGATCGCCCCGCCCAATTCCTCCTGCGTAACTTCTTCATTGGTGACCGTTTTTACCACCTCTGGCCCGGTCACGAACATATAAGAACTGTCTTTCACCATGAAGATGAAATCGGTCATCGCGGGGGAATATACCGCCCCGCCTGCGCATGGCCCCATGATCAAGCTGATCTGAGGCACCACGCCGGATGCCAGCACATTCTTTTGGAACACTTCGGCATATCCACCGAGTGAGGCAACGCCTTCTTGAATGCGCGCGCCGCCAGAATCGTTAAGGCCGATTACCGGCGCGCCAACTTTCATCGCGGTGTCCATCACCTTGCAGATTTTCTCTGCATGGCGTTTCGACAGCGAGCCGCCAAAAACAGTGAAATCTTGCGAGAACACAAACACCAAACGGCCATTGATGGTGCCCGATCCGGTCACCACACCATCGCCGGGGATCTTCTGTTCTTCCATCCCGAAATCGACGCAATCATGCTCGACATAGGTATCAAGCTCTTCAAAACTGCCTTCATCAAGCAAGATATCCAGCCGCTCTCGCGCGGTCAGTTTGCCCTTGGCATGTTGTGCATCGATGCGTTTTTGCCCGCCGCCCAGCTTTGCAGCATCCCGGCGACGTTCCATTTCAGCGATATTGGCAGACATTTTTCGAATTGCCCCTACGGTCTATTCAACTTTGGCAAGACCGTTGCCGCAGCAATCAAGCAGCGTCAATCTGTCAAAAACGCAGCATGATCTTTCGCACCAGCGCTGGAGATATCGATTCAATCACTCGCAGCAGTTTGACCATGCCGATATTCGCCTCGTCCCGGTCCGCTTCCAATGCCGCGATGAGCTGCCGAGCGCATTCGGCTGGGGAGAGCTTTTTCATCTCGCGCCCAGCAGTCAGTGGAGTGTCGACAGCAGGCGGCAATGCTTCGAGCACATGCACATTTGCATCGGCCAATTGCGCCCGCAAGGTTTGTGAGTATGACCGCAAGGCGGCTTTCGAAGCGCAATAGATCGGTCCGCCTGCTCGCGGCGCAATCGCCAATCCCGAAGTAACATTCACAATCGCTGCGGAGGGTCGCGACTTCAGAATCGGCAGCAGTGCGGTGATCAAGCGGATCGGCGCATTGAGATTGGCGTAGAAACAATCATCGGCATCGTCCGGATCAGGCGTAGTTTCGCGAAAATCATGGTCCGCCCCCTGCCCGGCATTGTTGATGAGAATATCGAGATCGCGCCCGGCCCATTCGGCGATTAAGGCATCGACACCGGCGGCATTGGAAAGATCCGCCGAAATCACTTCGAACCCCTCCTCTTGCATCTGCGCCAAGCGGTCTGGGTTGCGGCCCGTCACGGTCACAATCGCGCCTTTCGCTTTTAGCTGCCGTGCGGTTTCGCGCCCAATGCCGGAGCTGCCGCCAGTGAGCAGAACAAGAGTGTTAGAAAGATCCATAACGCGCAGCGAAGCTCCTTATTTCAGCAGCACCAGCTCTTCAGCCATGCTGGGATGGATTGCGGTGGTCGCATCAAAATCCGCCTTGGTCAGCCCCGCTTTGATCGCAACGGCTGCTGCCTGAATGATCTCAGCGCTTTCGGGGCCAATCATGTGCAGGCCCACCACCTTATCGCTCTTGGCGTCGCAAATCATCTTATACAATCCGCGTTCCATCCGATCTGAAAAGATGTTTTTCATTGGGCGGAAATCGGATTTGTAGATGTTGATCTCGTCATATTCTGCGCGTGCTTCCTGCTCGGTCAGTCCGACGGCAGCGATTGACGGTTGCGAGAATACCGCGCTGGGAATGCATGAATGATCAACCGAGCGCGGGTTTCCGCCAAACAATGTATCGGCCACGGCATGGCCTTCTCGAATGGCGACCGGCGTCAATTGCACGCGGTCTGTCACATCGCCAACCGCATAGATGCTGTCACACGCAGTTTTTGAAAATTCATCGACCGGAATTTCGCCGGAGCTGCCCAGCTTGATCCCCGCTGTTTCCAGCCCCAAACCATCGGTGTTGGGCTTCCGCCCGGTTGCCACCAAAATTTGATCAACTTCTTTGGTCACACCATTGGAAAGCTCGACAGTGAATGATCCATCGTCATTCTTGGTAACGCCGTTAATCTGAGCGCCCATTTGCAAATCCATGCCGCGCGCTGCCATCACTGGCGGCAGGCGATCGACAATCTCTTGCTCATAAGTGCGCAGGATCGTGTCTGATCGATTGACCAGGGTCACATCGCTGCCCAGCGCATTGAAAATGCCGGCGAACTCTACTGCGATATAGCCGCCGCCCATCACCATCAGGCGCTTGGGGAATTGCTCCAGATGAAATATCTCGTTCGAGGTGATGCAATGCTCATTACCTGCAAACGGAGGAATGGCGGGCCACCCCCCGGTCGCAATCAGGATATGCTTGGCAGTGATCTCGCGGCCGCTGGATAGCTTCACATTGTTGGGCCCGGTTATGACCACGCGCTCATGGATTGCCTCAACCCCGGCATTGCCCAAAGTATCGCCATACAACCCTTCAAGCCGATCAACGTCGGAATTCACAAAGTCACGCAGGGTCGCCCAATCGAAATGCCGCTCCCCCAATGTCCAACCTTTGTGGCTGGCATGGGTCAGTTCATCGGCAAACATCGATGCATAGACCAACATTTTCTTTGGCACACAGCCGCGGATGACACAGGTCCCGCCAAACCGATATTCCTCGGCCACGGCCACCCGCGCGCCGTGGTTGGAGGCAATCCGGCTCGCACGAACACCGCCCGAGCCGGCACCAATTGTAAACAGATCAAAATCGAATTCGGCCACCGCGCAGCTCCTTTAATATGATGCGCGATATGGAGAGCCAATGCACGCTTGCCAAGGCAGCAGTGCGATAGAGCTGCTTTCAGATGGTTTAGATCAATAGTACGGGTATTTTAGCCGCGCGATCTGCGGCGACGATAATTGCCGCCGCCTCCACCACTATTGCCGCCAGAACCTCCTGATCCTTGCGAGGCATTGCTGCGATGCCGGTTCGATCGGTTGCCGCCGCCGGGCTTACCTTGGCGTGAGCCGGGGCCGGATGGCTTACCCTTGCGGGCGCTATGCTTACGCTGAGTGCGTGATTTCTTTTTGTGTTCAGCGTGGCCGCGATCGCCCTCAACCCGTTCGGCATTGCCTTCTTGGCCTTCTGGCTTTCGCTCAAACTGCTTTCGGTCATGCTGTTTTTGGCCGTGTTGCTTTTGACCTTGGGAACTTTGGCCCTGAGATCGCTGATCTTGTGACCTTTGATCCTGTGAACCTTGACCTTGCGACCTTTGACCCTGAGGCCTCTTTCCCTTGCGGGCACCAAACGGTTTGGGCTTCACGCGCTTCTTGGAAACGCCTGTGGCACCGCGAACATTGGGTTTGGTCGGCCCAACACCTTCAACGACCGCACGGAAGTTCTCCGGCAGATCGAGCCGATCAAATTCGGCATCAGTGTTGCGCTGAATATCCTTAAGGTATGCGCGTTCATCCTCGCCGCAAAAGGCGATAGCCACACCATCTTTGCCTGCCCGTGCAGTCCGGCCAATGCGGTGCACATATTGTTCGGGAACATTGGGCAATTCAAAATTGATAACATGGCTCACACCGGGAATATCGATCCCGCGTGCCGCCACATCAGTCGCGACCAGAACATTGGTTTTGGCGCGCTTAAATTCGTCAAGCGCGCGTTGGCGCTGAGGCTGAGATTTGTTGCCATGAATGGCGTTGGCAGGGATGCCGCATTGGTAAAGCTTCTTCACCACCCGGTCCGCACCATGCTTGGTCCGCGTGAAAATCAGAATGCGTTCAAACTTGCCGGGAACTTCGTGGCGTCCGCTCAGGATCATTTCGAGCAGCGATTGCTTCTCGTTCTTCTGAACCATGAACAGGAATTGATCGATCCGTTCCGCTGTACTGGCCGCCGGGGTGACAGAGACATGCACCGGATCTTTGCAATATCCGCGCACCAGCTCTTTGATTTGTTTGGGCATTGTGGCGCTGAAAAACAGCGTCTGGCGTCCATCGGGGACCAGATCATTGATCCGCCGCAGGGCATGAATAAAGCCCAGATCGAGCATTTGATCCGCTTCATCCAGGATCAGAATTTCAACCCCTGAAAGGTTGAACGCTTTCTGATCAATAAGGTCGAGCAAGCGCCCCGGGGTGGCGACCAGAATATCGGTGCCGCGGTGCAGCTTGTTGCGGTCTTTATTGACCGAGGTTCCGCCTACGATGGACTGAACTTTCAGCCCCGCGAGCGCGCCATAATCCTTTGCCGATTGGGCAATTTGCCCAGCCAGTTCGCGCGTTGGCGCAAGCACCAGCATACGGCAGGATTTGAACGGTGTTTGATTGTCTGCCTTGCGCAGATTATCGATGCTGGGCAGCATAAACGCGGCGGTTTTACCCGTGCCGGTTTGGGCAATGCCCAACAGATCGCGCCCTTCGAGAACGGGCGGAATGGCCTGCTCTTGAATAGGGGTGGGAGTGGTATAGCCTTGCAGGTCCAATGCCTGAAGGACGGGCTGAGACAGCCCGAGTTGATCGAATTGTATTGTCATTTTGACTCGCAAAATATGCGGCGCACACAGCAAATGCCGGGCGCGGTCGCGGGGTTTAAAAACCACCCGCGTGAATTGGGAAGTCTAAGGGAGAAAAGATTGAAGCGCGTCCGAGGCAGATAGTCGTTAGAGCTGCCGCTTCACGCTGGATAGCGCGCTTCGCAGGTGCAGCATGTGGCGATCATTCTGCACAAAGTCAAAGCATTTGAGGCAAATGGCGGGAAATAAGCGCGCCAACCGCACCCATTCCCCGCCACTATTGCTTAAAATTCGCCAGCAATGCCTGCGCGCACGCTGGTGGAATTGCCGCCCGCATAGCTGACCCCGGCAGTGATCGCGAAATCACCTTCAAACCGGTGCATCAACCCAGCAGAAAAACCCACTTCGCCGCGGAATGTCGCGACATTGCTGGCATAGCTGGTTTTGCCCGCTTCGCTGGGGAAATGCGGTGTAGCTTGCGCCGCAACCGCTGCGATCCCGCGCTGTGCATCGCGATCAACCGTTTCAGCCAGATCGAACAAGCTGGTCACTTGCCCTTCCAGCGCAGCAAATTGCGCTGCGCTTACCTCAGACACAGCCTGCACGACATTGGATAGGCTGCTGAACTGCGCTGCAGAGACCGTGTCCTGCCGCCCGAGCACGCCATTGGCATCCACCGTCACAACTTCCACCGGCCC